>NZ_AP046582.1:0-1354249 GCF_059704375.1 Haemophilus sp. THUN1690 | reverse complement strand
GCAGATAATATCACTCTTACACAAGAGCAATACAATGCATTAATTAATCGTATTGATCAATTAGAACAAAAAATGGGAAAAAATGGTGCTGGTGGTACAGCTGTTGGGAATAACGCACAAGCAACAAAAACTGACGCAATAGCGATGGGGACAAAGTCTCAGGCCACTGAAATTAATACAACTGCGTTAGGTGCATACGCGGAGGCAACTAATCAATATGGTATTGCAGTTGGCGCAGATGCTTATTCGGTAGGAGAACGAGCAATTGCGATTGGTGTGCATACTAGTGAAAAAGAAATGAAGAAATTCTATGATGATCCAAATAAATTAAGAGAATTTCTGAATTATGATAGTACGATTAAAAGCAATATCACCGATCAAGCGGTCATTTCTGAACTTACTAACGCAACACAGGGTGAAACAAAACTAGCAGAACTTATTAAAGATGACGCCCGACTCAAACAACTTATTCCAGATCAGAAAAAACGTGATTCTTTTATTGCTTATGCAAAAAGTGTCGCGGAGGCTCGTGCAACATTAGATAAGCAAAAAGCGTTATATCCAAAGAATCCTGAATTAGCTCGTTTTGGGTTAGCCAACCCATTTGGTGCAACAGGAGGAAAAGCTATTGCGATTGGTGATGAATCATTAGCTTCTGGTTCCTATTCTGTTGCGCTAGGTGCTGAATCAAAAGCAACTAACTATGCAAGTATCGCAACAGGATATAAGGCGAAAGCGACGGGAATGCAAGCATTAGCAAATGGTTTTGCAGCTGAGGCTGGAGGAGATTATAGTCTTGCTATTGGTACCGCAGCTAAGGTAGAGGAAAGTTCTCAAACTGAACGTTCTATAGCTATTGGATATGGTGCTCAGTCAAAAGTTGGAGTGTCTGTTGCTATTGGTCCTGAAGCTAAAAATGATTCTATTAAGCAAGGTTCTCCATTCCACACAGCAGCTACTGCTATTGGTTATAAGTCTTATACTGGAGGTGTAGGTTCTGTTGCATTAGGTAATCTTGCTAAAGCGAATGTGGATCATAAAAACTATGGTATCGCATTAGGTACGGGAGCTATTGCTAATGGTACACGAGCTGTTTCTATTGGTACTAACGCTGAAACAGGAGGAGAAAATAGTACTGCGGTTGGTGACCGTGCAAAAACTATAGGGATTTACTCAACTGCATTAGGTGCAACATCACTGGCTTGGGGGCATTATTCTATTGCGATTGGCACGCAAGTTGATCAGCAGGGGCGTAATACTGCGTATGGTACACGTGGCTTTGGCAGTATGGCTATTGGTTTATATACCTATTCACATGGAATATATAGTATTGCTCAAGGGCAAGAAGCTCGAGCAAATTATAATAGCTCTATCGCATTGGGCTATCAAAGCCAAGCTAATGCCGTAAAATCTATTGCTATGGGGGATAATGCTCAAACAACCGGCGTTAATTCTGTCGCACTTGGTCCAAGTGCTATGGCTACATTTGATTCGACAGTAGCTCTAGGAGATAACTCTTTGGCAAATACAAAAAGCGATGTAATTGGTTTTGATCCATTAGGCTATGCATCTACAGCATATAATGCGACTAAACCAGAAACGCTACTAAAAGATATGAGTACTGTTCTATCAGCTGAGAAATTAGAAGCTTATAACAACTTACGAGCAAAGATTATTGAGTTAGACGAGAAGATTTTTTCGTATAATGAAACCTTAAAGGTATCAGAATATGACCGTTTATATGGCAAAACTGAAGATATTCGTAATAAGGCTTCTGAAACGACGACAAAGATGCGTAAGAATCGTGATGATGCCATTGCAGCTAAAAAATTGGCACTAGCAGAGATTCAAGCCAACTACAATGATGCCAACACTTGGAGAAGTTCTGCCGGTGCGGTATCTGTGGGTAATTCTGATTTAGGTATCACTCGCCAAATCACGAATGTTGCTGCGGGTTCAGAAGATACTGACGCAGTGAATGTGGCACAATTAAAAGCCTTGGCAGCTGCACCTGTGCTATTTTATAACAGCGGAAGTGGTAATGGTGCTAACTTTAATATTGGCACACCACTTACACAACTAGGTTCACCGTTTAATTTAACGAATCTTCGTTTTTCTTTTGGTAATGGCTTAAAAGCATCGCTACAAAAGGATAAAAATAATAATCAGGTTCTATTTATGGAATTAGATAGCGATGCTATTAAAACTAATCCTGATTTGAAAGGGCAAAATGGTAGAGACGGCAGAGATGGTAAAGATGGACAAAACGGTAGAGATGGCATAAACGGCAGAGACGGCAGAGATGGTAATAGCCTTACACCAAATGACATCGTTAATGTTAAAGAAGTCCACACTGGCAATACAGTTATGAACACCAATGGCGTAACCATTAATACAGGCAATAAAACTGTTTCTATTACTGAAAACGGCTTAAATAATGGCGGAAATAAAGTAGTGAATGTAGCTGCTGGTGAGATTTCTGCAATATCAAAAGAGGCGGTAAATGGTCAGCAATTATATGAAACTAATCAATCTGTGGCACAAAATACACGTTCAATTAATCAATTAAACAATAAAATGGATGAAGTTGATCGTCGCGGACGTCGAGGCGTTGCTATTGCAGGTGCAATGGGTTTGCTGCCTCAGCCACATACTTCAGGTAGATCATCTATAAGTACCGCCACCACGTATTATCGTGGAGAACAAGCCTTAGCGGTTGGATATTCTCGTTTGGCAGATAATGGTAAACATATTGTTAAATTTAGTGGAGCATCCAATATGTCAGGTAAGAAAGATGTTATGGTTGGGGCTGCTTATGGTTATGAATGGTAATTAAGCGCCTTTTATCAGTTCAAGGGGAGAATTTTCTCCCCTTTAAAATTTCAAATAAAAATCTTTAGTCAATTCAATAAACGTTTCAGTGTATTGATTATCCTCATCATAAATCACCAATTGATCTTGCATTAAAACTTGTGGCTGTTTAGCAAAGGTAAGTAGCATTCTTTGCGGCGTTTTTCCCATTTTAGTGATGACATTCGTCTGTTTTATGCAAAAAAGTGCGGTGGATTTTGTGAGCGTTTTGCCTGCCTCATAAGGCAAAACAAAACTTATTTTCCCATTTTCTGCTAAGCGCGTGGTAGCCCATTCTAACCAATTTAAGTGGCTTTGCTTGGTATAACGAGCCAATTCTCTTTCCTCATTTTTGCAAGCAATACCTTGTTCAAAATAAGGTGGATTTGCCACAATTAAATCAAAGGTTTGTTCTGTGGTTTGTAAAAAATGTTGTATATCCGTTTGAATAAGTTGAATGCGATTTTTCCACACTGAATCATTGATGTTTTCTTGCGCTTGTTTGGCTGCAATGGGATCCAACTCAACAGCTTGAATTTGGCAGTTTTCTTTTGTTCGTTGTGCCAACATTAAAGCCAATAATCCTGTGCCACTACCCATATCTAAAATGTTTTTACAATGCTTTACATCTGCCCAAGCACCTAACAAAATGCCATCAGTGCCGACTTTCATCGCACAAGAATCTTGATTGATATGGAATTGTTTAAAGGTAAATCCGCTCATAAATTTTTCGTAAATTGACCGCACTTTTAGGTGCTTTTCGGGTATAATTCGCGCCAATTTTAACAAAGAACCGCACAATAATGAATTTATCCCAATTTGAACAATTCGATCTTTCTCCTGAGCTTTTAAAGGCGCTTGAGAAAAAAGGTTATTCCCGCCCAACAGCTATTCAAATGGAAGCTATTCCAGCAGCAATGGAAGAGCGTGATGTATTAGGCTCTGCACCAACGGGAACAGGGAAAACTGCTGCTTTTTTATTACCCGCGCTACAACATTTATTGGATTATCCACGCCGTAAACCAGGCCCACCGCGTATTTTGGTATTAACGCCAACCCGTGAATTGGCAATGCAAGTGGCTGAACAAGCGGAAGAATTAGCGCAGTTCACTCATTTAAATATTGCGACTATTACAGGTGGCGTGGCGTATCAAAATCACGGTGATGTGTTCAATACCAATCAAGATTTGGTGGTGGCTACGCCTGGCCGTTTGTTGCAGTACATTAAGGAAGAAAATTTTGATTGCCGTTCGGTTGAAATGCTGATTTTTGATGAAGCCGATAGAATGTTACAAATGGGATTTGGGCAAGATGCGGAAAAAATTGCGGCAGAAACCCGTTGGCGGAAACAAACCTTGTTGTTTTCTGCAACCTTAGAAGGAGAGTTATTAGTCGATTTTGCGGATCGTTTGTTGAATGATCCTGTTAAAGTGGATGCTGAACCAAGCCGTCGAGAAAGAAAAAAAATCAACCAATGGTATTATCACGCAGACAGTAATGAACACAAAATCAAATTGCTCGCGCGTTTTATTGAAACTGAAGAAGTGACACGTGGAATTGTGTTTGTTCACCGTCGTGAAGATGCGCGTGAACTTTCTGAAACATTGCGTAAACGAGGTATCCGTTCCGCGTATTTAGAAGGTGAAATGGCACAAACTCAACGTAACAATGCGATTGATAAATTGAAATCAGGTATTGTGACGGTGTTGGTTGCAACAGATGTGGCTGCGCGTGGTATTGATATTGACGATGTAAGCCATGTTATGAATTTTGATTTGCCGTATAGTGCGGATACTTATTTGCATCGAATTGGACGTACAGCGCGAGCAGGTAAAAAGGGCACGGCGGTCTCTTTTGTCGAAGCCCATGATTACAAGTTACTAGGTAAAATCAAACGCTATACCGAGGAAATTTTAAAGGCGCGTATTTTAGAAGGTTTAGAACCTCGCACTAAGCCACCAAAAGATGGTGAAGTGAAATCTGTCAGCAAAAAACAAAAGGCACGTATTAAAGAAAAACGTGAAGAAAAGAAAAAAACAGAGGCGAAGAAAAAAGTGAAATTACGTCATAAGGATACGAAAAATATCGGAAAACGACGTAAGCCGAGCAGCAACTCTAATACTGAGCAATAATTCAATAATTAGATAGCCTTTCCTCATATTTTTGGAAAGGCTCTTGTTTATGCTTGATTTAACCTTTGTCTAGGCAAATATTGTTCAATTAAAAGTGCGGTAAATTTATAATATGATTTTACAGCCTAGTTTTTTCGCCACCAAATTCATCTAATAAATTTTCGGTGAGTTTGGCTAGAATACCAGTCATCAGTACAAAATCTGCATCGAAACGCTGTGCAAAATCTTCTTTCAGAATATCATCATTTTTTTCGCGTACACTATCTGCAAATTTTAAACGTTTTAGGGTGCAATCTTCATTAAAAACGAAAGTTAAGGTATCTTCCCATTCTAAGGCTAATTTACTTACTACTTTTTTGCCATCTTGCAGAAGGGCGAGAATTTCTTCATTTTCTAAGGGTTGTTTTTTACAACGGATAACGCTGTCTTCCTGACTGCCACGAAGCTCGGCTTCTTCTAATGCAAGTAACCAATGTGGTAAGCTATCTTTAACGATCCAATTCGTTAAAATCGTGCTGGGTTCATTAGCAAAAGCTAAAGGCACGACAGGGAGAGAACCTAAGGATTTACGCAGTAATGCGAGCGCATCTTCCGCGCGTTTACTCGATGCGGCATCAACATGAACAAGATTATTTTCCGTATCAATCCACAGTGCCGTATGTTGATTTTTACTAAACGCACGCGGTAATAAATTCATCACAACATCATCTTTTAATGTTTGTTTTTCTACCTTTTTAAGTTTGCGATTTTCTTTTTGTTCAAGGTTTTCAATGCGTTCATCAAGTTCACGTTTGACCACATTTGCCGGCAAGATTTTTTCTTCTTTTTTGGCGATTAATAGAATTTGTTTTCCTACAGAAAAATAGAGTAAATCAGCGCCTCGTAATGGAGCAGACCAGCCAAATTTACTTTGATCTTGAGCACCGCAAGGATGGAATTGACAATCTTCCAGTTGAGTTTGTAGCTGTGCAAGATCCCAATCTAGCGGTTTAGTTAGTCTATAAGTCATTAAATTTTTGAACCACATCGTAACACTTCCTTCAATATAGGGTAGAATGTGCAGCATTATAGCCCATAAAAGTAGGAAAAACGATGCAACACAAATTGATTGCCTTTATTGGCGGTGGCAATATGGCGCAGGCTATTATTCTTGGTTTATTGAAACAAGGTTACCCTGCCGAGCAAATTATTGTGAATGATCCGAATGAGGAAAAAAGAGCATTTTTTGCCAATCTTGGCGTGGCAACTTCAGAAAATAATGTGGAAAGTGTAATCAAAGCTGAGGTTGTGTTGCTTGCGGTAAAACCTCAAATGATGGCTGATGTTTGTTCTCCACTAAGTGCGGTGGATTTTTCCGATAAATTGTTAATTTCCATTGCTGCGGGGATTTCAACTGAACGCTTGAACGCATTAATTCCAAGTATAAAATCAATAGTGCGCGTCATGCCAAATACGCCCGCATTAGTGGGGGAAGGCATGGCGGGGTTATTCGCACCTAAAAATACGAATGAAAATTACCGCACTTTTGCACAAGATTTGTTGGGGGCTGTGGGAAGAACAGTTTGGATGGATGATGAAACTCAAATGCACGCAGTAACTGCCGCTTCAGGAAGTAGCCCTGCCTATTTCTTTTTGATGCTGGAAGCGATGCAGCAAGCCTTAATCAAAATGAATATTGATGAGAAAACTGCGCGTGAATTAGTGCAGCAATCCATGCTTGGTGCAGCAAAAATGGTGACAGAAAATCCGCAAATTGCGCTTTCAACTTTACGAGAAAATGTCACTTCGAAAGGTGGCACCACTGCGGCGGCGTTAGCGGTATTTGACGCACAACATTTTAATCAAACTATAGAGCAAGCTATGCAGGCTTGCTTGTCTCGTTCACAAGAAATGGAAACTTTATTCTGATGCAAGTTCGTCCTTTTTATTGGCTCGCACTGAGCTTTCTAGGTTACTACTGCGCTTATGGCGTATTTTTGCCGTTCTTCCCAGCATGGTTGAAATCGCAACAATATGGTGAAGAAATGATTGGTTTGGTGATCGGGAGTGCTTATATTTTCCGATTTGCGGGCGGATTATTTTTTTCATCGCTGATTAAAAAAGCCAATCATATTATTAATTCCTTACGCCTGTTGGCATTAGCATCGGTCATTATCATGGCGGCAATGAGTTTAGTTGCACATAATTTTTGGTTGTTGTTTATTGCTATTGGTTTGTATGCTTCTGTGAATTCAGCGGGAATGCCGATTGGGGATTCGTTAGCATCCACTTGGCAACGACAAATAGGCTTAGATTACGGTAAAGTACGTTTGATTGGCTCTGCTGCTTTTATTCTTGGTGTAGTGGTATTTGGTGGCATGATTGGCTGGGTTGGCGAGCAAAATATTGTCTGGATTTTGACCGCACTTTTATCTTTCTATACCATCATTCAGCTTTTAAAACCAACCATTCCCCCAAAAGATGAAATGCCTGAAGGTGGCGCTCAAAATAATATTGGTTTTATTGCGTTACTGAAAAATCCTATTACATTGCGAGTCATGATTGCAGTGGGACTCATTCAAGGCTCTCATGCGGCTTATTATGTTTATAGCACAATTTATTGGACAAGCATTGGAATTTCTGTTTCACAAACTAGCTTACTTTGGGGAATTGGGGTATTAGCGGAAATTGTATTATTTTTCTTTTCTCGTCGCTTATTTCAAAATATTTCTATTAGTGTGCTACTTTATGTTTCTGCGCTTGCGTGCATCGGACGCTGGGCTGTAATGGGATATATTGAAGATTTTTGGTTGATATTCTTATTGCAACTTATGCATAGTTTGACTTATGCCGTTTGCCATTATGCGATTGTTCGCTATATCACCACGCAACCGCAAAGTCATATTGCGAAGTTACAAGGTTTGTATAATGGCTTATCGAATGGGGTACTCATTGCCATTTTCACCGCGATTGCAGGTATGATTTATCCAACTTCTCCAGCGATGACATTTTTATTTATGAGTATCATCGCGGCTGCTGCATTTTTTGTGATTCCACGCAAGTTAAATGCTTTTTTGATTGTTCAGCATAAATAGGACGCATCGCTTTCCTTGTAGAGAAGTAATATGAAAAATCTTGCGCTTATTGATTTGTTCCTTAACGAATATTGGATTGAAAAAGGGCTTTCAGAAAATACCGTTCAATCTTATCGTTTGGATTTAACCGCACTTTGTGATTGGTTGGATAAAAACGACTTGTCTTTGGAAACCTTAGATGCTGTAGATTTGCAAGGTTTTCTAGGTGAACGTTTGGAGAAAGGTTACAAAGCCACGAGCACTGCGCGAATGTTAAGTGCAATGCGTAAACTTTTCCAATATTTATACCGGGAAAAATACCGAGTAGATGATCCAAGTGCGGTGCTAAGTTCGCCTAAATTACCCAGTCGCCTACCAAAATATTTAACTGAGCAACAAGTGTCTGATTTGCTCAATACACCAGATGTGGACGTGCCTTTGGAATTGCGTGATAAAGCAATGTTGGAGTTGCTTTATGCGACGGGGCTTCGTGTCACGGAGTTAGTTTCGCTTACGATTGAAAACATGAGCGTGCAACAAGGTGTGGTGCGAGTGATTGGTAAAGGGAACAAGGAACGTATTGTGCCAATGGGGGAAGAAGCTGCCTATTGGGTTCGTCAATTTATGCTTTATGGTCGCCCTGTGCTATTAAATGGGCAGAGTTCTGATGTTGTGTTTCCAAGTCAGCGTGCCCAGCAAATGACTCGTCAAACTTTCTGGCATCGTGTAAAACATTATGCCATTCTCGCGGATATTGATGCTGATGCACTTTCCCCTCATGTTCTTCGCCATGCTTTTGCCACTCATTTAGTGAATCACGGTGCGGATTTACGCGTGGTGCAAATGTTGCTAGGGCATACAGATTTATCCACAACACAGATTTATACTCATGTGGCAAAAGAGAGATTGAAACGATTGCATGAAAGATTTCATCCTAGAGGATAGATAAATCTAACAAGGCTTTACATGCTAATTGTGGTTTTCTAATTGAGTTCATTAACCAAATCAGGTAAACTATCGTCCCGTCTTTGATAGCTAGTTATCTTCGATTTTTGACCGCACTTTTGGTTGATTTTGTTTGTAAGATGATTAGCTATAATCATTTATATCCCAATACAGATTAGGTTCCCTATGGCTACAAATTATATTTTCGTCACTGGCGGTGTGGTTTCATCGTTAGGTAAAGGCATTGCGGCAGCATCATTGGCGGCAATTTTAGAAGCTCGTGGTTTAAACGTAACTATTATGAAATTAGATCCATATATTAATGTGGATCCGGGTACGATGAGTCCAACCCAACATGGGGAAGTTTTCGTCACTCAAGATGGCGCAGAAACAGATTTAGACTTAGGTCACTATGAGCGTTTTATCCGTACGAAAATGACTAAACGTAATAATTTCACCACAGGTAAAATTTATTCTGAAGTATTACGTAAAGAGCGTCGTGGCGATTATCTTGGTGCAACAATTCAAGTGATTCCACATATTACCAATGAAATTAAAGATCGCGTCATTGCAGGCGCTCAAGGTCACGATATTGTGATTGTTGAAGTGGGCGGTACCGTTGGGGATATTGAATCACTCCCATTCTTAGAAGCATTACGTCAATTAGCCGTTCAAGTTGGTCGTGAACATACGTTATTTATGCACTTAACTTTAGTGCCTTATATTCCAACTGCGGGTGAAGTAAAAACTAAACCAACTCAACATTCTGTAAAAGAATTACTTTCTATTGGTATTCAACCTGATGTGTTGATTTGCCGTTCAGATCGCATGATTCCGCCAAATGAACGTGCGAAAATTGCTTTATTCTGTAACGTTCCAGAACGCGCAGTTATTTCATTAAAAGATGTAAATTCGATTTATCAAATCCCAGCGTTATTAAAATCTCAAGGCTTAGATGATTTCGTCTGTGAACGTTTCCGTTTGACTTGTCCAGAGGCGGATCTGTCTGAATGGGAGCAAGTGCTTTACAAACAAGCCAATCCAGTGGGTGAAGTGACCATTGGGATGGTGGGTAAATATACTGAGTTACCCGATGCCTATAAATCTGTAAATGAAGCGTTGAAACATGCAGGTTTAACGAATCGTTTAAGCGTTAACATTAAATATATTGATTCCCAAGATGTTGAAACCAAAGGTGTTGAAGTATTAAAAGGAATTGATGGTATTCTTGTTCCTGGTGGATTCGGTTATCGTGGTGTGGAAGGTAAGATTCGTACCGCACAATATGCACGTGAAAACAAAATTCCTTACTTGGGCATTTGCTTGGGTATGCAGATTGCGTTGATTGAATATGCACGTAATGTAGCGGGTTTAACTAAAGCAAATTCGTCTGAATTTGATAAAGATTGTGAACAACCTGTGGTTGCATTAATCACGGAATGGCAAGATGCAGATGGTAATACAGAAGTGCGTACCGATGAATCTGATCTTGGCGGAACAATGCGTTTAGGCGCACAACAATGTCATTTGGTGTCAGGTAGTCGCGCTCGCGAGCTTTATGGCAAAGAAACCATTGAAGAGCGTCATCGTCATCGCTATGAAGTGAACAATACCTTGCTTCCACAAATTGAAAAAGCAGGATTGAAAGTAACGGGCTTATCTGCAGATAAAAAATTGGTAGAAATTATCGAAGTGCCAAATCATCCTTGGTTTGTCGCTTGCCAATTCCATCCAGAATTTACTTCTACGCCTCGTGATGGCCATCCGTTGTTTGCAGGCTTTGTAAAAGCAGCTTATGAAAATCACAAACAATCTGTGAAGTAATGGATTAAATTTGAGTAAAAAGAGCGGTGAGAAACAACGAATTTTTTCACCGCTCTTTTATTTTGTAAAAATAGATAAAGATCAAAGCATACGCATTTTTTACAAGACAAAATCTCAAAATAGCTTTATCATATCGCCTGTTTTAGGCTCGCCTAACCCGTTTTAATTAACTTAATTGAGGAAAATAAAAATGGCAAAAATCGTTAAAGTGATTGGTCGCGAAATCATCGACTCACGCGGTAATCCAACTGTTGAAGCTGAAGTTCATCTTGAAGGTGGTTTTGTTGGTTTAGCAGCGGCTCCATCTGGTGCATCAACGGGTTCTCGCGAAGCATTAGAATTGCGCGATGGTGACAAATCTCGTTTCTTGGGTAAAGGCGTATTAAAAGCTGTAGCAGCAGTAAATGGCCCAATTGCTGAAGCAATTCTTGGTAAAGATGCGTCTAACCAAGCTGAAATCGACCAAATCATGATCGATTTAGACGGCACCGACAACAAATCTAACTTTGGTGCAAACGCAATCTTAGCGGTATCTTTAGCAAATGCAAAAGCAGCTGCAGCATCTAAAGGTTTACCACTTTACGCTTACATCGCAGAATTAAACGGCACACCAGGCGTTTACTCTATGCCATTACCAATGATGAACATCATCAACGGTGGTGAGCACGCAGATAACAACGTGGATATCCAAGAATTCATGATTCAACCAGTTGGTGCGAAAACATTACGTGAAGCACTTCGTATCGGTGCTGAAGTATTCCACAACCTTGCTAAAGTATTAAAATCTAAAGGCATGAGCACTGCTGTAGGTGATGAAGGTGGTTTCGCACCTAACTTAGCCTCTAACGCTGATGCTTTAGCATGTATCAAAGAAGCCGTTGAAAAAGCAGGTTATGTATTAGGTAAAGACGTGACTTTAGCAATGGACTGTGCATCTTCTGAGTTCTACAACAAAGAAACTGGCAAATACGAAATGAAAGGCGAAGGCCGTTCATTCACTTCTCAAGAGTTCACACACTATCTTGAAGAATTAACCAAACAATACCCAATCGTGTCTATCGAAGATGGTCAAGATGAATCTGACTGGGAAGGTTTCGCATACCAAACTAAAGTGTTAGGCGACCGCGTTCAATTAGTGGGGGACGACTTATTCGTAACTAACACCAAAATCTTAAAAGAAGGTATCGAAAAAGGTATCGCAAACTCTATCTTAATCAAATTTAACCAAATCGGTTCTTTAACTGAAACTTTAGCCGCAATCAAAATGGCTAAAGATGCAGGTTACACCGCGGTTATCTCTCATCGTTCAGGCGAAACCGAAGATGCGACTATCGCTGATTTAGCTGTTGGTACAGCAGCAGGTCAAATCAAAACTGGTTCTATGAGCCGTTCTGACCGTATTGCGAAATACAACCAATTAATCCGTATCGAAGAAGCATTAGAACGCGCGGGTACTCCAGCGGCATTCCCTGGCTTAAAAGCGGTTAAAGGTCAAGCGTAATTCACGCTGAATTTACTGTAAAATCTCACCGCACTTTGTATAAAAGTGCGGTGTTTTTATATCTAATATTTAAAGGAAAGGGAATGTTACATTTAACTTTAGAGGACGAACTCTTTTTAGGAACGCCAAAGCAAGTGGGAACGCATTCTACGGTATTTGAGCATTTTGCTGTAATGTTTGAAGATGACGGCGAAACAGGCTATTTTTATGCGCTTGATATGCGTCAAAATGCTCAACCGATAGTGGATATGTTGCACGTGTATAATGTTGATTCAACCTCTAATCATCATGAAGCACGCAAACTTGAAATTTGTTGGGATGAGACTGGTTATTTAGCCTTGTTGCTTATTAATGGCTATCCTCATGCCGTATTTGATTTTGCCCATTTAGTCGGCTATAACAGCAATAAATATCCACAACCAGATTTAATGAGTATGTGGACTCGTGAAGAAATTACCAATAAACAGGCCGAGCAATGGCTAGGCGTGAAAACCATTCGATAAAAATTGAGAACAATGAAAAAGAAAAATCAGATTTTAGTTAGTTTATCTATTGTGGCCTTATTAGGAGGCTGTTCAGAAGAACAAGTACAACGTGATGTGTATCAGTCTTTAGACGATTGTTTAGCTGATTGGAAAAAAATTGAGCTTTGTGAAGCAGATAAAAATACCGAGAGTACTCAGAAAACTGAAACTACACCACAGCAGGGGCTTGGTTTAAATATTCGTGATAATGGTAATGCAGAAAGTGCGGTAAAAAATCCAGCTGAAAATAATGCACAAGCTAATCAAAGCGAGAACAATGCGGAATCGACTGCAAAAGCTGAAAGTACCGATCCTTCTTTAGGGGCTGCGATTGCTGGTGGCGTTATGGGGTATATGGCGGCTCGTGCAATTAGTAGTTTCCTTGGCCCGAGCTATCATCCCGGAAATCGAGCTGTCACCACACCAACAGGGCAAGTTGTGCAACCACAAACGAATCGTTCTGTTGGAAAACCAATGCTTGTGAAAGGAAATGCAGGAAGCATGAATAGCAAACCTGTATCTCGCGGTGGTTTTAGTAGCCCAAATAATACTAATCGTAGCAGTGGGGGTTAAATGAAACGTGTAACCGGGTTTCCTACTCGACCAGATATGGTACAACAGCTACTTAATGTTGGATTTGATTACTATAATTTGCCTTCTAGTGATGGATCTCATTATTGGTCTGATAATGTCGCTTATGAATTTACCTTAGCGGAAATCGATCGCATTGAGGATACCACTAATGAATTACATTCAATGTGTCTAGATTTTGCGGCGGATGAAATTAAAAAAGGCGATTATGAAAATTATCGTTTTACGGAGTTGCAAAAACAGCTTATTGAAACCTCTTGGCGTAATCAAGATCCTTATTTATATGGACGCTTTGATTTTGGCTATGATGGCGATAATCTAAAAATGTTTGAATATAACGCCGATACGCCAACATCTTTGTTGGAGGCTGCGGTTGTTCAATGGCAGTGGTTGGAGCAAATTGAGGGACTGAAACATCGTGATCAATTTAACTGGATTCATGAAGAATTAATAAAACATTTCCAATTTTTGAAACAACAAAGCGGCAAAACAGATTTCCATTTGAGTGCCATGCAGGATGCTGGCCGTGAAGATTGGGGCAATGTAGATTATTTAGCTGATGTGGCTTATAACGCAGGTTGGAATATTCATCAATTAGCAGTGGAAGATATTGGCTATAACAGCGAAACAGAAAAATTTGTAGATTTAAATGAACAGCCTATTGAAATGTTATTTAAATTGTATCCACTGGAATGGCTAAGCCACGCTGAGTTTGCTCGCCATATTACAACCGCTGAAACACGATTTATTGAGCCTGCGTGGAAAATGTTGTTAAGTAATAAAGCACTATTGGCAAAACTTTGGGCGCGTTATCCTAATCATCCGAATTTATTGCCTGCTTATTTTACGCCCTTCGAATTACCAAAAGATTTATCAATGTGGGTGAAAAAACCATTGTTAGGTCGAGAAGGTGCCAATGTCTTCTATTATGAGAAAAACAATGGCGTAGAATTTGCAGCGAAAGGAAGCGAACACTCTACGTTTTATGGTAATTCAGGTTATGTTTATCAACAAAAATTTGAATTACCGAGTTTTGATGGAATGTATCCCATTATCGGCTCTTGGGTTGTGGGTGATGTGGCTTGCGGTATGGGATTACGCGAAGATTTTACGGCTGTGACGGGTAATGATAGTCATTTTATACCTCATTATTTTGTACCTTAATGTGTCCTGAGTATTGCTAAAATAACCAGAAAATTAACCGCACTTTTGTCTTTTTTGATAAAAGTGCGGTTATTTTTTTACCTAAAAACTATCACTAAAGAGTTATGGTTATTTTATCTGAAAAAATCTTGCAAAATATCAAATTTTGTTAGAATAAATCGTAGCATTTCTTTGAAATGAAAAATTAAAAGAGTAAAATGTCCTCGGTGGTAGAAGTATTTGAAGTTGTAAACATATTAGAAGTATTAAATTTTCATCAAATTTTTTAATATTTGGAGTTTGATTATGGCATCAGAAATTCAAAAACTGTCTTCTGTTGCGCTCACACCTGTTGAAGCAACGGATTATGCAGAAAGTACAGCTACTTATAAAGCAAATAAACGTCCATTTTTATCGTTTATGTCTGGCATTAGTGCTGGAGCTTGTATTGCTTTAGCTTTTGTATTTTACACGACAACACAAGCTGCTAGTGCCGGAGCACCTTGGGGGCTGACCAAATTAGTGGGTGGGTTAGTATTCTCATTAGGTGTGATTATGGTGGTGATATTAGGATCTGAATTATTCACCTCTTCTACTTTAACATTAGTTGCCCGTGTTGGTGGTAAGATAACCACAACGCAAATGATCCGAAATTGGATTGTAGTATATTTAGGCAACTTTGTGGGCGGTTTATTTATTGCGGCTGTTATTTGGTTTGGGGGGCAAACCATGGCAGCAAATGGCCAATGGGGTTTAACAATTCTTGCAACCGCCCAACATAAAATTCATCACACGTGGTTTGAAGCATTTAATCTAGGTATTTTATGCAACATTATGGTGTGTGTGGCGATTTGGATGTCTTATTCTGGTAAGACTGTTACAGACAAAGCTTTTATTATGATTATGCCGATTGGTTTGTTTGTTGCGTCAGGATTTGAACACTGTGTGGCAAATATGTTTATGATTCCGATGGGAATTATTACCGCACATTTTAGTACTCCTGAATTTTGGCAACAAATCGGCGTTGATCCGATGAAATACGCAGATTTAGATTTGTATCATTTCATTGTGAAGAATTTAATTCCCGTAACGTTGGGAAATATTGTCGGCGGGGCAATTTGCATGGGTGTATTCCAACGTTATTTAACCAAAACTCATTAAAGATTTACTTATTTATTAATTAACAAAGGAAATGACTATGTCAGAACTTAATGAAGCGCAAAAATTGGCGTGGGCTGGTTTTGCTGGTGGTGATTGGCAAGAAAATGTCAATGTACGTGACTTTATCCAAAAAAACTATACCCCGTATGAAGGCGATGACTCTTTCTTAGCAGGTCCAACTGAAGCAACAACTAAGCTTTGGGAATCTGTGATGGAAGGAATTAAAATTGAAAACCGTACTCACGCGCCATTAGATTTTGATGAACATACTCCATCTACCATTATCTCTCACGCACCAGGTTACATTAACAAAGATTTAGAAAAAATCGTTGGTCTTCAAACTGATGAACCTTTAAAACGTGCCATTATGCCATTCGGTGGTATCAAAATGGTGGAAGGTTCTTGTAAAGTTTATGGTCGTGAACTTGATCCAAAAGTGAAAAAAATCTTCACTGAATACCGTAAAACACATAACCAAGGTGTATTCGATGTTTATACGCCAGATATTTTACGTTGTCGTAAATCTGGTGTATTAACTGGTCTTCCAGATGCTTATGGTCGTGGTCGTATTATTGGTGACTACCGTCGTGTAGCGCTTTACGGTGTTGACTTCTTAATGAAAGATAAATACGCACAATTCTCTTCTTTACAAAAAGATTTAGAAGATGGCGTAAATCTTGAAACAACAATTCGTTTACGTGAAGAAATCGCAGAACAACACCGCGCATTAGGCCAATTAAAACAAATGGCTGCAAGCTATGGTTATGATATTTCTAACCCGGCAACTAATGCTCAAGAAGCCATTCAATGGATGTACTTTGCTTATCTTGCTGCAATCAAATCACAAAATGGTGCGGCAATGTCATTCGGTCGTACTGCAACCTTTATCGATATCTATATCGAACGTGATTTACAAGCAGGAAAAATTACTGAAACTGAAGCGCAAGAATTAGTTGACCACTTAGTCATGAAACTCCGTATGGTTCGTTTCTTACGTACTCCTGAATACGATCAATTATTCTCAGGCGACCCAATGTGGGCAACTGAAACCATCGCAGGTATGGGGTTAGATGGTCGTACATTAGTAACCAAAAATACATTCCGTATTTTACACACCCTTTACAACATGGGTACTTCTCCAGAGCCAAACTTAACGATTCTTTGGTCTGAACAATTACCTGAAAACTTCAAACGTTTCTGTGCGAAAGTATCGATTGATACCTCATCAGTTCAATACGAAAACGATGATTTAATGCGTCCAGACTTCAACAATGATGACTACGCAATCGCATGTTGTGTATCACCAATGGTTGTTGGTAAACAAATGCAATTCTTCGGTGCGCGTGCAAACTTAGCGAAAACATTGTTATACGCAATCAACGGCGGTATCGATGAAAAATTAGGTATGCAAGTAGGTCCGAAAACTACACCAATTACTGATGAAGTATTAGATTTTGATACAGTAATGACCCGTATGGATAGCTTTATGGATTGGTTGGCAAAACAATATGTAACTGCCTTAAACATCATCCACTACATGCACGATAAATATTCATACGAAGCAGCATTAATGGCATTACATGATCGTGATGTATACCGTACTATGGCTTGTGGTATCGCTGGTCTTTCTGTTGCAGCAGACTCACTTTCAGCAATTAAATATGCGAAAGTTAAACCAGTTCGTGGCGACATCAAAGATAAAGATGGCAATGTTGTAGCAAGCAACGTAGCGATCGACTTCGAAATCGAAGGTGAATATCCACAATATGGTAACAACGACAACCGTGTTGATGACATCGCTTGTGACTTAGTTGAACGTTTCATGAAGAAAATTCAAAAACTTAAAACTTACCGCAATGCAGTGCCTACACAATCAGTATTAACCATTACTTCTAACGTAGTTTATGGTAAGAAAACTGGTAATACTCCAGATGGCCGTCGTGCTGGTGCACCATTCGGACCAGGTGCAAACCCAATGCATGGTCGTGACCAGAAAGGTGCGGTAGCATCATTAACTTCTGTGGCTAAACTTCCATTTGCTTACGCGAAAGATGGTATTTCTTATACCTTCTCAATCGTACCAAATGCGTTAGGTAAAGATGCAGAAGCACAACGCCGTAATCTTGCTGGCTTAATGGATGGTTACTTCCACCACGAAGCAACAGTAGAAGGCGGTCAACACTTAAACGTAAACGTGTTAAACCGTGAAATGTTGTTAGATGCAATGGAAAATCCGGATAAATATCCGCAATTAACCATCCGTGTATCTGGTTACGCAGTACGTTTCAACTCTTTAACTAAAGAGCAACAACAAGACGTCGTAACCCGTACATTTACTGAGTCTTTCTAAGTAAATAATATTATGTTTTAATATAAACCACTCACAAACTAATTTTGTGAGTGGTTTATTTTTATATATAGGAGAGCAAATTATGCTAACAGTTATTGCCTAATTTTCAGTAAAAGCGGAAAAAATTAATGATTTTCTAACCCAATGCCAAGAATTAATTAAGCATACTCGTCAAGAAACAGGATGCGTATCTTATGAATTACAACAAAATAGCGAGCAAGCTAATCATTATGTTTTTATTGAGCAATGGAAAAGCAAAGCCGATTTAGAACAACATTTTGCAACGCCACACTTTACCTCAATTGTACCTGTACTGGTCGAATATTGTGAACAAGCACCAGTGGTGCAAACTTTTCAAAAAGTCAGCGAATAATGACCGCACTTTGATAAATATATTTTAATAATGAGCCTGATTTAAATCAGGCTCATTTTTTATAGACTAAATATTTGGTAAAATTTAGCTATATCTAGTTTTAGGAAATTTATGTATGTCAGTTCTTGGAAGAATTCACTCTTTTGAATCCTGTGGCACTGTAGATGGGCCAGGTATTCGTTTTATTTTATTTATGCAAGGCTGCTTGATGCGCTGCAAATATTGCCACAATCGTGATACCTGGGATCTTGAAGGTGGTAAAGAAATCAGTGTCGAAGATTTAATGAAAGAAGTCGTGACTTATCGCCATTTTATGAATGCTACTGGCGGTGGTGTCACGGCATCAGGCGGTGAGGCTGTGTTACAAGCAGAGTTTGTGCGCGATTGGTTCCGTGCTTGTAAAGAGGAAGGGATTAATACTTGCTTAGATACAAATGGTTTTGTACGTCATTATGATCATATTATTGATGAATTATTAGATGCAACGGATCTTGTTTTACTCGATTTAAAAGAGCTTAATGATCAAGTTCATCAAAATCTTATTGGAGTACCAAATAAACGTACCCTTGAATTTGCAAAATATTTGCAAAAACGTAATCAACGTACATGGATTCGTTATGTTGTTGTTCCTGGTTATACCGATAGCGATCACGATGTGCATTTATTAGGTCAGTTTATTGAAGGTATGACCAATATTGAAAAAGTTGAACTTCTTCCTTATCATCGATTAGGTGCGCATAAATGGAAAACCCTTGGGTTAGATTATGAGCTTGAAGAGGTATTACCGCCAACCAAAGAATTGTTAGAACATATTAAAACAATCCTAGAAGGTTATGGGCACACTGTAAAATTCTAGAGTGAATGTCAACTAACATAAGGAGTGAATAATGAAAAAACTGATTTTAATATTATCATTTGGGTTACTTACTGCCTGTTCTGCGCAAACTCAAAAGGCTGAACAAAATGATGTGAAGCTGACACCACCGACTGATGTGCGAAGCGGATATGTACGTTTAGTGAAGAATGCAAATTATTATATCGATAGTGAATCGATCTGGGTGGATAATCAAGAGCCACAAATTGTACATTTTGATGCAGTGGTAAATTTAGATAAGGGATTGTATGTTTATCCTGAGCCTAGACGTTATGCACGTTCTGTTCGTCAGTACAAGATTTTGAATTGTGCAAATTATCATTTAACTCAAGTGCGAACTGATTTCTATGATGAGTTTTGGGGACAGGGTTTACGTGCAGCACCTAAAAAGCAAAAGAAACATACGTTAAGTTTAACACCTGATACAACGCTTTATAATGCTACTCAGATTATTTGTGTGAATTATGGCAGAGCACAGCCTTCAGATAAAAAATAACAAAATCTAGCGAATAAAAAATACGGTGAAATTTCACCGTATTTTTTTAATTAAATATTCTTCTTTGTTTTCGTGTTTTGACTACTTGCACTATTAATAATAAAGCAAGAATTATCACATATACTGCAAAAATAAATACCAACCATTGCACCATAGTCACACCTAATAATGACCATTGACTTTCATTACAAGAGCCAGTCGGGCTAAACATAAATGGAAACCATTGGTGAAACGGTAAAGTCTCAGGAAAGTTTGGAATAAATTCACATTGTTTCCAAGGGGCAGGATTCATTTGTAAATCAAGATGACGGAATGAAACCAACAATCCCTTAATGCCACTGAATAAGCCTAATGCCAAAGCGATTAATCGAATGATTAAAGCGCGAGGTTGAAGTAAACCTATAATGCCCGCAATAAACAACCCAATTATTGCTAAACGTTCATACACGCAAAGTACACAAGGTTGTAATCCCATTCCATATTGGAAGTAAAGTGCGGTGGATTCTAGTGCTAAACTTGAGAATGCCAGCAGTAACCATGCAGAACGTTTTTCAGAGAATCGTTTTAAAAGCGCGAGCATTTCTTCTCCTTAGATTGGCAAAATTAAGCCTAAACTTGCTAGCCAAATAGTGGCGGCTGGTAAGATAAATTCAATAGCTAGTAAACCAATGAGTGAAAGTACAATCGTGTAAGGTAAAGCCATATAAACCATTCTTCCGTAAGAAAGACGAATTAATGGCGCTAGCGATGAAGTCAATAAGAACAAGAATGCGGCTTGTCCATTTGGTGTCGCTACTGATGGTAAGTTTGTCCCTGTATTGATTGCAACAGAGAGCAATTCAAATTGGTGCGGAGCAATTACGCCATTCGTTAATGCTGCTTTGGCTTCATTGATGTAAACAGTTGCGACGAATACGTTATCAGAGATAGAAGAAAGCAAGCCGTTAAATACATAGAATAAGGCAAGCTGTGTATTTTCTTCTGAAGAAAGTACGAAGTGAATGATTGGCGCAAAAAGTTTTTGATCAATAATTACGGCAACCACTGAGAAGAATACTACGAGCAATGCAGTGAAAGGCAAGGATTCTTGGAATGCTTTACCGATAGTGTGCTCGTCAGTCACACCTGTGAATGCTGTAGCAAAAATGATGATACTTAAACCAATTAAGCCCACCGCCGCAAGATGGAACGCCAACCCAAGAATTAACCAAATAGCGATTAACGCTTGGACGCCTAATTTAATTTTGTCTTGTTTGGACATTTTCTCTGAATTAGTGCGGTCTAAATCTGACAAGATTTTCCATACGTCTTCAGGTAATTTTTCACCATAACCAAATAATTTGAATTTTTCGACTAAGAAGCAAGTGAGCAATCCGCAGATAAATACTGGAACAGTAACTGGCGCCATGCGGAAGAAAAATTCGATAAAGTTCCATTTGGCTTGTTCGGCAATGATTAAGTTTTGTGGTTCACCCACCATTGTCATTACGCCACCAAGTGCGGTTCCGACGCCCGCATGCATCATCAAACTACGTAAGAATGAACGGAATTTTTCTAAGGTTTCGTGATGTTGTGTTGCAATTTTTCCATCATCGGCAATATCAACAGCATCAATTAAATTATTACCTGATGCGACTTTGTGATAAACACCATAGAATCCCATTGCTACGCTGATAATTACGGCAACAACCGTTAATGCATCAAGGAAGGCTGATAGGAAGGCTGCGCTAAAACAGAAAGCTAAAGAAAGCGCGATTTTTGAACGAATTTTGACAAGTAATTTCGTGAATACGTAAAGAAGCAGTTGTTTCATGAAGAAAATCCCTGCCACCATGAACATTAATAGCAATACCACTTCAAAGTTTGCCATAATTTCCGTTTTTACGTGTTCTACGTTAGTCATCCCTATAATAATAGCTTCAATCGCTAATAAGCCACCGGGTTGCAACGGATAGCATTTTAATGCCATTGCTAACGTAAAAATGAATTCAGCAACGAGCAACCAACCCGCAAGAAAGGGGCTGATAAAAAAGAAAATAATTGGATTAACAATGAGAAAAACGACAATGGCGAGTTTGTACCAATTTGGGCTCGCGCCAAGAAAGTTTTTCATAAAGGCTTGTGTGTTTGTCATAGAGCACTCCATTATTTTTTTATTGCGCTAACATTGTAATATATCCCCCTTTAAAGGATAATAAAAAGTAAGTAATTTTTTTATAAAATTGCATTTTTTTTTGATTTTTATCTGATTTTTTAATTTATGCAACATGATAATGACATTTTGAAAGCCCAAAGCCCCGCCGCTTTAGCTGAAGAATATATAGTGAAAAGCATTTGGCAAGATGTTTTCCCAGCGGGCAGCAATTTACCCTCAGAGCGTGATTTGGCTGATAAGATTGGTGTAACTCGTACAACTTTACGTGAAGTTTTACAACGTTTGGCGCGTGATGGTTGGTTGACGATTCAGCACGGTAAACCCACAAAAGTAAATAATATTTGGGACACAGCAGGGCCGAATATTATTGAAACGCTAATCGGTTTAGATATGCAGTCAGCACCTTTGATTATTGACAATATGTTGTCTTTACGCAGTAAAATGTCTGAATCTTATATTTATGAGGCAGTAAAAAATTCTCCTCAACAATCTGCCGCACTTTTTGCCGAATTAGATCAATTACAAAATACGGCGCAAGATTACACAGAATTTGATTACAAATTATTTCGTCAATTTACCGTAGTGGCTAACAAACCCTTTTATCGTTTAATTTTTAATAGTTTGAAAGGGGTCTATCAACGAATTGGTTTTTTATTTTTTAAAGAAGAAAAACACCGAGAACTTACAAAAACGTTCTATTTAGAAATGCAACAAATTTGCCTTGCGGGAAATGCTGATGCGGTGGTGGATTGTATTCGTAAACATAATTTACGTTCTTCAACTTATTGGAAAGCTATTCTAGAGCGATTGCCGCAGAACCTTTCGGATTAATTTCAACATCAAAAGTGCGGTGAATTTTAACCGCACTTTTTCATTCATATAGATAAACATTATGCGCATACCAAGAATTTATCATCCAGAATCCCTTGAAAATCAAACTCAATGTCAACTTTCCGAAGACGCGGCAAACCATGTAGGGCGCGTGTTAAGAATGATAGAGGGCGAGCAAATTGAACTCTTTGATGGTTCTAATCATATTTATCCAGCCAAAATTATTGAGTCGAATAAAAAAACTGTAAAGGTAGCGATTTTGGGGCGTGAGCTTGCGGATAAAGAATCCAATTTAAAAATTCATTTGGGGCAAGTGATTTCTCGCGGAGAGCGAATGGAATTTACCATTCAAAAATCGGTGGAATTGGGAGTGAACGTGATTACGCCATTATGGTCAGAACGCTGTGGCGTAAAACTTGATGGTGAACGCATGGATAAAAAAATTCAACAATGGCAAAAAATTGCGATTGCTGCTTGTGAACAGTGTGGCCGTAATATTGTGCCGGAGATTCGTCCACTGATGAAATTACAAGATTGGTGTGCAGAAAATGACGGAGCGCTAAAATTGAATTTACATCCACGAGCGCAATATTCGATTAAAACGTTACCGAATATTCCCGTTGAAGGTGTTCGCTTATTAATTGGCTCAGAAGGTGGATTATCTGTACAAGAAATTGCACAAACTGAACAGCAAGGATTTACTGAAATTTTATTAGGAAAGCGTGTTTTGCGTACTGAAACTGCATCGCTTGCGGCGATTAGTGCACTACAGATTTGTTTTGGAGATTTAGGTGAATGATGGAGTTACAAGGGAAATTTTTGATCGCGATGCCACATTTAGATGATTATTTTAATCGTACTGTGGTGTTTATGTGCGAGCATAATGAGCAAGGCTCGATGGGGTTAGTGATTAATCAGCCAACGGATTTAAGCATTGCGGAACTTTATTCAAAACTTAATTTTATGATGAAAAATGACCGCACTTTTAGCAATGAAATGGTGGTAGCAGGTGGCCCTATGCATAGCGAAAGAGGTTTTATTCTACATAAGAATACACCGAATGAATTCCAGCATACTTATAAAATCACGGATGATCTTTCAATGACAACCTCTGCTGATGTAATAGAGACGCTAGGTTCTGAACTTGCACCAGAAAAATATCTTATCGCTCTAGGGTGCTCTAGCTGGGAGGCAGGGCAATTAGAAAAAGAAATCACTGATAATGCTTGGTTAGTCGCTACTGCGAACGATCAGATTTTATTTGATATGCCTTATGATGAGCGCTATGTTGCGGCGAATCAATTGCTTGGTATTCACCCACATAATTTTGTGTTTGCACAAGTGGGGCATAGCTAATGGGGATTACTGCACTTGCTTTTGATTTTGGTACCAAAAGTATTGGCTGTGCTGTAGGGCAAAGTATTACTGGCACCGCTCAAGCCTTACCTGCTTTTAAGGCGCAAGATGGTATTCCAAACTGGGATGCGATCGAAAAATGCTTGAAAGAATGGAAACCAGATGTTGTTGTAGTTGGTTTGCCTTTAAATATGGATGGAACAGAGCAAGATCTCACTTTGCGTGCTCGTAAATTTGCAAATCGTTTACAAGGTCGTTTTGGTGTTAATGTTCAGCTACAAGATGAACGTTTAACAACAACTGAGGCACGCAGTGAAATTTTTGACAGAGGCGGTTTTCGTGCCTTAAAAAAAGGCAAAGTAGATGGGATCTCTGCTTGTTTGATTCTAGAAAGTTGGTTTGAGGTTGCAGAATACTCCGAGTAAAAAAAGCCCTTTCAAAAGCTGAAAGGGCAAAAATATTTGGAGTCATACTATGAGTTGTTGAATTAACAAATCAGGTATGTGGCGTATTATAATAATAAAATACAAAAATGCAACATTTTCTTAACAAATAATTTTTTGTCATTTAATTATGTGGATTTCTTGTATTGCTATTGACTAAATTACGCATTAATAAGGCGTAGTCTAAGTTGATATCTTGTGGTACATCTAAGAACACAAAATGCCCATCACCTAGTGCGGCATCAACCGTTTCATTTTTTCGATTGAGCATTTTTTCAATCTTAAAGACGATGTTGCCTTGTGGGGTCATCATTTCCACTTCATCACCAAGCAAGAATTTATTTTTTACTGCCACTTCAGCCATACCTTGTTCATTACGTTTACCGGTAAATTCACCGACAAATTGTTGACGATCGGAAATAGAATAACCGTATTCGTAATTTTGGTATTCATCGTGCGTATGACGACGTAAGAAACCTTCGGTATAACCACGATGAGCAAGGGATTCCAACGTATCCATTAAGCTTTCATCGAATGGTTTTCCTGCTGCCGCATCATCAATGGCTTTGCGGTAAACTTGTGCGGTTCTTGCGCAATAATAGAATGATTTAGTACGGCCTTCGATTTTTAAAGAATGCACACCAAGTGCGGTCAATTTTTCCACGTGTTGTACTGCACGCAGATCTTTTGAGTTCATAAAATAAGTGCCGTGCTCATCTTCAAACGCCGTCATTTGCTCATCAGGCTTTTGTGATTCTGTATAAAGGAAAACTTTATCTGTTACCGCACCTTCGCCCAAGGTTGGCGCCACATTTTTCACTTCAATTTGTTGAGCAGGATCGATTTTAGGCACGATGTTGCCTAGTTCATCCGTCGTGCCTTCTTCCATTTTGTATTCCCAACGACAAGCATTCGTGCAAGTACCTTGGTTTGGGTCGCGTTTGTTGATATAGCCAGAAAGTAAGCAACGGCCAGAATACGCCATGCATAACGCACCGTGTACGAAGATTTCGAGTTCGATATCGGGCACATGTTGGCGAATTTCAGCGATCTCTTCAATAGATAATTCGCGCGATAAAATCACACGGGTTAATCCCATTTGTTTCCAGAATTTCACCGTTGCCCAGTTTACCGCATTTGCTTGTACAGAAAGGTGAATATCAATATCAGGGAAGTTTTCACGCACCAACATGATTAAGCCTGGGTCAGACATAATTAAGGCATCTGGGCCCATGTCGATCACAGGTTGTAAATCTTTGATAAAGGTTTTGAGTTTGGAGTTATGCGGTGCAATGTTCACCACTACATAGAATTTTTTGCCAAGCGCATGGGCTTCATCAATCCCGATTTTTAAATTGGCGTGATTAAATTCATTGTTACGTACACGCAAGCTATAACGAGGTTGTCCAGCATAAACGGCATCTGCACCATAGGCAAAAGCATAGCGCATATTTTTGAGAGAGCCAGCAGGGGAAAGTAATTCTGGTTTGAATTGGGTTGTCATAATATTCTCTTTTGTCTGATTTCAGGTCAGGGATTTGCGCTAGGCAAATCGTTAGGTGGGGTATTGTAGAGAAAATATTTGGCTTGTAAAGGAAAGTGCGGTCAAATCCTAACTAGAAATTCAGTTTATCTGGTTCTGATATAAAGATTTAACCGCTTAAAATTACCCTATATTAAATAAAATTATGGGCTCTAAATTTTGCCCTATGACAATAGCTTGTCTTTTATTTTAGTTATAAGTTGAGTGCATCACTTTCTTCCTTTAGGGCTTGAGTTGCTACTTTTATATCATTTGCTTGAGTTATGGCTGTGATTACAGCGACACCATCCGTGAGTTTCGTTATGAAGGTACATCTCACAAATAGATATCTTATTTTAAATTCTAGTGGCATTAGAACTTAAATTGATGGTACAAGCGCATCCAAGTTTATCTAAAAATATTCATTTAAATGATATGATGACAGAATTAAATAGTCTTTATGAAAGTGATGATGGAATGATTTGGTAATGAATAAACCTACTGAGATATAGTTTGAATGTAAAAAATGCCTTTCCTATTTATGAACGGAAAGGCATTTTTATCGCATGAATTGTAGTGCTTTTTATTACTGCGACATAATATATCGCAGAAATTAACCGCACTTTTGTCATCTAAACAATTATTTTACGCGAGATACGTATTCGCCAGAACGAGTATCTACTTTGATTACTTCACCGATTTGAACGAAAAGAGGCACTTTTACTACTGCGCCAGTGCTTAATGTTGCTGGTTTACCGCCAGTACCTGCTGTATCGCCTTTAAGACCTGGGTCTGTATCGACGATTTCTAATTCAACAAAGTTTGGTGGAGTAACAGTAATTGGCGCACCATTCCATAAAGTCACGATACAATCTGCTTGGTCTAATAACCATTTTTCTGAATCACCTACAGCTTTTGCATCAGCAGAGTATTGTTCAAATGTTTCTGGGTGCATGAAATACCAGAATGCATCGTCTTTGTATGAATAAGTTAAGTTAAGATCCATAACATCAGCAGCTTCGACCGAAGTACCAGATTTGAAGTTTACGTCTAATACTTTGCCTGAAATTAATTTACGAATACGAGTACGGGTGAAGGCTTGACCTTTACCTGGTTTTACGAATTCATTTTCAACGATTACGCAAGGTTCACCGTCTTGCATAAATTTTAGACCTGGTTTGAAATCACTGGTAGTATATGTAGCCATATTTTTAATATCCTAAAAATTAGAGATGGTTTGAAAAGTGCGTATTTTAACCCAAGAACCCGTCATTAGAGAAGAACAAAATTGGCTCACAATTCTAAAAAATGCGATTTCAGATCCTAAATTATTGCTAAAAGCCTTAAATTTACCAGAAGATGATTTTGAGCAATCTATTGCTGCGCGGAAACTTTTTTCGCTTCGCGTACCACAACCTTTTATTGATAAAATAGAAAAAGGTAATCCGCAAGATCCCCTTTTCTTGCAAGTGATGTGTTCTGATCTAGAGTTTGTACAAGCCGAAGGATTTAGTACGGATCCCTTAGAAGAAAAAAATGCCAATGCGGTGCCGAATATTCTGCATAAATATCAAAACCGTTTGCTCTTTATGGCGAAGGGTGGTTGTGCGGTGAATTGTCGTTATTGCTTCCGCCGACATTTTCCTTACGACGAAAACCCAGGAAATAAAAAAAGCTGGCAACTGGCATTAGATTACATTGCGGTGCATCCTGAAATTGAAGAAGTGATTTTTTCAGGTGGCGATCCTTTAATGGCGAAAGATCATGAGTTAGCGTGGTTAATAAAACATTTGGAAAACATACCGCACTTACAGCGTTTGCGTATTCATACTCGTTTGCCTGTCGTGATTCCGCAACGGATTACTGATGAATTTTGTACCTTATTAGCAGAAACTCGTTTGCAAACTGTTATGGTGACACACATTAATCACCCAAATGAAATTGACCAAGTTTTTGCTCATGCGATGCAAAAATTAAAAGCCGTGAATGTCACGCTTTTGAATCAATCCGTTTTGCTAAAAGGTGTGAATGATGATGCACAAATTCTAAAAATATTGAGCGATAAACTTTTTCAAACAGGAATTTTGCCTTATTACTTGCATTTGCTAGATAAAGTGCAAGGAGCGAGCCATTTTCTGATTAGTGATATCGAGGCTATGCAAATTTATAAAACTTTGCAATCTCTTACATCTGGCTATCTTGTTCCCAAACTCGCACGAGAAATTGCCGGCGAACCAAATAAAACTTTATACGCGGAATAAGATCCGATAAAATATCGCGTAATTTTTTCGCCGCACTTCCGCGGCTAATTAACATGAATAACAACAAGTATCAGGAGTAATCCAGTGGATTCTATGAATAAAAATCAAAATGAACAATCATCTCAAGATGAATTAGATTTAGGTCTTAATCAAGTTGAACCAATTACACCAAAGAAAGTGGTGCAACCTAGCGAGTCAATTTTTGATAAAGCAAAAGGTTTATTTGCTAAAAAAGATCATGTAGAAACAAATTTTCATGAGCGTAAAGAACCCACTTTTGGGCATACTTCTGCTCAAGAAAGCGCGCCTTTTATTTCTAGCGAAACATTGAGAACAGAACAAGAGCCTGTTATTCAGATTGTATCTGCAGAAGAGACAATATCTGCTGTTGAAGAGGAAATTAAAACTGAAACTATTGCCGAAGAAACTGTTGAGCAAGCGGAAAAACGTACTTTAAGCCAACCAGAAAAATGGAAAGTGTTGCAAGTATTACCAACAAAACATCGCCGTTTATTTATGGCTATTTTGGCGTTGGTCATTTTATTAATTATTTTCTTTGCATTAAAACCAAGTTCTGACACCGTTGAGTCTTTCACTCAATCTAACAGCAATGAAATCCCAGTGCAGTTCCAATCTTTAGATCAAAATCAACCAGTTGAAACCACGATTTTAGATAATCCTCCTGCACAAAATCAGATGGCGGCAGAGCAAGCTAACCAACCTGAAAATGCGCCAAAAGCAGATGAATCGGCTAATAGTGCGACCGCTCAAAATCAACCTGCAGAAAACGTAGCTGAGCCACAAAACATGGTTGCGTCACAAAATATGGCTCAAGCTCCAGTTCAAACCTCAAATACAATGGATTCAGCTTCAGCTAAACCTATGCAAGCAGCTCAACCTGAGCAATCACAAACTCAAGCTCAACAAGCTCAAGTGGAACAGCCAAAAGCGCCAACTGTTGTAGCACCAGTTCCACCGGTGAAAAAAGTAGTAGAACAACAAGTTGCGCATAAAGATATCGCAAAAAAAGAAGTGAAGGTTGCTGAAAAAGCACATGTACCAGCAAAAGCAACTGAACAAACCGTCGCTAAAACAGCAGGAAAAGCACCAATTGTTGAAGCCAAACCGGTTCAAGTTAAAAAAGAAGCTAAAGTTCAAATTGTTGATGCAAAACCTGCAACAAAATCCGCTGCACCAACTACATCGGCGAAAACATTAACTGTGCCTAAAGGCGTTTCTCTTATGCAAGTATTCCGTGACAATCAACTTAATATTTCGGATGTTAATGCAATGAGTAAAGCAGCTGGAACGGGCAATGTTTTAAGTAGCTTTAAACCGGGTGATAAAGTTGCGGTATCCGTAAACAGTCAAGGGCGAGTAAATGAAATGCGTTTATCTAACGGTACGCGATTTGTTCGTCAGTCTGATGGTTCTTATGAATATAAAAAATAATTTTTAGGGCGAGCAATCGCCCATTTTTCTTTTGCAAGTAGGATTCTATGTTTAAAAAAATGTTTCTAATTTTAACCGCACTTTGCTTGAGCGGTTGTGCTCAAAATGGTTTACCAAAGAAGCCAGAGCCGCAAAAGATGCAGGTGGAAAAAGTAGATAAAGCTTTGCAAAAAGGTGAGGCTAAAGTTTATTTGTGTAAAGATGATAAGCAAGTTCGTGTGGTTCATTCCACCCAAAAAAAACGTAAAAAATCATTGCATCACATTACGGTGACTTTCAATTCTATGTCAGAAAAATTGACATTAATGATTTCTGAGCGCGGTAAAAATTACGGCAATATTCGTTGGGCGTGGCAAGAGCGCGATGATTTCAGTGTGCTAAAAACTAATTTAGGTGAAGTTTTAGCAGAACAATGTGTATTACAACCCGTAGAGCGTTTATCCGGTAATTAATTGTGCAAACCGAACTCCAGCGAGGCTTTATTCTTCATCGTCGCCCTTATAGTGAAACGAGTCTTTTAGTCGATTTGTTTACTGAAGAAAGTGGTCGCCTAACCGTGATCGCCAAGGGCGCACGAGCAAAGCGTTCATCTTGGAAGTCGGTTTTGCAACCTTTCACACCTTTATTGTTGCGTTGGACGGGAAAAAGTTCATTGAAAACCCTTACTAAAGCTGAACCCGCCGCAATTACACTTCCTTTACAACAAACCGCACTTTATAGCGGTTTTTATGTGAATGAGTTATTGACTCGTGTCATTGAGCCTGAAACGCCGAATCTTTCGCTGTTTCAACATTATTTAAAATGCTTAACGGGCTTAGCAACAGAAACCAACGTTGAGCCAACTTTACGTCTTTTTGAATTTCAACTTTTACAAATTCTCGGTTACGGCGTGGATTTTCTGCATTGTGCAGGATCTGGCGAGCCAGTGGATTTCTCAATGACATATCGTTATCGTGAGGAAAAAGGTTTCATTGCATCCTTAGTGAAAGATAATCTCACCTTTTATGGAAGAGATTTGTTAGCCTTTGAAGCCCTTGATTTTTCCGATGAGGCGGTACGTCAAGCGGCAAAACGTTTTACTCGTATTGCACTGAAACCTTATCTTGGCGATAAACCGCTAAAAAGCCGAGAATTATTCACTCAAAATATTTTACTTCTAAAATAATGGTTCTTCTTTATACCCCAAAGCAAAAAACAAAAAATGTTCAAACCATTACGGCTGATATTCTTGATTTAGATTATCAAGGTTTAGGCGTAGCGAAAATTAATGGTAAAACTTGGTTTATTGAAAATGCACTTCCGCACGAAAAAGTGGAATGTCGTATTCTGGAGGATAAATGCCAATATGGGCATGCTACGGCAAAAAAATGGCTAATAAAAAGTCCTGAACGTTTAGCACCAAAATGTGTTCATTTTATGCGTTGTGGTGGTTGCCAAGGGCAACATATTCCTATTGAAATGCAGAGAAAAGCGAAAGAATCTGCATTGTTTAAACGATTAAGTAAATTACAGTCAGAGCCGATTTCATTTCAACCTATGATTTGTGGCGATGCTTGGGCATATCGTCGTCGTGTGCGTTTGAGTTTATGGTTTAACCCAAACACAAAACAAATCGACATGGGCTTTCGTCAGAAAAATACCAATGATTTAGTTACCGTTCAATCTTGTGAAGTGGCAGAACCTGCAATTAATTATTTACTGCCTAAATTAACCGCACTTTTAGAACAATTCTCTGCACCAAAACAGCTTGGGCATATTGAACTTGTGGCGGCCGATAATGGCGTCGCAATGTTGTTACGTTATACCAAAAACCTTTCGGAAATTGACCGCACTTTATTGCTTAAATTTGCTGAACAAGAAAAGTTAATGCTGTTTTTACAAAGTGATGAAGGCATTGAACAAAACTATGGCGATGCACCTTATTATCAATTTTCTGATGGCATAAAATTACATTTTGATATTCGTGATTTTATCCAAGTAAATCGTTCATTAAATGAACGCATGGTCAATACAGCCTTGGATTGGCTTGAATTGAACCAACAGGATTGCGTGTTAGATTTATTTTGCGGCATGGGAAATTTTACGCTTCCTCTCGCCAAACGCGTGAAAAGTGCGGTAGGAATTGAAGGCGTTTTTGATATGGTACAAAAAGCGGCGCAAAATGCCGCAAGAAACCAAATCAAGAATATTGAATTTTTCCAAGCGGATCTTGACCAATCCTTTATTGAACAACCTTGGGCTCGTCAGTCGTTCAATAAAATTTTGCTTGATCCTCCACGCAGTGGTGCAGCTTTCGCGTTAAATGCGTTGTGCGAGTTGAAAGCAGAGAAAATTTTATATGTGTCTTGTAATCCCGCAACATTAGTACGTGATGCGGAAATTTTACGTGATTTTGGCTACAAGATTGAAAAAAGTGCGGTGATAGATATGTTCCCTCATACGGGGCATTTGGAATCGATAACGTTATTCACTACAAAATAACTCGGTTATTCGGTACAATATCCACCCAAAATAAAAGCGACAGGAAGTTGCTTGCTCTTCATCAACAAGGGGGTGTTATGGTTGCTGTTCGTGGTTCTCATTTGTTAAATCCGCAGGATTTTGTGATTGAACAATGGTGTGCAGGCTTAAAACTGGCAGAACAAACAGAAAAAAGTTTGATCGATGCGTGGTATTACGCACATGACTTAATGAGCACCCATCCCGATGAAATGAAGAATGCTACCTTGATGCTCCAATCTGGCGTGGAAATGGTAGAAATTTTGCACGAACTTAATATGGATGCGGAAACATTACTGACTGCAATGTTGTTTCCTATCGTTGCAAATAAATTAACCGATTGGGAAAGCCTAAAAGAAAAATTTGGTGCGAAAATCACTAAATTACTTAAAGGTGTGTTGGAGATGGATAACATCCGTCAACTTAATGCTAGTCACTCAGCTAATGCCTTACAAGTAGATAATGTTCGCCGTATGTTGTTGGCGATGGTGGACGATTTCCGCTGTGTAATCATTAAACTTGCCGAACGTATTACTTTCTTGCGTGATGCAGAGCATCGTTGCGCAGAGGAAGACAAAGTCCTTGCTGCCAAAGAATGTTCTAATATTTATGCTCCTCTTGCCAATCGTCTTGGGATTGGTCAGTTGAAATGGGAGTTAGAGGATTACTGCTTCCGTTATCTCCATCCTGAACAATATCGCGCTATTGCTAAATTATTGCAGGAACGTCGTCTTGATCGTGAACATTACATTGCTGATTTCGTAACTGAGTTGAGCGGTTATTTACGTGAAAATATCGAGCAAGTGGAAGTCTATGGTCGTCCGAAACATATTTATAGCATTTGGCGCAAAATGCAGAAAAAGCATCTTGAGTTTAGCGGTTTATATGATGTAAGAGCGGTCAGAATTATCGTGCAAAAATTACAAGATTGTTATACCGCACTAGGGATTGTTCATACTCAATTTAAACACTTACCCAAAGAATTTGACGATTATGTTGCGAACCCGAAACCGAACGGTTATCAATCTATTCATACTGTTGTTTTAGGTAAAGGCGGCAAGCCAATTGAAGTGCAAATTCGAACCCAACAAATGCATGATGATGCAGAGTTAGGTGTGGCGGCTCACTGGAAATATAAAGAAGGCAATACAGGCAGCATGTCTGCTTACGAAGAAAAAATTGCATGGTTGCGCAAATTGTTAGCTTGGCAAGATGATATTACGGATTCTGGCGAGGTGATGGCAGAGTTGCGTAGCCAAGTGTTTGACGATCGTGTATATGTGTTTACGCCAAAAGGAGAAGTGGTGGATTTGCCAACAGGCTCAACACCATTAGATTTTGCTTATGCAATTCATAGTGAAATTGGTCATCGCTGCATCGGAGCAAAAGTAGCTGGACGTATTGTGCCATTCACCTATCAGCTACAAATGGGTGATCAAATCGATATTATTACTCAGAAAAATCCGAACCCGAGCCGTGACTGGCTAAACCCAAATTTAGGATTTACTCACACTGCAAAATCTCGAGCCAAAATTCAAGCGTGGTTTAAAAAACAAGATCGTGATAAAAATATTCCAGCGGGTAAAGAATTACTCGATAATGAATTAGCGCGTTTAAATTTAAATATTAAGCAAGTGGAACCTTATGCGTTACCACGCTATAACTTGAAAAATTTGGACGATCTTTATGCGGGCATTGGCAGCGGAGATATTCGTTTAAATAACTTAATCAATTTCTTGCAAAGTAAATTGATTAAAGTGACTGCTGAAGAGGCTGACCAAGAAATTTTACGCCATGTTGCGAACAAAAGTGCGGTAAATTCTCAGCAGAAATCTGAGAAAAAAAATGGCTATGTGATTGTGGAAGGTGTGGGCAATCTTATGCATCATATTGCACGTTGCTGCCAGCCTATTCCTGGTGATGCGATTGTTGGTTATATCACAATGGGGCGTGGTATTTCTATTCACCGAGCGGATTGTGAACAATTCTTAGATTTGCAAGCGGCCCATCCAGAACGCGTGGTGGAATCAATTTGGGGCGAAAATTACGCAAGTGGTTTCCATATTAATATCCGTATTGTGGCAGGCGATCGCAATGGTTTATTGCGGGATATTACGACGGTTCTGGCAAATGAAAAAATTAGCGTGTTAGGAGTGTCAAGCCGTGCTGATACCAAAAAACAGCTTGCTACCATTGATATGGAAATTGAACTCCATAATGTTGAAAGTTTAAGTAAAATATTGGCTCGATTAGCAAAATTAGATGATGTTATCGAAGCGAAACGTTTATAAAAATAGGAAAATTTATGTATAAAACGACGGGGCTAACCCATTTAATCAATTCCACTAAATATTCATTACAAGGCTTAAAAAGTGCGTTTAAAAATGAAACGGCCTTTCGCCACGAATGTTTTTTAGCCTGCATTTTAATTCCTCTTGCTTTCTTTTTAGGAGAAACAAAAATTGAAATTATCTTGATGATTTCTTCTGTTTTGTTTGTGATGGCGTTAGAACTTTTAAACAGTGCGGTGGAAGCTGTAGTTGATCGCATTGGTACAGAGCGCCATGAACTTTCAGGGCGTGCGAAAGATCAAGGTTCTGCATCTGTATTTATTGCCCTTTGTATTGTCGGTATCGTTTGGGGCGGGATTTTATTCTTCTAGTCCTCCAAAAGTGCGGTAAGTTTTTACCGCATTTTTGATTTATTCAATCACATCAAAATCATTTATAAAAATAAGGAAAAATATGACCGCACTTTTAAAAATTGGTCTGGTGTCTGTTTCAGATCGCGCATCAGCAGGCGTATATCAAGATCAAGGTATTCCAGAATTACAGGCTTGGTTAGAACAAGCGCTTGTCTATCCTTTCCATTTGGAAACAAGATTAATCCCCGATGAGCAGCCAGTTATTGAACAAACATTAAAAGAGCTGGTGGATGAACAAGGTTGCCATTTAGTGCTGACAACCGGTGGGACAGGGCCAGCAAAACGCGATGTAACGCCTGATGCTACTCTTGCAGTCTCTGATCGAGAAATGCCAGGTTTTGGCGAACAAATGCGCCAAGTTAGTTTGCATTTTGTGCCTACCGCAATTTTATCGCGCCAAGTGGGGGTGATTCGTAAGGAAAGCCTGATTTTAAATCTTCCGGGACAGCCTAAAGCGATTAAAGAAACCTTGGAAGGCGTGAAAGATAAAGAGGGAAATGTGCTTGTAAAAGGCATTTTCAGCGCGGTGCCTTATTGTTTGCAACTGATTAACGGCTTATATATTGATACCAAGCCTGAAATCATTGAAAGTTTCCGTCCTAAATCTGCAAGACGTGAAAATCTGGAGAAATAGCATGAAAAAAATCGAAGCAATGATTAAACCGTTTAAATTAGACGATGTGCGCGAAAGTCTTTCAGATATTGGTATTTCAGGTATGACAATCACGGAAGTACGCGGATTTGGTCGCCAAAAAGGTCATACAGAACTTTATCGTGGTGCGGAATATATGGTGGATTTTCTGCCGAAAGTGAAATTGGAAGTGGTAGTTCCCGATGAGCTTGTGGATCAATGTATTGAAGCTATTATTGAAACGGCACAAACAGGCAAAATCGGTGACGGAAAAATTTTTGTTTATAATGTTGAGCGAGCGATCCGCATTCGCACGGGCGAAGAAAACGAGGATGCGATTTAGTGCAAAATAATTTAAATTTACACCGCACTTTGCTTGGCATTGCTTCGGTGATTATTATCTTAGCTGGCGTAAAATTGGCGGCAGAAATCGTGGTGCCATTCTTACTATCGCTATTTATCGCGATAATTTGCTCGCCGATGATTAAGGCAATGACGCAACGCCGAATTCCTCATTGGTTAGCCATTACTTTGCTTTTCGTCTTGATTTCTTTGGTGTTTTTCTTCTTAGTCGGGCTGATTAACAGCACTGCAAGAGAATTTACTCAATCCATTCCACAATATAAAGTTTTGCTTTCACAACGCGTGAGTGATTTAACTGGATTGTTGCAACGTTTCAATCTGCCTTTTACGCTTTCACGTGAAACCATCCAAGAAAATTTTGACCCAAGCATCATTATGAATTTTGTGAGCCGAGTATTGCTGAATTTTTCTGGTGTGGTGAGTAATATGTTTGTTTTGGTATTAGTCGTGATTTTTATGCTTGCTGAAGCACCAACGATGAAACATAAATTTGCTATGGTGATTAGTTCCACCCCTCATGATGCAGCCAAAGAAGAACGCCATATTGATCGCGTTTTACAAGGCGTAATTGGTTATCTCGGCATCAAAAGTATCACCAGCTTACTTACTGGCATTGGTATTTTTATTTTATTGGAAGCCTGTGGGGTTCAATATGCCATTTTGTGGGCAACCTTAAGTTTCTTGCTGAATTATATTCCCAATATTGGTTCTATCATTGCGGCTATTCCGATTATTGTTCAAGCCTTATTACTGAACGGTTTTGGAATTGGCTTTGGCGTGGCAATCGGTGTTATTGCAATCAATATGGTTGTCGGTAACATTATTGAGCCTAAAATGATGGGCGAGCGATTAGGGCTTTCAACCTTAGTGGTGTTCCTTTCATTATTGTTTTGGGGATGGTTACTGGGAACAGTGGGAATGCTGCTGTCTGTTCCTCTGACGATGGCATTAAAAATTGCCTTGGAGTCCAGTCACAATACGGCGAAATATGCCTGTCTATTGGGTGATGTCGAAGATTTCAAATAGATTTTATAGAGAAAGTGCGGTGAAATTCACCGCATTTTTTATGATAAGTCTTGCGGATCAACATCCAAAATTAACCGCACTTGGCTGTTTTTTTCAAGTTCGGCTTGTTGATATTCTCTCAATGCTTTTTGCAACGTCATTCTTGACGGATGTTGCAATAATAACTGCCAGCGATATTGCCCCGCTTTTTTGCTGAACGGCGCAGGCATTGGACCAAGCATTTGTAATCCTGTAATTTGCTTTGATTGAAAAAAATCTGCAATCTGGCTTAAGCAATTTTCTGCAAGATCAGAATGTCGAGCCTGTGCTTTGAATAACGCCTGAAAAGTGAAAGGCGGCAATCCTATTGAATGACGTAATTGTAAGGTTTCTTTTGCAAAAGCTTGGTAGCCATTCGCTAATAACGTGGTAAGCAAAGGGTGATCAGGATAATGTGTTTGTAGCACCACCTCACCTTGTTTATCGGCACGTCCAGCTCGACCAGCAACTTGAATATAAAGTTGAGCTAAACGTTCTTCTGCACGAAAATCCAGTGAAAATAATGCACTATCTACATTCACTAAGGCAACGAGAGTAACATTCGGAAAATGATGTCCTTTCGCCAGCATTTGTGTGCCAATCAAAATTTGGCTTTTGCCTTGTTGAATATCTTCTAAATAACCTTCCAATTTCCCTTTACGCGCAGTGCTATCGCGGTCGATTCGAGCCACAGAATAATTAGGAAATAGCGTTTTCAAGGTTTCTTCTAATTGTTCTGTGCCGAGACCTGTAGTGACTAAATGAGTCGAGCCACAATCACCACATTGTCGAGGAATTGTTTTTTGAGCACCACAATGATGACAACGCAATACATTTTGATGCTGATGATAGGTATAAGGTTTTTCACAATGCGGGCATTGTGCGATCCAACCACATTCATGGCAAAGCAATACGGGCGCAAAGCCACGACGATTTAAGAAAAGCAACACTTGATTGCCTTTTTCGAGGTGAGCTTTCATCCGTTCTAATAAGGGTTTTGAAAGCCCGTTTTGTATGTTTTGATTTTTCAAATCAACAACGAAATGACGAAGTGCGGTAGAATTCCCCGCTCTTTTTGATAAAACTAAATGTTGGTATTTGCCGTTTTGTACATTATTAATACTTTCTAAACTTGGCGTGGCGGAGCCCATTAATACGGCAATATTTAGTTTTTGAGCCAGTACAATCGCCAAGTCTCGCGCGTGATAACGCCAACTGTCTTGCTGTTTGTAAGACGCGTCGTGTTCTTCGTCCAAAATAATTGCACCAAGATTAGAAAATTGCGTGAACAATGCCGATCTCGTGCCAATCACAATGGCACTTTGTCCAGAGCGGGCGCGATCCCATACATAAAGCCGTTGCGTATCGGTTAAATTAGAATGAAGAACATCAATTTCTACGTTGAAACGCGCTTTGAAACGTTGCACCGTTTGTGGTGTTAACCCGATTTCGGGTACAAGCACTAATACTTGCTTACCCGATTTTAAAATTTCTTCAATATACTGCAGATAAATTTCTGTTTTTCCAGAACCAGTCACTCCATCGAGCAGCCATACGTTGAAACCAGAATGAAAGATCAATTGACTAAATGCCAAGGCTTGCTGCTTATTTAAGGTTAAACGATTTTCAGCATTGACAATTGGGTTATCGCCTAAGCTTTGTTGCCAGCTTAGGGGCTTTGTTTGGACAGTAATTTCCTCAATAAACCCTTTGGCTTTTAAGGCTGACCAAATCGCAGAGGAAAAATCATTATTGCCTTTTTCAAGATCGGTTTCAGATAAGCATTGTAGGGCTTCAACTTGCTTTTTCGAGCGTTTTAACAGGCCTTGTTCAAGCGCATTTTTCCCCGCATCCGTAATTCGCCAAAAAGTGCGGTCATTTTTCACCGCACTTTCGCCGTTACGCAATTTCACAGGCAAGGCTTGAAATAACACATCGCCTAATCCCGCTTGATAATAATTTGCTGCCCAATGCAGCCAATCCCAATAAACGGGGGTAAAGAGTGGTGCTAAATCCAATGGTTGAAGAATGGCTTTGAGCTTATCCTCAGGCACGTCCGATTTTGTCGGAAAACCAGCCACAATCGCTACGCGTTTTTGCGTACCAAAAGGCACAAGAACGCGCATGCCGATTTGTAATAAAACATCATCGGGGACGAGATAATCAAATAAGTGAAGAAGCGGCACAGCCAGTGCCACTCGAACAATTTTCATAATCAACCTTGGGAAAAAATTTGCCCTATTATACGAGAAAAACGTGTATAATCGCCGCCAATTTTTTTCACGAATAAGATTTTTATGACACAAACTTTTGCTGATCAAAAACGTAAAACCGTTGAAACCGCAGAATTTACCGAAGATGGCCGCTATAAACGCAAAGTCCGTAGTTTTGTGCTCCGCACAGGTCGTTTGAGCGAATTTCAGAAAAACATGATGAATGATAACTGGGGAACACTTGGTTTAGATTATCAAACGGAACCTTTTGATTTTGCGAAGATTTATGGTAACGATAATCCAGTTGTATTAGAAATTGGCTTTGGAATGGGAAAATCGCTTGTGGATATGGCTTTTGCTAATCCTGACAAAAATTACCTTGGCATTGAAGTTCATACTCCTGGCGTTGGTGCTTGTATTGCTTATGCAGTGGAAAAAGGCGTAACGAATTTACGTGTGATTTGTCATGATGCCACGGAAATTTTACGTGACAGTATCGCAGATGGTGCGCTTGGCGGTTTGCAGCTATTTTTCCCAGATCCTTGGCATAAAGCAAAACATCATAAACGTCGTATTGTTCAACCACACTTTGTGGCACAAGTTGTGCAAAAATTAGCTGAAAATGGTTTTATCCATATGGCGACAGACTGGGAAAATTATGCTGAGCAAATGCTAGAAGTATTAAGTGCAAACACAGATTTAGTGAACACTTCGAAAAATGGTGATTATATTCCAAGACCAGATTTTAGACCTTTAACTAAATTTGAAGCCAGAGGTCACAGACTTGGTCATGGTGTTTGGGATTTATACTTTGTGAAGAAATAAGCCTATTTTGGGCAAATTAACTTTTGGGTGAAGATTGATGTTGGAGAAATCCGATGCCAAATTCACGAATTTAATATAGAATACTGATATGAATACGACCTTAATAGGAGAAATACCATGTCTAAATCTTACAATCAACGTCAACGCAAAAAACTTCACCTTGCTGAATTCCAAGAACTTGGTTTTCTTGTAAATTTCCAGTTTGCAGAAGGTACTGCGATTGAAACTGTAGATGAAATCGTTGATCGTTTTATTAACGAAGTGATTCAACCAAATGGTCTAGCTTACGAAGGTAGCGGGTATTTACATTGGGAAGGTTTAGTTTGCCTAGAAAAAATTGGTAAATGTGATGAAAGCCACCGTGAAACTGTGAAAAAATGGTTAGAAACAAATGGTTTGCAACAAATTGAAGTAAGCGAATTATTTGATATTTGGTGGGAATATCCAGCAAAAGCAGAGTAATTTGATTTAAAAACAGCATGGCATAAATCGCGGTGCTGTTTTATTAAAAATATTAGCGAAATTCACCACGCTTTAGATTTTTTGATCTATCACAAATAAAGCTCAATAATTTAACGATCTACCCATTTTAGGTAGTTTATATTGTAGCTGTTGCGTCGCATAATTCTACACCTTAAAAAAGCATTTGTTTATTTATTCACAAAAGGCACGCTCGATGACCGTTGAAAACTTACCCCGCAGACAGTTTTTACGAGGTAAATTCTTAACGTCTTTACATTCAGAAAATGAGCAAAAACAAGGCTTTGATGGAATTCGCCCACCTTGGGCTATGGAAAATTCTATTTTTGTGGAGCAATGTACTCGCTGTGGCGATTGTCTTTCTGTTTGTGAAACCAATATTTTGGTGAAAGGCGATGGAGGCTTTCCAGAAGTTCGTTTTGATAATGGCGAATGTACTTTTTGTGGAAAATGCGTAGATGTGTGTAAACAACCTATTTTTCATTCTCGTGATGAAAAACCTTGGTTACACAAAATCGAAATTGGCATGGCTTGTTTAAGCCAACATCGCATTGAGTGCCGTTCTTGCCAAGACAGTTGCCCGATGAGAGCAATTAGTTTTCGTCTGCAAATGGGTGGAGTGGCGCAGCCTTTAGTGAATACGGATGTTTGTAACGGCTGTGGGGCTTGTTTACAGGGGTGTCTGGTGAATGCGATTAAAATTAGTTATCTAAAACAAAATGAGTAATACAAATTTATCTCTGGAAAGCGCAAAAGATTGGCATGTTGTTGGGCTAATTGTTCAAGGTAATCCGGAAAAATTTGCGGCAATTCGAACCGCACTTTTAGCGATTGAGCATACTGAAATTCCAACTTTTGATGAAAAATTTGGAAAGATGGTCGTAGTGATGCAATCGCATGATCAACATATTCTGCTAGATAATATGGAAAGCGTGAAAGACATTGATGGTGTTATTAATGTGTCATTGGTGTATCACGAGCAAGACGAGCAGAAGAAATAAATTACTATAACAATACCTTTATTCTCTTGTAAGCAAGGGAAATACTTAAAAGATAAAGGAAAAGTTTTTTCTCTTATCGTAAGGCTAATGCCTTATAGGTGTGTAAAAAAGTTTACATTTAATAATAAATCAGTGTTTAACGTGGGGGAAACGCGATGAGTTTAAGTCGTCGAGACTTTATGAAAGCCAACGCAGCTGTAGCTGCGGCAACGGCTGCGGGGCTAACCATCCCAGTCAAAAATGTGGTTGCGGCTGAATCCGAAATTAAATGGGACAAAGCAGTATGTCGTTTCTGTGGTACCGGTTGTGCAGTATTAGTGGGTACTAAAGATGGACGTGTTGTGGCATCTCAAGGCGATCCAGATGCAGAAGTAAACCGTGGTTTAAACTGTATTAAAGGTTACTTCTTACCGAAAATTATGTACGGTAAAGACCGTGTAACTCAGCCACTTTTACGTATGACAAACGGAAAATTTGATAAGAACGGCGATTTTACGCCTGTTTCTTGGGATTTTGCGTTCAAAACAATGGCTGAAAAATTCAAAGAAGCTTTCAAAAAGAACGGTCAAAATGCAGTAGGTATGTTCAGTTCTGGTCAGTCTACCATTTGGGAAGGCTACGCGAAGAACAAACTTTGGAAAGCAGGTTTCCGTTCTAACAACGTAGACCCGAATGCACGTCACTGTATGGCATCGGCGGCAGTTGCGTTTATGCGTACCTTCGGTATGGATGAACCTATGGGTTGTTATAACGACATTGAACATGCAGATGCTTTCGTTCTTTGGGGCTCAAATATGGCGGAAATGCACCCAATTTTGTGGTCTCGTATTACTGATCGCCGTATTTCTAATCCTGATGTTCGTGTAACTGTACTTTCTACTTACGAGCATCGTAGTTTCGAACTTGCTGATCACGGTTTGGTATTTACACCACAAACCGATTTGGCGATCATGAACTACATCATCAATTATTTAATTCAGAACAATGCTGTAAACCACGATTTTGTGAACAAACACACTAAATTCAAACGTGGTGAAACCAATATTGGTTACGGTTTACGTCCTGAAAATCCATTAGAAAAAGATACTAACCGTAAAACTGCGGGCAAAATGTATGATTCTTCTTTCGAAGAATTAAAACAAATTGTGTCTGAATATACACTTGAAAAAGTATCTGAAATGTCTGGTGTGGATAAGACTCAACTTGAAACTTTAGCAAAACTTTATGCTGATCCAAGCAAAAAAGTGGTGTCTTTCTGGACAATGGGCTTCAACCAACACACTCGTGGTGTGTGGGCAAACCAACTAATTTATAATATCCACTTATTAACTGGGAAAATCTCACTTCCAGGTTGTGGACCATTCTCATTAACAGGTCAACCTTCTGCTTGTGGCACAGCGCGTGAAGTTGGTTCATTCCCTCATCGTTTACCGGCAGACTTAGTGGTAACTAATCCTAAACACCGTGAAACAGCGGAACGTATTTGGAAATTACCAAAAGGTACGGTTTCTGAAAAAGTTGGTTTGGACACAATTGCACAAGATCGTGCAATGAACGATGGTAAAATGAATGTGCTATGGCAAATGTGTAACAACAATATGCAAGCTGGTCCAAACATTAATCAAGATCGTTTACCAGGCTGGCGTAAAGAAGGCAACTTCGTTGTTGTATCCGATCCTTATCCAACTGTATCCGCACTTTCTGCTGACTTAATTCTTCCAACTGCAATGTGGGTAGAAAAAGAAGGTGCTTACGGTAATGCGGAACGTCGTACTCAATTTTGGCGTCAACAAGTAAAAGCGCCAGGTGAATCAAAATCAGACTTATGGCAATTAATGGAGTTTGCAAAATACTTCACGACTGATGAAATGTGGACAGAAGAATTACTTGCACAAATGCCTGAATATAGAGGTAAAACTTTATATGATGTTCTCTTCAAAAATGGTCAAGTAGATAAATTCCCATTAAGCGAACTTGCTGAAGGTCAATTAAACGACGAATCAGAACACTTCGGTTACTATGTACACAAAGGTTTATTCGAAGAATATGCTGAATTTGGTCGCGGTCATGGTCATGACTTGGCTCCATTTGACATGTATCACAAAGCGCGTGGTTTACGCTGGCCAGTTGTCGAAGGTAAAGAAACCTTATGGCGTTATCGTGAAGGCTACGATCCATTCGTTAAAGAAGGTGAAGGTGTGGCATTCTACGGTTATCCAGACAAGAAAGCGATTATTCTTGCAGTGCCTTATGAGCCAGCAGCTGAGTCTCCAGATAAAGAATATGACTTGTGGTTATCTACTGGTCGTGTTCTAGAGCATTGGCATACTGGTACTATGACTCGTCGTGTGCCTGAATTACATCGTGCTATGCCGAACAACCTTGTTTGGATGCACCCATTGGATGCTGAAGCTCGTGGTTTACGCCATGGCGATAAAATTAAGATTTCATCCCGTCGAGGTGAAATGATTTCTTACTTAGATACTCGCGGACGTAATAAACCGCCTCGTGGCTTAGTATTCACCACTTTCTTTGATGCTGGTCAGCTGGCAAATAACTTAACGTTAGATGCGACAGACCCTATCTCAAAAGAAACCGACTTCAAAAAATGTGCGGTAAAAGTGGAAAAGGCTGCGTAAAAATCATGTAAAAACCAACCGCACTTTATTTTACCTTATCAATAAAAGAGGAAGATGAAAGTGCGGTTAAAATCTAAAAAGAAAATGAAGAAACCAGCAGTCAATCCTGAACGTAGAAAATTTCTCAAAGAAGCAACCCGTACTGCGGGTGGTTTAGCTGGCGTTGGGATTTTGTTGGGATTGCAGCAAAATCAAAGCCTTGCTCGTGAAGGTGTGCCATTACGCCCGCCGTTTGCTTTGCAAGATACGAAAGCGTTTTCTGCCGCTTGTATTCGTTGTGGACAATGTGTTCAAGCCTGTCCTTATGATATGCTTCATTTAGCATCTTTATTATCGCCAGTAGAAGCGGGAACACCGTATTTTATTGCGCGTGATAAACCTTGCGAAATGTGCCCTGACATTCCTTGTGCTCATGCTTGTCCAACTGGCGCGCTTGATCGAAATGCGACAAATATTAATGAGTCGCGTATGGGGCTATCAGTACTGTTAGACCACGAAACTTGCTTGAACTGGCAAGGATTACGTTGTGATGTTTGTTATCGGGTTTGTCCATTAATCGATAAAGCGATTACATTGGAAAAACAACATAATCAACGTTCTGATAAGCATGCGTTATTTATTCCAACAGTACATTCTGATGCCTGTACCGGATGTGGGAAATGTGAGCAAGCTTGTGTGTTAGAAGAAGCTGCGATTAAGGTTTTACCAATGGATCTTGCAAAAGGTATGTTAGGTAAACATTATCGTTTGGGCTGGGAAGAAAAAGCGAAAGCTGGCCATTCTCTTGCGCCTAAAGATATGATTTCGTTACCGACTCGCACGCCAGAAGGAACCACTGTAATTCCTGAACCGGCGGAACCCGTGCTTGCACCTATTTTAGGGAGTGGCAAATAATGGCAAATACACCCAAATTTGCAGGTAAAGAGTCGCGAGAAAAATGGGGCTGGTGGTATGCAAACCGCTTTTTGTTTTGGCGTCGACTAAGCCAATTTAGTATTCTTACGATGTTTTTAAGTGGTCCTTATTTTGGCGTGTGGATTTTAAAAGGCAATTATAGTGGAAGCTTATTGCTTGATACTATTCCATTAAGCGACCCTTTAATTACAGCAGAAAGCTTGGCTGCAAGACATTTACCTGATGCTCTCACCTTGATTGGTGCAGCAATTATTGTGTTATTTTACGCAGTGCTTGGTAGTAAAGTATTTTGTGGTTGGGTATGTCCGCTAAATGTTGTGACTGACTGTGCAGCATGGCTACGCCGTAAGTTAGGCATTCGCCAAACGGCGAAAATTTCGCGCGGTTTACGTTATGGTATCCTTGCGCTTATTTTGCTAGGCAGTTGCGTAAGCGGAATGTTGCTTTGGGAGTGGGTTAATCCAGTGGCTGCACTTGGCCGTGCCTTTATATTTGGCTTTGGTGCCACAGGCTGGCTATTGCTTGTTATTTTTCTTTTTGATTTATTGATTGCAGAACATGGTTGGTGTGGACACCTTTGCCCAATTGGTGCTGCTTATGGTGTGATTGGTGCAAAAAGTTTAATCCGTATCAAAGTGATTGATCGTGCAAAATGCGATAATTGTATGGATTGTTACAATGTTTGTCCCGAAGCCCAAGTGTTACGTTCACCTTTACATGGAAAAAAAGACGAAAGCCTACTTGTGCTTTCCAAAGATTGCATCAGCTGCGGACGTTGTATTGACGTTTGCGCTGAAAAAGTTTTTAAATTTTCGACCAGATTCGATCATTCAGGGGAGTGATTAATATGACTAAACAGGTATCTAAAATTTTAGCGGGATTATTTACCGCGCTTTTTGCTGGCTCACTAATGGCATCTGATGCACCAGCAGTGGGAAAAGATTTAACTCAAGCGGCAGAAAATATTGCTCCAGCATTTCATAATGCACCGCGTCAAGGTGAATTACCAGCATTAAACTATGTAAACCAACCTCCAATGGTTCCACATAGTGTTGCAAATTATCAAGTGACAAAAAATGCGAACCAATGTTTAAATTGCCACAGTCCAGAAAATTCTCGTTTGAGTGGTGCAACTCGAATCAGCCCAACTCACTTTATGGATCGTGATGGTAAAGTGGGGTCAAGCTCATCACCACGTCGTTATTTCTGTTTACAATGTCACGTTTCTCAATCAAACGTAGATCCAATTGTTCCAAATGATTTCAAACCGATGAAAGGTTACGGAAACTAATTTAAGAGGTCTATATGTCTGAGAAAAAACCAAATATCTTAAAGCGTTTCTGGCAATGGTTTAGAAAACCAAGCCGTATGGCGATAGGTACAATTATTATCTTATCAGCTATTGGTGGTATTCTTTCTTGGGTTGGTTTTAACTATGGTCTAGAGAAAACTAACACTGAGCAGTTCTGTGCGAGTTGTCATACTCAAGATGCTTATCCAGAATATTTGCATAGCGTGCATTATCAAACTCGTACAGGTGTAGGCGCAAGTTGTCCAGATTGCCATGTGCCGCATGAATTTGGCGCTAAAATGAAACGTAAAATTGTTGCGGCGAAAGAGGTATTTGCTCACTATACTGGAAAAGTGGATACCTTAGAAAAATTCAACGCACATCGTTTAGAAATGGCTGAAAACGAATGGGCTCGAATGAAAGCTAACGATTCTAAAGAATGCCGTAACTGTCATAAAGTAGATCGTATGAACTTTAACGATCAACGTTCTGTGGCTGCACGTATGCATGAAAAAATGAAGACTGAAGGTAAAACTTGTATCGACTGTCACAAAGGTATTGCACACCAACTACCAGATATGAGTGGCGTTGAGTCAGGATTCAAAGACGAGAAATAATTTTCTCAAAATATTGTGAAAAAATACCGCGCTTATCTAATAAGTGCGGTATTTTTATTTTGTGTTTATACAAGATAATCTATTGATGTTAGTCTTTATTTAAAGCCTATTTTTCAGTAAACTTAGCAAGTTTTGTTGAATTATTAAAATATTACTTAAAATTTAGGAATTTATTGTGGCTCACCGAGATTTTGCCGCACGTCGCGGTTCAAATAATAAGAAAAAAACAAAAAAGAATAAGAATATTCTGATTATCCTCGCTTTAGTCATTGTGTTGGCTTTTGGCGTAGGGCTTTATTTGTTGAAAAATAAAAATAGCGAAGCTGTAGTGCAACAGGCTGCGACACAACAAGAAAAAACGCAACCTAAAAGTGTCTTACCTAATCGCCCAGAGGAAGTTTGGAGTTATATCAAAGCATTAGAAACTCGAACTGTTCCTGTTGATAATAAACCTACAAGCGTAGAGCAAAATATGCGCTTAACCGAAGAACAACGCCAAGTTCTAGTGCAAATGGAAAAAGAACAACAAGCTGCGGAGGAAGCTCGTAAATTAGCGGAGCAACAACGTGCGGTAGAAACGGCGAAAGATCAACAAGTTCAAGCTACGCCAAAAATAGAGCAAGAGAAAAAGCCTGAAGCAGTAAAAACAGAAATTGTAAAATCTGAACCGGTTAAAAAACAAGAACTGCCAAAAATTGAGACGGCTAAAAAAATTGAGCAACCTAAAACTGCAGATAATCCGAATGGTGGTAAAAAATTTGGTTTGCAATGTGGCGCTTTCAAAAATAGAGCGCAAGCTGAAAATTTGCAAGGACGTTTATCAATGAGTGGGTTAAATGCACAAGTTCAAGTTAATGGTGAATGGAACCGTGTTCGTGTAGGTGGCTTCGCTAGCCGAGATGCAGCAGTGCAAGCGCAAAGTAAAGCCAAAAGTGTGGCAGATTGCGTTGTGATTGGTATATAATGCTAATCTAACATTGTTGAGTTATCTTGATACGTAAAATCTCAATCATTGAAATAAAAAAATCCCAACTAAAAGTGCGGTGCAATTAGTTGGGATTTTTTTATTAAGGATTATTACAAAATAATCATATCATCACGATGCATTGCCACCGCACCGTATTCATAGCCTAAAACATTTTCAATGTCTGCTGATTTTCGGCCCCTAATTAATTGTAAGGCATCGCTGTTATAGCGTGGCATACCTAGCGCAATGTCTTTACCCGATTGAGTGCGTATTTTGACTACTTCACCACGCGAAAAACGTCCTTCCACGTTAACAATGCCAGCGGGTAATAAGGATTTATTTTGTTCAAGAATGGCGTTTTGGGCCCCTTCATCAACAGTGATGATGCCTGCAGATGGCGCAGCGAAAAGCCATTGTTTGCGACTTTCTAATCGATCAGATTGATGGGCAATAAATTTTGTACCAATATTTTGTTCATAAGCAAGATCAGCGATCACATTTGGGCGATTACCTGGTGCAATAATTGTTTCAATTCCAGAGCGAGTTGCAACATCGGCAGCAATGATTTTTGTCATCATTCCTCCAGTGCCAAGATTAGTCCCACTGCCACCTGCGATTGAGCGAATGTGCTCCGTGATTTGTTCTACAACTGGAATTAATTTTGCTCCAGGATTTTTACGCGGATCACTATCAAATAAACCTTGTTGATCAGTCAATAAATAAAGTTGTTCCGCTTGAACAAGAATAGCGACTAATGCAGATAAATTGTCATTATCGCCAACTTTAATTTCTGCGGTCGCCACCGCATCATTTTCATTAATTACAGGAATTATGTGATTATCTAAAAGTGCGTGTAAAGTATCTCGCGCATTTAAAAAACGTTCACGATCTTCAATATCGGCACGAGTTAATAAAAGTTGTCCGATATGAATATCATAAATAGCAAATAATTTTTCCCAAGCCTGAATTAATTGGCTCTGGCCAACCGCTGCAAGCAGTTGCTTTGATGCAATAGTAGGGGGTAATTGAGGATGATTCAGATAATGGCGACCCGCTGCAATAGCGCCAGAAGTAACGATCACTATACGAAATCCATCATTATGCAATTGCGCAATTTGACGAACGATTTCCATCATGTGCGGTGAATTCAGTTTTGGCGACCCCTGTGTTAGGGTACTTGTACCAAATTTCACTACGATTGTTTTTTTATTCATAGTCGTTTCCAAATTTCTTAAAATTGGCATTAACGTTATCACTAAATCAATGAAAAATCACCTAATATCAGGTATAGTAACAGCAAATTTTAGGGGGATTTATGACATTTAGTTTAATTGTGGCGACGACATTAAATAGCGTGATTGGTAAAGATAACCAAATGCCTTGGCACTTGCCTGCAGATTTAGCGTGGTTTCGTCAGAACACCACTGGCAAACCTGTTATCATGGGACGTAAAACGTTTGAAAGTATTGGTCGCCCGCTACCTAAACGCATTAATATTGTACTTTCTCGTCAGCCCTTTGAACGAGAAGGCGTGGTATGGAAAGATAGCCTTGAAAGTGCGGTCGATTTTGTCAGAGATTTTGATGAAATTATGTTGATTGGTGGGGGAGAGTTATTCAAACAATATTTGCCACAAGCAGATAAGTTATACCTTACTCAAATTCAGGCAGAACTAGATGGTGATACTTTTTTCCCTCAAGTGAATTGGGATGAGTGGGAAATTGAATTTGACGAATATCGTAAGGCGGATGAACAAAATCACTATGATTGTCGATTTTTGATTCTTACACGAAAATAAATCAAATTAATGAGACTATATTTTTAGAGCATTGATTAATCTAGAAAATAAAGAGATGATGATTTCCCTTGAGTTCCCCTTTTTAAAGTTTCATAATGACCCTTCATTTTTATTTTTGATAGTTTTAAAGGTTATCTCAAATATCTCATTTTTAAACATTATCCCAACTTAGGGAAGGCATTATGACGCAAACTGCAACTGAAACCCCATCAACTAAATCTGTATCAAATAAAACTAACCGTAAAAAAGGCTTAAGCATTTTTATTCTTCTCCTGATTATTATTGGTATTGCTTGTGCTTTGTATTGGTTTTTCTTCTTGAAAGATTTTGAAGAAACAGAAGATGCTTATGTGGGTGGAAATCAAGTGATGGTGTCATCACAAGTTGCGGGCAATGTAGCGAAGATTAATGCTGACAATATGGATAAAGTCCATGCAGGTGATATTCTAGTTGAATTGGATGATACGAATGCAAAACTTAGTTTTGAACAGGCCAAAAGCAATCTCGCCAATGCTGTACGTCAGGTAGAACAACTCGGTTTCACTGTGCAACAATTGCAATCAGCTGTGCACGCCAATGAAATTTCTTTAGCTCAAGCACAAGGCAATTTGGCACGCCGAGTTCAACTTGAAAAAATGGGTGCAATTGATAAAGAATCTTTCCAACATGCAAAAGAAGCCGTTGAGCTTTCCAAAGCAAATTTAAATTCTTCTAGAAATCAATTAGCGGCCAATCAGGCTTTATTGAGTAACGTTCCATTACGTCAACAACCGCAAATACAGAATGCAATGAGCTCACTCAAACAGGCTTGGTTGAATTTACAACGTACAAAAATTAGAAGTCCAATTGATGGCTATGTGGCACGTCGTAATGCTCAAGTTGGACAAGCCGTTTCAGTGGGTGGCGCGTTAATGGCGGTGGTATCTAATGAACAAATGTGGCTAGAAGCTAACTTCAAAGAAACCCAATTAACGAATATGCGCATTGGCCAGCCGGTGAAAATTCATTTTGATTTATACGGTAAAAATAAAGAATTTGATGGCGTGATAAATGGTATTGAAATGGGGACTGGCAATGCGTTTTCTCTTTTGCCTTCACAAAATGCTACAGGTAACTGGATTAAAGTGGTGCAACGTGTACCTGTGCGAATTAAATTAGATCCACAACAATTTGCTGAAACCCCATTACGAATTGGTCTTTCTGCAACGGCAAAAGTAAGAATTGCAGATTCATCTGGTCCAATGTTGCGAGAAAAATCAGAACCGAAAACTTTATTTGCTACTGATACACTTAAATATGATGAAAGTGCGGTAGAAGATTTGATTGAATCTATCATTCAGCAAAACAGCCATTAAGGCGGCGTTATGGACAATTCCGCAAAAAAATTCCCGCCTATTCAAGGTGGTGCCCTGATTTTATTAACGCTGGCTTTATCTCTCGCCACCTTTATGCAGGTATTAGATTCTACGATAGCAAATGTGGCGATTCCTACTATTGCGGGCGATCTTGGCGCATCTTTTAGTCAAGGTACGTGGGTAATTACTTCTTTTGGGGTTGCAAATGCGATTTCTATTCCAATAACAGGTTGGTTAGCAAAACGTTTTGGCGAAGTGCGGTTATTTTTAGTCTCAACTTTTTTATTCGTTGTTTCTTCTTGGCTTTGTGGGATTGCAGATAATCTTGAGGCTTTAATTATTTTTCGCGTCATTCAAGGCGCTGTAGCAGGCCCTGTGATTCCTCTTTCGCAAAGTTTATTATTGAATAATTACCCGCCAGAAAAACGTGGAATGGCATTGGCATTTTGGTCAATGACTATTGTGGTTGCGCCTATTTTTGGTCCAATTTTAGGCGGATGGATTAGTGATAATATCCACTGGGGATGGATTTTCTTTATTAATGTTCCGATTGGTTTATTAGTTGTGCTAATCAGCTGGAAGATTTTGGGTAGCCGAGAAAGTGAAATTGTTCATCAACCCATTGATAAAGTCGGTTTAGTTTTACTTGTCTTAGGCGTGGGATGTTTGCAATTAATGCTTGATCAGGGGCGTGAGCAAGATTGGTTTAATTCTAATGAAATCATTATATTAGCTGTTGTTGCTGTTGTTTGTCTGATTGCTTTGGTTATTTGGGAATTGACAGATGATAATCCTGTAGTAGATATTTCGCTTTTCCATTCTCGTAATTTTAGCGTAGGGTGTTTATGCACCAGTTTAGCCTTTTTGATTTATTTAGGTTCTGTGGTATTAATTCCGCTCTTGCTACAACAAGTCTTCCATTACACCGCGACGTGGGCTGGGCTTGCGGCTTCCCCAGTTGGATTATTCCCAATTTTGCTTTCACCGATTATTGGGCGTTTCGGTTATAAGATCGATATGCGAATTTTAGTGACGATAAGTTTTATTGTATATGCAATAACATTTTATTGGCGAGCGGTGACTTTCGAGCCATCAATGACCTTTGCTGATGTGGCTTTACCACAATTAGTGCAAGGTTTGGCCGTGGCCTGTTTCTTTATGCCGCTTACCACAATAACGCTGTCTGGCTTGCCTGCGCATAGAATGGCTTCTGCATCTAGCTTATTTAACTTCTTGAGAACTTTAGCGGGTTCTGTAGGGACATCTTTAACCACATTTATTTGGTATAACCGTGAAGCTGTTCACCATACTCAATTAACAGAACACATTAATCCTTATAACCCAATTTCCCAAAGTTTTTACCATCAAATGAATCAATTTGGTTTAAGTGATGCCCAAACTTCAGCTTACCTCGCTCAACAAATAACATCGCAAGGATTTATTATTGGCGCAAATGAGATATTTTGGTTATCAGCTATGGGATTCTTAGGATTGTTTATTGTGATTTGGTTTGCAAAACCACCTTTTGGCGGGCGGCATTAGTAGCGTATTATTTAAAATATAAATGATTTAATCTCAAAATTTATCAATGTAAACATGGTTGAATTAAAAGAGGATTAGGAGTAGATTAGGCCAAATAATAATCATAAATATAAGGGATTATTTTTATGTTTACTAAGCCTCTCTACTACGCCCATTCCGCGCAAGACGAACTCGGCAATCTCTTACCTTACGAACATTGGCAAACCTTACAAAGCCATTCAGTCAATGTGGGCGAAATGGCGGCGGAGTTTGCTCGGGTATTCGGTGCGCAGGAAATTGCCTGCCAGACGGGACGGCTTCATGACTTAGGGAAATATTCAGAAGCCTTTAATCACCGATTGCATGGTGGCTCATCAGTCGATCATGCCACTGCCGGAGCCAAAATTGCCATCGAGCGTTGGGGAAATGTTATCGGCAAGCTGATGGCGTTTTGCATTGCGGGGCATCATGCCGGGCTGGCAAATGGAAATGGCGAAGGCGATAACCGCCGCACGTTAAAACATCGTTTGGCGTTGCAGTTCGGTGCAGATATTCCCACCCTCGATAACCTATGGCAACAAGAAATCAAGCTCCCTCAAAACCTGTCCGCACCGCCACTCAAAGCCGACGCGCATCATCCTTTTTTCTCCTACGCCTTTTTCACCCGAATGCTCTATTCCTGCTTGGTGGATGCTGATTATCTTGACACCGAAGCCTTTTATTCAAACCTAGAAAACAAAGCCGTCGAGCGCGGCGGTTATCCCGATTTAAACGCCTTACAACACAATTTCAATCAATTTATCAACAATTTCAGACGACGTATCGCCCAAGCCCCAGAGCAAACCAAAGCCGAAAAACGCAATGCCGCCTTAAACCGCCTGCGTAGCGAAATTCTCGATCATGCTGTAGAACAAACGGTACAACCGCAAGGGCTGTTCACGCTCACCGTGCCGACCGGCGGAGGTAAAACCTTCACTTCCATGGCGTTCGCGCTGGAACACGCCAAACAGCATGGCATGCGGCGCGTAATTTACGTCATTCCGTTCACCAGCATCATCGAGCAAAACGCCGCTGAGTTTCGCAAAGCCTTTGGCGAATTGGGTGAACAAGCCGTGTTGGAACACCACAGCACCTTCGACGACGGCAAACTGCAAAATGAGGCCACCAAAGACAAATTGCGCCTCGCCTCGGAAAACTGGGACGCGCCGATTGTCGTGACTACCGCCGTGCAATTCTTCGAATCCCTCTTTGCCGACCGCTCCTCGCGCTGCCGCAAGCTGCACAACATCGCAGGCTCCGTCATCATCCTCGACGAAGCGCAAATGCTGCCGCTCAATCTGTTGCTGCCTATCATGCAAGCCATCAAAGAATTGGCGCAAAACTACCGCTGCAGCGTCGTCATGTGCACCGCCACCCAGCCAGCTGTGCAAGCCGAAAACGGCTTCTATCGCGGCTTTGAAAACGTGCGCGAAATCGCCCCAAAACCGACCGCACTTTTCGACAAACTGCGCCGCACCACCGTGCAACACATCGGCACACAAACCGACGCCGACCTGCTCGCCAAACTTGCCGAACACCCGCAAATGCTCGTCATCGTCAACAACCGCCGCCACGCCCGCAGCCTGTACGACCAAGCCAAACACCTTGAAGGCACATTCCATCTGACCACCTTAATGTGTGCCAAACACCGCAGCCAAAAACTTGATGAGATCCGAGGTCGTCTGAAAAACGGCGAACCCTGCCGCGTCATCGCCACCTCCTTAATTGAAGCCGGCGTTGATGTGGATTTTCTGCTGGTGATGCGCGCCGAAGCAGGCTTAGACAGTGTTGCGCAAGCCGCCGGACGCTGCAACCGCGAAGGCAAAAGGCTACCTGAAAACAGCTTTGTATGGATATTCGCGCCCGAAGAACAATGGAAAGCCCCGTCTGAACTTGCCACCCAAGCCGCCGTTATGCGCCTGACCACCGATGAGTTTTCAGACGACCTCATTCCACAGATTTTCGATTTCTCAACACCTCAAGCTATTTATATGGCTTGTTCGTTAAATTTTGCACGTTTCAAATTTGGAGAATCGATGTGAATTTCGACTATATAGCCCACGCTCGCCAAGACTCATCAGAAAATTGGCATTCTCATTTACTACAAAATCACCTGAAAAAAGTCGCTCAACTCGCCAAGCGTTTTGCAGGGCGTTATGGGGCGTTGTTTGCCGAATATGCGGGGCTTTTACACGATTTGGGGAAATTTCAGGAAGCTTTTCAGAAATATATCCGTAATGCATCCGGCTTTGAAAAAGAGAATGCCCATTTGGAAGATGTTGAATCTACCAAGTTGCGCAAAATTCCGCATTCCACTGCTGGTGCCAAATATGCAGTAGAGCACCTTAATCCATTTTTTGGGCATTTGTTGGTGTATTTGATTGCTGGGCATCATGCAGGGCTGGCAGATTGGTATGATAAAGGCAGTTTAAAAAGCCGTCTGCAACAGGCGGATGACGAGTTGGCTGCGTCTTTGTCGGGTTTGGTGGAAAGTGGTTTATCTGAAGATTTTTTCCCGGTATCAGATAATGATCTGAAGCAGGATTTTTTTGCATTTTGGAAAGATGGGGCAAAACTGGAAGAGTTGCATATTTGGCTGCGTTTTCTCTTTTCCTGCTTGGTGGACGCCGATTTTTTGGATACCGAAGCCTTTATGAACGGCTATGCCGATGCAGATGCCGCGCAGGCTGCCGGATTGCGCCCGAAATTTCCCGGTTTGGATGAGTTGCACCAACGATATGAGCAATATATGGCGCAACTTCATGAGAAATCAGATAAAGATTCATTCTTAAATCAAGAACGCCATGCCATTTTGCAGCAATCTTTTTCTGCCGCAGAAACCGACCGCACTTTGTTTTCTTTAACCGTGCCGACCGGTGGCGGTAAAACTTTGGCGAGCTTAGGGTTTGCTTTGAAGCACGCGCTGAAATTCGACAAAAAGCGCATTATTTATGCCATTCCCTTCACCAGTATTATCGAGCAGAACGCCGATGTTTTCCGGAAAGCATTAGGCGATGATGTGGTTTTGGAACACCACAGCAATTTAGACGTGAAAGAAGATAAGGAAACTGCGAAAACTCGTCTTGCTACGGAAAATTGGGATGCGCCGCTGATTGTTACCACCAACGTGCAACTGTTTGAAAGCCTGTTTGCGGCAAAAACCAGCCGCTGCCGCAAGATTCACAATATTGCCGACAGCGTGGTGATTTTGGATGAAGCCCAGCAGCTTCCGCGCGATTTCCAAAAGCCGATTACCGACATGATGCGGGTGTTGGCGCGGGATTACGGCGTTACCTTTGTGCTGTGCACGGCAACTCAGCCTGAACTTGGTAAAAATATCGACGCATTCGGCCGCACCATTTTGGAAGGACTGCCGGATGTGCGCGAAATTGTGGCAGACAAAATTGCCTTATCGGAAAAACTGCGCCGTGTCCGCATCAAAATGCCGCTGCCAAACGGCGAAATGCAAAGCTGGCAGGAAATTGCCGATGAAATTGCTGTGCGTCCGTGTGTTTTGGCGGTAGTCAATACGAGAAAGCACGCCCGCAAACTCTTTGCTGCCCTGCCTTCTGATGGTATCAAACTGCATTTATCTGCCAATATGTGCGCCACACACCGAAGCGAAGTGATTGCGCTGGTTCGCCGATATTTGGCACTGTATCGAGCAGGCAGCCTGCACAAGCCTTTATGGCTGGTTAGTACGCAGTTGATTGAAGCAGGTGTGGATTTGGATTTTCCTTGTGTTTATCGAGCGATGACAGGGCTGGACAGCATTGCCCAAGCGGCCGGGCGGTGTAACCGTGAAGGCAAACTGCCGCAGTTGGGGGAAGTGGTCGTGTTTCGTGCCGAAGAAGGTGCGCCTAACGGCAGCCTGAAACAGGGGCAGGATATTACCGAAGAGATGTTGAAAGCTGGACTGTTCGACGACCCGCTTTCCCCGTTGGCATTTGCCGAATATTTCCGCCGGTTCAACGGTAAAGGCAATGTGGATAAACACGACATTACAAGACTCTTGACGGCAGAATCATCCAATGAAAATCCGCTGGCAATTAAATTCCGCACCGCTGCCGAACGCTTCCGCCTGATTGATAACCAAGGTGTAGCAATCGTTGTGCCGTTTATCCCGTTGGCTCATTGGGAAAAAGACGGTAGTCCGCAAATCGTCAAAGCAAACGAGCTGGATGATTTTTTCAGACAACAACTGGACGATGTGGGAGTTTCAGAATGGCAGGATGTTTTGGACAAACAACGCTTTCCTCAGCCGGTCGACAATTCCTTCGGGCAAACTGACAGCCCACCGCTGCCTGAGCCGTTTGAAAGTTGGTTCAAATTTTTAGAAAGCGATCCTCTCAAACACAAATGGGTTTACCGCAAGCTGCAACGCTACACGATAACCGTGTACGAACACGAACTGAAAAAGTTGCCTGAACATGCCGTTTTCTCCAGAGCGGGATTGCTGGTGTTAGATAAGGGCTATTACAAAGCCGTGCTTGGTGCAGATTTTGACGATGTGGCTTGGCTACCTGAAAATTCGGTTTTATGAAATGAAAGCAATAAGGAGATGATATGAGTTTTATCCTAGAAATCAGCGGCGATTTGGCATGTTTCACCAGGCCCGAACTTAAGGTGGAGAGGGTAAGCTACCCTGTTATCACGCCGTCTGCCGCCAGAAACATCCTAATGGCGATATTGTGGAAGCCGGCAATCCGCTGGCGAGTCTTGAAGATAGAAATTCTAAAACCGATCCAGTGGACGAATATCCGCCGCAACGAAGTGGGAACTAAGATGAGTGAGCGTAGCGGCTCGCTCTATATTGAAGACAACCGCCAGCAGCGCGCATCCATGCTGCTGAAAGACGTTGCCTACCGCATCCACGCTGATTTTGACATGACCAGCGAAGCGGGCGAGGGCGACAACTACGTCAAATTTGCCGAAATGTTCAAGCGGCGGGCCAAGAAAGGACAATATTTCCACCAACCTTATTTAGGCTGTCGTGAGTTTCCTTGTGATTTCAGGTTGCTGGAAAAAGCCAAAGATGGATTGCCACGCGAAGATATTACCCAAGATTTCGGTTTTATGTTGTACGACATGGATTTCAGCAAATCCGACCCGCGCGATTCCAATAACGCCGAACCCATGTTTTACCAATGCAAAGCGATAAACGGCGTAATTACTGTGCCCCCAGCCAACAGCGAGGAGGTGAAACGATGATTCTGCACGCACTCACCCAATACTACCAACGCAAAGCCGAAAGCGATGGCGGTATTGCCCAGGAAGGGTTTGAAAACAAAGAAATCCCGTTCATTATCGTGATAGACAAACAGGGTAATTTTATTCAGCTAGAAGATACTCGTGAGCTGAAAGGCAAGAAAAAAGTTGGCCGCACTTTTTTGGTGCCGAAAGGTTTGGGCAGGAGCGGTTCAAAATCCTACGAGGTAAGTAATTTATTGTGGGATCACTACGGTTATGTGCTTGCCTATGCTGGAGAAAAAGGGCAAGAGCAGGCGGATAAACAGCATGTCAGCTTTACTGCCAATGTAAACGAATTGAAACAGGCATTGCCAGATGATGCAGGTGTTGCCGCCGTTGCCGCCTTTCTGGCTTCTGCGGAAGAAAAAAGCAAAGTCATGCAGGCCGCAAATTGGGCGGAATGTGCCAAAGTTAAAGGCTGTAATCTCAGCTTCCGCTTAGTGGACGAGGCGGTAGATTTGGTTTGTCAGTCAAAGGCTGTGCAGGAATATGTAAGTCAAGCTAATCAGGTGAAGTCGGACAACGTCCAAAAGGGTATTTGCTTAGTAACGGGCAAACCTGCGCCGATTGCTCGGCTGCATAACGCTATCAAGGGCGTGAACGCCAAACCTGCCCCGTTCACATCGGTAAATCTGTCGGCTTTTGAATCATACGGCAAAGAGCAGGGCTTTATCTTTCCTGTGGGCGAACAAGCCATGTTCGAATACACCACCGCCTTAAACACTCTGCTTGCCGGTGAAAATCGCTTCCGTATCGGCGATGTAACAGCCATCTGTTGGAGTGCGAAACCAACCCCGTTGGAAGAGCATCTTGCTTCGCTGATTAACGGCGGCGGCAAAGACAATCCCGATGCCTATATTGATGCGGTCAAATCACTTTATAAAAGCTTGTACAACGGGAAATACACAGAACCCGACGGCAAAGAAAAATTCTACCTTTTAGGTTTATCACCCAATTCCGCGCGCATTGTCGTCCGCTTTTGGTATGAAACCACTGTTGCCGCCTTATCCGAAAGTATTGCAGCGTGGTATGACGATTTGCAGATGGTGCGTGGCGAAAACTCACCATACCCTGAATATATGCCGTTACCGCGCCTGCTGGGCAATTTGGTGTTGGACGGCAAAATGGAAAACCTGCCATCTGACCTGATTGCCCAAGTAACAGATGCCGCACTCAACAACCGCGTTTTACCCGTCAGCCTGTTGCAGGCTGCTTTGCGGCGCAACAAGGCGGAACAGAAAATTACCTATGGCAGAGCAAGTCTGCTTAAAGCCTATATCAATCGCGCAATCCGCGCGGGTCGTCTGAAAAACATGAAGGAGCTAACTATGAGCTTAGATAGAAACCGTCAAGACATCGGCTATGTGCTGGGGCGGCTGTTTGCCGTACTGGAAAAAACACAGGCCGAAGCCAATCCCGGCTTGAACGCCACCATTGCCGACCGCTATTTCGGTTCGGCAAGCAGCACGCCGATTGCCGTATTCGGCACATTGATGCGCCTGCTGCCGCACCATTTGAACAAGCTGGAATTTGAAGGACGTGCCGTACAACTGCAATGGGAAATCTGCCAGATTTTGGAACATTGTCAGAGATTTCCCAACCATTTGAATTTGGAACAGCAAGGCCTATTTGCCATCGGTTATTACCACGAAACCCAATTCCTGTTTACCAAAGACGCATTGAAAAACCTGTTTAACGAAGAGAAAACCGCATAAGGAGCAAATGCTATGACTATTGAAAAACGCTACGACTTTGTCTTTTTATTTGATGTGCAAGACGGCAACCCTAACGGCGATCCTGATGCAGGCAACCTGCCGCGTATCGACCCGCAAACCGGCGAAGGTTTGGTAACTGATGTCTGCCTGAAACGCAAAGTCCGCAATTTTATCCAAATGACTCAAAATGACGAACATCACGATATCTTTATTCGTGAAAAAATCATTCTTAATGATTTAATTGCTGAAGCCCATCAGCAAGATGAAGTAAAAGACAAACCAAATGGGAGAGAAAAAACCGAAAGTGCGCGTCAATATATGTGCAAACGCTATTACGATATTCGTACTTTTGGTGCGGTTTTAACGACAGGTGAGAATGCGGGACAAGTTAGAGGTCCTGTGCAATTGACTTTTTCCCGCTCCATTGATCCCATAGTAACACTTGAACATACGATTACTCGTTGTGCGCCAGCCAAAGAGGTTGAAAACCCAAATCCTGAAGATAGTGAAGAAGACAAAGCAAAGAAAGAACGGGGGAGAATGGGTCGCAAATTCACCGTCCCCTACGGGCTATACCGCTGCCACGGCTTCATTTCTGCCCATTTCGCCAAACAAACAGGCTTTTCCGAAAACGATTTAGAGCTGTTTTGGCAGGCACTCGTCAATATGTTCGACCACGACCATTCCGCCGCACGCGGGCAAATGAATGCTCGCGGGCTCTATGTGTTTGAACACAGCAGTAATCTGGGTGACGCACCTGCTGATAGCCTCTTCAAACGCATTCAGGTTGGTAAAAAAGATGGAGTGGAAGTGGCAAGGAATTTTGACGACTACCTTGTCAGCGTGGACGATCAAAATCTTGGCGAAACCAAGCTGTTGCGTAAATTAGGCTAAAAATGACCGCACTTTTAACCGAAACCCAAGGGGAAAATCAGGACACGCGCCTGATTCCCCTTTCAGCCCTGCAACACTACGCCTTCTGCCCGCGCCAATGCGCCTTGATTCACAACGAGCAGGCGTGGGTGGAGAACTATTTGACCGCGCAGGGCAAGGCGCTGCATGAGCGGGTGGATTCGGGCGAACCGGAAACACGCAAGGGCGTACGCTTTGAGCGGACGGTGCATGTATCGGCGGAAAAACTTGGCATCAGCGGCGTGTTGGATTTGGTGGAAGTGGAAACAAAGACAGGTCGTCTGAAACCCGTGGAATACAAACGCGGGAAGCCAAAACCCGACCCGATGGACGAAATCCAGCTTTGTGCCCAAGGTTTGTGCTTGGAAGAAATGACGGGGCAAATCGTCTCTGAGGGCGCGCTGTGGTATATGCAAACCCGCCACCGCGTCCCCGTCGTGTTTTCAGACGACCTGCGCGCCCAAACACTCGCCACCATCGCCGCTGTCCGCGAACTCCTAAACAGCGGACAAACCCCGCCGCCCGACTACGGCAAACGCTGCAAAGCCTGCTCGCTGGTGGAGATTTGCCAGCCGGAGTTGTTGGGGAAACGGGATAGGAGTGTGAGGTATGTGGAGGGGTTGTTTGGGGAGTGCGTGTAATTTTATTTTTTATTAAATTTAAAAGGTTTTAGTTATGTACTTAAAAAATATGAAAATTCTAGGTTATAGAGGTTTTCAACAGGAGCAATTAATCAGTTTTGCTATGCCAGATCTGATTAATATTGGTAGTGGATTTACAATTATTACAGGTTCTAATAATGCAGGTAAATCATCAATTATTGAGTGTTTAAAAGCTAGAGAAGGGTTCTATGGAGCTGCACCAAGTTTTCCGAATGGTACAAGGAACTCTTTACATGAAGAAGTAAATATTCAATATAATTTTAACAATGGACATAATGAAATTTTGAAGTCTGTACGAAAAGGATCATCCGAAACAGAATTTACTAATAAAAATACAGCAGTAAAATTTTTTGTTGTGCCGTCAAGAAGAGCTTTTGAACCATATTTTAGTAAGAGCAATACAACTAGAGATAACTACATCTATTCAAATGGATTTCAAGCTAAAAGAAGTTCAATGCTGGATCAGTTCTCTAATAGGCTGTTTTTAATAGAGAAAGATAATGAAATAAAAAATGATTATGATGATATTTTAGAACAGGTCTTGGGATTTAGGCCTGAATGGGCAATTGATCAAAATGAACAATCACAATATTTTTTAAAATTTATTTCCGGTAAACATAGCCATTCAAGTAATGGTATAGGGGAAGGTATCGTTAGTATTTTTGTTATTGTTGATGCACTTTATGACTCTAAACCTGGAGATGTAATTATTATTGATGAACCAGAACTCTCTTTACATCCATCATTGCAAAAACGTCTGTGTAGATTATTTGTTAAATATTCTCAAGACAGACAAATTATTATTTCAACACACTCTCCATATTTTGCAGATATTTTTGCTTTATCGAATGGTGCTGCCTTAGTCAGGGTTATTTCTACTAAAGAAGGAACTAAGATTTTTCAATTGTCTGATGACTCAAGGAGTCTAATTGATAAATTAGCAAATGGTAATTTATATAACCCACATACTTGGGGATTAGATGCTCGTGAATTCTTTTTTCAGGAAGATGGAATCATTCTTGTTGAAGGGCAGGAAGATGTTATTTTATATCCTGAAATTGCTAAGCAATTAGGAAAAGAAATCCAAGGAAGTTTTTTTGGATGGGGTGCTGGTGGAGCTGGAAATATTCCGAATTTATGTAATATTGCAAAGGATCTTGGTTTTAAAAAGGTCGCTGTTATTTTTGATGGTGATAAACAAAAAGAATTTGCTAGTTTAAAAGAAACATTCCCTCATTATAATTTTCAAATTATCCCTGCGGATGACATTCGAACTAAAGAAGCCCGTAAGGCAGTAAATGAAAAACAGGGGATTCTAGATAAAGATAGAACTATCCAAGAAAAATATCGGGAAGACATGAACGTTATATTTGATAACTTAAATGAATATTTTAAAAAATAAATAATTTTGCTGTCTGCTCAGATTGAATATCAGACCTACTATTTTTTAGACAGTCCAACTATTACCCTTACCAAGTGCGATCAAAATCCCAGGAGTTTCCCCATGCGCAAACTGCAAAACACGCTCTACATCACCACCCAAGGCAGCTATCTGCATAAGGAGCGGGAGACTCTTGTGGTGGAGCAGGAGCGCAAGAAGGTGGCGCAGTTGCCAGTGCATTCTATCGGGCATATTTTCTGTTTTGGCAATGTGCTGGTGTCGCCGTTTTTGCTGGGGTTTTGCGGTGAAAATAATGTGAATTTGGCGTTTTTTACCGAAAACGGACGTTTCTTGGGGCGGCTTCAGGGGCGGCAGAGCGGCAATGTGCTGTTGCGGCGGACGCAGTATCGGGTGTCGGAGCAAAATCCTGTGCCGATTGCGCGCAATATCATTGCGGCGAAGATTCAGGCGAGTAAGCGGGTGCTTCAGCGCCAGATTCGCAATTACGGCGAGAATGCGGCGATTCAAGATACGGTCGATTCTTTAAACATTTCGCTGCGGCAGTTGAAGGGCGTGGCGGAGCTGGACGTGGTGCGCGGTATTGAGGGCGATGCGGCGGCGCGTTATTTCGGCGTGTTCGGGCAGCTTTTAAGCGAAAAAAGCGGCTTTACTTTTGACGGGCGCAATCGCCGTCCGCCCAGAGACGGGGTGAATGCGCTGTTGTCGTTTGTGTACAGCATTTTGGGCAAGGACATCAGCGGCGCGCTGCAAGGCGTGGGGCTTGATCCGCAGGTAGGTTTTCTGCACGCCGACCGACCGGGGCGCGACAGTTTGGCGCAGGATATTTTGGAAGAATTCCGAGCGTGGTGGGCGGACAGGTTGGTGTTGTCGCTGATTAACCGCGGGCAAATCAAACCGCAGGATTTTGTTACCGAGACAAGCGGCGCGGTAAGTTTGAAAGCAGAGGCACGTAAGCTGTTATTCCAAGCTTTGCAGGCAAAAAAGCAGGAAAAGATTGTTCATCCGTTTTTGGGTGAGGAAGTAGAAATTGGGCTGCTGCCGTATATTCAGGCAATGCTGCTGGCTCGGCACTTACGCGGGGATTTGGCAGAATATCCGCCGTTTTTGATGAGATAAACTATGTTAATGCTGATTACTTACGACATTTCTTTTGACGATCCAAACGGGCAGGCGCGATTGCGCCGTATCGCAAAACATTGCTTAGATTACGGCGTTCGGGCGCAATATTCGGTCTTTGAATGCGATGTCACGCCTGACCAGTGGGTTATGTTGAAAAACAAACTATTGGAAACCTACGATCCCACATGTGACAGCCTGCGTTTTTACCATTTGGGCAGTAAGTGGCATAATAAAGTGGAGCATCATGGGGCAAAACCGGCAGTGGATATATTTAAAGACGTACTTATCATTTAGTTCGCTAACCTATTGTTCTCATTAAAATCCTGATAGGATAGCGATCTTCGTTTTCTTTAACAATTTGGATGACTTAATCTATTTGTATAACGGCAATACAGCCGTTATACTGACTAAACTCCTTATCATAAAATCAGTTAGCGAAATACAGTGTTTAATACGCTGATTTTTCTTGCTTTTTTAGGTAGGGAGCAGCCGCCTTCGTGCGGCTGTGTGTTGAAACATGTTCAGCAGTGAGTAATTTATAAGTTAATTGCGCAGCCGCCTTCGTGCGGCTGTGTGTTGAAACATCTAAACAAATTAAATCTCCGTTTTTTGAAATTGCAGCCGCCTTCGTGCGGCTGTGTGTTGAAACATAAGAAAGGGGGAAGAAAATGGGTGCCATTTTAGCAGCCGCCTTCGTGCGGCTGTGTGTTGAAACTAAAAGCTTTGTTGAATGGCGAGCGATTGACTCAGCAGCCGCCTTCGTGCGGCTGTGTGTTGAAACTTCGAGTTCGTCTCTTTCGTAAATCACAACCACCGCAGCCGCCTTCGTGCGGCTGTGTGTTGAAACTGTCCATTCGGACACTTGGTAAGATACCGATCGCGCAGCCGCCTTCGTGCGGCTGTGTGTTGAAACAATAAAATTTTCCCTCATGCAGTTAAGGGCGTTTGCAGCCGCCTTCGTGCGGCTGTGTGTTGAAACCAACTTGGCGCACTTTACGGAAACATTCGCAAACGCAGCCGCCTTCGTGCGGCTGTGTGTTGAAACCTAATCACCAGGATAAAAACGCCATAAGAACAAAGCAGCCGCCTTCGTGCGGCTGTGTGTTGAAACAAGAATTTCGGAAAATTTGACCGATCCAGATTGGCAGCCGCCTTCGTGCGGCTGTGTGTTGAAACCAAGAAATGAAGAATATTCACTATGCCCAAAAAGCAGCCGCCTTCGTGCGGCTGTGTGTTGAAACACTGAATAATTATGCAAATAAAAAGCTTTATGTATGCAGCCGCCTTCGTGCGGCTGTGTGTTGAAACTTTCCCGATACTGCCGACACGGATTTTCTTGAAAGCAGCCGCCTTCGTGCGGCTGTGTGTTGAAACCTTAACACGCCAGAGGGTGCGGATTGGGATAGAGGCAGCCGCCTTCGTGCGGCTGTGTGTTGAAACTGCAAAAACTTATTTAAACTTGTCATCTATAAACGCAGCCGCCTTCGTGCGGCTGTGTGTTGAAACCGATACTTTCATTCGGCGAGGCGGTTTAAGTAGATGCAGCCGCCTTCGTGCGGCTGTGTGTTGAAACGCCAGTTTCAGACGCGAAAATAACAGTTGGGGCAAGCAGCCGCCTTCGTGCGGCTGTGTGTTGAAACTTGACAAAATTGGCAAAATTAAGATCTAATGATGGCAGCCGCCTTCGTGCGGCTGTGTGTTGAAACCGTAACGTATCCACAAATGGCACTGGGTTTACGCGCAGCCGCCTTCGTGCGGCTGTGTGTTGAAACTGCAGCAGAATATCACTTACTCCGTACTCTGTATGCAGCCGCCTTCGTGCGGCTGTGTGTTGAAACGATTCCTTCGCTATTTTCAAAGATCGCCTTGTGGAGGCAGCCGCCTTCGTGCGGCTGTGTGTTGAAACTTTAGACACGCTTTTTCACGGAAAATCTCACTCAAGCAGCCGCCTTCGTGCGGCTGTGTGTTGAAACAATTTATCACCGCTCACCATTTTTTTTAATCTGAGCAGCCGCCTTCGTGCGGCTGTGTGTTGAAACATTTAAAAGATTTTCGCAGTATTCGACTTTTTCGGCAGCCGCCTTCGTGCGGCTGTGTGTTGAAACTTTCAATCCTTGGTGCGCCATCAATTACAATGAAAGCAGCCGCCTTCGTGCGGCTGTGTGTTGAAACTTCTCCATTGGCTTGCGCCCACCAGCCTACACTAGCAGCCGCCTTCGTGCGGCTGTGTGTTGAAACTGATTGAAAAAGAATAAGAAAATTAAACAAAAGGGCAGCCGCCTTCGTGCGGCTGTGTGTTGAAACGGTAAATTGTGGGCAATTTATCAATAAAATCAAACGCAGCCGCCTTCGTGCGGCTGTGTGTTGAAACCATTTTTAGATCCTCGTGTTATTTGTTGTTTAGGCAGCCGCCTTCGCGCGGCTGTGTGTTGAAACTTCCGAATTGCATCAGCAGAAGCCCATGGTTTTGCAGCCGCCTTCGCGCGGCTGTGTGTTGAAACTTTTAGATTGATTGTTCACGGCTTTTTGTAATCCGCAGCCACCTTCGGGTGGCTGTGTGTTGAAACAAAGCGTGATCAACTTCAACAAAGAATATGAAAAACGCAGCCACCTTCGGGTGGCTGTGTGTTGAAACCCATTTTTCCGACCCGATCAAAACAAGGGGTCAAAGCAGCCACCTTCGGGTGGCTGTGTGTTGAAACAAACGCATAATCACGTCAGAAATCGCCATTTTTTGCAGCCACCTTCGGGTGGCTGTGTGTTGAAACCACAGGGGCGCCACGTTTTTAAAAGTTTGTGTAAAGCAGCCGCCTCTGCGCGGCTGTGTGTTGAAACACCAAAGGCCAATATTCTCACTGCGAGATTGCCAGCAGCCACCTCTGCGCGGCTGCGTGTTGAAACTGTAATCACAATCAAATTACCGTTATTAATACGGGCAGCTGCGTATTTAAGGAAGGATGAAAGAAGACAAAACGACTATGTCAGTAAATGGATAACTTAACATTTAAATACAAAAGAGCGGTCAAAATATAATGATTTTTGGCCGCTCTTGTTTATATGATTTTAATTCAACTAATTTAAAAGATTAACATGCTCTAAAAATTCTTCTTCTGTTAATACTGTAATATTTAGTTCCTGTGCTTTGGTGAGTTTAGAGCCAGCAGCGTCGCCTGCGATGACAAAGTCCGTTTTACTGGACACAGAACCACTTACTTTTGCGCCTAGCTGTTGTAGTAATGCTTTTGCTTCGTTGCGGCCCATTTGAGTGAGGGTGCCGGTGAGAACGACGGTTTTATCTTTGAATAAGTTTTCACTGGCTTCTTTTACTTCCACAGTTTCCCAATGTACACCTTGTGCGATTAAATCCTCAACAACGGCAACATTATGCGCTTCACGCCAGAATACAAAAATTCTGTTTGCTACAACTTCACCTACATCAGGTACTTGTTGAAGTTGCTCAAGATCAGCGGCTTTAAGCGCATCTAAGGTTTTGAAGTGATTAGCAAGATTCAATGCAGTGGCTTCTCCTACTTCACGTATGCCTAAAGCAAAAATAAAGCGAGCAAGGGTCGTGCTTTTGGCTTTCTCAAGACTATTGAGAGCATTTTCTGCAGATTTGGCGCCCATTCTTTCTAAGCGTGTGAGCGTAGTTAAATCAAGTTTAAATAAGTCCGCTGGTGTATGAATCAGTTCTCGATCGACTAATTGTTCTATTAATTTTCCGCCTACACCATCAATGTCCATTGCTTTACGAGAGACGAAATGTTTTAACGCCTCTTTGCGTTGTGCGGCACAGAATAATCCTCCCGTACAGCGAGCCACCGCTTCGCCTTCAATACGAATAATTTGAGAGTCGCACACAGGGCAATTTGTTGGGAAAATAATTGGTTTAGCATTATCAGGGCGACGTTCATGTAATACGCCGATAATTTGTGGAATCACATCGCCTGCTCGGCGAATGACAACTGTATCGCCAATAGCAATGTTTAAGCGTTCAATTTCATCACCATTGTGTAAGGTGGCATTGCTTACTGTAACACCTGCAACAAATACTGGTTCTAATTTAGCGACTGGTGTAATTGCCCCCGTTCTACCTACTTGGAATTCAACATCATTCAAGACAGTTAATTCTTCTTGGGCTGGGAACTTATAAGCAATTGCCCAACGAGGTGCTTTGGAAATAAATCCTAGTTCATTTTGTAAGGCTATATCATTGATTTTTAATACTGTCCCATCAATGTCATAACCCAGAGAGCTTCGTTTATTTTGAATATCTCGGTAAAAATCTAAAACTTCATTCGTACCATTACATAAACGAATTTCTGGATTCACTGGAATACCGATAGATTTTAGCCATTGCAAACGAGCATAATGAGTGCTTGGTAGTTCAACGCCTTCAGCAATCCCAATGCCATAAGCATTTAATACCAATGGGCGTTTACTTGTAATATTAGGATCAAGTTGACGCAAAGAGCCTGCTGCCGCATTACGAGGGTTAGCAAAAGTTTTTTCACCATGTTCTAGTGCATATTCATTTAAACGCTCAAATCCTGCGTGTGGCATAAAAACTTCGCCCCGCACTTCTAAACGAGCGGGTGGATTGTCTGTTAGAAGTTGTAATGGAATATTACGAATAGTGCGGATATTGGCTGTAATATCTTCGCCTGTGGTGCCATCACCACGAGTGGCTGCTTGGGTAAGAATTCCATTTACATACAAAATACTCACTGCTAAACCATCAAGTTTAGGTTCACAACAGAAGGTAAGCGGTTTAGGTAATACGATTAAACGATCTTCAATGCGTTTTACAAAGGCATAGAATTCTTCATCAGAAAAAGCGTTATCTAAAGAGAGCATGGGAATTTCATGACGAATTTGGCTAAACCCAGAAAGTGGTTTTGCACCAACACGTTGAGTTGGGGAGTCTGAAGTAAGAAATTCAGGATGTGCTAGCTCTAATGCTTTTAGCTGATGAAAGAGGCGATCATATTCGCTATCAGGCACGGTTGGATTATCTAGAACGTGATATTCATATTCATATTGGCGCAAGGTTTTGCGTAGATTGTCTATTTGAGTTTGAATATTTGTCATAAAATTCTCGGGGAAAAATGACCGCACTTTTTGTGTGTTTAGAGTGAAAATAGACAGGCATAAAGCCTGTCTCAATAAAGATAAAAGTGCGGTAAATTTAAGGTATGAATTTACACGCGAGCAAGATATGTTTGCTCTGCATTTTCATCAAAGATTTCTTGTTCTTCAGTAAGCACAATGCCTTGTAAATCTTCGGCTAATGTATGTGCAGCGCGGATCATCATGCGTAAATTAGCGAGATTATTACCTGGTGATGGTAGTTGCATAAAGAATACAATTCCCATTGTTCTGAAATCTACTAAGTTGTAAGCATCAAATGTTCCAGGCTGTTCTAAATTTGCCACGCTAAAGAGAACTGGACTTGCCACACTTAAATCTAAGTGGCGGTGATACATTTCATCCTCACCCAAGATAAAACCTAAGTTTTCAAGGGCTTGTACTAATTTTGCACCGTTGAATTGCTCGCTAGATTTTGGAATAAGATAAAGTTGAATATAGCCAGTTGTTTGTTTGAGTTTAGCTGTCGTTTCTGCTTTTGATTCATTAAAAGATACGTTGTAGTCCATTTGACGTTCTTCGTGAGCTAATTCCGCAAGTTGTGCTCTTAATTCTGGTGATGATGAATTAATTCCATCGAAACTAGTATTTTTGCTTTGTTCTTCAATTTGTTCCAATGTCATATTCGCAACGCTATTTGATGTTGGCATATCATATTGTGGTTGAGTCGGCTTTAACGGCTCAGAACGATGATTTCCCATATCATAAACAGGTTGAACATTTGGAATTGAAATCTTAATGTCATCGACACTTTTTTCACTTTGTCTATAATCAACAGGTTCTTGATTTACTGCTGCATTAGGCATGACTTGATGACGAATTGGTGCATTTGCTTGCGCTGTAGTGACGTGAGACAAATTAGCATTTGTTGGTTGCGTTTCTTCTTGCGTATGGGATCTTTGCACATGAGAAGTGCGGTCAAATTTATTAGCTTTATCAAAATATTTTGATTTCTCACGACGATTTGACCATAATCCGTGCACGATTAAGGCAACAAGTGCCAAAATGCCCACAATAATCAAAATTGTATTTAAATCCATCTTTATTCCTTACGCGTGCTAGTCCAGCGAGAATGCTATTAATGGCGCTAATCCTACCATATTTCAGTAGGTGAAAAAATACTTCAATGCGTGGAATTTTAATGGAAAAGAGCGGTCTGTTTTAGGCGTATTTTTATTGAAAGGAAAGAAAAATGTTGAATCCTAATGAATTAAAATCTGGTTTCCATTATTTTGTAATGGGCTGGCATTACATCACACAAAAAGGTTTACGTCGGTTTGTTATTATTCCAATTTTGCTCAATACCGTTTTGCTCTGTGGTTTATTTTGGCTTTTTATTAGCCAAATCACCAGTGCGATTGATTGGGTGATGAATTTTATTCCAGACTGGCTGAGTTTTCTCAGTGTAATTTTGTTAACCCTGTCAATTTTAACGATTTTATTGCTCTTTTATTTTACCTTCACTACACTTTCTGGCTTTATTGCCGCCCCATTTAATGGCTTGCTAGCGGAAAAAGTAGAAAAAATGCTGACAGGTGAAAATATTAATGATGATAGTCTCGAGGATGTAATGAGGGATGTGCCTCGTATGCTTGGTCGAGAGTGGCAAAAATTACGTTACAGCCTGCCTAAAATTATCGCCTTGTTTTTACTAAGTTTTATTCCTTTGGTTGGGCAAACCATCGTGCCTGTACTTACTTTCTTGTTCACTTGTTGGATGATGGCAATTCAATACTGTGATTATCCTTTTGATAATCACAAGGTCTCTTTTGATATCATGAAAAATGCGCTTGGCAATCAACGTACTCAAAGTTTAACGTTTGGTGGATTAGTAACTTGTTGCACATTTGTGCCTGTGATTAATTTATTAATTATGCCTGTTGCAGTATGTGGTGCGACGGTGATGTGGGTGGAAAATTATCGTAATGGCTTACGTTTTAATATGAATAACCATTCTTCATCTCAAACGGGGCTTGATGTTCGTTCAGAAAATACAGGGGTTGTTAAATAGCTTGCGGTTATAAAATAGATCAAATAACTATTTTTTTAATCAAAAGTGCGGTGCTATAAATAAGCCAACATTAACGAAGTCCAACGAAAGGGAAATATTATGACAATTTATGCAGACAATTCTTATTCTATCGGAAATACGCCACTTGTGCGTTTAAAACACTTTGGCCATAACGGCAATGTGATTGTGAAAATTGAAGGTCGTAACCCAAGCTATAGCGTAAAATGCCGCATTGGAGCGAATATGGTGTGGCAAGCAGAAAAAGATGGCACGCTCACGAAAGGAAAAGAAATTGTAGATGCAACGAGCGGTAACACTGGTATTGCTTTGGCCTATGTTGCGGCAGCTAGAGGTTATAAAATCACACTCACCATGCCAGAAACAATGAGCCTAGAAAGAAAACGTTTATTGCGCGGATTGGGTGTTAATTTAGTGCTTACCGAAGGCGCAAAAGGAATGAAAGGCGCGATTGCGAAAGCGGAAGAAATTGTTGCTTCTGATCCAAGCCGCTATGTCATGCTTAAACAATTTGAAAATCCAGCCAATCCACAAATTCATCGAGAAACAACAGGCCCTGAAATTTGGAAAGATACGGATGGCAAAGTCGATGTTATTGTTGCTGGTGTAGGAACAGGCGGCACGATTACGGGTATTTCTCGCGCGATTAAATTAGATTTTGGTAAACAAATCACTTCTGTTGCGGTTGAGCCAGTGGAATCTCCCGTCATTACTCAAACTTTAGCGGGCGAAGAAGCAAAACCAGGCCCACACAAAATTCAAGGCATTGGCGCAGGTTTTATTCCTAAAAATTTAGATTTATCTATTATTGATCGCGTAGAAACTGTTGATAGCGATACCGCACTTGCCACAGCCCGTCGCCTAATGGCGGAAGAAGGCATTCTTGCAGGTATTTCATCTGGTGCAGCTGTCGCAGCCGCAGATCGTTTAGCTAAATTACCAGAATTTGCTGATAAACTCATTGTCGTTATTTTGCCTTCAGCTTCAGAGCGCTATTTAAGCACAGCATTGTTTGAAGGGATTGAGGGATAAACAAAAAAGAACAAAGTGCGGTGAATTTTCACTGCATTTTTGTATTTGGCATATCTGAAAACAAAAAAGCCTAGCGTTTGCTAGGCTTCTTCAATATTGATTATTTTGCACAGTTGCAGTGTGCTGTTTTTTGTTCAAAACGTTCTGCAACGAAATCCCAGTTTACTACGTTCCAGAATTCTTTAATGTAGTCTGGACGACGGTTTTGGAATTTTAAGTAGTAAGCGTGTTCCCAAACGTCTAAACCTAAAAGTGGGAAACCTTCACAACCTGCCACTTCTTTACCCATTAATGGGGTATCTTGGTTTGCTGTTGATACCACGGCTAATTTACCTTCAGCAGTTAATACTAACCACGCCCAACCTGAACCGAAACGAGTTGCTGATGCTTTTTCAAATTCTGCTTTAAATGCATCTACAGAACCGAAATCACGTTCGATAGCATCTTTTAATGCGCCTTGTAAGGTAGTACCTTTTTTCAAACCTTTCCAGAATAAGCTGTGGTTTGCATGACCGCCTGCGTTATTGCGTAATACGCCGCGTTTTTCTGCAGGGATTTTGTCAAGGTTAGAAACTAATTGACCTGGGCACATTTCCACTAACTCAGCAGGTAAACCTTCTAATGCTGCGTTTGCATTGTTTACATAAGCTTGGTGGTGTTTGCTGTGGTGGATTTCCATTGTTTGCGCATCGAAATGTGGTTCTAATGCATCGTAGGCGTAGCCTAATTCAGGTAGAGTGTAAGCCATAATTTATTCCTTCTATGTAATAAAGACAAATTTCGTTGAGGGTTTTGGTCTATAACCAAAAGTGAGCAAATAATAGCAAAAATTTTGATTTAGATCATTAAATGTTTTTCCTTTTACATTAATAGACGAATTTATTAAACCTTGTTTTAAATCAATAAACCTATCGATCTACACCTAAAGAGTTATCTGTTTCGGGGGCTAAAATCTCGTCAAATATTTCTCTTGTGATAGAATACCGCCACTTTTTATTTTCCCTTTGCAATTATGTTTGAACCACACAAGTTATCTCTGCAAAATTTATCCTGCCAACGTGGTGAGCGCGTACTTTTTCGTGCTTTGACTTGCGATTTTAATAGCGGTGATTTTGTGCAAATTGAAGGGCATAACGGCATAGGTAAAACCAGTTTATTACGTATTCTTGCGGGTTTAGCCCAACCTTTAGAAGGCGAAGTGCGGTGGGATTCTGAAGCAATTTCTAAACAACGTGAACAGTATCATCAGAATTTGCTTTATTTAGGTCATCTTTCGGGCGTAAAACCAGAGTTAACTGCATGGGAAAATTTGCAGTTTTATCAACGAATTAGTCAAGCTGAACAAAATACTGACATTTTGTGGGATTTGCTTGAGAAAGTGGGATTGTTAGGCCGTGAAGATTTGCCTGCCGCACAACTTTCTGCTGGGCAACAAAAGCGTATCGCGTTAGGTCGTTTATGGCTGTCTCAAGCACCCTTATGGATTTTAGATGAGCCCTTTACTGCGATTGATAAAAAAGGCGTGGAAATTCTAACCGCACTTTTTGATGAGCATGCTCAAGGAGGTGGTATCGTATTGTTAACCAGCCACCAAGAAGTGCCAAGTTCTCATCTGCAAAAATTGAATTTAGCGGCTTATAAAGCGGAATAACTTAATGATTTTTTTAGAAATAATTAAACGAGAACTTCAAATTGCGATGCGCAAAAATGCGGAAATTTTAAATCCGCTATGGTTCTTTTTGCTTGTGATTACTTTGTTTCCGCTTGTTATTGGACCGGATCCTAAATTACTTTCTCGTATCGCACCGGGTATTGCATGGGTAGCCGCATTACTTTCAGCATTGCTTTCTTTTGAACGTTTGTTTCGTGATGATTTTATTGATGGTTCTCTTGAACAATTAATGTTAACCGCACAGCCTTTGCCGATGACGGCTCTGGCTAAAGTCGTTGCACATTGGTTGCTCACCGGTTTACCGCTTATTTTGCTATCACCGATTGCTGCTTTATTGCTTTCTCTTGAGGTCAATATTTGGTGGGCATTGGTTTTGACATTGTTACTGGGCACTCCTGTATTGAGTTGTATCGGTGCAATTGGCGTGGCTTTAACGGTGGGATTGCGAAAAGGTGGTGTGTTGTTGAGTTTGCTTGTTGTTCCGTTGTTTATTCCAGTTTTAATTTTTGCATCATCAATATTAGAGGCAGCTGGATTAAATGTACCTTATGGGGGACAATTGGCGATTTTAGGTGCCATGATGGTTGGCGCATTAACGCTTTCGCCTTTTGCCATCGCTGCGGCACTACGAATTAGTTTGGATAATTAATTTCATTCTACCGTATAAAAGTGCGGTGGTTTTTCTCTTTAATTTTTAAGGATTTTTTATGTGGAAGTGGCTACATCCTTATGCAAAACCAGAAACTCAATATCGTATTTGCGGTAAATTGAGTCCGTTATTTGCATTTTTAACGCTTATTTTACTCGGTGTTGGCATTGTATGGGGGTTAGTGTTCGCACCGGCAGATTACCAACAAGGTAATAGTTTCCGAATTATGTATGTGCATGTGCCGACAGCGATTTGGTCAATGGGTGTGTACGGTTCAATGGCGATTGCTGCTGTGGTTGCCCTTGTATGGCAAATTAAGCAAGCCCACCTCGCAATGATTGGAATGGCGCCAATTGGTGCATTGTTTACTTTCTTATCGCTTGTTACAGGCGCAATTTGGGGTAAACCAATGTGGGGCACTTGGTGGGTGTGGGATGCTCGCTTAACTGCAGAATTGATTTTATTCTTTCTTTATCTTGGGATTTTAGCGCTTTATTCTGCTTTTTCAGATCGTAACGTAGGAGCAAAAGCGGCGGGGATTTTATGCATTACAACGGTCGTGATTTTACCGATAATTCATTTTTCTGTGGAATGGTGGAACACGCTACATCAAGGTGCGAGTATCACGAAACTGGAAAAACCATCCATTGCAATTCCAATGTTGGTTCCATTAATTTTGTGTATCTTCGGTTTTTTAACCTTGTATATTTGGCTTACTTTAGTGCGTTATCGCGTGGAATTATTGAAAGAAGATGCGAAACGTCCTTGGGTTAAAGCATTGGCTCAAACACTGAAATAAAGTGCGGTTAGTTTTTTAGCGATTTTTTATAAGGAATATTTTATGTTTTTCCAGACTTGGAGTGATTTTTTTAATATGGGTGGCTACGGTTTTTACGTATGGTTATCCTATGCAGTAAGTTTAGTGGCAGTTATTGCCTTAATTGTTCAAAGTGTAAAACAACGCAAGACAGTGTTACAAAATGTATTGCGTGAACAACAACGCGAAGAACGTTTACAACAAGTAAATAAAGGGAACACACTATGAATCCAAGACGTAAATCCAGATTTAAATTAGTCATTTTTGTTGTGCTTGGCATTGCTATTGCAAGTGGATTGATGCTGTATGCGTTACGTCAAAATATCGACTTGTTTTATACGCCATCTGAAGTGATTCAAGGCAAGGATAATAACCCGAATCAAAAACCTGAAGTGGGGCAGCGTATTCGTGTTGGCGGTATGGTGGTTGAAGGCACGGTAGTGCGTGATCCAAAAAGCTTAAAAGTACGGTTCGATTTAAATGATATTGGCCCTGCGATCACTGTTGAATATGAAGGTATTTTGCCAGATCTTTTCCGTGAAGGACAAGGTATTGTGGCTCAAGGGGTATTAACTCAGCCAACTGTTTTAACCGCGACAGAAGTATTGGCTAAACACGATGAAAATTATGTGCCACCAGAATTAGGTGAAAAAATGCAAAAAGTGCATAAACCAATGGGGATTGGTGAGGCAGATTTAAAAGGCGAAAGCACGCGTGATCGTCAAGAAAAAGAAGGCGCAAAATGATTGCTGAATTAGGAAATTATGCGCTGGCTTTAAGTTTAGCCGTATCGCTTATGTTGGCGATTTTCCCTTTATGGGGGGCAGAAAAGGGCAATGCACAATTAATGGCATTAGCTCGCCCAATGACTTATGGTTTATTTGCAAGTTTAAGCATCGCTTTTGCTGCATTATTTTATTTATTTGCAGTAAATGATTTTAGTGTGCAGTATGTGGTGAATAACTCTAATACGGCTTTACCTATTTATTATCGTTTATCTGCAGTCTGGGGTTCTCACGAAGGTTCTTTATTGCTGTGGATTTGGTTACTCGCTGTTTGGTCATCTGCCGTTGCTTTATTGAGTAAACATTTACCTCAAGAAGCGGTTGCTCGCGTGCTTGGTATTATGGGGATTATTAGCGTAGGTTTTGTGTTGTTCGTCTTGTTTACCTCAAATCCTTTTACGCGTACTTTCCCTGATTTCCCAGTGGATGGAAAAGAACTTAATCCAATGTTGCAAGATGTAGGGTTGATTTTCCATCCGCCATTACTTTATATGGGCTATGTTGGTTTTTCGGTGGCATTTGCGTTTGCGATTGCATCCTTGATGACTGGAAAATTAGATTCAGCTTGGGCGCGTTGGTCGCGTCCTTGGACGCTTGCTGCTTGGGTGTTTTTAACTTTAGGTATCGTACTCGGTTCTTGGTGGGCTTATTATGAGCTTGGCTGGGGGGGCTGGTGGTTCTGGGATCCAGTAGAAAACTCATCGTTTATGCCGTGGCTTGCTGGTACTGCATTAATTCACTCTCTTTCTGTGACAGAAAAACGTGGTTCTTTCAAAGCTTGGACGGTATTACTTGCGATTTTAGCCTTTTCACTTTGTCTGCTCGGCACGTTCTTAGTTCGTTCTGGCATCTTAGTTTCAGTTCACGCATTTGCATCGGATCCAACTCGTGGTTTGTATATTTTGGCTTACCTCGTTGTGGTGATTGGTGGTTCGCTTGCGCTCTATGCGTATAAAGGCAGTCAAATTCGCTCTCGTGATAATGCAGAACGCTATTCACGCGAAAGTATGTTGTTATTAAATAATATCTTCTTAATGACCGCACTTTGCGTTGTATTCTTAGGAACGTTGTTACCACTCGTTCACAAACAACTTGGTTTAGGTTCTATTTCTATTGGTGCGCCATTCTTTGATCAAATGTTCTTAATTATTATGACACCATTTGCATTATTGCTTGGTATTGGACCTTTGGTGAAATGGCGTAGAGACCAATTTTCTGCAATTCGCACGCCTGTTGTTATCAGCGTATTTGTTATGGTGATTGCAGGTTTTGCGTTACCTTATTTCTTGCAAGATAAAATTACCGTGAGTTCGGTACTTGGTTCAATGATGACCGTGATTATCGCGTTACTTGCGCTTTATGAATTGCAACAACGTGCGACACATCGTGAATCATTCTTTGTGGGCGTACGAAAACTATCTCGTTCTCATTGGGGAATGATGTTAGCTCACTTAGGCGTAGCAATGACTGTTTGGGGTATCGCATTTAGCCAAAACTTCAGCGTAGAACGTGATGTTCGAATGAAAGTTGGCGAAAGCGCACAAATTGGTCGTTACGATTTTAAATTCGCCGGAGTGACGGATGCGAATGGTCCAAATTATGTTGGTGGAAAAGCGCAAATTGATATTTCGAAAGATGGGCAACCAGAGGTAAGTTTATTCGCGGAAAAACGTTTTTACACAGTAAGTCGTATGTCTATGACGGAAGCCGCTATTGCTGGTGGTTTAACTCGTGACCTTTATGTGGCTCTCGGTGAAAAACTTGAGGATAATTCTTGGGCGTTACGCTTATATTACAAGCCGTTTATTCGCTGGATTTGGATTGGTGGCTTGTTTATGGCGTTAGGTGGATTATTGTGTATGTTCGATCGACGCTATCGATTTAACGCTTTATTGAAAAAATAATATGACGGCGCACCTTGATTAAGGTGTGCCTTAACTTTTAATTAGCTTGTGTGAATAATACGGGCTTTCAGGAAAGCCAACGTTGGTTTTTATATTTAAAGTGCGGTAAAAAATGAAAAAAAAATTACTCGTTCCTCTTATTCTCTTTTTATCGATAACAATTGCATTTTTAGTGCAATTAAAACGTAATGCGCAAGGTGAAGATATTAAAGCATTAGAGTCTGCTTTGGTTGGAAAGCCTGTGCCGGCAAAAAATTTAACGGAGCTTTTTGAAAATAAAGCTTACACGACTGAATTGTTTCAACAAGGTAAGCCAGTTTTGCTTAATGTGTGGGCTACTTGGTGTCCGACTTGTTATGCCGAACATCAATATTTAAACAAACTTGCCAAAGATGGTGTGAGAATTATCGGTTTAGATTATAAAGATGAATCAGCTAAAGCAATGAAGTGGTTAAAAGATCTTGGCAATCCTTATAAAGTTGTTTTAAAAGATGAAAAAGGTTCTTTCGGTTTGGATTTAGGGGTATATGGTGCGCCAGAAACTTTCATTGTAGATGGAAAAGGCGTGATTCATTATCGCTATGCCGGTGATGTAAACGAGAAAGTTTGGATTCAGACTTTAAAACCAATTTATGACAAACTTTCGGAGCAACAATAATGAAAAAAACATGGCTATTTTTGACCGCACTTTTGTTTAGCTCAGAGGCCTTTTCAGCCATTGATGCGCTCAATTTTACTTCTCCACAGCAAGAGAGTGATTACCACCAATTAACACAATCTTTGCGTTGCCCTCAATGTCAAAATAACAATATTGCGGATTCCAATGCGACTATCGCCGTGGATATGCGTGGCAAAGTATTTGAGCTTTTACAAGAAGGCAAATCGAAAAATGACGTAGTGGATTATATGGTGGCACGCTACGGCAATTTTGTAACCTATGATCCCCCCATGACAGCGAGTACATTAGTGCTATGGATCGCGCCATTATTGCTTGTGTTGTTAGGCGTGGTATTTTTATTAAGACGTAAACCAAAAGCTCAAAGTGCGGTGAAATCCCAAGATGTTTTAACTGATGAAGATAATGCGCGTTTGGCAGAATTATTAAACAAGGATAAATAGATGAATTTTGCATTAATTTTTATATTAACCACTTTAGTTGTGGCGTTAATTTGTTTTTATCCTTTATTGCGTCAATTCAAAGCGAAACATGAGCAAAAACGTGATGATTTAAATAAGGCGTTATATTTCTCGCGCTTGGAAGAAATTGAGCAAGATAATTCCCAAGGTTTAGTTGAAAATGTTGAGCAACTCAAACAAGAGTTACAGAAAACCTTGCTTGATGATGTGCCGAGCAAGGTTCAAGAGAATGTGGATTCTTCAGGCAAATCTTATGGAAAAGTGTGGTTTGTGTCTGGTGTGTTGGCGCTAGGAATTATCGCGGGCTCTTCTTATTTTATGGTGGGCTCTTGGCAAGCTGAATCGATGTTAGCGCAAACTTATGCGAAATTGCCCTATTTCTTTGATCGAATGAAAGATGAAGATAAAAATCCATTTTCTGATGCAGAAATGCAGCAATTTTCTACCGCACTTCGAATTGATTTACAGAAAAATCCAACAGATGCAAAAAAATGGTGGATGCTCGGTCAAATTGGGATGAATTTAGGTGATGCACGTTTGGCATTTGATAGCTATCAAAAGGCTAACAAACTTGAACCAGATAATGTGCAATATAAATTAGGCTATGCTCGTGTATTGATGTTCTCTGAAGACGCGACTGATAAACTTAAAGGTGGTGATTTATTGCGTGAAGTGATTCGTCAAGATCACACTAATGTTGAGGCGTTAAGTCTGCTCGCATTCCGTTATTTTGAAACGGAAGATTATAAAATGGCGGCAGTGACTTGGGCGATGATGCTACGCTTAATGCCGAAAGATGATGAGCGTGTTCCACTAATTGAAAAAAGTATTCGCGCTGCGCGTGATGCTTTAGAAGCTCAAAACGAAGAAAAATCAAAAAGTATTACGCCTGAAAAATAGCCTAGTAGTTTATCCCCCTTTTAGGTATAGTAAGGCAATGTTATTAACTGACAAGTTGTAGTTAGTATTTTATGTGGGAAATATCACTTTAAAAAATGTTAAGGCAAATTTGGAATGAATTATAAAAATTATATTTCTTTTTCTTTATTCTGTTGCATGCTGGTTAGCTTGTTTATACCACGCTTGTCAATTGCTGAAGGTAAATCTAATTCAGTGACTTATGTTGATGAAACAGATAAAAAATCCTTTAGTTCAGATGTCTCTGATAATGATGTTCGACATCTTGCTCAAAGTATTGAATTGAAGGTTTATAAAATTAATGAAATGAGCTCATCAGAGAGTATTTATGAATCTCCAGCAGGAATTTGCCGAGGCTTTAAAATTAAAAGAGGTGTGGATTACACAAATTCAACTCACAATTATCTTTCCCCAAGTAATAGAAGTGAATATTACGGTGGAGTAACTGGAGCGACAATTTATAGTAGAAAGGATCCTTTGAATGTAAGTTATGTTCCTGTTTACTCAATTACAGACAAAAACTTGTCTAAACGCATTCAGTTACAAGAAAATAAGACATTAAAAGAAAAAGCAGTTAATCATGTTTCCGAAGGAAGAGCAGTATTAACTGACGTAATTTGTAAATAGGATGGACTAAATGAGAAAAATAGTTTTTGTTAGTTGTGCAATTTTAGGTTTAGCGGCATGTTCATCTCAGCCAGAACAAACTGGTGGTGTTTATGATATGAAGGCTGTGCAAGAGTATAATGCTCGTGTAACAAGTGGTAATACGGTTACTCAGGCACAGAAAGATAGAGTTGCAAGTCAAGTTGATACTAACTTAAAATTGAATGCGAGTGATAATAAGGTTAGAGCTCGAGTGAGAAGTTCGCTACCTGTTATTCCTGTAGTGCCAAGTGTCGGGTATCATTATAATTACCATCGTTTTTGATAGAAAAACTAAAGCCTTGATTATCAAGGCTTTAGCTTTATATACGATAAATTGAATTGAGATTTTTGTATTTAAGTACAAACAATCTTAACTGCTAGTCCACCTTGAGATGTTTCGCGATATTTGGCATTCATATCTTTACCTGTTTCATACATTGTTTCAATCACTTTATCCAAGGTTACTCTTGGATTAGTGGTGCGGCGTAAAGCCATACGTGATGCATTGATTGCTTTAACTGAAGCAATCGCATTGCGTTCGATACAAGGTACTTGAACTTGACCGCCGACAGGGTCGCAAGTTAATCCTAAGTTATGCTCCATTGCAATCTCAGCTGCGATACATACTTGCAGTGGATTACCACCCAAAATTTCAGCTAGTCCCGCAGCAGCCATTGAACAGGCTACACCCACTTCACCTTGGCAACCCACTTCTGCGCCAGAAATCGAAGCATTCATTTTATAAAGTGAACCAATCATCCCTGCTGCTAATAAATAGCGTTCAATGATTTCAGGTGTTAATGGTGAGATGAACTTCTCATAGTAAGCTAATACAGCTGGAATAATCCCACATGCACCATTAGTTGGAGCTGTGACTACGCGTCCACCTGCTGCATTTTCTTCATTGACTGCAAGCGCAAACATATTGACCCAGTCGATCACACGCATTGGATCGTTGGATAAATTAGTATTTGCTTGCAACATACGATAAAGAGAAGCTGCACGACGTGGCACTCGTAATGGCCCAGGTAAAATCCCTTCAGTATGAATACCATGTTCGATACAAGCTTGCATCGTCTTCCAGACGTTCTCTAGATGAGCGCTGACTGCTTCTTTACCATGCAAGGCGATTTCATTTTCCAACATCACAGTGGAAAGCATTAAGCCGTTATCACTGCAATGTTTTAAAATATCTTCTGCATTTTTGTAAGGATAAGGCACTTGGACTGTGTTTTTTTCTTCTTGACCAAAATGGGCTTCATCGACAATAAAACCACCACCGATCGAATAATAGGTTTGGCGATAAAGCTCTGTGCGATTTTCATCAAGAGCGGTAATTGTCATGCCATTTTCGTGCAATTTTAAAAAAGTGCGGTGGAAAATGAGATTATTTTCAAAATCAAATTTTACTGTCTTTTGACCAACATTAATTGGTAAAAGCGCAGTTTGTTTCACTTTCTCGATGAAACCTGAAATCATATCGATATCCACATTATGTGGTAAATAACCCGCTAACCCCATAATGATAGCGATATCCGTACTGTGGCCTCTCCCTGTCATCGAAAGGGAACCATACACATCCACATGAATTTCAGCTGTTTGTTCAAACTGATTTCGTGCAATTAAGTCATCTATAAATTGTTTGCCAGCCTTCATCGGACCGACAGTATGGGAACTGGATGGCCCAATTCCCACTTTAAACATATCAAATACGCTAATCATAAATTTCTCAAAATTCGCTAAACTTTAAAGGGCGCTTATAATAATCCATAAACAACCGCAGAGATAGCGATTAATCCCATAATCGTTACAAAAACATTGCTGAAACGTCCGCTGTAGCGTTTCATCGCTGGGATTTTGCGAATCGCGTACATTGGCATGATAAACAAAATCATCGCAATGATTGGGCCGCCAAGAGATTCGATTAAGCCTAAGATACTTGGATTAATAATCGCAACGCCCCATAACGTTAATAGGAAGAAAAGTGCAGTCGCGTAATTGAGTTTTTTACGATTTACAGATTCGCCTTTCATTTTCAAATATAAGCCTTCTAAGCCTTCACGTGCGCCCATATAGTGACCAAAGAATGAGCTAGTAATCGCTAAGAATGCAACAAGCGGGCCAAAATAAGAGATATATGGATTATCAAATTTATTCGCTAAGAAAGACAAAATACTGATATTTTGTGCTTTTGCTGCCACTAATTCTTCAGGTGTTAGTGTTAATACACAGCTAAATACGAAGAACATTACGAAGAATAACAAAATCGTTGAGGTGCCTTTTTCTGTATGGCCGATATGGCGTTCTGCACCATCGAAAGTTTTGTATTCACGGAATTGTGAGCAAGTGAAAGATGAAATTGCTGGTGAATGGTTAAATGAGAATACCAATACAGGAATAGTAAGCCACAATGTTGTGACGAAACCGCCTGCTGTTGGGAATTCATGTAACATCGCACCATTCCATTCCGGAATTAAGTAAATAGAAAGTGCGAATAAAATTAATACTAATGGGTAAACAAGCCATTCTGTGATTTTTAACATCACTTTTTCATTAAATAGCATGACGGAAATCAATACTGTAATTAATACAAAAGAGAGAATTGCTCGGTTTGGTGACGCCATGCCAAGTTGATTCACAATGAAAGAATCGACAGTGTTAGTAATACCATTCCCGTAAATTAAAAGAATAGGGAAAATAGCAAAGAAATAAAGTAGGGTGATAAGTTTACCGGCTGTTTTACCAAAGTGTTCTTCAACTACTTCAGTAATATCTCTGCCAGGATTTTTTGATGAAAGTACAAAATAGGCTAAACCACGGTGAGCAAAATAGGTCATTGGTCCGACGATAATTGCCATTAAAACTAACGGCCAAAATCCGCCCATCCCTGCGTTAATCGGTAGGAATAAGACGCCAGCGCCAACCGCCGTACCGAAAAGGTTTAACATCCATGTTGCATCAAATTTGTTCCATTTGAGTTTTTCTGTTGGTTTCATAGTTTGCTCCAAAGCATAAATTACTTAAATTTGTCAATTTGCAGAGCAAAATATGCCCTAACAAAATTTGAGTATTATGTTATGCCGATAAATAGAGAATCTCAAAGAGCAAATTCTAAAATTGTGATCAAGTTAAAATTTTTTTATAAAAAGTGCGGTAATTTTCAGCGACAAAAAATCGGTGCGAGCACGACACCGATTGCCTATAAAAATAAATGAAATTAGATCCGCACTTTTTTCAATCTTAAGGCGTTCATCAATACGGAAATTGAACTCATCGCCATCGCGGCGCCTGCAATCACTGGATTTAGAAAACCTAAAGCGGAAAGGGGTATGCCGAGAATATTGTAAATCAAAGCAAAGAATAGATTTTGTTTGATATTTTTCAAGGTTGCCCTTGCAATAAAAAGCGCATCTACAAGTTGATTCACCGAATGTTGCATAAGTGTTGCAGAAGCCGTTTGTTCAGCAATATCTGAACCTGATTTCATCGCAAAACTGACGTTTGCAGCGGCTAAAGCAGGCGCATCATTTATTCCATCACCTACCATTGCTACAACATGACCTAGAGCTTTCAGCTTTTGAATTTGTTCTGCCTTATCTCTAGGGCTGAGTCCACCAAAGGCTTTGTTAATGCCGAGTTGTTTTGCTATGTAATCCACGACAGATTGTTGATCGCCACTCATAATTACTACATCAATATTTTGCTGTTGTAAGCGTTGAATAGCGTGCAAACTATCGTTTTTTAAGGTATCCGTTAGTGCAAATGCGCCAATAGGTTCATCATTTATAGATACCGCGACAATGCTCGCAATTTGCCAGATATCCTCTAAATTTTTAGGCAAGATTAAACCGCAATAATCTGGTTTACCGACTTTTATTGTTCCCACTTGTTCTAATTCGGCTTGAATGCCTTGACCGACTTCCATCTTTGAAAAAAGTGCGGTTGGAATGTCTAACATTTTTTGTTCTGCTGCTTGCGCAATAGCTTTTGCAATTGGGTGGTTAGCTTGTCGTTCAACTGCAGCTGCAAAACGATACAAATCGTCTTCAGAATACACCGCACTTTGTGGTTGCCATAGTGCCGAAATCTCAAGCTCGCCTTTTGTTAGTGTGCCAGTTTTATCAAGTACAACGGTATCCACGTGGGCGGTTTCCTCCATTGCTGCTGCATCTTTAAACCATACGCCAGCATTGACCGCTTTACCCAAACCAACCATGATGGCTGCTGGTGTAGCTAATCCCAAGGCACAAGGGCAAGCAATCACAAGTACGGCTACTGCGTGAATAAGTGAAGACACACTATCATTAGTTAGAATATAAGTGAACGCAAAAGTAACAAGTGAAATCACTAATACAGCAGGCACAAATACTGATGCAACTTTGTCAGCAAATCGTGCAATGGGTGCTTTTGAGCCCTGCGCATCTGATAATGCATTCATCATATCGCCAAGTAAGGTTTGGCTACCAAGTTGATTTGCCCGATAGATAATAGAACCTTCTGTTACCATTGCCCCCGCTAATACTTTTCCACCTGACTGTTTTTCTTCTGGGCGAGACTCACCCGTTAAATGACTTTCATCACACCATCCATTTCCACTTTCAATTATGCCGTCTGCCGCAATACGCTCGCCTTGATTTGCACGAATGATTTCGCCGATATTTACTTGGTCAAGAGTAATTTCAGTCCATTTGTCATTACGTAGAGCAGTGACTTTTTTCGGTGTCAGTTGCAAAAGCATGCTTAAGCTATTTAGGCTATGCTTTTTAGTGCGATCTTCAAGAAATTTTCCAAGACTGACAAAACCAATCACCATAACAGAAGCTTCAAAGTACACATGTCCCATTGCATGATTGGCGTGGTAAAACAACATGAAAGCAGAATAAAGATAAATGGTGAGCGTTCCTGTACTGACAAGGACATCCATATTGGCAAGTCCACCACGAATACTACCGATTGCTCCGCGATAAAATGGAATGGCTAACCAAAGTTGCACAATGCTCGCTAATGCAAATTGCCAAATCGGGGGCAACATCAAGTGATGAGATCCACTCATCATACCAAGCATACCAATCAGAAATGGAATATTGATTATCCAAAGAACGATTAATCGCCAAGGGATTAATGTATTTTTTTCTTCTATTGGCAATTCATTGGCTTGTTTGATATGAGCAGAGAAACCTGTTTTATGGATAATCTCTATAATTTGAGTTTCGTTTACTTGCGTAGAGTCAAATACAACTTGAGCTTCTTCAGCGGCAAAATTCACCCCAGCTTGTTGCACAAATGGTTTTTTATTTAAAACTTTTTCAATACGATTAGCACAAGATTGGCAGGTCATCCCACCAATCTGAATCGAAATTTTTTTACTCTGTGGCGTCAAATCCGGCATCTTCAATTACCTCAATCAACTTGGCAACATTGACTCGATTTTCATCAAAAGTAATATTTGCTTTCCCTTCTAGTTGGACATCAGCAGATTGTACGCCATCTAATTCAGTTAAAACTTGAGTAACGCTTTTTACGCAACAGCCGCAATGTATGCCTTCTATGTTTAATGTGATAGTTTTCATTTTTACTCCTTGTTAGTGGTTCTATTGATGAATACGATTGGTACAAGATTGGCAGGTCATCCCACCAATCTGAATCGAAATTTTTTTACTCTGTGGCGTCAAATCCGGCATCTTCAATTACCTCAATCAACTGTGCAACATTGACTCTATTTTCATCAAAAGTAATATTTGCTTTACCTTCTAATTGCACATCAGCAGACTGTACGCCATCTAATTCAGTTAAAACTCGAGTAACGCTTTTTACGCAACCGCCGCAATGCATGCCTTCTATGTTTAATGTGATGGTTTTCATTTTTACTCCTTGTGAGTTGTTTTATTGATGGCTACACTATAAACCTTTACGTAAGGTTAAGGTCAAGGAATTTTTTATGAATATTAGTGAAGCCGCAAAATTAGTAGGTTTATCTACGAAACAAATCCGTGATTATGAAAAAATGGGTTTAATTAAACCCGCTGTGCGCAGTTTGTCAGGCTATAGAAATTATGGAGAAAGTGATTTAGAAAGGTTGAATTTTATTCGACACTCCCGCGATGTGGGATTTTCGCTACATCAAATCGCACAATTATTAGAACTACAAGATAATCCTAAGCGTAGCAGCCGCGAAGTGAAAGCGCTAACAGCTCAACATATTGCGACATTAAATCAACAAATAGAACAGTTACAAAAAATGGTACAAGAATTGCAGCGTTGGCATGATAATTGTCAGGGCAATGATTGCCCTGAATGTTCAATTTTGAATGGATTAAAAGGATAAATGAAAAGTGCGGTTAATATTCCCAACTTTCTGGATCGACACCTAATTCACGCATAAGTACTTTGGCATCTTCGGGAATTTCATCATTACGCTCTTTCATTAAATCTGCATCGGTGGGCAAAGGTTGACCGGTGAAAGCATGCAAAAATGCTTCGCAAAGTAATTCACTGTTAGTTGCATGACGTAAACTTTTTAATTGGCGGCGAGTGCGTTCATTCGTCAAAATTTCCAATACTTTGATTGGAATAGACACAGTGATTTTTTTTACTTGCTCGCTTTTTTTGCCATGTTCTGCATAAGGGCTGATATATTTTCCGTCCCAATCCGCCATAATTTACCTTAGTGCTTATTGATAACCTTACAAATTGTCCGTATTCTAATGAAAAATCAAATAAATAACAATCTAGACGGCTAAACTTCTATGTTAAAAAGAGAAAGAAAAGTGCGGTAATTTTTTAGATTAAATATAAAGAAACGCTAGACAGTACAGGGTTTTAGTGGTAATTTACGCGCCATTCAAAGAGCATTAGCTCACCATTCGAATCACCAATTCTTATTAATTCCAATATTTATTCATTATGCATTTAACTGAACTTAAAAATACCCCTGTTTCTGATCTTGTGAAACTTGGCGAAGAACAAATGGGCTTGGAGAATTTAGCTCGTTTACGTAAACAAGATATTGTCTTCGCAATTTTAAAACAGCACGCCAAAAGCGGTGAAGATATTTTCGGCGGCGGCGTGTTAGAAATCTTACCGGATGGTTTTGGTTTCCTTCGTTCTGCTGACAGTTCCTACCTTGCAGGTCCTGATGATATCTATGTTTCCCCAAGTCAAATTCGTCGTTTTAATCTTCAAACTGGTGATAAAATCGAAGGTAAAATCCGACCACCAAAAGAAGGCGAACGCTATTTTGCACTTTTAAAAGTTGATCAAGTTAATGATGACAAACCTGAAGTTTCTCGTAGCAAAATCTTATTTGAAAACTTAACGCCATTACATGCTAACTCTCGTTTAAGAATGGAGCGAGGCAATGGCTCAACAGAAGATTTAACCGCACGTATTTTGGATTTAGCATCACCAATTGGTAAAGGTCAACGTGGTTTGATTGTTGCTCCGCCAAAAGCAGGTAAAACCATGTTGCTGCAAAATATTGCGCAAAGTATCACACATAATTATCCTGATGTAGAGCTTATCGTATTATTGATTGATGAACGTCCAGAAGAAGTGACAGAAATGCAACGTTCCGTAAAAGGCGAAGTGATTGCGTCTACTTTTGATGAGCCTGCAACTCGTCACGTTCAAGTGGCAGAAATGGTAATCGAAAAAGCGAAACGTTCAGTAGAGCATAAAAAAGATGTGGTGATTTTGCTTGACTCTATTACTCGTTTAGCACGTGCTTACAATACGGTAACCCCAGCTTCAGGTAAAATTTTATCTGGTGGTGTGGATGCTAATGCGTTGCATCGTCCAAAACGTTTCTTTGGTGCTGCGCGTAACGTGGAAGAAGGTGGTAGTTTAACTATTATTGCGACTGCGCTAGTTGATACCGGTTCGAAAATGGATGAAGTTATTTTCGAAGAATTTAAAGGTACAGGTAATATGGAATTACATCTTTCTCGTAAAATTGCAGAAAGACGCGTATTCCCAGCCATTGACTTTAAACGCTCTGGTACTCGTAAAGAAGACTTACTCACAACATCTGATGAATTACAAAAAATGTGGATTCTTCGTAAGATTCTTAATCCAATGGATGAAGTGGATGCAATGGAATTCTTGATTGATAAGCTCATGATGGCGAAAACTAACGAAGAGTTTTTTGAAGTGATGAAACGTTCGTAAAAGCAACCGCACTTCTATGAAGAATAAGGGGAAAATATTATGTTTTCCCCCTTTTTAATATCCGTAATATTTGACGAAATAAATGATGATAGCCGATAAGTTCATAAAAGGGGCAAAAGGTAAAAATTCTTTTTTCTTCCTATGAATAAGCGAAAAACATATTCCAAGAACTGAGGCTAATAATAAAAAGTGCGGTAAAGTTTCTAAATGAATAAAACTTCCTAATGCCATTGCTAGCCAATAATCTCCCCGTCCAAAGGCTTCTTTTCCGTAATAGAATTTTGCAATCGAATAGATTGCATAGAAAACAATAAAAAAACTTGCCGCACTTTTTATGCTTTCAGATAACGTAAGCAATGAAAAGTTATTGTCTGCGCCAAATAAACCCATTGTAAGTAACCATAAACAGGGTGTAGTAGAAATAAGTTGATAGTGCCAATCAAGATAACTGATTGCCCAAAGGATAAGAAGTGTGATCCCTAGCCATATAGTGAAAGTAGAGTTCCTGAAGGCAATTTGTAAAAATATAAATCCTACTCCAATACCTAAAAAATACCTCAAAATATGACCGCACTTCTTTTGTTGAATAGAGGCAAAGTGCGGTTGAAATGGAGAACGGTTTTGTGGGAATAATTCAACGTAAGTCGCATAAACCTCTTGCTGCAAACGCGTAATAAAACCAGATAGGTAGAACCACAATGCGATCCCTAAGATGCCGCCTAATAAAAACATTGCGAAGTAAATCATTGAATAACAGAGCCCATATTAAAGATAGGTAAATACATTCCCATCATAATAATCCCAATCAGACTGCCAATTATCACCATCATTAATGGTTCTAGCATTTGTGAGAGTAAGTCAATTTGATGATTAAGTTTTTCTTGGTAATTATCCGCGATGTGCTCTAGCATCAAAGTGAGTTTTCCGCTTTGCTCGCCAATTTGGAGCATTTGTTGTGCTTCCATCGGGAAAAGATCGCTACTTACACTATGAGAAAACGCATAGCCTTGAGAAACCCATTGTAAAATTGACCGCACTTCTTTATCTAATACGATGTCATTTACAAGCGTTTTCTTAGTTTGCCACGTTTGTGTGCGAGGGAGAAAACTGTCTAGTGCTTGATTAAGCGGTACGCCAGCCTGCAACATAATTTGTAAACTTTGACTAAAGTTCACTAAACGTGAAAGCTTTTGAATTGTGCCAAAAATAGGCGTGATAGAAATAAGTTTATTTTTCTGTTGATGAAACCAAGTCTGGCGTTTTAGATAGAAGTAATAAAATAGAAAAAAACTAAAAGCGAAAAATAGCAAAATGCCAATATTTTGCTTAAGAAAATTGGATATAGAGAGCAATATTGCGGTTATTTTTGGTAATTCGGCATTGTTGCCACTGTACATTTCAGCAAATTGAGGCACGATAAAAAGCAGTAATGCGAGTGTCAATAATAGAGAAATTCCCAACACCATTGAAGGGTACAGCATAATTTTCTGTAATTTGCGTTGTAATGCTAAAGATTGGCTACGATGCGTGGCTATTTTTTTACAAACAACGGAAAGTTTGCCCGTCATTTGTCCCACTTGAATCAGTTGAATTTCTTGTTGAGTGAGATATTTCCCTTGTTGTTCAATGGCTTGTGAGAATGCTAAACCAGATTCAATGGATTGAAGCAGTCGCTCAAGCCATTCATTGAGCATAATTTGAGTGCAATTTTGTTGCAAAATTTGCAGACTGTTTTTTAACGGAATTGCGGACTGTAGCAATGTCGCTAATTGATTGAGTAATTCACTGATTTCTGAATTTTTGGGCTTTGCCCCAAATTGCCAGTTTTGTTGTAATTTGATGTGAGTAAGCCCGCGGCTTATTAATTGAAAGTGTGCTTGTTGTTTCGTATCCGCAATAATTGAGCCTTTTTGTTTCTGATTTAATGCGTTACTACCTTGATAATAAAAGAGTTTTTTAGTCATGAGTTTTTACCTAACACACGTTCAATTTCTTTCTCATCTGTTATACCTTGGCTAACTTTTTCTAAACCACTCTCACGTAAATTTTTAAAATCGGTTTGATAGCCATTCTGCTGCCAATGTAGAAATTGATACACGCCGATTCGACCTCGATAACCTTGATGGCAATCACAAGAATTTATTAAATTTCCACCGCACTTTGGACAGATTTTTCGTACAAGACGCTGTGCAATGACGAGTAGTAAACTGTTTTCAATTTCATGTTGCTGAATACCGAGTTGTTGTAAGCGGGAAATGGCAGATATTGCATCATTGGTATGTAAAGTTGAAAGCACCAAATGCCCCGTTTGGGCGGCACGTAGTGCCATCATTGCACTTTCTTCATCGCGAATTTCACCTAGCATAATAATGTCTGGATCTTGGCGTAAAAAAGCGCGCAATAGACGGCTAAAATCTAATCCAATCTGTAGATTAATTTGGCTTTGAATAATGCCATCCAGCTCAATTTCAATGGGATCCTCGGCGGTCATAATATGTTTATCTGGTGTATTCAGCCACTGAAGTGCAGTGTAAAGTGAGATACTTTTCCCACTTCCTGTTGGGCCGGTTACTAAAATTAATCCTTGTGGTTGGCTAAGCGCGCGTTGAAATTCTTTCTGTTGGTTTTCAGTCATGCCTAGTTCAGAAAAGCTGAGTTCTACTGGTTTATTTTGCTGTGCTCTCAGGACAACTTTCTCTCCCCAATGAGTTGGTAACGTTGAAAGACGGAAATCAAGAATATCGGAAAACGTAGTTTTAAATTGAAATCGTCCATCTTGTGGAAGGCGAGTTTCACTGATATCTAATTTAGCGAGCAGTTTTAGGCGAGAAATAATTCGATTAGCCAAATTTTTACTAAGTGGAGGTTGAGCTTGTAAAACACCGTCAATTCTAAACCGCACTTGGAAATGATCCGATAAGGTCTCCAAATGAATATCTGAGGCATTGTTTTGTAGAGCAGATTCAAAAATTTGATTAAGCAAGCGAATGACGGGCTCATCATCTTGTTGTTCAAGATAGGACTGTTCTTGATGTTGGTAATATTTAACTTGCTCTTCCACTTGAAGTTGATTAGGGGCAAGTTGTTGTAATAGTTTTTTAAGTTGAGTGCTTTCTAATAAAACTGGCTCAACAAGCTTGCCAGTTATAAAAGCAATAGTTTCACAGGCGGAAAGATTAGAAAGGGAATCGACACCTAGCCAAAGACGATTATTTTCTTCTTTGAGTGGTAAAGCAAAATAACGTAAGAGCAGTGACTGTTGTTGCTGATTACGTACCCATAAATCTGGCGAGATCGTAAATATCTCGCCATTTTGTGCTTTTACACGAGGTTTCGCACTAGTTAAGTCGATCATTTTGAACAGAATCCAGCAGGGAAAATATCGGCATTCGTTGTGCCACAGGTGGTTTTCCATGTAACGCCTTTTGCACTATCGCCTTCAGCCGTGAGCGTGTAACTCATTCCATCTAATGTACCATTACCCGCTACTGTTATTGCACCGTTGCTTGTTGTCACTGATTTTACATAGCCTTTTGCTGTTGTAATATCAGCCGCGATTCCATTGCTTCCTCCTGAGCAACTGGAAGGTTTACCTGTGCTATAAACGCATAATTCCACATCTGACTTATAAGGTGCGGAAGCTTGCAGTAATTCGGATACCGCAGCTTTTTTGGTATAATTTTGATAAGAAGGAATAGCGATAGTGGCTAAAATCGCGATGATGGCGATGACTATCATCAATTCAATTAAGGTAAAACCTTTTTTCAAGGTAGTTTGTGTAGTTAGTTTCATTTATTTTCCTTTTGTTAAGCCTTTATTGGCTGAAATATTGTGAAAAGGGAAAATTGTTTTGTAAAACAGACCGCACTTTTTCTGCGATCCTGATCGCAAAAATAGGAAAAATGTATGCGAAAAATAAAAGATATTGAGAAAGGATTGCTGACTAATTGTCGACAAATTCCATCTCCTCATTTTGATGAACGTCCAGATTTACAAGATATTTCACTTCTGGTGATCCATTACATTAGCTTACCGCCAGAACAATTTGGTGGAGGATATGTGGATGATTTTTTTCAAGGAAAATTAGATCCTAAGATTCATCCTTATTTTGAAGAAATTCATCAAATGCGTGTTTCTGCCCATTGTTTGATTGAACGAGATGGGCGAATCACGCAATATGTTAATTTTAACCAAAGGGCTTGGCATGCTGGATTATCTTGCTTTCAAGGGCGAGAAAAATGTAATGATTTTGCCATTGGAATTGAGTTAGAAGGTAGTAATGAACAACCTTTTACTAATGAGCAGTATTTGGCATTGCAAGAACTCACTAACCTAATCATGAAAAGTTATCCTAAAATTACGAAAGAGCGGATTGTTGGGCATTGTGATATTTCTCCAGGGCGTAAGATCGATCCCGGTCAATATTTTGATTGGGAACGTTATTTTGCTAGCCTAAGATAATTTGTTTAAAAATTAGACATTAAAATTTAGAGACTTCTGTGTATTACAAATGTTGTTATGTTTTTCTGTTAAATACTTGAATTTAAATGAATAAATTTTATCTTGAAATTATCTTAGAAAGGTTTGTTTGAGTTATACAACATTATGGATTTTCTCAACCACAATTTTATCCACAGAAATATTGAATAACTCAAAGAGATAGCTAAAAAATCGTTTGTGAATGGAGTCCCTTCAAAAATTGTATTTTTTTACCGCACTTTCTTCTATTTTTGTATGTAAAAAGTGCGGTTTATTTTTTCTTTAGATCTTTAGATCGAAAATAACTCAATTTATTTTTAAGTTTGATGAGATAAGGATCCTTTCCTATTTTTACGTGATCAATTCACAATTAGAAATCCGTTATTCACAATGTTATCCACAATCTGTGTATTTTATTGCGTAATCAGCCCTTTGGTTGATAAAAACACTGATTTATGAAACAATCTGCAGACTATTTTTATATGAAAAATTTAAGGTAAAACGATAGTGATCGATTTTGATGGCTACCGTCCAAATGTGGGTATTGTGATTTGTAATCGCAACGGGCAAGTGCTTTGGGCGAAGCGCTGTGGGCAAAATTCGTGGCAGTTTCCGCAAGGTGGCATTAATGATAATGAAAGTGCCGAGCAAGCGATGTATCGTGAACTGTACGAAGAAGTTGGTCTACAGCCTAAAGATGTGCGCATTTTATATGTATCTAAGCATTGGTTGCGTTATAAATTACCAAAACGTTTGTTGCGTTATGACAGCAAACCGATGTGTATAGGGCAAAAACAACGCTGGTTTTTGTTGCAGCTTGTTGGCGATGAAAAAAATATCAATATGCAAACAACCAAATCGCCAGAATTTGATGGATGGCGTTGGGTTAGTTTTTGGTATCCTGTTCGTCAGGTCGTATCGTTCAAAAAAGAAGTGTATCGCAAAGCAATGAAAGAGTTTTCGAGTGTGTTGTTCTCAGTAAATCCTCCTGTATATCAACCTGCGCGAGAATTGGAGCAAAAATCTTATACTCATCCTAAAAAATATAATGGTTCAAAATTTCCAAAACGTTCTTTTAATAAAACAAGGAATTCATAATGCTTAGCTTTATTTTACTTTGTTTGCTTGTGGGGGCTGTGGCTGGCTTTTTTGCGGGGCTTTTTGGTATCGGCGGTGGATTAATGATTGTTCCTGTGTTGGTGTACTTACTACCAATGGTAGGCGTGCCAGAACCTTTGTTAATGTCTACCGCACTTGGAACCTCTTTCGCAACGATTGTTATTACTGGCTTTTCTTCGGCTCAACGACATCATAAGTTAGGTAATATTGTGTGGAGTGCGGTGAAGATCCTTGCTCCAAGCATCATGGTTAGCGTATTTATTTGTGGTTTCTTTATCGGAAAACTTGATCGCGATATTTCTAGTAAATTATTTGCCTGTTTAGTGGTTTATCTCGCAGTTAAAATGGTCTTATCTATTAAACCTAAGACAAATAAAACAGTTAAACCTTTAACGACTCAATCGTCTATTATCGGAGGCATTCTAATTGGTATGGCATCTAGTGCTGCAGGTATCGGTGGTGGCGGATTTATTGTGCCGTTTTTAAATTCTCGCGGCATCGATATGAAAAAGGCTATTGGTTCCTCGGCTTTCTGTGGCATGTTACTCGGAACTTCTGGAATGTTCAGTTTTATGTTAAGTGGCTGGGGCAATGCTGCAATGCCGGAATATTCTTTAGGTTACATTTATTTCCCTGCAGTGTTATGTATTACTGCTACATCGTTTTTCACGTCAAAACTTGGTGCGACAGCCACCTCAAAACTACCAGTGCCAACTTTAAAGAAAGGATTTGCCCTTTTATTAATTACCATTGCTGTTGATATGTTTATTAGATAGAGAAAATTATGAATTCAAATTACTTGCTTCTGCCTCATTTTGATCCAACTATTTTTACTCTTGGTGATAGCAATATCGGCTTACGTTGGTATGGTTTGATGTACCTTTTAGGTTTTATTTTTGCACGCTGGCTTGCGGTTCGTCGTGCTAATCGCCCAAATAGCGGTTGGACAGTGGATCAAGTTGATACCTTACTTTTCAACGGTTTTATGGGCGTATTTATTGGCGGACGTGTTGGCGATGTATTTTTTTATAATTTAGATCGTTTCTTACAAGAGCCGCTTTATTTATTCCGTGTTTGGGAAGGTGGGATGTCTTTCCATGGCGGCTTAATAGGCGTCATTGTTGCCATGATTTGGACGTCTTATTCACAAAAACGTAATTTTTGGCAAACGGCTGATTTTGTTGCGCCTTTGATTCCGTTTGGTTTAGGTTTAGGTAGAATTGGTAATTTCATTAACCTTGAGCTATGGGGACGCGAAACGGATGTGCCTTGGGCAATGATTTTCCCGAATGATCCGCTATTACTTCCACGCCATCCATCACAACTTTATGAAGCCTTTTTAGAAGGCGTAGTGTTGTTTACGATTCTGAATATTTTTATTAAAAAGCCACGTCCAATGGGCTCTGTTGCAGGCTTATTCTTAATTGGTTATGGCGTCTTCCGTTTTATTGTGGAATATGTGCGTGAACCTGAAGTTGAAAATTTCTTTGGCGTCATTACAAGAGGACAAGCGCTGTGTTTACCAATGATTATTGGTGGCGCTTTAATTATGGCTTGGGCTTATTCACGCAAAAGTGCGGTAATAAAATAGGAGATTTTTTATGAAGCAATATCTTGATCTTTGTCGTCGCATTGTTAATGAAGGTGAATGGGTTGCCAATGAGCGTACAGGTAAGCGCTGTCTCACCGTTATTAATGCTGATTTAGAATATGATGTGGCGAACAATCAATTTCCGCTGATTACTACACGTAAAAGTTATTGGAAAGCGGCCATTGCTGAATTTTTAGGTTATATTCGTGGATATGACAATGCCGCTGATTTCCGCGCACTTGGTACTAAAACTTGGGATGCCAATGCGAATGAAAATGCCGCATGGCTTGCCAATTCGCACCGTAGAGGTATTGACGATATGGGGCGCGTATATGGTGTGCAGGGCAGAGCATGGCGTAAGCCTAATGGTGAAACCATCGATCAGCTACGCAAAATTGTTAATAATTTGACAAAGGGCATTGATGATAGAGGGGAAATTTTAACCTTCTTTAATCCAGGGGAATTTGATCTTGGTTGTCTTCGTCCTTGTATGCACACGCATACTTTTTCTCTTGTGGGCAATACTTTACATCTTACTAGTTATCAACGTTCTTGTGATGTTCCGCTTGGATTGAATTTCAATCAAATCCAAGTGTTTACGTTCTTGGCGCTTATGGCTCAGATTACGGGCAAAAAAGCAGGCAAGGCATATCATAAAATTGTGAATGCACATATTTATGAAGATCAGCTTGAGTTAATGCGTGATGTGCAACTTAAACGCGAGCCTTTCCCATTGCCAAAATTAGAAATCAATCCAGATATAAAAAGCCTTGAAGATTTAGAAACTTGGGTCACGATGGATGATTTCAACGTCATTGGCTATCAATCTCATGAACCGATTAAATATCCTTTTTCCGTCTAATGGATGCAACAAAAGTGCGATCAGAATTTGACGAGAAAATGATGCGCTATGCCCTTACTCTTGCGGATAAAGCAGAAGCGTTAGGTGAGATTCCTGTGGGGGCGGTTTTGGTGGATGAGAGTGGGAATATTATTGGCGAAGGTTGGAATCTCTCCATTGTTCAAAGTGATCCTACCGCACATGCTGAAATTATCGCCTTGCGTAATGGCGCGAAAAATATTCAAAATTATCGCCTACTGAATACCACGCTTTATGTGACATTAGAGCCTTGCACAATGTGTGCTGGGGCAATTTTGCATAGCCGAATTAAACGCCTTGTGTTCGGCGCTTCTGATTATAAAACTGGTGCGGTTGGATCACGTTTCCATTTTTTTGATGATTATAAAATGAATCATACTCTGGAGATTACATCTGGTGTATTGGCAGAAGAGTGTAGTCAGAAATTAAGCGCATTTTTTCAGAAGAGACGCGAAGAGAAAAAAATAGAGAAAGCATTGTTAAAAAAGTCTGATTGATATTAAATCTCCATTTTCTCCTATTCTTAGCTTTTAAAAACCAGGGTTTATTGTTATCTCAAGTCGTTTTACCTGCGGAAATTCTTCTTGAATGAGTTTCAACAATTCTGTCTGTCTGAATAAAATTCCTTGACGAACGATCGCATTTGCTGTTTCAATAAAAATTGAGTTATCTATCATATTACCAATACGAAATTTGCCGTGAAATTCCTGTGGAAAAATGCGGTTAAATTTTTGATTAAGTTCATTCATGGCAAGACCTTTTTTCATTATTTTGGCAAAGGGGGATTGCTCAAGCACATCCATAATATTGACTGCTTTTTGATAACGCTCAGCCTTGTTTTCCATAAAGTCTGCCCTCAGTAAATGACATTAGTTTAGATTTCCGCTACAATACACGCAATTTTCATAATAAACAACGAGACGATGATTTCAGGCACTGTCAAACCGAATTTTTGGTCGCGATTACTTTTAAGTATTATCGCGATTTTTGCTTTGCCTAACGCACAAAGTTTTGAAAATCAAAATAATGCGGAAAATTATTCCTCGAGTGTTTCCATTCAACAAGCGTTGGAAACGGTAAAAGTAGCACGTGCAGTGCAACGACAAGCCATTCCTCAACCTTCAATTTTCCGTCAAACTGAAAAACAACCTAAAATTCAACCGCACTTTTTTGCTGAAGTGTTGAACATTAGTGCGCCAATTCGAGCTGGTCCCTTGCTTATTTAATTTTCTGTTTTCTGTGAAGAATATTGCTATTGAAATAGCGATATTTTAAAAAAATTATTGTGCATGAAAGAAAGTATTTCATACGCATTTAACTATTTAACTTATATATTTAAAAAGAGAAATTATGAGCATTTTAACGAAAATTTTTGGCAGCCGTAACGACCGTATTTTACGTAAATTAAGAAAACAAGTTGCAAAAATCAATAAATTAGAACCTGAGTTTGAATCCCTCACAGATGAACAACTTCGTGCAAAAACAGATGAATTCCGTCAACGTTTAAGTGCGGGTGAAACTTTGCAACAAATTTTACCAGAAGCATTTGCAACGGTACGTGAAGCAAGTAAGCGCGTGCTTGGTATGAGACATTTTGATGTTCAGCTTATTGGTGGGATGGTATTGACTAACCGCTGTATCGCAGAAATGCGCACTGGTGAAGGTAAAACATTAACTGCGACTTTGCCTTGTTATTTAATCGCACTTGAAGGTAAAGGCGTTCATGTTGTTACGGTGAATGATTATCTTGCTCGCCGAGATGCAGAAACCAACCGTCCGTTATTTGAATTTTTGGGCATGAGTGTAGGCGTAAATATTCCTGGTTTACCGCCTGAAGAAAAACGTGCCGCTTATTCAGCAGATATTACTTATGCAACCAATAGTGAACTTGGTTTTGATTACTTACGTGACAACTTAGCTCACTCAAAAGAAGAGCGTTTCCAACGTACTTTAGGCTATGCGTTGGTGGATGAAGTGGACTCTATCTTAATCGATGAAGCGCGTACACCATTGATTATTTCTGGTCAAGCGGAAGACAGTTCTGCACTTTATATTGCGGTAAATAAACTGATTCCAAACTTAATTAAGCAAGAAAAAGAAGATACAGAAGAATACCAAGGTGAAGGTGATTTTACTTTAGATCTTAAATCTAAACAGGCGCACTTAACTGAACGTGGCCAAGAAAAAGTGGAAGATTGGTTGATTGCGCAAGGTTTAATGCCAGAAGGTGATTCTTTGTATTCTCCTGGTCGAATTGTATTGCTTCACCATGTTATGGCTGCCTTGCGTGCGCACACATTGTTTGAAAAAGATGTCGATTACATTGTGAAAGATGGTGAAATCGTGATTGTTGATGAACACACGGGTCGTACGATGGCAGGGCGTCGTTGGTCAGATGGTTTACACCAAGCCATTGAGGCAAAAGAAGGGGTTGAAATTAAGAGTGAAAACCAAACTGTTGCGTCAATCTCTTACCAAAACTACTTCCGTTTATATGAGCGTCTTGCGGGTATGACGGGGACTGCGGATACCGAAGCGTTTGAGTTCCAACAAATTTACGGTTTGGAAACCGTTGTGATTCCAACAAACCGTCCAATGATCCGTGATGATCGTACCGATGTGATGTTTGAAAATGAACAATATAAATTTAATGCAATTATTGAAGACATCAAAGATTGTGTAGAACGCCAGCAACCAGTGTTAGTGGGGACGATTTCAGTAGAAAAATCAGAAGAATTATCTAAGGCTTTAGATAAAGCGGGCATCAAACATAATGTATTGAATGCGAAATTCCACCAACAAGAAGCAGAAATCGTGGCAGAAGCTGGTTATCCCAGTGCGGTGACTATCGCAACGAATATGGCGGGTCGCGGTACAGATATTATCCTTGGTGGTAATTGGAAAGCGCAGGCTGCTAAATTAGAAAATCCAACTCAAGAACAAATTGAAGCGCTTAAAGCTGAGTGGGAAAAGAACCACGAGATTGTAATGAAAGCCGGTGGTTTGCATATTATCGGTACAGAGCGTCATGAATCTCGCCGTATCGATAACCAGTTGCGTGGTCGTTCTGGCCGTCAAGGTGACCCTGGCTCTTCTCGTTTCTATCTTTCTTTGGAAGATGGCTTAATGCGCATTTATTTGAATGAAGGTAAACTCAATTTAATGCGTAAAGCGTTCACCGTGCCTGGTGAGGCAATGGAATCGAAAATGTTGGCGAAAGTTATCGCATCTGCCCAAGCAAAAGTTGAGGCTTTCCACTTCGATGGTCGTAAAAACCTACTTGAATATGATGACGTGGCAAATGACCAACGTCATGCAATTTATGAGCAACGCAATTATTTGCTTGATAATGATGATATTTCTGAAACTATCAACGCCATTCGCCACGATGTATTTAATAGTGTGATTGATCAATATATTCCACCGCAATCTTTGGAAGAACAATGGGATATTAAAGGGCTTGAAGAACGTTTGGCTCAAGAGTTTGGTATGGAATTACCAATTTCTCATTGGCTGGAAGAAGATAATAATCTGCACGAAGAAAACTTGCGTGAACGCATCGTAGAAGTCGCTGAAAAAGAATATAAAGGAAAAGAAGCGCTGGCTGGTGAAGAAACTATGCGCAACTTTGAAAAAGGCGTCATGTTACAAACCTTAGATGAGCTTTGGAAAGAGCACTTAGCTGCGATGGATTATTTACGCCAAGGTATTCATTTACGCGGTTATGCGCAAAAAGATCCAAAACAAGAGTATAAAAAAGAATCTTTCCGTATGTTTACGGAAATGTTGGATTCTTTAAAACATCACGTTATTACGACTTTAACGCGTGTACGTGTACGTACTCAAGAAGAAATGGAAGAAGCTGAACGTGCTCGTCAGGAGATGGCTGCTCGTATCAATCAAAATCATTTACCTGTGGATGAAAATGGTCAGGCAATCCAAAATTCAGATTCTGAAGATTATTCAGATCGTCGCATTGGACGCAATGAGCCTTGTCCTTGTGGTTCGGGTAAAAAATACAAGCATTGTCATGGCAGTCGTGCTGCTCGCCATTAATGATTAGCCAAAGTGCGGTGATTTTTCACCGCACTTTTTTCATACGTGCTATTGGATAGAAGAAATGGATAAAAAAATTATACAAGTTGCTGCGGGGATTATTCGTAATGAGTTTGGGCAGATCTATTTAACGCAGCGTTTAGAAGGACAGGATTTTGCCCAATCTTTAGAATTTCCCGGTGGAAAAGTGGATGCGGGAGAAACTCCAGAACAGGCTTTAAAACGTGAACTGGAAGAGGAAATTGGCATTGTTGTATTAAATGCTGAACTTTACGAACGCTTCCAATTTGAATATCCAACAAAGATTATTTCTTTTTTCTTTTATGTTGTAGATGAATGGATTGGTGAGCCTTTTGGGAGAGAAGGGCAAGAAGGTTTTTGGGTTGAGCAACGCGCATTAGATGCAGGACAGTTTCCGCCAGCTAATGCTAAATTAATTCATCGCTTATTGAATGAAGCTCTCCATCCCATAAAATAAAACCCTAGTCAGGCTAGGGTTTATATAATATCTATTGATTTTTTCAAATTATTTCGGCATTGCGGCTTTCATTTGTTTAAGTTGCTCTGCCGCTTGATTACAAGCCTGATCCTGTGCCGCTACGGGCATTGATGCAAATTGTTGTTTGCTTGATTCATATTGAGCTTTCATCGCATTTGCTTGCGCAGCTGGCATTGATGCTAAGAAAGAATCAATTTCAGCGAAATAAGTTTTACAACTTGCAGACAAATCAGTTGCTGAAGCTGAAAAACCAAATCCCATTAAAATAAGCGTAGCTAGTGTTTTTTTCATCATGATATCCTCACGAAAGTTAATTAATAAGTCATTGCCGATATGGCGTTTTATTATACCGCTTTAGTGCAAAAAAAAAACAATAGCAATTACAAACAAATTTTTACAGATAAATCAGCGAGTTTAATCCACACTTTATCACTAAATTCTTGCTTAGCAAGACGTTCAATATTGGCAAGCTCTTGGATAATTTCGTAGAGTTTTTGGTAGGTTAAACGTTGAATCGCACTTAAAAAGAGCGGTCGGCGATTTTGCCAGATTTTTAGACGGTCAAATTCAGCCTTAATTCGTTGAGTTGGAAGTTTTTCCGTTGTCATAATGCGTTGCTGTGGTTTGGTAAGTTCAAGCAACGTAAATAATTCTCGCTGTAGCGTGCGTAATAAAATAACAGGTTGCACATCTTCTGCTTGTAAACCTTTTAAAATACGTTTAGCGCGATTTGCTTTTCCCATTAGCAAAGCATCAATCCATTGAAATGGTGTAAAAATTGATGATTGTTCGACGACGCTAATGACACGATTATAGTTAAGTTTATGGTCAGGATAGAGCAAATCTAAAAGCTGCAGAGATTGTTTGAGCGCAAGCAGGTTATTCTCATAACTGTAACAAAGTTGTTGAATTGCTTCATCATCAGCGTCTAATCCCATCGCTTTGGTACGATTTTTTACCCAACGAGGGAGATTTTCAGCCGTAGGTGTTTGGCAATTTACAAGAATCGCACTGGTTTCATATTGGTTTAGTTCAACAAACCATGCTTGGTTTTCATTTGCTTTTGTTAGTTTTGCAATTTGTAAAATTAGCAAGATATCTTCATGTAGAACCGAAATAAATTCTTGCAGATTTTTTTGTAAAAGTGCGGTGAAATTTTCAGGTAAATTTAATACCATGACTTGTTTATTAAAAAACAATCCCATAGACTGACAGGATTCTATGAGTTGTGCCCAGTCAGTTTGGCTATCAATCTGGATGCTATTTTTCTCATCGAATCCTTGTTGGCTGGCTGTTTTATAAATGGCATCTTCACTTTCACTCAGTAACAAGGGATCTTGTCCTACCAAAAAGTAAACTTTGGCTAAACGCTGGGAAAGATGTTGATTGAGTTGCTCAGGAAAGATGCGATTCATTATTTGTTTTTCACTTGTTTTTCTAATGCAACCATTTTAGTAATGAGCTGACGTGCAGCTTGTTCCCGCATATCATTCCAAATTACTTCTCGTTCGGCGGATTTAGCCAATGCTGCGCGAGAGTTATCAAAGAAAGTACGGTTGACTTTTGCCGTGATTGGGTGGCTTTCACCATTCGCTAAACGAATGCTTGCTTCCACTTCTAACATCAATACTTTTTCAGCTTCACGTCCGCGTTTAAAGACAGAGGCGACTTCATCATTTGTGCGGAATTTATTGATACGCAAAACAGGAACGCCTTGAGTCGAATTGACGAGCTGAATGTTGTTCGCTTGTAGCTGATTATGCATCGCCACTGACATTTCGCTGTATGGATCAGGGCTTTCAAATGTAAGAGTACGTAATTCTTGTGGAATTAATGTACCATTTTGAAAATGCCAGCCGCAAGCAGAAAGCGCGGTAATGCTTGCTACAATAAAGAACGCTTTGATTGATTTAATCATAAAAATTACCTTTATTGTGGAGTGTATGAATTTAAAATCCATACACTAATATAAAGATAGAACCTGTGAAATATCAATATTCCACAGATTCTACGGATTATGGTTTAACCACAAAATTCAACATTTTTAATGGAATATAGATTTCTTTAAGAATTTCTTTTCCATCAAGGAATTTTGCAACATTAGGATCTGCTTTGGCCACAGCTTTAATTTCCTCTTCTGAAGACGTTGCAGGAACAGTCACTTTTCCACGAACTTTGCCATTTACTTGCACAACAATGAGTTTTTCATCTTCTACCATTGCGGCTTCATCAGCTTTCACCCATTCAGCGGTATCGATGTTACTTTCATTTCCTAGCGCTTGCCATAATTCAAAGCAGATATGTGGCGTAATTGGATAAAGCATACGCACAACTGCACTTAATGCTTCCGCCATGACTGCACGATCTTGATCGCTTTCTAAGGAAGCCTTAGTCAGTTTATTCATCAACTCCATTACTGCTGCAATCGCAGTATTAAATGTTTGACGACGACCAATATCATCGCTCACTTTTGCAATGGTTTTATGTACTTCACGACGAAGCGCTTTTTGCGCGGCTGAAAGTGCGGTGATATCTAGGCTAGTTTTTGCTGGATTTTGTTGATATTGATACACTAAATTCCATACACGACCTAAGAAACGTTTCGCACCTTCTACGCCAGATTCTTGCCATTCCAAGGTCATTTCTGCTGGAGAGGCAAACATCATAAACAGACGAACAGTATCAGCGCCATATTTTTCTACCATTTCTTGTGGGTCAATACCGTTATTTTTGGATTTAGACATTTTGGTCATGCCACTGTGGACTAGTTCACGCCCTTCAGGATCGGTCGCCTTAATAATTCTGCCTTTTTCATCACGTTCAAGAGTCACCTGTGTTGGACTTACCCAAATACGCTCATTTGTTGGACTGGTGTAGTAGAAGGCATCTGCAAGCACCATACCTTGACATAATAATTTATCGGCTGGTTCGTCACTGGTTACAAATCCTGCATCGCGTAATAATTTGTGGAAGAAACGGAAGTAAAGTAAGTGCATTGTTGCGTGTTCAATACCACCGATATATTGATCCACTGGTAACCAATAGTTTGCTTCTTCCGCATCAAGCATGCCATTTTGATATTGTGGACAAGTGTAGCGCGCGTAATACCAAGAGGATTCCATAAAGGTATCAAAGGTATCCGTTTCTTTTAACGCTAGTGCGCCGTTAAAGGTTGTTTTTGCCCAATTAGGATCAGCTTTAATTGGACTTTTCACGCCATCCATTACCACATCTTCAGGAAGAATAATTGGTAAATCTTCCATTGGTGCAGGTACTACATCACCATTTTCAAGGGTTAGCATCGGAATTGGCGCCCCCCAATAACGTTGGCGAGAAACGCCCCAGTCACGTAAACGATAATTCACTTGACGTTTTCCAACACCTAATTTTTCTAATTTATCTGCAATACCATTGAAAGCACCATCAAAATCTTTACCATCAAATTCAGCTGAATTAACAAGTTTGCCGTGTTCAGTAAAGGCTTGTTTGGTTAAATCAATTTCTTCATCTGCAAGTGGTGCGATCACTTGTTTAATTGGTAAGCTGTATTTTTGAGCAAATTCAAAGTCGCGTTGGTCGTGAGCTGGAACAGCCATTACCGCACCAGTACCGTAGTGCATTAACACGAAATTAGCGACCCAAATCGGTAATTTTTCACCCGTCAATGGATGAATAGCAAATAAGCCCGTTGCCATTCCTTTTTTCTCCATTGTCGCAAGATCTGCTTCTGCTACTTTTGCGTTTTTCGCTTCTTGGATAAAGGCGGCTAATTCGGGATTGTTTTGAGCTGCCAAACTTGCTAATGGATGTGCCGCCGCAATGCCTAGATAACTCACACCGTAAAAGGTATCTGGACGCGTGGTGTAAACTGCTACTTTTTCGTTGGTATCTGCAACATCAAAGGTAATTTCTACCCCTTCAGAACGACCAATCCAGTTGCGTTGCATGGTTTTTACCATGTCAGGCCATTGTGGAAGGGTATCTAAACCACCTAATAATTGCTCTGCATAGTCAGTAATTTTGATAAACCATTGTGGGATTTCTTTTTGTTCCACAGGTGTATCACAACGCCAGCAACAACCTTCGTGTACTTGCTCGTTTGCGAGTACGGTTTCATCGTTCGGGCACCAGTTTACGGTTGAGGTTTTTTTGTACACTAAGCCTTTTTTATAAAGCTCAGTGAAGAACCATTGCTCCCATTTGTAGTATTCTGGTTTACAGGTTGCGATTTCACGATCCCAGTCGAAACCAAAGCCTAAAAGCTGAAGTTGTTTTTTCATGTAAGCGATGTTTTCGTACGTCCATTTAGCTGGCGCAGTTTTGTTTTTGATTGCGGCACCTTCTGCTGGTAAGCCGAAAGCATCCCAACCAAATGGTTGTAATACGTTTTTGCCTAGCATGCGTTGATAACGAGAAATTACATCACCAATAGTGTAGTTGCGCACATGCCCCATATGCAGGCGGCCAGAAGGATACGGGAACATAGAAAGACAGTAATATTTTTCTTTAGATTCGTCTTTGATTGCTTTGAAAACTTTATTTTCTGCCCAATATTGTTGAACCTTTGGTTCGATCATATCGGGGCGATATTGTTCTTGCATAAAATCACCTTAAATTTTAACCGCACTTTTGCAGCATTTTGACAATAGAAAATGTGGTATAGAATACCGTAAAACGGCATAAATTGATAGGGTGAGAGTCCAAAGTGCGGTGATTTTTTTCTTTGTTTTTACAATAGATTTTGAATTTCTTTGGGAATTAATTTTGGGTCAGGAATCCAAACTTGTTTGTGTCGGCTCAATTCCCCTTTTTCTAAAATAATACTGCTTTTGGGCACTTTGAAGGATTTACTTAAAAATTTCAATAAATGCGCATTTGCTTGACCATCAACAGGTGGCGCAGTAATGGTAATTTTTAGTTCATCATCGTGAATGCCAGCAATATGATCTTTACTGGCTTTTGGCTGTAAGAATATTCTTAATCTAATACCGTCTTTATTTTGTTCAATCGCAGACATAAATTCTTCGTTTTGTTTATTTTTCTTTATTATAAAAATGAATTATGTAAAAAATAAAGTGTGGATTAGGGATCGCTAATCCATAGCAAGCAAATACAACTTATGATATAGTTCACAGCCGAATTTATAGGGATCTTTTTATAATAAAAATAATGATAGAACTCGATCAAAACAATATTCCAAAACACGTTGCCATTATTATGGATGGTAATGGGCGGTGGGCAAAACAAAAAAATAAAATGCGTATTTTTGGTCATACCAATGGCGTATCTGCAGTTCGCCGAGCAGTAAGTTATGCTCGCCAAACTGGCGTGAATTTTCTTACACTTTATGCCTTTAGTAGCGAAAATTGGAATCGACCAGAGCAAGAAGTCAGCGCATTAATGACGCTTTTTATGCAAGCGTTAGACCACGAAGTGAAAAAATTACATAAAAATAATATTCGCCTGAAAATTATTGGCGATGTATCTCGTTTTAGTGAATCTTTGCAAGAAAAAATTGCAAAAGCGGAAAATTTAACAGAAAAAAATACCGCACTTACGCTTAATATTGCTGCAAATTACGGCGGTTGTTGGGATATTGTGCAAGCAGCAAAACAACTTGCAGAAAAAGTAAAAAATAATGAAATGAGCGTTGAGGAGATTGATGAAATTGCTTTTCAGCGTCATTTGGTTACACAAGATGAACCACCAGTAGATCTATTGATTCGTACCAGTGGTGAACAACGGATTAGTAATTTTTTATTATGGCAAATTGCATATGCGGAACTTTATTTTTCCGATGTGCTGTGGCCAGATTTTGATGAGGCGGAATTTAACCGTGCCATCGCCTGTTATCAACAACGTCATCGCCGTTTTGGTGGGACAGAATAATTCAATAAATGGATTAAAATTATGCTTAAACAACGAGTTTTATCTGCCATTGTGTTAATCGTAGCGGTGCTATGTGCGCTATTTTTATTCACGCCTTTTTATTTTGCCCTTGCGTTAGGTACAGTAGCGACTTTAGGCGTTTGGGAATGGACTCAGTTTGCTCGCCTTAAACAGCCTTTAGCGCGTTTTTGTGTTGCAGCCTTTTTAGGCGCCTTTATTTTTTTATGGCTCTACACTGAGGGCAACTATTTAGATGCTGGTCGTGTGTTTGAACAGCATCTTCAGCTTTTATTGATGAACGCTGTTGGTTGGTGGCTTTTAGCTTTATTGCTTGTGGTGAGTTATCCTCAATCAGCTAAATTTTGGTCTAAAAATCCTCTTTTACAGCTTTTATTTGCCTTTTCTACTTTAATTCCATTTATCGCTGGGGTATTGCGTTTACGTTTAGAACACTATACCCATGATCCTTATCACGGCTTATTTTTATTACTTTATGTATTTGTGCTTGTTTGGGCGGCTGATTCTGGTGCTTATTTTAGCGGGCGCGTATTTGGTAAACGTAAACTTGCGCCAAAAGTTTCACCTGGTAAAAGTTGGGAAGGCGTTGTTGGTGGTTTAATTACAGCGTTAGTGCTTGCTTTTGTATTTATTCATTTCTCTGGCGATGTTTTAGTTGGTGAGAGAAATATCTCTGGATTCATTATTCTTTCCGTTGCTACAGTTGCAATTTCAGTATTGGGCGATTTAACTGAAAGTATGTTTAAACGTGAGTCAGGAGTTAAAGACAGCAGTCAATTAATTCCGGGTCATGGTGGTGTATTAGATCGCATTGATAGCTTGACTGCTGCGGTACCTTTTTTCAGCTACTTCTATTTCTTTGTGTTATAAGGATTCTGAATGTCATTTTTGTGGTCGCTAGGTTCTTTTATCATTGCTATTGCGGTATTAGTATCCGTTCACGAATATGGTCACTTTTGGGCTGCTAGAAAGTGCGGTATAAAAGTCCATCGTTTTTCGATTGGCTTTGGTAAGGTAATTTGGAAACGTATCGATAAGCATGGTACAGAATTTGCGGTTTCAATGATTCCTTTAGGCGGCTATGTAAAAATGCTTGATGGACGTAATGAAGCGGTTCCAGTTGAACAAAAGTCACAAGCATTTGACAGTAAAAGCGTATTACAACGCGCATTTGTGATTATTGCAGGCCCTTTGGCGAATTTTATTTTCGCCATTTTTGCCTATTGGGTCATCTACCTTTATGGAATGCCAAGTGTTAAACCTGTGATTGAATCAATAACACCAAGTTCAATCGCAGCACAAGCTCACATTGAACCTAATACGCAAATTCTTGCTGTTGATGGTGAAGAAACTCAAGATTGGGAAACCATCAATATGCTACTTGCCACAAAAATGGGTGAGCCTAATGTTGAAATTACCCTTTCTCCTTTCGGTTCTAATGTTGAACAACAACGTATTTTAAATCTTACAAATTGGACTTTTGATCCTGAAAAAGAAAGTGCTTTTGAGGCATTAGGGATTATGCCTATGCGTCCTAAAGTTGAAATGGTGCTTTCTAAAGTTGTTCAAGGTTCTCCAGCTGAGAAAGCAGGTTTACAAATCGGTGATAAAATTTTAAAAGAAAATTTAACCGCACTTCCTTGGCAAGATTTTATAAAACAGGTCGAACAAGGCGAATCTTTTTCTATTAAAGTTGAACGTAATGGGGAAACGCTTGACAAAATTATCACTCCAGTGCGTAATCAGAGTGGAAAATGGTTTGTAGGTTTAAGCCCAACTTTCGTAAAATTATCTGATGAATATCGTACTGAATTAAAATATGATATCCTTAACTCTTTGCAAAAAGGCATTGAAAAGACTGGCCAACTTTCTGTGTTAACCTTGAAGGTGTTAGGAAAATTAATCACGGGTGATTTGTCATTAAACAATTTAAGCGGCCCGATTTCTATTGCTAAAGGTGCTGGTGCATCCGCTAATATTGGATTGGTGTATTTTTTAAGTTTTATGGCATTGATTAGTGTGAATTTAGGTATTATGAATTTATTCCCATTGCCTGTATTAGATGGCGGTCATTTAGTTTTTTTAGCAATGGAAGCTGTTAAAGGAAAACCTGTTTCTGAGCGGGTGCAAAGCATCTGTTATCGAATTGGCGCAGCACTGTTATTAAGTTTAACAGTGTTTGCATTATTTAATGATTTTTTACGTCTATAATTTATATAGGATACAATCGATGAAAAAACTTCTAATCGCAAGTTTATTATTCGGTACGACAACGACTGTGTTTGCCGCACCTTTTGTGGCAAAAGATATTCGTGTGGATGGTGTTCAAGGCGACTTAGAACAACAAATCCGAGCAAGTCTACCTGTTCGTGCCGGTCAGCGTGTGACTGACAATGATGTGGCTAATATTGTCCGCTCTTTATTCGTAAGTGGTCGATTCGATGATGTGAATGCGCATCAAGAAGGCGATGTGCTTGTTGTTAGCGTTGTGGCTAAATCGATCATTTCAGATGTTAAAATCAGAGGTAACTCTGTTATTCCCACTGAAGCACTTAAACAAAACTTAGATGCTAACGGTTTTAAAGTTGGTGATGTTTTAATTCGAGAAAAATTAAATGAATTTGCCAAAAGTGTAAAAGAGCACTATGCAAGCGTAGGTCGCTATAACGCAACCGTTGAACCTATTGTCAATACGTTACCAAATAATCGTGCTGAAATTTTAATTCAGATTAATGAAGATGATACTGCAAAATTAGCATCATTAACTTTCAATGGTAATGAATCTGTTAGTAGCAGTACGTTGCAAGAGCAAATGGAATTACAACCTGATTCTTGGTGGAAATTATGGGGTAATAAATTTGAAGGCGCTCAGTTCGAGAAAGATTTACAGTCAATTCGTGATTATTATTTAAATAATGGTTATGCCAAAGCACAAATCACTAAAACTGATGTTCAGCTAAATGATGAAAAAACGAAAGTAAATGTAACCATTGATGTAAATGAAGGTTTACAGTATGACCTTCGTAGTGCTCGCATTGTTGGTAATGTGGGTGGGATGGCTTCAGAACTTGAACCCTTGCTTTCTTCATTACACTTAAATGACACTTTCCGTCGAAGTGACATTGCCGATGTTGAAAATGCGATTAAAGCCAAATTGGGTGAACGTGGTTACGGTACTGCAACAGTGAATGCTGTACCTGATTTTGATGATGCAAATAAAACTTTAGCTATTACTTTTGTTGTTGATGCTGGTCGACGTTTAACTGTTCGTCAACTACGCTTTGAAGGAAATACTGTTTCAGCGGATAGTACTTTACGTCAAGAAATGCGCCAGCAAGAAGGGGCGTGGTATAACTCGCAATTAGTTGAGTTAGGTAAAATCCGTTTAGATCGTACAGGATTCTTTGAAACCGTAGAAAACCGAATTGATCCTGTAAAAGGTACGGATGACGAAGTAGATGTCGTGTATAAAGTTAAAGAGCGTAATACAGGTAGTATCAACTTTGGTATTGGCTACGGTACAGAGAGTGGTATTAGTTATCAAGCTAGTGTTAAACAAGATAATTTCTTGGGAACTGGTGCTTCAGTTAGCCTTGGTGGAACACGTAATGACTACGGTACTAGCGTAAATTTAGGTTATGTTGAGCCGTATTTCACGAAAGATGGAGTCAGTTTAGGTGGAAATGTTTTCTTTGAAAACTATGACAACTCTAGAAATGACACCTCTTCTAATTATAAACGTACGACTTATGGTGGTAACGTTACTTTAGGTTTCCCTGTAAATGAAAATAACTCTTACTATGTAGGATTAGGTTATAGCTATAATAAAATTAGTAACTTCGCGAGAGAATATAGTCGTGATTTATATATGCAATCGATGAATTTTAATGGAAATGCTATTAAAACAAACGACTTTGATTTCTCATTCGGTTGGAACTATAACAGTCTCAATAGAGGATATTTCCCAACTAAAGGGGTCAAAGCAAGTCTTGGTGGACGAGTTACGACTCCTGGTTCTGATAATAAATACTATAAATTAAGTGCTGATGTTCAAGGATTCTATCCATTAGATCGAGATCATCGCTGGGTAATGTCGGCAAAAGCATCTGTTGGCTATGCAAATGGATTTGGTAACAAACGCTTGCCATTCTATCAATATTATACTGCTGGTGGTATTGGCTCTTTACGTGGATTTGCATATGGTGCTGTTGGACCGAATGCTATTTATTTAAATCCAACCCAAAATAAATGGGTACCAAGCACAGATATTGTGGGGGGTAATGCAATAGCTACAGCTAGTGCAGAGTTAATTGTGCCAACTCCATTTGTCGGTGATAAAGGCCAAAACTCTGTTAGAACCTCATTATTTGTGGACGCTGCAAGTGTGTGGAATACAAAATGGAAATCCGATAAAGCATTAGACGCAAGTATTGCTGCGTTAAATTTACCTGATTATGGAAAAGCTAGTCGAGTTCGTGCATCTGCTGGGGTTGGTTTCCAATGGCAATCACCTATTGGACCGTTAGTGTTCTCTTATGCTAAACCGATCAAAAAATATGAAAATGATGATGTAGAACAGTTCCAATTTAGTATTGGTGGTTCTTTCTAATAAATTGAACTTTTTCCATCATTAGAATTCAAAGATAACATTCTCTGCCTAATTTTATTAGGTAGAGAAAATATTAAACAAACCACTATTTAATTAAGGATATTTATCAAATGAAAAACATCGCAAAAGTAACCGCACTTGCTTTAGGTATCGCACTTGCTTCAGGCTATGCTGCAGCTGAAGAAAAAATTGCTTTTATTAATGCAGGTTATATTTTCCAAAATCACCCAGATCGTCAAGCGGTAGCGGATAAACTTGATGCTGAATTTAAGCCTGTAGCTGAAAAATTAGCTGCAAGTAAAAAAGCAGTTGATGATAAAATCGTAGCTGCTCGTAAGAAAGTTGAAGCAAAAGTTGCCGCTTTGGAAAAAGATGCGCCTCGCTTACGTCAAGCAGATATTCAAAAACGCCAAGAGGAAATTAATAAATTAGGCGCTGCTGAAGATGCTGAATTACAAAAATTAATGCAGGAACAAGATAAAAAAGTTCAAGAGTTCCAAGCGCAAAATGAAAAACGTCAAGCAGAAGAGCGTGGTAAATTATTAGATAGTATTCAAACTGCTACAAATAATTTAGCAAAAGAGAAAGGTTATACTTATGTGCTTGATGCAAATTCAGTTGTGTTTGCGGTAGAGGGTAAAGACATCACAGAAGAAGTATTAAAATCTATCCCTGCTTCTGAAAAAGCTCAAGAGAAAAAATAATAGGTTCTCATAATGCAAAAATCCTATTCTTTACAAGAATTGGCAACTCAAATCGGCGCTACCGTTCGCGGTAACGCCGATGTTGTTGTTGAGAATATCGCTCCACTCGATAAAGCCCAATCAAATCAACTTACTTTTATTTCTAACGCAAAATTTCGTGCATTATTGAAAGATTCTAAAGCAGGAATTTTGGTTGTTTCTGAAGAGGATGTCGAACACTGTTCTCCAGAAAGTAATTTACTTATTGTTAAAGATCCTTATGTAGCTTACGCAATTTTGGCTCAATATATGGATAGCACACCAAAGGCTGCGCAAGGCATTGCAAAAAGTGCGGTAATTTTTGATGACACATTTTTAGGGAAGAATGTTTCAATTGGCGCCAATGCAGTGATTGAAGAAGGTGTTGTACTTGGTGATAACGTGATCATTGGTGCAAATTGTTTTGTTGGTAAAAATACTAAGATAGGTTCAGGCACTCAACTCTGGGCTAATGTAACTGTTTACCATAACGTTGAGATTGGCACTAATTGCTTAATTCAATCAGGAACAGTCATCGGTAGTGATGGTTTTGGTTACGCAAATGATCGTGGTCGTTGGATTAAAATTCCACAAGTAGGGCAAGTAATAATTGGTAATAACGTTGAGATTGGTGCGAATACCTGTATCGATAGAGGCGCATTAGACGCAACGATTATTGAAGATAACGTGATTATCGATAACCTTTGTCAAATTGCACATAATGTTCATATAGGCACAGGTACAGCGGTTGCTGGTGGCGTTATTATGGCAGGTAGTTTGACTGTTGGGCGCTATTGCTTAATTGGCGGTGCAAGTGTGATTAATGGCCATATGGAAATTTGCGATAAAGTCACGATTACTGGAATGGGAATGGTTATGCGCCCAATTACAGAGCCTGGAGTATATTCCTCTGGTATTCCATTGCAAACGAATAAAGAATGGCGTAAAACAGCGGCACTGACGTTAGGTATTGATGGAATAAATAAACGTTTAAAAGTGTTAGAAAAGAAAATTTCTTAATTTCTTCTGAAGTTTTATTACAAAATCCAGACTTTAAAAGTTTACTATTAAAGTGTGGATTTTTTATTTTACTAAACGTAACTAAAAAAGTTTAAGCCCGTTAATTAAGCACAACTTATCCTATAAAATAAATAAGCCCAACTTAAGTTGGGCTTATTAACATATCGTTATCTTTAAAGAATTACGCGTTACCGCCAGTGATTTTTGCTACTTCAGCAGCAAAGTCTTCTTCTTTTTTCTCGATACCTTCACCAACTTCTAAACGGATGAAGTTAGAAACTGAGGTGTTTACTGATTTTAAGAAGTCACCTACAGATACAGAAGGATCCATTACGAATGGTTGGCCAGTTAATGAAACTTCACCAGTGAATTTCTTCATACGGCCTTCAACCATTTTCTCTGCGATTTCTTTTGGTTTGCCAGAGTTAACTGCGATGTCGATTTGGATTTGACGTTCGTGTTCAACCACTTCAGCAGATACATCTTCTGGGTTCACGAATTCAGGTTTAGATGCAGCTACGTGCATAGCTACTTTTTTAAGTTCATCTGCAGAACCTTGACCTGCAACTAATACACCGATTTTCGCGCCGTGTAAGTATTGAGCAATTACTTGACCATCTAAGTAAGCAACACGACGGATGTTCATGTTCTCACCGATTTTAGCTACTAATGCAGCACGTTTTTCTTCGAATTGTGCTTGTAATGCTTCGATAGTTGTACCTTTGTTTGCTGCTGCGAAATCAGCAACTTCGTTTGCTAAACCTAAGAAGCCAGCATCTTTTGCTACGAAGTCAGTTTCACAGTTCATTTCAACTAATACACCGAAACCATTTTCTACACGAGCAAGGATAACACCTTCAGCTGCAACACGGCCTGCTTTTTTAGCTGCTTTAGCTTGACCAGATTTACGCATGTTGTCGATTGCTAACTCGATATCACCGTTTGCTTCAACTAATGCTTTTTTACATTCCATCATACCGGCACCGGTACGTTCACGAAGTTCTTTTACTAATGATGCTGTGATTTCAGCCATTTTTAAAATCCTCTGTCGAAAATGCGGTTTATTTTGACCGCACTTTTAGATAAAAATATAGGGGCTAAATTTTAGCCCCTATGCCAATTAATCGTTTGATTATTAAGGGCTTCGCCTTACTGCAAAACTTAAATTATTCTGCGTCAGCTGCTAATTCTTCAGCAACTTGAGCTTCATTACCACGACCTTCTTTAACCGCTGCTGCAGCTGTAGAAACGTAAAGTTGGATAGCACGAGTCGCATCATCGTTACCAGGGATAACGAAATCTACGCCAGCTGGAGTTGAGTTAGTATCAACGATAGCAAATACAGGAATACCTAGGTTGTTTGCTTCTTTAACCGCGATATGTTCGTGGTCAGCACCGATAACGAATAACGCATCTGGTAAGCCGCCCATATCTTTGATACCGCCAAGGCTTAATTCAAGTTTTTCCATCTCACGGGTACGCATTAACGCTTCTTTTTTGGTTAATTTTTCAAAAGTACCGTCTTGAGATTGAGTTTCTAAATCTTTTAAACGTTTAATTGATTGACGAACGGTTTTCCAGTTAGTCAACATACCACCTAACCAACGGTGGTTTACGTAATATTGTTGACAGTCTAATGCTGCAGCTTGTACTGCTTCAGACGCTGCACGTTTTGTACCAACGAATAATACTTTACCATTGTTGCTAGCAATGCGAGTTAATTCCGCTAAAGCTTCGTTGAATAAAGGTAAAGTTTTTTCAAGGTTGATGATGTGAACACCGTTACGAGCACCAAAAATGAAAGGTTTCATTTGTGGGTTCCAGTAACGAGTTTGGTGTCCGAAGTGTACGCCTGCGTTGATCATGTCGCGCATTGAAACTTGTGCCATAATATTTTCCTTTTGTTGGGGTTGAGCCTCCACATATCAGCTAATCGACCGTTTGGCACCCCGATTAAGCCTTGTTGATATGTGTGTGTTGTTAGTAATTAAAAAGCTGCTTTTGAAAGGCAAAAACAGCGGGGCGATTTATACCATAAAGTGCGGTTAAAAACCAGTTTATTTTGTTTATTTCTCCACTTTTCTTGCTTTGATAAATAACAGTGGTGGTCGGTGTGATAAATCTTTAAATTCATTATGCCATTGCGGTTGGTCGGCAAGCATAGGTTCTTCCATTTGCTCGATTTGAAACCCTGTATGAATTAAATTATTGATAATTGTCGCTGTTGTTCGATGATAGGTTTGAAAAGGTTGTTTGAACCAATTTCTATTGCGTTTCCCTTCTTCTCGATAATGATTTAAACGATAAGCAACTTGCTGTTTTTTGTCATTTTTTTCCCAGCGTTCTCCTTCTTTGTGGCAGGTAGTTATCGGATGTTCTTGTGAGAAAATTAATGTGCCATTGGACAAGAGTTTGTCATAGATAGTTGATAATAATGCTGGAAAATTTTCAATATAATGAAAGGCAAAAGAGCTAGTAATCACATCAAAATGACGTTCTGGTAACTCAGCTAATTTTTCCATAGGTAACTGATATAAGGAAAAACGCCCTGAAAATTGGCCGCACTTTTGCAGATCTTTTTCAGCTTGTTCGAGCATTTTTTCGGAAAGATCGGTTCCAATCACTTTAGCCGCCCCTCGTTCTAAGTAAAGTTGTAAATGTCCTCCTGTACCACAGCCTAAATCGAGTAATTTTTTCCCTTTTAAATCAGGCAACAGTGAGAGCATGGTGGGCTTTTCAACAATTTCATTGAGACTAATTGGATTTGCGCGGAGTTTCTGATAAAGATCAAAGAAGTTTTCTTTGTCATAAACGCTAGTTTTATTATTCATCTCGTATCCTATATTACAAATAAAAAGGGCGCATGATATACGCCCTTATTGTATTGAGTAAAACTTATCCTGTGAAATTGGCAAACCATCCTAAGTTGGCACCGACTTGTGCCACAATGTTTAATACACCGAATAAGATCACAAAGCCAATCATAAAATTGCCACCGTAAACTTTATAAGTCGCATTTGGGAATTTTTGACGGCTTGCTTTAGCAAGAAGTGCAGGTACGATTGCAGCCCAAATGGTTGCTGCTAATCCTGCATAACCAATGGCAATCACAAAGCCATAAGGAAATTGTAAACTTAATAATAGCGGTGGTAAAAATGTCACCAATGTGGTTTTTGTTCGTCCTAACAAGCTATCGTCAAATTTAAACAGATCCGCAATATAATCAAATAGGCCTAACGTTACGCCTAAGAATGATGTGGCAATCGCCATATAAGCAAAGAAATTTAATGCGACGGCAAGGTATTCTACTTCAATATATTTATGTAATGCCTCTAGTAATGCAGAAACATCGCCGCCTTTTTCAATTACCGGAGCAAATTCGTTGCGTGGCAAATTACCTTGCACAGCAAGTTGCCATAAAATATAAATTACGAGTGCTAACCCCGTACCAATAAAGATTGATTTCATCACGCGGCTACCATCGCGATCGTAATATTTTACGAGACTCGGTACATTTCCATGGAAACCGAAAGACACTAAGCAAACAGGAAGTGCGGTGAATAAATAAGGTAAATATGTTTGTTCGCTTTCAGCAACGGTATTGAATAACACCTCTGTTTTTACAGAGCTTAATAAACCGGTAGTAGAAAGGAAAAAAGCGACCACCATCCCGACAATTAACACGGTTGTGAAACGGTCCACAGCTTTGGTTGAAAGCCACACGAAAGCTGCAAGGATAAGGCAGAAAATTAAAGATCCTGAAGTTCTTCCAATATCTACCGCACTTTCAGCAGAACTGAATGCTTGGTTGAGCAGATTTTGTGTAATGCCTCCGCCTGAGGTGATGTAGGCATAAGTCAAAATATACAAGACGAAAGCAACGGAAAGACCATTGATAACATTCCAACTTTTTCCTAATAAATCTTTAACGATAGTGTCAAAACTTGAACCTGTTGGATAATGTAGATTAGCTTCTAGGATCATTAATCCTGATGTTGTCATACAAAACCAAGTATAAATTAAAGCGAGAATCGAACCAATAAACCATACACCAGCCGTTGAAGTTGGATTGGCAAGCATGCCTGCACCAATAGCTGTACCCGCGATGATCATCGCTCCGCCTAAGAGAGAGGGGGATTTTTGTTGTGTCATAAAATGCCTCTAAAACAAATTTGCACTATTATAGTAGTGCAAAAGAAAAGTGCAATATATTTATATCGACAAAAAATAATAAATTCATATAATCTGCGTCAGTTCAAAAAAGGATCACTTATGAAAAAACAACTTAAAAGTTTTGCTTTTGCGCTATTAGCTAGTTCACTTATCACAGCTTGTGCTGATTCGGCTTCTATAAATCGAGAGGCGGCGAGTAGTTATGCACAAGAAATGGGAAAAATTCGTACTCAGGGGGCAATTGATACTTCATCAAATACCGCAAAACGAATTCACCATGTGTTTCATAAAATGGTGAATTATGCAAACCAAGCTAATGAAACCGGACAGCAATTTAACTGGCAAATTAATGTTATTAAGTCAAAAGAATTGAATGCTTGGGCAATGCCGGGCGGTAAAATGGCATTCTATACTGGGTTAGTTGATACTTTACAACTTAATGATAACGAAATCGCGGTGGTAATGGGGCATGAAATGGCTCATGCATTAAAAGAGCATGGTAAAGCTAAAACTAACTTTGGAACCGTTAGTAATATTGTTGGTGCCATTGGAGGGACAGCATTATCTATTGCAGTTGGGACGGATGTGACTGATTTGGTTTCGCTTACTAAAGATTTTGCTTTAGACAAACCTTATTCTCGTAGCGCTGAAACCGAAGCAGATGAAGTGGGATTAATGTTAATGGCTCGTTCTGGATACAACCCACAGGTAGCGCCAGGATTGTGGCAAAAAATGGTAAAAGTGTCTGGTGGTTCTCGAGGTGCTCTTGATGTGTTAGCTTCTACTCATCCTAGTGATCAATCTCGTCAAGAAAACTTACAACGTTTATTACCTGAAGCGATGGAGCTTTATAAAGCCGCTAAAGATAAAAATGGCTAAGTAAATTTAGTCAAAAAAATGACCGCACTTTATTTTTGAAATTTACAATAAAAATAGGGGACATTTAGTCCCCTTTGTAATTTTGTCAACGCATACATTATTGACGGTAATCCGACAAAAATCTTGCTAATTTTGTAATGGCTTCTTCAAGCTGATTCACATAAGGAAGGGTCACTACGCGGAAGTGATCAGGTGAATGCCAATTAAATCCTTTACCGTGCACAAGTAGCACTTTTTCTTGGCGGAGTAAATCTAGCACCATTTTTTCATCACTGTGAATATTGAATTTTTTCACATCAATTTTTGGGAACATATACATCGCTCCCATTGGTTTCACGCAAGTAATGCCTGGAATTTGAGTGATGAGATCGTAGGCTTTATTGCGTTGCTCAAGTAATCGTCCGCCTGGCAAAATAAACTCATTAATACTTTGATAGCCACCCAGTGCGGTTTGAATTGCATGTTGCATTGGTACGTTGGCACATAAACGCATTGATGCCAGCATATCCAAGCCGTCAATATAACCTTTCGCATTATGTTTTGGTCCGTTCAAAATCATCCAGCCTTGGCGGAAGCCTGCAACTCGATAAGCTTTTGATAAACCATTCAGCGTAACAGTTAATAAATCAGGAGCAAGTGCGGCAATGTGATGATGCACTGCGTCGTCATATAAAATTTTGTCGTAGATTTCGTCAGCGAAGATAATCAAATTATTTTGGCGCGCGATTTCCACAATTTCTTGTAATAATTCTTTGCTATACACCGCTCCAGTTGGGTTGTTCGGGTTGATGATGACAATCGCTTTAGTCTTTGCATTCACCTTGGCTTTAATATCATCAATAGCGGGAAACCAATTTGCTTCTTCATCACAAAGGTAATGAACAGCTTTACCGCCAGAAAGTGTTACCGCAGCAGTCCAAAGCGGATAATCAGGCATCGGCACAAGTACTTCATCACCATCATTGAGTAATGCTTGCATGGCCATTGTGATAAGCTCAGAGACGCCGTTACCAATATACACATCATTGACGGTCGCGCCGTGAATCCCTTTTGATTGGTAATATTGAACAATGGCTTTACGAGCAGAATATAACCCTTTTGAATCACAGTAGCCTTGCGCTGACGGCAAATTACGTAGCACGTCCACTAAAATTTCGTCTGGTGCTTCAAAGCCGAAAGGTGCGGGATTGCCGATATTAAGTTTTAAAATTTTATTGCCTTCTTCTTCTAAGCGTAGTGCTTCTTTGTGCACTGGCCCGCGAATGTCATAACATACGTGTTCTAATTTGTCGGATTTTGGGAATAATCGCATAGTGAAATCCTTTTGTTTCTAATAAATTTTTCGAGAAAAGTGCGGTTAATTTACGCTGAATTTTCAATATTGAAAAGATTTTGTAAAAAAATTTTTTGTCATTAACAATCTGCGGTAGAATACGGCTAATTTTTTGTGTATTTAAAACAAAATCTAATGAATGATTTAGCGCAGGCAATAGGCGAGTTAAAATCGCAAATTCACGCATATTTACAGCAATCAACGAATGAACTTGTCCGTTTTCAGGTGAAACTGGACAAGGTCGATTTGTTGGCTTGGCTGAAAGGTCAATCTGCGTATCCACAATTTTATTTACATTTTCGTGATGAACCAAAAGCATTAGCCGCTCTTGGTGAAGAGCGGTCATTTTCACAGTTAAATTTAGCGCAAGAGTTTATTGAAGAAAGTGGTTTCCCATTGGTAGGTGGTTTGCAATTTCAAGGCACCGCACAATTTGTATTGCCAAAAATTCTTGTTGAACAGGATGAGAAAGGTGCATTGGTATCATTTTTTGTACCAGATGAGCAAAGTGCGAATGATACTTTAGCCCACCTCAAAACTTTTGAAAATTTCACAGCACTTTCTGCTTTGCCAAAACAAATTCCTTTGCATACAGAGCCTCGAGCTAACGAAAGAACTTGGTGTGATTGGGTAAATCAGGCTTTGGTAGAAATTAAAAGTGGGGATCTGACAAAAATTGTATTAGCCAATGAAACCACTTTTCATTTAAAGCAAGCGATTAATGCGTACGATTTTTTAGCAGAAAGCGAAAAACAAAATCAAGGTTGTTATCATTTTTTGTGGGCTGAAAACCCTCATTCAGTTTTTGTTGGTTCTACACCAGAACGCCTATTTGCTCGTGAGTATAACTTGTTGCTAACCGAAGCTTTGGCGGGGACGGCATCGGTTTCTGAAAGTGAGGAAGAAACGCAATCTCAAGCCAATTGGTTGTTAAATGACGAGAAAAATTTAAAAGAAAATTGGTTGGTCGTAGAAGATATTTCACAGAATTTATGTAAGCAAGTAGAAAGTTTTGATGTAAGCAATGTGAAATTGAAACCGTTACGTAAAGTACAACATTTGATTCGTAAAATTCGTGCAAATTTGACCGCACATTATGCAGATGTAAATATATTAAAAGCGATTCATCCTACAGCTGCCGTATCGGGTTTGCCACAGCAACAAGCCAAAATGATTTTGTCAGAAATTGAAACCTTTGATCGTGGCTGGTATGCGGGAACATTGGGCGTGATGAGCGATGCATGTTCAGAGTTTTGTGTAGCGATTCGTTCTGCCTTTATTGAAGGTCATCGTATTCGTGTATTTGCTGGCGCGGGCATTGTGGCAGGCTCGCAGCCATTGGAAGAATGGAAAGAAATTGAACGTAAAGCGGCAGGGTTAATTTCCTTGTTTGCAGAAGAAAAATGATAACGGAGAAAAAAATGTCGGTAAGCGTGTTTAATCGTTGTTGGTCGAAAGTGATTTTAGAAACCTTGGTGCGCCAAGGCGTTTCTCACGTTTGTATCGCGCCAGGTTCGCGTTCGACACCTTTAACTCTAGAAGCGGTACGTTTGCAAAATGCGGGTTCAGTCACTTGTCATACGCATTTTGATGAACGCGGTTTAGGTTTTTTTGCCTTGGGTATTGCTAAGGCAACTCAATCGCCTGTTGCCATTATTGTGACATCAGGTACGGCGACTGCAAACCTTTATCCCGCAATTATTGAAGCACGCCAAACAGGTGTGAATTTATTTGTTTTAACTGCTGACCGTCCACCAGAACTTTGGGAGTGCGGTGCAAACCAGGCTATTTTGCAGCAAAATATGTTTGGTCAATATCCAGTTGCAAATGTTAATTTACCTAAACCGAACGTTGATTACTCTGCGCAATGGTTGATTTCTCTGCTTGAACAAGCGGCCTTCCAACAAAAACAACAGGGTGGCGTTGTTCATATTAATGTGCCATTTGCCGAGCCTCTTTATGATGCAACTGATGAGGCTGTAGACTCTCACCCTTGGCTGCTGCCGTTACAACGCTGGTTAATTCAAACTAAGTCTTGGATGAATGTGGAAGCGCAACAGAACGAAGTATTAATGCATGAAAATTGGGATCATTGGCGTACAAAACGTGGTGTCGTTGTGGTTGGTCAATTACCTGCAGAACAAGTGATGGGCATTAACTCTTGGGCAAGTGCCATGGGCTGGGTGTTACTGACGGATATTCAATCTGGTGTTGTTCCAACGACGCCTTATGAAGATATTTGGCTAGCAAACCAAACTGTTTGTGAAAAACTTCTGCAAGCTGATATTGTGATTCAATTCGGTGCACGCTTTATCAGTAAACGAATTAATCAATTCTTACAGGCGTTTAAAGGTGAATTTTGGTTGGTTGAACAAAGCGGTAAAGCATTAGATCCTTACCATCATTCATTGACAAGATTCAATGCTAAAGCACATCATTGGTTGCGTGCACATCCACCTTTACGCCAAAAGCCTTGGTTGCTTGAGCCGTTAGCTTTATCTAAGTTCTGTGCGACCTTTATTGAACAGCAAGTAGGCGGAAATTTAACGGAAGCCTCGCTCGCATTACGTTTACCAACACTTTTACCTTATAACGGTGTTTTATTTTTAGGTAATAGTTTACTTGTTCGTCTGGTTGATGCACTAACGCAATTACCAGAAAGTTATCCTGTTTATACCAATCGTGGCGCGAGTGGAATTGATGGTTTGTTGGCTACTGCTGCGGGAATTGGTATTGGTTCAAATAAACCTGTTGTTGCGGTGATTGGCGATACGTCCACTTTATATGATCTAAATTCTTTTGCATTATTCAAAAATGTTACGCAACCAACGGTAATCTTTGTGATCAATAATAATGGTGGCGCGATTTTTGATATGTTACCTGTGGATGAACAAGTCAAAGATCAGTTCTATCGATTACCGCATAATGGTGATTTTTCTCAAATTGCGGCAATGTTTGATCTCAAATACGCTCATCCTTATACTTGGGCGGATCTCAATTCCGTTGTGAAACAGGCTTATAGTCGTCGCAAGGCAACGTTAATTGAAATTAAAACAAATCCGAGTGATGGTAGTAGTTTGTATAAACGCTTAATCGAGCAAATTAGTCACGCCGTGATTGGTGCTTAAGTATTCTGTAGGCGGGTTTTAGTCCCGCCATATTTTATTATTTCTATCAATAATCCCTTCAATGATAAACATCATTTTTCTTCATGGACTTCTTGGTACAAAAAATGACTGGCAAAAAGTCATTGAAAATCTACCGCACTTTAATTGTATTGCGCTAGATTTACCTTTTCACGGGCAAGCTAAAGATATTGAAGTCACAAATTTTGAAGATACGGCAGAGTATTTATCTCAGCAAATCAAAAGTGCGGTGAAAAATGAACCCTATTTTCTTGTTGGGTATTCTCTAGGTGGAAGGATTGCTTTGTATTATGCGCTGCAAGCTCAGGTGGAACGATCTAATTTGCAAGGCGTTATTTTAGAAGGGGCGAATCTAGGTTTAAAAACTGACGAAGAAAAGCAGGCTCGTTTTCAGCAGGATTTTGCTTGGGCGCAACGTTTTATACAAGAACCACCAGAAAAAGTGTTGAATGATTGGTATCAACAGCCCGTGTTTTCCCATTTGACTACCGAAGAAAGATTACAGTTGGTTGAAAAACGAAAATCAAATTGCGGTGAAAATATTGGCAAGATGCTGCTGGCGACAAGTCTATCTAAACAACCTGATTTTAGTGAAAAAGTGCGGTTAAGTTCTTTGCCATTTTTTTATTTTTGTGGGGAACGAGATCATAAGTTCCAAGTTTTAGCCAAAGAAAATCAAATTGATTTAGTAACCATTCCTTCCGCTGGACATAATTCACATTTAGAAAATTCAAAATATTTCTCTGAAAAAATAGAAAATTGCATATTAAAAATTGCTAGGCCTTAGTTAAAATGCTAGGATTCAATCCTTTCTCTTTATAATAAACTACTAAGGAAACACATGTCTACACAACTTCGTAATAATCCGATGAAAGTGGCGTTAGCCTCGATGGTCGGTACGGCAATCGAATTTTTTGATTATTATATCTATGCGGCTGCCGCTGTATTAGTTTTCAATACGCAATTCTTCCATAGCGATGATCCGCTTTCTAATGATTTACTTTCTCTTTCTACGCTTGCTTTAGCATTTTTTGCGCGTCCAATTGGTTCTGCATTATTCGGTCACTTTGGCGATAAAATTGGTCGTAAAAAAACCTTGGTTGCCTCACTTGTTTTAATGGGTGGTTCAACGGTAGTAATTGGTTTACTTCCTAATTATGCTCAAATTGGTATCTGGGCACCGATTTTGCTTTGCGTATGCCGTGTTGGTCAAGGAATTGGTCTAGGTGGTGAATGGGGCGGTGCAGCTTTAGTTGCAACAGAAAATGCGCCAGAAGGTAAACGTGCATGGTACGGTACGTTCCCTCAATTAGGTGCGCCAATCGGCTTATTTGTAGCGAATGCAACATTCTTCTTAGTTAGCTATTTCCTCGGACAAGATGCCCTTGTGGAATGGGCATGGCGTATTCCGTTTGTATCTTCTGTTTTATTGGTCGCTGTCGGCTTATATGTTCGCTTAACTTTGCATGAAAGCCATGTATTTATGGAAGCTGAGCAAAAAGGTAAAAAGTTGAATGCACCAGTGAGTGTTGTTTTTACTAAACACTTAAAACCAATGATTATTGGCACATTTATTATGGTGGCAACTTATTCTCTGTTTTACATTATGACGGCTTTTGCTCAGGCATATTCTCGAACAGCACCAAAGCTTTCTGAAGCAGGTTATGCGCTTGGCTTAGGTATCCCAGCAAATACGTTTACTGGCTTGTTATTAATTAGTGCTATTGTATTTGGTATTTTTATCAGTATTTCTGGTGTTTATGCCGATAAAATTGGTCGCCGTAAATGGTTGATTTGGGTGACTGTAGCTGTTGGCGTGCTCGGTTTAACCATGCCATTCTTCTTAGAAAATGGCACCCCAATGAGCGTATTTGCATTTTTAGTAATTGGTATGGCGATCATGGGGATGACATTTGGTCCAATGGCTGCGCTATTACCAGAATTATTTCCAACGGAAGTGCGTTATTCAGGCGCATCTCTTGCCTATAATTTAGCATCAATTATTGGTGCAACGATTGCGGCGATGATTTCTTTAAAAATTAATGCATCATTTGGTGTGATGGGCGTAGGTATTTATTTAGCAATCAATGCCCTCATGACTCTATTGGCATTATTAGCGTCAAAAGAAACTAAAAACGTAGATTTAACACAAATCTAAGCTAGTTAAGAAAAAAGAGCGGTGAAATTTCACCGCTCTTTTGCTTTTCTTTGTTTAGCTTATTTTCAATATTAACTTTCAAATGAATCTTTTAAGCGTTCATCTGCTCGACGAGATTCATTTTTATGTTGAAGTTTATTAAGCTGGCGCTCTAATTTTTCCTCAACTTCATTAATTGCTTTATACATATCATCTGAGGTTGCACTTGCCAATAAATTGCCCAGTGGCGTGCCAATAGATGCTTCTACAGTAAATCCATTCGGTACTTTGTTTAAAACAAAATGGGGGTTAATTAACTGTGTTTGCCATTTACCTAATTTCGCGAGTCTTTCCTCCACGTGTTCACGAATTGCAGGGGTGATTTCCATTTGTTTGCTGGTGATATTAAGTGTCATAGCATTTACCTCTTTGTTGCGTGATTTACAGTTTTCTTTAATTACAAAATAGCTTTGTTAATTCAGGTTTTCAAGGGCTTTAAGAGGAAATGTCAAAGTAATTTTTAAAAATATGATCTATGTCTAATTTCTGAAAAAAAGTTGCTTTTCTTTCTAAGATAAGTTGTTAAGATGGGAAATTGTGATAAGAAAAAAGGTGTGGATATTGACTATATCCACACCTTTTTTCATTTGATTATTCTACGATTTCGTCTTGATCGTGATGATTTATTTTCAAGCGTTGGAAATAATCTTTTGTTTCTTCAATCACAACTTTTCGCAATCCAATGAGTGCGATGAGATTTGGAAAGGCCATTAAACCATTTACGATATCAGCGATAATCCATATTAAATTTAAGTGTAAGAATGAGCCTAATCCTACCAACACAATATAAGCTAAACGATATAGTTTTACGCCACGAATACCAACGAGATAAACAAAGCAACGTTCACCGTAGTAACACCAGCCTAAAATAGTTGTGAATGCAAAAAATAATAAACCGACGGTTACAATCGTTGCGCCAATTGATGTCCCTAAACCTTGTGCAAAGGCATAGTTTGTGACTGTAGCACCCGCTAATTCAGGATTGTTCCACGCTCCAGTTAATACCAATACAATACCTGTCATTGTACAAACGATGATGGTATCTAAGAATGTACCGGTCATGGAAATTAAGCCTTGTCGAACAGGTTCACGAGTTTGTGCCGCTGCGGCTGCAATTGGTGCGCTTCCTAAACCTGATTCATTGGAGAAAATGCCTCGAGCGACGCCTGATTGAATTGCCTTCATTACGGTAAAGCCAACAGCCCCGCCTAGCGCCGCTTGCGGATCAAAAGCACTATAAATAATTAATGAGATCGCATCTGGTACTTTTTCTATATTTAAAAGGATAATAACCAGTGAAGTAGTGACATATAAAATCGCCATAAACGGCACAATTACCGATGATGCGGTTGCGATACGTTTTACACCACCAAGAATGATTAAGCCGACTAAAAGCGTTACAATAATTGCAGTAACTAAAACGGGAATATTAAAAGTATCTTGCATTGCATAGGTAATCGCATTGACCTGTGGGAATGTACCGATCCCGAAAAAGGCAACCATTACACCAAATAATGCAAATAATTTTGCTAGCCACTTGATGCCTAGACCGCGTTCAATGTAATACATTGGACCGCCAGCCATAAAGCCATTTTTATCGCGAACACGGTATTTAACCGCGAGTAAACATTCGGCATATTTTGTTGCCATTCCTAATAAGGCGACTAGCCACATCCAAAAAATAGCGCCAGGACCACCTGCCTGTACAGCAGTTGCAACGCCCACAATATTCCCAGTTCCGATTGTTGCTGCTAATGCGGTACAAAGTGCGGCAAAAGATGATACATCGCCTTTCCCGCCTTTATCTTTTTTAAATAAATAACCCAGCGCACGTGGTAAATAGCGAATTTGAATAAAGCCTAAACGTAGCGTTAAATAGAGTCCCGTGCCCGATAAGAGTATGAGTAGCGGTGCACCCCAAATAAAGCTATCAATAGCTGAAAGAATTGACTCAATTGTCATGTGATTCCTCGTCGTTTAAATCAAAAATAAACACGACAAGAAGACGAAAAGATACAATGGAAAAGAAAGTGCGGTGAAAAGATAGATAATTTCCACACTTACGATAGATTGTCTTTTGCCCCTGTCCTTTTGCCTGAGCGTTTGAAAAACGATTGAAAAATTAACCGCTCTTTTGCGCCTTCGGCGTCCATTTCTAAAATGGATCTCTCCAAGGGTTCGTCCAGTAACAGTCCCTGCCATCGCACCTGAAAGATTTTACATCGTCGGTGTGGGGTCAATTCCCCGCTCTCCAGCTACCTTCATCCGAACTCACTTTTCATTGTGACAATCACAATGAAAGCGTATGGATTCTATCAAAATGGGAAATTAATTTCAAAAAGGAATTTTAAAATAGTCTTTCAGTTGATAGAAATAATGACTTTATTCTATATCCCCACAAAAACGATATCCTTCACCATGCACCGTCATAATGATATTTGGGGTATCAGGATGATCTTCAAAATGTTTTCTGATACGTCGAATTGTAACATCTACAGTTCGATCCTGAGGTTTCAATTCACGTCCTGTCATTTTTTTTAGTAATTCTTCGCGAGTTTGTAATTTTCCTGGATTTTCACAGAAATGCAGCATTGCACGAAATTCACTGCGCGGAAGTTTAAATTCTTGACCTTCTGGCGTAATTAAACTGTGGCTATTTAAATCTAATTTCCAACCATTAAAACGATAGAATTCTCGACCAAATGTATTTTCTTTTTCTTGATGTGGCATTGTGCGATGCAATAAATTTCGTGCACGGATAGTCAATTCTCGAGGGTTAAAAGGCTTGGTTAAATAATCGTCGGCACCGATCTCTAGCCCTAGTATTTTATCGACTTCATTATCACGACCAGTTAAGAAAATAAGTGGCAAGTTGAGTTCTTCGCGGAGCTCTCTTGCTAATAATAAACCGTTTTTACCTGGTAAATTAATATCCATTACAACCAAATTTATATTGTGGTTTTCTAGTATGTGATGCATCTCTGCACCATTTTCTGCTTCAAGCACATCATACCCTTCCGCTTCAAAAATCCCTTTAAGCGTATTTCGGGTAACGATTTCATCTTCAACAACGAGAATTTGTGGAGTAGCCATTTTCCATCCTTATACTTATTTTGGTGTATGCTATCATGATTCCATTCTAGCGGTGTAACATTGTTGTAACAATAAAAAAGTGCGGTTATTTTTTATAAGATTTTCCTTTTTATGATCTAAATCATAGTTTTAGATATTCAAGTTTCTTTGTGATAGAATTTCGCGCATTTTTACTTTTCCTTTCAATTCTATGAAAAAACTTTTTCTTTTTTTTACACTGATTTTTACCGCACTTGCAGCGAATGCTGGTCTATTTGATAAAAAACAATCTTTCTTGAAAGTAGATGATGCTTTTGCATTTTCCGCAACTTTATCTAAGGATAAAAGTCAATTACAGGTTCATTGGGATATTGCTGATGGCTATTATTTATATCAAGATAAGATTAGTGCTGAATTAGTGGGTAAATCGGATGCTCTCACTTTGCATGCTCAACAAGCAGCTGAATTACATCAAGATCCTTATTTTGGTGAAGTGAAGGTGTTTACTCGTTCAATTGATGGTGTGTTTGGCGGCGCATTTAGCAATGCTGATGATCAGGTTGAAATCAGTTATCAAGGATGTACAGAAGGTTTTTGTTATCCGCCTGAAACTAAAGTATTACGAATTGGGGATTTAGCCGTTTCTCAAGAGAAAATTGTCGAAAAAATAGTTGAAAAAAATACCGCACTTTTATCTGAACAAGATCGTTTGGCCGATGGTTTATTCCATAGTAAATGGGCGATTTTCGGTTTCTTTTTATTGGGATTGGGGCTGGCTTTTACACCTTGTGTATTGCCAATGTTACCGTTGCTTTCTGCTATTGTTATTGGTCAGCAACAACGTCCAAATATGATGCGAGCGTTTAGTTTAGCTTTTCTTTATGTTCAAGGCATGGCACTGACTTACACCTTGTTAGGTCTCGCAGTAGCGGCTATCGGTTTGCCGTTTCAAATTGCCTTGCAACATCCTTATGTGATGATCGGGCTTTCTATTTTATTTGTTGTTCTTGCCCTTTCAATGTTTGGCTTATTTACTATTCAATTGCCAAATAGCTTACAAAATAAATTGAATACATGGAGCCAAAAACAAACCTCAGGTGCTTTTGGCGGTTCCTTTGCGATGGGAATGATTGCTGGGCTTGTAGCATCACCTTGCACATCTGCACCACTTTCTGGCGCTTTACTTTATGTGGCGCAAAGCGGTGATTTATTCACAGGCGCAGCAACCCTTTATTTACTCGCACTTGGTATGGGCGTACCGCTAATGTTAATCACATTGTTTGGTAATAAAATTTTGCCAAAATCAGGTGAGTGGATGAACACAGTGAAACAAACATTCGGTTTTGTTATGTTAGCGTTACCTGTGTTTTTGCTTTCTCGTATTTTGCCTGAAGTATGGGAGCCACGCTTATGGGCTGGATTAGCGACAGCATTCTTTATTTGGTTTGCGTTGCAGATGCCTAAGAGCGGTTTTGGCTATGCCATTAAAATTATTAGTTTTGCGTTGGCTATGGTTTCCGTACAACCTTTGCAAAATTGGATTTGGCAAACTCAAACTACAACACAAAGTGCGGTAGAAAATAAGCCTGTTTCTCAGGTTAAATTTAAGCAAATTAAAAATATTGAAGAACTTGACCACACTTTAGCGGAAAATGCACATTCGATCGCGATGTTGGATTTATACGCAGATTGGTGTGTTGCTTGTAAAGAATTTGAAAAGCTGACTTTTTCAGATCCAAAAGTGCAACTGCAATTTCAAAATATCTTATTGTTACAAGTGAATATGACAAAGAATAGCCCTGAAAATAAAGCATTAATGGAACGCTTTAATGTGATGGGATTACCCACAATTTTATTTTTTGATAAGCAAAATAATGAGATTCAAGGAAGTAGAGTAACAGGCTTTATGGATGCTGATTCTTTTTCTAATTGGATTGAAAAGCTACTTTAGTTATTTTTTATTTTTGGTAAAAAGTATTTTTCAATTTTAATTATTGTTTAACTATCCATTAAAGATTAATATGGTGCCGTTTTAATTCATCTTTAAACAAAAGGAAAGCAAATGAACAATCTTGAAAAATATCGCCTTTATGTATTAGCTCTATTACGCATCACTGCAGCTTACATGTTTATCTTACATGGCACAGCAAAATTCTGGGAGTTCCCAATTTCCATGACGGGTGGAAATGGCCCGGTCGGTGACTCTATGATGATTGTAGGTGGTGTGATTGAAATTGTCGGTTCAATCTTATTAATTTTAGGATTATTTACGCGTCCAGCTGCGTTTATTTTATCTGGTCAAATGGCTTTTGCGTATTTCTTTATGCATGTTGCTGGAAAAGGGAATTTATTATTCCCAATTGCGAACGGTGGTGAACTCGCTTTACTTTACTCTCTCGTGTTCTTCTATTTTGTGTTTGCTGGTGCTGGTGCATTTTCTTTAGATAACCGCAAACGTTAATTAATCATCTTATTCATTTATTGCCCGCATTTTGCGGGCTTTTTTGTTTTTAAAATCACTTAAATAAATCACCGCACTTTAAGTGCGCTTACCAGGAAAATTTTCTCTATATAAACGCAAACGTTTGCGTTATAATTCACCCCGCTTATTTTTAACCATTTAATGAAAGGAAAATGTAATGACAGATCGTCTAATTCGTCAGGCTTTACTGAGTGTTTCTGATAAAACCGGTATCGTAGAATTTGCTCAAGGCTTAGTACAGCGTGGTGTAAAACTACTTTCCACAGGCGGTACCGCAAAATTATTGGAGCAACATGGTTTACTGGTGACTGAAGTGTCTGATTATACGGGGTTCCCTGAAATGATGGACGGTCGTGTGAAAACCTTGCATCCCAAAGTACATGGCGGGATTCTTGGTCGTCGTGGTACAGATGATGCCATCATGCAACAACATGGTATTGAAGGCATCGATATGGTCGTCGTGAATTTATATCCGTTTGCCGCCACCGTGGCTAAACCAGATTGTACCTTGGCTGATGCGGTAGAAAATATCGATATCGGTGGACCAACCATGGTGCGTTCTGCCGCGAAAAACCATAAAGATGTGGCGATCGTGGTGAATAATCATGATTTCAACGCAATTCTTGCGGAAATGGATAAACACCAAAACAGCCTAACACTTGAAACCCGTTTTGACCTTGCGATTAAAGCCTTTGAACATACCGCTCAATATGATTCCATGATTGCCAACTACTTTGGACAAATGGTGAAACCGTATCATGTAGCTGAGGAAGAAGATGCGAATGCTAAGTGCGGTCAATTCCCACGGACTTTAAATCTTAACTTCGTTCGTAAACAAACCATGCGTTACGGTGAAAATTCTCATCAAAATGCAGCCTTTTATGTTGATTTAAATGTGAAAGAGGCGAGTGTAGCTACAGCTCACCAACTACAAGGTAAAGCCTTGTCTTACAATAATATTGCTGATACTGATGCAGCACTTGAATGCGTGAAAGAATTTGATGAGCCGGCTTGTGTGATCGTTAAACATGCCAATCCATGTGGCGTGGCTTTAGGAAAAGATATTTTAGAAGCCTATAATCGAGCTTACCAAACCGATCCAACTTCTGCATTTGGCGGCATTATTGCTTTCAACCGTGAATTAGACGAAAAAACTGCGAATGAAATTGTGGAACGTCAATTCGTTGAAGTGATTATTGCGCCGAAAGTTTCTGCTGAAGCGCAAGAAGTCGTGAAACGTAAGAAAAATGTTCGTTTGCTTGAATGTGGTGAATGGACTTCTCATTCCGAACGTTTAGATTTCAAACGTGTAAACGGCGGTTTATTAGTACAAGATGCGGATTTAGGCATGGTTGGTTTGGATGATTTAAAAGTAGTAAGTAAACGTCAGCCAACTGAACAAGAATTAAAAGATTTATTATTCTGCTGGAAAGTAGCGAAATTTGTGAAATCCAATGCCATTGTTTACGCCAAAGATAACCAAACCATCGGCATTGGTGCTGGCCAAATGAGCCGTGTGTATTCTGCTAAGATTGCGGGTATTAAGGCGCAGGATGAAGGCTTGACTGTGGCAGGTTGTGTGATGGCATCTGATGCTTTCTTCCCATTCCGTGACGGCATTGATGCAGCGGCGAAAGTGGGTATTCAATGTGTGATCCATCCAGGTGGCTCAATGCGCGATCAAGAAGTCATCGATGCGGCAGATGAACATAATATGGTGATGGTATTAACTGGAATGCGTCATTTTAGACATTAATTTATGTCGTCACTTCGCTCAATGAGCGACTTATTCCTCCCCCCCTCTTTCGTAAAGAGGGGGCCGGGGGGAGATTTAAACGATTCTAAATATACTATGAGGTTGAAATAACTTCTGCCAAATCTCCCCTTCCCCTCTTTGCTAAAGAGGGGGGTTAAATTCAAAAAGATACAAGGAGCATTATGAACATCCTCATCATCGGAAATGGCGGTCGTGAACACGCCTTGGCTTGGAAAGCAGCACAATCTCCACTAGCAGATAAAGTTTTTGTCGCACCAGGCAACGCAGGTACAGCATTGGAACACAAAGTAGAAAACGTGAATATTTCTGCAACAGATATCCCTGCATTAGTGAAATTTGCTCAAGATAAGCAAATTGGATTAACCATTGTTGGCCCTGAAGCACCGCTAGTGATTGGGGTGGTTGATGCGTTTCGTGAAGCTGGATTGAAAATTTTTGGTCCAACTAAAGCAGCTGCACAATTGGAAGGTTCAAAAGCATTCACTAAAGATTTCCTCGCTCGTCACAAAATTCCAACAGCAGAATATCAGAACTTCACCGAAGTTGAGCCTGCGTTAGCGTACTTGCGTGAGAAAGGCGCGCCAATTGTCGTAAAAGCAGATGGTTTAGCGGCGGGTAAAGGCGTCATCGTGGCAATGACATTGCAGGAAGCGGAAGAGGCTGTGCGTGATATGCTTTCAGGTAATGCCTTTGGCGAAGCGGGTAGCCGAGTGGTGATTGAAGAGTTTCTAGATGGTGAGGAAGCCAGCTTTATCGTCATGGTAGATGGTAAAAATGTCGAACCTATGGCGACTAGCCAAGATCATAAACGCGTGGGCGAAAATGATACAGGTCTGAATACCGGCGGTATGGGGGCATATTCACCAGCCCCAGTGGTGACACCAGAAATTCATGACCGCATTATGCGTGAAGTGATTTATCCAACAGTCAATGGCATGGCGGCAGAAGGCAATGCTTACACCGGTTTCTTGTATGCAGGGCTAATGATTATGCCGAATGGCCAGCCGAAAGTGATTGAATTTAACTGTCGTTTTGGTGATCCGGAAACGCAGCCGATTATGCTTCGTCTTGAATCCGATCTCGTTGAGCTTTCTCTTAAGGCTTGCGAGGGAAAATTGGATGAAGTGAAATCCCAGTGGCATCCAAAAGCGTCCTTAGGTATTGTATTAGCTGCGGAAGGGTATCCAGGCGATTATCGTAAAGGTGATGTGATTAGCGGTTTACCACAAAGTGCGGTCGAAAATGAGAAAGTTTTCTTAGCGGGCGTTGCAGAACAAGAAGGCAAGTTAGTCACGAACGGCGGTCGCGTGCTTTGTGTTACTGCGTTAGGCGAAAGTGTATTTGAAGCGCAACAAAAAGCCTTAAAACTAGCTGAGCAAATTCAATGGTCTGGACGTTTTTATCGTCGAGATATTGGCTATCGTGCTGTTGAACGTGAGCAGCAAAAATAACTACATTAAATGTTAAGGTATCGCATGGATTATAAAAATAAAGAATTATGTCGTATTCGCACAATAAGTTTTTTTCTAACATTACATAAAGATAAATCGCAATGGGAAAGAGTACTTTATTCAGTGAAACGTGATGTTGATTTGTTATTGCCTGCTGTGCAGAAAGCTGGTTATACCTTGCAATCGATTCGAGTCATTACCAATCCTTTTGGTGAATATTTGGATTTAACCAATTTGCAGACGGCAAAAGCAGATTTACAGTATTTAACGGAGTTATTGAATAAATTTAATGAAAGTGGAATTCGTATTCGATTTGCTATTGGTGCAGCTAGAAATACAGAGGAAATTGCTTTATTGCCTGAGTTAATCGCGGCTTATGGAGACTTGTGTAATGCTTGTGTCAACGTGCCATTAGATGAAAATGCTGTGTTAGATAATGAACTCATTGAGCAATCTGTTTATGCCGTACAAAAAATTGCAAACATCACACCACGTGGTGAAGGTAATTTTAACTTTACTGTCAATTTTAACTGTAAGCCATTTATTCCTTATTTCCCTGCCGGTTATCATCTAAGTCATTTGCCAAACAGTTTTGTTATTGGTTTAGAAACACCAGATTTATTAGTCGAAGTATTAAAATCTGTACCAAAGTCTCCTCATAATCAATTTTATGCGGATTGTTATCAAGCGATGTCGCAAGCGTTGCAATATCATGTAGATCAAGTATTAGAGATGTTAAGTGCGGTCAAATTATCAGGTGAATTTGAATTTGCAGGCATTGATAGTTCGGCGGCACCATCTAAAAATTGTTCATCCATGACAAAAGTGTATGAATTAATGGGATTGCCCTATTTTGGTGCGGCTGGTTCAGTAGAGGTTTCTGCTTTACTGACAAAAGTCTTTAAATCAATCCAGCGTGTACCATTGGTTGGATTTTCTGGATTAATGTTGGCGGTGACAGAAGATTTAGGTTTAGCCGAAGGGACACAAAAACACTATTTTGATATTCGCGCTTTACTAACTTATAGCGCCGTATGTGGTATCGGTTTAGACACGGTTCCAGTGGCGGGAAATGTTAAGGCAGAAAGTATAGCAGCTATTATGCGCGACACTGGGACGATGGCATTTCGCTTAAATAAACCACTTACAGTACGCTTATTTCCAATTCCGAATAAGGTCGCAGGTGAAATATCAGAATTTGAGAGTGATGATTTATGTAACTGCCGCCTTTTACATATTCCTGATTAAGCGAAAATTTTCCTATTTTGTTGTGATCAATGTTATCCCTACTGTCAATAAAAAGGAGTATCTCATGAGAAAATTAATATTGGGTAGCCTTGTTGCTGCATTATTAACAGGTTGTGCGGGAGCATCAAATGTCTCACAAAGTGCAACATTAGATGGCGAGTGGATTTGTCGTACTATACCGACAAAAGATAGACAAACTTACGATCGTTTAGAACACTTCGTCTTAAAATCTGATGGAACAGGCTCCTTGCGAGGCATTTCCTACATTGAATTGGATAAAGAGACGACTATTCGTTATTTAACAAAAGGTAAGGTGAAATGGCAGAGCCAAAATAATGTTTTGAGTTTTGATTTTGTTAATCGCGCGATGGTGCCTGCACACAGTAACAATGTGGCTAAAGCCATTAAGCAAGATAAGAAATTACAAAAACAAGAAAAAGAGAAACTAGCTACGTTTTATAGCAAATCAGGCGATCACGTGAATATGCCAATTGAGCTTAAACAGAATGGCAATCAACTTATTTTAGATAAGGATTTTGCGACTTGCCGACGAGTCACCGAGAATGACAAAGATATTCAGTTATTGAATCAGTGGTTTGTAAAGAAATAAATACAATTATTTTAAGCTTGATAAAAAACAAGCGTGATTTTAACCGCACTTTATTTTTGATAGTGAGGAAATCAACTAAATAAAAGGAGTATTACTATGAGAAAATTAGTATTAGGTAGTCTTGTCGCTGTATTGCTATCGGGATGTGCAACGGCGCATCAGCAAACTGAACAGGAAAAAGCATTGGTGGGTGATTGGGTTTGTCATGTTAAACCAACCGCCAAGGCACCTTTGCCAGTTGAGCATTTTGATTATGTCACTTATCGAGCGGATCAAACCGTGCTGATGCGTGGTATCTCTCAGATTAATACAAAAGAAGGCTGGATGCGTTATTTATTGCAAGCTAAAGCTAAATGGCAGGCAGGTGATGGTAAATTGAGTTATGATTTTACCGATCGTCTATTTAAAACCGCGCATTCACCACAAGTCGCGAAAATTATTGAACAATCTCCAGAATTTAAAGAGTATGATAAGGAATTTGTTTCACCTTGTAATAGTTGCGGTAATCATTTGGATATGAAGATTAAAATGAAAAGCCCAACCAGTATGACTAATTTTAATACTTATACGAAAGAGACCAGCCAATGCCGTAAACTGGGTGCAGGCGAGAAAACAAAAGAAGTTAAACTAATTGAGAAATTAGTGAAAGAAAAAGGCTCGATTTAGATAAATGAATGTTTTTCATTGTAATAATGAAAAATATGATCGAAATTTCTGATTAAGTTTTTACTTGGAAACAGGTAAACTATACACAAATAATTCAAACAACGAGGAATACACAATGTTTAAAAAAAGTATGAACATCGCTGATTACGATCCAGTATTGTGGCAAGCGATTCAAGATGAAAATCGTCGTCAAGAAGAGCATATCGAACTAATTGCATCTGAAAACTATGCTAGTCCGCGCGTGATGGAAGCTCAAGGTTCACAATTCACTAATAAATATGCTGAAGGCTATCCAGGTAAACGTTATTACGGTGGTTGTGAGTATGCAGACATTGTGGAACAGTTAGCAATTGACCGTGCGAAAGAATTATTTGGTGCAGATTACGTGAATGTTCAACCACACTCTGGATCACAAGCAAACGCTGCAGTGTATGGTGCATTGATTAATGCAGGCGATACTATTTTAGGTATGGATTTGGCTCACGGTGGGCACTTAACTCACGGTGCAAAAGTCAGTTTCTCTGGCAAGATTTATAACTCTGTGCTTTATGGAATCACTGCGGATGGCTTAATTGATTATGAAGATGTTCGTCAAAAAGCATTAGAATGTAAACCAAAACTTATCGTTGCGGGTTTCTCTGCTTATTCTCAAGTGGTGGATTGGAAAAAAATGCGTGAAATCGCCGATGAAGTGGGCGCCTATTTATTTGTTGATATGGCTCACGTTGCGGGCTTAATCGCAGCAGGTTTATATCCAAACCCATTACCATACGCACACGTTGTGACAACGACTACCCATAAAACCTTAGGTGGTCCACGTGGTGGTTTAATCCTTTCTTCTTGCGGTGATGAAGAAATTTATAAACGCTTACAATCTTCTGTTTTCCCTGCAAACCAAGGTGGTCCATTAGTTCATATTATTGCGGCGAAAGCAGTATGTTTCAAAGAAGCATTAGAACCAGCTTATAAAGAATACCAAGCAAACGTGATTAAAAATGCGAAAGCAATGGTGGAAGTGTTTAAACAACGCGGTTATGACGTTGTGTCAAATGGTACTGAAAACCACTTGTTCTTAGTAAGTTTCATTAAACAAGGATTAACAGGTAAAGCAGCTGATGCGGCATTAGGCAAAGCAAATATTACCGTGAATAAAAATGCTGTACCAAACGATCCGCAAAAACCATTTGTTACTTCAGGTATTCGTGTAGGTACACCATCTGTGACTCGCCGTGGTTTCAATGAAAATGATGTGCGTGAATTAGCTGGCTGGATGTGTGATGTTTTAGATGCTTTAGGCAAAGAAAATGAAGAACAAGTGATTGCTGAAACTAAAGAAAAAGTGTTAGCAATTTGTAAACGTCTTCCAGTTTATCCTAAATGATTTATTTTCTTTCGTTGATTATATGGTTAGCGGCGATCAATATCGCCGCTTATTTTTTTATGTGGAGAGATAAAATTCGGGCTGTGCGTAATGAGTGGCGAATTCCTGAAAAAACATTTTTTCTTCTAAGCCTTTTAGGTGGCTTTATGGGAATACATTTAGCCATGAAACATTTTCGTCATAAAACGCTGCATTTTAGTTTTAAATTTATTGTTGTTATTAGCGGATTTCTTTGGATTGTTGTTTTTCCATGGTTAAATTTTTCTTTTATTTTTCAATATGTAAAAGCATGATGATTTAGATAAAATAATTTGTTATGGTTCGCTAACCATTGGCTTGGAGAACTGATTTTTACTAGCGTTATTTTGTATAATATTGGAAATTTTTTATGAGAAATCATATGAGTTATATTGTTGGATTAACTGGTGGCATTGGTAGTGGTAAAACAACGATTGCTAATTTATTTGCCGATCTTGGGGTACCTCTAGTGGATGCGGATGTGGTTGCTAGAGAAGTCGTCGCGAAAGATTCCCCCTTATTGTCTAAAATTGTTGAATATTTTGGTGCTCAAATTTTAACGGAACAAGGTGAACTTAATCGCGCGGCTTTACGAGAGCGAGTGTTTAGCAATGATGAAGATAAATTGTGGTTAAATAATCTTTTACATCCCGCTATTCGTGAACGAATGAAACAACAATTAGCTGAACAAACTGCGCCTTACACATTATTTGTCGTCCCTTTATTAATAGAAAATAAATTGACCGCACTTTGTGATCGTATTTTGGTGGTGGATGTGAGTCCACAAACTCAACTTGAGCGTTCATCGCAACGAGATAACAATAATTTTGAGCAAATTCAACGAATTATGAATTCTCAAGTTTCTCAACAAGAGCGTTTAAAGTGGGCAGATGATGTAATTAATAATGATGCTGAACTGGCCCAAAACTTACCGCACTTGCAGCAAAAGGTGTTAGAATTGCACCAGTTTTATTTACAACAAGCGGAACATAAAAATGTCTGACGAAATTATTGAAGTACCTTGTCCGATTTGCCAAAAATCTGTGCCTTGGACAAATGAAAGTACTTTTCGACCTTTTTGTAGCAAACGTTGCCAGTTAATCGATCTTGGCGAATGGGCAGCTGAAGAAAAAGCGATTCCAAGTGATACAGCTGATTTTGCTATGGATCCAAATGTGAGTGACGAATGGAGCATTAAATAGAGATTAACCGATAGGAAACCCTATCGGTTAATTTTTATAAGTGCGGTCCTTTTTTGAGGATTTTCCCTAAGCATGCTATGCTAAACGTAATTTTATTATTCTAAAATGTGATTTTTATGCAACAAGATTATTTAAGCCAACAGCGATTCTCCGATCTTCCTCTACATCCGATTGTACGAGATGCTTTGGCAAAAAAAGGCTTTGATTTTTGTACCCCAATTCAGGCTTTATCCTTGCCTATCAGTTTAAATGGACGAGATGTTGCAGGACAAGCTCAAACTGGTACAGGCAAGACAATGGCTTTTTTAACGGCTACTTTTCACCATCTTTTAACTCACCAAGATCCTAATCTTGAATATCCCCACCCAAGAGCTTTGATTTTAGCACCTACTCGAGAATTAGCGGTGCAGATTAGTAATGACGCAGAATTTCTTGCAAAAGCGAGTGGATTAAAGACCTCACTTGCCTATGGTGGCGATGGTTATGACAAACAGCTACAAGCGATTGAGCGTGGCGTAGATATTTTGATTGGTACGACGGGACGAGTCATTGATTATGTGAAACAAGGCGTAATTAGTTTAGATGAAATTCAAGTTGTCGTGCTAGATGAAGCGGATCGAATGTTCGATCTTGGGTTTATCCGTGATATTCGTTATTTATTGCGTAAATGCCCCGCTCCGCAATCTCGTTTAACGATGTTATTTTCAGCGACACTTTCTTATAAAGTGCGTGAATTAGCATTTGAAGATATGAATGACCCTGAATATATTGAAATTGAACCGGAACAAAAAACAGGGCACCGAATCAAAGAAGAACTTTTTTATCCATCTAATCAGGATAAAATGGCACTTCTCTTAACCTTAATGGAAGATGAATGGCCTGAGCGTTGTATTGTATTTGCGAATACGAAACATCGTTGTGAAGAAATTTGGGGTTATTTAGCGGCTGATGGGCATCGTGTCGGCTTACTGACTGGCGATGTAGCACAGAAAAAACGTTTATCGTTATTAAAACAATTTACTGACGGTGATTTAGATATTTTAGTAGCAACAGATGTGGCTGCTCGTGGCTTGCATATTTCTGATGTAACGCATGTTTTCAATTATGATTTACCCGATGATCGAGAAGATTATGTTCACCGAATCGGTCGTACTGGACGAGCTGGGGAAAGTGGCGTTTCTATTAGTTTTGCTTGCGAAGAATATGCGATGAATTTACCAGCAATTGAAGAATATATTGGCCATTCTATCCCAGTGAGCCAATATGAAATAGAAGCCTTGCTTGAACTGCCGAAACCGTATCGGTTAAAACGTACAGCTCCGGCGCAAGGGCATACAAGACATCGTTCTTATCACACAAAATAGTGATATAATTTTTTTAGTCTCAATAATTAATAAGGAAATCATTATGGCCATTTTAGTGACAGGTGGCGCCGGTTATATCGGTTCTCACACAGTTGTAGAATTATTAAATGCTGGCAAAGAGGTGGTGGTATTAGACAATCTTTGCAATTCATCGCCAAAATCCCTTGAGCGTGTAAAACAAATTACAGGCAAAGAAGCAAAGTTTTATGAAGGTGATATTTTAGATCGTGCGTTGTTACAAAAAATCTTTGCAGAAAATGAGATTAGCTCTGTTATTCATTTTGCAGGGTTAAAAGCCGTAGGGGAAAGTGTTCAAAAGCCGACAGAATATTACATGAACAATGTAGCTGGCACCCTTGTATTAATTCAAGAAATGAAAAAAGCGGGTGTTTGGAACTTTGTATTTAGCTCATCTGCAACAGTTTACGGTGATCCAAAAATTATTCCAATTACAGAAGATTGTGAAGTCGGCGGTACAACCAATCCTTATGGTACCTCTAAATATATGGTTGAGCAGATTTTACGTGATACAGCAAAAGCGGAACCAAGATTTAGCATGACCATCTTGCGTTATTTTAATCCAGTTGGGGCGCATGAAAGTGGCTTAATTGGTGAAGATCCAAATGGCATTCCAAATAATTTGTTGCCTTATATCAGCCAAGTTGCCATCGGTAAATTAGCTCAACTTTCTGTATTTGGTAGTGATTACGACACCCATGATGGAACAGGCGTGCGTGATTATATTCATGTAGTGGATTTAGCTGTGGGGCATTTAAAAGCGCTTCAACGTCATGAAAATGATGCTGGTTTACATATTTATAATCTTGGTACAGGCCATGGTTATTCCGTATTAGATATGGTAAAAGCCTTTGAAAAAGCCAACGACATTACAATTGCATATAAACTTGTAGAACGCCGCCCTGGTGATATTGCAACATGCTATTCTGATCCTAGTTTAGCTGCAAAAGAGCTTGGTTGGGTGGCAGAATGTGGTCTTGAAAAAATGATGCAAGATACGTGGAACTGGCAGAAAAATAATCCAAAAGGGTATCGAGATTAATATTCTATAATATTTGTTTTCTTCTTTATGAAGAACGCTAAACATTGGGGGATGTGATTAAAAATCCCCCTAATTTTTATACTTATCCTTTAATTGAAAGGCGAAGTTTCTAAAATACAACCCAAATTAACCGCACTTTATGTCAAATTCCCTTTCTTCCCAAATTTTTACACGCAAGATGTTAATTTGCGTATTCACAGGTTTTAATTCTGGTTTGCCATTATTTGTGTTATTGCAAATGTTGCCTGTTTGGCTAACAGATAAACATCTTTCAATTGAGCTTATTGGTGCAGTAACCGGTGTGATGTTGCCTTATGGATTGAAATTTTTGTGGGCACCATTATTGGATCGTTATTTCCCGAGTTTTTTAGGGCGTCGTCGTAGCTGGATGCTGCTTTCACAAGTGGCATTATTGATTTTACTTTACATAATTAGCCTGTTTGATCCGCTCACACAACTGAGTACGGTGGCAAATATTGCTTTGCTTATCGCCTTTTTTTCAGCCACACAAGATATCGTGTTGGATGCGTATCGTCGTGAAATTTTGAGTGATCATGAATTAGGTTTGGGAAACACTATTCATATTAATGCTTATCGAATTGCAGGATTAATTCCTGGTGGATTATCGCTATATTTGGCAGCGATTTATCCTTGGGAAACAGTCTTTTTATGGACCGCACTTTGTATGTTAGCGGGCATCTTCATGACACTATTTTTAGCCAAAGAGCCAAAAATCAACGTACAACAATCTAATCAGCCGTTCTATCAAGCATTTTGGATTCCATTACAAGAATTTTTCCAGCGTAAGGGCGTTATTCAGGCTATCGGTTTTTTACTGTTTTTGTTTTTATATAAATTCGGGGATTCTTTTGCCACAACGCTACAAACCAAATTTATTTATGATATGGGGTTTAGCAAAGAGGATATAGCCATTGTTGTAAAAAGTACCGCACTTTGGTCAAGCATTTTATCTGGACTTGCTGGTGGTGTGATCATGCTAAAACTGGGTATTAACCGTGCATTGTGGCTATTTGGATTTGTACAAATGGTGACAATTGGTGGGTTTATTTGGTTGGCCGCTTTCGGACATTTTGATGTTATTACATCGGCCGAGTTATGGAAATTGGGTGTTGTGATTGCAGCAGAATATATCGGCGTTGGACTTGGTACCGCAGCTTTTGTGGCTTTTATGGCGCGTGAGAGTAATCCTCTTTATACCGCAACACAGCTTGCACTTTTTACAAGCCTTTCAGCTTTGCCAAGTAAAGTTTTAGGTATGCTTTCTGGTTATGTTGTGGGAGCAGTGGGGTATTATCAGTATTTTTGGTTTTGTTTATTTTTAGCGATTCCTGGCATGCTTTGCTTATTTTGGGTAGCGCCTTGGAATCAAGAAAATAATACGGCCAATTCACTATAAAAGTGCGGTAAAAATTATAAAAAATTTGACCGCACTATGCTTTATCAGTATCTTAATCACGTTTTTTATTAATGGAGATTTTTTATGAAAATTATTCTTTTAGGTGCACCAGGCGCAGGTAAAGGCACTCAAGCGCAATTTATTATGAACAAATTTGGTATCCCACAAATTTCAACAGGCGATATGTTCCGTGCTGCAATCAAAGCGGGGACTGAACTTGGCAAACAAGCTAAAGCATTAATGGATGAAGGTAAATTAGTACCAGATGAATTAACCGTTGCCCTTGTAAAAGATCGTATTGCTCAACCTGACTGCGCAAATGGTTTCTTGTTAGATGGTTTCCCTCGTACTATTCCACAAGCGGATGCTCTAAAAGATTCAGGTGTTAAAATTGACTTTGTTTTAGAATTCGATGTGCCAGACGAAGTGATTGTTGAACGTATGAGTGGTCGTCGCGTACACCAAGCGTCTGGTCGTTCTTACCATATAGTTTATAATCCACCAAAAGTGGAAGGTAAAGATGATGTGACAGGTGAAGATTTAATTATTCGTGCGGACGATAAACCAGAAACTGTGTTAGATCGTTTAGCCGTATATCATAAACAAACCAGCCCATTAATTGATTATTACCAAGCAGAAGCGAAAGCGGGGAATACTCAATATTTCCGTTTAGATGGTACAAAAAAAGTAGAAGAAGTTAGCCAAGAGTTAGATAAAATCTTAGGCTAAAAATAATCTAAAAAAATAAACCGCACTTTGGGTGACCTAAGTGCGGTTTGTTTTTTCTATGTTTTAATTAGTGGGTTGTTTTATTTTCATCAAAAACCGGTAATGGTTTGTGTTCGGTTGCGACATAGCTATATACCACAGGCAATACGAACAAGGTGAAAATAGTACCAATGGATAATCCCGCTACAATCACTATCCCCATACTAAAGCGAGATACTGCTCCCGCACCTGTTGCATAGAGTAATGGAATTAAGCCAGCGACCATTGCCGCAGTTGTCATTAGAATTGGGCGTAAACGTACTTTGGCTGCATGAGTGATTGCCTCAATTCGAGTTTTACCATGGTTTAGCTGCTCTTCTTTTGCCACTTCACACATTAAGATACCGTGCTTGGTGATTAATCCTACGAGAGTAATTAACCCAACTTGAGAATAGATATTTAATGTTGTTCCCGAGATGCCAAAGAAGGATAAAATATTTAAGCTCACTAATGCACCACTCACCGCTAATGGTACGGAGATCATAATTACCATTGGGTCACGTATAGATTCAAACTGAATGGCAAGTACCAAGAATATGATGATAACAGCCAATGCAAAAGTGACGGCTAATGCGTTACCTTCTTGGACTAATTGACGTGCTTCGGATTTAAAATCAAACGTATAGCCTTGCGGTAAGTTATCAGTCGCATGTTGTTGTAGCCATGAAACTGCATCACCCGTTGATGAACCAGGCATTGGAACGGCGCTAATCTGTGCTGAGTTTAATTGGCTAAAGCGTGATAATGAAGTTGGTTGTGTTTCTAGCTTCATCGTGATTAAACTGCTTAATGGCACAGATTGCCCATTACTTGCCGTTAAGTAATAGTTTTTGAATGCTTCGGGCGATAAACGATCATCACGTTTGACTTGCGAAATGACTTTATAAGCTCGTCCATCTACATCGACTCGCGTAATCGTCGCACCAGATAAGAAGCTCCCTAGAGTATTACTAATTTGTTGCATCGTAATACCGTAAGTCCCAGCTTTCTCTTTATCGACTGAAATTGTCATTTGTGCCGTGTCATAGGTCAAATCTAAATTTGTATAAATAAATTTGCCAGAGGCTTTCATCGCACTTAGGAATTTCTCTGCGGTATTTGCCAAAGATTTATAATCTTGAGCAGTTTTCAACACGATAGAGACTGGAGGGCCTTGTTCCCCTGTATCAATTTCAGGAAAGTTAAATGCAGATACGGAGACTTCTGGAATTGATTTCGCTTTTGCATTGATTTCATTCATTACGGCAGATTGCTTGCGTGAGCGTTCTTTCCAGTCTTTCAATGTGATGATGTTTAACGAACCATTAGAATTTGGCGCGCCAGCAATACTCATCCCAAAAGAGACTTCAGGTGTTTCCATTACATTTTTCATGTATGGCTGCATTGCATTTTGAATGTAATCCACATTTACGCTAGATGGCGCATTACCAATCGCAATAAATGCACCTTTATCTTCATTTGGTGTTAATTCATTAGAAAGTGAATTAAATAAAAATGGGAGCGTTGAGAAAATCACCACAGCAAAAGCCAGCATTGATTTACGATTGAGCATAACGAGATCAAGCATGTATTCGTAAATACGATTTACTTTACCTAAGGTATGTTCTACGCGTTCTTCCATCCATGTTGGTTTAGCATTGGATTTAAGTAATTTACTACTCATCATTGGCGATAACGTTAATGCCACGATACCAGAAATAAATACCGAGCCAGCTAGAGTTAAAGCGAACTCTTTAAACAATGTGCCAGTAATGCCCCCCATTAAAGCCATTGGTGAGTAAACCGCGATCAATGCGATAGTCATAGAAATTACAGGCACAGCAATTTCACGAGTACCAATAATTGCTGCGCGGAATGGCGTTTCCCCTTCTTTAATATGGCGATCTACGTTTTCTAAGACCACAATCGCATCATCTACGACTAAACCGATAGCAAGAATAAGTGCTAATAATGTCATTAAGTTAATAGAAAAATCTAAACTTTGTAGCATCATTAAAACACCGATCAAAGAAATCGGAATGGTGAGAACTGGAATTAAAATTGCGCGAAGCGATCCAATAAACATCAAAATAACCACTAATACAATAACAGTCGCTTCCACAATAGTTTTAATTACTTCATGGATTGAACTATTAATCGCAATAGTGCGGTCATAAAGAATGTCAGTTTCCATACTATCCGGTAGTTGCTTTTTAATACTTTCAAAGAGCGGTCGGATTTTTTCTGCAACGGTTAATGGGTTAGCTGATGAAGTTGGATTGATGCCTAATACGACAGAATCTGCACCGTTTGCAGTTGCACGAGAATTATCGCTTTCTTTGTTTAATTCAATGGTTGCAATATCGCGTAAGCGGACTAAATCATCGCCACGAGAGGAAACAATTAAATTACCTAATTGCTCAACCGATTTGGTCGTTGTTTCAACTTTGTTACGGTAAGTGACATAGTAGCCGTTATCATTACCAGCCGCAGTTTGTACATTATTTGCAGAAAGGGCAGACATCACTGTTGGCGCAGAAAGATTTTGTGACGCCATTTTTTGTGGATCTAACCAAATACGTAATGCATATTCAGCTGCGCCAAATACTTGTACTTCGGCCACACCTTCAATCGTAAAGAATTGAGGTTTTACTACGCGATTAATGTAGTCCGTAACTTGACTTGAGTCGAGTTTGTTGGAACGGAAACTTATATACATAATTCCCGTGCCACCAGATGAAGAGGCCACGGTTGGTGCTTCAATTCCACTTGGTAATTTAGAACGTACAGCATTTACTTTGGCTAATACATCGGCAAGCGCCCCAGCAGGATCGGTATTTAGTTTCATTTTGACTGTAATAGTCGATGCATTTGGTGCACTACTGGATGACATATAGTCAATGTTATCCGCTTGGGCGATAGATTCTTCTAATGTAGAAGTAACAAATGCTTGAATTAGATTTGCATCAGCACCAGGGTAGGCGGTTGTTACCGTAATTACTGTGGTGGTCATTTTAGGGTATTCACGCACTGCCAATTTCGAAATAGCTTGCAAACCTAAAATAATAATAAGCAAGCTAATTGAAATCGCTAAAACAGGACGACGAATAAATATATCGGTAAATTTCATTCGTATTTCCTAGTTAATTAAAGGTTAGTTTTATTTACTGGCTCTGTTGCACCTACAATGTCTTTTTCAATCCATTCTACAAGACTGCCATTGCCGATACCTTGTTGACCACCAGTGATAATCTTATCACCAGGTTTTACTTCATTACCCTGTAATTGAGAATAAATGCCTTGGCGATCTTTAGTAAATACAGTGATTTGTTTTGCTCGATATAAACGATCTAATTTTTTATTCTCAGCCATTTTCTCTTTATCTTCATCAGATAATGGTGTGAGTAAATAAGCAATTTCACCATACATATTGTAGCTAATGGCTACTTGTGGAACGACAACTTGATTTGTTTCAGTTGGAAGCGCAATGCGTAAACGAGAGAACATGCCTGAAAGCAATTTACGTCCATCTTCAGGATCAAATGTAGCCTGAACATCAACCAAACCTGTTGATGAATTAATAGCGGGTTCAATAGCCGTGATTCGAGCTGAAAATGTTTCGCCCAAGCGAGCATCCGTTGTCGCCGTGACGCGTTGACCGATATGCAATTTATCTAAATCATTTTGTGAAAGAGCAAAATCCACTTTCATTGAGCTCGTATCTTCTACACGCACAATTTCTGTTCCAACATTCACATATTGACCAACATTTACTTTCACAATACCTGCTTTGCCATCAAATGGCGCAACGATTTTACGGCGTTCAATTGCTGCTTTTAGAGATTCGATATTGGCTAGTTGAGCATCATAAGCCGCTTTTGCGTTATCCATTTCTTGTCGTGAAACAGCATTGCTTTTCAATAAATTCGCATAACGTTGATAAGTTTGACGAAGAGCGGGGAGCTGTGCTTGTGCAGCTTGAAGGCTTGCATGTTCTACTGAACTGTCGAGTTCAATGAGTAAATCGCCTTTTTTAACTTGTTGGCCATTTTGCACAAGTACTTGAGAAATCGTACCTGCATTTTGTGTACTGAGCATCGCGCCTTGATTTGGACGCACAAGACCTGTTGTGTTGATAACTGGCGTCCATTCTCGAGGTTGAACTTCAAGTGCGGTCACTGGGCTTGAAGGTTCTGGCATTCCTGCAATGGCTCGGCTTATCATTACACCTTTTATCATATTAAAACCGATGACACCGGCAAAAATTAAGACAAATACCACTAAAATTATTTTCATAAAGAAAATATGTGAGCGTTTTGGTCTTTGATGTTGAGTTTGACTCATGTTTAAAGCTCCGTTATAAAATAACAACTATTATTTCTGAATTGCACGTCAAGAGCGTTCAATCACAGATTCTAAAATTTCAGGCTTAAGATCGAAATCGATAAATTTTGCATCAGAGGCTAAATTTATCGCCGTTTTCAAACTTAATAAAAAGAGAATATCTTCAGATAATTCCGCTAATAAGCCAGCTTTTTGTGCTTGATGACAAAATAAATCCCAACGGCAATTTTTAACGTTTTTACAAATATCCTTGAAATTAGGCAAAGATTCATATTGCTTTAAATTGGATAAGATAGTGGGATTTTTTTGTAAGAAATACCAAATGTTTTTCCACATTTGTCGATACTGTTCGAAAAAAGGCTTAGATTCATCAAAATCTTTTTCAAGCGTTGCCATAAACATTGAAAACACTCTGTGTGCAAATTGTTCAAGCAACTCATCTTTGTTTTTGAAATAAAGGTAAATCGTTCCTGCGGCTACATTCGCTTCTTTCGCAAGTTTGTGCATAGAAAGTTGATTCAACCCTTCTTTTGCCATTAAACGATCTGTCGCTGAAAAAATCTGTTCAGCTAAGTCAGTTTTAGCTTGTCGCATAAGATCCTTGAGTAAAATAAGGAGCAATAATTGCTCAAAAATGAATCAGCGTTCATTTTATTTATTTTTTATTTTTTGGCAAGTTAAAAAACACAAAAGCACAACGAAAATGGGCAACATTTAAAAGCTAGATTTTTTAATCAACTTTTAAATGTTGCCCATTTTGACCGCACTTTTGATTGGGAGAATAAAAAGCTAAATTGGATCTAGTCCTAACACTTTACGACCATTAATACTTGCGATGTTGACCATTTCATCTAAGTGAGGGAAACGGCAACCTGCAGCCAATAGGCTTAATTCTTGCCATAAATCGCCTTCACATAAAGGAACCATGTAATCACAAATATTATCAGTGCCTAGGGCAACAGTAATACCTTCGGGGATCATTTCATCTGCTGGCGTGAGTGCATTATGGAATGGCATAAGATCTTCTTTGCGATTACTGTCAATCCATGCCATCGGACAGGCTATCATCATCATTTTGGCTTTACGCATTTTTTCGTAAAGTTTGTAGCGATATTCTTTTGAATGTGAGCCAATGGAAATTCCGTGGATACCCACAACTCGCCCCTCCATTCTGTGTTCAATGGTTTTGTCGCAAAGTTGCTCAGTTTCTTTTTCACTTGGATTATTGAATTGGTCGACATGTACATGACACATAATTCCAAGAGATTTGGCCTTATCTAATAAAATATCCATCGCCTCTAGGCCGCGTCCATAATCCAATTCATCACGATATGGTAAGCCGCCAATCATATCTACCATTTCCGCACCAATATCAAACCATTTACGCGCAGTGGGTTCGATAACCCCTTTTAAAGTTTGATTGGCAAATTTTAAAATTATGTCATGTTTATACACTTCGCGGGCTTTGTGTGCGGCAATAATTGCACGATCTTCACAAATTGGGTCTATATCGACAAAAGTACCAAATGCGGTTACACCTTGGGATATCATTAATTCAATAGATTGGCAAAAACGTGCGTAATAATCATCAACACTGGAAGTGCGTTTTACTTCATCCACTAAATCCCATTTTTGTTGCAAATTACTACTATGATAAATCCCAATTTTTTCTGGCGTCATCGTAAAAGCGCGGTCAGCATGAGCATGGGCATTTACCCACCCGCCTTTTTTGATAATTTCATCGCGAATATAGGTTTTAAAACTACGAACGTGGCTTTTCATACAAACTCCGTAAAAAAGAAAGGATAAAAAGACGAGAATGTATATTAATTGAAAGGTGCTGTAAGTACGGCGAGAAGCATTATGATAATGTTATGAAAAACTCACGGATTTTCATTAATAACATTTTTCAGTCTTAAACTGAGTCGTGAGTATAAAGGCTTAAGGGCAAAAAATCTATTCTTTTATGCCCTTATAGATTATTTTTCAAAGAAGAAATTTTGTAATTGGAAGGCTTCTAAGAAGATCCCAAGTGGCGGTCTGTCTGACGATTGCTCGATATAATCTTTATCAAATTTTTTGTAATTCCCTTTGCGATCAATGTGATATTGTGTTCCATCAGGTTGAATCACTACATTCCAATGGAAATTAGAGGCAAGTACCCAGTCATCACCCTTAAGATCAAAGAGATTACGTCCTTGACTATAATCCATCAACGGGTTTTCTACTCTGAACACTGTTTGCATTAATGCAGAGAAAATATCAGCATGATTACTTAATCCATTTTGTTTGCCTACAGGTAAATCTTTCCAATATACAAGCAATGGCACTTGAACTTCATCGCGCCCAAAGTAGTTTTCTCGCTCTTTTTCATTCATTTCATTAAAGGTTAAACCATGCTCTGACGTGATGATGACTAATGTATTTTCAAGCGGTGTACTTTCTAACGCTTTTGCTAAAAGAGAATCAATGTCCTGCAAAGTGCGGTCATAATCTGATGGTTTTTTAGCCTCCAAGGCTACATCCAAATAAGCAAACCAAGGTGAGTCAGTTTTTTGTGCTTTAATAAAAGCATTGAGATTTTTTACCGCACTTTCATTATTTAGTTTGTTGGTTTTATTCGATGAAAGTTTTATTTCACGAAATAATGCTTGGCGGAAGACGCTATCTTTGAAATTCGTAGCAGAAAATAAACCCAATTGATAATTTTCAGCACGTAATTTTTCGATTAAAACAGATTGGGTATGATTGCTTAAAACGCTATCGGTGTAATTTGCATTTAGCCCGTAAAATAACCCAATTAAGCCTGCGTTATTACTATTGCCTGTGCTGTAATGATTAGTGAATTCCGTTGAACTTGTTGCAAATTCAGCAAGTTTTGGCATCTTTTCATTAGAAATCGCATCATGGCGTAAACCCGAAACCGTTACGATCAGAATATTAGGTTTGTGCGTAATTGGTGCGTAAGTGAGTTCTTTTTTCGGATAATCAATTTTTAAGGCATCTAAACGACCTTCTTGCGCCAATTTTTGCGTATATTCTTCTCCATCCAAGAAACCGTGTTTTTCTAAAAAAGAACGAGCTGTCATTGGATAAGATAAAGGGAAATTAGATCGTTGCATGGTGATAGGACGATATAAATAAGCATCTGCCCAAGCATAAATTAAATGCGTCGCAATGAACGTTGTGGTTAAGAATATGCCAGTGCCTTTTAGCCATTTTTGGCGTTCAAGACTACGTAATTTTTCCCAACTCCAGCGAGAAAATAACATTTGTGCCAGTAAAATTATTGGCATTGGTGCAAAGAAAATTTGCCAATCGCGCGACATTTCACCATTTTCTGGATTGACCAGCAAATTCCATACAATAGAGGATAAATGTAGATTGAAACGATTGAAAACGGCGGTGTCAAATAATAATAAGGTTGTACAAATGGTGGAAAAAATCACGGTTAATCCGCGAAAAGTGCGGTGATTTTTAACAATGAAACTCAGTGGAAAGACAACGAGTAAGTACAACGCAAAAACGTTGAAACTGAAATGCCCGAGCAAACTCACAAAGAAATAAAGTTTTCCTGCGAGAGTATCTGGCCAGTCAATGATAAAGGCATAACGAGTGCCAATAAGAATAGCAACAATAATATTAAAAAAAGCAAACCAATGACCCCACGAAATTTTTCGTGAAACGTCATCGCGGTATTGTTTGCCGCTGAAGGTGCCTTTTTTAATCCATTTCATATTAACGTGTTTTTACCGCATTAATTAAGGAATTCGAAAATGCTTGAGCTAATGCCTCACGTTGAGTTTGTGGCACACTGGTGGTTAATAAATTGCTTGCCATGTTACCCAGTGCGATTAAGGATAGATCTACAGGGGCTTTATGCTTTTCTAATACCGCGATCATATCGTTCACAATTGCACTTAGCTGTGCATCAGAATATTTAGAATGTTGAGCCATAATGTCAAAAATAAAACAAAAAATTTAGCTTATGATACCCGATTATTTGGTAGAACCTAAATAATTTCTTTTTTCTTGCTTAAAAAGTGCGGTTATAATTTGCGACAAATTTTTCAAAGGTGACAAAAATGAGTATTACCGTTAATCAAATTGTTTTGCATCAGTTAGTCAAAAATGTGGATGGCGACATCATAAAAATGGAAAGTGTATTACGCGATGAGTTGCTGTCCATTACGCCAGAAGTAGAACAAATGATGTTGCAACTTCATCAAGGCTATCAAAATAAATCGAAGGCTTTTGGCGTATTTCAGGAAAAGTCTATCTTTGCACAACATTTAAATCGTTTATTAGAACAAGAAATTGAGTTTTTAGGTTTTAGTCAATATTCAACAAAATTGCTTGCAGATGAGTTAGGTAAATATAACTTTGCAGAAAGTGGTACTTTGATTTTATGTCAATATAATTTCTTAGCGACAGATTATTTGTTTATTGCATTGCTTGATAGTCGTTATAGCATGTTAGTTGATGAGCATTTAGAGATTCGTCGTACAGAATATCTTGATATAACTCAGTTTGATATTGCGGCAAGAGTGAATTTGACGGATTTGCAGGTGAATGCAAACTCTAATCGTTATTTAACTTTCATAAGAGGCCGAGTTGGTCGAAAAATTAGTGATTTTTTCATGGATTTTTTAGGTGCCGAAGAAGGATTAAATCCACAAGTTCAAAATCAATGTTTATTGCAAGCTGTGAGTGATTATTGTGATCAAGGTGAACTCAACAAAGAGCAAACTCAAGCGGTGAAAAAACAAGTGTTTGAATATTGCAAAGCTCAACTTGCTGGCGGTGATGAAATTGAATTGCAGGAACTTTCTGATTCCTTACCCACTCTAAATGAACAGCCTTTTGTTACTTTTGCGGAAGAACAAAACTATGGCTTGGAAGATAGCATTCCGCCAGTACGTTCAACTTTAAAATCCCTAACGAAATTCACTGGTTCAGGAAAGGGGGTGAGTATTAGTTTCGATGCTGATTTATTAAATACTCGAATTCAATGGGAACCGATGACGGATACGCTTACAATCAAAGGTTTGCCACCAAATTTAAAAGATCAATTACAAAAGGCTTTAAAATCAGAGAATTAATTTGGAAATATGCTCAAACTTGGGTATTATTTAACAGTACTTTTGCACAAATAAGGTAAAGAAAATGCAAGTTAAAACACTTTTAGGCGCAACCTTCTTAGCATTAAGCGTCGTTTCTTGTTCGACCGTTGAAAAAGTTGTATATCGAATTGATGTGCCACAAGGCAACTATTTAGAAGCGACTACCGTTGCTCAAGTTAAAGAAGGCATGACAGCTCAACAAGTACAATATTTGTTGGGTACGCCTGTATTAATTGATCCTTATAATAGTCAGACTTGGTACTATGTGTTCTTACAACAACGTGCTTATGAAACACCTGTTCAACACACTTTCACTGTAAAATTTGATCAACGTGGTATTGTGACTGAAACCAATCTTGATAAACCTTTGCCAGAAGTTTCGCAACAAGGCGAGAACAACACCATTATTCAAACTGGTGAGAAACAAAAATCAAGCTGGTGGAAATTCTGGAAATAAGCTGTACATATATAGTGACAGTATAAACACAGAAGTTTGATAAAAAGGACTGTGCCCATGTCGAAGCTCTTGCTCGTTGATGACGATGTTGAATTGACGGAATTACTTTCGTCCCTTTTAGCGTTAGAAGGGTTTGATGTTCAAACAGCAAATAATGGATTAGAGGCATTACAAAAACTGAATGAAAGCCACGAGTTGGTTTTGCTTGATGTCATGATGCCTAAGCTAAGTGGTTTTGAGACATTAAAAGAAATTCGTAAAGTCTCTAATGTACCAGTGATGATGCTTACTGCAAGAGGAGATGACCTTGATCGTATACTCGGTTTAGAATTAGGCGCTGATGATTATTTACCCAAGCCATTTAATGACCGTGAACTTATTGCTAGAATAAAAGCTATTTTACGTCGTAGCATACTTGTTAAAACAGAAAGCATAGAATCAGATGAAAATGAAGAGCTGGTAACACATTTTCGTGGTATTGAATTACACCCTATTGCTCAACGAGCTATTTACCAAGGACAAGATTTAAATTTAACTAGCTCTGAATTTTTACTATTTTATCAACTAACTCAATCTCCAAATGGTATTGCTACTAAAGAAGAACTCAGTGAAAAAGCATTAGGGAAACCACTTGCTCCTTTTGATCGTTCTGTTGACATGCATATGTCAAATATTCGTAAAAAACTTCCTCTCCGAGAAAATGATCTACCTTGGTTTAGAACATTACGTGGACGAGGATATCTTTTAGTTCCCTAGAATAATGAGACTCTCTAGAATCTTTAATATCAATCAATTAGCTATACGTACATTTTCAATTTTTTGGATAGCGTTTTTTTTCATGATGACACTTGTTGTTATAATACCTTACTTCGATCTTCGTATTTATACCCCTTTAAAAGAATCGGAAGTGATCAGCTATCAAAAAAAGATTATGGATACAATACGAAATAAACAACTTAGCGATCTACTTGCCAAAGCGCCAGTCTTGCCAACAGATAAATATAATCCATCTCGCCCTGTTTTAGTCAATTTACAGACTAAAAATATATTAGGTGAATTACCAGAAGAACATAATGCGATTTTATCCTTTACCATTGTATCTGATGATTTTTCTCATCCTAAGCGTAAAATATTCGGTGACTTGGAAATTATAGGCCCCTTCCAAATTTATCTTAGTGATAAATCTGATGAATATGCTTTATTTTTCATCAACCATATAAATCCACAACAAGAAATTTTAAATTATTTATTTGATAACCCAGCAGTGACTGCTTTCTTAATTTTACTAATTACTACACCATTACTCTGGTGGTTCACAAAAACTATTGTCAACCCAATATCTCGTTTACAAGAAGCTGCAAATTCCGTTGCCCTGGGGAACTTTAAAATTGACAATAACCTATCTTTATCGGGCCCTCTTGAACTCCGACAAGTCGGGAGAAGTTTTAATAGAATGTCAATAGCGATTGATAATCTTATCTCCAATCAACAATCTTTACTTTCATCTATTTCACATGAGCTTAAAACACCACTTACACGTTTACAATTAGCTACAGCGCTTATTCGCCACCAATATGGTGAAACAGATAGTATAAAACGTATTGAGAAAGAAATAGGGCGAATGGACAAAATGATTAGCGAATTACTCTTGCTCTCTCGTCAAAAGATGAACAGCCAAGTTGAACGAGAGATCTTTCATGTTGAAGCACTTTGGACGGAGAGTATAAAAGATGCATTATTTGAAGCTGAACAACGAGGTATAACGTTTCTCACAAATATTCGTTTACCTAAAAATAAATTACAACTTAACGGCAATTTTAGATTGCTGGAAAGTGCGGTTGAAAATATCGTGACAAATGCACTCAAATACACCAAGGATAAGATCGAACTTCATATTTTTATACAAGAAGAATTTCTCAGAATCCGTATAGATGACAACGGATCTGGAGTCCATCCAGATGAATTTGAAAAAATCTTCAAACCGTTTTATCGTGTGGATGAAACACGAACTAGAACGACTGGCGGCACAGGATTAGGATTAGCGATTGTATCTAATGTTATTCAGGAGCATCAAGGAAAGGTCTGGGCTGAAAAAAGCCCGATGGGTGGACTTGCAGTTACCATACAATTGCCATTATGGATCAGTAACTAAAAATCAAAAGTGCGGTAAATCTTTACCGCACTTTTCGTCTAGGCATTATCCACGGAAAAAGAAATCACTTCATTAATTTTTTCACAACCTAACGCAACCATAATCAGGCGATCGACTCCTAGCGCAACGCCAGAAGAATTTGGTAAGACAGCTTCCAATGCAGATAGAAAACGTTCGTCAATGTCTCGAACTGGCAATCCATGTTTCTTTCTTTGCTGATTATCTAATTCAAAACGATGTCTTTGTTCTCGTGCATCTGTCAATTCATGGAAACCATTTGCCAGTTCTAACCCTTTGTAATAAAACTCAAAGCGTTCTGCAACCCGCTGATCTTCTGGGCTAACTTGTGCTAGGGCGGCTTGCGTTGAAGGGAAATGATAAACCGCCACAGGTCGATCTTTTCCTATTTGGGGTTCAACGACTTCACTAAATAAAAACTGTAATAAAGTATCGCGATCTTCATTATCTTCCGCCATAAAGTTATGTTTACGCGCCGCTTCGATTAATTCTGAACGTTCTGCAGATAAGGGATCTAAACCTACATATTCTTGGAAAACAAATTGGTAGCTTAAACTTTCTGCAGGTGGGCAATCTAAAATTTGTTGGAGTAAATCATCCACTTCATTAATTAAACGATGCATACTAAAGTGCGGTCGATACCATTCCAACATGGTAAATTCTGGATTGTGGCGATTACCCGCTTCTTCATTACGGAACACTTTACTGATTTGGAATATTGGTCCACTGCCTGCAGCAAGCAAGCGTTTCATATGATATTCAGGGCTTGTAGAAAGCCAAAGTGTTTTGGATTGTTCACCAAAAGGCGCGAGAAATTCTGTGCTAAATGTGGAAAGGTGCAAATCAGTGACGCCAAATTCACTTAGAACAGGCGTCTCAACTTCAAGTAAGCCTCGTTCTGTAAAAAATTGACGAATTTCAGCAATAATTTTTGCACGTTTAAGCAGATTTTTTATATCGGCAGAAGGTTGCCAATGAGTAAGTGCGGTCATTTTTATTCCCATTTTTAAATTTGCATCATTGTAAACGAGAGCCCTTCTCAACTCAATCTAAGCTTTTTTGAGGTAGATCACAAAATCATACTTTTTCCCCTTTTCCTACATAAAAAACGTTATTAATTTGTAACAAAAAATGGCAGAATGGCCTTACTAGATTACCCTTTTAGGGTGATTTCTATTTTTTACTTTCTACATTTATTGGAGGATATCGTGCAAACAGTTAATGTCGATATTGCGATTGTTGGCGCTGGTGGTGGCGGTTTACGTGCAGCGATTGCAGCAGCAGAAGCAAATCCTAACTTAAAAATTGCATTAGTTTCAAAAGTGTACCCAATGCGTAGCCATACTGTGGCAGCAGAAGGTGGCGCAGCGGCAGTTATCAAAGAAGAAGATTCTTACGATAAACACTTCCAAGATACTGTGGCTGGTGGTGACTGGCTTTGCGAACAGGATGTTGTGGAATATTTCGTACAACATTCACCAGTGGAAATGACTCAATTAGAACGTTGGGGTTGCCCTTGGAGCCGTAAAGCAGATGGCGATGTGAACGTGCGTCGTTTCGGTGGGATGAAAATCGAGCGTACTTGGTTCGCGGCAGATAAAACTGGTTTCCACTTATTACATACTCTTTTCCAAACATCCATTCAATATCCACAAATTCAACGCTTTGACGAGCACTTCGTTTTAGACATCTTAGTTGATGATGGTCATGCTCGCGGTATGGTTGCGATGAATATGATGGAAGGCTCACTTGTTCAAATCAACGCAAATGCGGTTGTAATTGCAACTGGTGGTGGTTGTCGTGCATTTAAATTCAACACCAACGGCGGTATCGTAACTGGTGATGGTTTATCAATGGCATATCGTCACGGTGTTCCTCTTCGTGATATGGAATTCGTCCAATATCACCCAACCGGCTTACCAAACACCGGTATCTTAATGACTGAAGGTTGTCGTGGTGAAGGCGGTATCTTGGTTAATAAAGATGGCTACCGTTATCTTCAAGATTACGGTCTAGGACCAGAAACCCCAATCGGTAAACCTGAAAACAAATATATGGAACTTGGTCCACGTGATAAAGTTTCACAAGCTTTCTGGCAAGAATGGAAAAAAGGCAACACCTTAAAAACAGCAAAAGGTGTTGATGTGGTTCACCTTGACTTACGTCACTTAGGTGAAAAATATTTACATGAACGTCTTCCATTCATTTGTGAATTAGCAAGTGCTTATGAAGGTGTAAACCCAGTTAATGAACCAATTCCAGTTCGCCCGGTTGTTCACTACACCATGGGTGGTATCGAAGTGGATTTCAACAGCGAAACTCGCATTAAAGGTTTATTTGCTGTGGGGGAATGTGCGTCTTCTGGTTTACATGGCGCAAACCGTTTAGGTTCTAACTCGCTTGCAGAATTAGTGGTTTTAGGCCGTGTTGCAGGTGAATATGCAGCACAACGTGCAGCAGAAGCACAACCTGCAAACCGTGCAGCAGTTGATGCACAAGCTCAAGATGTTGTGGCTCGCCTTGAAGCACTTTATAACCAAGAAGGTAATGAGTCTTGGTCTGAAATCCGTGACGAAATGGGTACTGTGATGGAAGAAGGTTGTGGTATCTACCGTGACCAAGAAAGCATGCAAAAAGCAGTAGATAAAATTGCTGAGCTTAAAGAACGTTATAAACGTATTCGTGTTGCAGACCGTTCAAGCGTATTCAATACCGATGTGCTTTACACTGTAGAATTAGGTTACATCCTTGATGTGGCACAATCTATTGCCAACTCTGCAATTGAACGTAAAGAGTCTCGTGGTGCACACCAACGCTTAGACTACACTGAACGTGATGATGTGAATTATTTAAAACACACCCTTGCTTACTACAATGGCGATGATGCACCGCGTATTGAATACAGTCCGGTGAAAATCACTAAATCTCAACCAGCAAAACGTGTTTATGGTGCTGAAGCAGAAGCGGCAGAAGCGGCTGCGAAAGCTAAGGAGCAAGCAAATGGCTAATTCACCGGTAATGACTGTAGAAGTATTACGCTACAACCCAGAAAACGATCAAGAGCCACATTTAAGCTCTTATCAAGTACCTTATGATAACCAAACCTCTCTTTTAGATGCGTTAGGTTACATTAAAGATAAACTTGAACCGTCTCTTTCTTATCGTTGGTCTTGCCGTATGGCAATCTGCGGTTCTTGTGGGATGATGGTCAATAACAAACCAAAATTGGCTTGTAAAACGTTCTTACGTGATTACAGCGGCCATATGCGTATTGAACCATTAGCAAACTTCCCTATTGAACGCGACTTAGTGGTTGATTTAAGCCACTTCATCGAAAGTTTAGAAGCAATTAAACCTTACATTATTGGCAACGAAGCGCCAGCATTAGATGGTAAACCACATCCATCGAAAGAATTGCAAGTAAGCCGTACTAAACAAACCCCAGCACAGCTTGAAAAATATCGTCAATTCTCAATGTGTATCAACTGTGGCTTATGCTATGCCGCTTGTCCGCAATTTGGTTTAAACCCTGAATTCTTAGGCCCTGCAGCAATTACAATGGCGCACCGTTACAACCTTGATAACCGTGACCATGGTAAAGCACAACGTATGCCATTATTAAATGGTAAAAACGGTGTTTGGAGCTGTACTTTCGTGGGTTATTGTTCTGAAGTGTGTCCAAAACACGTGGATCCAGCTTCAGCAATCAACCAAGGCAAAGTGGAAAGTGCCAAAGATTATGTTATCTCAATGCTAAAACCAAAAGGCTAAGGGGAAGAATATGTCAGTAACAGTAAGTAAACGCAAAAAATATGTTCGCCCAATGATGGCTACTTGGTGGCAAAAATTGGATTTCTACAAAGCTTATATGCTACGTGAAGCGACTTCAATCTTTGCTGTATGGTTTTGTATTGTATTGCTTTATGGTGTTCTTTGCCTTGCAAGCAATCCAATGCCAGGTTTAGGCATCTTGAGCTTTATTGAGTTTTTAAGAAACCCAATTGTGGTGTTCTTAAATATTATTACGCTTATTGCAACGCTTTATCATACGGTGACATATTTCTTAATGACACCAAAAGTGATGAATATCATTGTGAAAAATGAACGCTTACCACATACTGTTGTAAGAAATGCACTTTGGGCGGTAACCGCATTAGTTAGCGTGATTGCTTTAGTTTTAGTTTATATTTAAGGGAGAGAAAAAATGGTTGATCAAAATCCAAAACGCTCCGGCGAACCGCCAGTATGGTTAATGTTCGGTGCAGGCGGCACAGTGAGTGCAATTTTCTTCCCTGTCGTTATTTTAATTATCGGTTTGTTATTACCATTTGGTTTAGTCGATGCGCATAATTTAATTACTTTTGCTTATTCTTGGATTGGTAAATTAGTTATTTTAGTGCTTACTATTTTCCCAATGTGGTGTGGTTTACATCGTATTCACCATGGTATGCACGATCTTAAAGTGCATGTGCCAGCTGGTGGATTTATCTTTTATGGTTTAGCCACAATTTATACTGTTTGGGTGTTATTTGCGGTAATAAACCTGTAATAAAAATGCTATAAATAAAAAAACGAGTCTAAGACTCGTTTTTTATTTTGTGTATCAAGTAAATATTTTTTAGTTTGTTTTACTTTAGAAATTCGATTGGATTTTTTATAAATGGCTCAAGTATTCAGTACCTAAATTTTCCATTTGTCTCAAAATCCAAGCTTGTTTTTTACGAACTAATAAGCTTGGCTTATTTACTTTATAAATGATTGGATTGGGCAGCACAGCAGCTAAAAGTGAGGCTTCATTTTGAGATAAATTTTTAGCTGATTTTTTAAAGTAATAGCGACTTGCCGCTTCCACACCAAAAATGCCGTTCCCAAATTCTGCGATATTTAAATACACTTCTAAAATACGTTTTTTTGACCAAGTCAGCTCGAGTAGCATAGTTGCTGGAACTTCTAAACCTTTTCGTAGCCAATTTTGTCCGTGCCAAAGTATTAAGTTTTTAGCGGTTTGCTGGGAGATGGTTGATGCTCCTCGGATTCCTTTTTTAGATTTTTCGTTATACCGAATTGCTCGTTGGATAGCCTCAAAATCAAATCCGAAATGTTCAGGAAAACGCTGATCTTCTGATGAAATCACAGCTAATTGAATGTTTGGGGAGATATTTTCTAGGCTGACCCAGTTATATTGGATTTGATATCGAAAATCGCCTTGTAAAAGATTAGCGATTTTTTGTTGTACCATATAAGCGGAAAATGGAATAGGTACAAAGCGAAAAATCAGCAACAAAGCAAAAACGGCGAAAAAAAAACGAAAGACAACTCGCTGCCAGTTTTTTTTCCACCATTTAAGACTAAATAAGTGAGAAAGCGCGGTAAAAATTCGCTTAGTTTTTTTCAATGAGATCAAGATTTTGTTTCATCCATTGCATAAAATCAGGATCCATCGTTTTAATCATATTGGAACCTCGAGTGATTGTTGCAGCACTTGTATTCAGATTTTGTTGAATTTCCCGCTGAGGCATATTTTTATCAATCAGCTGAGAGACAATCTGCAAGCGTAATCCTACAGCATCCCGTTCGTCTGCCGTTAATAATAAGGTTAGAAACTCCTGTGCTTTATTTTCTTCAAAGGCAATTTTTAGCATTTGAAGAAATGCATTCCATTGTTCTAAATTGCGGCTGATATACATAATTACGCTCCCATTCCACACTATTAAACTAGTGCGATTAGTATAGCCGATTCAATTCTTCTTGGCTAAAGATTTGTGGGTTTTCTTTATTTTGTAAAATTTGATAGTAAAAGTCATAAGTGACTACATTTTGCACATAACCACGAGTTTCGTAAAAAGGAATAGATGCGACAAATTCGTCTAATGCTAATTTTCCATTCGCGCGGCTTAACCATTTTTCTACTCGATTTGCCCCTGCATTGTAAGCGGCTGCAATCAATATTCGATTATTAGGATATTTTCCATTGAGTTCATTAAGATGTGCGGTACCTAGTAAAATATTATTCAATGGTTTGAATAAATCTTGTTCGCCTTGATAAGGTAGTTGATTATTCTCTACTGTCAATTTTGCCGTGCTTGGCAGAAGTTGCATTAAGCCCCGCGCATTTGCAGAAGATTGTGCCATTGGATTCCAAGCACTTTCTTGACGGGCGATTGCCATAGCAAAAGTTTTGCTGATATTTAAATTCTGTAATGCTGCATTGAAGTATTCTGAATAAGCATTTGGCAGACGAAGGGTCAGGTAATCCCACGCTTTTGCAACAATAGAAGCATCAACAGCTAATTCAAACCATTGTTGGTTTTCAGCATATTCTGCAAGTTTTAGCTGAGTCGTGAAATCAGCATTATCAAGTAAAATTCGCCAACGTTGTTTTGCTAAACCATTTCGTCCAAGTTCTCTCAGCTCTCGAATCATGGCTAAAACTTGCTCGAAAGGAAGTTGTTCTGCCACGGTAAAACTTGGTGCTACTGGAAAATCAACTTTATACGCTTGATTTAATTGTGCAGCTGCTAACATTGGATAGAACCCCCGCTCTTTTGAAAGTGCGGTTAGTTTTTCTATATTTTTTGATATATCTTGTTTGGCTTCCCAATAACGCCATTCTTGTTTTGCTTTTCCTTCAGTTGTAAGTGAATTAAGCCACAGAGAAAGGTCGGTCTTCTGCCAAATTGCCATTCGTAAACGGCGTTCGGTTAGATTATCAGTCTGTAATTGTCGGATTTGTTCATCACGCCATTTTTGAAAATCAGCGTTTTCATTATCAAAAAAACGATTTAAAAAGGCTATTTTCCACTGTTTGATTTCATCTTCTGAGAGTTGCCAAGTATCACCCCATTGCTGATAGAGCTCAAAATTTGGATTCTCTATTTGTTCCGATAGTGTTTTTAGATAACGAGGAAAAGAATCGATTAATACACTTTTATCTAAAGTGCTAGGATTACTGTTCTTTATAATCTCAGCAAGCTGTTTAGGATTTTCTACTTGATTTTGTTCTTTTTGATTCGTGTTATTTTCTTTAGCATTATCCGACGTTGCTGATGTTTGTTGTTCCTCTAACGTGGATAGTTTTTGTAATAAGGTTTGAAATACTGGTGTTACAAAAGGGTAATTTTGTTGCACTAATGCATTGAGTTCATTTATTGCTTGTTGTTTGCCTTGAATGTCATCACTTTTTAAAAAGGCAATTTTGGTTTCCCAAAAGCGTGCTAGCAAATCGTATTGCAAAGGGTAGTCTTGCAATGAGTCTATTAAGGTTTTTGTGATATTTTGAGTCGCTTCAGAAAATTGCTGGTTTTTTACCGCACTTTTTAGCAAACCTTCAACCTGTAAAAAGGTTTCACGTTGTTTTAAACGTTTTAAGTAGTCTTGATGCTGTATTGACGCCCAGTTTTGTTTTTCTTGCTCAAGATTGATGGATGCTGTTGCCGTGTTAGGTGTATCGGCAAAGGCAGAAAGTGCGGTCAAAATGCAGAGAGAAATTAAAGCGAGTTTTTTCATATTAGCTTATTAGAATTGAGGAGGGCTAAAATACTTTTTTAAATGGTTTTACAATAACATCACCATATACGCCAGCTTCAACATAAGGATCTTGTGCCGCCCAGTCTTTTGCTGCTTGTAAATTTGCGAATTGTGCAATGACGGTTGAACCAGTAAAACCTGCCTCTCCAGGATTTTCATCATCAATAGCTGGATTGGGGCCTGCCGTAAGTAAACGGTTTTCTGCTTGAAGTTGTTTTAAACGAGCTAAGTGTTGCTCGCGTACGGCAAGACGTTTTTCTAATGTATTTGGAATGTCTTGAGCAAAAATCACATAGAACATTATTATTTCCTTCTATTAACAAGCGTTTTGTTCAGCCTCTAACTCTGCAATTGAGGCCAATGTTTTTTCTAATTCGTGGTTATTTTCACGAGGAATCGTGCGTGAGCGACCATTATTATCTACTGCAACGAAGGTAAATACTGCATCAGTCACACAATAACGTTCACCAATTGGCTCACTTGCCACTTTTTTCACCCATACTTCCACTTTAATTTTAATGGAAGAACGTCCTACTTTTAGACATTGGCCGTAGCAACAGACCACATCGCCCACAGAGATTGGTTTGATGAAATTCATGCTTTCAACCGCAACGGTAACGACGCGCCCATGTGCGATTTCTTTTGCTAAAATTGCCCCACCCATATCCATTTGAGACATGATCCAACCACCGAAAATATCTCCGTTAGCATTGGTATCAGAAGGCATTGCTAAGGTTCGTAGTAATAGAATTCCTTTCGAATGGCGGCCATTTTTATCAGTAAAATTGGAAGACATTATTTTTCTCCATCTTTTGAATTTGAATCATCTTTAGGTAAATAGCGATAGATATAAGCACCTGAAATAATCGTTGCAATCACCGTCATACCAATAATTCCGAAAGATTTGAAATCAACCCAAGCTTCTTCCGACATATTATGGCTGATATAAATATTCACCAACATGCAAATAATAAAGAATAATGCCCAGCCAAGGTTAAGTGTATTCCAAGCCTTTTCGGGCAGTTGTAGCTCTTTACCAAGTAATTTCTTGATTAATGGGGTTTTAAATTGAAATTGTGCGACGAGTAAAACAATGGCAAACAAGGCATTGATAATTGTCACTTTCCATTGCAAATAGCGGATTTCATTAAAGTAAGCAGTTAAAAGTCCAAAAAAAACGACCGCACTTGCCATGATTTTTTGTTGTTTTTCAACGGTTCCATATTTCCATTTTAAAATCACGATCTGCAAAATTGTTGCCACTACTAATACGATGGCTGCTTCACGTACACCACCGAGTTTGTAAGTGACAAAAAATAAAATTAAAGGGATAAAGTCAAGGAGTTGTTTCATATTGATTAATCCTTCATAAATAAACTGTAGAAACGATAAGTCACTACTAGCATAAAAATATTAAGTAATGCGGTGAAAATGCCTATTACCATATCAAATACAGCATTATTGGAAAATGCGCTTAATTGGAAAACAAGCACTGGCACGAGAAAATAAACCAGTAGAGTGTAAATAAACAATACGCCTTTTCGAGTATTTCCTCGCATCCAAATTTTTCGGATAGTTTGCGAAAGTGTATCTTGAGTCGAAAGATAATGTACTGCCGTCAAATTTAAACGGACGAAGAACCAAACGCCAACAATCATCGCGATAACTGACATGATAGAGGGCGATTTTTTTGTGAGTAATGCAGCAAATGCTTCACCAAGACCAAGTAACATTGGTGCAACCATTAATAGATCTAACAGAATTACACCTGCAAAACGACGCAAGGTAAGTGAGAAGGTTTCACCCAAAGTGCGATAATTTTGTAAGCTAATTTTATGGATTGAGGTTAATCCCCAAGCTGCAATAAAGCTCGTTAAAATTTGAGTGATTACAACTGAAAAGAGAAAACTCGTGATATCTGTATTGGCGAAATTTAATACATCATTTTTATTTTCATCATTAACTGGGAAACTTAAAAGTGCACTTGGGCTTTGCACAATAAATAAAATTGCGACAAATTGCAGCATGATTTTTTGTTGATTACGGAAGAAGTTCCAACTGTCTTGCAATACTTGTGTAAAGTTAATTTGCATGATTATCTCTCTATAAAAATGGTGGCGCAATTATACAGGGTTTGCTGATTATTGCATAAATATCGTTAGTGAGGTATGAATTCACGTTGAATTGAGTATATAAAACAAAAGTGGGCAAGGATGCCCACTTTTTTGTTATCTTTAGAGAGATTATTCGTATTATTTTTTCTTCGCGTATTTTAATGAGTCAATAGCTACCGCTAGAATAATAATGCTACCTTTAATGATGTATTGCCAGTAAGGGTTTACACCGATATAAGTTAAGCCGTAGTTGATAACTGTAAAGATGATAACACCTGTGATTACACCAATTACGGTACCTACACCACCTGCGAAGGATACGCCACCCACTACGCAAGCGGCGATCGCATCTAATTCATACATGAAACCTAGGTTGTTAGTTGCAGAACCGATACGACCAGCTTCGAGCATACCACCGAATGCATAGAACATACCTGCAATCATGTAGATGACAACTAAGTTACGCGCAACGTTTACACCTGATACTTTCGCCGCTTCTGGGTTACCACCGATAGCAAATACGTTTTTACCGAAACGAGTTTTATTCCACATAATCCATACTAATAATGCTGCGATAGCTGCATAGATCGTGATGTAAGAGAGTTTAAAACTACCAACTCGGAAGAATCCCTGAGCGAATGTTGAGAAGTTTTCGCTAAAACCTGCGATTGGAGAACCACCTACAGCATCATAGTATAGTGAGTTGAAACCATATACGATGATCATTGTACCCATGGTTGCGATGAATGGCGTTACATTTAAGTAAGCAATAACTAAACCATTCACTAAACCAATTACTGCACCGATAGCACAAACTGCAAGAATTACCACAGGAATTGGAATTTCACCCATTTCAGGGAATACGCGGTTCATATTTTCCATTGATTGCAACATGGTTGCAGAGATAACCGCTGCTAAACCAACTTGACGACCAGCAGATAAGTCAGTTCCTTGTGTAATCAACAATCCAGCAACCCCAAGAGCAATAATTAAGCGCACAGAAGATTGGGTTAAGATGTTACTGAAGTTGATTAAATTTAAAAAGGTTGGATCTTGCGCAATAATAATGCCGAGCAAAATCAGCAAGACAAAATAAATCGCATTTTGTTTTAATAAATCAAAGGATTTGTTTTTTTGTAAGGCACTCATGATTTGTTCCTTTTATCTTTATAAATATTTCGCAGCGAGTTGCAAGATTTCTTCTTGTGAAGTTTTTGCAGTTTCTACAATACCCGCCAATTTACCGTTACTCATCACTAAAATGCGGTCAGTTACACCTAGTAATTCAGGCATTTCTGATGAAATCATAATAATGCCTTTATCTTTTTTAGCGAGTTCTTGAATGAGTTGATAAATTTCAAATTTTGCTCCGATGTCGATACCACGAGTCGGCTCATCAAGCATCAGAATTTCAGGTTGAGTTAAAAGCCAACGACCGATAATGACCTTTTGTTGGTTACCGCCAGAAAGAGAACCTATTGTTGTTCTATGTGAGGGCGTTTTAACATTCATTGAATCAATGACCCACTGGGTATCACTTTTCATTTTCTTCGTGCTAAGTAATTTCCATGGTGTGAGATAAGATTTCATATTTGAAATCAATGAGTTAAATTCAATGCTTAAATTAGAGTAAATACCTGTTGAACGACGCTCTTCAGTTACCAATGCAAAGCCATTATTAATCGCTTCAAGTGCGGTATGATTTTTCACGGTTTTTCCGTGTAACTTGATAGTTCCTTCGGTTAATTCACGTACACCAAAAATAGCTTCAACGATATCAGTACGTTTAGCTCCCACAAGACCTGCAATACCGAGAATTTCACCTTTTCGTAATTCAAAAGATACGTCTTGAATGGATGGTTGATTTTTAGCGGTAAGATTTTCCACCTGTAAAATTACTTCTTTTGGCGTGTTTGTTTTTTCAGGGAAACGCTGTGTTAATTCACGACCTACCATCATTCCGACAATTTGTTCCATGCTGGATTTTTTCACGTTTACTGTGTTGATCCATTTACCGTCGCGTAAAATAGTAATTTCATCACAGATTTTGAAGATTTCATCCATTTTGTGAGAAATATAAATAATTCCGCAACCGCGTTGTTTTAATTTGTCGATAATTTTAAACAGATGCTCAACTTCTTTTTCAGAAAGCGAGGATGTTGGTTCATCCATGATTACGATTTTAGCGTTATACGAAAACGCCTTCGCAATTTCGATCATCTGCATTTGAGAAACTGAAAGTTTGGCGACCTTTTCTTTAGGATCTACATCAATATCCAATTCATCAAAAATCGCTTTAGTATCACGGTACATTTTTGCGTGATCGACAAAAGGTCCTTTAAGTGGATAGCGTCCAAGCCACAAGTTATCCATTACGCTAGTTTGGCGCACGAGATTGAGTTCTTGGTGCACCATTGAAATACCATTCTCAAGGGCTTCTTTAGATGTTTTAAAATTGACGGGTTGGCCTAAGAAAAGGATTTCGCCTTCATCTTTGGCATAAATGCCGAATAAGCATTTTAGTAATGTAGATTTGCCCGCGCCGTTCTCACCCATTAAAGCATGAACAGAATGTGAACGAACCGTTAAGTTTGCGTTATCTAAGGCTTTTACGCCTGGAAAGGACTTGCAGACATTGGTCATTGTGAGCAGCACTTGGCTGTCTTGACTTTGAGTTTGAGATGTCATATCCAACCTCGTTAAAAAGGGGAAGGGTAACTTCCCCTTGGATTACAACAAAAATTGATGAGAAATTATTTTAAGAAGTCGCCTAAGTTGTCTTTATCTACACCAACATAAGGGATACGTACAACACGATCTTTTAATTCCCATTTTGTGCCTTCAGTCGCTGCTTTGCCTTGTGCTAAGTTGTTAGATAATTGAACAACTGCTTTACCTTGGTTCACACCATCGTTTAACACAGTACCTGCAAGTTCACCTTTTTTGATGAGTTGCAATGCTTCTGGTAATGCATCCACACCGAAGATAGGGAGTTTTTTACCATGTGCTTTGGTCGCTTCTAATGCGCCTAATGCCATACCGTCGTTGTTAGAAATAATTACTTCAATGTCGTTAGCTTTAGAGCTAGATAACCACGCATCTACTTTATCTTTCGCCATTGCAGCATCCCACATACCGGTATCAATAAATAATTGTTCAGTTTGGATACCTTTCGCATTAAGTTCTTCAACTACGAATTTTGTACGTGCTTCAGCATCTGGGTGACCTGGTTCACCTTTTAATAATACGAATTGGATTTTGCCATCTTTATTTAAGTCTAGAGCTGGATTTGCTTTCCATTGTTTTGCAATTAAATCCCCTTGAATTAAGCCAGATTCTTTTGGATCAGTACCTACATAGTAAGCGTGTTCATAAGAACCGATAGCTTTTGCACCTGGGTCTTTATTAAAGAATACAACAGGAATGTTATCTGGTTTTGCTTTGCTAATAATGGTTGGTGCAGCGGCAGGGTCAACTAAGTTAATTGCAAGAGCTTTCACACCTTTGGAAAGTAATACATCAACTTGGTCATTTTGAATTGATTGTGCATTTTGGGAGTCATTCATTAATAAGTTAATGCCACCAAGTGCTTTAGCTTCTTTGTCGATTTCTTTACGCATTAAAGACATGAAGTTGTCATCGTATTTGTAAATGGTTACACCAATTTTGTTACTTGCTGCGAAGCTAGAAGATGCTGCACCTAAACCGATAGCCAAAGCAACTGCACTTAATACTGCTGTTTTTTTCATAATAACGCTCCTATTTTGGAATGTTGATGTTAGAGATAAATATTGCATTACATTCTGCAATTGATGCCATATTAGCAGAATAATCTGCTTGGAATCTGTGATCAAACTCACATAAATGAAAACGATTACATTAAAAGTTCGGATTTGTGATCGACATCACATTTTATGAGTGTGTTTATTTTCAAATTTAGATAGATTCCACAGAAAAACGACGTACTAATGTTGGGTTAAATTGAATTGTTGATGGCGTTCTCACCCCATTATCAACAAGGCTTAATGCAAGGTTGGCAGCATAAGTTGCCATTAAATCAATAGGATAGCGAATGGTTGTCAATTTAGGAATTAAATAACGAGCAATTGGCATATCGTCAAAACCAATGATTGAAAATTGGCTTGGTACACTAATATTGTTTTCATTGAGAACTGAAATGGCTCCCGCCGCCATTGAATCGTTATAAGCAACCACAGCAGTAAGATCTTTGTTATAACTAAGCAAATCAATCATTGCTTTTTCACCACCTTCGAAGTCTGGTGAATTGTGCGTTATGGCGTGTTCAATAATTGGATAATTGTGATCTTTTAATGCAGTAAGATAACCATCTCGACGCTCAATTTCATCGAAAATAGCATGGTTAGATCCAATATATGCAATATGTTTATGGCCGCATCGGATAAGCATTTCTGTTGCTAAGTAGGTTCCCTTTTTATTATCTAAACTTACGCAACGATTTTCATAGCCTTGAATGACTCGGTTGATAATCACCATTCCTGGTACTGTTTTCAAATAATGACTAAGTTCATCGTCGGATAAAGCCTTAGAATGCACTACTAAACAACTACAACGCTTGCGAAGTAAAGTATCAATAGCTTCACGTTCCTTCTCTGCATGGTGATAGCCAATGCCAATCAAGATTGTTTTACGGTGTGCTTCAGCAACTTTATCTACGGCTTTCACTAAAATAGCAAAAAACGAGTCTGTTACATCGGTGACAACCACACCAATAGTATCGGTGTTTTGTATTGCAAGGGCTTTAGCATTTGCATTGGGCTGATAATTAAGTTGCTCAATTGCTTGTTTTACGGCAAGGCGGGTATCTTCACTGACTGAGGGATGTTGATTTACAACACGAGAAACCGTAGCAATAGATACATGGGCTAATTCGGCTACATCATGAATGGTGCTCATAGAATGCTCTCCATAATGGAATCACGTTTCTTATTATGTTCTTTCTAGATAAAATTGAAAGCGGTTACTTTCTGATTTGTAACCGAGATCACAAAAAACTTTCAGAGATTTTCCCATTATGTGATACTGATCACGGTTTATTTTTGTGAATTTGCTATCTTATGCGTAGTCTTTTATGTAACCGTTTACAATTTAGAGAGGGAGCAATTATGAGTGATATTTTTGAGCCAACCGAGCATCCACATCGTCGCTATAATCCGTTAATTGATCAATGGGTTTTGGTATCACCACATCGTGCTAAGCGTCCATGGCAAGGGCAACAAGAAAAAGTGAATGAAGAACAAAAACCAAGTTATGATCCAACTTGTTATCTTTGCCCGAGTAATAAGCGTATTACAGGTGAATTAAATCCAGATTATCGTAAACCTTATGTGTTTAAAAATGATTTTTCCGCGCTTTTAGAAGATACGCCAGCCCCTGAAAAATCCTCCGATCCACTTTTCCAAAGTTCTCAAGCTCGTGGTGAAAGTCGAGTCATTTGTTTCTCTCCAGATCATAGTAAAACATTGCCATTATTGACCGCACTTGAGATTGAAGATGTGATTAAAGTATGGCAAGCGCAACTTCGGGAACTTGGTGCGAAATACCAATGGGTGCAAATTTTTGAAAACAAAGGGGCGGCAATGGGCTGTTCGAACCCACATCCACATGGCCAAATCTGGGCGAATAGTTTCTTGCCAAATGAAGTCGCTCGTGAAGATCGTACACAACGTGATTATTTGCTAAAACATGGCTCAGTAATGTTGGTTGATTATGTAAAACGAGAATTGGAGTTAAAGGAACGTATTGTCGTTGAAACTGAGCATTGGGTAGCTTTAGTGCCTTATTGGGCTGTTTGGCCATTTGAAACATTGCTTTTACCAAAAACTCATGTAAAACGTTTAACTGAATTAAGTGACGAACAATCAAAAGATCTTGCGGTTATTTTGAAAAAATTGACGACCAAATACGACAATCTATTTGAGACCTCTTTCCCATATTCAATGGGATTCCATGCCGCACCGTTTAATGGCGAAGATAACGAACATTGGCAGCTACATGCTCATTTTTACCCTCCTCTTTTACGCTCAGCAACCGTGCGTAAATTTATGGTGGGATATGAAATGTTAGGCGAAAGCCAACGTGATTTAACGGCGGAACAGGCAGCAGAAAGACTGCGCGCGTTGAGTGAAATTCACTATAAACTTAAATAATGCGCCCAATTCCCCTCTTACAAAAGAGGGGAGCTGATTGAGCGATACTTGAAGATAAAGGACACAAACATGACCCCAATCCAAAAATCCCAACACATTTTCACCCAAAAATACAACAAACAACCTGAATTGACCGTCTATGCGCCTGGTCGAGTCAATATCATCGGCGAACATACCGACTACAACGACGGCTTTGTTATGCCTTGTGCGATTAATTTTGGTACGGCTGTTTCTGGTACAAAACGAGATGATCATATTTGGAATGTTTATGCGGCGGATCTTGATGAAATTGATGAATTTTCTCTCAATGTTGAAATTCCTAAGAGTGAACACAAATGGGCTAATTACGTGCGTGGGGTTGTAAAATTTATCCAAGAACGTTACCCGTACTTTCAACAAGGTGCAAATTTAGTGATTTCTGGAAATGTGCCGCTTTCTTCTGGATTAAGTTCATCTGCAGCGTTAGAAGTTGCGGTGGGTAAATTCTGCCAACAACTTGGCAATTTACCGCTTTCTCACACAGATATTGCATTGAATGGACAAAAAGCGGAAAACCAATTTGTTGGAGCAAATTGTGGCAATATGGATCAGTTAATTTCGGCACTTGGGCAGGAAAATCACTTACTGATGATCGATTGTCGTAGTCTTGAAACCACTCCAACACCTGTGCCACAAGATGTTGCCGTTATTATTGTGAATTCAAACGTACCGCACGATTTGGTAACGGGGGAATACAATACTCGCCGTCAGCAATGTGAAGAGGCAGCAAAATTTTTTGGAGTAAAAGCGTTGCGTGATGTTTCAGTTGAACAATTCCGAAAAAGAGAAGCAGAATTGACCGCACTTTCTCCGTTAGCAGCAAAACGTGCTCGTCATGTCGTAACAGAAAATCAACGAGTACTCGATGCAGTGGAAGCCTTGAAGAAAAATGATTTGACTCGTTTAGGTGAGTTAATGGGGGAATCTCATGATTCAATGCGTGATGATTTTGAAATCACCGTGCCACAAATTGATTATTTAGTTGAATTGGCTCAACTTGTTATTGGCAAAAGTGGCGGTGCGCGTATGACGGGCGGCGGTTTTGGTGGCTGTATTGTTGCACTTGCGCCGCATGATAAAGTCGATGCGGTTCGTAAAATTATTGCTGATAATTACGAGAAAACGACTGGTTTAAAAGAAACTTTTTATGTGTGCACTGCATCACAAGGTGTTAGAGTGATTTAAGAGAAAATGATGTTAGAACAAACCACTTTTAATGCGCCTGATGGTGCACCTTATCAGCTTGTAACCCTGCAAAATGAAAATGGGATGCGCGTTCAATTTATGGATTGGGGCGCAACGTGGCTTTCCTGTAAAGTGCCAGTAAGTGGCACCTTACGCGAGGTTTTATTGGGTTGTAAGGTAGAGGATTATCCCACTCATCAAAGCTATTTAGGCGCAAGCGTAGGGCGTTATGCAAATCGTATCGCAAACGCACAATTTGAATTGAATGGTGAACTCATTCAGTTGAAAAGTAATCAAGGTAAACATCAGCTTCATGGTGGAGAGGGCTTTGATAAACGCCGTTGGAAAATTCAAGAGTGCGGTGAGAATTTTGTGTGTTTTTCATTACATTCAGAGCATGGTGATCAAGGTTTTCCTGGTAATGTGGATGTGTCTGTAACCTATACGCTAACAGATGATAATAGCGTAAAAATTGAATATGCAGGGATGAGTGATAAGGATACCGCATTGAACCTAACGAATCATGCCTATTTTAATTTAGAAAATGCAGAGCAAGGCAGTGACGTGCGTGAACATACATTACGTTTAAATGCTGATTTTTATCTGCCTGTAGATAATGAGGGGATTCCTAATTCTCCATTAAAGCACGTAGTGAATACGAGTTTTGACTTCCGTATTGCTAAACCCATCAAGCAAGATTTTTTACAAGGGGATCAGCAAGCAACAAAAGGTTACGATCATTCCTTTATTGTCAATAAAGCTTGGCAAAAGCCTTGCGTGTTACTGACTTCTCCAACTGGTGATTTAAGTTTGGAAGTAAGAACCTCGCAAGCCGCATTGCAGGTTTATACGGGTAATTATCTTGCTGGCACACCAACGAGAAATGGCGAATTATATGCCGATTTTTCTGGCGTAGCACTAGAAACTCAATGTTTACCCGACACTCCTAATCATCCTGAATGGCAAAATTACGGCGGGATTCAAAAAGCAGGCGAGCGATATTATCAATGGACGGAGTTTAAGTTCTTATTGATCTCTGGTTAACTGTGTTCGGTTTGTTAGCGATAAGGTTATGTCAATCACTTAAGCATGAAGAAATTTTGAAAAAATAATACACTCAGATATAATTGATAATGTTTATCAATTATATCTGAGGTTTATTTATGAAAAAAACAAAGCTTGCTACATTAGTAGCGTTTTTTTGCACATCTCCGATAGTGTTTGCTCAAGAACAGGCTGCACTTTCTCATAACTCACCGCAAGAAAAGTTGAATGAAATTGTTGTGAGTGATTCAAATATTAGCGATGCATTGGTGAATACATCGGTAAGCCATCAACAAATTTTCTTAAAACAGTCACGTGATGTAAAAGATGTTTTTGCAGGAAAAATGGATGTTAATGTCAGCCAATTGCAAGGTGCACGCTCCGGCGGAGAAGGTGTAAACATTCGAGGTTTACAAGCTAACCGAGTCACTACAACAATAGATGATATTCCTTTACCAGAAGCGCAAGAAGCGAAACATTTTATTTCTTATGGTTCAGAATTTGGTCGTACTGATTACATTGATGTAAGTGCTTTACATAGTGCGGATGTTCGTTATGCTGGTTCAGCTAATAGCCTTTCTGGTAGTGTTAATTTTACAACGATAGAACCTTCAGATTTATTAAAAGGTCGTCATTTTGGTGGCGTTGTAGGAACTGGTTATAACAGTGTTGATCATTCAGTTTATGGTAGTGCTGGAGGCGCAGTCAAAGCTGCAGATTATGAAGGCATGGTAATGCTAACTCAACGAAAAGGGAATGAAACTAAAAACCAAGGTAAAAATAATAGTGTAGGGGAAACACGCACAGCACCAAATCCAACGGATACTAAAAATACTTATCTACTAACTAAGCACTATTATCAACTAGACGATAAGAATAAGTTAGGTTTTATTTTTGAACATCAACATAAGAATATTAATAAAGATTTACTTTCTTTCAATAATTCTAACATTGATATGCGTACAGGAACGCAGATCACGGGCTATACGCAGGATAAAGTAACTAGAGATCGTTTTTCGTTAAGTCACGAATACAATAGTGAAAAAGGCTGGTTGCAATATGCAAAAACACAAGTTTTTTATCAAGACGCCAAAACTGAAAACTATCGTTATCGTTTAGGTACGCGAAGCTATCGTCAAGAAAATACTAAATTTAGTGATAAAAGCTATGGCCTTATAAGTAATTTAATTTCAGTAATTGATGGCACTATTCCTCAAGTGTTACGCTATGGTTTATCTTATGTGCATAATAAAGCGAGTGATGATATTCATCTTATCAGACCAGCTTATCGTCAAATTACAAATATGTATCCAATGGCAGAGATGCAACAGGATAAGTTTACTGGTTATTTAGAAGATGAAATGGCGTTTGGTAATTTTGCCATTACACCACAATTGGGGTTTGTACATTATCGAGTAAAACCAATATCTAATAATGATCGAGTTGCTGAATTGCACGCTCGTAAGCAATCCGAGACCCAATTTACGCCAAAAATTAGCTTGGAATATCGCTTGTCCGATAATTTCATTCCTTATTCACAATATTCCCGCGGTGTTAGAACGCCATCAACACAGCAGCTAAGCTCGTATTTCTTTGAAAGTGTTATCTATCCTATTCCAGGGCGTGGTACACAAACGGTAAATGTCGCAGTAGTAGGTAATCCTAATTTGAAATCAGAAACGGCAGATAATTTTGAGGTTGGCGTAAAAGGTAAAACATCAGAGATTAATTATTTAGTGACTGGTTATTACAACCGCTATCATAATTTTATTGATTGGGTTGCCAAACCAACGAATGGTTACACCAGCTTTATTCAATATGATAATCTTGATAAAGCTAAGGTATACGGTGTCACAGCCGATATGAAATGGAATTTTTATGATGATTTTTACACTATTACAGGTCTTTCATATTCACGTGGTAAAGCTGAAAATAATGGTATAAAAACACCAATAAATAGTATTCAGCCAATGAAAACAAAATTAGGTTTTGGTTATGAAGGAGAATCTTTTGGGGCTACTATCCAATGGACATACAGTCGAGGTAAATCAGACAAAGATATTGAACAATCATCTGCTTATCTATACAACCCAACAGGTGGATATTCTTTATTTGATTTAGGTGCTTATTGGAAACCAACCAAAAACTTAATGTTTACAGCTAATGTGAATAATCTGTTTGATAAAAAATATTGGAATTGGAATGATATTTCTTATCTTGCCCTGTTAAGTAAAGCAACGCAAGATCAAGGAAGACCTTCATCAACTATTCCAATGGCTATTACATCAGCCAATGCGGATCGTTATAGCGCGCCAGGACGTAATTTCAATATTGGCGTACGTTATGAGTTCTAACTAAAATCTTGATGAAATTAACCGCACTTTAGGTTCAAACCTAATGTGCGGTTATTTTTTTATTGATTTTCGTCTTTTCGCTTTTTGCGCTTTTTTTTAAAATGTGATACTTTTTCGCCGTCAATAAGACATCAACTACAAACCAATATGAACGACGAACAGCAAAATTCAAACCAATCTGAAAATACGAAAAAAACTTTTTTCCAATCTTTATTTGGTCGCTTTTTTCAAGGTGAACTAAAAAATCGTGAAGAACTCGTCGAAGTGATTCGCGATTCAGAACAAAACGATTTAATTGATCAAAATACGCGTGAAATGATTGAAGGTGTGATGGAAATCGCGGAGCTTCGTGTTCGCGATATTATGATTCCTCGTTCACAAATTATTTTTATTGAAGATCAACAAGATTTAAATACTTGTTTAAACACAATTATTGAATCAGCTCATTCTCGTTTTCCTGTGATTGCCGATTCGGATGATCGCGATAATATCGTAGGTATTTTACATGCGAAAGATTTATTGAAATTTTTACGTGAAGATGCCGAAGAGTTTGATTTATCTTCATTATTGCGCCCAGTTGTGATTGTGCCAGAAAGCAAAAGGGTGGATCGTATGTTGAAAGATTTCCGCTCTGAGCGTTTCCATATGGCTATTGTGGTGGACGAGTTTGGTGCAGTGTCGGGTCTTGTTACCATTGAAGATATTTTGGAACAAATTGTTGGCGATATTGAAGATGAGTTTGATGAAGAAGAAGTCGCGGATATTCGTCAGCTTTCTCGTCATACTTATGCTGTGCGTGCGCTCACAGATATTGATGATTTCAATGCGCAATTTAATACAGATTTTGATGATGAAGAAGTGGATACCATTGGTGGTCTGATTATGCAAACTTTTGGTTATTTACCAAAACGTGGTGAAGAAATTACGTTGAAAAATCTTCAATTTAAAGTCACCTCGGCAGACAGTCGCCGATTGATTCAACTTCGAGTCACAGTGCCTGATGAACATTTGGCAGAAATGGATGATGTGGAAGAAAAAGCCGAATAGCATTTTATCATCCTTAATGATGGCGCGCGTTTTATAACGCGTGCTTTTTATTTACTTGAAATGGAATTTTAAATTTCAACACACAAGACGCTCGTGAGGGCGAAAATATAATTGAATCTATGAATAAATATTTTACTTATCTTATCGCGATTACGTCTGGTTTACTCGGTGTTTTTGCCTTCTCGCCATTTGATTATTGGCCTTTAGCCTATGTGTCTTTACTCGGTTTACTTTATGTCGCTAAAAATCCTAAAAAATCCACCGCACTTTTAGCGACGTTTTTGTGGTCGATGGGATTTTTCTGTTTTGGGGTGAGTTGGCTTAATGTCAGTATTCACCAATTTGGCGGTGCGTCTTTAGGTGTAAGTTATTTCCTTGTCGGTTTACTTGCAGCTTATCTTGCTCTATACCCGATGCTCTTTACCTATTTGGTTCAGCGTTTCAACGTTCAAAGTGCGGTAATTTTTGCCGTGATTTGGACATTGACGGAATTTTTACGAGGTTGGATTTTTACCGGTTTTCCTTGGCTTCAGTTTGGTTATACACAAATTGACAGCCCATTTTATGGCATCGCTCCGATTTTTGGGGTAACAGGATTAACGTTCTTTACCGTTTGGGCAAGTGCGGTAATTTTTAATTTTGTTTTGTCTTTGTTTAAAACGAAAAATCTTAAATTAGTCTTGGCGAATGTTTTGTTATTGATCATCGTGGGGGGATTAAGTGCTTATTCATCCCGAATTCACTTTGTAAAAGCTGTTGAAGATAAGGCAATTTCAGTCACGCTTGCTCAAGGCAATATTGAACAAAATCTCAAATGGGATCCGGCTTATTTCTATTCTACTTTGGAGATTTATCAAAAATTAATCGCAAAAAATCTTGGTAAAACAGATTTAATTATTTTGCCTGAATCAGCGTTGCCAACTCTTGAAAATGTGATTACGCCATTTTTTGAAGGTTTAGATCGAGCTGCTAAAGAAACGAAAACGGAGATAATGGTTGGAACCGTATTCCAAGATACGAAATCTGGTAAGTTGCTTAATTCTATTATGACTGCTGGGAACCCAGACTTTCCTTATCTGCCAGATACGTCAAATCGTTATAGTAAACATCATCTCGTGCCGTTCGGTGAATATGTTCCGCTAGAAAGTATTTTGCGACCACTTAATTCTGTGTTTAATTTGCCGATGTCTGCATTTCAAAGCGGGGATGCTATTCAGCCATCTTTAATGGCAAAAAAACGCGCTTTTTCGCCAGCAATTTGCTATGAGATTATTTTCGGTGAACAAGTGCGGCAAAATTTGAAACAAGATACAGATTATTTGCTCACAATTTCTAATGACGCTTGGTTTGGTGATTCGATTGGACCTTGGCAACATTTACAGATGGCAAGAATGCGAGCTTTAGAACTGGGTAAACCGCTTATTCGTGCAACGAATACCGGGATTTCAGTCTTTGTTGATGCACAAGGTAAGGTGTTAGCGCAGGCACCGCAGTTTATTGAAACAACGTTGACGCATAACATTGCACCAGCGGAAGGCAAAACCCCTTATTCTGTGTTGGGAAATATGCCTTTATATGCTTTATCATTGTTGTTTTTAGTATTACACGGCATGATGGAGGTTGTTCGTCGTAAGATGAACCTTTCACAAAAATGGTAGTCAAAACGACCGCACTTTTTATTTATAAACGAGATTTTAATGAATCAAAATCTAATTAAAGTTAAGAATCTCACCTTTAAACGCGGTGATCGCGTGATTTACGATAACCTGAATTTGCAAGTAAAAAAGGGAAAAATCACTGCGATCATGGGGCCGTCCGGGATTGGTAAAACCACCTTACTTAAATTGATAGGTGGGCAGCTAATACCAGAACAAGGTGAAATTTTGTTTGATGGGCAAGATATTTGTCGTCTATCTAATAGTGAACTGTACGAAGTACGCAAGCGGATGGGGATGTTATTTCAATCCGGTGCGCTTTTTACGGATATTTCTACTTTTGATAATGTCGCCTTTCCAATTCGTGAACATACGCATTTGCCTGAAAGTTTAATTCGTCAAATCGTATTGATGAAATTGGAGGCGGTTGGGTTGCGAGGCGCAGCCGCATTGATGCCTTCAGAACTTTCTGGTGGTATGGCTCGTCGAGCTGCATTAGCGCGCGCTATTGCACTTGACCCTGATTTAATTATGTTTGATGAGCCATTTACTGGGCAAGATCCAATCAGTATGGGCGTAATTTTGAGCCTCATTAAACGATTAAATGAAGCGTTAAATTTGACTTCTATCGTCGTGTCACACGATGTGGAGGAAGTATTGAGTATTGCAGATTATGCCTATATTATTGCAGACCAAAAAGTCATCGCAGAAGGAACATCTGAGCAGCTTTTACAAAGCCAAGATCCGCGAGTGGTGCAATTCTTAAAAGGTGAATCTGATGGTCCAGTGCGCTTTAAGTACCCAGCGCAAGATTATGTGAAGGAATTGTTTGAATGATCGTCAATTTTATTTCTGCTTTAGGAAAACAGGTGATCGACTTTTTCCGTGCATTAGGGCGAGCAGGTTTTATGTTATTTGGCGCATTGATCGGCAGGCCACAAATTCGTAAGCATTTTCCTTTGCTTGTGAAGCAAATGCATGTTTTAGGTGTCCAATCGTTACTCATTATTTTGTTGTCCGGTTTATTTATTGGAATGGTATTAGGACTACAAGGTTATGTTGTGTTAGTCGATTTTTCTGCTGAAACAAGTTTGGGGCAGCTCGTAGCGCTTTCTCTTTTACGAGAATTAGGGCCTGTTGTTACCGCACTTTTATTTGCTGGTCGAGCAGGTTCTGCATTGACCGCTGAAATAGGCTTAATGAAAGCGACTGAACAACTTTCTAGTCTTGAAATGATGGCTGTTGATCCTTTACGTCGAGTGATTGCACCTCGTTTTTGGGCAGGAGTTATTTCCATGCCAATTTTGTCAATCTTGTTTATCGCGATTGGTATTTGGGGCGGTTCCTTAGTTGGTGTGGATTGGAAAGGTGTTGATTCAGGTAGCTTTTGGTCTGTGATGCAAAATTCCGTGAGTTGGAGCTATGATATTTTAAATGGCTTTATTAAAGCGATTTTCTTTGCTGTAGCCGTGACTTGGATTGCGCTTTTTAATGGTTATGATTGTATGCCAACATCAGAAGGTATCAGCCAAGCTACAACACGAACAGTTGTTCATGCCTCTCTTGTTGTTCTAGGATTAGATTTTATTTTAACTGCTATTATGTTTGGAGCAGGTTAAGGATTTTTTATGAGACAAACAATTAAATATGAATTTTGGGTAGGGTTATTTTTATTACTTGGTATTGGCGCCTTAGTTTTTTTAGGTTTACGCGTAGCCAACGTACAAGGTTTTGGTGAGACGAAATCTTATACTGTGACGGCAACTTTTGATAATATTGGTGGACTTAAAGTACGTGCACCATTAAAAGTTGGTGGAGTGGTTATTGGGCGCGTGAGCGGTATTACACTTGATGAAAAAAGCTATTTACCAAAAGTCAGTATCGCAATTAATCAGGAATATAATGAAATCCCAGAAAACAGTTCTTTATCAATTAAGACATCTGGCTTATTGGGTGAGCAATATATTGCATTAACAATGGGATTTGATGATGGTGAATCGGCTATGCTTAAAGAGGGTAGCCAAATTCAAGACACAAAATCTGCTATGGTGTTGGAGGATTTAATCGGCCAATTCCTTTACGGCGATAAAAAATCTGATGGTAACAGTGAAAAGACTGAGCCTAAAGGGCAATAACAACTAACATTTATTTAGGAGATTTATGATGAAATTTTTCCAAGTGAAAAAATGGTTTGCAATTTTAACCTTAGTATTTACCGCACTTTTTGCTGCTGGTACTGCTATGGCTGAAACAAGCCCTTATGTATTGATGCAACAAGCATCAGATAAATTGTTTTCTGATATTCAGGCAAATCAAAGCCAGATTAAAAAGAATCCAAATTATCTACGTACTATCGTTCGTAATGATTTGCTGCCTTATGTTCAAGTCAATTATGCAGGTTCTTTAGTTTTAGGTTCTCATTTCAAATCTACTACACCTGAACAACGTGAAAAATTCTTTAAAGCTTTTGGTGATTTTATTGAACAAGCTTATGCACAAGTATTAACGGCATATTCAAATCAACAAATCCAGATCGAGCCAGAAAAAGCATTAGGCGATAAAAACTTAGTAAATATTCGTGTGAATATCATTCAAGTTAATGGAGCTGCGCCAATTAAATTAGATTTTAAATGGCGTAAAAATAGTAAAACTGGCGAATGGCAAGCTTATGACATGGTTGCTGAGGGCGTGAGCATGGTTGTGACAAAACAACAAGAATGGAGTGGTATCTTACGTCAACATGGCATTGATGCATTAACTGCACAAGTACAAAAATCAGCAGCCCAACCTGTAACATTAAGCAAATAATCTTGTTGCCATGTTAAATTGGGATTTAAAGAAAAATGATGATAAGATAGCGCTCCTTTTGTCAGGGGAGCTATCTCGCAACACGTTGTTGCCTATGTGGCAGCAACGTGATGTTTTTTTATCAGCTAATGCGCTGGATAAAACAGTTGTTGAATGGGATTTGTCTGGTATTCAACATATTGATTCAGCAGGTTTTGCAGCTCTTTGTGATTTTTTACAAGAGTGTCAAAAGCTTAACAAAACAGTGCGATTAGTTTATCCACCAAAACAATTATTAACCCTTGCAGATCTTGTTGGTTTGTCTGATTGGATCGCAAATTTTACAGATCTTAATTAAACGGAAATTTGATGGAACTTCAAGAAATTGAACGAATTTTAAAAGATGCGCTAAACGTAGAAGAGGTTTATGCTCAAGGTGAAAATGCGCATTTTGGCGTGATTGTAGTGAGTGATGAAATTGCTGCACTTTCTCGCGTAAAACAACAACAAACAATTTATGCTCCGTTAATGGCTTATTTTACTACTGGCGAAATTCACGCGTTAACAATTAAAACTTATACCACTGAAAAGTGGAAACGTGATCGTGCATTAAACCAACTTAATTAAGGATTCAAAAAATGGAAAAATTTCGTGTTTATGGGCAATCTCGTTTAAGTGGAACCGTGAATATTTCAGGTGCAAAAAATGCCGCACTTCCAATTCTTTTTGCCGCTATTTTGGCAACAGAACCCGTTAAACTCACGAATGTTCCTGCGCTTAAAGATATTGAAACCACTTTGAAAATTTTACGTAAATTAGGCGTGGTGGTAGATCGTGATGAAACTGGTGCAGTTTTATTAGATGCATCGAATATTGATCATTTCACTGCCCCTTATGAATTGGTTAAAACCATGCGTGCTTCAATTTGGGCATTGGCGCCTTTGGTTGCTCGTTTTCATCAAGGCCAAGTATCGTTACCTGGTGGTTGCTCTATCGGTGCTCGTCCAGTTGATCTCCATATTAGTGGTTTAGAAAAATTAGGCGCAGACATCGTTCTTGAAGAAGGATATGTAAAAGCACAAGTATTAGATCGTCTTGTGGGCACTCGAATTGTCATGGAAAAAGTGAGCGTAGGTGCAACTTTATCTATTATGATGGCAGCAACGCTTGCGAAAGGAACCACTGTGATTGAAAACGCGGCTCGTGAGCCTGAAATTGTAGATACCGCTGACTTCCTTAATAAAATGGGTGCGAAAATATCTGGTGCAGGTTCTGATCATATTACGATTGAAGGTGTTGAACGTTTAACTGGTTGTGAGCATAGTGTCGTGCCAGATCGTATTGAAACGGGTACATTCTTAATTGCCGCAGCAATTTCGGGCGGTCGTGTTGTTTGTCAAAATACTAAGGCTGATACCTTAGATGCAGTGATTGATAAACTTCGTGAAGCTGGCGCTCAAGTTGATGTTACTGAGAATAGTATCACTTTAGATATGCTTGGAAATCGCCCTAAAGCAGTGAATATTCGTACTGCGCCACATCCAGGTTTCCCTACTGATATGCAGGCTCAATTCACCTTATTAAATATGGTGGCAGAGGGCACAAGTATTATTACTGAAACGATTTTTGAAAATCGTTTTATGCATATTCCTGAATTAATTCGCATGGGCGGAAAAGCAGAAATTGAAGGGAATACTGCGGTATGTCACGGTGTTGAACAGTTATCTGGCGCCGAAGTAATGGCGACAGATTTACGTGCATCAATCAGTTTGGTTCTTGCAGGTTGTATCGCAACAGGTGAAACCATTGTAGATCGTATTTATCATATCGATCGTGGCTATGAACATATCGAAGATAAATTACGTGGCCTAGGTGCAAAAATTGAACGTTTTTCTGGAAGTGATGAAGAGTAATTAGCTACTCCACTTTTCTATTAGAAATTACAAGTTTATTTATAATCTTAAATTTCTACTAATGCCTTTCTCTAGAAAGGCATTTTTTTACTGAAATTTTATAAGGGTAGATTGAACACATTGTTTAGAAACCTGTTTTTCTGCAAGAAAGTGCGGTAGATTATTTTCTTATTTTGATAGTAATCTGTCATATCGCTTTTTTATAACTAAAATTTATAAACTATAAATAAATAATCTTGTTTTTTCATAAGTTTGGTTTTTATAATCACGTCTAGTCAAACACAACACAAGGAAGAAAAAATGAAAAAATTACTTTTTACAACCGCACTTTTAAGCGCTGGTATTGCTTTCTCAACATTTTCTCACGCAGGTGAAATTGCTGACCGCGTTGAAAAAACTAAAACTTTATTAGTGGGAACTGAGGGTACTTATGCGCCATTTACTTTCCATGATAAAAGTGGAAAATTAACAGGCTTTGATGTAGAGGTTATTCGTAAAGTTGCTGAAAAGCTCGGTTTGAAAGTGGAATTTAAAGAAACACAATGGGATGCAATGTATGCGGGGTTAAATGCAAAACGTTTTGATGTGATTGCAAACCAAACTAACCCAAGCCCAGAGCGTTTAAAAAAATATAGTTTCACAACGCCTTATAATTATTCTGGTGGGGTGATTGTAACAAAATCATCGGATAACAGTATTAAATCATTTGAAGATTTGAAGGGGCGTAAATCTGCGCAATCTGCAACAAGTAACTGGGGTAAAGATGCAAAAGCAGCAGGCGCGCAGATTCTTGTAGTGGATGGTTTAGCACAGAGCTTAGAGCTTATTAAACAAGGCCGTGCAGAGGCAACAATTAATGATAAATTGGCGGTATTAGATTATTTTAAACAACACCCAAATGCTGGTTTAAAAATTGCTTATGACCGTGGGGATAAAATTCCGACTGCCTTTGCTTTTTTACAAGGTGAAGATGCATTGATTACAAAATTTAATCAAGCACTTGAAGCACTTCGCCAAGATGGTACATTAAAACAGATTTCAATTGAATGGTTTGGTGATGATATTACTCAATAATTGGTTAGCGAGTCTTCCATTTATGAGCGCAGAACGAGCTGATTATGTAATCAGCTCGTTTTGGCCTATGTTGGAAGCAGCAATTTTATACACATTGCCATTGGCAGTCATTTCCTTCTTCTGTGGTTTGCTTATTGCAGTGATTGTTGCAGTTATTCGTACTTTGCCTAGCCCTAATTTACCCTTAAAATTGTTACAGGCTTTATGTCGAGTGTATATCTCTATAATTCGAGGTACACCGATGTTAGTACAAATTTTTATTATTTTTTATGGATTACCTGAAGTTGGTATTACTTTAGAGCCCTTTCCAACAGCGATTATTGCATTTTCTATTAATATTGGTGCTTATGCAGCAGAGACAGTTCGTGCTTCAATTATTGCTATACCTAAAGGACAGTGGGAAGCCTCTTATGCGATAGGTATGAATTATCGACAAGCATTTATTCGTACAATTATGCCACAGGCTTTACGTATTTCAGTACCATCGCTTTCTAATACTTTTATTAGTACAGTGAAAGACACTTCATTAGCTTCTCTTGTTTTAGTGACAGAATTATTCCGTGTTGCACAGAATATTACGGCAGCAAACTATGAATTTATTTTAATTTATAGTGAGGCAGCTTTGATTTATTGGATTTTCTGTTTTGTTTTATCTTTCTTACAAGATCGTCTTGAAATTCGCTTATCTCGCCATTTATAAGGAATGTTTATGTTAAAAGTAACCGATATTCAAAAAAACTTTAATGGCAATGATGTATTAAAAGGCATTGATTTTGAGATAAATAAAGGTGAAGTTGTCGCTATTTTAGGTCCCTCAGGCTCAGGGAAAACGACATTTTTGCGTTGCCTAAATTTGTTAGAACGCCCAGAGCAAGGTAAGTTAGTTTTTACTGATGGTGATTTGAAAATTGATTTTAGTCGAAAAATTACGAAATCGGATGAATTAAGTTTACGCCGTCGTTCATCAATGGTATTTCAACAATATAATTTATTTCCTCATCGTTCCGCCCTTGAAAATATCATGGAAGGAATGGTTGTCGTACAAAAACAAGATAAGGCTCAGGCTAGAGAAAAGGCTCTTAGCTTGTTAGAAAAGGTAGGGCTAAAAAATAAAGCGGATTTATTCCCATCCCAACTTTCTGGCGGTCAGCAACAGCGAGTTGGAATTGCCCGAGCCATTGCGGTAAAACCTGATATTATTTTATTAGATGAACCTACATCGGCGTTAGATCCCGAATTAGTTGGCGAGGTGTTACAAACACTAAAAATGCTTGCTCAAGAAGGCTGGACAATGATTATTGTTACGCATGAAATGCAGTTTGCGAAAGATGTTGCGGATCGTGTAATTTTTATGGCAGATGGGAATATTGTAGAACAAAATACAGCAGATAAATTCTTTACTTGCCCACAACACGAGCGAACTAAACAGTTCTTGCTACAAGCAAAAATACCACTTGAGCCAGATTATTGTATTTAAAGTGCGGTAAATTTTTAGAGAGTTTTCTGAATAATGGATTATTTAGGATTTGATTGAAATGTGATGAATTTCACAAGTTGAGAATTAAATTTCTCTGAATCTTTACATTATCAACGCACAATGCAAGAATGATCGCATTCAAATTTAAGTCAACAGGAGTAAATCATGACTTTGTCAGAACGTTTAAAACAAGAATTTGTTTCTGGTTGGAAACCTTTTGAGGTAGTTTGGCTTGCGCTTTTCATCATTGCACAGATTTGGGCTTATGTACAAGCGCCAGATTCTTGGTTAGCAATGATTTCTGGTATTTCCGGTATTTTGTGTGTGGTATTAGTAAGTAAAGGTAAAATTAGTAATTATTTCTTTGGATTAGTTTTTGCTTACACTTATTTTTATGTCGCTTGGGGATCAAATTTCTTAGGCGAAATGAATACCGTACTCTATGTATATTTGCCATCTCAATTTATTGGTTACTTCATGTGGAAAGCCAATATGCAAAATAGTGATGGTGGAGAAAGTGTAATTGCAAAATCTTTAACTGTTAAAGGATGGATGACATTAATCGTTGCGACTACGGTTGGGACCTTGCTTTTTATTCAAGCATTACAAGCGGCTGGCGGTAGTTCAACTGGTTTAGATGGTCTAACCACAATTATTACGGTTGCTGCACAGATTTTAATGATTTTGCGTTATCGTGAACAGTGGTTGTTATGGATTGCTTTAAATGTCCTTTCTATTTTCTTATGGGCAGAAACACCAGCCATGTACTTAATGTATTCAGCCTACTTACTTAACTCGTTGTACGGTTATTATAACTGGACGAAATTGGTTAAACGTATCTAAACATACTTAAGCAAACTTAGAAACAAAGAAGAGCGGTAATTTTACCGCTCTTTTTTCTTTGCTTTGAAGATTAACGCATGGTCACGAATTCTTCTGAACCCGTTGGGTGAATAGCCACGGTGTTATCAAAATCAGCTTTTGTTGCGCCCATTTTGATTGCGACGGCAAATCCTTGAATCATTTCATCTACACCGAAGCCAATACCGTGTAAACCTACAATTTTTTCATCCTTGCCCACACAAACTAATTTCATTTTGCACGGTTGGCGATGTTGAGTGACTGCAGTGTACATTGCAGTGAAAGAGGATTTATATACCTTAACATTTTCAGCACCATATTGTTCGATAGCTTGAGGTTCAGTTAAACCTACAGTGCCGATTGGTGGATGGCTGAATACAACGGTTGGAACTAAATTGTAATCTAAATGTTCAGTCGGTTTATTATTGAATAAACGCTCAGAAAGGCGACGACCTGCTGCAACTGCAACTGGTGTTAATTCAATGCCGTTTTCGATAATATCGCCTACCGCATAAATGCCTTTCACATTAGTATTTTGATATTTATCTACTTTGACATAGCCGCGTTCATTCGTTTCTACGCCAGCATTTTCTAAGCCAATTGTATCTGTCGCTGGAACACGACCTGCCGCCCAAATAACACAGTCCACAGTAATATCAGATTGACCATCACATTTTACTGTAAGAGATCCATCTGCATTTTTAACAATTTCAGATGGAGTGGAATTGGTATGTAATTGAATTCCATCTTGCGCAAGCACTTCCACTAATGTTTCTACGATTAATGGATCTTGATTACGCATTGGTGCATGGCGACGTACTAATAAATGCGTTTCCACGCCTAGGCTGTTTAATACACCAGAAAGTTCAACGGCAATATAGCCAGCCCCGATAACAGCAGCGCGTTTTGGTAATTCGGTTAATGCAAAGAAACCATCTGAATCAATGCCGTATTCTTGTCCTTTAATGTTTGGACGATATGGACGACCACCGGTTGCGATTAAAATATGATCTGCGGTTACTTGTTCTTTTGTACCATCAGCAAGTGCTACTTCAATAGTATGAGCATCTACAAATTTTCCGAAACCGTTAATTACATCAATGTTATTTTTCGCTAATACATTGTTATAAGATGTATGAATACGACCAATATAGGCTTGGCGACTTTCAATCAGTTTTGAAAAATCAAATTTTTTCACTTCAACATCAAAGCCATAATCTGGCGCATAATTGTTAATTGCTTCTGCAATATGTGCACCATAAAACATTACTTTTTTAGGTACGCAACCTACATTTACACAAGTACCACCAAGATGTTTTGCTTCAATGATTGCGCATTTTTTTCCATAGCTTGCAGCACGATTTAGAGAAGCAATACCGCCACTGCCACCGCCAATAGCGATGTAATCATAATGTTTAGTCATAGTTTGATCCTTTTTTGAACTCAAAAATTTTCCGTATTTTGCCTAATTTTTATAAAGAATGCTATAAATTGATGTAATTGGTCATTATTAATAATCGTTCTATCCCCTTTTCTTTTTTAACTTTGATATGTTATCCTTTTTCCGTTACGAATCATTCTCATTTTAAGATGTTTAAACGGCGATACTTAGTTTTTCTATTAGTTTTACTTTCCGCTATTTCTCTTTTTCTTGGCATAAGTACGGTTAATTTACAGGGATTGCTCTATTTTAAAGGCAATCAATGGCAGATTCTTCTTGATAGTCGTGTGCCACGTTTAGTGAGTATTTTGATTGCGGGCGCGTCGTTGAGTATTTGTGGCTTGGTGATGCAGCAACTGAGCCGAAATCGTTTTGTATCGCCAACAACCGCTGGCACAATGGATAGCGCGCGTCTTGGGATTTTGCTGGCAATTCTATTTTTTCCAGGTGCCTCGATGCTGCTGAAAACCACTATCGCGGTACTGGTGTCTTTCCTTGGCTCGCTGTTATTTATGACGATCCTATCCCGTCTGAAGTTCAAAGATACGATTTTTGTACCTTTAGTAGGGATGATGTTCGGCAATATCATTAGTTCGATCACTGCTTTTATCGCTTATCAACAAGATTTGTTGCAGAACCTTTCCGGCTGGTTACAAGGAGATTTTTCTCTTGTCATGAGCGGTCGCTACGAGCTGCTTTATTTCAGCATCCCGATGTTGATTGTGTCTTATCTGTTTGCGCATCGTTTTTCTATCGTCGGAATGGGTAAAGATTTCGCTACTAATCTAGGATTAAATTATAACCAAGTGCTTTATGTTGGCTTGATGATTGTGGCAACGGTGTCGTCGATTATTATTGTATCTGTCGGCGTAATTCCTTTTTTAGGCTTGATTGTGCCGAATCTCGTCACATTGTATTTGGGCGATAACTTGAAAAAAAACCTTTCTCACACCGCACTTTTAGGGGCTGTTTTTGTGTTGTTCTGCGATATTTTGGGGCGCGGCCTAATTTACCCTTACGAGATTTCTATTAATGCTGTTGTTGGTGTGATTGGCAGCGGAATTTTCTTGTATTTTTTACTGAAACGGGAGCGTTATGCGTAAATCATCGTTCCTTCATTTAGTGACTTTAGGGATTCTGGTGCTCGTGAGCATTTCCTTATATCTTGGCTATCATTTACCAATCCGCTGGCAATATGCTTTAACCAATCGCGCTTTATCGGTAACGGCAATTATCGTGACAGGCATTGCGATTGCGTTAGCTACGATGCTTTTCCAAACGGTGGTAAATAATCGTATTCTCACGCCGAGCATTTTAGGGGTGGATTCACTGTATTTATTAATCCAAACAGGCATTTTGTTTTTATTCGGTTCGAACACGCTACTTTCCATCAATCCGATTACGCTTTTTCTCGGCAGTACTAGCGTGATGATTTGCTTTATGCTTGCACTCTATCATTTTCTGTTCAAAAAGGAATCACAGAATATTTTCTTTTTATTGCTCGTCGGGATTGTGTTTGGCACGTTTTTTGGCAGCCTGACGATCTTTATGGAAGTATTGATTGACCCCAATGAATTCCAAATCTCGCAAGATATTGGCTTTGCCAGTTTCAACCGAATTAATACTCATATTCTTTGGTTAGCGTTGGTGATTTTGATTGTCGTCATGCTGTTTAGCTTGCGTTATTGGAAATACTTGGATGTGCTGGCACTGGGGCGCGAACAGGCGATTAATTTGGGCGTGGATTATCAACCGATGATAAAAAAACTGCTGATTATTGTGGCAATTTTAATGTCTGTTTCCACCGCACTTGTGGGACCATTGACTTTTTTAGGCTTGCTGGTGATGAATGTGACCTTTGAATTTATGCGTGATTATCGTCATAAATTCCTTATTCCGGCAGCCATGTTACTTTCCGTTTTTACCTTAGTAAGCGGACAATTTTTATTGGCGCAAGTGTTTACTTTCAGCACACCACTGAGTGTGATCATTAATTTTGTGGGCGGCATATATTTCCTTTCTCTGTTATTAAGAGCAAATAAAAAATGGCAATAGAAATCAAACATATTCATAAATCTTACGGCATAAAAAAAGTGGTGGATGATGTATCACTCACCATTCCCACTGGGAAAATTACATCTTTTATCGGCCCGAATGGTGCAGGAAAAAGCACTCTTCTAGGCATTATCAGCCGATTGTTAGCAGCCGATAGCGGCGAAGTGTATCTGAATAATCAGTTACTGAATGAACAAAAAAGTACTGACATTGCTCGTCAATTAGCCATCTTAAAACAATCTAATCACATTAATTTGCGCATTACTGTGGAAGAATTGGTGGCATTCGGTCGTTTTCCTTACTCTAAAGGAAATCTCACCGAAAACGACCGCACTTTTATCAGCAACGCTATTGCTTATATGAATTTAGATGAAATTCGTCATCAATACATTGAAAACCTAAGTGGTGGACAACGCCAGCGCGCTTATATTGCGATGACTTTAGCGCAGGATACAGATTATATTTTGCTCGATGAACCGCTCAATAATTTGGATATGAAACATTCCGTGCAAATTATGCAGGTGCTGCATAAACTCGTCACGGAGCTGAATAAAACCGTCGTGATTGTGATTCATGATATCAATTTTGCGTCCTGTTATTCTGATTATATTATCGCCATGAAACAAGGTAAGCTCGTTGCGCAAGGTTCTGTGGAAGAAATGATGCAATCACCAGTGCTGCAGGATATTTACGAAATGACGATTCCGATTCAAGAAATTGATGGGAGAAGGATTGCGGTTTATTTTCGTCAGGAATGATCTTTTATTAAATAAAAATTATCTTGCCCTTCCACTGCTTGTGGGGAACAAAATACATAGCATTTTGAGTATTGGCTTTGCCAACGAACCCTATCGGGTGAACGTAGCGAATAACGTGCTGAAAGGGAGGAAGGGGCCATATAGGGTTCCCCTCTCAACTTGCGCACCTCCTCTGTAAACAGGGTGAGCGAAGCATTCTTTACCTTAATAACATTACACAAGGAAACACTATGAAAACATTGAAAAAACTCACCGCACTTAGCATTGCAGTTTTCGCAGCGGCAACGGCAAACGCACAAGACATAACCGTAAAAAATGCAGCTGGTGAACAAATCGTGCCACAAAATCCACAAAAAGTGGTGGTGCTGGATTTTGGCGTAGCGGATACCATCCGCGCCTTAGGCGATGCTGGTAAAATCGTGGGCTTCCCGAAAGCAGGGCATATTCCAGAGTATTTAGCTGAGTTCAACCAAGACAAATTCAAAAACGTCGGCACCCTACCTGAACCAGCATTTGAAGCCATCAACGAACTCAATCCGGATTTAATTATCGCCGCGTCGCGCCAACAAAAATTGTTGGATAAATTGAAAGAAATCGCGCCGGTGTTCTATGTACAAAACGACTACGCCAATTATTACCCAAGTTTCCAAGAAAATGTGACCGCGCTTGGTAAAATTTTCAATAAAGACGCCGTGGCAAAAGAAAAATTGGATGCTTTAGAAAACAAAGTAGCGCAAGTAGCAAAAGATGCGAAAGGCAAAACGGCGTTGCTAGTGTTAGTAAATGAAAGCAAAATCAGCGCCTTTGGCGACAACTCGCGTTATAGCATGGTGTATCAAAAATTTGGCTTTAAACCGGCGGATCCGAATATTAAATCTTCCACTCATGGAATGAGCGTTGGTTTTGAATATATTTTAGAAAAAAATCCAGATTATTTACTTGTGGTGGATCGCACTGCGGTAGTCACCGACAAAGTAAACAATGCGCAAAAAGTGCTTGATAATTCCCTCATCCAACAAACAAATGCATTTAAAAACAACCATATAGTATATTTAGATGCCGCAAATTGGTATTTGGCTTTTGGAGGATTGGAATCCATGGAGATTATTGCTGCGGAGCTTGAAAAAGCGGTGAAATAAACGCAATATTTTTCTTTTTTGATAAGTCGGCGGTTCTTTTGGCTCGCCGATTTTCTTTTTCACTCAAAAATCTAAATTTACACTTTACTAAATTAATGCAAATCATTATCATTAATGTGATTTTAGGATGTTCTCTATTCTTTCTTTTTTATAATTATTCAGTGACGTAAGCAAATGGAGAAATGTATGGAACACAAGAAAACAATAGGATTAAGTTATGTCGAATAATGTAGTCTTTGACAAACAAACAAATTCCACCTCTCCCCTAGGCTTTTCTTTAAGCCTCATTTCTTTAGCGATATTTGCTTTTCATCCCTTTGCTCAGGCTGAAAGCTTAGAGCAAATTAATGTTGTTGATGAAAGCCCAGCTAACTCCACAGCTGGCAGTAAAAGCTATACTATCAAATCAATGAATACAGCTACCGGTTTGCGTATTTCTGGTAAAGACACGCCACAATCTGTTAGTGTGGTAACAAGAAAACAACTTGATGATCGTGCGATTCATACCCTTGAAGACGCAATGAAAAACACTACAGGTGTGAATGTTGTGCATGATTCTGGTTTACAAACCCGTTTTCTCTCTCGTGGTTTCTATGTGGATCAAATTGGTGAAGATGGTATCACTACCAATGTCGGCGGGCGTTCAGGTTATACTGCTAAAATTGATGTGGTGCCGAGCACAGACTTAGCCGTTTACGATCATATTGAAGTAGTACGCGGTGCAACAGGTTTAACTCAATCCAATTCCGAACCAGGCGGAACTATTAATCTTATTCGCAAACGCCCAACAGATAAATTCCAACATTTAGGTGAAATTACCGTAGATCACCGTGGCAGTGTTCGCACTATGCTTGATGTGTCAGGCCCAATGAATAAAGAAAAAAACGTACGTGGGCGTTTAGTGGGCGTGGATGAAAAATCACATTCTTTCAAGCAAGATGTAAAAGGCAGTAAACAAATGGTTTATGGCGTATTTGAGAGCAATATCCGTGATAAAGGTTTATTTACCCTTGGCGGTATGTATCAAAAAATTAATGAAGTACCGGATTTTGCCGGTGTTATGTTGCCTTGTGAGAATCCAAAAGTTGCGGCATTTTCTTCTCGCCCAGCTTGCCAAGATCCCCTTAAATTTCCACGAAGTACATACTTAGGCGAAAGTTGGTCTCGATTAAAAGGAGATAAATATAATCTTTTCTCTGAAACAAAATTATTTTTAGATAATGATTGGGAATTAAGTCTAGAACTTTCTTATACACAAAATAATTCCGATGCCAAAGTGGGGCAATATTTTATTAAAGATGAACATGCTGCGGGGGTTTCTGGCGCAGATGCTACAAGCTTTTTAACTGAAAAAGGTGAAGTAATTCCCTTTGAGCCTAAAGATAAAGCATTAGAAAAACTAGCTTCATATCGCAAAGACGCCAAAACAGAATTTGAATCTAAAAAAGCGGATTATTTAAAGAATGGTTTTAATCAACAAGATTTTGAGCAATATAAAAATAAACGTATAAATGACCGCGCTTTATTACGCCAGCAATGTATTGATGAGGGAACATTGGATTTCTTCTGCGATGGTTATTATCCTGCCTTGACTGATGAAGAATACAAACAAGATTTTATTAATAAAGAGCTTGCCGATCAGGGAATTAGTGATAATGCAAATGAACGCTTCCCTAATCGTTTATATGATTCAGCCTATAATAATCGAGATGTGATAAATCGTCGATTTAACTATATGCCAATGAGATATCAAAAAAAGGATAAACAATATGGTATTAAGTTAAATTTAAAAGGCAACTATGAACTCTTTGATAGAAGCCACGATTTTTATCTTGGTTATGCTTATAACAATGAAAATATAGAATCAACTTACCTTGAAATTTTCCAAAAGAAATATAGAGTACGCCCAAGTACCGGAACTATTCATGCACAATTTGATGGCTTATGTGAAGTACATCCATTAGGTAGTAATAAACTACCAACAGAAAAAGGAAATCGTGAGCCGGATTGGGATAAATATAATGAATATGGAAATGTGAGTATCTATGAACCAGATTGTAAAAATGCCATTAAAACCAAATATAAACCGATGCTTGATGCCAGTGGCAAACAAATTTATAAAATTGATGATTTTGGTAATAAAGTACCTGCTTTAGAGCCAGTTTATGAGCTTGATGCCAATGGCAATAAGATTCAAGAAGTTGATGAAAAAGGCAATCCTATTTTTGTTGGTTTTGCAGGTACTACGCCTGTTTATAAACACGTTAAAATTCCAGATGATCATATTTTGGCACAATATAATTACGCTAAATATTTTAACAAAAATCAAACTCACACCATTACAGCAAGTAACCGCTTTAATGCCACAGATAAATTGCATATCTTAACTGGGTTAAGTTTTGTACATTTCACCACTTCACAGCAGAAAGAAATGCCTGTTCGTTATGGTGAACCTATCACAAACTTTCAGTCAGCCAGTAATGTTAAAGTGGATAATGAACATTATAAAGCCAGTATGACGGGGCATAAGTTTACGCCTTATTTGGGGATAACTTATGATCTTACTGACAATCACAGCGTTTATGCGAGTTATACCAAAATCTTTAAGCAACAAGATAATGTTGATGTCACAACAAAAACAACCTTGCCACCCCTTGTTGGAACAAATTACGAAGTCGGTTGGAAAGGAGCATTTTTAGACAATCGTTTAAATGCGTCATTGGCTTTATTTACTTTAGAGCAAAAGAATAGAACCGTTGTTGATTTTGGTTTTGTGCCTGATTCTACTGGTAGACAAGGCTCTTTCCAAACTATTGCGAAACCAATAGGAAGAGTTGAAAGCAAGGGCTTTGAAATCGAAGCTGCAGGCAATCTCACCGAAAACTGGCAACTCTTTTTAGGTTACACTTACAACAAGAGCAAATATAAAAATGCTCAAGAAGTGAATGCTGAACGTCTAGAGAAAAACACAAAAGCGACTCCTTATAACTTCAGTAACTTCACACCGGTTCAAATGTTCCGCTTGGCGACTTCTTATCATATCCCAAATACAAAATTAACCATCGGTGGAGGTGCTTCTGCACAAAGCCCAACAAGCAGTTTATATGGCATCCATCAAGCTGGTTACGCTCTTTGGGATGCGAATATTCAATATGAATTTAATCCGCACGCTAAGTTAAGCCTAATTGGGACGAACTTAACGGATAAAATCTATTTCGAGAACAATTATAACCGCACTCGAGGGATGAACAATTTCTATGGTCGCCCACGCACAGTTATGATGAAACTCGATTGGACATTCTAGGAAAAATCAGTCGCAAAAGTGCGGTCGATTTTCCCATTGTTTTTGAACATTAATCATCACAAATTTAAGGACAAACTATGAACCCATTCAAAATAAAACTTTCACTTTTAAGTCTGTCAATTCTTGCTGCCCTTGCAACCAATGCGGCAGCTACGGAGCAAAATACTGAAAACCTTGATGCGATTGTGGTTACAGCCTCAGGTACGACGCAAGAATTACGTGATGCACCGGCAAGTATTAGCGTGGTGAATCAAGCGAAATTAAGATCGCATCCTTCTAATCGCTTAGAGAACGCGTTGCAAGATATTCCTGGAGTAAATGTAAGTGGGAGTAATGCAAACCGAACCGATATTGCTATTCGCGGCTTACCGGCGGACTACACTTTAATTATGGTGGATGGTCGTCGTCAAAATACGCGTGAATCCCGCCCAAATGGCAATGGCGGATTTGAAGGGGGATTTATTCCGCCTGTTAGTGCAATTGAACGAATTGAGGTTGTTCGTGGACCAATGTCATCACTCTACGGCTCGGATGCGATGGGGGGAGTGGTAAATATCATCACGAAAAATGCAGCAAAAGAATGGACAGGATCGGTTTCGACAGGATTTACCGTACATGATAAGTCAGACTTTGGTGATGGTTATCATGGTGATTTCTTTGTGTCAGGTCCACTTGTTAAGGATATATTAGGTCTTCAGGTTTATGGTGGGGGGAACTATCGTCAAGAAGATAACTTGATTGGCGCATCGAATAAAAATAAAGATCAAAATTTGAATGCGAAATTGACTTTTACGCCGGTTGATAAACAAACCTTTATTTTTGAGGCGGGGCGCCATCGTTTAGAAAAAGATGAAACACCGGGGAAAACTATTGATTTGACCACAACACGTGGAACATCAGTCACGCCTAATAATCCAAGTTCTACTCGTGCAAGCCGTAATCATTGGTCTATCACACATCAAGCTGATTGGGATTTGATGACATCAGAATTAAGTTTTTCACAAGAAATTGCAAAACGCGAAGTCAGTGTTAATGGCGTGATGAATACCCGTAAACCAGAAATCAAAAATAATGTCTTTGATGCAAAATTTATGCTGCCTTTATCCAATCATTTCTTTGTATTTGGCGGACAGGTTCAACAAGCTAAATTACAAGATGACTCGGTAACACGTGTTTTAACAAAAACTTTACCAAATGGTCATAAAGCCTCAAGAGCTGTATTTGAAAATAGTAAAAATAGTGTAAAACAATCCGCACTTTTCTTAGAAGATCGCATTGATATTGGCAAAGACATTTTATTAACGCTGGGATCTCGTCTTGATCATCATGAAAAATATGGTTCACATTGGAGCCCAAGAGTTTATGCGGTTTATCATATCAATGATAATTTCTCGTTAAAGGGCGGTGTAAGTAAAGCTTTTAAAGCACCAAGTATTCGTGAAATCAGTGAAAGTTATGTGACATCCACAGAGGCTGGCGCAGGGGTTATTTATGGTAATAAAGATTTAAAACCGGAAACCAGTGTGAACGAAGAAATTGCGTTAGTTTACACCAATGATAATGGTTATAACGCGAGCATTACCTTATTTAATACGGATTTTAAGAATAAATTAACGAGCCATTATACCGGTTTAACTGATCCAGTTATGAAGGCAAAACTTTATGAGTATGCTAATGTTGGACGTGCGAATATTAAAGGCACTGAAATTGCCACTCATATTCCATTCAATGAACATTGGAATGTTGATATGAGTTACACATATCAACACTCTAAACGCCAATCTGATGAAGATATTTCTGCATCCAAAATGAGCCTACGTGGCTTACCGCTTGATAATACACCAAAACATGCAGCGAGTGCTAAATTAAACTGGCAAATGAATGATGCCTTGAGTGCTTATACGCGTATTGCTTATAAAGGCAAACAAATATGGGCAAACCCACGTAATGGCGATAGCAAAAATCACTATCGAACCCGCGCAGCTTACACCACAGTAGATTTAGGGACAACTTACAAATTTAACCCTAATGTATCCTTAAGCTTGGCAGTGCTTAATATTGGCAATGAAATTGGTGAACGTGTGAATACGAATGGGGGAAGCTGGACGGTTGAAGAAGGCCGACGTTTTTGGACGAATCTGAATGTTACATTCTAATTAGCACGAAAATAAGCTACATTTAGCACCGTCTAAATGTAGCTTTCTTTTTCTTATGAGTACTTTATTTAAAATTCTTTTTTTCTATTTAGGGGCGATCAATATAGCTATGGCTGCACCTGATTTTTCTATCTCTAAAATAAATCCGAAAATAACCGCACTTTATCACATTCATCAACAAGATTTAGTGTTTGAGAATAAACATTATCGTTTATTTATCGCCGAGCCGAAAAGACGACAGCACAATTTATCGGTGTTTTATACACTTGATGGCAATGCGCAATTTCCTTTAGCGGTAAATGCAGTGAATGCTAATTTACCTTTACCGTTGATTGTAGGCATTGGCTATGTTTCAGAAAAAGCCTATGCCATTGAAGAGCGTCAAAGAGATTACACATTTCCAGCACAAGGTGATGAGTTTAAGCAAGGTGGTGGCGCGGGAGATTTTTTACGTTTTATCCAAACTAAAATTAAACCGAATATTGAGAAAAATTACGACATTAATCCTGAAAAACAATATTTCTTTGGGCATTCCTTTGGGGGATTATTTGGTCTTTACGTGCTGTTTCATCAGCCAGATTTATTCCAATATTACACCTTGGCGAGTCCATCACTTTGGTGGGGAAACGGTGCGTTTTTGTCTAAAAATGAATCTTGGATTACATCTCATCCTAAGCATATTTTAATCACTTTAGGCGAATATGAAGAATATCCGGAACAAGATCCTAAAATGACAGGGGAGCAGCAACAACGCATTGAGCAACGAAAGAAGATGCGACCATTTAATGCTCAACAATTAGCGGAAAAATTACAAGCTCAAGGCAATCATGCAATATTTAAATGGATTCCGAACAAAAATCACGGGGATTCGGTTATTGATGCAATAAAGTATTCTTTAGATTTTATGCAAAATGATAGGTAAAAATAAGGCCGATATTTGATAATATCGCCTACCACATAAATGCCTTTCACATTGGTATTTTGATATTTATCTACTTTGACATAGCCGTGTTCATTTGTTTCTACACCTGCATTTTCTAAGCCAATTTTATCTGTCGCTGGAACACGACCCGCAGCCCAAATAACGCAATCTACAATAACATCAGATTGACCATCACATTTTACTGTAAGGGAGCCATCTGCATTTTTAACAATTTCAGATGGCGTGGAATTAGTATGTAATTGAATTCCATCTTGCGCAAGCACTTCCACTAATGTTTCTACGATTAATGGATCTTGATTACGCATTGGCGCATGACGACGCACTAATAAATGCGTTTCTACGCCTAGGCTGTTTAATATACTAGAAAGTTCAACGGCAATATAGCCAGCCCCAATAACCGCAGCGCGTTTTGGTAATTCAGTTAATGCAAAGAAACCATCCGAATCAATGCCGTATTCTTGTCCTTTAATGTTTGGACGATATGGGCGACCACCTGTTGCGATTAAAATATGATCTGCGGTTACTTGCTCTTTTGTACCATCAGCAAGAGTTACTTCAATAGTATGCGCATCGACAAATTTTCCGAAACCGTTAATTACATCAATGTTATTTTTCGCTAATATAAAAAATGAGGAAGGTTATAGTAACCTTCCCCACTTCAGAGCATATCTAATTAGCTATACGATTAATTAGCATATTGGTTAATCGCAGCGGATACTTCTTGATCTTGATAAATGTTATTCACAATATCGTTAAATGTTTGAGACAGAACTTTTTGAATTTCGTCATTATCCGCGTTTAATGCGCCTTCTTGTGAACGAGTAGCATTAAATGCTTTGTTATATGAACCTCTCGCACCTTGAACATAAACAGTCGCTTGAATTTTGGTATTCAGTTTATAACGAAGATTACCTTGTTCTACTTGAGTAGCAAATTCACGTACATCTACAGTTACCCACGCATTTGATCCATTGGATTGCCCAATTCTGAAACCTTTACTAATAAGATTTTGTTGCATCACTTGTTGGAATAATTGCGTAACACTCGGCGATGAATTTAATTTAATGAGTTCTCCACGCTTGGTATAGCTCGCGATATCTTGCGTTGTGCGGCTATCTTTCGTTGTTACATACACAATCGCATTTTGATTAATGTTCATTGTGGCATTCGGTGCCGGTGGTGTGAACGTTAATGTATTTGATTGTGCTTGGCAGCCAGCAAGGAACAGCGTAGCTGCTGCAATACTTACTGCTGATAATGTTTTGATTTTGTTTGATAATGTCATAATTTCCCCAATGAGCCAGTTAAAACTGTGTTATTCTTGCAAACTTCACTGCTAATGTATAGCGTTTCATTGTGATTTTGTGGAGATTTATGATGTCTGTTCAACAAACTATCGAACAAAAAATTCAACTAGAATTTCAACCGCACTTTTTTAGTGTAGAAAATGAAAGCCACTTACATAGTTCTGGTCGTGGCGCGGAATCTCATTTTAAATGTGTGATTGTGAGTAATGTTTTTGAAGGAATGCGTAAAGTACAGCGTCATCAACGTGTTTATCAATTGCTTGCAGATGAGCTTAATAGCGGTGTTCATGCGTTAGCGTTGCACTTATTTACTGTAGAGGAATGGGGCGAGTTAAATGAGAAAATTCCTGCTTCAACGAAATGCGCAGGCGTTGGACATTAATTTTTTATGTTATGAAGATGTAACATTTTTTTGATATATCGCAAAAGGTTTTTACAAAAAAGTAGGCGTTTAAGTAGCGAAAAAAGCAGATTTTCGCTAGAATAAGGCGTCTAATTTTATCCAAATTCAATTTCTCGATAAGGATGTTTATCGTGAAGTTAACCGATTTGAGTTTTTTATTTTTGTGACATTAATGTCTTTCTAAAGGTGTTTTGTCACGCTCAAACACGAGATTGCATTTAACTTGTTTATTTGCAATTGTATTTTTAACCTTGAAAAGTAGTGCAAACAGTATGATTACAATTAAGAAAGGCTTGGATCTCCCAATTGCGGGAAAACCAGCACAAGTAATCCACAACGGAAATGTTGTGAATCAAGTTGCGATTCTAGGTGAGGAGTATGTGGGGATGCGTCCTTCTATGAAGGTGCGCGAAGGCGATGTTGTAAAGAAAGGCCAAGTGCTTTTTGAAGACAAGAAAAATCCCGGTGTGATTTTTACAGCCCCTGCAAGTGGTACTATCACTGTAATCAATCGTGGTGAGAAGCGCGTATTACAATCTGTCGTAATTAATGTGGAAGGAAATGAGCAAATCACTTTCGCAAAATATAGTGCAGAACAATTGAATACGCTTTCTTCTGAACAAGTAAAACAAAACCTTGTTGAATCAGGTTTATGGACTGCATTACGTACTCGTCCATTTAGCAAAGTACCTGCGATTGATAGTGAACCAGCCTCAATTTTCGTGAATGCAATGGATACCAATCCATTAGCCGCAGATCCTGCTATCGTGCTAAAAGAATTTTGGCAAGATTTCACAAATGGTTTAACGGTATTAAGTCGTTTATTCCCTTCAAAACCGTTACACTTGTGTAAAGCAGGTGATACGAATATCCCAACTGTTGATCTTGAAAATTTACAGATTCATGATTTCGGTGGCGTTCACCCTGCAGGTCTTGTTGGTACTCATATTCATTTTATTGATCCTGTTGGTGTAAATAAAACTGTATGGCACATCAATTATCAAGATGTGATCGCAGTGGGTAAATTATTTACAACAGGCGAGCTTTATGTTGAACGTGTTATTTCTCTTGCTGGTCCGCAAGTGAAAGAACCTCGTTTAATTCGCACTGTAATTGGCGCTAATCTCTCTCAATTAACCCAAAATGAATTAAGTGCGGGTGAAAATCGCGTAATTTCTGGCTCAGTGCTTTGTGGGCAAATTGCAAAAGGTGCACATGACTATTTAAGTCGTTATGCATTACAAGTTTCTGTGATTGCAGAAGGTAATGAGAAAGAATTCCTTGGCTGGATTACTCCGCAATCAAATAAATATTCAATTACTCGTACAGTGTTGGGTCACTTCGGTAAGAAATTATTCAATTTTACTACCGCAGAAAACGGTGGTGAGCGTGCAATGGTGCCAATTGGTAGCTACGAGCGCGTGATGCCGTTGGATATTTTACCGACATTATTATTACGTGATTTAATCGTGGGTGATACCGATGGCGCGCAAGCGTTAGGTTGTCTTGAATTAGACGAAGAAGACTTAGCATTGTGCTCTTTCGTTTGCCCAGGCAAATATGAATACGGTTCAATCTTGCGTCAAGTACTAGATAAGATTGAGAAGGAAGGTTAAAAATGGGTTTGAAAAATCTTTTTGAAAAAATGGAACCCGCGTTTTTACCAGGTGGTAAATACAGCAAGCTTTATCCGATCTTTGAATCGATTTATACCTTGCTTTATACACCAGGTACAGTAACGCACAAAAACACTCACGTTCGTGATGCGTTAGACTCAAAACGTATGATGATTACGGTTTTCCTTGCGTTGTTCCCAGCGATTTTTTACGGGATGTACAATGTGGGTAACCAAGCGATCCCTGCCTTAAATCAATTAGGCAATTTAGATCAATTAATTGCTAACGATTGGCACTATGCCTTTGCAAGTTCATTAGGTTTAGATTTAACAGCCAATGCAACTTGGGGCTCAAAAATGGCGCTGGGTGCAATTTTCTTTTTACCAATTTACTTAGTGGTGTTCACCGTTTGTACGATTTGGGAATTATTGTTCTCAGTTGTGCGTGGCCATGAAGTAAATGAAGGGATGTTCGTTTCAACTATTTTATTTGCGTTAATTGTTCCACCAACATTGCCATTATGGCAAGCCGCATTAGGTATTACTTTTGGTATCGTTGTTGCAAAAGAAATTTTTGGTGGCGTAGGTCGTAACTTTATGAACCCTGCACTTGCAGGCCGAGCTTTCTTGTTCTTCGCCTATCCAGCTCAAATTTCAGGTGATACTGTTTGGACTGCCGCTGATGGTTTCTCTGGCGCAACCGCACTTTCACAATGGTCACAAGGTGGTCAGGGAGCATTACAACATACAGTAACTGGTGCTCCAATCACTTGGATGGATGCTTTTGTTGGTAATTTACCTGGTTCAATGGGTGAAGTTTCTACGCTTGCAATTTTAATCGGTGGCGCAGTGATTGTGTTCACTCGTATTGCCGCATGGCGCATCATTGCTGGTGTGATGATTGGTATGATTGCAACTTCAACTCTATTCAATTTAGTTGGTTCTGATACTAACCCAATGTTCTCAATGCCTTGGCATTGGCACCTTGTTTTAGGTGGATTTGCATTAGGTATGGTATTTATGGCAACAGACCCTGTTTCAGCATCCTTTACCAATGCAGGTAAGTGGTGGTACGGTGCATTAATTGGTGTAATGGCTGTATTAATTCGTACTGTAAACCCAGCTTATCCGGAAGGCATGATGTTAGCGATTTTATTTGCAAACTTATTTGCACCGATTTTCGACTACATCGTAGTTCAAGCAAATATCAAACGTCGGAGAGCAAGAACAAATGGCTAAGTTTAATAAAGACAGCGTAGGCGGCACAATTCTTGTCGTATTGCTACTGAGTTTAGTTTGTTCCATTATTGTTGCTGGTTCCGCAGTAATGTTAAAGCCAGCACAAGAAGAACAAAAGTTACTCGATAAACAAAAAAATATCTTAAATGTAGCTGGTCTTTTACAAGAAAACACTAATGTAAAAGAAACTTATGCAAAATTTATCGAGCCCCGTTTCGTTGATTTAGCAACGGGTGAATACACACAACAAGCAGATGATAGCCAACAAGCAATTCCTGCTGATGCCGATAAAGCACGTATCCGTTCTCGTAGCAAAACGACCGAAGTTTATCTTGTAAAAGATGAACAAGGTAAGACTCAACAAGTTATTTTACCAATTTATGGAACTGGCTTGTGGTCAGTGATGTATGGTCTAGTATCTGTTCAACCAGATGGTAATACTATTAATGGTATCACTTACTACCAACATGGTGAAACGCCAGGATTGGGTGGTGAGATTGAAAATCCAAACTGGGCAAGTTTATTTAAAGGTAAAAAATTGTTTGATGAACAACACCAACCTGCAATTCACATCGTGAAAGGGCAAGCTCCACAAGATGAGCATAGTATTGATGGTTTATCAGGCGCGACTTTAACTGGTAATGGCGTACAGGGTACGTTTGATTATTGGTTTAGTGCAAACGGTTTTGGTCCATATCTTGAAAAACTTCATGCGGGAGCAAACTAATGTCTGAAAAAGCAAATTATAAAGATCTGTTGTTAGCTCCAGTTGTTAAGAACAACCCAATTGCATTACAAATCTTGGGTATTTGTTCTGCATTGGCGGTAACAACAAAATTAGAAACTGCTGTTGTAATGGCGATTGCAGTGAGTTTGGTAACTGGGTTATCAAGTTTCTTTGTTTCTTTGATTCGCAATTATATTCCAAACAGCATTCGTATTATTGTGCAACTTGCGATTATTGCATCACTTGTAATCGTTGTTGACCAAATATTAAAAGCCTACGCTTATGGTTTATCTAAACAACTTTCGGTATTCGTTGGTTTGATTATTACTAACTGTATCGTAATGGGACGTGCCGAAGCATTTGCGATGAAGTCGCCTCCCGTTGAAAGCTTTGTAGATGGTATCGGTAATGGTTTAGGTTATGGTGCGATGTTAATTATCGTAGCATTTTTCCGTGAACTTATCGGTTCAGGTAAATTATTTGGTATGACTATTTTTGAAACCATTCAGAATGGTGGTTGGTACCAAGCAAATGGTTTATTCCTACTTGCACCAAGTGCATTCTTTATCATCGGATTTGTTATCTGGGGATTAAGAACTTGGAAACCAGAGCAACAGGAGAAGTAATCAATGGAACATTATATTAGCCTATTCGTTAAGGCAGTCTTCATTGAAAATATGGCACTTTCTTTCTTCTTGGGAATGTGTACTTTCTTAGCGGTATCTAAAAAGATATCAACTGCGTTTGGTCTTGGTATTGCGGTAACTTTCGTTCTTGGTATCGCCGTGCCGGTAAACCAATTAATTTATGCAAATGTGTTAAAAGAAAATGCTTTAATTGAAGGTGTGGACTTATCATTCTTGAACTTCATTACCTTCATTGGGGTTATTGCTGGTTTAGTGCAAATTCTTGAAATGGTATTAGATAAATTTATGCCATCTCTTTATAACGCATTAGGGATTTTCTTACCGTTAATCGCAGTAAACTGTGCGATCTTTGGTGGGGTGTCTTTCATGGTTCAACGTGATTACAATTTCCCTGAATCTATCGTGTACGGTTTTGGCTCAGGTTTAGGTTGGATGTTGGCGATTGTTGCGCTTGCTGGCTTAACTGAGAAAATGAAATACGCGGATATTCCTGCAGGATTAAAAGGTTTAGGTATTACCTTTATCTCTGTTGGTTTAATGGCGTTAGGCTTTATGTCTTTCTCTGGTATTCAATTATAAGGAGTGTAATCAATGAGCGATTCAGTAATTCTTGCACTCGGTATTGCCGCATTCACGGTTATTGTATTAGTGTTAGTGGCAATCATCTTATTTGCGAAATCAAAATTAGTCGATTCTGGTGATATTACTATCGGCATCAATGACGATCCTGAAAAAGCGATCACATTACCTGCAGGTGGTAAATTATTAGGTGCTTTAGCAAGTAAAGGTATTTTCGTGTCTTCTGCTTGCGGTGGCGGTGGCTCTTGTGGTCAATGTATTGTTAAAGTGAAAAATGGTGGTGGAGAAATTCTTCCAACCGAACTTTCTCACATTAACAAACGTGAAGCAAAAGAAGGTTATCGTCTAGCTTGTCAAGTTAACGTGAAAGGTAATATGGAAGTTGAACTTCCTGAAGAAATCTTTGGCGTGAAAAAATGGGAATGTACTGTTATTTCTAACGATAACAAAGCAACCTTTATCAAAGAGCTTAAATTGGCTATTCCTGAAGGCGAGGAAGTACCTTTCCGCGCGGGTGGTTATATCCAAATCGAAGCTGATCCACATGTGGTGAACTATAAAGATTTTGATATTCCTGAAGAATACCACGAAGACTGGGATAAATATGATTTATGGCGTTATGTCTCTAAAGTGGACGAGCATATCATTCGTGCTTACTCAATGGCCTCATACCCTGAAGAGAAAGGCATTATTATGCTTAATGTTCGTATTGCAACGCCTCCGCCTCGTCAACCTGATGCACCTCCAGGTCAAATGTCTTCATACATTTGGTCATTAAAAGCAGGTGACAAAGTTACTATTTCTGGTCCATTTGGTGAATTCTTTGCGAAAGAAACTGATGCAGAAATGGTATTTATCGGCGGTGGTGCAGGTATGGCTCCAATGCGTTCTCATATTTTTGACCAATTAAAACGTCTCCACTCTAAACGTAAAATGTCATTCTGGTATGGTGCACGTTCTAAACGTGAAATCTTCTATCAAGAAGACTTTGACCAATTGCAAGCTGAAAATCCAAACTTTGTATGGCATGTTGCATTATCGGACGCATTGCCTGAAGATAATTGGACTGGCTATACAGGCTTTATTCACAATGTACTTTATGAAAACTACTTGAAAAATCATGAAGCACCAGAAGATTGTGAATACTATATGTGTGGACCTCCAGTGATGAATGCTGCTGTAATTAAAATGTTGAAAGATCTTGGTGTTGAAGATGAAAACATTTTATTAGATGACTTTGGTGGCTGATTTTAGTTAATCAATTCATCATAAAAACTGACCGCACTTTGTGATGAAGTGCGGTCAAAATTTAAGGTGTTTTTAGAAAATTTTCTATGATTACAGGTAAGTTTTGTTGAATTTGCCAGTAATTCACAGATGTAGGAAATCCAGATGAAAAAATTAATAAGTGGTATTATGGCTGTGGCAATGGTATTAAGTCTTGCAGCCTGTCAAAAAGAAACAAAAGTTATCTCATTAAGTGGTAAAACAATGGGAACAACTTATCATGTTAAATACCTTGATGAAGGCTCGATGAAAGCAACATCTGAAAAGACGCATGAAGAAATTGAAGCTATCTTAAAAGATGTGAACGCTAAAATGTCCACTTACAAAAAAGATTCGGAACTGAGCCGTTTCAATCAAAATACTCAAGTGAATACACCGATTGAGATTTCAGCAGATTTTGCCAAAGTATTGGCCGAAGCGATTCGTTTAAATAAAGTGACTGAAGGTGCACTGGATGTAACTGTTGGCCCAGTTGTGAATTTATGGGGATTTGGCCCAGAAAAACGCCCAGAAAAACAACCTACGCCAGAACAATTAGCTGAACGCCAAGCTTGGGTTGGTATTGATAAAATTGCCCTCGATATGAGTGGTGCAAAACCGACATTAAGCAAAGCACTTCCTCAAGTTTATGTCGATTTGTCCTCGATTGCTAAAGGCTTTGGTGTTGATCAAGTGGCTGAAAAGTTAGAAGAACTAAATGCTCAGAATTATATGGTTGAAATCGGCGGTGAAATTCGTGCGAAAGGAAAAAATATTGAAGGTAAACCTTGGCAGATCGCAATTGAAAAACCAACTACAACAGGTGAAAGAGCGGTTGAAGCTGTCATTGGATTAGACAATATGGGAATGGCAAGCTCTGGCGATTATCGGATTTACTTTGAAGAAAATGGTAAACGCTTTGCTCATGAAATTGATCCGAAAACAGGTTACCCAATTCAGCATCATTTAGCCTCAATTACGGTACTTGCACCAACTTCAATGACTGCAGATGGCCTATCAACAGGGTTATTTGTACTGGGTGAAGACAAGGCGTTAGAAGTGGCAGAGAAAAATAATTTTGCCATTTACTTAATCATTAAAACAGATAGTGGTTTTGTCACAAAATCATCCTCTGCGTTCAAAAAATTAACAGAAACAAAAGAATAGTTATGCAAACTTTATTTTTTACTTTAATCGCTTTCGTCGCAATTATATTGTTGATGTCTATTGGATTTATTATCAAAAAACAAAGTTTAAAAGGCAGCTGTGGTGGTTTATCTACCCTTGGTATTGCCAAAGTTTGCGATTGTGATAAACCTTGCGATACGCTTCAATCAAAATTAGATGCGGGCGATGAACAAGCGAAAGCTGAATATGAGCAAAAATTTGCAAAAAAAGATGATGACTCGCAATTTTATGAAGTGAAATAACTTGCTCAAAAATGACCGCACTTTATGTGCAAAATAAAATTAACGGCAAAATTATTTTGCCGTTTTCTCATTCAATAACCAATGTGCTTCGCCTTAACCGAAGTTACGGGAGAACTATGTTAATTTCAAATACTTATAATCAACACTTTCCTCAATTGACGCAAGAGCAGCTTGCGAGAAATGCGACAAAAAAAGTCATTTGTGGTATGTCTGGTGGTGTAGATTCTTCTGTGTCAGCGTTTATTCTTCAACAGCAAGGCTATCAGGTTGAAGGCCTGTTTATGAAAAACTGGGAAGAAGATGATGATACGGATTACTGCACTGCAGCAGCTGATCTTGCAGATGCTCAGGCTGTATGTGATAAATTGGGTATCAAATTACATAAAATTAATTTTGCTGCAGAATATTGGGATAATGTCTTTGAGCATTTTCTAACTGAATATAAAGCAGGGCGTACGCCGAACCCAGATATTTTGTGTAATAAAGAAATTAAATTTAAAGCATTTTTAGAATATGCTGCTGAAGATCTTGGTGCTCATTACATTGCAACAGGGCATTATGTACGTAGAGCTGGTGATGATGAAAATGCAAAATTATTACGTGGTCTAGATGCCAATAAAGATCAAAGTTATTTTCTTTATACCTTAAGCCACAAACAAGTGGGGCAAAGTTTATTCCCCGTTGGTGAAATCGAGAAGCCGATTGTTCGCGCTATTGCTGAAGATCTTGGCTTAATTACGGCGAAGAAAAAAGACTCTACCGGTATTTGTTTTATTGGTGAGCGTAAATTTAAGGATTTCTTAGCGCGTTACTTACCGGCTCAGCCTGGTGATATTCGTACTGTTGATGGTGAAATTATTGGTCGCCATGATGGTTTGATGTATCACACGTTGGGACAGCGTAAAGGATTAGGCATTGGTGGTTTAAAAAATGCGGGTGATGAGGCTTGGTATGTGGTAGATAAGGATGTAGAAAATAACGAACTTATTGTTGCTCAGGGGCATGACCATCCTCGTTTATTTTCAAAAGGTTTGATTGCTAGCCAATTACATTGGGTTGATCGCGAGCCAATTCATGAGTTATTACGTTGCACGGTGAAAACACGTTATCGCCAACAAGATATTCCTTGTGTGATTGAACCGATTGATGATGAAACTATTCGAGTGATTTTCGATGAACCTCAATCAGCCGTCACACCAGGACAATCTGCCGTATTTTACCTTGGTGAAGTTTGTTTGGGCGGTGGTATTATCGAAGAAAGAATATAAAATAAAGATACTAAAAGCGCATTTTATGCGCTTTTAGACTATTTATTCAAACCAAATGACACTTGCCATTCGGCCCGTTTGGTTGTCACGGCGATAAGAAAAGAACAATTCTTTTTCATTGAATGTACAGTGATTTCCACCATAAATTTGCGTAATGCCTAGATTGTTTAATCTCTGAGTTGCGATTTGATAAAGATTACCTAGGTACTTACCTTCTTCTATGGCATCAGGTTGAAAGGCGAGTTTGGCTTTTTCATCTATCGCAATAAACTGTTTTACAACATCAATTCCAACTTGAAATGCAGTTGGTCCAATTGCAGGGCCAAACCACGCGACAATACCTTCAGGTTTAGCCTGAAAGCATTTGACAGTTTCTTCTAATACGCCATCACATAAACCACGCCAGCCAGCATGTGCTGCAGCTACTTCATTGCCAGATGTTGTGGTGAATAGAACTGGCAAACAGTCTGCCGTCATAACAGCACAAACTTGATGAGGAACATTTGTATAAACTGCATCCGCTTCAAGATTTTGTCCTGAGTAAGGTAATTGAATCACTCGAGTACTGTGTGTTTGAGTTAGAAATATAGGTGTTTGTGGCAAACCAAATTTTTCTACTAATAAAGTGCGGTTAGTTTTTACCGCACTTTTGTTATCACCGACATGATCGCCTAAGTTGAAACTAAAATAAGACGCCAAGCTCACGCCCCCTTCACGAGTAGTAGTAAAGGCATGAATATTCTTTGGAACGTTCCAATTTGGGTTTATCGCTTGCATGTTAATAATCTAACTCATCTTGATGTTCGAGATAGTCGGCTTTGAGTGCATTAAGCAATTCAACAAAGTCATCTGGTAATGGTGCATACCATTCCATCATTTCACCTGTAATTGGATGAGCTAAGCGTAGCATGACCGCATGTAAAGCTTGACGTTTGAAATTACGCAATACTTCCATAAAGTCTTCACTTGCATTTTTGGGTGGACGAGGGCGTCCGCCATAGGTTTGATCGCCTAGTAATGGATGGGCAATATGTGCCATATGAACACGGATTTGATGTGTACGTCCCGTTTCTAAACGTAAACGTAAACGGGTGTAGTTACGGTAATTCTCCATAATACGATAATGGGTGACAGCTGGTTTTCCCATTGGATGAACCGCCATTAAAGTACGTTTGGTTGCATGACGAGCCATAGGTTGATCGACTGTGCCACCTTTAGTCATAATGCCTGATGCTACTGCTTCATATTCACGCGTAATTTTGCGTTTTTGTAAGTCGCGTACTAACTTGGTTTGTGCTGGAATAGTTTTCGCAACAACCATTAGACCTGTCGTATCTTTATCTAATCGATGCACAATTCCTGCTCTCGGTACTTCTGCAATTGGCGGATAATGATAGAGTAGTGAATTGAGCACAGTTCCATTTGGATTGCCAGCACCAGGGTGTACGACAAGATCTTTGGGTTTGTTAATCACAATAATGTCGTCATCTTCATACACGATATTCAATGGAATATTTTCTGGTTCAAAACGTGTCTCATCTTCCACTTCTACGGTGATTTCTATTTTTTCTCCTCCGAGCACTTTCTCACGCGGAATATTGGCAATGCGATCATTAAGTTTTACGAGATCGGCTTCAATCCACGTTTTTAATCGGGAACGAGAATATTCCGGGAACAACTCTGCAAGTGTTTGGTCTAAACGCTGTCCGATTTGTTCTGGCTGCACTTCAGCCGAAAGGGTAATTTGTGGCATAAATAGCTCTCAAAAATTTTAAAAGTTGGCTTATTGATTAATGTTCTATACAATAGCGGACAATTGTATCTTATTTATTGGTTTTCGTAAAAATTAAGGAAAAAACAATGCGTAAAATAAAATCTTTGGCATTGCTTGCCGTGGCAGCATTAGTTGTTGGATGTTCAAGTGGTTCAAAAGATGTTGAGCAAGCATCAGTAAATGAGTTGTACACTAAAGGTGTCACATCATTACAAGAAGGCGGCTATTCTGAAGCTATTCGTTATTTAAAAGCAGCGACTGAACGTTTCCCTGGTAGTATTTATCAAGAACAGGCGATGCTAGATTTAATTTATGCAAACTATAAAGCACAAGATTATACGCAAGTATTATTGACGGTAGATAGCTTTTTACATCAATTCCCACAAAGTCCGAACCAAGACTATGCAGTGTATATGGCGGGGTTAACCAACGCTGCAACAGGTGATAATTTTATTCAAGATTTCTTTGGAATTGATCGTGCGACACGTGAAACCACTTCTATGCGTACCGCTTTTTCTAATTTCCAAAATTTAGTTCGTGTATTCCCTAACAGCCCTTATGCTCAAGATGCTTTAGCGCGTATGGCTTATATTAAAGATGCGCTTGCTCGTCATGAGTTAGATATTGCAAAATTCTATGCAAAACGTGATGCTTGGGTTGCAGTATCAAACCGTGTAGTTGGAATGTTGAAACAATATCCTGATGCTAAAGCAACTTATGAAGGTTTATCTTTGATGAAAGAAGCTTATGAAAAAATGGGTTTAACAGCATTAGCCAATGATACCCAAAAAATTATTGATGCGAATAAAGATAAAACCTTTGCACCAATTGAAAAACCAGATGAGCCAGAATTAAAAGTTCCGACTGCTAAATAGTCATAAGATATGAATAAAAAGCCCGAATAACTTCGGGCTTTTTGCTATATATTATCCTCGATGTGCATTTTTCATAATGCGATCTTTTGTTACTTTCCATTCACGCTCTTTGATATCATCGCGTTTATCATGTTGTTTTTTACCTTTAGCTAAACCAATTTTGACTTTTGCCCATGCACTTTTCCAGTAAAGAGAAAGCGCTACGATGGTAAAACCGTTTCGGTTTGCTTTGCCAAATAGGGATGCTAGTTCACGTTTATTTAATAATAACTTACGAGTGCGAGTTGGATCACAAACAATGTGCGTTGATGCAACATTTAATGGCTGAATGCTTGCGCCGAATAAAAAGGCTTCGCCATTTTTGAAAATGACATAACTATCACTAATGTTTGCCTTGCCTGCGCGCATTGATTTGACTTCCCAGCCTTGTAGTTCAAGACCTGCTTCAATTTCATCTTCTATAAAATAATCATGTCTCGCACGTTTATTCAGTGCGATAGTATTTGATCCTGGTTTTACTTTTTTCTTTGTCATAATTTTTATACCTTATTTTGCTTGGCGCATTTTATCGGATATCTATTTTTATAGCAAAAAAGATCATCTAGGGAGAACTGGCAGTCGCGTTTATTTTCAAGCTTTAAAAGATTTATAGAAAACTCAAGAAAAAATCACCGCACTTTTGTAAGAAAAAACAGACACATTGCTGTGTCTGTTTAAGTGAGATAAAAAAGATGAATTAAGTTTTGGTGATTTATATAAAGTGAATAAACGATTATTCCAAACGTTTTGCCACTTTAAGCCAATCAGCCTTAAATACACGCTGCATATTATTAATGGCATCAATAATATCATGGTGAACAAGTTGTTCATTTTGGATGCCTACGCAGTAGCCACCTTTACCTTGTAGCAATAAATCTACCGCGTATGCGCCCATACGTGAAGCAAGAATACGGTCAAATGCACAAGGAGAGCCGCCACGTTGAATATGCCCTAAAACAGTTGCACGAGTTTCGTGCCCAACGCGAGCTTCAATTTCTTTTGCCAGAGAATGGACATCGGTTAAAAGTTCAGTGATTGCAATAATTGCATGGCGTTTACCACGAATAATGCTACGTTCAATTTGTTGAATTAATTCTTCTCGATTAAATTCAATTTCTGATGCGACGATATATTCACAACCGCCAGCGATGCCTGCAGAAATCGTTAAGTCACTACAGTGGCGACCCATAATTTCAACGATAGAAATACGTTGGTGTGAGCTTGAGGTATCGCGTAAACGGTCGATAGCATCGACTGCAGTTTGTAATGCGGTTTGATAGCCGATGGTATAGTCAGTACCTGCAACATCATTATCAATAGTGCCAGGTAAGCCAACACAAGGGAAACCATGTTCTTCAGTTAACAATTTTGCGCCCATGTAAGAACCGTCACCACCGATAACAACAAGTGCATCAATGCCGTGAGAACGTAAAATTTCAGCACATTTCGCACGAACATTTGGATCCTTAAATTCAGGAAAGCGTGCAGAACCTAAGAACGTACCGCCACGATTAATCACGTCTGATACGCTGTAGCGGTTTAGTTGCTTGATTTTATTGTTGTATAAGCCTTGGTAACCATCATAGATACCAAATACATCTAGACCTTCTGCAAGTGCTGAACGTACTACGCCACGAATTGCTGCATTCATACCTGGCGCATCGCCACCACTTGTTAAAACTGCAATTTTTTTGATCATATTTACCTACTTTTAACCGTAATTGGAAACTGGCATAAGATTACATCATTAGAGGTATCTGCTCTAGCAAAATCTGATGAGATTTTGATCCGGCATAATTTTTTACATTATTTTTGACAGAACAGTTGCCACTTCAAATCTTGTAAATGCTTTCTTTCTATATCCACAACGTATTTTTGCAAATGTTGTTGCACTTTATCGACGGATAAATGTTTAGAAAGTGTTGGTTGCTGTACTTTTTGTGAATATTGATACTGAACAAAGCCACATTGCGGTAATTGTCGTCCTTTCATCACATTCACTTGCCAAGATGGATTTTCTTTCGTTGGCGAATAGATGACATATCCATTTAATTCATGTGGATTCGTCGAATTTTCTGGAATAGCATTAAAATGGAAATCTTTTACGCCTGTATTACGATAAATACGTTCTCTCAATGCGATCCGCTCTTTAATTGAACGCGTAGGTTGATTGCGATCAAAGAGAATTTCAATTTCAGATTGCCAATTTTCTAGCGTATCTGGCTTAGCTATATAAACATAGCGTGCAATGGTTTCTAAATCTTGGCTGCCGGTAAGGGCATAATTTTTACCGTTGTGCTCTAACTGTGTAGGAACATTTAATTGAGTCAGTTTAGTTGCACAGCCAGAGAGTATAAGTGCGGTCAATATAACAAAAATTTTATTCATTGATATCTCGCTTAAATACAAATTCGTTTTCAGTGGATGAGGCTGAATCAAACCAATAACCAGCTAAATCAAATTCTTTTAACTGTTCAATGTCAGTTAAACGATTTTGAATAAGATAACGGCACATTAAGCCTCGAGCTTTTTTAGCATAAAAGCTAATTACTTTGTATTTGCCATTTTTATTGTCTAAGAAAACTGGCTTAATAATTTTTGCATTAAGCTGGTTTTCTTTAACAGATTTATAATATTCATCAGAGGCTAAATTTATCAGAACATTATCACCTTGTTCATCTATAGCTTGTTGAACCGCTTGAGTAATCACATTTCCCCAAAAGGCATACAGATCTTTTCCTTTCGGATTGGATAATTTTGTTCCCATTTCTAATCGGTAAGGTTGCATTAAATCAAGTGGTTTTAAAAGCCCATAAAGCCCAGACAGCATACGTAAATGGGATTGTGCAAAGGCAACATCATCTTCCGAAAGGGAATCAGCATCTAAACCAGTATAAACATCGCCTTTAAATGCAAATAATGCAGCGCGGGAATTATTTTCATCGTGAATTTTTGTCCATTCTGCAAAGCGTGCAACATTTAGACCAGCTAATTTATCGCTGATAGACATAAGAGATGAAAGAGCTTGTGGAGAAAGTTTACGACAAACCTCAATAAGTTGTTCGCTGTAATCAGTAAAGTGCGGTTGAGAAACAGGAAAATTTTTTACCGCACTTTCAAAGTCAAGGGTTTTCGCAGGGGAGATAATGGCTAACATAATCGTCCTTTTATGAAAAAAGAATGGGCGTATATTAGCATAAAAATTTACACTAAACGCGTTTATATAGCCCATTTTCACTCATGATGAGATCTTGCAATTCAAGATCGAGCAACTGAACAAGTAAAACATCGACACTCAAGTTAAATTCTTCAGCTAAATCATCAATACTCACAGGCGTGTAACCGATACGCGAGTAAAGTTTAGGGTGACTTGGTGCTTCCACCAATCGGCGAGGATCGGGTGGTGGCGTGTAATTAGGCACAGAGATCTGGTCAAAATCGATTTCAGTTTGGCTATGGATAGAATGTTGGTAGAGAGTTTCCAAAATATCCTTTGCATTTTCCACCAACATTGCGCCTTGTTTAATGAGACGATTACAACCTTGGCTAAATTCACTTTGAATATTGCCTGGCACAGCAAAAACCTCTCGGTTTTGTTCCAATGCATATCGAGCGGTAATCAGAGAGCCACTTTTTTCTGTGGCTTCAACCACTAATGTCCCGACTGAAAGCCCGCTAATAATCCTATTACGACGAGGGAAATTTGTTGCAATTGGTGCTTGGTTTGGTAAAAACTCAGAAACTAATGTACCGTTGTTTTGCAAAATGAGTTCTGAAAGTTTTCGGTGCTTTACGGGATAAATTTGTTCTAATCCGCTTCCTAAAACTGCAATGGTTTGTCCTTGAATATCAACAACTGCTTGATGACAATGCCCATCTATTCCCAATGCTAGTCCACTGGTAATCGTAAAGCCTGCCAATGATAGTTCCGTAGCAAAATATTTAGCCCAATATTCACCATAAGCCGTGCAGTAGCGACTTCCCACCATGGCAATTTGACGTTGTGAAAGTGCGGTCAAATTTCCTTTTACAAATAGCAGAGGGGGAAAGCTCGCTATCTGTTTCAATAGAAAGGGGTAAAAAGGGGAAAAATAATTTACCAAATGATTTCTCTCTTTTTGTGACCACTCTAGCGCTGGCTCAATAAATTTTGTTTCAGGCTTGAACCAACGACGAATTTGAATGGCTCCCCATCCCATTTGTCGAAAAGCAACATCATCATAATTGAGCAACTCATCTAGCGTAATATTGGATAAAATTTTATCAATGCCCACTCCGCTAAGTTTAGGGACTTGCATTAGGCGGAGTAGCGTGTAAGTAATATCGTGCATGCTTTTTCCTTTTTGATTTGAAAATTTAGTATGGAAAAAACGATTGAAAGAAACGATTAACTTGAAAGCATTTTGCGATATAGATCGCAAAAATTCTTTTTGATGAGTAAAAAATTGCAAAATTTTTCTTATTTTGAAAATGTAAAAAATTTAATAATAAAAATTTGCTGATTGCAATCAATTTGGTTGAATATTCTTTTTATTTTAAATTTATTAGTTAAATGTATATTTTATCTTGTGTTTGAATGATTGCTTTTAATATAAAACGCTAAAAAATAGTTTGACAACCAGTTTTTTATTCGTAATATGAAAAGCGTTTTACACAGAAGGATTTTTATTTATGTCTCGTATTGTTTCTTTATCTCTCAACCTGCTGCTCTCACACTTTGTGTGCGGCTAAGTTGTGGATGAAAAACAGTCAGATGTAAATACCCAATTTTAAACCCGCACTTTATAAGTTGCGGGTTTTTTGTCTAAAAAATACAGGAAAATGCACCGCACTTTTGGAGTGATTTCAGAAGGACTTTTAGTAAGGACATTGTTATGACAGATCGCGTTATTATTTTTGATACTACCTTGCGTGATGGGGAACAGGCATTAAAAGCAAGTTTGACGGTAAAAGAAAAATTACAGATCGCTTTAGCACTTGAACGCTTAGGCGTGGATGTAATGGAAGTGGGGTTCCCTGTTTCTTCTCAAGGGGATTTTGAGTCTGTTCAAACCATTGCGCGTCATATCAAAAACTCTCGTGTTGCGGCGTTATCTCGAGCCGTAGGTAAAGACATTGATGCCGCATACGAAGCATTGAAAGTTGCTAAAGCATTCCGTATTCATACTTTTATTGCAAGCTCTGCATTGCATGTTGAAGCGAAGTTAAAACGTTCTTTTGATGATGTGGTAGGAATGGCCGTTGCAGCAGTGAAACGCGCACGTAATTATACGGATGATGTTGAGTTCTCTTGCGAAGATGCAGGCCGTACAGGCATCGATAATATCTGTCGTATTGTTGAAGCCGCAATTAATGCGGGTGCGACCACAGTAAACATTCCAGATACCGTTGGTTTCTGCTTACCAAATGAATACGGCAACATTATTGCTCAAATGCGCAATCGCGTGCCGAATATCGACAAAGCCGTGATTTCTGTGCATTGCCACAATGACTTAGGTATGGCAACCGCTAATTCTTTAACGGCAGTGCAAAATGGTGCTCGCCAAATTGAATGTACCATTAATGGAATTGGTGAACGTGCGGGCAATACTTCCCTTGAAGAAGTGGTGATGGCCATGAAAGTGCGTCAGGATTTTATGGGCGTGGATACTCGTATCAATACTCAAGAAATTCATCGCGTGAGTCAAATGGTCAGCCAACTTTGCAATATGCCGATTCAACCGAATAAAGCCATTGTGGGTTCAAATGCTTTTGCGCACTCTTCTGGCATTCATCAAGATGGTATGTTGAAAAACAAAAATACCTACGAAATAATGTCTCCAGAAACGATCGGTTTGAAAAAAGAAAAATTGAATTTAACCGCGCGTTCCGGCCGTGCAGCAGTGAAGGGCCACATGACCGACATGGGCTACACTGAGCAAGATTATGATTTGGATAAATTGTATGATGCGTTCTTAAAATTGGCGGATAAAAAAGGTCAGGTATTCGATTATGACTTAGAAGCATTGGCGTTCATCGATATGCAACAAGGGGATGAAGATCGTTTGGTATTAGATAAGCTTTCAGCGCATTCAACAAAAGAATATCCAGCAACAGCTTTTGTTCAATTGAAATTGGATGGCGAAAAATTAAGTACGTCTTCAATTGGCGGCAATGGCCCAGTGGATGCGGTTTACAACGCCATCTTAAATTTAACTGGCTTAGAAATCAAAATGTCTCACTATAACTTAACCGCTAAAGGCGAGGGGGCAGAAGCATTAGGGCAAGTGGATATTGTCGTTGAAAACGAAGGGCGTAAATTCCATGGTGTTGGTTTAGCGACAGACATCGTTGAATCTTCCGCACTTGCTTTAGTTCATGCAATTAATGCCATTTATCGTGCGCATAAGGTGGCAGATATTAAGAATCATAAACATCATTAACTCAATCCCCCTCTTTAGCAAAGAGGGGTTAGGGGAGATTTGGCAGAAGTAACATCAACCTCAGTGGTGAATTTTATATCGTTAAAATCTCCCCCCAGCCCCTCTTTACAAAATAGGGGAGAAATATGAAGAAAATTAACCGCACTTTAGTGTGAAAGAAATAGGAAAAATAATATGCAATCATACAACATCGCTGTTCTACCAGGAGACGGTATTGGCCCGGAAGTCATGGCGGAAGCCATTAAAGTATTAAATAAAGTCCAAGAAAAATTTGGTTTGAAACTCAACTTCAACGAGTTTTATGTGGGCGGTGCTGCAATTGATCATTGTGGTTGCCCATTACCGGCAGAAACCTTAAAAGGTTGTGATGATGCTGACGCGATTTTATTTGGTTCAGTGGGTGGCCCTAAATGGACAAATTTACCTCCGGATCAACAACCAGAACGCGGTGCATTATTACCATTGCGTAAACATTTCAAATTATTCTGCAATCTTCGTCCTGCAACCCTTTATAAAGGACTCGAAAAATTCTGCCCATTACGTGCAGATATTGCAGCAAAAGGCTTTGATATGGTGGTTGTGCGTGAATTAACGGGCGGGATTTATTTCGGTCAGCCTAAAGGCCGTGAAGGTGAAGGCGCACAAACCAAAGCATTCGACACTGAAGTTTATTACAAATATGAAATCGAACGCATTGCACATGCGGCTTTTGATGCAGCAATGAAACGTCGTAAACACGTGACTTCTGTGGATAAAGCTAACGTACTACAAGCCTCAATCTTATGGCGTGAAACCGTGACTGAAGTGGCGAAAGATTACCCTGAAGTCACCTTAGATCACATTTATATCGACAACGCGACCATGCAATTAATCAAAGCGCCAGAGTCTTTCGATGTGCTCCTCTGCTCTAACATTTTCGGCGATATTATTTCTGATGAAGCGGCGATGATCACAGGTTCTATGGGGATGTTGCCATCTGCTAGCTTAAACGAAGAAGGTTTCGGCTTATATGAACCGGCTGGCGGTTCTGCGCCGGATATCGCTGGCAAAGGCATTGCCAACCCAATCGCACAAATTCTTTCTGCCGCGATGATGTTGCGTTACAGCTTCAACTTAAATGATGCCGCAGATGCGATTGAAAATGCGGTACAAAAAGTCTTAGCAAATGGTCACCGTACGGGTGATTTAGCTGATGATTCTGCCCCTGTTTCAACTGCGGAAATGGGTACGTTAATCGCTAACGCAATCTAATAAAAACAATTAAAGTGCGGTTCAAAAATACTCCGAAATTTGACCGCACTTACTACTCTAACGAATTGAGAAAAATTATGGCAAAAACTCTTTACGAAAAATTATTCGATGCCCACGTGGTGTACGAAGCTGAAGGCGAAACGCCGATTTTGTATATTAACCGTCATTTAATCCATGAAGTGACCAGCCCACAAGCCTTTGATGGTTTACGTGTTGCAGGCCGTCAAGTGCGTCAAGTGAGCAAAACCTTCGGTACTATGGATCATAGCATTTCTACTCAAGTGCGTGATGTGAACAAACTTGAAGGACAAGCGAAAATCCAAGTGTTAGAACTTGATAAAAATACCAAAGCGACGGGTATCAAATTATTTGATATAACAACGAAAGAGCAGGGAATCGTACATGTGATGGGGCCTGAGCAAGGCTTAACTTTACCTGGTATGACAATCGTCTGTGGTGACTCCCACACAGCCACTCACGGTGCATTCGGTGCTTTAGCATTTGGTATTGGTACTTCTGAAGTGGAACACGTATTAGCCACGCAAACCTTAAAGCAAGCCCGTGCAAAAAGCATGAAAATTGAAGTGCGTGGCAAAGTAGCGCCAGGCATTACCGCAAAAGATATTATTCTTGCCATTATCGGTAAAACCACCATGGCAGGTGGCACAGGTCATGTGGTGGAATTCTGCGGTGAAGTGATTCGTGATCTTTCTATGGAAGGCCGTATGACTGTTTGTAATATGGCGATTGAAATGGGCGCGAAAGCGGGATTAATCGCACCCGATGAAACCACTTTCAAATACTTAAAAGATCGTCCACACGCGCCTAAAGGCAAAGATTGGGATGATGCCGTTGCTTATTGGAAAACCTTAAAATCCGATGATGATGCAAAATTTGATACGGTCATCACATTAGAAGCCAAAGACATCGCACCACAAGTCACTTGGGGGACAAACCCAGGGCAGGTGATTTCTGTGAATGAAACCATACCAAATCCGCAAGAAATGACAGATCCTGTACAACGAGCTTCGGCGGAAAAAGCCTTACACTATATTGGCTTGGAGGCTGGCACTAATTTAAAAGAAGTTAAAGTTGATCAAGTATTTATCGGATCTTGTACCAACTCACGTATTGAAGATTTACGTGCAGCAGCGGCGGTGATGAAAGGACGTAAAAAAGCCGATAACGTAAAACGGATTTTAGTGGTGCCAGGTTCCGGTTTAGTAAAAGAACAAGCGGAAAAAGAAGGTTTGGATAAAATCTTTATCGAAGCAGGCGCTGAATGGCGTAACCCTGGTTGCTCAATGTGTTTAGGGATGAACGATGACCGTTTAGGCGAATGGGAACGTTGTGCATCTACTTCAAACCGTAACTTTGAAGGTCGCCAAGGCCGTAATGGTCGCACTCACTTGGTGAGCCCTGCTATGGCAGCGGCTGCGGGAATGTTCGGTAAATTCGTTGATATTCGTGACGTAACATTAAACTAAGGAGCAGAAAATGGCAGGATTTAAACAACTTTCAGGCTTAGTCGTACCATTGGATGCGGCAAACGTGGATACAGACGCGATTATCCCAAAACAATTTTTACAAGCCATTACTCGCGTAGGCTTCGGCAAACATTTATTCCATGAATGGCGTTATTTGGATGTGGAAGGGACCAAGCCAAATCCAGATTTCGTATTGAATTATCCACAATATCAAGGCGCGACCATTTTATTAGCACGTAAAAACCTAGGTTGTGGTTCGTCTCGTGAACATGCGCCTTGGGCATTAGCTGATTATGGTTTCAAAGTGATGATCGCACCAAGCTTTGCAGATATTTTCTACAACAACAGCTTAAATAACCACATGTTACCGATTCGTTTAAGCGAAGAAGAAGTAGAAGAAATCTTCCAATGGGTGTGGGTAAATGAAGGCAAACAAATCCATGTGGATTTAGAAGCCATGACGGTTATTGTAGGGGATAAAGTTTATGCTTTTGAACTTGATGAATTCCGTCGTCATTGTTTGTTAAACGGCTTTGATAATATAGGTTTAACCCTTCAGCATGAAGAAAAAATCTCAGAATACGAGAAAAACATTCCAGCGTTCTTGCGCTAAAAAAGATAAAAGTGCGGTGATTTTCACCGTACTTTTTGATCTAATCTAACGTTTTAATGATTCCATTATCGACTGAAAACATTTTTCTGTTTTCGACTTGCATCTCTTTTAATTGTTGTTGAGTAATGGCTGTAACAAACACTTGTGAACCGCTTTGTTGTAATCGTTCTGCCAACAGTGCTCGTTTATATTGATCTAATTCTGATGCAAAATCATCGATTAAAAAAATACAATGGCGTTGCTTTTCTTTCATTAAATGCTCGCCTTGAGCCAGTCTCAATGCGCACATTAAAAGTTTAAGTTGTCCACGAGAAAGTACATCTTCCACTGGCAATCCTTGCGCTTTGAAACGAAAATCAGCTTTTTGAGGTCCAGAAAATGTGTAATTTAAGGCACGATCTCGTTCAAAATTTTGCTCAAGAACTTCTGCGTAATCTGTATTTTTTTCCCATCCTTGATGAAAGCTGACATTAATTTCTAATTCAGGGAGAAAAAGTTGGCAAGTTTGCTCGATTTCAGGGCGTAGTGCTTCTGCATATTCGGCGCGCCATTGACTCACTTGATGAGCGAGTTTGGCAAGCTCGACATCCCAAACTTTAATAGCGGAGTAGGGCTGATTTTGTGCAAGTGCTGCATTTCTTTGTTTGAGTAATCGATTAAGGTTGCTCCAGGCAGCATAAAAACTTGTTTGATGGTGAAACAGTCCCCAATCCAAAAATGCTCGTCGATAACTTGGCCCACCATTCAGTAAGGTTAAGCCTTCTGGGGTGATTAATTGCATTGGCAAAAGATGAGCAAGATCGGAAATTTTATTGCCATCTTCGCCGTTAATTTTTACTAACGTGTTGCCTTGACGAAGTTTTTGTAATCCCACTGACCATTGATGTTGGCTTTCTTGGATTTGTCCAAATAAGGTGAAGTGAGGTTCGTCGTAAGAAATGATGCGATTTGTTACCGCACTTTTGAATGAGCGTCCGTGACCAAGATAAAAAATAGCTTCTAATAGGCTCGTTTTCCCGCTGCCATTGTTGCCAACCAAAAAGTTAAAGCCGGGATCAAAATCAAGATCCACGGCTGTTAAGTTACGAAATTTTTCGACCAGTAAGCGCGAAATCGCCATATTATAAACGCATTGGCATAATTACATATTCGCTACTGCTGTCTTCGCAGTTTTCGATTAAGCAACTAGAAGAAGCATCAGTTAGGCGCATGCGAACTTGATTGCACTTAAGCGCATTTAGCACATCAAGAATATAGGTGACATTAAAGCCCACTTCTAATTCTTCGCCATTGTAATTGACATCAACGATTTCTTCCGCTTCTTCATGCTCGGTATTAGAGGCTGTAATTTTTAGTTGGTTTTCGCTTAAGTTTAAACGCACGCTACGCACGCGCTCGTTCGATAAAATTGATGCGCGAACAAAGGCTTGTTTAAGAATTTCCCAGCTGCCTTCGACAATTTTCGTCGCGTTACGAGGCAGCACTCGGCGATAGTCAGGGAAACGACCATCGATTAATTTCGATGTAAATACAATGTTTTTGAGATGGATACGTAAATTGTTAGTACCGATTTGTAAACGTGCTGGCTCATCACTTGTTTCTAATAAACGAACCAGTTCTAACACGCCTTTACGCGGTAAAATCACAGAATGATTTTGTAATTCTTGTTCAAGCGAGATGGTACAGACCGCAAGTCTATGGCCATCTGTCGCCACAGTACGCAATAAATTGCCTTCTGTTTCAAATTTCATACCATTTAAGAAATAGCGCGCATCTTGGTTTGCCATGGAAAATTGAGTGGCTTCAATTAAACGGCGCAAGGTATTTTGCGGTAGTTCAAAATCTACTTCAGACTGCCAATCCGTGAGGTTCGGATATTCTTCTGCAGGTTGAGTTGTGAGTGTAAAGCGGCTACGCCCAGATTGTACTAACGCACGGTCTTCTTCAAAAGTAACCGTGATTTCTGAATCATCAGATAAAGTGCGGCAAATATCTAAGAATTTTTTTGCTGGAATCGTGAAGGTGCCATTTTCAGAAGACGATGAAAGCTGAGTTTGACTAGAGAGTTCAACTTCTAAATCTGTGCCTGTGATAGTCAATCTATTGTCTTTAATTTGCAACAACACGTTGTGTAATACAGGAATGTTTGGACGACTACTCAATACGCCGCATACTTGTTGCAACGGTTTTAATAAATTTTCTCTTGAAATACTAAATTGCATTGCGTTCTCCTTTTATGCGGACAAAGTGCGGATTAAATTCGCCCAATCTTCTTGAATGCTATTGTCTTGCTCGCGGAATTTTGGTACTTCGCGACAAGCGTTTAATACAGTCGTGTGATCACGGTCAAAGGCGCGACCGATTTCAGGCAAACTGCGGTTTGTTAATTCTTTTGCTAATGCCATTGCAATTTGGCGAGGACGAGTCACTGAACGTGCACGGCTTTTTGATTTTAAATCTGAAACCTTAATTCGATAATATTCAGCCACCACTTTTTGAATATTTTCAATGGTAACCAAGCGTTCTTGCAGAGCCAAAATATCTTTTAAGGTATCACGTACGAAATCAATATCAATGTCACCGCCTTTGAAGTCTTGCATTGCTTTCACTCGATTTAACGCCCCTTCGAGTTCACGCACATTGGTACGCAAGCGTTGAGCAATGAAGAACGCGACTTCTTCTGGCAAGTTCATATTATGTTCTTCCGCCTTTTTCAATAAAATCGCTACACGCGTTTCAAGATCGGGCGGCTCAATGGCTGTTGTTAAGCCCCAGCCAAAACGTGATTTTAAACGTTCCTCAATTTTTTCAATTTCTTTAGGATAACGATCTGATGTTAAGATAATTTGACGACCAGTTTCAAATAAGTTATTGAATATATGGAAGAATTCTTCTTGAGTTTTTTCTTTTTCAGCGAAAAATTGAATATCATCCACTAAAAGCGCATCGAGAGAACGATAGAATTTTTTAAACTGATCCATTTTATTGTCACGCACGGCTTTTACCATATGTTGCATAAAGTTATTTGCGTGAATATAAAGCACACGCGCATTTGGTTTATTAGCTAAAATGCCGTTGCCAATCGCGTGTAACAAGTGGGTTTTCCCTAAACCTGTACCACCATATAAAAAGAAAGGGTTGGCCGAAGGTTCGCCTGGAGCTTGAGCAAGTTTTTGACCGACTGCGCGTGCGAGTTGGTTCGATTTACCTTCAACAAAGTTATCAAATAAGTGTTTAGTATTTAGATGAGATTCAAATTTTACTGAAGCACTAGATTCAGTTTGAAAATCTACCGCACTTTCTGTTTTAGGATTGCCACTTGGTTCACTGTCCACTACTTTGGGTGCAGGCTTGACCCCTTCTTTTAAAGAAATACGCAGTTCAGGATTTTGTGCAAGTGTTTGACAAATTTGCTGGATTTGTGCGAGATAATGAGTTTCCACCCAACCTTTCACAAACATATTAGAAGCATATAAAACAATGTGATTATCCGCCACCACATCAGCCTGTAAAGGACGAAGCCAAGTGCTAAGATCGCTGGCTGAAACTTGATCTTGAAGTTGTAACAGGCAACTTTGCCAAAGATTTGAGAGATTCACAAAAGGATCCTTGTTGTTTTTGTAATAGAGAAAAGTGCGGTAAAAATTGGCGGAGATTTTACAATAAATGCGTGGAAAGATCTTCTAAAAAATCGGCTTGAGATTTATACAAAAATCCGTATAATCCCCCCGATTTTGGAAGTCCGAGAGTTTTTCCCGAAAAATTTCCGTTTCTTATTTGACGAACGCGTATTTTATGATTAAAATTGCGCTCTATTTTTATTAACTCATAATCTGGATTTAGGTAGATTACAATGAAACGTACATTTCAACCTTCTGTATTAAAACGTAGTCGTACTCACGGTTTCCGTGCTCGTATGGCAACTAAAAATGGCCGTCAAGTTTTAGCGCGTCGTCGTGCTAAAGGTCGTAAAAGTTTATCTGCATAATCACCGTTCTTAGTGGTTAAGCTGAACTTTTCAAGGGAGTTACGTTTGTTAACTCCCGTTCAATTCAAAAATGTCTTCGAACAACCGTTCAGAGCTAGCACTCCAGAAATAACCATCCTCGCCAGAAAAAATAATCTTGAGCACCCTCGCTTGGGTTTGACTGTCGCTAAAAAACATTTAAAACGAGCTCATGATCGTAATCGTATTAAACGCTTAGTACGAGAAAGTTTTCGTTTATCGCAACATCGTTTACCCGCATGTGATTTTGTTTTTGTTGCAAAAGGGGGTATTGGTAAGCTTGATAATAGCTCTTTTGTACAAATCTTAGAAAAATTATGGCAACGACACATTCGTTTGGTGCAAAAATCTTAATTGGATTTATTCGTTTCTATCAAGTTGTTATTAGTCCTCTTATCGGACCGCGTTGTCGGTTTGTGCCTACTTGTTCTTGCTATGGCATTGAAGCGTTAAAAACACATGGATTGTTAAAAGGTAGTTGGCTTACTCTAAAACGTGTATTAAAATGTCACCCCTTGAACGCTGGTGGATTCGATCCTGTTCCACCTAAAATCAATAATAACGATGAGAAAAAATAATGGACTCAAGACGTAGCCTATTAGTGTTAGCGCTAATTTTTATTTCTTTCCTTGTTTATCAGCAATGGCAGTTGGATAAAAATCCACAGGTGTCAACTGAGCAAACAACTTCAATGACTGCCAATTCTGATGTTCCGGCAAGTTCTCCTTCTTCTAATTCGCAAGTTGTAGCAGATTCTCAAACTCATGGCCGTATTATTACTCTTGAAAACGATGTATTCCGTTTGAAAGTTGATACTTTAGGCGGTGATGTAATTAGTTCTGAATTACTAAAATATGATGCTGAATTGGATTCAAAAACACCGTTTGAGTTATTAAAAGACACCAAAGAACATGTGTATATTGCACAAAGTGGTTTAATTGGTAAAAACGGTATCGATACTCGTTCTGGTCGTGCGCAATATCAAATTGAAGGCGATAATTTTAAATTAGCAGAAGATGGTCAAGAGTCTCTTTCAGTTCCTCTTCTTTTTGAAAAAGATGGTGTGACTTATCAAAAAATCTTTGTATTAAAACGTGGTAGCTATGATTTAGGTGTGGATTACAAGATTGATAACCAAAGTGGTCAAGCTATTGAAGTCGAGCCTTATGGTCAATTAAAACATTCTATTGTTGAAAGCTCTGGTAATGTCGCAATGCCAACTTACACTGGTGGCGCATATTCTTCTTCAGAAACTAACTATAAAAAATATAGTTTTGGCGATATGAAGGATAATAATCTTTCTATTGATACTAAAGCTGGTTGGGTTGCAGTATTACAGCATTATTTCGTATCTGCCTGGATCCCTAATCAAGATGTAAATAATCAGCTTTACACAATTACAGATACTAAAAATAATGTCGCTTCCATCGGTTATCGTGGCCCAGTTGTTACTATTCCTGCTGGTGGTCAAGAGACGATTACAAGTTCATTATGGACTGGCCCTAAACTTCAAAATCAAATGGCTACTGTGGCAAATCACTTAGATTTAACGGTTGATTATGGTTGGGCTTGGTTTATTGCTAAACCGTTATTCTGGTTATTAACCTTTATTCAAGGGATTGTGTCTAACTGGGGGTTAGCGATTATTTGTGTAACAATCGTAGTGAAAGCAATTTTGTATCCACTTACGAAAGCACAATATACTTCAATGGCTAAAATGCGTATGTTGCAACCGAAAATGCAAGAAATGCGTGAACGTTTCGGTGATGATCGCCAACGGATGAGCCAAGAAATGATGAAACTTTACAAAGAAGAAAAAGTAAATCCACTTGGCGGTTGTTTACCAATTCTTCTTCAAATGCCAATCTTCATCGCATTGTATTGGACATTTATGGAAGCAGTTGAATTACGTCATGCTCCGTTCTTTGGTTGGATTCAAGATTTATCAGCACAAGATCCTTATTATATTTTCCCTATTTTAATGGGTATCTCAATGTTCTTGTTGCAAAAAATGTCTCCAACACCAGTGGCTGATCCAATGCAGCAAAAAGTGATGAACTTTATGCCATTAGTCTTTATGTTCTTCTTTTTATGGTTCCCTGCTGGTTTAGTGTTGTACTGGTTAGTTTCTAACTTAATTACAATTGCACAACAGCAATTAATTTATCGAGGGTTAGAGAAAAAAGGGTTACATTCCCGTAAGAAATAGTCACTAACTGGCAAAAAGAAAGGCACGAATAGTGCCTTTCTTTATTATTTGATCTTAATATATTCCGCATTTTGTAGAGATAGAGTTTTTTTAGTAGAAACAGGGATAAGCGTTATCCCTCTAAATTAAAAGTGCGGCTAGATTTTAAAGAGTTTTTTATGAAAGAAACAATCGTTGCTCAAGCTACTGCGCCAGGTCGTGGTGGTATTGGGATTTTAAGAGTCTCTGGGCCTTTAGCAACAGAAGTTGCACAAGCGGTGTTGGGAAAATGTCCTAAGCCAAGAATGGCTGATTATCTCCCTTTTAAGGATGCTGATGGCACTGTTTTAGATCAAGGGATTGCCCTTTACTTCAAATCACCAAATTCATTTACCGGTGAGGATATATTAGAGTTGCAAGGCCATGGTGGGCAGGTTGTATTAGATTTATTACTCAAACGTATTTTACAAATTGATGGAATCCGTTTGGCGAGACCGGGTGAGTTTTCTGAACAGGCTTTTTTGAATGATAAATTGGATCTTGCTCAAGCGGAAGCCATTGCTGATTTAATTGATGCAACATCAGAACAGGCAGCACGTTCCGCATTAAAATCTTTGCAAGGTGAATTTTCAAAGAAAGTAAATGAATTAGTTGATTCTGTGATTTATTTGCGCACCTATGTAGAAGCTAGCATTGATTTTCCTGATGAAGAAATTGATTTCTTGGCGGATGGAAAAATTGAAGCAAACTTACGCGGTATTATTAATCAGTTGGAAGATGTTCGCTCTGAAGCCAAACAAGGTTCTATTTTACGTGAGGGTATGAAAGTGGTGATTGCCGGTCGTCCGAATGCAGGCAAATCCAGCTTGTTGAATGCCCTTGCCGGCCGTGAAGCAGCTATTGTGACGGATATTGCCGGCACGACACGCGATGTGTTACGTGAGCATATTCATATCGACGGTATGCCATTGCATATTATTGATACCGCGGGTCTTCGAGATGCAACCGATGAAGTCGAGCGCATTGGCATTTCTCGCGCATGGACGGAGATCGAACAAGCCGATCGTATCATTTTGATGTTAGATAGTAGCGATCCTGAAAGTGCAGATTTAAGCAAAGTGCGGTTAGAATTTTTAGCAAAATTACCCACAACATTGCCTGTCACTATTGTTCGAAACAAAATTGATTTAAATGACGAACAAGCAAGTGAAAGCGAACAGGGCGGTTATCAAATTATTAGTCTTTCTGCTCAAACGCATGATGGTATACAACTTTTACGTGAGCATTTGAAACAAGCAATGGGTTTCCAAACTGGCATGGAAGGGGGCTTTTTAGCTCGTCGTCGTCATTTAGATGCACTTGAGAAAGCGGCAGAGCATTTACAAATCGGTTTGGTTCAACTTACTGAATTTCACGCAGGAGAACTTTTAGCGGAAGAATTACGCTTAGTACAAACGTACTTGAGTGAAATTACAGGAGAATTCACATCTGATGACTTGCTAGGTAATATTTTTAGTTCTTTCTGTATTGGAAAATAATTTCTAAATTATGAGCTTTTATACACTTTGTATTATTGCACTGGGCTTATCAATGGATGCTTTTGCTGTATCCATTTCTAAAGGTGTTGCATTAAGATCTTTTCGTTGCAAACAAGCTCTTTATATTTCTCTCTGTTTTGGATTTTTCCAAGGTATCATGCCTGCAATAGGTTTTTTTGTAGGCTTGCAATTCAGTTCAATGATTCAAGATTGGGATCATTGGATTGGTTTTGTTTTACTTGCATTAATTGGTATTAATATGGTGCGTGAGGGATTAAATGCTGATTCCGAAGCAAGTGTAGAGCCATCTATAAATTTGAAACGTTTATTGACTTTGGGTTTAGCTACGAGTGTGGATGCCTTAGCAATTGGCATATCTTTTGCTTTTCTTTCTGTCGATATTTTTTCGGCTATGGTAATTATTGCACTGACTACTTTTATCGTTTCATTATTCGGCGTAAAGAGCGGTCATTTTCTTGGGCAAAAATTTAGATCAAAAGCGGAGATTCTTGGTGGAATAGTGCTGATTGGAATTGGTATTAGCTTGCTTTATGAGCACGGTGTTTTCACTTTTTAAGATGCTAATTTTCTACGTTTAGATTATAATCGGGGAAAATTTTATGTTTATAACAAGGGTTATAGAATGTTAATTGAAAAAATGCACAATTTATCAAATTCAAAGGCAGCTAAGTTTATTTTGGGTTTGATTACTTTATCGTTTTTAGTCGGCGGTATGTCTGGCTATCTTTTTAGTTCAAATGATACTTATGCTGCAAAAGTTAATGGTGAAGTGATTTCGCAACAGGATTTTTTAAATCGCTACAACCAAGAATTTGAGGCTCGTGCACAACGCGAAGGCGAAGCATTTATGGCTCAGTCAGATTCTCCTGAATTTGTTACTGCACTTCGTCAAAGCACCATTAATCGAATGATTGATCAAGAATTACTTCGTCAATATGCGAAAGAATTAAAATTAGGCGTCAGTGATGAAATGATTAAACGAGCAATCGTGACAGATCCTAATTTTCAAGTTAATGGCAAATTTGATAACGGTGTTTATCAACAAGTATTACAACAAAATCGTTTAACGTCAGATGGTTATGCGGCTATTTTGCGTGGCGCATTAACCCTTGAACAAATGCAAAGTGGTGTTGCTAACAGTGAGTTTATCGTGCCAGTTCAAGCAAAAAATACCTCACAAGTTTTCTTTCAAAAACGCTCAGCACGTTTAGCAACATTATCTCTTGCTGATGAAATGGCAAAGCAAGCGGTATCTGATGATGAAATTAAAGCTTATTACGAGGCTAATCAAAAATTTTTTGTTCAGCCAGAACAAGTGAAGGTTCAATATATTGATCTCTCAGGTAGCCAAATCGAAAAAGGTATCGAAGTTAAAGATGTAGAAATTGCGCAATATTATCAAGATAATAAAGCTCAATTTATGACTCAGCGTTTAGCTCATATTCAATTTGCAAATGAGCAAGATGCTAAGGCTACTTACGATGAATTACAAAAAGGTGCAAATTTCGCTGATGTAGCTAAAGCTAAATCTTTAGATAAAGTTTCTGGTGAGAATGGTGGTGATTTAGGTTGGGTAAATGCGAATGAATTACCAAAAGCCTTTGAAGATGCTGCAGCTGCATTGCAGGTAGGGCAATATAGCCTGCCAATCAATGTGGATGGCAATTACCATATTGTTTTAGTGCAAGAGCGTAAAGCTCAAACTTTAGATGAAGTGAAAGCACAGGTTGCCGATTTAGTGCGTAAATCCTTATTAGAAAATCGTTATTACGCAATTGAAAAGCAAGTGCGTGATAAGGCTTTTGAAGATAGCAAATCACTGAATACCGCGGCACAAGTTGCAGGTGTTAAAGTTCAAGAGAGCGGTTATTTTTCTCGTCAAAATGTACCTGAAGAATTAAATTTCCCTAATGTAGTTTCTGCCGTTTTTGAATCTGATATTGCCAATGGTGGCGCTAATTCAGAGCCTTTGAATGTCGGCGATTATCACGCTATTGTAGTTCGTGTGTTAGATCACAAACCTGAAGGTGTGAGATCATTGGAAGATGCAAAAGCGGATATTGAAATGTTCTTAAAACGCCAGAAGGCTGAAAATGTGCTTAACGAAAAAGCACAACAGGCGGTGAAAGCATTAAGCGAAAATGCTGAATCGAAAGTGGATGGAATTAATTTCTCAAGTGAGCAAACTTTTACTTTAAGTGAAAATAAAGATCCAATTTTAACAAATGGCGTATTCTCAATTGCTAAACCAGAATCAGGTAAAACGGTTTACCAAGTTGCTCGTAATGAGAAAGGCGATGTGGTTATTATTGCTCTAAATAAAGTAGAAGACAGCGTGCTTAACGATAAAGAATTAAGCCAATTTAGTGCTCAATTATTACGTACAAGTCAGGCTGAAGTTCAAGCGCAATTAATGCAAGGATTACGTGAGAGAGCAAAAATTGAAGTAAATGATTCTTTCATCAATCAAGATGATGAAGCACAGCAATAATTGATTAAATTGCAATCTCAGATAAATTTTGATAAAAAGTGCGGTAAATTCACCGCACTTTTTTATAGGGAGCAAATAATGGCAGAAGAAACAATTTTCAGCAAAATTATCCGTAAAGAAATTCCTGCAAATATCGTCTATCAAGATGAATTAGTCACAGCGTTTCGTGATATTTCACCACAAGCTAAAACACATATTTTGATCATTCCAAATAAAGTAATCCCAACAGTGAATGATGTGACGGAGCAAGATGAAGTAGCGCTAGGTCGATTATTTAGCGTAGCGGCTAAACTCGCCAAAGAAGAGGGTGTTGCGGAAGATGGGTACCGCCTAATTGTGAATTGCAATAAACATGGTGGGCAAGAAGTATTCCATTTGCATATGCATTTAGTCGGTGGTGAACCTTTAGGTAGAATGTTAGTTAAATAATGAAAAAATATTTTTTAATTTTGGCGAGCCTTGTGCTCGCTGCTTGTTCAAGTTCAGTAGAAAACTTAACTTATTCAACGAAGCCGATTTTAAATATCACATCTAATCTTTCTCCTTTAATTCAAGTTGAAACGAGTCAAAAATCAGCGCTTATAAAAAATAAAAGTCAGCAACTTTTGAATATAAGTTACTACTTGTATTGGTACGATCATTTAGGGGTAACCCAAACTTGGGAAAATCACCAAGAGAGCTATTCCGCTCAATTGTTGCTAAAACCACAAGAAGAGAAATCGATCGATTTAATTAAACCCACTGTAGAAAGTAAAAATTATCGCCTTTATTTAAAATAATTTATGAGCACATTGTTAATTGATTTAAAAGGAAAAGAGTTGGAACAAGAGGAAGTTGAGTTACTTTCTCACCCTCTTGTTGCGGGATTGATTTTATTTACTCGAAATTTTGAAGACAGAGAACAAATTCAAGAATTAATTCGTTCTGTTCGTCAGCGAGTGAAAAAGTCTTTATTGATTACGGTGGATCAAGAAGGTGGACGAGTTCAACGTTTCCGCGATGGATTCACAATGTTGCCTTCAATGCAGGCTTTTCAAGAAATATTGTCAGCAACTGAACAAGTGAACTTCGCTAAAGAAGCAGGTTGGCAAATGGCTGCAGAAATGATTGCCTTAGATATTGACTTGAGTTTTGCGCCGGTGTTGGATTTGGGGCATAAATGTCGAGCGATTGGTGATCGCAGTTTTTCATCTGATGTAAAAAGTGCGGTAAATTTAGCAGCCGCTTTTATCGATGGTATGCATCAAGCAGGTATGGCATCTACAGGTAAACATTTCCCTGGTCATGGCCATGTATTAGCTGATTCTCATTTAGAAACACCTTATGATGATCGCGCAAAAGACGAAATTTTTAGTGGCGATCTCCAACCTTTCCAACAGTTGATTTCACAAAATAAACTCGATGCTATTATGCCTGCGCATGTCATTTATAGACAATGTGATAGTCAACCCGCAAGTGGCTCAGAATATTGGTTGAAAGAAATCTTACGAAAACAATTAAATTTCCAAGGTGCAATTTTTTCCGATGATCTTGGTATGAAAGGCGCAGGTGTAATGGGCGATTTTGTAGAGCGTAGCCAAAAAGCGCTCAATGCAGGTTGTGATCTTTTATTACTGTGTAATGAACGTGAAGGTGTCATTCAAGTATTAGATAATCTAAAACTTACTGAAAATGAACCGCACTTTATGGCTCGTCAAGCTCGCTTACAAAATTTATTTAAACGTAGAGAGAGCGAGTGGAATGACTTGGTTTTAGATCAACGTTGGAAACTGAATCACCGAAATCTCGCAGATATTCAAAGCCGTTGGTTAGATGTTCAGGCCGCAAGAAAATGATTGATTGTCGATACTATCAACAAAATGAATGTCGTTCTTGTCAATGGCTTGACATACCCTATAGTCAGCAGCTAACTGAAAAACAACGTCATTTAAAGCAGCAACTGATTTCTATTAATTGTGATGGAGTTCAATGGTTGGCTCCTTTTGAATCTGATGAACAAGGCTTTCGTAATAAAGCTAAAATGCTTGTTAGTGGCAGTGTTGAACGCCCGATACTTGGCATTTTAAAAAATCCTAATGATCCACAAAGTGCGATTGATTTGTGTGATTGTTCCCTTTATCCAACTCATTTTTCACTGATTTTTCCTGTTCTGAAGGATTTTATTGGCCGTGCTGGTTTAGTACCTTATAACATTGCTAAACAAAAAGGTGAGCTTAAATATATTTTGCTGACAGAAAGTCTTGCGACGGGAAAATTAATGTTGCGCTTTGTATTGCGCACAGAAAATAAATTGTCATTAATTCGTCGAGAATTACCCAAATTATTGGAAAAATTACCGCTCTTAGAAGTGGTTAGCATTAATTTACAACCACAGCACGCGGCTATTTTAGAAGGTGAACAAGAAATTTTTTTGACCGAACAACAATTTTTGCCTGAAAATTTCAATGGTATTCCGCTTTTTATTCGCCCACAAGGTTTCTTTCAAACCAATCCTAAAGTGGCGGCAGGATTATATGCAACCGCTCAGCAATGGGTAAGAGAATTACCAATTTATAAAACCTGGGATTTATTTTGTGGTGTGGGTGGATTTGGCTTACATTGCGCTAAAGCTCTACAGGAAAAATGGGGAAAAAATATTGAGTTGACTGGAATTGAAATTTCCTCATCAGCTATTTTTGCAGCGAGTCATTCCGCTAAAATATTAGGTTTAGAAAATATAAATTTCCAATCCCTCGATGCAGCAAGTGTAATGAAAAATCAGGATGAGAATAAGCCAGATCTTGTGATTGTAAATCCACCACGTCGTGGAATTGGACGGGAACTAAGTGAATTTCTTAACCAAATTCAACCGCACTTTATCTTGTATTCCAGTTGCAATGCCGTGACAATGAGTAAAGATTTACAGCATCTCACTTTTTATAAACCATTGAAAATTCAACTTTTTGATATGTTTCCGCAAACATCTCACTATGAGGTATTAGTTTTACTAGAAAGAAAAAAGATTAATTAAGGTGAGATAGAAAAAAGCTAGGGAATTAGAAAGAAGGGTGGTGGAACTAAGCAGAATTGGTCTTAACAGCAAGTGGCTTACTGCACGCATCCCTGCGGGATTTCTACCTAGCCCACCATAGATTAGAAAATGCATCTTGGTGTTCTAGCTTTTGCGGCATAAAACTATGCAATAAGGTTATAAACCTTTAAAGCCACTATATCAGGAGACCAATCCTGTCTTCCCACTATATTTGTAAGAAGTTGGATAATGATAGAATTCTTTATATTAATTGTCAATTAATGTTTTGAATATTATTTCTAATTAAACAAAAACCATCCAAATTGATTTTGGATGGTTTCATTTTTAATGATTTATGATGAAAAATTATCTTGCGCCATATACAACGATGGTTTTTCCATGAGCATGGATAAGATTCTGATCCTCTAACATCTTAATAATACGCCCTACAGTTTCTCGTGAACAACCAACCATTTGCCCTATTTCTTGACGTGTAATTTTGATTTGCATCCCATCAGGATGTGTCATCGCTTCAGGCTGTTTAGCTAAGTTCATTAGCGTTTGAGCAATACGACCTGCCACATCTAAGAATGCTAAATTACTGACTTGGCGTGAAGTATTTTGTAAACGTCTTGCCAATTGTGCGGTTAAAAACATTAAGATTTCTGGGTTTGCTTGAATTAATTGACGATATTTTTTATAAGAAATCTCAGCAATTTCACATGTTGTTTTTGTTTTTACCCAAGCTGAGCGTTTTGAACCTTCATCAAATAATCCGGCCTCACCAAAGAATTGTCCTGCACCCAAATAAGTGAGGATCATCTCTTTACCTTCATCATCTTTTGCTGACACCATCACAGAGCCTTTAATGACATAATAAAGTGTCGTTGCATCTTCACCTGCGTGAATTAAAGTCGATTTTGCGGGATATTTATGTAAATGGCAGTGAGTAAGAAACCAATCTAAAACTGGATCTCGTTGAGTTGTCTCTTCTTCTTGAGAGGAGGTTACAACTTCATCAATTTCGGTTAATTCATTTGACATTCGTGCTCCTTACATTCCTGTTTCAAAAATTCCGTTTTATTTTTGATGTCAATGGATTCATGCAATTCAGACCATACAATCACCGCAATTCCATTGCGAATTTGAGTCAGTAAAAGTTGTTTTTTTTGGTTGAGTGAAAGTTCTTCTATACCGTAATCGGTTCCTTCGCGTAAAATTACGCTTTCTACGATATTATCTAGTGTTTCTGCTTCTAGTTCTTGCCAAGGAATAATCATATATTTACTCGGTAAAGTCAATTAGGCAAAAAGTGGCTCGATAAAACGCCATTGTTGTTCGAAAGACTGGCTTGCATTCAGACGGAAATTAGTACGAACATAGCGCATAAATTGTCCTTCACATAGTGTCACTAAATGCGAAGCAATTATGCGTTCATCCACATTAAAGCCTCGCCCTTCACGCAATTTTCGCATCTGTAAGATATTGACAAACTGCATTTCAAGACGATTAAAAAATTGCGCGACTCGAACTTGTAATTGTGCATCTTCAAACATTAATGCATGGCCCGTTAGAATTCGAGTTAACCCTGGATTTTTACGGGCAAAATCTAAAATCGTTTGTAAAATATCATGAATGCGATTCATTGTTTGGGTTTCGTTACGCATAGAAGCGGTAATACGGCTTAATAAGGTATTTTCGATGTGCTCGATTAAGGCTTCAAACATTTTTGTTTTGCTTGGAAAGTAACGATATAACGCAGCTTCTGATACCCCAACTTCTTTTGCTAGACGAGCCGTTGTCATACGTTCCATGCCGCGTTCGGAATGAAGCATATGTATCAATACAGTAAGCACTTGTTGACGACGTTCTTTTACCGTTCTTTTTTCAATTTTTGGTGTTTCAATTTTAGGCGTAATGTCTTCTACGCCTGATAAAGATAATTGTTCTTCTACCATAAATTATTGTTTACCTGAATGACCGAAACCGCCTTCACCACGTTCGGTTTGTTGAAAATCTTCTACAATATTAAATTCAGCTTGTACTATTGGCACGAAAACAAGTTGAGCAATGCGATCACCGACTTCAATGTTGAATGGCTCATTTCCACGGTTCCACATTGATACCATTAATGGCCCTTGATAATCGGAGTCAATTAATCCCACAAGGTTTCCTAGCACAATGCCGTGTTTATGACCAAGGCCCGAGCGAGGCAAAATCACTGCAGCTAAATTTGGATCCGCAATATAAATTGATAGCCCCGTCGGAATTAATTTGGTTTCACCAGGTTGAATTTCAAAGCTTTCATCGACCAAAGCACGTAAATCAAGACCTGCAGAGCCTTCAGTTGCATAAGTTGGCAGAGGAAATTCATTTCCAATGCGAGAATCTAAAATTTTTACGTCAATTTTTTTCATGTAATACTCCGTTTGAAATTCATTTTTAGGTAAAAGTGCGGTTGGAATTATAAGGTTTTTTGATAGCGTTCAATGATTTCATTAACTAAATCAGTTGCAAGTTCCACTTTTGATTTTAGCGATAATTTTTTATGACCATTTTTCCAGAAAAGCTGCAAGGCGTTTTCATCAGCGTTAAAAACTTGTCCTCCAGATACATCGTTGGCACAAATCATATCAAGATTTTTGCGTTCAAGTTTATCTTTTGCATAATCATCAACATTTTGGGTTTCGGCCGCAAATCCAACAGTAAAAGGACGATGTGTTTTTAAATGTCCTACATCCGAGATAATATCGGGATTTTTAATTAACTTGATAGATATTTCATCCCCAGATTTTTTGATTTTTTGGTCAGCAACCTCAGCTACTCTGTAATCAGCAACGGCCGCACAACCAATAAAAATTTGATTTTTCACCGCACTTTCAAGAGAGGCTTGCCACATTTCTTGTGCTGAGATGACATTGATTCGATTTACATTTTTTTGTGTTGTTAAATTCACTGGCCCTGAAATCAGCGTGACGTTCGCCCCGCGTTCGGCAAATGCTTCAGCAATTGCAAATCCCATTTTGCCTGAGCTATGGTTAGAAATATAACGAACGGGATCGATTGCCTCACGCGTTGGGCCTGCTGTAATGGCGACATTTAATCCTTGTAGATCTTGTTTTTGAGAGAAAAAGTCAGAAAGTGCGGTAAAAATTTCCTCTGGTTCTGACATACGCCCTTTCCCTATATCGCCACAAGCTTGAAAACCACTATTCGGGCCAACAAGCTCAATCCCTCGAGTTTGAAGAACCGTTAAATTTTGTTGAGTAACGGATTGGCGATACATCTGCTGATTCATTGCTGGGGCAAGAAAAATTGGCGCATCAGTCGCAAGACAAATTGTTGAAAGTAAATCATTCGCCATGCCTACAGTAAGACGGGCAATAAAGTCTGCACTAGCTGGCGCAATAATAATGGCATCAGCCCATTTGGCAAGTTCAATATGACCCATTGCCAGCTCTGCTTGAGGATCAAGTAAAGATTGTGCGACAGCATTGCCAGAAATGGCTTGAAGCGTTAAAGGAGTAACAAATTCTGCCGCAGCTGGAGTTAATACTACACGTACTTCAGCTTCTGCTTTGCGTAATAAACGAATCAACTCTATTGTTTTATAGGCCGCAATACCGCCAGTTATGCCGACTACAATATGCTTTCCGTTTAATTTCATGTTTCAACCTTTGTTAGTGCTTAGCCACAATTCCGTTATTTTACTTTAATTTTATTGAATGCCCAATGCTATTTTTGCGATACATATCGCAGACTTTGTATAAGTTACTCGTAAAACAAGAAAAGAGCGGTCAAAATTTTTTCTATTTTGCGTTTAATATTTTATGGAAAACAATGATGATTTAATGCCACGAGAAAAATTGCTTAAATTTGGCGTAGAAACTCTTGCTGATTATGAATTGCTGGCGATCTTTTTACGAACTGGCATAAAAGGCTGCCCAGTCATTCAGCTTTCAAAAAATGTCTTATTACATTTTGGTTCCTTACATACTTTACTTTCTTCAGATGAAAAAGCCTTCTGTTCCGTGAAAGGCTTAGGCATTACGCAATTTATTCAACTGCAAGCAATTACGGAGATGACCAAGCGTTATTTAAAGCAAGAGATGTTAAGTACGCCAATTATTAATGATCCTGAAACGGTAAAACTTTTTTTACTCACTGAATTGCAACATGAGGAAAGAGAAGTGTTTATGGTTTTATTTTTGGATAATCAACATCGTCTGATTAAAAAAGAGCGGTTATTTTTAGGTACAATTAATGTATCAGCGGTTTATCCTCGGGAAATAATTAAAGAGGCACTTTATTGTAATGCGGCTGCTTTAATTTTGGCGCATAATCATCCTTCGGGTATAACGGAGCCGAGTTATTCGGATCAGCTTATTACTAAAAAAATTCAGGAGTCTGCAGAACTAATGGAAATCAGAGTGCTTGATCACTTAATTGTCGGAAAAACAGATTGCTATTCTTTTGCAGAGAACTTTTTATTATAAATTTTTATAATGTTGACCATTTTTTTACCGATTACATCCAGGAAAATCGCATTTACACTTGAGAAATGAAAACAAAGCCAGTATAATTTGCGACCTTTAATATAGTAAGCGGGTCGGATTAGCGCGACCTGACGAGGTAGCAAGCTGGTTTTAACTGGCTTTAAACAATCCGAACCGTAAGCTCGAGCTTATATTTAATTATTGGAGATTATTATGTCTAGAGTTTGTCAAGTAACAGGCAAGCGTCCAGCTGTGGGTAATAACCGCTCACACGCGATGAATGCGACACGTCGTCGTTTTCTTCCAAACCTTCACACTCACCGTTTCTGGGTTGAAAGTGAAAACCGTTTCGTAACCTTACGCTTAACTGCGAAAGGTATGCGTATTATTGATAAAAAAGGCATTGATGCAGTATTAGCTGAAATCCGTGCTCGTGGCGAAAAAATCTAAGGAGCTAAAAAATGGCAGCTAAAGGCGCTCGTGAGAAAATCCGTTTAGTTTCTACTGCAGAGACCGGTCACTTCTACACAACTGATAAAAACAAACGTAATATGCCTGAAAAAATGGAAATCAAAAAATTTGATCCAGTAGTGCGTAAACACGTTATCTATAAAGAAGCAAAAATCAAATAATTTTGCTTATTTAGAAAAAGCCCGACATTGTTCGGGTTTTTTTGTATCCCAGATTTATTAAGGAACAAATCATGCCGGAACTTCCCGAAGTTGAAACTGCACTACGTGGTATTAGCCCTTATCTTAAGAATTTTACGATTGAAAAAGTTTTCGTACGCCAGCCTAAATTGCGCTGGGCTGTATCAGAAGAATTGATAACCCTTAAAAATGTAAAAATTGTCGATCTCACTCGTCGAGCAAAATATTTGATTATTCACACGGAAAAAGGCTATATCATCGGGCATTTGGGCATGTCAGGTTCGGTGCGAATTGTGCCACAGGATAGTGCAATAGATAAACATGATCATATTGATATTGTGATGAATAATGGCAAATTATTACGTTATAACGATCCCCGTCGTTTCGGTGCATGGTTGTGGACGAAGAATTTAGATGACTTTCATCTTTTCTTAAAGCTAGGGCCTGAACCGCTTTCTGATGAATTTAATGCAGAATATTTATTCAAAAAATCTCGTCAAAAATCCACCGCACTTAAAACCTTCTTGATGGATAACGCTGTGGTGGTGGGCGTTGGTAATATTTATGCGAATGAAAGTTTGTTTATTTGTGGTATTCATCCACTTAAACTCGCTAAAAATTTGACCCGCAATCAATGTATTTCCTTAGTGAATACGATTAAAGATGTTTTGAGAAAAGCCATTATTCAAGGTGGAACGACACTTAAAGATTTTTTACAGCCGGATGGGCGCCCAGGTTATTTTGCACAAGAATTATTAGTATATGGTAATAAAGATAAACCTTGTCCGAAGTGCGGCACAAAAATTGAAAGTTTAGTGATAGGGCAGCGTAATAGTTTCTTTTGTCCGAAATGTCAGAAAATGGGCTAGGGTGAATAGCTGTTTAATGGAAAATAGAATGAAAATAGCGGTCAGAAACGACCGCTATTTTTAATTTACTGGAAATTCTTCAATGACAACAGGAAGTTGTAAAATTTTGCCTAATCGTAGAATGGTGACGAGAACTTTTGAATTAGGTTTTGTATTTGCGATAATTTGCATCATTTCTCGGGCTGAAATGCCTTTTTGATTATTTAATTCCAAAATGACATCGCCTAATTGAATGCCTGCTTTTGCTGCTGGGCTATTCGGACTTACACCAGTGATGACTATGCCTTCTTCACTACTTGAACTGATGTCACTTTGCACACCAAAATATCCTCGGATAACACGTCCATCTCGTATAATTTTCTGTAAAACATCATTTGCAATATCCATTGGAATCGCAAAATTTAGTCCTTCTGCGATTTCATTGGCGGTTTTGCCAATACTAAGGGTGCTGATTCCAACCAATTCCCCTGCAGAATTAATTAATGCGCCGCCTGAGTTGCCACGGTTAATTGAAGCATCGGTTTGGATGAAGTTTTGTCTGCCAACAGAATCACCTACCACATTACGTCCCACTGCGCTAATAATACCTTGAGACACGCTTTGCCCTAAGTTGTACGGATTACCGATTGCTAATACCACATCACCAACGTGAGCTTGACGATTTGAGTTTTGTGGAATGGTTGAAAGATTATTTGCACGAATTTTGAGAACAGCGAGATCGGTGAGATTATCCGAACCAACAAGACTAGCCTCAAAAATATTTCCGTTTTGCAACGCTACTACAATTTGATCCGCATTTTGGATAACGTGTTTATTCGTCAGAATATAGCCATCTTTACTCATAATCACGCCAGAACCTAAGTTATTCACTTGTAGCTGATCATTATCATTAATGCTGGCAGATGAAAAAGAGCGGTTATAAACATTCACTACCGCAGGTGAGGCAATACGCACCGCATTTTTGAACGATACAATATCGTCTGAAGTGAAAATATTTCTGTTATTCAGTCTTGGAACCGCAAACAAAATCACGCCTGCAGCCGCCAAGCCCCAAAGTGCGGAATGGAAAAGTTTTTTAAGCATTTAGATTCCTTTCGGTGTATAAGTTAATTTTATATCGTCACCGATTTGTTCTAATTCATTGAGTTGCCATAATGGTGCATCGGCAAGTTTAGTTAAATTCGGTAATTGGCATAAACCACGAGCATTGTCGCCAAGTAATTTTGGCGCAATGTAAATAATTAATTCATCGACTAATTTCGCATCAATTAAACTACCCGCTAAATTTGCCCCAGTTTCTACCCAAAGGGTATTTATTTGTCGTTTTCCCAGTTCTCGCATTAATTCTTTTAGTAAATTTTCTTTTGGAAGAAGAATTTGTTCGCAGAAATCAGGAAAGCCAGCTAAATCTCGCGATTCATTAGAAACTAACCAAACGGGAGAATGAGTTAAAAAAAGTTTATGAGTCGGCTGAATGCTATGTTGTGAATCTAAAATGACTCGCACAGGCTGGCGAAGATCTTCTTTTTTATATTCTGTTTTAAGATTTTCAGGAAATTCGTCCCAGCGTACGTTCAGGCTTGGATCATCTGCAAGTACTGTCGCAGAAGTGGATAAAAGCGCAGATGATTTTGCTCGCATTTTTTGAACGTCCGAACGAGCATCAGGGCCCGTAATCCATTTACTTTCTCCGCTTGCCATTGCTGTTCGTCCATCTAAACTCATTGCAAGTTTGAGTTGAACAAAAGGCATACCTTGACGCATTCGTTTTAAAAAGCCTTTATTTATTTTTTCCGCTTGATCATTTAATAAATTCACCGCACTTTCGATACCTGCATCAGACAACATTTTCAAACCTTTCCCTGCGACTTGAGGATTAGGATCTTGCATAGCAGCAATGACTTTCACTATTCCAGCCTCGATTAATCCTAATGCACAAGGCGGTGTGCGACCATAATGAGAGCAGGGCTCTAAGGTGACGTAAGCGGTTGCTCCTTTGGCATTTTCACCAGCTTGAGCTAGGGCAACGCGTTCAGCATGAGGTTGCCCCGCTTTAAAATGAAAGCCTTCCCCCACAATTTCACCATTTTTTACCAATACGCATCCTACCGATGGATTCGGTGTGGTGGTATATTGTCCTTTGGCGGCTAAATCTAAGGCGCGTTGCATAAATTTGCTATCTTGTGTGGAAAATTCGCTCATGGTTAATCCTTTAAGCTCTCAATTTCTTTGGTGAATTGATTAATATTATCGAAACTCAAATAGACCGATGCAAAACGAATATAAGCCACTTTATCGAGTTTTTTTAACTCATTCATCGCGAGTTTTCCAACCAGTTTACTTGGTACTTCACGTTCACCCGTCGCGCGTAATTGAAAAATTATATGGTTAATTGCTTGTTCAACATCATCCGCACTTACAGGGCGTTTTTCCAACGCATGCTGAATACCACTGCGTAATTTATCTTCATTGAACGGCTCTCGAGTGCCGTCAGTTTTAATAATTTTTGGTACGATTAATTCGGCTGTTTCAAAGGTAGTAAAACGCTCATGACAATGACCGCACTCACGACGGCGACGAACCTGATAGCCATCCGATACCAAACGGCTATCAATTACCTTGGTTTCTTCTGTAAAACAAAATGGACAGCGCATAGACAATTCTCCGTAAAAAGGCTGTTATCTTAGCAAAAAATCGGTTCTTTGACGATGAGCTTTATGCCTTTCTTGTCTTCTTTTGTACGAATAATAAGCCAAACCAATCTTTTGTTTGTTTTAATAATTTTTCGATATTTCCAGTTTGTTCAAATCTTGAGGTTTGCGCCAATATGCGTGACCAATATGGATCTGCTTGAGCGCCGGATTTGCTGTCTTCACGTAGTTCCTGAAGTTTTCTAGAAATATTGTCAAAATCAACCGTGCTTTCATCGTTCACAATAAAATCATTAATATTTTTTATGGTTGGTACTAATTGGATTTCTATTTGGCTTTGTAAATAATCTTTTACGTAAATTTTTAATTGAGCGAGAGCGGTTTCACGCTCAATAGGCGGTAATTCGATAACTTGATCTTGCGTAATTAATTTTGGTGGTACAGCATTTTCTTGTGTGACACATTGAATCAAATAATAAATCCAAGGACGGATGCAATAGCGATCTTTGTATTTCGCAAAATGCCACTGAATCACCTGTGAATCATCGCCAAATAAAGGCTCCATATAACCAAATAGACGAATTTCTTGATTTTCATTTTGCCAATCTGCGGAGAGATTGAAATCGACGGAAGCGTGTTTGGCTTCACCAAGATCTGATATTTTCTTTTTAAATTCCAAAACATTGTCTCGAATATTTTCAGCATAAACTTTTCCAAATTCGGCTCGAGGTAACACGCCTTTAACTTCTGCTTGTCTAAAATAATCAGCAAAATTTTGTTCATCAAGGTAGATTAAGTCATTATTGAGAGAGTAATTATCTAATCCACTTAAGGTGAAGTTTTCACTGTCGGCAATACGAGCATCTTCATCGCGGAAATAGACACCGAGTTGTTTTTCAAAGAAAAATTTCACAGGGTTTTCCACAAAGCTGACTAAACGATCCAGTTCAATTTCTTCGATTTTTTCTGGGTTTTCTGTCATGGTGACGGCAAATTCTGAATTGCTAGCAGTCGCGTCAAATTGTGCTATTGGCAACCATTTTGTCGCAAAAGAGCGGGTAAATTTTTCGTTATATTTGAAATTATCTGGACTAAATGCCGTCATCGGATGCTCAATCACCGTAAGAGTATTTTCTCGTTGTCCTTGATTAATATAATCTAAGAGTTGGCTTACCAATACAGAAGGTTCTTTTGGTTGATTATCTGTAATGGAACGGCCAACATAGCTGATATAGCAATAATCACGTGCTGCCAATAAGGCTTCTAAGAACAAATATCGATCATCATCACGGCGAACACGGTCGCCTTTTTGATGGTGATACTGCATTAAATCAAAACTGTTTGGTGTTTGTGTTCTAGGGTAATCCGCATCATTCATTCCAAGTAAACAAACCGCTTTGAATGGCACTGAACGCATTGGTAATAAGGTGCAGAAGTTTACTTTCCCTGCAAGGAATTTGAGGCTATTTGGCGCATCTTCCAATTTCATTGTGATGACATCGGCAATCACATCTGCTTGTAATTCTTCAGTAAAATGGAGCACTTTTAGGTGCTCAGCTAATTCATTAATTTTCTCTTGAATATAGAAAATCGTGTCGCTTGTGTCTTCATTTTGCACGAAGAAATCTGATAAAAGTGCGGTTAAAATTTCTTGCCATTTTTCGATGGAATGCGCTTGTTGCAGCGTTTCATGCAGCGCGGAAAGTGCGGTGAAAAAGTGAGATAAATTTCCAGCAAGCTCGCCCTTTAAGCCATAACTGCTGTTTAAGCCCAGACTATCTTGCCAAATGCCGTGTTCTTCACGCATCGCATAGCCTAAAATCATTCGTTCTAATCCAGCTTGCCAAGAATTGAAATTGATGCCATCTTGATTTTTTTGCAAACCGAAACGAATCCCTGAATCCGCCACCCATTCTCTCACTAATGGTAAATCAGCAAGAGAAATATTAAATCGTTCTCGCATCGCAGGAATATCCAACAATGCTAAGACATCCTCTGCACTAAAATTGCTTTCTTTTAAGCGTAATAAAGTTAAGTAACTTGATACCAACACATCGCTTTCTGAAAGTTTATTATCCGAAAGTGAAAATGGAATTTGTGGGGCATCTCCATTTTTTTGCCCGAAAACTGCCTGAATATAGGGTGTGTATTGGTTAATATCTGCCACCATAACAACTACATCTTTTGGCGTAAGGTTAGGATCCTGATTGAATAAATCCAGTAAATAATCGTGCAATACTTCCACTTCCCGCATAGCACTGTGGCAAGAATGTAGGGTTAAAGTACGGTCATTTTTTGCGATATTTAGCGGTTTATTTTCTAAATGAAGAATTTGAGATTGCAATTGTCCAAGTAAACCCTTTGTATTAATTTCTTGATAGGCATTGACGGGATAAGTTGGAATATGTTCTTCATCTCTCACCAAGGTGTAAAGAAAATCTCGCCCCATTTTTCCCCAAGCAGCCAGTAACGGATTACCTACTTGAAGGTTTTCATTTTGATAAGTGACGTCAAACTGAGCGTTTTCTAGTTGAGAAAGTTGTTCCTCGGAAAAGAGCGGTTGATTTTCATTTTGTTTATTGAATTGATAACGCTGACGAGAACGCAAATAATCAAGGCGTAGATCACTAATATCCCCCCAATATTCTTGGCATGGATTATTAAAAAATAAATGAATATCCACTTCTGATGACATGGCTTGCAAAATATTGAGATAAGCAGTTGGGAGCGCAGGAATACCAAAAATAAATATGCGTGAAGGTAATTTTTTCGGTGCTTTTTTATCAGCAAGTAAGGCTAAGAATTGATTATGCAAAGCCGCTCGATGTGTAGCATCACCAACCTCTGATTTAACATCGACGACCAATGCACGCCATAACTCACCTTGCCATTTTGTATTGCCTTGAATTTGCTCAAACAAAATATTGTTTAGATTAGGTTGTTGTTTTTGTATTTGAGCAGTGATTTGTTCATCTTCGTCTTTTTCCCAAGCAAAAATCCATTCTGGTCGATAAACTAAATATTGGTCAAATAAATCGGCAATTTTGCTGCTGAGTTGATAAAGTTTGTATTGTTCAGAATGAGGCGATGATGCTAAATAATTACGTAAAGGTGAAAAACTTTCTTTCTCGAGAAAAGTCGGGATTAATCGCATTAAACGCCATGTCATTGAATCTTTATCAAAAGGGTTTTCCAATGCTGTTGCAGGTAAGTTCTGAGCATAAAGTTGCCATATAAAACTTGCTGGCATAGGAAATTTGAGGTTCGCTGAAATGCCTGTTTCTTTCGCTAATTCAATTTGCAGCCATTGCGCCATACCCGGGCTTTGCACCAAGATAATATCCTGCTGAAAAGGATCTTCTGGAGGTAACGATTTGAACAAGGAAGAAAGAATCTCTTTTTGTTTTTCGAGTTGATTGGAATAATAAACAATGAACACAATGGCAACCTTTTGTGATGATTTAATCTAGAAAAAGACAATGCCATTCTACTTAGTTTTTATCGAAATTTCACCCATAGGATAACGCACAATGACGCGTTCGTTTTGACATTGAACACGAAAAGTTAAGCCATTTTGTTGTATCAATTGTTCACAAGCTAACCCTAAAAATTGGCGTTGAGCTTGATTCTCCGCAATCTGTATCGCCTGAAAATCTTGATAAGTTTTTACCGCACTTTTTCTTTGGCTTGCCGTCCATTGATTGAAAGCAATAAATAAAACGCTAAATAAAGCCAAAGAAAATAATAGGGTAGTGAGCGACATGCCTTTATTCATCTGGAACATTAAAATCACTCCAACTTTTTTCTGCCAATTGCCACTGGCTATATTGTTGTACTAAGGTTGTTACGACAGGTTTTCCATAGGCCAACGTCACCCCATCTAAAGTTAAATTCCCGTTGGTGAGTATCGCGCCACTAATCCTTCCTTTGCCCGTTAGTTTTAAATCTCCCTCCGCAATTAATACGGCAGACACGATGCCATTAATTTCAATTTCCGCTTGTGAATCTGAAAACCAATAAAGTTTAGGTGTTTTATTCGCGTTTAAAATCTTGGGCGGGGAAGAAAAGTGCGGTCGAAAATCCGTTAGTTTTTCTGTGTGAATAAAATCTTTCAATGCACCTTGATTATCGCCTCGGGTAGGCGATTTTTTAAATAGGCTCATTCTTTCACACCAAAGAAAATATTGAATTGCATCGGTGGCACCATCAAGCGTGATACTGATTTGCTTTACACTTTCATTATTATTTAACGGTAAATCAAGGCAGGCAGTTTGTTTTTTCTCCTCTGTCATTTTTTGCAGTTGTAATGTTCTTTCCACATAGTGTTTTCGTTGATTTTGTTGCGCACGAAAAAAACTTAAATGGCTGTCATCCAACAATAAAAACGCAGTTAATAAACCTGAAATAAAAATCAGAATAGTCAGCGTAATAATGCCTTTTTGTGTTGTCATTATTTTTGATTCCAAAGCGCAACGACAAGGGATGTTTCATAACTGATGTTTGGGGTTTGTTTTAAATTTCCTTTTAGCTTGATTTCTAATCCTTTGCCTTTAATTAACCAATTAAATTGCAGGGTAGTGACTTCGTATTCATTGTTATCTAATAAATCTGTCCAACCGCCCCCAGCGTTACAAGCGGTTTGTTGAAAAGCTCGTTTACAAGTTTCTGCTGTGCAATTAGCTGGAATAACACTTTGATAAGTTAGTTTGGTTTTTATCATTTTGTTACTCACTTTATAACCGAATAATTCTTCTGTACTGGTTTTGGATGTATTTTTCCCATTTTTCATACAGGTTTTCGGTGAATCTTTGCCAATACAACCATTTTTATTTAAATCATAAAAGAACAACACGCAGCTATTAGGTGGTGCGTTATCTTCTTGGCTAATGAAAATGGCCGTACCTTGTTCATCTAATTCAAATAAAGATAAATTGCTTTCTGTTCCTTTTGTATTTAATGCTCTAAATCCCAATCGTCGAAGATCTTTACCTATGAGCTGTAATGTTCGTTGTAATTCTGCTTGTAGTTTTAAATACAATAACATGTGTTGATTTTGCGTTTGTATTTGCACATAAAAATGTGAAATGCTTAGCAATAATAAAGACGACAATGCTAGCGAAATCATTAGTGCTAATAGGGTTTGTCCTTTTAATAATGTTTTCATGATTGATTGCATGCACTAGCCGCTTGATTGGTTTTCAAACGAATACTGCCAACATTGAAAAATGAAAATAATGTACGTTCATTTTCCGCTTGCAGAATAAAGCAACGAGTAACACTGGTATTACGAGCCCCATAAAACCTCGTGATTTCTTTGGGATAAATATAATGGCTTTGAATCATCGTTTTTTTAGGAAAATAAGGATAGTAAAAATGAGCATAGGCCTCTTTCGGGCAGTTTGTTGGGTTTAAACAATCGCAAGTTTGATCATTTTTTACTTGTGCCGTTAAGCACCATTGTTGTGTCGCAAGGTTACGATTGATAAGTAAAAACCACACTTCCGATGAATTTTCTGCTCGTGCTTGAATTTGACGTAGAAATAAATATAGGCGATGTTGCTCTTTGGCTAAAATCGTTTTAGGTGAGTCTGTTTGCCATAATGGCACGGCAAAATTCAGCGCAATGCTGATGATTGCTAACCCAATCAATAATTCTACTAATGTCACACCTTTCTGCATAAAACGCTCCAATTTTCTACCGCACTTTAATGGCAAATAATTAATGGAAAAATCACTTCATGCTATTTTTGCGATCTGTATCGCAAACTTTTCCTGAAAACCTATAAAAACCATTGTTTTATAATTTTCAACTGGTTATTCTGGCAAATCTCGCTATAATGGCGCGGAATTTTTCTGTTCTTTAAAATCTGGTGGAAATATGAATCCAATGTTAAATATCGCAATTCGTGCGGCACGAAAAGCGGGCAATGTGATTGCTAAAAATTATGAACGCCGTGATGCTATCGAAAGCACACAAAAAGGTATTAATGATTATGTGACAAACGTTGATAAAGCGGCAGAAACAGAAATCATTGAAATTATTCGTAAATCTTATCCTGACCACACCATCATTAGCGAAGAAACGGGTGCGCTTGAAGGCAAAGATAGTGATGTACAATGGGTGATTGATCCACTAGATGGTACCCGTAATTTTATGACGGGCCTTCCTCATTTTGCCGTGTCTATCGCAATTCGTGTAAAAAATCGTACTGAAGTCGGGGTTGTTTACGATCCAATCCGCAATGAATTATTTACCGCTGTGCGTGGTGAAGGCGCAAAATTAAATGAAGTACGTTTACGTGTAGATAGTAAACGTGAAATTCAAGGTTCAATTTTAGCGACCGGTTTCCCATTCAAACAACCAAAATTAATGCCAACTCAATTTGCAATGATGAATGCCTTAATTGAAGATGCCGCAGATTTTCGTCGTACTGGTTCTGCTGCATTGGATTTATGCTATGTGGCGTCAAACCGTATTGATGGCTATTTTGAAATGGGCTTAAAAGCATGGGATTGCGCAGCGGGCGATTTAATCGTGCGTGAAGCGGGTGGTTTAGTTTGTGATTTTGATGCTGGTAACGGCTACTTACGTAGCGGCAATATTATCGCCGCACCATCACGCGTAATTAAAGAAATGTTAAATAAAATCCGCCCTTGTTTAGGTGCTGAATTTAATCATTAATTTTTATAAGTACAATAGCACCTATTAAGGTGCTATTTTTAATTTTATTAATGAAAAATACTTGATTAGTGACTTTATCTGCGCATCAACGAAAAAACGACGACATTATGCTTCCAGAACTTGGCTTTTTCCTTCTTTTGCTCGCAACAGCTAGCGCATTTTTTCTTGCGTTAGTGCCTCAATTTGGGTTATTCAAAAAAAATTCAACTTTAATTAATGCTGCTTGGCCGCTTAGTTATATTTTTACCCTTGCGACGACGTTCTCAATTGGTTTGCTTGCTTATTCTTTTGCGGTGGATGACTTCACCCTTGAATATGTAGCGACACATTCCAACTCTCAATTACCTACATTTTTTAAAGTGGCTGCCACTTGGGGTGGGCATGAAGGTTCAATGTTGTTTTGGTTATTTTCATTGAGTTTATGGCTTGCCGCTTTTGCTTTTTTTAATCGAAAAAATGACCGCACTTTTTCCGCTCAATCTTTATCTTTATTGGGATTGATTTGCTTTGGTTTTGCGGTGTTTATTTTATTTTATTCCAATCCATTTGGACGTATTTTCCCAGCACCCGCAGAAGGGCGCGATCTCAATCCAATGTTGCAAGATGTGGGATTAATTTTCCATCCACCGTTGTTATATGTTGGCTATGTAGGCTTTGCGGTAAATTTTGCGATGAGTTTGAGTGCGTTGATTTATAACCAGTCTGCACGACAAATTGCACGCTCAATGCGTGGCTGGGTGTTGGTTTCTTGGTTATTTTTAACCATTGGCATTGTGCTCGGTGCGTGGTGGGCATATTACGAACTCGGCTGGGGCGGTTGGTGGTTCTGGGATCCTGTAGAAAATGCCTCTTTAATGCCTTGGTTGCTTGGTTTGGCGTTATTACACAGTTTAATGGCGACAGAAAAACAAGGTGTATTTAGTTATTGGACTACGCTTTTTTCTTTGCTTGCTTTTGCCTTTAGCGTATTAGGCACGTTTATTGTTCGTTCTGGCGCACTCACTTCTGTGCACGCTTTTGCATTGGATAACACGCGCGGTTATGTGTTGTTATTAATTTTCTTTGTTTTGACGGTGTTAGCTTTTGGATTATTCGCCTTACGAGCGGGTAGTTCATCAGAAAGTGCGGTGAAATTTCAGTTCGTTTCTAAATCAGGTGGCATTTTATTACTGAATATTTTGCTTACCATTGCAACCGTTTCCACTTTTTTAGGCACCTTTTACCCGATGTTATTCCAAGCGATGAATTGGGGATCAATTTCGGTGGGTAGTCCTTATTTTAATAGTATTTTCTTCCCAATTATTACGGTGATTTTAATCCTAATGGTGATTTCACTCACCATTCGTTGGGTGCAATTTGATCGCACATTATTGATACGTTGCGTATGGTTGTTGATTCCGTCTTTAATTCTTGCCGGCTTGATGATTTGGCAACAGCTACGCCATAATTCTGCATTACATTTCCACGCTTTCGCCTTTGTGTTATTAACTCTTGCGATTTGGCTTTTGTTCGTCACTTTGTGGCAAAATTGGCGACAAATTCGTTTGTCTCAATTTGGTATGATTTTAGCGCATTGTGGCGTGGCGATTGTGACCATTGGCGCAGTCATGAGTGGTTATTTTGGCAGTGAAATTGGTGTGCGTTTAGCGCCGCAACAAAGTCAAAAATTGGGGCAATATGAATTTCATTATCGTCAATTTTCTAATGAAATCGGGCCAAATTTTACCGCAGAAGTCGCCTTTTTTGATGTGACTGAAAATGGCAAGCCTTATGCAGAAATTATCCCAGAGCGCCGTTATTACGATGTGCGAACTATGACAATGAGCGAAGTGGGACTTGATGGCGGTTTTTGGGGCGATTTATATATTGTGATGGGCGATTCTCTCGGCAAAGGGGAATTTACTTTCCGCTTACATTATAAACCGCTGATTCGTTGGCTTTGGGCTGGCGGTATTTTAATGGCATTTGGCGCACTTTTTAGCGTCTTCGGATTACGCAGAAAACAGGAAAAATAATGAACAAAAAACTTATCTTTTTTGCACCGCTCTTTGTGCTCTTAGGTGTGTGTGTATTATTAATTGCTGGGTTAAATCAAGATCCGAAAAAAATTGCGTCGGCTTTAATTGATAAACCAGTTCCAGAGTTTTATCAGGCTAATTTACATGAGCCGTCACAAATCGTAAGCCCGAAAGATTTTCCTAAACAGCCATTTTTATTAAATGTGTGGGGCAGTTGGTGTGGTTATTGCAAGGAAGAACATCCTCTGTTGATTGAGATTGCAAAAACGTTGCCTATTGTGGGCGTGGATTATCGCGACAATCCGCAAAATGGCATTGAAATGCTCAAGAGAATGGGCAATCCGTTTGTCTTAACCATTGATGATAGTCATGGGGAATTGGGATTAAAATTAGGCGTAGATGGTGCGCCAGAAACTTATCTTGTGGATGAAAATGGTGTGATTCGTTATCGCCATTCTGGTTTACTGGATAAAGAAACTTGGCAAACGGTATTTTTGCCAAAAATTGAAGCAATGAAGAACAAATGAAAAGCATATTAGATATTTTTACTCGCGGTTTTATTCAGGTTCAAAAAATAGTCTTTTTTGCGACCGCACTTTTATTCGCATTTTCCTTATTCGCCCAAGCGGAAATGGTGGATACCTATCAATTTCAAAATCAAGATGATCGTACTCGCGCCGTAGAGTTGGCAAAATCTTTACGCTGTCCACAATGTCAGAACCAAAATTTGGTGGAATCTAATTCTCCAATTGCTTATGACTTGCGTCTTGAAGTGTACAAAATGGTGGATGAGGGCAAAAGTAATCAGCAAATTATCGATCAAATGACCGCTAGATTTGGTGATTTTGTGAATTATAAACCACCGTTCAAATGGAATACGGCATTGTTGTGGCTATTGCCAATCGCTCTTTTAATTTTAGCTGCAGTATTGCTTTATTTCTCAAATAGGAAAAAATCGTCCCTATCTTCAGTCGAGCAGGGAACTGCGTTGGAAAAAGAACAGAGATATTTTTCTGTTAATGCTGAGTCTCATTCGGATCCTAAGCAAAAGGAACAAAAGACAGATTCCTTTGGGAAAAGTAATCACAAACTTTCTTTTGTGGTTTTCTTTTTATTAATTGCGATTCCAACCGCTTATTATTTTTCCCTTGATCGTTTTAGTCGTGTTCAACAAGGTGAGCAATCGATGATTGAGCAACATAATCAAAATGTTGAAATGAATGATGAACACAAAAATGAAAATGTGATTGAGAAGATCCAAAATAAACTGCGAACTGATCCAAATAATGCGGAAACTTGGCTTCAGCTTGGGGAAGTTTATGTGCAGAATAATGAATTTGATAGTGCGCTTGTGGCTTATTCTAACGCAGAAAAAATATCAGGAAGTAAACCTAATATTTTAGGCTTGGCAGCCACCGCACTTTATTATCAAGCAGGCCAGCAAGTGACAGCAAAAGTCGAGCAACTTTTGAATGAAGCGTTGACAAAAGATAAAAATGAAGTATCGAGCCTTTCTTTGTTAGCGACAATTGCCTTAGAAAATCGTCAATATCAACAAGCCGGTGCGTATTTACAGCAGTTATTAGATTCAGGTAATGCGGCAGTGGATCGTCGTTCAGTTATTCAACGAATGAAGATGTTGGATTTTTTACAACGTGGTGAAAAAGGGCAAAATCCGTGAGCCAATATTCTGAAAACATTATTATTGGTGCAGGTGCGGCAGGATTATTTTGTGCGGCACAGTTGGCTAAGCTAGGCAAGTCGGTGACAGTTTTCGACAACGGCAAAAAAATCGGGCGTAAGATTTTGATGTCGGGCGGTGGATTTTGTAATTTCACCAATTTAGAGGTTACGCCCGCTCATTATCTTTCGCAAAATCCTCATTTCGTCAAATCGGCACTGGCTCGTTATACCAATTGGGATTTTATTTCTTTAGTAGCGGAGCAGGGGATTGCTTATCACGAAAAGGAATTGGGGCAATTATTTTGCGATGAGGGCGCAGAACAAATCGTTGAAATGCTGAAATCTGAATGCGATAAATATGGTGCTAAGATTTTATTGCGTAGCGAAGTTTCTCAAGTTGAACGGATTCAAAATGATGAAAAAGCGCTGTTTGTTTTACAGATAAATTCAACCCAATGGCAATGTAAAAATTTGATTATCGCCACTGGTGGGCTCTCTATGCCTGGGCTTGGTGCAACGCCATTTGGCTATCAAATTGCAGAACAATTTGGCATTCCTGTTATTCCTCCTCGCGCGAGTTTAGTTCCTTTTACTTATCGAGAAACAGATAAATTTTTAACCGTACTTTCAGGCATTAGCTTGCCAGTTACGATCACAGCGCAGAGCGGAAAATCTTTTTATAACCAGCTTTTGTTTACTCATCGTGGTATTTCAGGCCCTGCGGTATTGCAAATTTCCAATTATTGGCAGCCAACTGAGTCTGTAGAAATTGATTTATTACCGAACCACAATGTGGAAGAGGAAATTAATCAAGCAAAACAATCTTCGCCAAAACAAATGTTGAAAACCATCTTGGTTCGATTACTTCCGAAAAAATTGGTCGAGCTTTGGATTGAACAAGGCATTGTGCAAGATGAAGTTATCGCTAACATCAGTAAAGTGCGGGTAAAAAATCTAGTGGATTTTATTCATCACTGGGAGTTTACTCCAAATGGCACGGAAGGCTATCGTACGGCAGAAGTCACAATGGGCGGGGTGGACACCAAAGTGATCTCTTCTAAAACAATGGAAAGCAACCAAGTCAGCGGTTTATATTTTATTGGTGAAGTATTGGATGTGACTGGCTGGTTAGGTGGCTATAATTTCCAATGGGCGTGGAGCTCGGCTTATGCTTGTTCACAAGGAATTAGTGAAAAATAGAAGGGGTGTAGAAAATACGTTAGAATTCTTTTAATTAAATCATAAAATAAGGAAGTAAAATATCAAAAAAACTCCCATTACATGCAGCCACAGTAGGCTTTTATTTACGCTCACAAGCATTAAAAGAGGCTCGTTTAAAATTTGCATAAGGTGAAATCTCTCGTGAATAATTAACTGAGATTGAAGATCAAGCAATTACAAAGTTAGTCCAAGCTCGGTTAGATGTAGGTATTCAAATCATCTATTTATTGAGCATTTTAAGAAATTGAATGCTATTGTTGGTGATCGTGGCATAGTTAAATACAGCATCCCTAGTCCCAATCAATTAATGTATCCTATCCAGTGGATGCGGGCATTTATGGTACACGCGAAGAAATCGCTAAAGAGGTTTGGGGCGAAGATTAATTTGATTTTATTGGTAGATAATAAATGGCTCCTTATGGAGCCATTTATTAACGCTGAATTAAATAACGCAATTTTGTTCCATCTTGCTCTACACTTAGCAGTGTATAGCCATGATTTTTAGTATCAATAGGAATATTGTTGATAGATTGTGCGCAATCGCTTAATAGTTCTAAAATTTCACCTTTTTGTAATTGTGGCATGGTTTCTAACATTACAATAGCGGGGTAAGGGCAGGGTTCGCCTAACGTATCTAATGTATAATCGGGTGAAATGTCTTTTGGATCTTTATCTAATTTTTGAACAATAGTAAATGCCATGATTATGCTCCTTTTGGTTAATTACATCCACAGCCAGTTTGTGCGGTTATTTGAGATTTTGCTTTGGCTAAGAAACGACGTTCCCACCAGACTACGGCAATTAAACATAAAATTAATAAACCGTAATTCACAAGTAAGCCACCTACGGGCCCGAAAGATTTTAGTAAATTAAGTTTTTCGTAATCAAGTGCTAAAACAGGAGCGATATCATCCCAAACATAGGCGAGATAAGTTGATCCGACTACGTTACCTAAGCCAACCCACATAAAGTGTACTTGACCTTCCATTGAGCGATACATCCAACCTGTTTCACAACCACCAGCGAGTACAATACCAAAGCCGAATAATAAACCGCCAATAATAGCATTGGGGCCAGCCCACATAATTTTAGGTGAGACGCCAAGTTGAATGTAGCTAAATACACCAATTGTGCCCACTAATATTCCAAAAATAATCGCTTTTGCCATATAAGCACGCCCTGTTACCCATAAGTCACGGAAAGCTGAGGTAAAACAAATTTGAGCTCGTTCAATTAATAACCCGAAAGCCAAACCACAAACCATAGCAAAACCAAGTTTAATAGATTGAGTCATTACATAAAGTGAAGCAATAAGATAAGCAAAAAATACAACCATACCAATCCAGAAACGGCGTTGTGCTTGTTTAGGATCTGTTTCTTTTATTTTCGCTGCGCCTTTTTTCAGTTCTAATTTAACGCGAAATATTGGTAATAATGTGACTTTCACACCCGCATAAGTACCTATTGCTGTTGCGATAGTGAAGAACCAAGCGTGTACCGAAAATTGTGGAATACCTGTAAAAAGTGAAGCTAAATTACATCCCATTGCTAAACGTGCGCCAAATCCTGCTAATGCACCGCCAATTAAAGCTTGAACAATCCGACGTTTATGTGGTTGGTTGCGCCATTTTACATTATTTGCCCAAAGTGCTGCAGAAATACAACCTGCAAACATGCCTAAGATCATGACACCATCAACACGTGAGAAGATATTACCTTGCATTCCTATGATTTTGTAGTAACTCCATTCAGATACATCAACGCCTAATGCTTGTAATGCATGCCCTCCCCACCGAGTAAATTCCCCTGTAACAGCCCAATAAGTGCCTGTTACCCCAAAGTAATAAGCGGAAAGCAAACCCGCTGCAGTCACTGCAACAATCGGATTCCAGTATTTAATTAAATAATTTTGTTTAAATTGTAGCCAAATCTCTTTCATAAGATAACCTAAATTTATTGAAAAGAAAGATTTGCAAGAAAGGTATAAATAATGAATACAGTGAAAAAAAGAAGTGCCCATTTTCCTATACACAAAACTTGCGATATAAGACAAATGAAATTTGTCAGATAAAATAATAACATTATTTTAACAATAAAGGCAAAACCTTTATAGCTTTGCCTTTATAAATATCATATTTTTCGATTAAAGAATATCTAATAATTCTACTTCAAATACGAGTGTTGAGAATGGCGGAATTGATGCGCCAGCTCCACGTTCACCGTAAGCAAGTTCGTGTGGAATTGTGAGTTTCCATTTAGAACCGACCGGCATCATTTGTAATGCTTCAACCCAACCACGGATTACGCCATTTACTGGGAATTCAGCTGGTGTGCCACGAGCCACAGAGCTGTCGAATACGGTGCCATCTGGTAATGTACCAGTGTAGTGTACACGCACTTTATCTGTTGCAGATGGTTTTGCACCATTGCCTTCAGTCATGATTTCGTATTGCAAACCGCTGTCGGTTACGTTTACGCCCGCTTTTTTCGCATTCTCTTCTAAGAATTTTTTGCCTTCTTCTTCAATGGCTTTAAATTGCGCTTGTTGTGCTTCAGTTGCTTGTTGTTGAAGAGCTTGAACAGAATGCATTAAATCATTGATGTCTAATGCAGGTTGATTATGGTTTAACGCGTCAAAAATGCCTTTTGCCACAGCTTCAACGGTGATCTCCATTTGGCTATCGGCTAATTGTTGACCAATTTGTAAACCAATACCGTAGCTACCTTTTTCAGAAATGCTTTCTAATTTTACTTGTTCAAAATTCATTTGATGTTTTCCTTTCGTTAAAAATTATTTTTTATATGCCAAGATTTCGCCCATGCGAACAGGTTCGTTGACGCTTAAATGATCAGCTAAACGGACTTGATTTGCTTGGAATAAATTAATTACTGTCGAACCAAGTTGGAACCAACCCATTTCTTGACCTTTCAATAATTTGACCGCACTTTCTCCTTCATAAGTCCAAGTTTTCACTTCGTTGTGGCGTGGTGGATTAATTACGCCCGCCCAAGTTGTGCCAATGCTTGCAGTAATGGTTGCACCGACTAAAATTTGTACCATTGTGCCAAATTCAGTATCAAATACACAAATCACACGTTCATTACGCGCAAATAAATTGGGTACATGTTGGGCTAAAAATGGATTCACAGAGAATAAATCACCCGGCACATAAATCATTTTACGCAACGTACCATCGCACGGCATATGTACTCGGTGGTAATCACGAGGAGAAAGATAAGTGGTAGCAAATTCACCATTTTTAAAGGTTTCCACTAATTCTTTATCTTCTGCCAGTAAGCCTTCTAGGCTGAAAAAATGCCCTTTAGCTTGCAATAAAAGATTATCGTCAATATGACCGCACTCGCTAATGCGCCCGTCTGCTGGTAAACAAAGTGCGGTAGGATTTTGATTAATTGGACGCGCGTTTTCTTTTAACGGACGAATAAAAAATTCATTAAAACTTGCGTAATCAGAAAATTGTTCTTTTTGCGCAATGCTCATATCAATGTTGTATTTTTTCGCAAAAGCTTTAATTACAACATGGGTTAGCACACCCCATTTTTGTTTAGCAAACCAGCCAGCAATTTGAGTTAAATAAATTTGCGGCATAACATATTGAAATGCCACCTTTAAGCGTTGCCAATAAGAATTTGAAGTCATCATTATCTTTCCTTGTTAAAAAAGAGGCGTGATTATAGCAATTTTTGTTATAGTTCCAACCTTTTTAGTTAGCGGATAATTTCCTTTATTGAGTTATCCAATAAAAAATGTGATTTCCCTTTGACTATCTTCGCAACAACAGGTAATATTCACGCCCTATGCAAAAGGTAAAACTACCCCTAACCGTTGATCCGGTAAAAGATGCTCAAAGACGGCTTGATTATGTTGGCTATTATGCTGCTAATCAGCTTGAGCGTTTGGCCGAATCAGTGGTAAACGTGCTCAGCGATGCACAGGTAACATTATCGTTTTATATTGATCCACAAAAATTAGTGGTGATGAAAGGTAATGTACAAGTTGATGTTGAATTAGAATGTCAGCGTTGTAACGAGCCTTACAAACAAACATTGGAATGTGAGTTTACTTATAGTCCAGTGGCTAATTGGGATCAAGCTGATGTATTGCCGGAAATTTATGAGCCAATCGAGTTCAATGAGTTTGGCGAAATAGATTTAATTGGCACGGTGGAAGATGAGCTAATTTTAGCTTTGCCGCTTGTACCAATGCATTCATCTGAACACTGTGAAGTGTCCGCGCAGGAACAGGTTTTTGGCGAATTGCCTGACGAATTGGCAAAAAAACCGAACCCGTTCGCTGTATTAGCTAATTTAAAGCAAAAGTAAATTAAATTTAGGAGTATGGCCAATGGCTGTTCAACAAAATAAAAAATCTCGTTCACGTCGTGACATGCGTCGTTCACACGATGCGTTAACTACTGCTGCAGTATCAGTGGATAAAGCAAGCGGTGAAACTCACTTACGCCACCACGTAACTGCAGATGGTTACTATCGTGGTCGTAAAGTGATCAATAAGTAATTTTTACTTATAGGTATTCACTTGACTCGTCTAACCTTAGCGTTAGATGTGATGGGCGGGGACATTGGTCCCCGTATTCCTATCTCTGCCTCTCTTTTAGCGTTGGAAAATGATCCTGAGCTTTCTTTAATCCTCTTTGGCGATAGCCAACAAATTTCTCCTCTTCTCAATAACTGTTCTCAATCAGTTTTAGAACGAATACAAGTTCAACATTGCTCAAGTGTTATCGAAAATAATCAAGGCATATCTTATGCGTTGCGTCATAGTAAAGGTACATCAATGCGTTTAGCATTAGAAACGGTACAACGTGGCAAAGCGCAAGGTTGTGTCAGTGCGGGCAATACAGCGGCATTAATGGGATTGTCGAAGATTTTATTGCAGCCTTTACAAGGCATTGCACGTCCTGCATTGATTTCTTTTATTCCGACCATTGATGGTGAAAAATCAGTGATGTTGGATCTTGGTGCAAATATTGAGTGTAGTGCGGAAAATCTTTATCAATTTGCTATAATGGGTGCGATTTTTGCTGAAGCTCGACTTAATTTGGTGTATCCGAGAATTGGATTATTGAATATTGGTATTGAAGAAATCAAAGGCCATCAATCTATTCGTGATGCTGCTAATTTACTGCAAAAATCAACCGCACTTAATTATGTCGGATTTATCGAAGGTGATGTTTTATTGAATGGGAAAGCCGACGTAATTGTGAGTGATGGATTTGCAGGCAATGTCGCGTTGAAAACCTTAGAAGGGGCGGTGAGAAATTTGTTATCTTTGTTTAAAGATAAAGCGAATTCACGTTTTATAAAGCCCATTCTTGCTTGGCTTTTTCGCTTTGTATTTAAACAATGCTATAAACGCTTGAAACGAATTAACCCTGATGAATATAATGGCGCATCACTTATTGGCTTAAAAGCTGTGGTGGTAAAAAGTCACGGTAGTGCAAACGTGAATGCTTTTGCACATGCTATTGCTGATGCCGCTTTCCAAGCTCGCCAGCAACTTCCAGAAAAAATATTGGCTGGGCTTTCTCGTTATTAATGACTTAATTTTTATTTATTATGAATAGCAGAATTTTATCTACTGGTAGTTATTTACCAAGCTACATCCGCACAAATGCGGAATTGGAAAAAATGGTTGATACATCAGATGAATGGATTGTCACTCGTTCCGGTATTCGTGAACGTCGTATCGCAGCGGCAGATGAAACTGTTGCAACAATGGGATTTGAGGCAGCAAAAAATGCGATCGAGGCTGCTCAAATTAATCCTCAAGATATTGAACTGATTATTGTTGCAACTACAAGTAATTCACATGCTTATCCAAGTGCCGCGTGCCAAGTGCAAGGTTTATTAAATATTGATGATGCGATTTCTTTTGATTTAGCCGCAGCTTGTACAGGCTTTGTCTATGCATTGAGCGTGGCAGATCAATTTATTCGTGCAGGCAAGGTGAAAAAAGCCTTGGTGATTGGTTCAGATCTCAATTCTCGTAAATTAGATGAAACAGATCGCAGCACTGTTGTGCTATTTGGTGATGGTGCTGGAGCGGTCTTTCTTGAAGCGGGTGAACAAGAAGGGATTATTTCTACTCATTTACATGCTTCAGCAGATAAAAATAATGCCCTTGTTTTAGCTCAGCCAGAACGTGGTATAGAAAAATCTGGATATATTGAGATGCAAGGTAACGAAACCTTCAAATTGGCAGTTAGTGAACTTTCAAATGTGGTGGAAGAAACGCTTTTAGCAAATAATTTAGATAAAAAAGATTTAGACTGGCTTGTACCACACCAAGCAAATTTACGTATTATTACAGCGACAGCTAAAAAATTAGAAATGGATATGTCGCAAGTTGTGGTAACGTTAGATAAATACGCTAACAACAGTGCAGCAACTGTTCCAGTCGCTTTAGATGAAGCTGTTCGAGATGGCCGTATTCAACGTGGGCAGTTACTATTATTAGAAGCCTTTGGCGGTGGTTGGACTTGGGGTTCAGCGTTAGTACGCTTCTAATTAATTTGTTAGAATGGATAAGTAATTTAAAAAGTGCGGTAAAATTTGACCGCACTTTTTCTGTTAAAGAGTCAGGGATTCGCCTGACGGCAACTTACTTTTTCTTTGCTTTGCCAAAGAAAAAGTAAGCAAAAAGAAAAGTAACCCTGCTTTGCCTTGTTTCCTGAAAAAATAGAAATTTGCTTCACGGAAATTTGCTGAACTCGCTTCGCTCAAACAGACGCAAATTTCCTACAAATTTCTATTTTTCCAGGCGGCAAAGAAGGGAACCCGATTTATTCTTTCTTCGATGTAAAGTGCGGTGAAAATTCAAAATGTTTTTCACTCTAAAAATGAACTCAAAATCAATTGCACTTTTTAAATAATGCTCCGATTAAATTTGGGCCCCATATAAATCGCCTTTGTGACTTTCAATTTTTAGGCAATTTGCGTCTGTTTGAGCGAAGCGAGTTCAGCAAATTGCCGTAAAGAAAATTGAAACAAAGCAAAGATCAGCGATTTAATTGGGGAGTGTTTCTTTTGCCTACTTTGCTTTGCACAAGCAAAGAAAAGTAGGTCGCCGTCAGGCGAAATCCTGATGTCAATTATCGAAAAATATTTTTAATTAAAACAATAGGACAAAACATAATGAAAAAATTCGCAATGGTCTTCCCAGGCCAAGGCTCCCAAACTGTCGGTATGCTTGCTGATCTTGCAACTGAATATCCAATCGTTACTGAAACATTTAAACAAGCATCTGATGCTCTTGGATATGATTTATGGCATCTTGTTCAACAAGGCCCAGTTGAAGAACTCAATAAAACTTGGCAAACTCAGCCTGCACTTTTAGCTGCATCTGTAGCTATTTATCGCGTATGGCAAGAAATATTTCCTCAATTAAAACCAGAAGTGATGGCAGGCCATAGCTTAGGTGAATATTCTGCGTTAGTTTGTGCTGGCGTGTTGGATTTCCAAGATGCGATTAAATTAGTGGAATTGCGCGGAAAATTAATGCAACAAGCTGTGCCTGAAGGCACTGGTGCAATGTATGCAATTATTGGTTTAGATAATGAAGCGATTATTAATGCTTGTAAACAAGCGGAAGAAGGTGAAGTTGTATCAGCAGTGAACTTTAACTCACCAGGCCAAGTCGTTATCGCTGGTGCGAAAGCTGCAGTTGAGCGTGCGGCTGCATTATGTAAAGACGCGGGAGCGAAACGTGCATTGCCATTAGCGGTGAGCGTACCTTCTCACTGTGCCTTGATGAAACCAGCAGCAGAGCAATTAGCTGTAAAACTTGAGAATATTCAAATTAATACACCAACAACATCAGTATTAAATAACGTTGATGTGAAAGCTGAAACTGAAGGTGCAGAAATTCGTACCGCACTTGTTCGTCAGTTATATAGCCCAGTTCGTTGGACTGAAACAGTTGAAAAAATGGCGCAAGATGGTGTTCAAGCGCTTGTTGAAGTGGGACCGGGTAAAGTATTAAATGGTTTAACTAAACGCATTGTGAGTGATTTACAAGCAATATCTGTAAATGATGTTGCATCATTCAATGCTGTAGAAGAATTTTTAGCGTAAAAGGAAGAAAAAATGCAAGGTAAAATTGCTTTAGTGACAGGGGCTACTCGTGGTATTGGCCGTGCGATTGCAGAGGAACTTAGTTCAAAAGGTGCATTTGTAATTGGTACTGCAACATCTGAAAAAGGTGCAGAGGCAATTTCTGCATATTTAGGAGATAAAGGTAAAGGTTTAGTTTTAAACGTAACGGATAAAGAATCTATCGAAACTTTACTTGAGCAAATTAAAAATGATTTTGGCGATATTGATATTCTCGTAAATAACGCAGGTATTACTCGCGATAATTTATTGATGCGTATGAAAGATGATGAGTGGTTTGATATTATGCAAACTAACTTAACTTCGGTGTATCATCTTTCTAAAGCCATGTTACGTTCAATGATGAAAAAACGTTTTGGTCGTATCATCAATATTGGTTCAGTGGTGGGTTCAATGGGGAATCCAGGACAAGCTAACTATTGTGCGGCAAAAGCGGGTGTGATCGGTTTTTCTAAATCTTTAGCGAAAGAAGTGGCTGCACGAGGTATTACTGTAAATGTGGTTGCACCAGGTTTTATTGCAACGGATATGACAGAAGTGCTTACTGATGAACAAAAAGCGGGTATTTTATCTAATGTTCCTGCTGGTCGTTTAGGTGAAGCCAAAGATATTGCTAAAGCCGTTGCTTTCTTAGCTTCTGATGATGCGGCTTACATTACGGGCACAACCTTGCATGTAAATGGTGGTTTATATATGAGCTAATGCTGAAAATCAGCATTTCTCTTTATTTAGACTTGAGCGGTGTTCTAAACACAAAATCATAGCCAAAGATTTTAGATAATGTTAGAATCCCATTCGCAGTGTAGCTTGGTTACGCCTTGAGCGTATGCAAAGGTACGTAACTATTTTTAATGTGTGTATTCAGATTGCCCATTTTGTGGTGCGACCAGCCTATAAAATAGTTGCAAGTTGATAAAAAATACATACACTAACCGCTCTTTTATGAGTTAAAACCAACAAAATAGGAAAAACAAATGAGTATTGAAGAACGCGTGAAAAAAATCATCGTTGAACAATTAGGTGTTAAAGAAGAAGATGTTAAATCTGAAGCTTCTTTCGTTGAAGATTTAGGTGCGGACTCTTTAGACACAGTTGAATTAGTAATGGCTTTAGAAGAAGAATTCGATATCGAAATTCCAGATGAAGAAGCTGAAAAAATCACAACTGTTCAATCTGCGATTGACTACGTGCAAAACAATCAATAATTTCAAGTTGGGCGACTTTTTAAGTCGCCTAATTTTTTTCAAAAATTTCTTTCTAACATCACCGCACTTTTCTCTTATTCCAGCATTGTAAAATTGATCTGAATTATCTTTTAATTCAATTCTTGCTCTAAAATTTAAAAAATATCTAGTTTTATTCCTCAAAAAGGGTATTATTTTTACAGTTTTTTTATTTTTGAGGTACTTATGCTTTATTTAGAATTTTTATTCTTATTATTAATGCTTTATATGGGCAGCCGTTATGGTGGTATCGGATTAGGCGTTGTTTCTGGTATCGGTCTTGCTATCGAAGTTTTCGTATTCCGTATGCCAGTGGGGAAAGCACCGATTGATGTAATGCTCATCATTCTTGCAGTGGTGACTTGTGCATCCGTACTTGAAGCTGCAGGCGGTTTGAAATTTATGTTACAAATTGCCGAACGCATTCTCCGTAAAAATCCAAAACGTGTAACTTTACTCGGCCCATTAGTCGTGTATTTATTAACGTTTATGCTTGGTACTGGTCACTCTGTTTACACAATTATGCCAATCATCGGCGATGTTGCATTGAAAAACAAAATCCGTCCAGAACGTCCAATGGCTGCCTCTTCGGTGGCATCTCAATTAGCCATCACATCTAGCCCACTCTCTGCAGCTGTTGTCTTCTATCTAGGTAAAATTACTGCAATGCCTGGTTTTGAGCATATTAGTTTGTTAGATATTATTTGTGTGACTGTTCCTGCAACCTTAGCGGGTACCATAGCGCTTTCTTTATATAGTATGCGTCGTGGTAAAGAGTTGGAACAAGATCCTGAATATCAACGTCGTTTACAAGATCCAGTATGGCGCGAACGTATTTTCAATACCACAAGCACAACATTGAATGAAGCCCTTCCACAAGGCGCTAAAAAATCAGTTTATTTGTTCTTATTAGCATTAGTTGTGATTGTTGCGATTGCGATGATTCCTGAAATTCGTACTATCGGTAGCGGAAAAGCGATTTCCATGTCACTAATCATCCAAATGATGATGCTTTGCTTTGGTGGTGTGATTTTACTTGCAACGAAAACGAATCCTCAAATCGTGCCAAATGGCGTGGTATTTAAGTCTGGTATGGTGGCAGCGATTGCGATTTATGGTATTGCTTGGATGAGCGATACATACTTCCAATATGCAATGCCAGAATTTAAAGCCGCGATTACTGACATGGTTCAAACTTATCCTTGGACATTCGCATTGGCATTATTTGCAGTTTCAGTCGTAATTAATAGCCAAGCTGCAACCGCAGTTATGTTATTACCTGTGGGTATTGGCTTAGGTATTCCAGCACCAATCTTGGTTGGTTTAATGCCAGCAACTTATGCCTATTTCTTTATTCCAAATTATCCATCAGACATTGCAACAGTAAACTTTGATGTAACGGGTACAACGAAAATTGGTAAATATTATTTTAACCACAGTTTTATGGTGCCAGGTTTAATTGGGGTTGTTGTCGCTTGCTTGGTAGGTGTTTCTGTGGCGGAATTAGTGATTCGCTAATTTACACACAAACTAAATCCTTTTAATATAAAAGCACCTTTGAATGGTGCTTTTATTTTTATGACAACCTACATCGCCTACGGCAATATAAATCAACCTTTTTCTTTGGAATCCTTACCCGATGAACTGATTCCAGAAAATCTGTATCAAATTGAAACGGATAGTTCGCGTGTTTTTCAGCGTCATCAGTGCCGTCGGCTTGCCCACTTATTACTTTTCCAACTTCTAAAAATAGCAGGAAAATCCACCGCACTTTTATCTCAAATTCATCGTACTGAAAGTGGCAGACCTTATTTTCTAGATGATCGAATAGATTTTAATATTAGCCATTCTGGTGATTGGGTGGCGGTAATATTAGATATTAGAAATGAAGAAAAAAGTGCGGTGGGAATTGATATTGAATTTCCTAAAATAAGAAATTTTACGGCGTTGATGGAACATATTGCACCAAAAGAAGAAATTGATTGGTTTCATCATCAGCAGGATTCTTTGAAGGCTTTTTATCATTGTTGGTGTTTGAGAGAGGCTGTATTGAAATCCCAAGGATTTGGAATCGTAAAATTATCCAATGTTCGTCATTTTCCTGAACAACAAAAAATTTTTTCAGATTATTGCCCGCAGGGGAAGTTGTGGTTTACTGATGAACTCCCTATTTATTTAGCCGCTTTTGTCAATCATCAAGAAAAATTACCGCACTTTTATGAGTGGAGTGGGGAACGATTGCAACTTAAAATACTACAAGAATTCAGCTTTTATCATGTGAACTAGAGGGGCTATTATTATATTTAAAACCTCACCGTAAGGAGCCGTCAAAATAGTGATTAAGCGCAAGAAATCAGTAAACAAATTAGCCTTATTAAAAAAGGGATTGATGATTACGGCATTGGTAGTGAAAAAGACCTGGCGATTCGTGCGGTGACAGCAGCATTACAAGCAGCGGCACAAAACGATACTTTGGCTGGATATAGTATGGGAGTAGAAGGTTGTTATTATCGGTGTATAGGTTACGGCGAAACAATTTCGTCTACGCCTAAGAAAATACTTTCAATTGGTGTTGAGCAGAGATTCTCAATTGAGACTGAATACACGGAGAAATTAAAATGAATAATGTATTGAAATTTTTATTTATATCTTGTTTCTTTTTTCTTCTCTTATCTTTGTTAAAAGAAGGTGCTGTTGATAAGGGAAAAAATAATAAAAAAAGCAAGATATTTATATGCTTGTTTTGGAAAGATATAAAGATAAAATTGTTGATATATCTGATTCTAACAGGACCTATGCGTCTGTAAAATTCTACATAAAAGAAACTAATTATAATGAGTTAAATGATTTTATATTATCTCTAGGGTTTGTTAAGGTTAGTGATGGAGATTATTGTAAAGGTGAACAATATATGGGAGTAAACTTTTATGATGGACTATTTTTTTTAAATTATTTTTATCCTGATTTAGATATATGTCATTTGAAGTAGATAGATTTAATCAGGATATTGTGGGAACTCTTATCAAGGTAAAGATACATCAGCCAGTGATTTAGCTTGGAGCGGTACAACAGGATTTATTACTGGTGGAATAAATTTTAAAACGACATTGATAGTGAATACCGTGAGTTCAGGCTTGCAAGGATATTTTGAGTCTAATGAGGATTCAATTAAACATGCTGGTTATAAAGCGGCTTCATCTGCTATCGCAACTTCATTGGGTGGAGCTGTAGGTAAAAGTATGGAAAAAGCCGCTGATATGGCTATTCTAAAAGGTCTTAGTAAAAATCGGAGTTATTATAATCCTGAGTATAGAAATAGGAGCTTTTATTATACTGGTTATGAGGATTATAAGAAATATCCGGTTAGATTGGGGGTTGCAGCTGACTCGTTTACAGGTGAGTCATTAAATAAATTTTTAGAAAGCGATGAGCAAGATATTAGAAATTTTTCCAGAGAGAGTTTATATGCTAAGTAGATTAATGAGTTTTTTAGTTTATTTTACTGGTTATTCTTTGTTCGTGTTTATATTTTGTTTTGTTGGTATGTCTTCTCTTATTATATTATTTAAATTTATTGTGAGTTTTGGAAATATCTCTATGAAAGATATTCTTGACGTATTGTCATTTAACTTATATAGTTTTTCCAGATTATCACCATTAATAGTATTATCAATTCTTATATCTAAAAAACTAAGAGGTGGATAGTATAGAAAGTGTTTAATTTCTGATGTTAAGTTATTAGAAATTTGTAGTCTGTTTGATATTTAAATAGACTACAATTTAAAATACAGAAGTACAAAGTGCGGTCTCTTTTAAAGAGTTTTAAAACTTCTCAAAAATTGACCGCACTTTTTGTATTTTCAATTATGCTTGTGTTAAGTAAACCTTATAACTTTACATCCAATCTAGCGTAAGCACACCCAATTTTCTACGGAAATATCACGAGAGAGCAAGACCCCTAAGCTGCGATGAGAATTAACATTGCTTTTTCTGAAAATATGCGTATTGCTATTAAAGGTAATCTTAATTTAAAAATCTGTTAAGGCTGTAACTGCTACGATAGCAAACAGCAAAAGCTATCTAACGCTAATGGCAAAAAATCTCCGCTTCTAAGAGGGATAACTTGAAAGTGAGGCGAAATTAATGGTTATCGCCTCTTGCATTTTCATAGACGCGCCCCATTTATTTAGCTAAACTCTTAACAATTTTTTGACAAATGGAGAATGAAATGTCACAGAACGGTTCAGATCGCGATCCTTGGAGTAAACCAGGGCAAAGCAACGACCAACAGCCGGGAAATTCATCCAATAATAATGGATGGAATAACAATCAAAATCGTGGGAATCAAGAACAATCTCCGCCAGATATTGAGGAGATTTTTAATAACCTTCTCAGAAAATTAGGTGGTGGAAATAAAAAGAGCGGTCAAAATAATGGTAGTTCTCAAAACAATACGCCATTTAATTTTGGAAAGGTGGTTCCACTTGCCGTGGCGATTGGTGCGATCATTTGGGGCGTAAGTGGTTTCTACACTATTAAAGAGGCTGAGCGTGGTGTGGTGCTTCGTTTTGGTGAATTACATTCCATTGTTCAACCGGGTTTGAACTGGAAGCCAACATTTGTAGATAAAGTATTGCCAGTGAATGTAGAGCAAGTTAAAGAACTTCGTACGCAAGGTTCAATGCTTACTAAAGATGAAAATATGGTTCGTGTGGAAATGACCGTGCAATATCGTGTGCAAGATCCTGCAAAATATCGTTTTAGCGTGACGAATGCGGATGACAGTTTAGGTCAAGCGACTGACAGTGCATTGCGTTATGTGATCGGCCATATGTCAATGAATGATATTTTAACAACAGGCCGTGCGGTTGTTCGTGAAGATACGTGGAAAGCGTTAAATGACATTATCAAATCCTATGATATGGGACTTGAGGTGATTGATGTGAACTTCCAATCTGCGCGCCCACCTGAAGAAGTAAAAGATGCGTTTGATGATGCGATTAAAGCGCAGGAAGATGAACAACGTTTCATTCGTGAAGCGGAAGCTTATGCTCGTGAGAAAGAGCCGATTGCGCGTGGTGATGCACAACGTATTATTGAAGAAGCAACAGCTTATAAAGATCGTATCGTGTTAGATGCACGAGGCGAAGTGGAACGTTTGCAGCGTTTGTTGCCTGAATTTAAAGCTGCGCCAGATTTACTGCGTGAGCGTTTATATATTCAAACCATGGAAAAAGTCATGGCAAATACGCCAAAAGTGATGCTTGATGGCAATAATGGTAACAATTTAACCGTGTTACCCTTAGAACAAATCATGGGTAAAAAAGTATCAGCTAAAGCGCCAGCCGTAACAGAAAGAGCGGTAGAATCTGCGCCTGTTTTATCACAGCCAGAGCGTCTTAATCATTCTTCAAGCCAACTACCAAGCATTGTTGAGCCGATTCGCCAAGGGAGATTTAACTAATGCGTAAATTTTTATTACCAGCTATTTTTGTCATTGCGGCAGTGGTGTATTCCAGTGTCGTGGTCGTGACGGAAGGTACTCGCGGTATTATGTTGCGATTCAACAAAGTACAACGTGATGCAGATAACAAAGTGGTTGTCTATGAACCAGGCTTGCATTTTAAAGTGCCTTTGATTGATAGCATTAAAGTTTTAGATGCGCGTATTCGTACTTTAGATGGATCGGCAACACGTTTTGTTACTGTTGAGAAAAAAGACTTGCTAGTAGATTCTTATGTGAAATGGAAAATTAGTGATTTTGGTCGATTCTACACATCTACTGGAGGTGGCGATTATACTCAAGCTTCAAGCTTGTTAAGCCGTAAAGTAAATGACCGTTTGCGTTCTGAAATTGGTACAAGAACCATTAAAGACATCGTTTCTGGTACGCGTGGTGAATTAATGGAAGGGGCAAAAAAAGCTTTAAATTCAGGGCAAGATAGTACGGCAGAATTGGGTATTGAAGTAATTGATGTGCGTGTAAAACAAATTAATTTACCGGACGAAGTATCTTCTTCAATTTACCAACGTATGCGTGCAGAACGTGATGCAGTCGCGCGTGAACATCGTTCTCAAGGTAAAGAAAAAGCAGCATTTATCCAAGCTGATGTAGATCGTAAAGTGACGTTGATTCTTGCTAATGCAAATAAAACTGCACAAGAATTACGAGGCTCAGGTGATGCAGCGGCGGCAAAATTATATTCAGATGCTTTTGCTCAAGAACCACAGTTCTTTACTTTTGTACGTAGCTTAAAAGCCTATGAAGCGAGTTTTGCAAACTCTGATAATATGATGATTTTAAAACCAGATAGTGATTTCTTCCGCTTTATGCAGGCACCGAAGAAATAGATTTTAAATTGATAAAAACACCTTCCTTGTGAAGGTGTTTTTTTATAGCCAGCGTCTTACTTTTTGTTTGTAACGACGATATTCATCGCCAAATTTACTTTCTAAATAGGCTTCTTCTCGGGCTATTTGAAAGCGATTCATAACTAGTATAAAGACAATCACGCCTAACCAAGCCAAACTATTACCCAACCAAAGAGACCATGCAATTAACATTAACAGCAAACTTAAATACATTGGATTACGGCTAAATTGAAATATGCCCGTAGAAACTAATTGTGTTGTATGTTTAAAGTCATGAGGATTGATGGTCGTTTTGCGGATAAAAAATTGAAGCACACTGCCCCCAGCAATCAAAAATGAAAAAGTAATGACAAAGGCAATAACTGCAAAATGGACAGAATAACTGGCAACTTTTGGCAAAAAATACATTGCTGTGCCAATTAATAAACAGAGTGGTGGTGGAATAAATAACATCGCTAAATCTCATTAATAAAAATGCCGCCTAGTGATAGACGGCATGTAAAGTGCGGTCAAAATTTATTTTAATTTTGCTTTAATCGCTTCTGCCACAAGTTCTGCTTCAGGCCCTAAAATGACTTGTAATCCATCATTACCTAATTTTACATTACCTTTTGAACCAAGCGCTTTAAGTTGATCTTCATTAATATTGTGATGGTCAACTAAAGTTAAGCGTAAACGAGTGATACACGCATCCACAGTTTTGAAGTTTTCTGAACCACCTAAAGCCGCGATAAATTTGACCGCTCTTTCTTCGCGAGATTGGTTGCTTTGTGTTGGGGCTGCAGCTGTATCTGCTTTATCTTCACGGCCCAGCGTTTTGAGATTAAAGGCATTAATTGCAAAACGGAACACAAAATAATAGATAGCAAAGAATACAATACCTTGTACAAGTAACATATACCAGCTAACAGCAAGTGGGTTGCGGCTAGAAAGTACCATATCCACTAAACCAGCACTAAAGCCGAATCCTGCGATCCAGTGCATTGTGGCTGCAATGAATACAGAGATACCCGTTAATAATGCATGCAATACATAAAGTACAGGTGCAACGAACATGAATGAGAATTCAAGCGGTTCGGTGATCCCTGTAAAGAAAGAGGCTAACGCACCCGCAAGCATAATTGAGGCAACTTGTACTTTTTGATTTGGTTTTGCGCAGTGATAAATTGCAAGAGCAGCACCTGGTAAACCAAACATCATCACTGGGAAGAAACCAGCTTGATACATACCTGTTACCCCCATAGTTGCAGTGCCTTCGGCAATGGATTTAGCGCCGCCCAAGAAGTTTGGAATATCGTTGATACCCGCTACGTCAAACCAGAATACAGAGTTTAAGGCATGATGTAAGCCAACAGGAATTAATAAACGGTTGAAGAAACCGTAGATGCCAGCACCGACCGCACCTAAATCTTTGATCGATTCACCAAATGAAACGAGCGCGTTAAAAATATGAGGCCAAATATAGAGTAAGGCAAATGATACAGCGATCATCACGAAAGAAACCAAAATTGGGACGAGGCGTTTTCCGCTAAAGAACGAAAGTGCTTTTGGTAATTCAACTTGATAGAAACGGTTATAAAGTTCAGCTGAAATCACACCAATTAAAATCCCGATAAATTGGTTATTGATTTTTTTGAATGCTGCAGGCACTTCACTAATATCAATGTGTTGTAATTGTGCTACACCAGCAGGGGAAAGTAGGGTGGTCACTACGTAGAAACCAACAAGACCTGAAAGTGCGGCGGAACCGTGTTTGTCTTTTGCAAGCCCAAACGCGACGCCCACAGCGAAGAGTAAGCCCATGTTGTCAATAATTGCTGCACCAGATTTAATTAATAATGCCGCTAATTGACTGTTTGCACCCCAACCATCTGGGTCAATCCAATAGCCAATACCCATTAATAATGCTGCAGCAGGTAAGGCTGCTACAGGCACCATTAAGGCTTGACCGATTTTTTGTGCGTAACTAAGTACACTCATATAATCTCCTTAATTTTTATATTTTGATGAAATCAAAAGGCTTGAGCCCATTCTTTGCCTCAAGCCTTATACATTATTCTATGCCAAATTATTCAACGGTCAATTTTTTACCATCGTAGCTAATTGCTTTAACGCTGGTCAACGCTTTACCACCGTCTGTTTCACCACCGATGAGCAATACTTTATTGTTGTAAGACACAGAGAAACCATAGCCAATATTCATTGGTAATTCACCAACGATACTCCATTTACCATTATTTAAAGTATAAACTTCATTATGCCATGTTTTGGTTAAACCTTTATGCGCATGAAGTTTGCCTTCTTTGAATTGTTTAATTGAACCAGGGAAGTTTGCTCCACCCGTGACTAAATAATGGCCATGGCTATAGCCTGCGAGTGCACCGGCTAAACCATCTTGTGATTTACCTTTTGGCGCAGGTAAGTCAGGTAAGTTTTTCCATTGCACACCTTTAGCAGTGAATTTGCCTTGATGAGTTTCTGCAGTACGAAGACCTGGTTTCACTTCACCATTGACCACCACTAAGTCATTACCTTGGATAGTGAATACCGCACCAGCACGACCAGAGAATGGAATACGACCTTCATTGCGCCATTTATTGGTTGATGGTTCATAGCTCAATAATTCTGTTGTGAAGAAATAATCTTCAGGACGTTGATCGAAATAAGCTGCTGCGATTTCATCTTTTTTCGCTTTATCTTCACCTGCTGCCACGGTGTCTTGGAAGAAACCATTAAATATAGAGAGGTTAGAACCACCTAAAATATAAACTTTATCACCGTGAGATGCGCTGCTTGAACCGACTAATCCACGCGGAGAGCGAGTAGGAAGTTTCACCCAAGTATTATCAGCCGGATTGTAGCTGTAAGCATCATTAACAAGTTGTAGTTCACCTTTTTCATTTTTTTGCAAACCACCGAATACATAAAGTTTTCCATCTACGGCTGCTGCAACAGGTTGATTACGTTCACCACCAGGAAATGCTGCAATTTCTTTCCATTGTGCAGCAGGATCTTTTAAGTCTAAAGAATAGAATTTATTGCCACCAGAACCTAAGCCTACATATACGGTATCGCCGATGAGTGCACCTGTTCCACTTTTGATGCCTACTGGTAAATCTGGATAGACTTGTGCGCTAGCTGAAAATGCAACAGTTGCAAAAAGTGCGGCGCATAATGCTGTTTTTGTCAATTTCATAATAAACCTCATTTATTAAGTTATGTTTATGGTTTGCTATTCATAAAACCGCATTGAATAGGATTTATTTTATAAAAAAAGTGCGGTTATAAAAGCCTTGCTTTTTTTAACCGCACTTTAGTGTTAAGACATCAATAGATTTGGCACAAAAGTAATGATTTGTGGGAAAATCGTAATTAATACTAATGTTAAGAATATTGGTATTAAGAACGGCAATACACCTTTCGTTACAGTGGATACTGACATATTACCCACACGTGCCACCACAAAGAGAGCCATACCCATTGGTGGTGTTAAGATACCGATCATCATATTCAAAGTAGTCATTACACCGAAGAATACTAAGTCGATATTAAATTGCATTGCGATTGGAATTAACATTGGTAACACTAAGAATTGCAATGCTAATGCATCAATGAACATACCCAAGAAGAGCAAGAGCGCATTGATCATGACTAATACCATAAGTGGAGAATCAGCTACGGCAACGAACACATCTGCAATACGCATTGCAACTTGTTCACGCGCGATCATATCTCCGAAGAAGGTCACAGTCATAATCATTAATGCAACCACACCAGTAATTGCCATTGCTTCAACGCAGCTATTAAAGAGCATTTTCATGGTTAATTCTTTATAAACGAATTTACCAATGATTACGGAATAAGTCGCAGCAACAACGGCAGATTCTGTTGGGCTAAATAAGCCAGAGAAGATACCACCGATGATGAGTAATGGGGTTAAAATTGCCCAGAACGCTTTTTTGAATGATGTGCAAAGTTCTTCACGAGTTGCTTTTGGTGTTCTTGGATAACCACGTTTTTTGGATACGTAGTAGTTCATGATCATCAAAGCAATTGTTACAAGTATGCCTGGTACAAAACCTGCAACGAAGAGTTTCGCAATGGATTCGTTGGCGATTACACCGTAAATAATCATGGCAATACTTGGTGGAACTAATGGACCGATGATACAAGAAGCTGCAGTGATACCACCACAAATATCATCATCATAACCTGCATCGCGCATAGCCTTGATTTCTAACTGACCTAAGCCACCAGCATCAGCAAGTGCAGAACCTGACATACCTGAGAACAATAAACTTGCGCCAATATTTACATGACCCATACCGCCAGTGTAGTGACCGAGTAAGGCTTTCGCAAAATTAAAGATACGTTCTGTTATACCGCCTGTATTCATTAAAATACCTGTTAGGATATAGAACGGCACAGCAAGTAATGAGAAGCTATCTAAACTCATGGTTAGTTTTTCGGCTGCTGCGTTTACCACGTTCCATCTGGTCATTGAGAAATAAAGTAATGTGGTGATAAATAATGACCAACCTACTGGCACGCCCAGGAACATAATAACTAGCCAGAATATTAGAGCAACGTATACGGAGTTAGAACCAAATTTCACATATTCTGTGATGCGTAATACTTTGTACCACTCTGGGAACGTAAATAAAATGCCTAATAAAATGACCGCACTTACAATGAAGAATGTCGCCGGTAAAAAGCTTTTATCTTCTTTAAAATTGTCTGCTTGTGCTTGGAAGAAGCGCACTAACATTAGGATAGAAATGATCGGCAGAGAAGCATAAATCCATTTCTCTGAAATTCCACCTAATGCGTCAATAGGGAAATCTGCACCAAGGAACGTTTTAATACCAAAATGGATAAAGAAAATAATGCCAAGGAAAATCACTAATTGCACAAAAGAGTTTGTTACTTTTTTGATAGAAGCAGGCATTAAATTGGTTAAGAAGTCGATGTAAACGTGTTCTTGTTTGCGAATTGCCACGCTAATACCAAGCATTCCTACATAAACAAACAATAGTTTAGCGAGTTCTTCACTCCAAATTAACGGCGAGTGGAAAGCTTGGCGGAATAGGATTTGAGCAACAAGAATACCGAAGATCACAAGGAATAGCGCGCCGCCAATCCATTCTTCAAGTTTGTTAAAAAATTTCATACTTCACTCCGGGAGATTGTGGAGAACGAAAATGAGTGCGCCAACCAAATTGCTGGCGCACGTGATAGAGATTATTTAATAGCTTGGATTTCTTTTAATGCTTTTTCACCTTTCTCACCAGTTTGTTTCACAAACTCAGCATAGAATGGTTTCATCGCCTCTTTGAATGGAGTTAAATCTGGGTGAGTCACTTTAACACCTTGTTTTTCAAAGAATGTCACTAAATCTTTTTCACCATCTACGAATAATTTAGTGTGGTATTTTGCTGCATTTTCAGCGGCGTCTTTGACTACTTTTTGAAGATCTTCAGGTAATTCTTTATAAGTTTCGTTACTCACTAAATAAAGTTGGTCATTCAAAATGTGGTTAGTTATCGCTAAGAATTTTTGCACTTCATAGAATTTTTGCGCTTGTACTGTTGCTAATGGGTTTTCTTGACCATCTACAGAGTTAGTTTGAAGTGCAAGATATACTTCAGAGAATGCCATAGGTGTTGGAGATGCGCCCACATATTTTGCGTACGCTAAGTTAGTTGCAGCATTTGGTACACGAAGTTTTAAGCCTTTCATATCAGCAATGCTATTGATCGCTCTATTTGAAGTTGTTTGGCGAGTACCGTTATAAGCTTGTGATAATAAGGTTAAGCCTAATTCTTTATTCATTTTTTGCACTAAATCTTTACCAAATGCGGTTTCTTGTAATGCTTTTTGTGCAACGTTGTAGTCGCTGATGACATATGGTAACGCGAACACTGCTGCTTCAGGATAGAATAATTGGAAACGAGCTGATTCAGCAAAAGTGAAGTCAAGAGAACCGTCTTTTAATTGTTTTAACATTGCACGGTCATCACCAAGTTGTGAACTTGGATAAAGTGAAACTTCAATTTTACCATGTGATTTTTCTTTTACTTCTTTTGCAAACATTTCTGCTGCTTTGTACTCGTTAGATGAAGTACCCGCATTCATACCAAATTTTAAGTCATAATCTGCGGCAAAAACGGCTGAAGAAACGCCTAATGTGATAGCAGTTGCAAGGAAAAGTTTAGTAAATTTCATAATGTTCGCTCCTGTGTGAACCTATGTTGATATAAGCCATAATTGGCTTGGATTGAAAGTGAATGCTTGATGTTTTAGACATCAAAAAACTACTCGGGCGCTATTCTAAAGTAAAAAAATACTTTTTGAACTGCTCTTTGAAGTTTTATTTCAAAATTGAGAGGTAGATCACATTTACAAAAAAATACTTCAAAAAATCTTTTAAAATGGAGTTATGTTTTTATATAATGCTGAGCACTGACGAAAATGCGGGCTCAGTTATATTTTTGAGGATGATTGAGTCTAAATAATGCTAACGCCTAGATGGCTTGTAATAAAGCATTTAAGCATTATCGGCCTCAATATATTTAGGAGTGATATTATGTCGAAATTATCTCATCAAGATGTGCTTTCTCAAATTCAATATGGTCTCATTGCTTCTTGCCAACCTGTTGATGATGGCCCAATGGATAAACCAGAAATTGTTTCTGCCATGGCCCAAGCTTCTGTTGCTGGTGGCGCATCAGGTTTACGTATTGAAGGTGTAGATAACCTTAAAGCGACACGTCCTTTTGTAAACATTCCAATTATCGGTATTGTAAAACGTGACTTACCTGATTGTCCGATTCGTATTACGCCATTTCTGCAAGATATTGAAGATCTTGCCAATGCTGGGGCAGATATCATTGCGGTAGATGGCACTAGCCGTCCTCGCCCAGTTGATATTGAAAGTGCGGTGAAAAAAATCCATGAAATGGGCTGTTTGGCTATGGCAGATTGCTCTAATTTAGAAGAAGGCTTGTATTGTCAAAAACTCGGTTTTGATATTGTGGGGAGCACAATGTCTGGTTATACAGGTGGTCCAGTTCCCGAAGAACCTGATTATCAATTAGTGAAAGATTTAAAAGCGGCAGGTTGTTTTGTTATGGCTGAAGGTCGCTATAACACCCCTGAATTGGCAAAAGTGGCGATTGAAATTGGCGCAGATTGCGTAACCGTTGGTTCAGCCTTAACTCGCCTTGAGCATATCGTGAGTTGGTTCGCTAATTCTGTGAAATCTGCAAGATAGTCGTAAGACGTGTGAGAAAATACTTCATACTATAAGGATAAGTTATGCGTTGTTTAGCTCTAGACATTGGCGGTACAAAAATCGCAGCGGCTATCGTAAAAAATGGCGAAGTTGAACAACGCCAACAAATTCATACGCCGCGTGAAAATGTGGTAGAAGGAATGCATCAAGCATTGGAACAACTTCTTACTCATTATGCGGGGCAATTTGATTATGTGGCGGTGGCGTCAACAGGCATTATAAATGATGGTATTTTAACCGCACTTAATCCTAAAAATCTGGGTGGTTTGAATCAATTTCCATTAAAAGAAAGTATTGCTAAACACACGGATAAACTAATTGGCTTATTAAATGATGCACAAGCTGCAACTTATGCGGAATACCAACTCCAAGATTCAGAAAAAGTATCAAACTTTGTTTTTATTACTGTTTCAACTGGCGTGGGTGGCGGTGTCATATTAAACCAACAATTACAAACTGGTCCAAAGGGAATCGCAGGACATATCGGGCATACATTAGCGGATCCAAATGGCCCAATGTGTGGTTGTGGTCGTCGAGGTTGTGTAGAAGCCGTTGCTGCTGGTCGTGCTATTGAAGCGGTGTCTTCTCAATGGGACGATCCTTGTGAACCAAGAGAGGTTTTTGAACGCTTTAGAAAAAATGATGAAAAAGCTACCGCACTTATAGAACGTTCAGCCCAAGCCATTGCCAATTTAGTGGCGGATTTAGTGATTGGATTGGATGTGCAAAAAGTCGTTATAGGCGGTAGTGTCGGGTTGGCTGAAGGTTATTTACCATTAGTCAAACGTTTCTTACAGGCTATGCCTGCTGTATATAGCTGTGACATTGAATCTGCTAAATTTGGTCAAGATGCAGGATTAGTCGGCGCAGCTTATTGGGTAAAAGATGTTCTGCTTGATAAACCAAAAGGAACAATTTATGGCTAAATCTGGAAATGTGTTAAACACCATTAGTTCGCTTTACCACAGCCTAACCAAATCAGAGAAAAAAATTGCTGATACGATCTTGCGTTCCCCTGATTTGGTGTCTCAATGCCCCCTTTCAGAAATCGCTAAGCATTTGGAAGTTGGAGAAGCCACACTTGTCCGTTTTTGTCGAACCATTGGTTTTAAAGGTTTCAGCGATTTTAAATTAGAACTCTCCATTGAGCTTGCCACGAAAGATAACAATGATGAAACTGTGCTCGAAACAGAAATTATGCCGAGCGATGATTCTTTAACGATTGCGCAAAAGTTGCAAGCGGCAGTTTCTAATGTAATGGAAGAAACGGTTAATTTATTAGATTTGAAACAGCTTGAACAAGTCGTTAAAGCCATTAAAAAAGCACGTCGTATCTTTTTATTCGGCGTGGGATCATCTGGTGTGACAGCTGAAGATGCAAAAAATAAATTGATGCGTATAGGTTTCCAAGTGGATGCAACAGGTAATAATCATTTTATGTATATGCAGGCGGCATTACTTACGTCTTCTGATGTGGCAATTGGTTTAAGTCATTCCGGCTATTCCGCTGAAACAGCGCACACACTCAAAATTGCTAAACAAAATGGCGCAACGACAGTGGCATTAACTCACAGTTTGCGTTCACCCGTTACAGAATATGCTGATTATGTTTTGGTAAATGGTAATAAACAAGGGAAGCTACAAGGTGACTCCATTGGTACCAAAATTGCACAGCTTTTTGTATTAGATTTAATTTATGCTTTGTTAGTGCAGGGCGAAGAAGAACTTGCAGCTCAAACCAAGCAAAAAACCCTCAATGTGATTCTTGAACAACGTATAAAATAGGAGAAAACTTATGCGTGATTTAAAAGGTATTTTTAGTGCATTATTAGTGTCATTTAATGAAGATGGCACAATTAATGAAAAAGGTTTACGTCAAATTATCCGCCACAATATCGACAAGATGAAAGTTGATGGTTTATATGTGGGTGGTTCAACAGGCGAAAACTTTATGCTTTCAACTGAAGAGAAAAAAGAAATCTTCCGTATTGCAAAAGATGAAGCAAAAGATCAAATCGCGCTAATTGCTCAAGTGGGTAGCGTAAACTTAAAAGAAGCAGTTGAATTAGGTAAATATGCAACAGAATTAGGCTACGATAGCTTATCTGCAGTTACTCCGTTCTACTATAAATTTAGTTTCCCTGAAATCAAACATTATTACGACACCATTATTGCAGAAACAGGCAATAATATGATCGTGTATTCTATTCCGTTCTTAACTGGCGTGAATATGGGAATTGAACAATTTGGTGAACTTTACAAAAACCCGAAAGTATTAGGGGTAAAATTCACAGCAGGTGACTTCTATTTATTAGAACGTTTGAAAAAAGCTTATCCAAACCACTTAATTTGGGCTGGTTTCGATGAAATGATGTTACCTGCGGCCGCACTTGGTGTGGATGGTGCAATTGGTTCAACTTTCAACGTAAACGGTGTTCGTGCTCGTCAAATTTTTGAATTAACCAAAGCGGGTAAATTAGGCGAAGCGTTAGAAATTCAACACGTAACCAACGATTTAATCGAAGGCATTTTAGCGAACGGTTTATATTTAACCATCAAAGAATTGCTTAAATTAGAAGGTGTGGATGCGGGTTATTGCCGTGAGCCAATGACAGCAAAAGCAACAGATGCTCAGCTTGCTAAAGCAAAAGAGTTGAAAGCGAAATTTTTATAATTAATGGAATATCGTGAGAACCTAGGGGAGTGACTTTCCTAGGTTACTCATAATTTATCCCTCTTTGGGTGCAATTCTCGTTTCCTGCTTCTCAGTTTTTCTATTTCGTAGTGGGGAACCATTATGTTTAACCGTTGGTTTGTTTATCCACGGTATCGAAAATAAAGGAAGTATAGTATGCGTCTTATCCCTCTACACAACGAACAACAGGTGAGTCGTTGGGCTGCACGCCATATTGTTGATCGTATCAATCATTTTAATCCTACGGCTGAACGCCCTTTTGTTCTTGGTTTACCAACTGGTGGCACGCCATTAAAAACTTACCAAGAATTAATCGCACTTTGTAAAGCGGGAGAGGTGAGTTTTAAGCATGTGGTAACATTCAATATGGACGAATATGTGGGTTTACCAGAGGAACATCCTGAAAGTTATCATAGTTTTATGTATAACAATTTCTTCAATCATATCGATATTCAGCCAGAAAATATCAATATTCTTAACGGCAACACGGATGATCATGATGCGGAATGTCGCCGTTATGAAGAAAAAATTAAATCTTACGGAAAAATTAATTTATTTATGGGCGGAGTAGGCAATGATGGCCATATTGCCTTTAATGAACCGGCGTCATCATTAAGTTCCCGTACTCGTATTAAAACGTTAACTCAAGACACGCTGATCGCAAATTCACGCTTCTTTGATAATGATGTGAATAAAGTGCCTAAATATGCTTTAACTATTGGCGTAGGCACATTATTAGATGCAGAAGAAGTGATGATCCTTGCGACTGGCCATCATAAGGCGCTTGCAGTTCAAGCAGCCGTAGAAGGTGGTGTGAACCATATGTGGACAGTGAGTGCACTTCAACTACATCGCCATTTTGTGTTAGTTTGTGATGAGCCTGCACAACAGGAATTAAAAGTAAAAACTGTTAAATATTTTACTGAATTAGAACAACGCGCGATTCATAGCGTGTTATAAGATCCTACCGCTCAAAAGAGCGGTAATTTTTCTGATTATTTTATTTAAGGACAAAAAATGAGATATGCATTAACGAATTGTGTGATTTACACAAAATATGATGTTTTACGTGATTTTGCTGTAATTATTAACGGTGAAATTATTGAAGCGGTAGTTCCACAAGCTGAATTAGAAACAGGCATCAAAATCATTGATTTGCAAGGTAATAATTTAACCGCTGGTTTTATTGATCTGCAATTAAATGGCTGTGGTGGCGTGATGTTTAACGATCAAACTAGCGTTGAAACCTTGGAAATTATGCAGGAAACTAACTTGAAATCAGGTTGTACAAGTTTCCTTCCAACTTTTATCACGGCACCAGATGAAAACATAAAAAGTGCGGTGAAAATTATGCGTGAATATTTAAATAAGCATAAAAACCAAGCACTTGGTTTACATATTGAAGGACCGTTTATCAGCGTTGAGAAAAAAGGGGTACACCGTCCCGAATATATTCGTGAAATTACGCCTGAAATGAAGGATTTCCTCTGTGAAAATGGTGATGTCATTACAAAAATTACCATTGCCGCAGAAAACCCGACCATTAACTATACGCCTGATTTTGTGAAAGCGGGTATCATTGTATCTGTAGGCCATTCTAATGCGACTTATGAAGTCGCTAAAGCCGCATTCCACAAAGGCGCAACTTTTGCGACTCACTTGCATAATGCAATGTCGCCAATTAGTTCTGGACGTGCTATGGGCGTAGTAGGTGCGGTACTAGATTCTGATGTTTACACTGGTATTATCGTGGATGGTGTGCATATCAATTACGGCAATGTTCGCATTGATAAAAAAATTAAAGGTGACAAACTTTGTATTGTGACTGACTCTCTCGCAGCAGCAGGAGCTCCACCTGAATTGGAAACATTCACCTTTGTAGGTAAAACCATTTATATCCGAGATGGCCGTTGTTTTGATGCAAACGGTACGATTGCTGGCGCATCAATTACCATGATCGAATCTATTAAGAATGCAGTGGAGTTTGTTGAAATTCCACTTGCTGAAGCAATTAGAATGAGTAACCTTTATCCTGCGCGAGCAATTGGTGTAGATGATCGTTTAGGTTCGGTAGAAAAAGGAAAAATCGCGAATTTAGCTGTGTTTACGTCAGATTATAAAGTGACGGCAACCGTGCTCAATGGTGAATGGAAACCTAATTGATTTAAAGTGCGGTAAATTTTTCTGATCTTTTATAGCCCAACCAATCGGTTGGGTTATTTTTTGCTTTACTACTTTAATAAGAATAATTTTCATCTATAATATGAAAACCAAGTTAATTACTAGGAGATAGATATGGCAAAAGATGAAGTAGGGCATAATTTTCTTGCACGTTTAGGTAAAACTCGTTTGCGTCCAGGCGGTAAAAAAGCAACAGATTGGTTAATTGCTAATGGCGATTTTAGCCAAGATAAAAAAGTATTAGAGGTTGCCTGTAATATGGGAACGACAGCAATTGGATTGGCGAAACAATTTGGTTGCCATATTGAAGGTGTGGATTTAGACGAACATGCGTTAGAAAAAGCACAAGTAAATATCGAAGCAAATGGCTTGCAAGAAAAAATTCATGTACAGCGTGCGAATGCGATGAAGTTGCCTTTCGAGGATGAAAGTTTTGATATTGTCATCAATGAAGCGATGCTGACGATGTTACCCGTGGAAGCGAAGAAAAAAGCCATTGCAGAATATTTTCGAGTGTTAAAACCCAATGGTTTATTGCTTACTCACGATGTTATGCTGGTGGGGAATGATCATCAAACTATTCTAGAAAATATGCGCAAAGCGATTAACGTGACGGTAACGCCATTAACGAAAGATGGATGGAAAGGTATATTCCAAGAAAGTGGCTTTAGAAATGTTGATACTTTCTCTGGCGAGATGACCTTACTTTCACCAAAAGGAATGATTTATGATGAGGGCATTCTTGGGACGTTAAAAATCATCCGTAATGCTATGAAAGCGGAAAATCGTGAGCAATTTAAAAGAATGTTTAAAACCTTTAATGATCCTGAACATAAATTACATTTTATTGCTGTATGCAGCCAAAAATAACATAAAAAAATGAACCGCACTTTTATGTGCGGTTTGCTTTTTCTTACGATAATTTTTTCAATAGTTTTTTTAGATTTATTTTGAATAATCCCTTGCACCGAAAATTGCAGTACCAATACGTACCATAGTAGAACCGCATTTTATTGCGCTCGGCATATCATCCGTCATTCCCATAGAAAGAGTATCAATTTGTTGATTAGGTAAGGCTTGTTTAAGTTGTTCAAATAGAGATAACATCTTTTTAAATGCATTTTCTTGTTCTGCGATGTTATCAGTCGGCGCGGGTATTGCCATTAAGCCACGTAGGCATAAGTGCGGTAAATTTTCGATGTGTTTTGCCAGTGTTAACATTTCCTCAGATTGAATGCCTGATTTACTTTCTTCATCGCTGATATTAATCTGAATCAAGACATTCAACGGTGTCTTATTAGTCGGTCGTTGTTCATTTAAACGATCTGCAATTTTTGCTCGATCAAGCGTTTGCATCCAATCAAAATGTTCTGCCACGAGACGGGTTTTATTCGATTGTAATGGGCCGATAAAATGCCATTCAAGGTTAATACCTTGAGACTCAAAATATTGGATCTTTTCTACACCTTCTTGCACATAATTTTCCCCAAAGGCTATTTGTCCAGCTTGATAAGCCGAAAGTATAGCGGAGATAGGTTTGGTCTTAGATACGGCAAGTAATTTTACGATATTTTGATTGCGTGTTGCTTCTTCGCAAGCCGTTTCAATTTTTTGATGAATTAGGTTGAGATTATGCTGGATATCCATAGGTTCTCCTTTATAAAAGTGCGGTTAGTTTACACGAAATTTATTTACTGAGAAAATTTCTGAAAAATTTGTTACTTTCTGTTTGACAAGCTCGGAAAATTTCGGTATTTCTTTACGCATTCATTTTTCAAGATAAAACACAATGAAAAATAACCGCACTTTATCCGTAATCATTAGTACGATTACCACTATTATGATGACCATTACTATGATTAATGGCGCGGGTTAGTGCACCAAAAAACAGGATACAGAAAACCCGCGATTCAACCGAATAGCGGGTTTTTTTATAAATTTAAAAACACAATATCTCTAGGAGAACCAATCATGCGCGTACTTAAATTTGGCGGCACTTCGCTTGCAAATTCGGAACGTTTTTCCCAAGCAGCGAAATTGATCGAGCAAGCTCATTTAGAAGAGCAGGCTGCAGGTGTTTTATCAGCACCAGCAAAAATAACTAATCATCTCGTCGCCCTTTCTGAAAAAGCTGCATTAAATCAACCAACCGATACGCATTTCAACGAAGCAATCGAAATTTTCTATAACATCATCAATGGCTTACATGCCGAAAATAATCAATTCGACTTAAATGGCACAAAGGCGCTTATTGATGCTGAATTTGCTCAAATCAAAGGATTATTAGAAGAAATTCGTCAGGCAGGAAAAGTAGAAGATGCAGTTAAAGCGACGATTGATTGCCGTGGTGAAAAACTTTCTATCGCAATGATGAAGGCTTGGTTTGAAGCGCGTGACTATAGCGTACATATTGTGGATCCGGTCAAACAATTATTAGCAAAAGGCGGTTATCTTGAATCGTCTGTTGAAATTGAAGAATCAACAAAACGTGTTGATGCAGCAAGTATTGCAAAAGATAAAGTGGTGCTTATGGCAGGCTTTACTGCGGGTAATGAAAAAGGTGAGTTGGTGCTGCTCGGTCGTAATGGCTCAGATTATTCTGCAGCCTGTTTAGCAGCTTGTTTAGGCGCAGGCGTATGCGAAATTTGGACTGATGTGGATGGCGTTTATACTTGCGATCCGCGTTTAGTGCCTGATGCACGTTTATTGCCAACTCTTTCTTATCGTGAAGCGATGGAACTTTCTTATTTCGGTGCGAAAGTGATTCATCCTCGTACGATTGGTCCATTGTTGCCACAAAATATTCCTTGTGTCATTAAAAATACAGGAAATCCGTCTGCGCCGGGTTCGATTATTGATGGCAATGTGAAATCAGAAGGTTTACAAGTCAAAGGTATCACTAACTTAGATAACTTGGCGATGTTTAATGTATCAGGCCCTGGTATGCAAGGCATGGTAGGCATGGCATCTCGCGTATTTTCAGCCATGTCAGGCGCAGGCATTTCAGTCATTTTAATTACTCAGTCTTCGTCTGAATATAGTATTAGTTTCTGTGTGCCTGTGAAATCTGCAGAAGTAGCGAAAACCGTACTAGAAACTGAGTTTGCTAATGAATTAAATGAACATCAATTAGAACCAATAGAAGTGATTAAAGATTTATCCATTATTTCTGTTGTGGGCGATGGAATGAAGCAAGCGAAAGGCATTGCTGCTCGTTTCTTCTCGGCGTTAGCACAAGCAAATATTAGCATTGTGGCGATTGCACAAGGTTCTAGTGAACGTTCAATTTCTGCAGTTGTGCCACAAAATAAAGCGATTGAAGCGGTGAAAGCTACCCATCAGGCTCTTTTCAATAATAAAAAAGTAGTGGATATGTTTTTAGTCGGCGTTGGTGGAGTAGGTGGAGAATTAATTGAGCAGGTAAAGCGTCAAAAGGAGTATCTAGCAAAGAAGAATGTTGAAATTCGAGTGTGTGCTATTGCGAATTCCAACCGCATGTTGCTCGATGAAAATGGATTATGTTTAGACGATTGGAAAACCGATTTAGAAAATGCGACTCAGCCATCAGATTTTGATGTATTGCTTTCTTTCATTAAATTACATCATGTGGTGAATCCTGTATTTGTAGATTGTACCTCAGCCGAATCTGTAGCGGGGCTTTATGCTCGTGCGTTAAAAGAAGGTTTCCATGTGGTCACACCAAATAAAAAAGCGAATACACGAGAATTAGCTTATTACAATGAGTTACGCCAAAACGCTCAAGCAAGCCAACATAAATTTTTGTATGAAACGAATGTAGGCGCTGGTTTGCCAGTAATTGAAAATCTTCAAAACTTACTTGCTGCGGGTGATGAACTTGAATATTTTGAAGGCATTTTATCTGGCTCCCTTTCCTTTATTTTTGGTAAATTGGAGGAAGGACTTTCTCTTTCAGAAGTCACCGCACTTGCCCGAGAAAAAGGCTTTACTGAGCCAGATCCCCGAGATGACCTCTCTGGACAAGATGTAGCGCGCAAATTATTAATTCTTGCTCGTGAAGCTGGAATTGAGCTTGAATTGTCTGATGTTGAAGTTGAAGGTGTATTGCCGAAAGGTTTCTCTGAAGGAAAATCTGCAGATGAATTTATGGCAATGTTGCCACAGCTTGATGAAGAGTTTAAAACTCGAGTTTCCACCGCTAAAGCTGAAGACAAAGTATTGCGTTATGTTGGAAAAATTTGCGAAGGTAAATGTAAAGTATCCATTGTTGCAGTCGATCAGAATAACCCACTTTATAAAGTGAAAGACGGTGAAAATGCTCTGGCATTTTATACTCGTTATTACCAACCTATCCCACTTTTATTACGTGGTTATGGCGCAGGCAATGCGGTTACTGCGGCAGGTATCTTTGCCGATATTTTAAGAACATTACAACATTAATAAGGATTCCCAATGTTAAGAATTTACGCCCCTGCATCTAGCGCGAATATTAGCGTAGGTTTCGATACTTTAGGTGCTGCGATTTCTCCTATTGATGGTTCATTGTTAGGTGATGTGGTTCAAATAGAATCTATTTCAAGTGGTTTTGAGTTAGAAAGTGCGGGCTATTTTGTTCGTAAATTACCAAAAGAACCACAAAAAAATATTGTTTACCAAGCTTATGTGCTATTTCGCGAGCAATTAAAATTACGCGGAGGAAATGTGAAGCCTTTGCGTTTAACGCTTGAAAAAAATATGCCTATTGGCTCTGGTTTAGGCTCCAGTGCTTGTTCTATTGTTGCTGCATTAGTAGCATTAAATCAGTTTCATGATGGCCCTTTTTCGAAAATGGAATTGCTTGAAATGATGGGCGAATTGGAAGGTCGTATTTCTGGTTCAATCCATTATGATAATGTTGCACCTTGCTATCTTGGCGGTGTGCAATTTATGGTGCAATCGCTCGGCAATATTTGTCAAAAGCTTCCATTTTTTGATAATTGGTATTGGGTGTTGGCGTATCCAGGAATTGAGGTTTCCACTGCTGAAGCTCGTGCAATTTTACCAAAAAGCTATACTCGACAAGATGTGATTGCCCATGGTCGTCATTTAGGTGGCTTTGTACATGCTTGTCATACCCATCAGGAAAACCTTGCGGCGATTATGATGAAAGATGTCATTGCCGAGCCTTATCGTGAATCTCTGCTACCTAATTTTGCTGAAGTAAAACAAGCTACGCGAGATTTAGGTGCACTTGCCACTGGTATTTCAGGCTCAGGGCCAACAATTTTTTCTATTGCCCCTGATTTACAAACTGCAATTAAACTTTCAACTTATTTAGAGAATCATTATTTACAAAATAATGAAGGTTTTGTACATGTATGTAAGGTTGATAACGAAGGCGCAAGAGAAATTAAATAAGCATAATTTAAATAGATAAAGTCAGATTAAAAACGGATTAAATATGAATTTATACAATATCAAACATCCCGAAGAACAAGTCACTTTTTCTCAGGCTGTTCGTCAAGGTCTTGGACGGGATCAAGGTTTATTCTTTCCAGAAGTTATTCCTCAACTTAATAACATTGATGAATTACTTGAATTACCTCTTGTTGAGCGTAGCCAAAAAATTCTAGGTGCATTAATTGGTGAAGAATTATCGAAAGCAACGTTAGACGAGATGGTGAAAAATGCGTTTACTTTCACCGCACCATTAGAAAAAGTTGAAGATAATATTTATGCACTTGAATTATTTCATGGTCCCACATTGGCATTTAAAGACTTTGGGGGGCGTTTTATGGCACAGGCACTTGCGGCGGTACGTGGTGATGGAAAAATCACTATTTTAACGGCAACGTCTGGCGATACTGGTGCGGCTGTAGCACATGCGTTTTATGGATTAGAAAATATTAATGTAGTTATCCTTTATCCAAAAGGCAAAATCAGCCCATTACAAGAAAAGCTATTCTGTACTTTAGGTGGGAATATTCGTACTGTTGCGATTAACGCTGATTTCGATGCATGTCAGGCTTTAGTTAAGCAAGCCTTTGATGATGTTGAATTGCGCCAAGCTATCGGACTCAACTCCGCAAATTCTATTAATATTAGCAGATTATTAGCTCAAGTTTGTTATTATTTTGAGGCTGTCGCACAATTACCAAAAGAAAAACGTGATAATGTTGTAGTTTCTGTGCCAAGTGGTAATTTTGGTAACTTAACTGCGGGATTAATTGCAAAAACCTTAGGCTTGCCAATAAAACGCTTTATTGCTTCAACCAATGCGAATGATACTGTGCCGCGTTATTTAGAATCGGGTAATTGGGATCCTAAAGCGACAGTTGCAACTCTTTCTAACGCAATGGATGTAAGCCGTCCAAATAACTGGCCAAGAGTGGAAGAACTGTTTAAACGAAATGGTTGGAATTTAACTGATTTAGGTTCGGGGATGCTGACTGATGCACAAACTGAAGAAACCTTAAAAGCAATGAATGCTGAAGGTTATGTTTATGAACCGCACGGAGCGATTGCTTATCAGGTGTTGAAAGATCAACTTAAAGCTAGTGAAACAGGAATCTTCCTGTGTACAGCTCATCCAGCAAAATTTAAAGAATCCGTAGAACGTATTCTTGGTATTCAGCTTTCATTACCTGAAGCCCTGGATAAACATAATCAGCTACCATTGCTTTCTGATGAAATGGATAATGATTTTGCCCAACTACGGGCTTACTTATTGAAATAATAAAGTGCGGTAAATTTTTATTGTATTTTGGATAGCGCTTGATTTTCAGGCGCTATTTTAGAAAATATAACGTAGCGATAAAATATATTAATTATTTTAGATTGGGTAGAAAGAATAACTATTTTTTAATAATCAAGTGATTTGTAAGAGTTTTACAAGATATTAGGCAATAAAAAAACACCTTCCAGTGCTTACTTTATTTTTAAGTGGTGGGTCGTGAAGGATTCGAACCTTCGACCAACGGATTAAAAGTCCGCTGCTCTACCGACTGAGCTAACGACCCACTAATATCATTTTTGAAATGGTGCCCGAAGCCAGACTTGAACTGGCACGCCTCGAAAGGCGAGGGATTTTAAATCCCTTGTGTCTACCGATTCCACCACTCGGGCATATAGACAACTAACATTTGCGTATTATGGAGGCGTGTCCCGGAGTCGAACCGAGCTACATGGATTTGCAATCCAGTGCATAACCGCTTTGCTAACACGCCACGAATTGGAGCGGGAAACGAGGCTCGAACTCGCGACCCCGACCTTGGCAAGGTCGTGCTCTACCAACTGAGCTATTCCCGCATTCGCTGTTAGTGGTGCGCATTTTACGGAAATTCAGATAACTGTCAATTACAGATTTAAAAAAATTATCTAACCGTTTAAAAAAAGTTCATTTTGTTCAAATAAATCACAGAAAATGATGGAAAAATGGAATTTTATGTAATTTTCTAATTTCTACTTTTATCACTTTTTCCTTTGTGCCAAAATGTTAAACGTTTTTAGCACGTAAAGTGCGGTTGATTTTTTCATTATTTTTAGAGGATGTTATGACACAACAATATGCTATCGATACTTTATTAGCTCAAGCAGGAAATCGTAGTGATGAGGGTACGGGCGCGGTTTCTACACCAATTTTTCTTTCTACGGCTTATGGACATTATGGTATCGGTGAAAGTACGGGCTTTGATTACACGCGTACCAAAAACCCAACTCGTACAGTATTAGAAGAAACGATAGCTAAATTAGAGAATGGAGATCGTGGTTTTGCTTTTTCTTCAGGTATGGCTGCCATTCAAGTTTTGATGACACTTTTCACCGCACCAGATGAATGGATCGTTTCTAGCGATGTGTATGGTGGTACTTATCGACTATTAGATTTTTCTTATAAAAATAACAATAGTGTAAAACCTGTTTATGTCAATACGGCATCTGCTTCAGAAATTGAGGCTGCCATTAACCTAAATACGAAAGCGATTTTTATTGAAACTCCATCAAATCCTTTAATGGAAGAATGTGATGTGGTTGAAATTGCAAAACTTGCGAAAAAACATAATTTGATGTTGATCGTGGATAATACGTTTTTAACGCCAGTGCTTTCTCGCCCATTAGATTTAGGCGCAGATGTGGTGATTCACAGCGGGACTAAATATATTGCCGGTCATAATGATGCACTTGTTGGTTTAATTGTTGCGAAAGGACAAGAACTTTGCGATCGCATTGCTTATATTCAAAATGGTGCGGGTGCGGTGCTTTCACCTTTTGATTCTTGGCTGACTATTCGTGGTATGAAGACCCTTTCTTTACGAATGAAACGTCATCAAAAGAATGCACAAGCCATTGCGGAATTTTTAAAAGCTCAACCACAAGTGGAATCAGTGCTTTATCCAAATAAAGGTGGGATGTTGTCTTTCCGTTTGCAAGATGAAGCTTGGGTTAATACGTTCTTAAAATCCATCAAATTGATTACTTTTGCAGAAAGTCTAGGTGGCACAGAAAGTTTTATTACTTATCCTGCTACTCAAACTCATATGGATATTCCAGAATCCGAGCGTGTAGCTCGCGGGATTACTAATACCTTGTTGCGTTTTTCAGTCGGTATTGAAGATGTAGAAGATATTAAAGCGGACTTATTACAGGCTTTTGCACATTTAAAATAATTGGAGCAAACCATGAAAATTGCAATCTATAGCACTAAAAGCTATGACAGAAAATATATTGAGCTCATTAACGCGAAATATAATTTTGATTTAGAATTTTTTGATTTTATGCTGAACGAGAGCACTGCACGTTTGGCAGAACATTGCGAAGTAGTATGCATTTTCGTGAATGATAATGGTAGCCGAAAAGTATTAGAAAAATTAGCTAGACTTGGCGTGAAAATCGTGGCTTTGCGCTGTGCGGGTTTCAATAATGTTGATTTAAAAGCAGCTCAAGAATTGGGCATCCAAGTTGTCCGCGTTCCCGCTTATTCGCCTGAAGCAGTGGCAGAACATACCATCGGTTTGATGATGACTCTGAACCGTCGAATTCATCGTGCTTATCAGCGTACCCGCGAAGCAAATTTCTCTCTTGAGGGGTTAATTGGTTTCAATATGCATGGGCGCACGGTCGGCGTAATCGGAACGGGTAAAATTGGGATTGCGGTGATGCGCATTCTGAAAGGTTTCGGCATGAATATCTTGGCGTACGATCCTTTCAAAAATCCAGTGGTGGAAGAACTGGGGGGACAATATGTTGAATTAGATGAGCTTTATGCTAAATCTCATGTGATTACGCTTCATTGCCCAGCAACGCCAGAAAACTATCATTTATTAAATCGCGAAGCTTTTGCCAAAATGAAAGATGGCGTGATGATCGTTAATACGAGTCGCGGCTCTTTGATTGATACCCAAGCTGCAATTGATGCGTTAAAACAGCGCAAAATCGGGGCGTTAGGTATGGATGTGTATGAGAATGAGCGAGATTTGTTCTTTGAAGATAAGTCTAACGAAGTGATTCAAGATGATATTTTCCGCCGTTTATCTTCTTGCCATAATGTATTGCTGACAGGCCATCAAGCATTTTTAACCGAAGAGGCACTAACCAATATTGCGGATGTGACTTTATCAAACGTTTATAAATTGAAGTCTGGTAAAGTGTGTGAAAATATTGTTTTGCCGTCTTAGCTTTTGGCAATTAAAACGATTAGTTTACATTTTTTAAAACGGTGTTATTCTGCACCGCACTTGTAAGTTTAAAAAAAGCCCTTATATAGGGATTCCATTCACAAAATTAAGGAAAACAAAATGAGCGAAGTATTACACATTAATGACGCAGATTTTGAAAGTGTTGTAGTTAATTCAGATATCCCCGTTTTATTAGACTTTTGGGCACCTTGGTGTGGTCCTTGCAAAATGATTGCTCCAGTGTTAGATGAACTTGCACCTGAATTTGCTGGTAAAGTTAAAATCGTGAAAATGAATGTGGATGACAACCAAGCAACCCCAGCACAATTTGGTGTTCGTAGTATCCCAACATTATTATTGATTAAAAATGGTCAAGTTGTAGCAACTCAAGTTGGTGCATTACCAAAAACTCAATTGGCTAACTTCATTAACCAACATATTTAATCGTTGCTTAAAGCTATAAGTAACTTTAGTACATTGATAAGATTGCCCCTTAATGGGGCAATTTTTTTGTCTAAAATTTTGATGAACGACCTGATGAGAATCAAAGCACTTGCTCAAATTCTATATTTAAAGGAAAGGCTTTGGTTATCGTATTGTAAATAAAACAACAGCGTAATGCGTTTTGTGTGAGTTGTGTGAAGATATCATCGGTTAAATCCGATGAAATAAAAATTTTAATTTTTCCGTCATTAATGACAGGCTGCTCACTATAGCCGCGAACGCCAAGTAAGGTTAAAGGATTGGCGAGGTTGAGCCAAATTTTTCCTTCCATTTCTACAATATCGGCACGTTGTTGAGCAAAATGTGCTTTTACACTGCTCAAAATACCACCTAAAATAGAAACGGCAAAATAATCCACCGCACTTTTTTGTAACGATTGGTTATCGAAATTGACTTGTGAATAGAGAGAAATACTGTCATTTGGTGTGAATAATTTAATTTCTTCTCCGCGTAATACGGCTCGATATTTCGCTGTAAAAGATTCACTTTCAGGTACGTTATACATAACGTTCCCTCAATATTGATTTTGCTTCATTTAATACCTTAAGTTTGGCTTCAATAATGTCAAATCCATTTAAAGGGCGGTTAGAAAAAGTGGCAAATCCACAATCTGGATTTAGCCAAATTTGCTCTGGTGGAAGGTAATTTAAGGCTTTTTCTGCTCGTTGAGTAATCTGATCTACGGTTTCCACTTCATCTGAACGAGGATTGATGACGCCTAAGCCTAAAATACATTTTTGTCTTAAGATTTTACTTTCTAACAACGAACTTAATTCTCCCGCTCTTGGCGTAGAAAATTCGAGCATTAAAATATCAGGTAATGCCGATTCAAATAAATCCACTAATGATGTATAAGGCCCGCGCAGTAATACGCTCTCATCTTTGCTCCAGTTGCCACGGCATACATGTAATGCAGTTTTGATATTTTTATTTCTTGCATACTCAAAGATTTGAGTAATTAAACTTTTTGCAAACTGTAGTTCCGCTGCAAAATCTTGTTTTTCGCTTAACGCCGCACACATAAATGAACGTGTTTGATGATGGCTAAAAATAACCTCAGTCAAAACAGGCTCATCAAATTGGACTACACTTACGCCTAGCTCACATAAATGATCAATTTCTTGCTTTAAGATAGTAACAACATCTTTTGCCATTTCTTCTTTTGATGAATAATGTTGCCCTGACACAGGCGAAAGCCACATGGAGCGAGCCATTAAGTAAGGCCCTGGCAAGGTTGCTTTAATTGGTTGCTTAGTTAGATTTTTCAGTAGTAGCATTTCATCTGCTACTAAAGATTGTTTGTAGCTGATTTTTCCCACGCAAATCGCATTTTTTATGGAAAGTGCGGGAACATCCAAGGTTTCTAGCATTGACTCAAAAATTTGCTTTTCTTTAATGTGATCGAACATTTCACTCATGCTCATTAAGATTGCGCCTTGAATTTTTTGTGCAATAAAAGAAAGGTAATTGTCGCGAAGTAATTCGCCACTCGTGATAATATCAATGCCAGTACGTTGTTGAAGTTCGACAACTTGTTTTGTTTCTTGAACAACAATTTGCTTAAGCTCTGTTGTGGTGATTTTACCGAGTGCGTGCTTTTTACGCGCCATCAAAAGTGCTTGGCTACGAGGCATTGAGCCTAAAAGGGAAGTTGTGAAAAGTTCCATAGAAAATCCACAATGATGGGCGTTTATTACACGCCCATCATGACATATCAATCTTAAAAGAATTTTAAATATTCATTGGCAGCTTGTAATTGAGCAAAACCTTCTGTTCTACCCGCAACCCAACGTTTTAATCCTTCCAAATCCATCATTTCTTTATGTTCTGGATTGTTGTAATCCATTTTGAACAAGGTTTCGGTGAATGCATTGAATTTGGTTTCATCTAATCCCACGCGCCCACTAAAAATACAATGGTCAAATGATGGTGTTTTTGCGAGTACTCGAACTGTTGCAGGATCGAGCGTACCATCTTTTGTCCAACGTTCAAAATTGAAATCTAACATCCATGTCGCCGCAACTTGGCGATCTTTTAATGCATTGGCTGCATCTAATTCACCGCCTACATGATCACCGTGTAAACCAACACCCACATCAAAGCGTTTTTCTACATAATCTTGACCAAATTCCAAGCCATGTTGATGTAAAAACTCGATTGGAATTAACCGCGCTTGTGGGGAATCAATCGCACCAAAAGCTATAGTTTTATTTTTTAAATCTTCAATAGATTGTATAGCTGGATCATTAACAACTAAATAGCTTTGACGATCTTGGTCGGTATCACGCATTGCACCATTTAAGGTTTTACCCGCACTACGCAAGTAACCATCTAACCAAGCAAGGGGAGAGTTCCACGCCATATCAATTTCATTATTGAGTAACGCATCAACTTGTCCTTTGTAGTCTTTGAAATAGACTGGCTCAATAGGGAAACCTTCTTTTTCGAAAAAGTCTGCAATAATGCCCCAAATAACTGTCACTTGTGGGGCGTAGATTACCGCCCCGATTTTTAATTTCTCACTCATTTTTCACCACTCTTTATGGAATTTGTTGACCTGTAATGGCTTTACCTAACCAAATATTTAGCACATCGACACTTGGCGCCATTACTTGGCTTGCTAATGCATCGCGTAAATAGCGTTCCATTGGCCCCATTTTGTTATAAGCCTTGCCACCGCCAATACGCATACCAATTTGAGCAAGAGTAATAGCGTTTTCGCTCGCAAGAATTCGGGCAGCTAATAATTTAGCTAATGCATCTGCATCACCTTCTGTGGCTGATCGAGCCGCATCTCGCGTAGCACATACAGCAGCGTTTGTGTTTGCATAGATTTTAGCTAAGTGAATTTGCACGGTTTCGATTTCAGCTAATGCAGTGCCAGATGTGTATTTACGGTGTGTTGAATGTTTAATTGCCTCAGTGAGCACTGCTTTACAGACGCCGCTATAGACAGCAGCCAAGCCACAAATAAAGGCAGGTGCAATGCCACCAAATACTTGTTCTGCGCCTGCGCCAACTTCGCCAATGCGCCAGCCACGATCTAATGGCATATCGGTCATTCGCATAAAGCAAGAGACATTGCTACGCATACCTAAGCCATTCCAGCTATCGGATTCAAACGTTAAGCCTTGAGTACCAAGTGGAAGCACCCAGTTATCAATAGTTTCACCATTTTCGGAAGGCAAAAGTGCTAAATAATAAGAGGCATAATTGCCTGATGTCACCATGGATTTTAAGCCATTGAATACTGCATGTTCAGCATTAAATTGTGCGGTTGCATCGGTAATATAGAAGTGAGTACCTGTGCCTAATTCACTATAGGCGAGTGCGGCAAAGGTTTGATTTTGAACAATGTCAGAAAAGATTTTTTGTTTGAGTTGATCGCTGCCGAATAGATTTAAGCAATTCACTGCAACATTACTCATCATGTAACAGAGACCAGCAGAGGCTGAACTTTCTGCTAACGCCATACAGACTTCAGCATGTTCTTTCAGGGTTAATCCCATTCCGCCGTATTCTCTCGGAATTAAAAGTGAAAACCAACCGGCTTTACCTAATTCCTTAAATGCCTGAACAGGAAATTCTTTTTTTTGATCGAGTTCGTCGGCGTAAGGCTCAATAAACTGTTCCGCTAACTTTCTCACCTGAGTATAGATTTGCGACATAATATATCCTTATTGTGTGTTGAGAAAAACTTTCTACGAGGCGGATATTATTATGCTCGGTTTCTTTTTTCTAGTATTTAATTCAAAATAATTTCAGTAATGTGACGTGGATCAAGAAAAAATCTGGCAAGAATTTTCCCATGTGACTTTTTTAATCAATTCAGCAGGTTCATTTTTTAAGGTACAAAGAGCTTTGAAACTTTCCACAATACGCTCTGGTCGATTAGGTTGGCCTTGAAAACCAAATACAGGCATATCTGGACTATCTGTTTCCAACACTAAGGCATCAAGTGGCAACTTCGCGATCGCTTGACGAGTTTTATTGGCGCGTTCATAAGTGATCGTGCCGCCAACCCCGATTTTATAACCTAAATCAACAAAGCGTTTTGCTTGCTCGTAGCTTCCTGAAAAACCGTGTACCACGCCAAGTTTAGATAATGGAATACGTTTTAAAAAAGTAAAAATTTGATCATGAGTTTTTCGACTGTGAATATTGACGGGTAAATTAAATTGTTTTGCCAAATAAAGTTGGCTTTCAAAAAAATGACATTGTTTTGCCCAAAGTTCATCGGTGAGCAAATCAGGAATTGCGCGTTCCAAACCAATTTCTGCCACCGCCGTGCAATTTGCATCACGATTTTTTAAGGCTTGTTCTAACAGAATTAAATCATTTTCGGCGTGTTCTTTAATATAAAGAGGATGGAGCCCAAGCCCATAGCGCAAATTATCAGGAAAAAGTGCGGTCATATTTTGGATTGTTTTAAAATCAGTTTCTTTCACCGCCACAATCAGTATTTTTTGCACATCGGCTTGCTTAGCATTATCAATAAGCTGTGACAACGGTTCTCCTGTAAATTGTTGGAGATAATCGAGATGCGTGTGAGTGTCGAAGAAAGGCATGAGCATTTTCCTTTAGGTCAATAAAAAATGGCGGAATTTATCCGCCATTCACGATTATTCTACTGAAACTGATGTAATAACCACATCTTCAGTTGGAACATCTTGATGAAAGCCTTTGTTGCCTGTCTTCACTTTTTTGATTTTATCAACAACATCCATACCTTCAACTACTTCACCAAATACCGCATAGCCCCATTCTTGAACGACTTCGCGACCAAACATTTCTTTTGAACGATAATTTAAGAAATCATTGTCTGCTACGTTAATGAAGAATTGTGCTGTCGCTGAATGTGGATCTGAAGTGCGAGCCATTGCAATGGTTCCACGTTTGTTACTTAAACGATTGTTCGCTTCATTTTGGATTGGTGCGTTTGTTGCTTTTTCGCGCATACCGCTTTCCATACCACCGCCTTGAATCATAAAGCCATCAATAACACGGTGAAAAATTGTGTTATTATAAAAACCGTCTTTGCAGTAATTTAAGAAGTTTTCTGCTGTAACTGGAGCTTTATCAAAATCCAATTTAATTTTAATGTCGCCAAAGTTTGTGTGTAACGTAACCATTTTGTTTTCCTTCTGAAAAATTAAGGGTCGTATTATTCCACAATCGAGGTAAAAGTGCTATAAAAGTGCGGTTTGTTTTTATTTCATTTTACGAGCTTAAAAATGCTAAAAATTTTCAATACCTTAACGAGAGAAAAAGAAATCTTTAAACCTATCCACGAAAATAAAGTGGGAATGTATGTTTGTGGCGTCACTGTTTATGATTTGTGCCATATCGGTCATGGACGCACTTTTGTGTGTTTTGATGTGATTGCCCGTTATTTACGTTCTTTGGGTTACGATTTAACTTATGTACGCAATATTACGGACGTAGATGACAAAATTATTAAACGAGCGTTAGAAAACAAAGAAACCTGCGATCAACTTGTGGATCGTATGGTGCAGGAAATGTATAAAGATTTTGATGCACTTAATGTATTACGCCCTGATTTTGAGCCTCGTGCGACCCATCATATTCCAGAAATTATTGAAATTGTGGAAAAATTGATTAAACGCGGACATGCTTATGTTGCGGATAATGGCGATGTGATGTTTGATGTGGAAAGTTTTAAAGAATACGGCAAATTATCTCGTCAAGATCTTGAGCAATTACAAGCTGGTGCACGTATTGAAATCAATGAAATCAAGAAAAATCCAATGGATTTCGTGCTTTGGAAAATGTCGAAAGAAAACGAACCAAGCTGGCCATCCCCATGGGGGGCTGGTCGTCCAGGTTGGCATATTGAATGTTCTGCAATGAACTGCAAACAGCTTGGCGAACATTTTGATATTCACGGTGGTGGCTCTGATTTAATGTTCCCTCACCACGAAAATGAAATCGCGCAATCTTGCTGTGCACATGGCGGCCAATATGTGAATTATTGGATCCATTCCGGCATGATTATGGTGGATAAAGAAAAAATGTCGAAATCTCTCGGCAACTTCTTCACTATTCGTGATGTATTAAACCACTACAATGCAGAAGCGGTGCGTTATTTCTTACTAACGGCACACTATCGCAGCCAGCTCAATTATAGCGAAGAAAACTTGAATTTAGCACAAGGTGCATTAGAACGTTTGTACACCGCTTTACGTGGCACCGTTCAAAGTGCGGTTGCTTTTGGCGGAGAAAATTTTGTGGCAACTTTCCGTGAAGCAATGGACGATGATTTTAATACGCCAAATGCACTTTCTGTTTTATTCGAAATGGCGCGTGAAATTAACAAGTTAAAAACAGAAGATGTTGAGAAAGCCAATGGACTTGCCGCGCGTTTGCGAGAATTGGGTGCGATTTTAGGATTACTTCAACAAGAACCAGAGAAATTCTTACAATCGGGTTCCGACGATGATGAAGTAGCAAAAATTGAAGCGCTGATTAAACAACGCAATGACGCCCGCGCTGCTAAAGATTGGTCTGCTGCAGATGCTGCGCGTAATGAGCTTACCGCTATGGGCATCGTATTAGAAGATGGGCCGAATGGAACAACTTGGCGTAAGCAATAAATTTAAATGTTAAATTAATTTCATTAAAAAGACTAAGTTCAGAATGTAATAGAACTTAGTCTTTTGCTCTTTCATCATTTCTTAATATAGGATTTTAATGTTTGTTCCACTTCATAAATCCAATCCAACTCATGCTGAGTGAAACCCGCTTGAATGCGAGCATCGGTATTAATGACACCTTTAAAAATCACAATACGGTATTTGTGTAGCAACTCAGTAAAGCATTTCATCACATCTAAACCACGTTTTTTAGAAAGGGCGTGATACCAATGATTGCCGATATAAACATGGCCAATTTCATCGCGCAAAATAATATCCAAAATGTTCACTGCGGCAAAATCTTTACGTTGTGCGATTTTTTCTTGCAGAACAGGTGTTGCATCGAGGCCGCGTGCTTCTAATACACGAGGAACTAACGCCATTCGTTCCCAAATATCGTACGCGGTGGCTTGCGCCATTTCCCATAATCCAGCATGAGCTTCAAAATCACCATATTGATAACCCAATGTTTTTAAATGTTCATTGACTAAGGAAAAGTGAGTGCTTTCTTCACGAGCGACACGCAGCCAATCTTTCACAAAAGCCAAGCCTTCGCCAAGTTCTTGTTGTGCATTACGCCCGAATCGCCAAGCCGCATCTAAGCCTAAATTAATCGCATTAAACTCAATATGTGCGATAGCGTGCAATGTGGCAGCATAGCCTTCTTCTGTAGCAAAAGAACGTTTTGGCACATCTTTCGGTGTAACTAAGAGCGGTTTTTCAGGAAAAGCGGCAATATTATCTTGTGGCACGACTTTGGGAAAATCTTCTAATTTTATTAACTGAATTTGTGGCAGAAGATTATCGTAGAGATCATTAACTAAACGACATTTTTCTTGTGGATTCGCTGTTTTTAGTGCAGTTTCAACTTGTTGCCAAAATTGTGTAATAAGTACGGTCATTTTTTCTCTCTCATTCGTTAAAACGGATCAAGCCTTCTTGTTGTGTTGTTGCGATTAATTGACCATCTGGCGAGAAAATCTGCCCTCGAGCCAAACCACGGCCTCCAAAGGCATTATTGCTTTCAATTGCGTGTAAATGCCAGTGATTTAAATCAAACGGACGATGGAACCAAATACTATGATCAATGGTTGCCACTTTCATTCCTTTTTGTAAAAAGCCTTTTTCGTGCGGATGAAGTGCGGTCAAAATACAGTGAAAATCGGAAAAATAAGCCAATAAACATTGCTGAATTTTTATATCAAGCGGCGTTTCACCATTGGTTTTAAACCAAGAATATTGCTCGGCTGGCAATTTTGTCCCGTTAAATGGGTTATTCAAATATTTGGTACGTACCTCAAATGGACGCTCTGCGGCAAATTTTTCATTGAGTGGTTCTGGCAAGGTTTGAGCTACTTTTTGTAGCATCACATTTTCATCTGTAAAGTCTTCAGGTGCGCCAACATTTGGCATTGTATTTTGATGTTCAAAACCTTTTTCTGGCACTTGGAAAGAAGCAGTTACATGGCAAATGGTATTTTTATGTTGAATAGCTTTCACGCGTAATGCAGAAAAATTATGCCCTTCACGCAAGGTTTCCACATCGTAAATAATCGGATATTGGCTGTCTCCTGGAGCAAGAAAATAGGCATGACAAGAATGTAAAATTCGATCTTCTGGCGCCACCTGCATTGCCGCTGATAACGCCTGCGCCACTACTTGCCCGCCAAATACTTGACGAAAACCTAAATCTTGGCTTTCACCACGAAAGATTAAATCATCAATTTTTTCAAGTTTAAGAAGATGAATGAGGTTATTGAGAATATCTGACATATTGCTTTCCTTGAAGAGACGATAAAAGTGCGGTTATTCTATCGAAGATTTTTAGGAATGCCAAAGTTGGAAATAAAAAGCACGCATTAAAAAACGCGTGCTATTGCTAGAGAGTTAAATCAAAGGTGTTTAACTCTTCTCTTCACTTCTTCCTGTTTTCCCGCATTAAATGGGCGGGCATCAGGGCTGCCTAGATAGCCACATACGCGGCGAGTGACAGACACTTTTGTGCTATCGTGATTGCCACATTTCGGGCAAACAAAACCTTTACTGGTACATTCAAATTCACCGGTGAAACCACATTCATAACATTCATCAATCGGTGTGTTTGTGCCGTAGTAAGGTACGCGATCGTAGCTATAATTCCACACATCTTCCAATGCTTTTAAGTTGTGTTGAATATTTGGGTATTCGCCGTAGCAAATAAAACCGCCGCTGGCGAGTGGGGGATATGCCATTTCGAAATCCAGTTTATCGTAAGGATTCACTTTCTTTTCTACATCTAAGTGGTAACTGTTAGTGTAGTAGCCTTTATCCGTGACGCCTTCAATCACGCCAAATTTTTTGGTGTCTAGACGGCAGAAGCGGTCGCATAAGTTTTCGCTTGGCGTGGAGTAAAGGCTGAAGGCATAGCCTGTTTCTTTTTGCCAGCGTTTTACTGCCTCACTAAGATGGCGAACAATCGCAATGCCTTTTTCGCGTAATTGTTCATCATCAAAAATATGCCCTTTGCTATATAGCGCATTAATGGTTTCGTGAATACCGATATAGCCGAGCGAAATAGAGGCGCGTCCATTTTTGAAAATTTGTGCCACATTTTCATCCGCTTTTAACCGCACTCCGCATGCGCCTTCCATATAAAGAATGGGGGCAACGCGAGCTTTGGTATTTTCAAGGCGGGCAATACGTGTCATTAATGCTTTTTTCGCAATAGCTAAACGTTCATCTAAAGTGCGGTAGAAATCTTCTTCGTTTTTAGACTCCAACGCGATACGCGGTAAATTCAAACTCACCACGCCAAGATTATTACGCCCATCGTGAATTTCATGTCCGTCTTCTTCGTATGCACCTAAAAAGCTACGGCATCCCATAGGGGCTTTAAAAGAGCCTGTGACTTTGACAACTTGATCGTAATTGAGAATATCTGGATACATACGTTTTGATGCACATTCCAATGCGAGTTGTTTGATATCGTAATTCGGATCGCCTTGAGTTTGGTTCAAGCCTTTTTTGATGGTGAAAACAAGTTTTGGAAAGACTGGCGTTTTATGGTTTTTTCCGAGTCCACGAATACGATTTTTTAAAATAGCTTGCTGAATTAAGCGGGATTGCCAACTTGTACCTAAACCAAAACCAAAGGTCACAAATGGCGTTTGCCCATTCGACGTATGCAGTGTATTCACTTCATATTCTAAAGATTGGAAGGCATCGAAACACTCTTTTTCAATCAATGCTTTGGCGTAACCTTCAATATCAGGCACGTTCCATTCTTGGGCATGTTTGAGGTGTTTTTCGTAACTGATTTGCACATAAGGGGAAAGTACTTCATCAATACGGTTAATGGTTGTGCCACCGTAAATATGGCTGGCAACTTGAGCGATAATTTGTGCTGTCACTGCAGTAGCGGTGCCAATGGATTTAGGGGGTTCGATTTCCGCATTGCCCATTTTGAAACCACGAGAAAGCATGCCTTCTAAATCCACTAACATACAGTTAAACATCGGGAAGAACGGTGCGTAGTCTAAATCGTGATAATGAATTTCACCTTTTTCGTGAGCCTCTACTACATCGCGTGGAAGAATATGGTGTTTGGCATAATGTTTTGCCACAATTCCAGCAAGCAAATCACGTTGCGTTGGAATCACTTTCGCGTCTTTATTGGCATTTTCATTAAGTAATTCTACGTTGCTTTGTTCAATCAAGCCTTCAATTTCTTTTGTTAGCTGGCTACGTTTTTCTCGCGCTAAATCACGATCATGACGATATTCGATATACGCACGAGCAACCTCAGGATAACGACTTGCCATCAATTTATCTTCAACGATTTTTTGAATCTGATTAATATCAATCTCGCCTTGATGATGGGTGAATATTTCATTTCCTACTTCTTGTCCAATTTGGTGGCAATAAAATTCATCGGAAATATTGACCGCACTTGCGGCTTTTTTAATGGCATTGATGATACGTTGAATCTCAAACTCCGCACGAGAACCATCGCGCTTGATGACCCCAAAGTTACTCATGATATAGCTCCAATATATAGTGTTTTTGAAATGCGGACTGCACTATATATAGATCTAAAAAGATAATCAACACACAATATGTAGTGTTTTTAGGTGTTTTATTGTAATAGAATTTTGTTAAAGATTGATTTTATTAGAAAAATATCAAATTAAGTTGTTGAGAACTTTTCTCAAACATTTTTTGATTTTGTGAGCGAGATCAAAGTTTTTATTTTTAAAACTGAAGGGCAGTGTGAACAATAAAATTAATCATATAATTGTTATTGATGAATATAAAAAAACGGCCGAAAAATCGACCGCTCTTTTTTATCTTATGGCTTAAGCCGCCACCATTACCATCGCTGGGCGAATGACTCGACCATTTAAGGTGTAGCCTTTTTGCAATACGACGCTAATTTGATTGCTTTCAAAGCCTTCAGCAGGTTGCATTGAAATGGCTTGATGTAAGTCAGGATTAAATGCTTCACCGACAACCCCCACAGCTTCCACACCAAAACGACTAACGGTTGAAACTAATTCTTTTAAGGTCAGTTCTACGCCGTCAAATAAGGCTTTTACGCTTTCATCTTCTTTATTTGCTGGAGTGGCAAGCGCACGCTCTAGGTTATCGATAGTATTCAAAATGTCTTTTGAGAATTTTTCCAATGCGAATTTATGTGCTTTTTCTACGTCTTGTTCAGTTCGACGACGAAGGTTTTCAATTTCAGCACGAGAGCGAAGTAAAATATCCTGTTCTTTGTTTGCCGCTTCTTCAATTTGAGTTTTTAGTTGCTCTTCAAGTTCTTGTACTCGGGCAATAGCTTCTTCTAAAGGATCAAGTTCTTGAGAAGGCTCTGTTTGTTGTGTTTCTTCCACAACAGCCTCTTCTTTTTCTACTTCTGGGGTTTCAACTTTTTGTTCTTGTTCTGACATTTTTTTCTCCGTAAATACAAAATTCGCTATAGTCGTTAGCTATAGTCTAACAAAAAACTATATAATGATGAAAATGTTAAATTCAAGTGCGGTTTATTTTATGAATAATTTATATCGTTCCTTTAAAACCATTGGACTTGTAGGAAAACCTAGAAATGACATTAACCTACAAATGCACAAAAATTTGTTTCACTGGTTAACGGAACGTGGTTATCAAGTAATGATGGAAAAAGATGTTGCTGAAAAACTGGGGCTTCCTGCAGAAAATCTTGCGACACTTGATGAAATTGGTTGCCAAGCACAGTTGGTTATTGTGATTGGTGGTGATGGTAATATGTTGGGCCGTGCTCGCGTATTAGCAAAATATGATATTCCATTGATTGGAATTAACCGCGGTAATTTGGGATTTTTAACAGATATTGACCCGAAAAATGCCTATGCTCAACTTGAAGCTTGTTTAGAACGCGGTGAATTCTTCGTGGAAGAACGTTTTTTATTGGAAGCAAAAATTGAGCGAGCAGGTGAAATTGTATCGACAGGCAATGCAGTGAATGAGGCGGTTATCCACCCTGCGAAAATTGCACATATGATCGATTTTCATGTGTATATCAATGATAAGTTTGCATTTTCACAACGTTCTGATGGATTAATTGTTTCTACGCCAACAGGTTCTACGGCTTATTCTCTTTCTGCTGGTGGACCTATTTTGACACCAAACCTTAATGCTATTGCGTTAGTGCCAATGTTTCCACATACATTAACTTCTCGTCCTCTTGTTATTGATGGTGATAGCAAAATATCGATTCGTTTTGCTGAACATAATACATCTCAATTGGAGGTGGGCTGTGATAGTCAAATAGCCTTACCTTTTACGCCTGATGATGTGGTTCATATTCAAAAAAGTGAGCATAAACTCCGATTGCTTCATCTAAAAAATTATAATTATTATAATGTATTAAGTACCAAATTAGGTTGGTTGAAATCATTTTAATTTTTATAAAAAAGCATAGTAGAAACGCATCATTAAAATACTGTAAAAAAATCCTTTACTGTAAATTAAATCAGTTGTAATATAATTGATATACAGTTAAAGGATTTTGCTATGCTTACTCAACTTACTATCAATAATTTTGCGATTGTTCGCCAGCTTGATATCGAATTGGCGAAAGGAATGTCTGTTATTACTGGGGAAACTGGGGCTGGTAAATCTATCGCTATTGATGCTTTAGGTTTATGTTTCGGACAAAGAGTTGAAACCTCAATGGTACGCGAAGGGCAAGAACGAGCAGAAATTTGTGCAACTTTCCAACTAGAATCGCAAAATTCTGCTTATCAATGGTTGAGTGAGCAAGAATTACAAGATCCCGATAATCCCACTGAATGTATTTTGCGTCGTGTGATTAATGCAGACGGACGTTCTAAAGCTTTTATTAATAGCACTCCTGTATCCGCTTCTCAATTAAAAGAAATTGGTCAATATCTTGTTCATATTAATGGGCAGCACGCTTCCCAATTATTGCTAAAAAATGACTATCAGCTTCAGTTAGTTGATAATTTTGCCGCTCATCCTGAATTACTTGTGAAAATGCGTGAAGATTATCAAGCATGGAAAAATCTTCAAAATCAAGTTAAAACCTTTCAACAAAAAGTGGCAGAAAATGAAGCACGTAAACAACTTTTACAGTATCAAGTTGATGAATTAGATGAATTTAATCTTCGATCAAATGAATATTTGGAATTAGAAGATGAACAACGTCGTTTATCTAGCAGTGAACAGTTAACCCAACTTTCTCAATCAGCCCTGCAAATTTTAAGTGAAAATGACACAGTAAATATCGATAGTTTGCTGTATCGTGCGACACAATATATTGATGAATTAGCTGAACTTGATCCGCAATATGCTGAAGTGCAAAGTATGTTGAATGATGCGTTGATTCAAGTGCAAGAAGCAACCAGTGAAGTGCGAAATTTATCGAGTAATATCGAGCAAGATCCTCAACTTTTACAGGAAATCGAACAAAGAATTAGTCAGGCTTTACAACTTGCTCGTAAACATCAAGTTAAACCTGAAGATCTTGTGGAACATCACAAAAAATTAAAAGCAGAATTAACCGCACTTTTAGATTTTTCTGAAAGTGAAGAGATGTTGATTGAGCAAGAAAAACTCGCATTTGAACAAATGCAAGTAACGGCTAAAGCATTAACTGAAAGTCGTCAGCAATCTGCAGCTCGCTTAGCGCAGAATGTCACGCAGTCTATAAAACAACTTGCAATGGAAAATGCAGAATTTTATGTAGAGTTGAATACGGACTTCGATAAAGTGGGATCAAACGGTTCAGATAATGTGATTTTTACTCTGCGTAGTAATTTAGGTCAACAACCTCAACCGTTAGCTAAAATTGCCTCTGGTGGTGAGCTTTCTCGTATTTCTTTGTCGATTCAAGTTTTAACTTCTGATCAATCGGCTATTCCAACGTTAATTTTCGATGAAGTGGACGTGGGCATTAGCGGAAAAACTGCAAGCGTTGTCGGAAAACTCTTACGTCAATTAAGTGAACGTTGCCAAGTATTATGCGTAACTCACTTACCACAGGTTGCTTGTCATGGCCATCATCAGTTCAATGTAGAAAAATTTACTGTGGATAATAAAACTGAAACACAAATGACCGCACTTTCACAAGCTGAACGTGTACCAGCCTTGGCAAGACTCTTGGGCGGAAGTGAAATTACAGAATTAGCTTTAGCCAATGCTCAGGAAATGTTAGATTTAGTTCATTAAAAATGGGATTTAATTAGTATTTTATGAACTAAATAACTTATCCCAAAATGCTTGAATAAATGACCGCTCTTTGACAAATTCAGTTTCATCTACAACAGGGGATTTGCCAATCAAATTTAAATGGTGAATAGCATTGCGTAAATCGACATAACTTTGTTTTAAAGCGTCGCAGTCTGTTTGGCTAATAATTTTAGCCTCTGCCATATCATCGAAAATACGTACATTGTCTGACCATTTTGTCAGTTGTGGGTTTTGTGGGGCATTGGCAAGCATTAAATATTGAGCAATAAATTCAATATCAGTGATGCCACCGCGATCTGTTTTAAGATTAAATTCACCATCTTTTGAATGGGACAAATGAGTGAACATTTTTCCTCGCATCTCCGCAACATCTCGCTTTAATTGTTCAAGATCTCGTGATGCAGAAAGTACTTGTTGGCGGATATGCTCAAATTTAGCTTTAAGAGATGATTCGCCAAATACAGGGCGAGCACGCACAAGCGCTTGTTTTTCCCATGTCCAAGCTTCATTTAATTGATAATGGGCAAATGCAGAAAGAGAGCAGCCAATTAAGCCAGCATCGCCAGAAGGGCGTAGGCGCATATCTGCCTCATAAAGTACGCCAGCGGAAGTATTTATGCTGAAAATACTTACAATCTTTTGTGCCAAGCGTAGGTAAAATTGATTGCTATCAATCACTTTTTTGCCACCTGTTGTTTGATTTTCTACGGCATCGTACAAAAATACGAGGTCTAAATCGGATTTATAACCGAGTTCAATACCACCCAGTTTTCCATAACCAATCACTAAAAATCCTTTTTCATTATTTTGCAAATGTTCAGGCACGCCAAATCTAGACGAAACTTGTTTCCAAGCTAGATTCACAACGACTTCAATAATCGCTTCGGCAAGATAGGTTAAATGATCGCTTACCTTCATCACTGGTAATGCCCCCAAAATATCTGCTGCGGCCACTTTTAATAGGGTTGCTTGTTTAAATTGACGTAAAGCATCAATAAGCTGTTCTTCATCATCAGGAGGTAAACGAAGCAAATATTGGTGTAACTCCGCAGGATATTGGGTAAATGGCAACGGATGGGCTAGCGCTTCTGTATTAAGCAATTCATCTAATAAGATAGGATGGCGGGCCAGTTGCTCTGAAATAAGTTGAGACTGAGCACAAAGTTCAATAACTTGCTGAAGTGCGCGAGGATTTTCCAATAATAATTCTAAATAAGTCGTGCGACTCGAAATTTTTTCAATAATGTTCAGAATTCGGGGGAGCAAAGTGCGGTAATTTTCTTGTTGAAAAATGAGTGCAAATACTGTTGGCATTAAATGACTCAAAACATCACGCCCACGCGAACCAATCACTCTGTGATTTAGGCTGTCTTTGAATTGAGAAAGCTTTTCTAAAACTTCATCAATATTATTTTCTGATACACCACTCTCTAATAATGTTTGTTCAATATCCTCAAAGTCTGATTCTAAAAAATCTTGCCACTGGCTATCCGTTGGTGAAGGCTCATCTTGTTCATCACCGATTAATTGAGTAAATACCGCTCGCACTTTTTCTTGTTTTTGTTGCAAAGTGCGGTAAAAATCATCCCAATTTTCTATTGGATAATGTTTTTCAATGGTTTGATTATTTTCATTTAAACAGGTGAATGTTTTACATGCCTCGACTAAACGAATTTGATCTATTTCATCGGTTGGTAGTGTTTGAGTTTGTTGATCGTTAATGGCTTGTAGAATGTTTTCTACGCGGCGTAAAAAAATATAACTTTCACGTAAATCGTGGAATTGTTGCTCGGTAATTAATCCTAGTTTGGTAATTTCAGGTAAGATCTTTAAGAGTGAATGTTGTTGCAGATTGATTTCTCGTCCACCTCGAATGAGTTGAAAAACTTGCACGATAAATTCGACTTCACGAATACCACCAGCACCTAGTTTAATATTATCTTTCAAACCACGACGGCGTACTTCTCGCTCAATTTTGCCTTTCATTTCGCGTAAAGATTGAATCACACTAAAGTCAATATAGCGACGATACACAAAAGGGCGTAACATTTTTTTCAATTTTGAAACGTTGGGATCCTTTGTTTGTGCGCCCAATAGTCGTCCTTTGATCATTGCATAGCGTTCCCAATCTCGACCTTGATCTTGATAATATTGTTCCATTGCTGCAAAGCTGAGAACAAGCGCGCCGCTGTCACCAAATGGGCGCAAGCGCATATCGGTTCGATATACAAAACCATCAGAGGTAAATTCATCTAAGGCAGAAATAAGACGTTGCCCTAACCGTGTGAAAAATTTCGTATTATCCACAGAACGTCGAGCATTCGTATTCTCAATGGACGTTTCCCATTGTGATGGATAAGTAAAAATTAAATCAATATCTGAGGAAAAATTTAGTTCAAAGCCGCCTAATTTCCCCATTCCTAGGATATAAAGCTGCTGCGGATTGCCTTGTTCATCCATTGGCGTGCCCATCTCCATACAGGCTTGATGATAAAGCCAATCGCGGGCAGCGATAATTAAACTCTCTGCAAGTTGTGAAAGCTGAATAAAAATTTCCTCAACAGTCGCAAGATTCAAACTTTGACAAAAACTTAATTTTGCCATTTCAATGTTACGGAATTGGCGTAATGTTTGATAGAGTGAGGTTTCGTCATGAACATTGGCTAACTCTTTATTCAAACGTTCAATATAGGCAGAGCAATCTGCAAAACAGGGGGATTTTTCCCACCATTGTTTCACTAAGTGCGGGTATTTTTGCAAGACATTTTCTACAAAGTCAGACATTGCCATAGCATAGCCTAATTGATAAACAGGCAGTTCTGGATGATTTGAATTTTGTTGAATAGCTTCGTGAATTTTTTCTGGGGAAAGTTCTGGAAAAGATTGGCACAGAATTGTGCCAAGAGATTGCAATTTTTGTTCAATGAGGGCAGAAAGTGCGGTCATTTTTTCTAACCTTTTTGATAAGAATTTAAGTGACGTAATACGGTTTCTTTCGCTTGTTGAGGTTGCAAACTGTCAAGCCATTGTATTGGTGTTTTCCAACCGCGCAGCCAAGTGAGCTGGCGTTTAGCTAGCTGGCGAGTTGCACAAATACCACGGAAAATCATTTCTTCGTGATCGTAATCGCCTTGTAAATATTCCCACATTTGACGATAGCCTACACAGCGAATTGACGGTAGATTAATATTTAAATCACCACGCGCATAAAGTTTTTCTACCTCTTCTTGAAAGCCCAGTTCAATCATTTTATGAAAGCGTTGTTCAATGCGGTCATGCAAAATATGACGATCTTGCGGCGCGATTGCAAATTGTACAAAATCATAAGGCAAGGCTTCGCCTTTTTCTTCTGTAAGTTCAGTAAGTGATTTTCCCGTGATATAAAAAACCTCTAAAGCACGATTGATTCGTTGAGAATCACTCGGATTAATTCGGGCGGCAGAAATAGGATCGATTTTGGCGAGTTCTGCGTGTAATGTTGCCCAACCTTGTTGAGCTGCTTTTTGTTCAAGCTCGGCGCGAATATTTTCATCAGCAGAAGGCAAGGGAGAAAGCCCTTCAATTAATGCTTTGTAATACAACATCGTGCCGCCCACTAGTAACGGAATTTTGCCTTGTGCGGTAATATCTGCCATTTCTCGTAGCGCATCATCGCGGAAATTCATTGCGGAATAGCTTTCTGATGGATCTAAAATATCAATCAAACGGTGAGGGGCAAGAGCAAGTTCTTCTTTTGATGGTTTCGCTGTGCCAATATCCATTCCTTTATAAATGAGCGCTGAATCTACACTAATCACTTCGACTGGAAGTGAGCTTCGTAGTTGAATGGCTAAATCTGTTTTACCTGAGGCTGTTGGGCCCATTAAAAAAATTGCGGTTGGTTTCATGAAGAATCTAAATTTCGTCTAATAAAGGCTGCCAATTAACAGGTTTGAGTAATTGGGTGAATGCCGTGCGATTCGTTTGCGTCAGTAAACGTTCCGTCTCGCTCAATAAATTGAGTGCGTCCGCTAAAGCGTCAAAGGTTTTACATTCTAATTGTGAGCAAAGTGCGGTTAAAAATAGTGATGAATTTTCATCTCTAGTCAGTATTGCCATTACGCATTTTTGTAGATTTTGTGTACGCAATAAACTTGGCACTTTATTTAAGGTTAAGCGTAATTGTGCTTGATTTTCGATAAATTCAAAGCCAATTTTTTTGAAGTCGTCTGAGTATTGTTGCCATGTTTGAAATTGTGATTCAGTTAATCGGAACACGATGGGAATCAATAAAGGTTGTTGTTCAATGTGTATTTGTTGTAAAGCCAATTGCCATTGCAAGCGTTGTAATTTTTCCAATGAAAGCAAAAAGAAATTTTGGTTCTGTTGTAATAACAACGCGCGATTTTCAATAAGTGAAAGGGCGCGTAGATGTGATGGGCAGTCAATTATTTCAGTTGAGATGATTTTAGCTGTATCTGAAATATTTTGTTGTACTGTTTTTGATATATTCTTTTGCTCTGTAGGTGGTAATGTACGTAACAATTCACCATATAAACGTTGCTCGGTTTTACTCGGCGCATCAGAACGGTAATCTCGATAACCAGTACTTACATGATTTGGCAACACTGGTGTGTTAGAAAAGTGCGGTTGATTTTGCTGTGGTTTTTCATGATATTGTGGCGCAAAGATATTTTGCCCCGCAGCGGCACGATTAGGTCGAATTCTGTAATTTGGTTGGGGTTCACGCACCGTATTTTCTTCGTGATTTTCTACCGCACTTTGGTCTGTGTGCCAATTAAGCTGTTCTTGATTGTTTAGCGCATGGCTGATGCCTTCGTAAATAAAATCATGAATGAGGCGTTGTTGATGAAAGCGCACTTCATGTTTGGTCGGATGAACATTGACATCCACATCGTGTGGGTTTAAGTCAATAAACAACACAAACGCAGGATAAGCATCGGTTGGTAAATATTGTGCATAGGCTTGTCGAATAGCATGGCTGATCACTTTATCTCTCACCATTCGGCCATTAATGTAGCAATAACTTAAATCATTTTGAGTTCGGCTAAAATTTGGTGTAGCTACCCAGCCCGATAAGTGTAAATCATCGTGTTTCCAATCAATTCGTAAGGCATTTTTGACAAAATCATCCCCACAAATAGCGGCAACACGTTTTAGTTGCTGACTGAGCTCTTCAGCAGGACGATATTGACGGATAATTTTCCCATTATGAGTCAATGTAAATGCCGTATTGAATTTTGTTAAAGCAATGCGGCGAATGACTTCATCAATATGAGTAAATTCTGTTTTGTCTGTGCACAAAAATTTTCGACGAGCTGGCGTGTTGAAAAAAAGATTGGCAACTTCAACTGTTGTGCCGACAGGATGTGATGCAGGTTTGATTGTGGTTTCCATATCACGACCTTGCGCATAAACTTGCCACGCTTCAGTTTGCTCTGCTGTGCGAGAGGTGAGCGTTAAGCGCGATACCGAGCTGATACTTGCCAATGCTTCGCCTCTAAAACCCAAACTTAAAATGGCTTCTAGATCGTCAAGGTCAGCTATTTTACTCGTAGCATGTCGTGCCAAAGCAAGGCCTAATTCTTCTTTTGGAATGCCACAGCCGTTGTCACGAATGCGGATTAAATTTGCCCCACCATTTTCGATATCGATTTGGATTTTATTTGCACCTGCATCAAGGCTATTTTCCACTAATTCTTTCACCACAGACGCAGGGCGTTCTACTACTTCACCAGCAGCAATTTGGTTCGCAAGTTGTGGGGAAAGAATTTTAATTGGCATTTATTTTTCTCTTAATTTAATTTTTTGTCCGCTCAGGGCTTTACCATCTTTTAATTTTGGATTCAGCTTTAAAATTTGGTTGACTGAAATATTGTATTCTCGCGATACAGCATAGATTGTCTGATCTTTTTGAATGACATGGTAAAGCGGAATTTCTTTTTTTTCATCATCCGATTTTTTAGTGGATGAGGTTTCCTCTTTTTTCATTTTATTTGAGGATTTATTTTTATCCGTTTTATTTTCTGATTTTTCTATTTTTGGATTGTTGGTTTTTTCAGTCGTTTTCTCTGTCTTTTTCACCGCACTTTCTTTATTTTTTGATGAATTTGTTTTGTCATCTTGTGCTTTCTGAGTTTTTCCATTATCTGGAATTTTGATGGTTTCTCCAATCCAAAGCGCTTCGCGTTTTAATTTATTTAACGCCACAATGTCAGCCACTTTGACATCGTATTTATTCGCAAGGCTTCCTAAACTTTCCCCATTTTTGACTGTATGGCGAAGGCCGCTATCTTTTACACTGTTTTCATTGGCATTTTTATCGGAAGTGCGGTCATTTTTTTCAGTATTTTTTGTATCATTTTGTTTGCTATTCTGAACAATATCATCACTAATGAAAGATTTGGCTTTTCCGCCGCGGAAAACCACTAATCCCTCATAAATCATATAGGCGATACGACGGCGATAAGCTGGAGAGTTAAGTTTTTGTTCTTCGTCAGAATTTGATAGAAAACCTGTTTCCACTAATACGGAAGGAATATCGGGCGAACGTAAAACGCCAAGGCTTGCGTGTTGAGGAATGCTGCGGCTTAAGGTTGTCACTTTTGAAAAATGACTTAAGATATGTTTGCCAAGTTCATAACCAGTACGTTGGCTATGACCAAATTGTAAATCAAGCACAGTTTGATCAAGATATTTATCGTTATTGTGTGAAAGCACTTTTCCTGCGCCACCGAGTAGTTCAGAGCGTTTTTCATCGTCTTCTAACCATTGACCCATTTCATCATTGGCTCGACGGTTTGACAATACCCAGACTGATGCACCGCGACGTTCAGGTGATTCAGATGAGTCCGCATGAATGGAAATGAGATAATTCGCTTTAAATTTACGTGCGATTTCTGAACGCTCAGGCACGGAAATATAGTAATCGCCACTGCGTGTTAATACGCCGCGAAGATTTGGGTCTTTATCGAGTAAGGCTTTTAACTCTTTTGCAATCGAAAGTGTGACATTTTTTTCATAAATGCCCAAGTTTCGGCTGATTGCACCGGGATCTTTTCCCCCATGACCAGGGTCAATCGCAATCGTGATTGGGGCTGCAAAAAGAGAGAAGCTAAACGTTGAGAAAAAAAGAAAAAATAAAATTTTTGTTTTCATAAATAAATTAATTAGAGAATGCTTTTATAATATTTTTACCTAAGTTTGTTTGTGCGACTAATTCAATATTTCGTGCATCATCGTAATAATCAATATTTACTAAAATATCCGCTTCCGGCAATATGCCTTGGCCTTTTTCAGACCATTCAATTAAGCAGATGCTATCCGTATTAAAATAATCTCTAATGCCCATAAATTCGAGCTCTTCAGGATCTGCTAAACGATATAAATCAAAATGATAAATCATTTTGCCTGCAATATTGTATTCTTCAACCAACGTATAAGTTGGACTTTTTACATTACCCTGATGACCGATACCTTGCAACATTCCGCGTGTCAGCGTTGTTTTTCCTGCCCCAAGATCACCGTTAAGATAAACCATAATGGCTTTTTCTGTATGCAATTTTAAAAGAATTTCCGCGAATTTTTTGCCGAAGCAGAGCATAGAAAATTCATCAGGGATATATTGAGTCAAGCTTTCCATAACGGGTCATGAATGAAGAAAAATGTGGGCTGATTCTACCGCACTTTTGAGGTTCATAAAAGTGCGGTGAAATTTCTAGGGATTTAATTTTATCATTTCATGGTCATCAAATTGCTTGACCAAATCTACTAGTGGTTGAGTGTTAGGTAAGACCAAATCCGATGCGATTTCAAATAACGGCACAATGACAAACTCACGGTTATGCATATCATAATGGGGAATCGTTAGGCGTTCGTTTTGAATGATTTCGTTGCCGTAAAGCAAAATATCCAAATCTAATGTACGCTCACCCCAGCGACGTAAACGTACTCGACCTTGCTCATTTTCAATGCGTTGCAATTCATCCAATAGAGCAAGCGGGCTAAGCTTGGTTTCAATTTTTGTAACAGCATTCACATAATCGGGTTGATCTTGTGGGCCGAGCGGTTTGCTTTTATAAAAAGAGCTCGTCGTTACCAAATGAGTGTTTGGTAACTGACTTATCGCTTTAAGCGCAGCATGTAATTGTTCCACTGGTGTGTTTAAATTGCTACCAAGGGCAATATATGCAGTAATCATCTTTTCCCTTATTCTGCTGAGCGCGTGGTTTTACGACGGCGTGGACGATAGTATTTTTTCTTTGGTTTAGGATGTAAGCGTTGTTGCTCGTGTACTAACTGTTCACGCTGTTCACCATTGCTGAATTGATATTCGTGCCACCATTTGGCCAATTCAATCGTTTCGCCACCTTCAATTTCCGCACGCATAGCCAGTAAATCAAAGCCTGCACGGAATTTTGGATGTTCCATGGTGCGCATTGGTGCTGAGCCAGTACGTTTTAATAATTGTAGCTGTAAGAACCAAATATCACGAATGACCGCAGTATGACGACGTGGCGCAGCTAAAGCTCGGCAGAATAAGTCTAAAACTTCATTAGCCGCTAAAGCATAAGCATCATGATTATTTAAACCGCCTTCATTTTTCAAAATTTCCACTTTTTCGCGCAATGGATACCAGAAAAATGCTGCAAATAAAAATGCAGGATTAATACGAAGTTTATCCGCAACACGTTCATCCGTAGAAGTAAGCGCGGTTACGATCATGCGTTCTGCAAAGCTATCTTCTTTCTCTGTAAAATATGCGCTTAATGCAGGGAAAAGTTGTTCAAATAAACCATATTGACGTAATAAACGATAGGTTTTTACCCCTTGTCCCGCCTGCAATAATTTTAAACTTTCGTCAAATAAGCGAGCTGGCGGAATATTTTTTAATAAAGGTGCAAGTTCACGAATTGGTTGTTCGCTTGGTTTTTCAAGGAACATATCAAGTTTTGCCATGAAACGAATTGAGCGTAGCATGCGCACAGGATCTTCTTGATAACGCGTAACTGGATCGCCGATTAAGCGCAGTTTTCCCGCTTTGAGATCCTGAAGACCATCAAAATAATCACGTAAGGTATTGTCTTGAGGATTGTAATACAGCGCATTGACCGTAAAATCACGGCGTTCTGCATCTTGTTCGATCGTGCCGTAAACATTATCGCGCAGCAACATGCCTTCATTGCTCTGTTTCGCTTGATTTTCATTGCGAGCATCACTGTGATTTGCACGGAAAGTGGCGACTTCAATAATATCTCGACCAAACATAATATGTGCTAATCGGAAACGGCGACCCACTAAACGGCATTGGCGTTGAAAAATGTTTTGGATTTGCTCAGGACGGGCGTTTGTTGCAACATCAAAATCTTTTGGTTTTTTTCCGAGCAATAAATCGCGGATACATCCACCGACGATATAAGCCTCGAAACCTTGACGTTGCAGTTTTTCCACTACGGTGAGTGCATTACGGCTAAAATCACGCGGTGAAATATCAAATTGAGCCGCTTTAATCACATTTTTATCGTAGCGGTGTGTTTGTTCTGATTTTTTTGCCCGCGCTTTTGGCATTTGACTATTAGAACGCTCAACTCGTTTAGAATGAGCACTTGTTTTGGCAACCTCTTTTGATTTTTTTGTCTTTTTGCCAAACAAATTTTTGATATAAGTAAGAATAATTTACTCCGTTTTTTTAGTTGGAAATAAATGACTTAGTTCTTTTTCTGTAAAGAAAAAGGCAAGGGGATTTTTCCGCATTTTTAAATGCAAAAAAGTGCGGCTAATTTTAACCGCACTTTTGTATTTTTCAATAGAATGAATTAACCAGCGACTTGTTTTTCACGGATTTCAGCTAACGTTTTGCAATCAATGCAGAGATCTGCTGTTGGGCGTGCTTCTAAACGGCGAATGCCAATTTCTTCACCACAACAATCGCAGTAACCGAAATCATCTGTATCAAGTTTTTTTAAGGTTGCTTCAATTTTTTTCATTAGTTTACGTTCGCGATCGCGATTACGTAATTCTAGACTGAATTCCTCTTCCTGAGTTGCTCGGTCTGCAGGATCGGGGAAATTGGTTACTTCATCCTGCATATGTGCAACGGTGCGAGAAGCTTCTTCCACGATTTGTTCGTGCCAAGCATTAAGAATTTTTCTGAAATGAAGAATTTGCTCTTCATTCATATATTCTTCATCTTTTTTCATTTGATAAGGCTTAACGCCTGCTAAATCTAGCAAGCTCAATGATGCTCTTGACATCTCTCACTCCTAATACATACAGAATTTAAGCGTGAACTTCACGACTTCCTGTCTTGTTATTTTAGTTTGTTCCTGACAGCACTTTTAGGAACCCAATTTTTGCGGGCGGTATAAATATCAGAAGTTGTTTGTTTTAGCAAGTAAATTTTCCTGAGAAATTTATTTTTACGATATGGATCGCAAAATTTGAGGCAACCGTTTGCATATTTAAATAAAACTAGCCTAGGCTTAGAGAGACTGGAATTAATCTTTTATAAAAATGAAATTAAACTTAATAACTTTAGCTGTCTTGTTAATTGTTGCAGATTTAACGTTGTTATTTCTACCGCAGTCATGGCTACTGACTTGGCAAGTTGCTCTGGTTATTGCGCTTGCTTTGATTTTTCTTTTTATTTTTTTGCGTAGAAATTTCTTAGTTTTTCTTGCTTTTTTTGTTGTTTCTCTAGGGTATACACATCATTCCGCATTCAGCTTGTTACAACAGGCTCAAAGTATTACCGCTCAAAAGCAAGTGGTAACTTTTAAGATCCAAGAAATTTTGCACCAACAGGATTATCAAACTCTCATTGCTACAGCAAAATTTGCGGATAACTTGCGAGAGCAACGAGTTTTTTTAAATTGGAAAGCAAAAGAGGTGCCTCAATTATCGGAAATTTGGCAAGCGGAAATTTCCTTACGGCCACTTTCTGCGCGATTAAATTTTGGTGGATTTGATCGGCAACAATGGTATTTTTCCAAGGGGGTTACTGCTGTTGGAACCGTAAAAAGTGCGGTGAAAATTTCTGATATTTCATCATTGCGCGCAGAAAAATTGCAACAAGTAAAGAAGCAAACGGAAGGATTATCTCTACAAGGTTTATTGATCGCGTTAGCTTTTGGTGAACGGGCTTGGTTAGATAAAAACACCTGGTCAATTTACCAACAAACCAATACCGCACATCTTATTGCTATTTCAGGCTTACATATTGGGTTGGCTATGGGAATTGGATTTTACTTGGCGTGTGTTGTGCAAGTATTTTTACCCACCCGTTTTATTCATCCTTATTTTTCTTTAGTTTTTGGTGTTTTATTTGCTTTAATTTATGCGTATTTGGCTGGTTTTAGCGTACCAACTTTTCGTGCCATTTCAGCACTTGTTTTCGTTTTCTTCATTCAAATAATGAGGCGACATTATTCTCCTATTCAGCTTTTTATGCTGGTTGTTGGATTCTTGCTTTTATGTGATCCATTAATGCCGCTTTCGGTCAGTTTTTGGCTTTCTTGTGGAGCAGTTGGTTGTTTGATCGTCTGGTATCGCTATGTACCTTTTTCTCTTTTTCAATGGAAAAATCACACCTTTTCACCAAAAGCTCGGTGGATTTTGAGTTTATTTCATTTGCAATTTGGGTTATTGATCTTTTTTACGCCTTTGCAACTTTTTCTATTTAATGGCTTATCGCTGAGTGGTTTTTTAGCCAATCTTATTGCTGTACCACTTTATAGCTTTTTCCTTGTTCCCTTGATTTTATTTGCTGTTTTTACCAACGGCGCAGTTTTTTCTTGGCAACTTGCAAATAAGCTAGCCGAAGGAATTACTTGGTTAATTTCTGTTTTTCAAGGGAATTGGTTAAATGTTTCATTTAATTTAGCACTGGTTTTAACTGCATTTTGTGGCGGAATTTTTATGTTAATTATTTGGAGTATTTACCGAGAACCCGAGATTTCATCATCAACCAGGCAAATAAAACGAGCAAAATTTTTTACATTAAATCTTAGTAAACCTTTGCTAAAAGATGAGCGAATCAACGTTTTGCGATGTTCTTTCGGCATTATGTCGCTTTGTTTTATGATTTTGTTGTTTAAACAATTGAGCAAGCCAACTTGGCAGGTAGATACTTTAGATGTGGGGCAAGGCTTGGCAACATTGATTGTGAAAAATGGTAAAGGGATTCTCTATGATACAGGCCCAGCATGGCAAAGTGGAAATATGGCTGAATTAGAAATTTTGCCTTATTTGCAAAGAGAAGGGATTACTTTGGAAAAGTTGATTTTGAGCCACGATGATAACGATCATGCAGGTGGTGCTTCGGCAATTTTAAAGACGTATCCCAATGTGGAATTTATTACCCCTTCACAAAGAAATTATTGGGAAAATTACCGCACTTTTTGTACTGCTGGACGTGATTGGGATTGGCAAGAGCTACATTTTCAAATACTTTCGCCGCATTCTATTGTGGAGCGAGCAGATAATGCCCATTCTTGTGTGATTTTAGTCGATGATGGAAAGCATAGCGTTTTGCTAACTGGCGATGCTGAAGTAAAAAATGAGCAAATTTTTGCCCGCACTTTAGGAAAAATTGATATGTTACAAGTGGGGCATCATGGGAGTAAAACATCGACAAGTGAATACTTGCTTTCTCAGATTAGACCAGATGTGGCGATTATTTCTAGTGGACGTTGGAATCCGTGGAAATTCCCTCATTATTCGGTTATAGAAAGGCTTCAACGCTATAAAAGTGCGGTAGAAAATACCGCTATTTCAGGGCAAGTACGGGTAAATTTTTTTAAAGACCGATTAGAAATCCAACAAGCACGCACAGAATTTTCCCCTTGGTATGCGCGTGTAATTGGATTCTCGAGCGAATAAAAGGTACAATGCGCGCAATTTTTACCATTAGATAGTGATTATGCAAGAGCAAAAATTACAAGAAAATGATTTTTCAACCTTACAAACGTTTAAGCGTTTATGGCCAACAATTAAACCTTTTAAAGCAGGTTTAGTGGTAGCTGCTATCGCATTGGTGCTTAATGCTTTGGCAGATTCAGGCCTTATTTATTTATTAAAACCTTTGCTAGATGATGGATTCGGTAAGGCGGATCATTCATTTTTGAAAATGATGGCTGTGGTCGTCGTGGGAATGATTTTTTTGCGTGGGATCTCTAACTTTATTTCTAATTATTGTTTAGCATGGGTGTCAGGCAAAGTTGTGATGACAATGCGTCGCTGCTTGTTTAAACATTTGATGTTTATGCCTGTGAGTTTCTTTGACAGAAATTCAACGGGTAAATTACTTTCTCGTATCACTTATGATTCGGAGATGATTGCAAGTTCTTCTTCAGGATCTTTGATTACAATTGTGCGAGAAGGAGCATATATTATTTCGCTATTGGCCGTAATGTTTTACACAAGCTGGGAATTAACGCTTGTGTTATTTGTTATCGGGCCAATTATTGCGGTATTGATCACTATCGTTTCAAAAATTTTCCGTAAATTGAGTAAGAATTTACAAGATTCAATGGGGGAATTGACAGCGACGACCGAGCAAATGTTGAAAGGACATAAAGTCGTGCTTTCTTTTGGTGGTCAGCTTGTCGAGGAAGAACGTTTTAATAAAGTCAGTAACAATATGCGTCGTAAAGGTATGAAAATGGTCACCGCAGATTCCATTTCCGATCCTGTTGTGCAGATTATTGCTTCTCTTGCTTTGGCGGCAGTATTGTTTTTAGCGACTACTCCATTGATTGCGGAAGATAACCTAAGTGCGGGTTCTTTTACGGTGGTTTTCTCATCTATGTTGGCGATGATGCGTCCATTAAAATCTTTAACCAATGTAAACTCTCAATTCCAACGTGGAATGGCAGCCTGTCAAACTTTATTTGCCATTTTAGATTTAGAACCAGAAAAAGATAACGGTACTTATAAAGCAGAACCTGCGAAGGGTGCACTGGAATTTAAAAATGTGAGTTTTGCATATCCAGGAAAAGAGGAACTTGCATTAAATAATATTTCTTTTAGCGTGCCTGCAGGAAAAAACGTTGCTTTGGTTGGTCGTTCTGGATCGGGTAAATCAACTATTGCTAATTTAGTGACCCGTTTTTACGATATTGAGCAAGGTGAAATTTTACTGGATGGCGTAAATATCCAAGATTATCGTTTATCTAATTTACGCGAAAACTGCGCTGTGGTTTCTCAACAAGTCCATTTATTTAACGATACCATTGCGAATAATATTGCTTATGCAGCGCAGGATAAGTATTCTCGCGAAGAAATTATTGCAGCAGCAAAAGCGGCTTATGCTTTAGAGTTTATCGAAAAATTACCACAAGGTTTTGATACGGTCATTGGTGAAAACGGTGCTAGCTTATCCGGTGGGCAACGTCAACGTTTAGCGATTGCTCGTGCTTTATTGCGTAATTCTCCAGTATTAATTTTAGATGAAGCTACATCTGCACTAGATACAGAATCAGAACGAGCAATTCAATCTGCATTAGATGAATTGAAGAAAGATCGTACTGTTATCGTAATCGCTCATCGTTTATCAACCATTGAAAATGCGGATGAAATTCTTGTGATTGATCATGGTGAAATTCGTGAGCGTGGTAACCATAAGGCATTGCTTGAACAAAATGGTGCCTATAAACAATTACACAGTATGCAGTTTAGTGGCTAATTTATTGATTATCGAAAACGCGAGTTGAAAAACTCGCGTTATTTATCCGCACTTATTAGAAAGGATTTTCTATGCCCTTCTGGTATTCCAACTCCAAACTTATTTGGCTCTTATCGCCTTTTTCTTTATTGTTTTGGTTGATTAGCCAACTTCGTCGCGCCTTATTCTCTTTGGGGATAAAATCTTCTTATCGCGCACCAAAACCGGTGATAATTGTGGGAAATTTGTCTGTTGGTGGAAATGGCAAAACGCCTGTGGTTGTTTGGCTTGTGGAAGATTTAAAAAAACGAGGTTTGCGCGTAGGTGTGATTTCTCGTGGTTACGGCAGTAAATCTAAAACTTATCCGTTATTTGTCACTGAAAATACGAATCCAATTGAAGGTGGCGATGAGCCAGTATTGATCGCGAAACGAACCAATGCGCCAGTAGTGATTTCCCCGAATCGCCAGCAAGCGATTGAATTACTCTTAAGCCAAGCAGAGTGCGATATTATTATTTCTGATGATGGTTTACAGCATTATAAATTACAGCGTGATTTAGAAATTGTCGTAATGGACGCTGAGCGTGCATTAGGAAATGGTTTTGTATTGCCTGTAGGCCCATTGCGTGAATTACCAAGTCGATTAAAATCCGTAGATTTTGTGATCACTAATGGTGGACAAAATCAGTATTCAGATGCGGTTATGCGTCTTGTGCCTCATTTCGCGATTAATTTAAAAACCAATGAAAAACGCCAATTAAAGGAATTTCAATCAGGTTTTGCCATTGCAGGGATTGGCAATCCACAGCGTTTTTTTACTATGTTAGAAAAGTTAGGGATTCAATTACAGAAAACTCAAGCATTTCAAGATCATCAACATTTTGAAGCGTCTCAATTAGAAAAAATTGCTGAAAATCAACCGCTCTTTATGACGGAAAAAGATGCCGTAAAATGCCAATCTTTTGCCAAAGATAATTGGTGGTATGTCCCTGTGGATGCGGAGATTATTGAGGCTGAAAAACAAAGTGAAAATTTACCGCTCTTTTGGGACAAAATAGACAAACTTGTGGCGCAATATAGAAATGGCTGAAAGAATTAATCTCCAGTTGTTTTGATTACTTGCCGATAAAGCTGAAATATTAAAGAATAAGGAATAAATTATGTCATTTACTGTGATTATCCCCGCTCGTTTTGCATCAAGTCGTTTGCCTGGAAAACCTCTTGCTGATATTGCGGGTAAGCCAATGATTCAACATGTATTTGAGAAAGCGTTGCAGTCTGGGGCGAGCCGAGTGATTATTGCCACCGATAATGAAAATGTGGCTGATGTTGCCAAAAGTTTTGGTGCGGAAGTGTGTATGACTTCGGTTAATCATAATTCTGGTACAGAACGTTTAGCGGAAGTTGTAGAAAAATTAGCGATTCCTGACAATGAAATCATTGTCAATATTCAAGGGGATGAGCCTTTGATTCCTCCCGTTATCGTGCGACAAGTGGCAGATAATTTAGCAAAATTTAACGTGAACATGGCAAGCCTTGCGGTAAAAATTCATGATGCTGAGGAATTATTCAATCCAAATGCAGTGAAAGTGTTAACAGATAAAGAGGGCTATGTACTGTATTTTTCTCGTTCGGTTATTCCTTACGATCGTGATCAGTTTATGAATTTACAGGATGTTCAGAAAGTACAGCTTGCGGATGCTTACTTACGTCATATTGGTATTTACGCGTATCGTGCGGGTTTCATAAAACAATATGTGCAATGGGCACCGACTCAACTTGAAAATCTAGAAAAACTTGAGCAGCTTCGTGTGTTATATAACGGCGAACGCATTCATGTGGAACTTGCGAAAGAAGTGCCAGCAGTGGGGGTGGATACCGCTGAAGATTTGGAAAAAGTGCGGGCAATTTTAGCGGCGAATTAAAATGTTTGATGCTAAAAAGTTCTTAGCGGATGTCTCTCACGAACCAGGTGTTTATCGTATGTATGACGATAAAGATCAGGTTATTTATGTTGGGAAAGCAAAGGATCTAAAAAAACGTCTTTCAAGCTATTTTCGTAAAAATCTGAGCAGTAAAAAAACAGAGGCGTTGGTGGCATCAATTCATCATATTGACACCACGCTAACTTCATCTGAAACGGAAGCTTTACTGCTAGAGCATAATTTTATCAAGCTTTATCAACCTCGTTATAATGTGTTATTGCGAGATGATAAATCCTATCCATTTATTTTATTAACCAAAGAACGTCATCCAAGAATCACTTCCTATCGTGGGTCTAAAAAATTTGCGGGTGAATATTTCGGGCCTTATCCTCACGCCGGAGCCGTGCGTGAAACGTTATCGCTTTTGCAAAAACTTTTCCCTGTTCGTCAATGTGAAAATTCCGTTTATTCCAACCGCTCTCGTCCTTGTTTGCAATATCAAATTGGGCGTTGTTCCGCACCTTGTGTACAGGGATATGTTTCTGATGAAGAATATAATCAGCAAGTTGAATTAGCGCGCTTATTTTTACAAGGCAAAGATCAACAGGTGTTAGATTATTTAATCGGTAAAATGGAGCAGGCAAGCAGAAATTTAGATTTTGAACAGGCTGCTCGTTATCGCGATCAAATTCAGGCGGTGCGTTCGGTTATTGAAAAACAATTTGTATCCAATGAGCGTTTAGATGATATGGATATTATGTCCATCGCTTACCAACACGGTTTAGCCTGTGTACAAGTGATGTTTATTCGTCAAGGAAAAGTGCTCGGCAATCGCAGTTACTTCCCAAAAGTACCCGCCAATACGGATTTATCAGAACTTACCGAAACTTTTGTGGGGCAATTTTATTTACAAGGTCATCAAGGACGAAGTATCCCGAATAGCATTATTGTCGATCGTCAATTAGCTGAAAAATCAGAGCTTGAGCAACTTCTTACTGATCAAGCGGGCAGAAAAGTGACGATTCAAGAAAGCGTAAAAGGCGATAAGAGTAAATATTTACAGCTCGCACAAGTTAATGCCAAAGCGGCTTTAAATGTACAACTTAAACAATCTTCACGAATGTCAGAGCGTTATCAAGCGTTGTGTGATCTGTTAAATCTTCCTGAAATTAAGCGTATGGAATGTTTCGATATAAGCCACACGATGGGAAATCAAACGGTGGCATCTTGTGTTGTCTTTAATCAAGAAGGTCCAATGAAATCTGATTATCGTCGTTTTAATATTGAAGGGATTACTGGCGGGGATGATTATGCTGCGATGGAACAAGCGTTGCAGAAACGTTATGAGCGTGATTTAGAAGAAGATAAAATTCCCGATATTATTTTTATTGATGGTGGAAAAGGGCAATTAAATCGTGCATTGAATGTATTCCAACATCTTCAAGTAAAATGGGATAAAAATAGACCGCACTTAATTGGCGTGGCAAAAGGTGTGGATCGTCGAGCAGGGCAGGAAGTACTGATCATCAGCAAACAAGACCGCGAAATTCATTTACCTGATGATAGTTTGGCATTGCATTTGATTCAACACATCCGTGATGAAAGCCATAATCACGCAATAAGCGGGCACCGTAAAAAACGTCAAAAAGCCTTTACACAAAGTGGTTTAGAAACCATTGAAGGTGTGGGCGCTAAACGTCGTCAGGCTTTACTGAAATATCTTGGTGGTTTACAAGGTGTGAAAAAGGCGACCTTAGATGAAATAGCCTCTGTACCTGGGATTTCCCTTAAACTTGCCGAAACGATTTTTGAAACGCTCAGAAACGATTAATCAATTATCTCTTAAATGTAAATAACGATTGCTTTTCATCATAAAGCCATTATGATCCGCACTTTCGGATTTATTTAACTTTATTATAGGAAAAATTATGTTTGAATGGATTACTGATCCTGAAGCGTGGATATCACTTGCGACACTTGCTGCTTTGGAGATCGTTTTAGGGGTCGATAATATTATTTTTATTAGTATCCTAGTTGGGCGTTTACCTGAAAGCCAACGCCAGTCTGGTCGTATTGTTGGACTTGGTTTAGCAATGCTGACAAGAATTTTACTTTTAATGTCACTTGCTTGGATGATGAAGCTTACCGCACCGTTATTTACTGTGTTTAATCAAGAAATTTCTGGGCGTGATTTGATTTTATTAATCGGTGGTTTATTCCTGATTGTAAAAAGTTTAGGCGAAATTAAAGAAGCAATCAATCATCAAGAACACCATGAATCTGAAAGCAAAAACAAAGTGAGTTATCTTGGTGTATTAATTCAAATTGCAGTGCTAGATATTGTGTTTTCTTTAGATTCCGTGATTACTGCAGTAGGTATGGCAAGCCACCTTCCTGTTATGATTTTGGCGATTATTATTGCCGTTGGCGTGATGATGTTTGCAGCAAACCCAATCGGCGATTTCGTAGATACGCATCCAACCTTGAAAATTCTAGCTTTAGCCTTCTTGGTTTTAGTGGGAATTAGTTTAATTGCAGAAAGTTTAGATATTCACATCCCGAAAGGTTACATCTATTTTGCAATGGGATTCTCTGTTGTGGTCGAAATGATCAATATTCGAATGAGAAAACGGATTAAATAGAAGATTAAAAATAATTTAAGGGCTGAGTTCTGTGATTTGAGGAACTTGGCCCTTTTAGTTTATTTAGTTAATCTTTATATAACTAAATTATCTATTCAGTTCCATTTCAACATAAATGGGACTCTTTTAGTATGGTATTATTTCAATAAAAGTTTTTATTTGAAAGGGGACATAATGAAATTACAACGATGGGTTAAACAATATCAACTAGGTTTACTTTTTCAGCAGGGTCAATTTGGTTTAGAAAAGGAAAGTCAACGTATTGACGATAAGGGGAATATTGTGACGACCCCCCATCCACGAGTATTTGGTAACCGTTCTTATCATCCCTATATTCAAACAGATTTTGCCGAGAGTCAGCTTGAGTTGATTACGCCACCAAATGCTAAACTGGAAGATAGCCTACGTTGGCTTTCTGCAATTCATGAGGTGGTGCTGCGTTCTTTACCTGAAAATGAATATATTTTCCCATTTAGTATGCCTGCGGGATTACCACCAGAAAATGAGATTCAAGAGGCGCAGCTTGATAAACAGGAAGATGTGGAATATCGAGAGCATCTGTCTAAACAATATGGCAAATACAAGCAAATGGTAAGTGGAATTCATTACAATTTCCAGTTGTCACCTGAATTTGTGAAAGCTGTATTCCTGTTGCAAGATGAATATGTTCATCTTAAAGATTTTCAGAATGCTTTATATATGAAATTGGCTAATAATTTTCTACGCTATCAGTGGATCTTAGTTTATTTACTTGCAGCAAGTCCTATAGTGGAAGCAAATTATTTTTCTCGAAATGGCGTACTGAATTTTCCTTTGAAAGAGGGGCAGTTAGTACGTAGTTTACGTTCTAGTCCCTATGGTTACGTTAATTCATCTAATGTTGTGGTGAATCATGATAACCTTGAAAATTATGTAGAAACATTAGAGTTTCAAGTTAAATCTGGTCATTTGATTGCAGAAAAAGAATTTTATTCTAATGTTCGTTTACGAGGTTCGAAAAAAGCTCGTGAATTGCTAGAAAAAGGCGTTCAGTATGCAGAATTTCGTTTGTTTGATTTGAATCCACTTGAACCATATGGTATCAGTCTAGATGATGCAAAATTTATTCATACTTTCTTATTAGGAATGTTATGGCTTGATGAGACAAGTGGTCAAAAAGAAGTAGAGCTTGGTAAACAAAGATTATATCAAGTATCCCTTGAAGATCCTCGTGAGCAAACAGCATTTCGAGAAGAGGGGGAAGCAATATTGCGCCAAATTATTGATATGTTGAAAATTATCAATGCAGATGAAAGATCGGTTAAAATTTCGGAAGAAAAATTGGTGCAATTGGCAGAGCCAAGTCTAACAGTAAATGGAAAATTGCTTGAAGCGATTGAGCAGGAGGGAAGTTATAAAGCCTTGGGGATAAAACTTGCGAAGCTATATAAATCTCAAGCTTTTAAACGTTTTTATGCTTTATCTGCATTTGATAATATGGAGCTTTCCACTCAAGCTTTACTATTTGATTTGATTCAAAAAGGTGTTACAACTGAAATTCTAGATGAGAATGATCAATTTCTTGCACTTAAATTTGGTGAACACTTTGAATATGTTAAAAACGGTAATATGACTAGCCATGATCAATATATCTCTCCATTGATTATGGAAAATAAAGTAGTGACGAAGAAAGTATTATCAAAGGCTGGTTTTAATGTACCAAAAAGCTTGGAATTTACATCGATTGAACAAGCTGTTGCACATTATGCTTTATTTGAAGGGCGCGCTGTCGTTATTAAGCCAAAATCCACAAATTATGGTTTAGGTATCACAATTTTCAAACAGGGTGTGGCACATAGAGATGATTTTGTCAAAGCGATTGAGATTGCTTTTCGCGAAGATAAAGAAGTGATGGTTGAAGATTATTTAGTTGGTACAGAATATCGCTTCTTTGTTTTGGGGGATGAAACGCTTGCAGTGTTGTTGCGTGTACCTGCAAATGTTATTGGTGATGGAAAGAACACGGTGCGTGAATTGGTCGAGATAAAAAATGCAGATCCTTTACGGGGAGATGGTTCTCGTTCACCTCTCAAAAAGATCGCTTTAGGTGACATAGAATTATTACAGTTAAAAGAACAAGGATTAACACCTGATAGTGTACCTCAGGATGGTCAAATTGTGCAGTTACGTGCTAATTCTAATATCAGTACAGGTGGTGATTCTATTGATATGACTGATAAAATGCATGAGAGTTATAAACAGATTGCTGTAGGGGTTGCTCGTGCGATGGGGGCTAAAGTTTGCGGGGTTGATTTAATTATTCCTGATTTAACAAAACAAGCTGAACCATCCTTAAATTCCTGGGGAGTAATTGAAGCTAATTTTAATCCAATGATGATGATGCATATTTTCCCTTATCAAGGTAAATCAAGAAGATTGACTAAGAACGTCATTAAAATGTTGTTTCCAAATATAGAAATGTAGTATCAACTTAAGTTAAGAGATAAGAAATGATCTGTACCCCAAGAGTTGGATTAAACAAACTAACAATTGAGGTGCAGATTTTATTATGGGTAAACACTACACAATCGAATTTAAATTACAGCTTCTCCAATCTATTCTGAATTGAAAAATGATTATCAGAGAAGCGGCTCATTTTTATAATATTCCCTCAGATACATTAGTTGGAACCTAGTTGAAACGCATTGAAAAAATAGCATAAATAGGCTGATTCCTTGTAATCCATTAGAACGACCCTCTATGAAATAAATATGCCCAAATGCCTCCTTCTAAAACGGAAGAAGACCGCTTACGTTTGATAATTTTACAGCTTGAAGCGGAGGTAGCTTATTTAAAGGAGTTGAGAATGCTCCGACTTTAGAACTAAACCGAACAACGGAAATTATCCAAACGCCAAAGGATTAAACAAAGCTTTTGGTGCCATTTTACATTCAGCCCAAGGCTGTCAGTATCAAATGGTGATTTATCGTCGAATTTTGGCTGAACATGGTATCATTCAAAGTAGGTCGAGAAAAGGGAGCTGCTTCTTGGATAATGTTGCGATGGAAAGTTTCTTTGGGCGATTAAAACCGGAATGTTTTTATGGCCTGGAATTTACAGTAGAGAAGAGATAGTTGATGCCGTCAGGGATTATTTGGATTACTATAATCATCGACGGATTAAACTAAAATTAAAAGGACTGAGTCCAATACAATATCGAAAACAATCCTTTAAATAAGAGTCTAACTTTTTGGGGTCAGATCATTTAGACCGCATTTTTTTCGATTAAGCTTTTTTCAAAAACTCAGATTTCAACATGATTTTGCCGCAATCGACGTTATGATCGCCATTTACTAAGCGGATGTTTTTGAATTTTGTACCTTTTTTCAATACTTCTGATGAACCTTTTAATTTTAAATCTTTAATCAAAAGTACATCGTCGCCATCTGCAAGCAAATTCCCATTGCTGTCTTTTACGATTAGTTTATCGTCATCTGATTCTTGAATTTCATTATTGTCCCATTCATTACCGCAATCAGGGCAAACAAAATTAATTGAATCGTGGTAAACGTATTCACTTTGACATTTTGGGCAATTAGGCATTTGATCCATTGGGTTTTCCTTCTTGATTACATATAATAGGCGCGCGAGTATAGCAAAAAAGATGTCTTTCGCCAAAGCGTGAAAGTATTTGATAAATTTTTGAGGAAAATGTATGAAGAAACAAATTCTTGCCTTAGTTTGTGGCGTGATGTTTAGTAGCTCAACTTGGGCTCACAATTTGCAATTAGAGCAATCTTTACCATCGGTCAAAGTGAGTGAGTATGGTGAAATTGTACTTTCTGGAAAAGATACCGCGTTTCAACCTTGGGGGGCTGCGGGGTTAGCGGGTAAAGTGCGTGTTGTACATCATTTAGCGGGTAGAACTGCAGCAAAAGAGAAAAATCAGCCAATGATTGATGCAATAAAAGCATCTCATTTTAATCCTGCAAAATACCAAACAACGACCATTATTAATGCAGATGATGCGATTGTTGGTACAGGTATGTTTGTAAAAAATGGTGCACAAAAAGGAAAACAGCAAAATCCACATAGCCAGGTTGTATTAGATGATAAAAGTGCAGTGAAAAATGCTTGGGGATTAAATCCTAAAGATAGTGCAATTATCGTGTTAGACAAAATGGGAAAAGTAAAATTTGTGAAAGAAGGAAAATTGTCTGATAGCGATATTCAGGCTGTTATTTCACTAGTGAATGGATTAACCAAATAATGTAATACAAAGTAAAAATCCCTAAGCCTTTCGACTTAGGGATTTTTTAATTCTGATGGCGGAGGAATAGGGATTCGAACCCTAGGAGGGCGTAAACCCTCGCCGGTTTTCAAGACCGGTGCCTTCAACCACTCGACCATTCCTCCGTGATTGATGGGCGTAGTATAATGAATATTTTATTGATGTAAACAGAAATCTCATGATTTAAGTTTAGGTGATGATAATTTATTCATTTTGATGAAATTAATTCTATCAATACCATTGACTTTTTTACCCCTAACCCTTACTTTACAAGAGACTTTTTACTTATTCTACAAGGAGCTTTTATGCAATCACGTCTTATTGTGGATGTTCAGCAGGAATCGCTACTCAGCACACATAAAGTGTTGCGTAACACGTATTTTTTATTGGGATTAACCATGGCATTTTCAGCGGTTGTTGCATTTATTTCAATGAGCCTAAACCTGCCGTATCCAAATATTATTGTGTTACTAGTGGGTTTTTATGGTTTACTTTTCTTAACAAATAAATTAGCTGATCGTCCTGCTGGTATTTTGGCGGCCTTTGCTTTCACCGGATTTATGGGGTATACCATCGGGCCAATTTTAAATATGTATGTGGCACGTGGAATGGAAGATTTGATTATGCTTGCATTCGCTGGAACTGCTATCGTATTTTTCGCGTGTTCCGCTTATGTATTGACTACGAAAAAAGATATGTCATTTTTATCAAGCGCAATGTTTGCATTATTTATTGTGCTATTGCTTGGTATGGTGGCAAGTTTCTTCTTCCAAATTCCTGCGTTATCAGTCGCAATTAGTGCATTATTTGTTGTGTTCTCTACAATGACTATTTTGTATGAAACCAGTAATATCATCCATGGAGGTGAAACGAATTACATTCGCGCAACCGTGAATATTTATGTTTCAATCTACAATTTATTCTTGAGTTTATTAAGATTACTTTCTATCTTCTCAAACGATGAATAATGATTGAATTTTGACATTGTGACCCCACTTTTCAGTGGGGTTATTTTTTGGAATAGGCAATGGAAAAACAAATTTTTGAACATGCAGTCAACGTTGAGGAAGAACAATATCAGCCTAAGCAAGAGTTTCATCATGTAGAAACAAAGCTGGATGAACCCTTAGAAGGGGAATTACTTGATGCTCAACTTGAACAGGCATTGAAACCAAAATCAGGTTTTGGAAAAACTTTATTAAAATTTACCGCACTTTTATTTGGTGCGGCGACAGTTGCGCAATCTGTGCAGTGGATTTGGGATAGCTATCAACAACATCAATGGATTTATCTTGCTTTTGCTTTAGTCAGTTTAATTGTCATTTTATTGGGTATTAAAGAGATTATTGGTGAGTGGCGACGTTTAGTTCGTTTAAAAAAACGTGAGCAATTGCAACAACAAAGTCAGCAAATTTGGTTAGAGAGTGCGGTAAAAAATGGTGATGTTTTTTCTGTTCATAACTCAGAAAAAAGTAAAGTTCTTTGCTTAGATATTGCAAAATCGCTACGTTTGGAAAATGACTCTCCAGAGGTAATTCAATGGCAACAGCAATTAAATGAAGCTTATTCAGCGCAAGAAATTACACATTTATTTAGTCGTAATGTTTTGTCTACTTTTGATTCACAAGCTAAAAAATTGATTAGTAAAATTGCTGCTGAATCAGCGGTGATTGTCGCGATTAGTCCACTTGCTGTAGTGGATATGTTTTTTATCGCGTGGAGAAATCTTAGATTAATGAATAAGATTGCTGAGATTTATGGAATTGAATTGGGGTATTTTTCACGTATTCGATTGTTAAGAATGGTATTGGTCAATATCGCTTTTGCTGGGGCAACCGAAGTGGCACAAGATATTGGAATGGATTGGCTTTCTCAAGATGTAACAGCAAAGCTTTCTGCACGTATAGCTCAAGGAATCGGCGTGGGATTGCTCACTGCTAGATTAGGCGTGAAAGCAATGGAGCTTTGTCGCCCATTAGCATTTCAATTAAATGAAAAACCAAAGCTCTCACACATTCAACAGGAATTACTTCGCTCGGTAAAAGATATTGTTCTCGGTAAAAATAAAATTTACAAAAAGGAGCAAGTCTGATGAAAATCGAGGTTGCTTATCAACATAGCGATTTTATTATTATCAACAAGCCTGAAGGTATTAGTGTTCATAAAGATCAAGAAGAACAAGGCTTAACAGAACTTGTTGCAAAACAACTGAATGTGCCTCAAGTATGGTTAGTTCATCGCTTGGATAAAGTGACGTCGGGTCTATTAATTTTGGCATTGAATGCTGAAAGTGCGGCTGAATTTTCACGACTTTTTTCTGAACATAAAATTCATAAAACGTATTTGGCATTAAGTAACCAAAAGCCTAAAAAGAAACAAGGATTGATCGTCGGGGATATGAAGAAAGCCAGAGATGGCGCATGGAAACTTTGTCAAACAAAAGAAAATCCCGCAATTACCCGTTTTGAGAGTGTAAGTTGTGAACCTAATTTACGTTTATTTATTTTAAAACCACAAACGGGGAAAACGCATCAATTACGTGTTGCGATGAAAAGTTTAGGTAGCCCGATTTTAGGCGATGGACTTTATGGTAAAAATACTGAAAAAATTGACCGCACTTATTTGCATGCTGCTCAATTGGAATTTGATTATTTGAATGATTTTATTTCGGTAACTTGTTTACCCTCTCAAGGTCAATTTTGGATTAAATCCAGTGTGTTTGAGCAAATTAAGGCTTATCTGACAAAGCCGTTTTTATCAAAATAGAAATCTCTGTATAATAAAGACAATTTTACTCTTTAATAGGAACAAAAATGAAATTTATCTCTTTTAATATAAATGGTTTACGTGCTCGACCACATCAACTTGAAGCCATTATTGAAAGATATCAGCCAGATGTAATCGGCTTGCAAGAAATTAAAGTCGCTGATGAGGCTTTTCCTTATGAAATTACAGAAAACTTAGGTTATCACGTATTTCATCACGGACAGAAAGGTCACTATGGCGTAGCATTATTGACTAAACAAGAACCTAAAGCGGTTCGTCGTGGTTTTCCAACAGACAATGAAGATGCGCAAAAACGCATTATTATGGCTGATCTTGAAACTGATTTTGGTTTGTTGACCGTAATTAATGGCTATTTCCCGCAGGGGGAAAGTCGTGCGCACGAGACTAAATTTCCAGCTAAAGAGAAATTTTATGCGGATCTTCAACAGTATTTAGAAAAAGAACATGACAAATCGAATCCTATTTTAATTATGGGCGATATGAATATTAGCCCAAGTGATTTAGATATTGGTATCGGAGATGAAAATCGTAAACGTTGGTTACGCACAGGGAAATGTTCTTTCTTACCTGAAGAAAGAGCGTGGTATCAACGTTTGTATGATTATGGATTAGAAGATAGTTTTCGTAAGCTAAATCCAACAGCAAATGATAAATTCTCGTGGTTTGATTACCGTTCTAAAGGTTTTGATGATAATCGAGGTTTACGAATTGATCATATTTTAGTAAGTCAAAAATTGGCTGAGCGCTGTGTCGATGTGGGCATTGCATTGGATATTCGAGCAATGGAAAAACCGTCTGATCACGCACCGATTTGGGCTGAATTTAAATAGGAAAGCGAAATGGATATGGCAAATTGGCAGAATTATCGTTCTACTGTGAATGGTATGCCCGCCGTGTTTACCGCAAATATTGAAGATGTTGAAAAATATCACGGTAAAGATCTCGATAAAATAGTGCAATTCACAATCGCTTATAAGGCAGATGATGAAACTGGTTTGCCCTCAGAAATTGAATACGATAAGTTAATTAATCGTGTATTTAAAATTCTGGCGCAATTAACCGCACTTCCGAATGTATTTTTTGCCGGACATTTTATTTGTAATGCCCAAGCTAAAATGCATTTTTACTGTGAGCATGAAAATCTTGTTGTAGAAACTTTACAGCAAATTGATTTTGTTAAAGATATTAATGTGCAAAAGGATTTAAGTTGGGATACTTATTTTGACTTTTTGCTTGCTTCTCCATTAGAGATTAAATTAAATGCAACGGAAGAGTTACTTGATTTGCTGAAAAATAAAGGTCGCGATTTAAGTGATACGTATCTGGTGGAGCATAGTTTTCATTTTGATGTAGAAGAGAAAATGTTCCCTTTTATGGATGAGCTTAGTTTAGGAGATTATTCTTTCACGACATTACAATATTCCGCACAAGCTATTCAGTTTAATGAAGATGATGAACCTTATTTCTTGGTAAAATTAGAGCAAGAAATTTCATTAGATAATGGTGAGATTTTTGAACAAGTAGAACGTTTTGAAAAACTGGCTGGTCAATTTGCGGGAGAGTATATCGGCTGGGAATGTGATTCTTTGATGGATTCTAATAAACAGTTGAATTAGCTTTTTAGATACTCGTAAGTCATAAAAAAGAGAGATATTTATCTCTCTTTTTTAATGTAATTTAACTTTTCGGCGTATTTTACGCATTAATAAAAATACCCATGGCCATAGTATTCCCGATGCTAAAGCCCCAAAGATTTCTTGCCAGTTAAAAAATGCGGTATGCAGGGAGAATTCAACTAAGAAAATAGCTAATCTGACAATAAACACAAACGCAATCACTAAAAGGCTTTGAAACCAAAGCGATAAATTTCTGAGTACGAGATAGTTTTTTGCCACAAAATAAATTGTCACAGAAAGGACTAAAGCATGAATGCCTAATGTGGAACCTAGGATTAAATCCCATACAAGTCCTAATAAAAATGCCCATCCAATACTGACTTTATTTGGAATAGCCAGAACCCAGTAAAGTAAAACGAGAACTAACCAAGCTGGCTTAAATGCTTGAAAACCAAGCGGCCAGGGTGCCAGTTCTAGCACTAATGCCACGACAAAGAAGCTTAAAATTGTGAGCCATTGTAAAATAAAGCGAGTTTGCATTAATCTTCTTCCCTATGTTCTTGTTGTTCTGACGGTACAGCTTCTTCATTTTGCGGTGCATCGGTTGGGATTTCAGGTTCAACCGTTGATTTATCCTTATTTTCTTGAAGATTATCGTCTGTTAATGGGGCTTTTTTTACTTTGTAATCAGCTTCATTCGCTTGGCTTTCTAAACGTTTTTGCACTAAATTACGCACTTCTTCTGGAGACATAGATTTTACTTTAGACATATCTAAATTGCTTGGCCAAAGCAGCAATACATAGCGTAAGCGTTCAAGGGCCGCGAGAGGTTTGGCTTTGACCGTCGCAAAGTAATTGGAACCATCGCGTGAAACGCTTTGTACAACCGCTACTGGATAGCCTTCAAGGAAACGACCACCAAGACCAGACGTTACAAGTAAGTCGCCTTTTTCGATATCTACAGAACGAGGTACATTATCAAGAGTTAGCTCATCAGTATGTCCTGTACCACTTGCAATGACGCGAACATCGTTACGTAGAACTTGTACTGGAATAGAATGAGTGACATCAGTTAAGAGTAGTACTCGGCTGGTATTCTCTCCCACAGAAATAATTTGACCAATGACGCCTTTTTCATCAATTACAGGCTGACCTACATAAGCACCGTCTTTTTCGCCTTGGTTAATAACAATTTGTTGACGATAAATATCTGTTTCTGCGGTTAAAATTTCAGCAATCTTTTTGTATTCATCGGTGCGTAAAGGGGAGTTTAACAATAAACGTAAACGCTGATTCTCGACTTTGAGTTGATCTAGTAAGAGTAAATCTGCATTTTTTTCACGTAATTGTTCGCGTAATACTTTATTTTCGATTTGTAATTTACTGGTATCTACTAAATTATCAGATACCCCATCTAATACTGTACGAGGGCTATTGGCAAGATAATAGAGGCCACCCACTGCAGTTTCCATGGCGCTGCGAGCTTTAGTCATTGAATTAGTTTGACCATCAGCTAAGATTAAAGAAAGGGAAGCTGCTACAGCTAATAATAATCGAATGCCAAGCGGGGGGGCTTTACCGAAAATAGGCTTCATTAAGCGTCCTACATTGAGATAAAAAGATTAAAAGGAAAAGTGCGGTCATTTTAACCGCACTTTTTATTTTTGTTCTAAATTAAATTTCGTCACTAAAAATGTCGCCACCGTGCATATCGATCATTTCTAATGCCTCACCGCCACCGCGAGCAACACAGGTTAATGGATCTTCTGCGATAATTACTGGAACGCCAGACTCTTTAGAGAGAAGCGTATCAATATTACGCAATAGTGCACCACCACCAGTTAACACCATACCTCGTTCAAAAATATCAGCAGCGTGTTCTGGTTGACATTCTTCGAGTGCAGTTCGAACAGCCGCAACAATACCATTTAATGGCTGTTGGATAGCTTCTAAAACATCGCGTGAGGTTAAGGTGAATGAACGAGGTGCCCCTTCAGCAAGGTTATGACCATGCACTTCCATTTCTTTAATTTCATCACCTTCTTGAATGTAGGCTGTACCGATTTCTTGTTTGATTCGTTCTGCTGTTGGCTCACCAATAACAGAACCAAAAGTACGGCGAACATAAGAAATAATCGCTTCATCAAAACGGTCACCGCCGATACGAACTGAAGAAGAATATACGATACCGTTTAAAGAAATTACAGCGACTTCAGTTGTCCCGCCACCGATGTCAATTACCATCGAACCAACTGCAGTAGAAACAGGTAATTTAGCGCCGATTGCAGCTGCCATTGGTTCTTCAATTAAATATACTTCACGCGCACCAGCACCGATTGCGGATTCTTTAATTGCACGACGTTCTACTTGTGTTGCACCAGCAGGCACACAGACGAGTACACGAGGGCTTGGACGCATAAAATTACCGCTGTGAACTTGTTTAATAAAGTATTGCAACATTTTTTCTGTAACAAAGAAATCTGCGATTACGCCATCTTTCATTGGGCGAATTGCAGCGATGCTTTTGGGTGTACGTCCAAGCATTAATTTTGCTTCTTTACCTACAGCAGCGATGCTTTTTAGTGAACCAACGCGATCTTGTCGAATGGCAACAACGGAAGGTTCATCTAAGACAATACCTTGACTTTTTACGTAAATTAAAGTGTTTGCTGTACCTAAATCAATAGAAAGATCATTTGAGAAAAGTCCACGAATTTTTTTAAATAACATAATTATTCCATTCTAAAATCAGAGTTAATTTTGTTTGGCTGAAAAAGTGAAATTATTTCACAGCCAAGCACGCAAAAAAATTGTGCTAAATGTACCAAAAAATGTGTTGAAATTACAGTTGTTTTTCGTGTTTTTTACGTTAGTTGCCACTGGCCTTTATCTTGTAGGGTCAGTTGTTGCTGATGTAAAGCTTTCAGCGTTGAATGGTGGCCAACACTGATTAGTGTGGTTTTTGGTAGCTCTTGTTTTAATAGTTGATACATCGCAAATTCTAAACCTTCATCCATACTTGCTGTGGCTTCATCTAAGAAGGCGACGGCAGGTTTGTGTAGAATCAAACGCGCAAACGCTAAACGCTGTTGCTCACCAAGAGAAAGAATACGCGTCCAGTCTTGTTCTTTTTCTAATTGTTCAGCCAAATGTCCTAGTTGCACTTTGTTTAATATTTCTACCGCTTGCTTATGTGAAATATTGTCAGGCTTATTGGGATAAGTTAATGCCGACATCAAATTTCCTTGTGGCACATAGGGTTTTTGCGATAAGAAAAGTTGACTGTTTGTTGGGCAAATCACTTCACCTTCTGCGTAGCTCCAGAGTCCTGCGATTGTTCGTAAAAGAGTCGTTTTCCCTACACCAGATTTTCCTTGAATGAGTAAGCTCGCTCCTTGCGGTAGCGTAATGTTGAGATTTTCTACCAGAGTGTGACCTAATGGATTTTTAACACTTAAGTTGTTGAAAATAACATTTGTAGGGTGATTGTAGATTTGTGCCTGCGACTCATGATTCACCATTTCAATGGCATAGCTGAAACCAGTTAAACGGTCAAGCGTCGCTTTATACCCAGCAAAACTATCATAAGTATTACGGAAAAATGAAAGATTGCTGTGCAATTTTCCAAATACTTGTAAAGTTTGCATTAAATCACCGAGTTTTATTTGTTTTTCAAAGTAACGTCCAACTTGAATTAACAATGGAAAAACAACAGAAACTTGACTTACAACTAAGTTAAATCCTGAAAATTTTAGTGTTCTAAATACGATTACCCACATGTTATGGATGACAGCGTTGAATTGTTGGTAAAGCTGATTTTTTTCTACTTTTTCACCTGCGTAAAAAGCAATGCTTTCGGCATATTCTTTTATGCGAATTAAAGAATAACGGTAGTTTGCGTTTAAGCGTTCATTAATAAAATTTAACGATATTAATGGTCGACCGAGCCAAAATGCAATGAGGGTAGTGAAAATGACATAGCCAAACACTAAGAACACCATCATATGTGGAATTTCCATGCCAAGTACCATCATTGGACCCGCTAATCCCCATAACAAAATCGTGTAAGAGATCATCGAGGTGACCGCATCAATCACTCCGGTGCTTAAAGAAAGCGTGGTTTTTACATAAGATTGGACATCTTGTTGAATACGTTGATCGGGGTTATCTAGATTTTCTGATAAATACTGTGTTTTGTAATAGGCTCGATGTGCCATCCATTTATCAACAAGCTGTTCATTAAGCCACTCAATCCAGTTGATGACGAAACGTTGTTCTAAATAATAGCTTACTAATGCTGCTGAAACAGAACTTGCAGCAATGACGCAGAACAAGCCCATTTGTTGCCAAAATACATGTTCATTAAATTCTTGCAATGATGTGTACATATTTTTGTACCACTCAGAATGCACTAGGCTGATACGCACACTGAGTAATGTCATCGCAACGATAAGCAGAAAGAATAGGATAGGTTTGATGCTGCGTTTAGGTGAAAGATAGCCACCTGCAAACATCCAAAATTGTTTTCCCCATTGGGTAAAACGCACCAAAAGAAAAATGCCGAAACTAAAGACGACTGAGGTGATGGCTAGCGTTTGTAAAATCCAAATAAGAGAAGTAATGGCTTCTTGGCCGTAATCCATAAATATTCCATCCGAGATAGAAATGCGGTGAAAAATAACCGCACTTTTTGTAAAAGGGTCAAAAATTTTCGGTATTGTAGAGTCTATGCTCAATTTCGCAAGAAAAAATGTGACGAACGTATCATTTTTTGAGTTTGATTAAGGTTTTCAAAAAACAACTTGGATATAATCCGAAGGAGTTAAATTTCATTTTTAAGGGGTCAATATGAGTGATATTGCAATCACGATTAGTCTTCTTGCCCTTGTTGCCGTAATCGGTTTATGGATCGGGCATTGGAAGATCCGTGGGGTTGGGCTTGGCATTGGTGGTGTGCTGTTTGGCGGCATCATTGTGGCTCATTTCACCAATCAATATGGTTTGCAACTAGATGCGCGTACGTTGCATTTTGTGCAGGAATTTGGCTTGATTCTGTTCGTTTATACGATTGGGATTCAAGTTGGGCCTGGCTTTTTTGCATCTTTAAGAAAATCAGGTTTAAAACTGAATGCTTTTGCCATTTTAATCGTTGTACTAGGTTCTGTTGCTGCGGTTATTGTGCATAAGGTCGCGGATGTTCCGTTAGATATCGCTCTTGGTATTTACGCAGGGGCGGTAACTAATACGCCAGCCCTTGGTGCTGGTCAGCAAATTTTGACTGAACTTGGCGTGCAACAAACTACAGTGACAATGGGGATGTCTTATGCGATGGCTTATCCATTCGGGATTTGTGGTATTTTGCTTGCAATGTGGTTGATCCGCTTATTTTTTAAAGTCAAAGTGGACGATGAAGCCGCTCGTTTTAATGCAGAGAGCGGTCAAGAAAAAGAAAGTTTGCATAGCATTTCTGTGAAAGTGACCAACCAAAATTTAGATGGTTTAACGCTGATTGAAGTGCCTGGATTTAGTGATGAGGAAGTGGTTTGCTCTCGCCTGAAACGCGAGGATATGGAAATTGTTCCAAAGGCTAGCACAGAAATTCGTGCCAATGATATTTTGCAATTAGTGGGAGATGATGCTGCGCTTTCAAAAATGCGCTTGATTATTGGTCATGAGGTAGATGCGCCAACATCCTCTTATAGTGGGGAGATTCGTGCCGAACGAGTAGTGGTTACTAATGAAAAAGTCTTAGGTAAAAAGATCCGCACGTTGGGTATTCATCAAAAATATGGCGTAGTGATTTCGCGCTTGAATCGTGCGGGTATTGAATTAGTGCCAACTGCGAATACGACCTTGCAATTTGGTGACGTACTTCATATGGTGGGGCATACCGATGTGCTAAACAAAGCGATTTCCGTAATTGGTAATGCACAACAAAAATTACTTCAAGTACAGATGTTACCAGTGTTTATCGGTATTGGTTTAGGTGTGCTTGTCGGCTCGATTCCATTCTATATTCCAGGTTTCCCTGTTGCGTTAAAATTAGGGCTTGCTGGTGGACCATTAGTGGTTGCGTTGATTTTAGCGAGAATTGGCACGATTGGTAAACTTTACTGGTTTATGCCACCTAGTGCTAACTTGGCATTGCGCGAAATAGGGATTGTTCTTTTCTTGGCTGTGGTAGGTTTAAAATCAGGTGGAAGTTTCTTTGATACCTTGTTGAATGGCTCAGGCCTTGAATGGATGGGATACGGTATTTTTATCACCTTTATTCCATTAATGATTACCGGTATTTTGGCTCGTCTATATGGTAAACTGAATTACCTTACAATATGTGGTTTACTTGCCGGTTCAATGACAGATCCTCCAGCTTTAGCATTTGCTAATGAAATTAAAGAAGATAATGGTGCTGCAGCACTTTCTTATGCAACAGTGTATCCATTGGTGATGTTCTTGCGGATAATGTCGCCACAGTTATTGGCTGTGTTATTGTGGGCCGCGTAGATGGTTTTTATTTAATAGAAAATACTGAATGCAAGAATAATTCATATAAATAACGTTAGCGTTTATTTTTATAATTAACTTTAGGTTCATTCTTAGTTAAGAATATGATCCATTTAATACATAAGATTTATTCTTTTTATCTTAATATGTATTAATGGATCGTATCTTTTAGTTACTAGAAAGTTCTAAATAAAAATCCTTAATTGAGACTTCTAAAGGTTATATCAATCTGGAAGGTTAGTTTCAGTTAATTTTTTATATATTAAGAAGTATCAAATAATCTCTTCCTGGCAATGTGGGCAAGTCATTAAATGTTGTTCATCATTGTTATGCACAATGTAATGCCCCATTTTTTTCGCTTTAGTATCAAGATATTTTGTGTTGTAGCGGTTTTCGCCAACATTAAGCGGAACTCTCTCAACCACATTGATACCTGCTTTTTTCATGGTTTCTACTTTTTCTGGATTGTTGGTCATCAAGCGAACTTTTTTGACACCAAGTAGCTCGAACATATCGGCACAGACCTCAAAGTTACGTTCATCTGCTTTGAAACCTAAAGCAAGATTGGCTTCAATGGTATCCATTCCCTTATCTTGTAAAGAATACGCACGGATTTTATTAATCAAACCAATTCCGCGGCCTTCTTCACGATGATAAATTAAGACGCCACGTCCTTCTTCTTGAATTTGTTTCAATGCTGTCGCCAGTTGGAACCCACAATCGCATTTTAAGCTGTGAAGTGCATCGCCAGTTAAACATTCAGAATGGATACGTGCTAACACAGGTTCATCTGCATTAGAAATATCACCCATCACTAAGGCTACATGTTCTTTTTTTGTATCTGGAAATTCAAATCCCACCATTTTAAAAATGCCGTATTCAGTAGGTAAATTAGCTTGGGCAACTAGCTGAATTTTTGCCATAAAGTGATCCTTATTCGTAGTCATTTCTGTTAGAATGCGCGCGTTATTTTTTATTATCAAGGGGCGAGCATGTTTAAAAGACTGTCATTATATACGTTATTACTTTGTCTTGTACCATTTTTTATTTGGGGTATTTCCTATCAGTGGCATGGCAATAGCCAATTAACTGAAGCTGATTATTGGCTTTATTTGCTCACTGAAACGGGTAGCGTACCTTATGCGTTGATCACCTGTGTGTTGTTTACATTTTTGTTCGCGTTTTTATTTAAAAATCCAAAACAATGGCTATTAGGCGTAATTGTGATGGGGATTTCAGTTATTGCAACTCAAGCCGCAAAAATAGGGGCTAAAGCATTATTTGAAGAACCTCGTCCATTCACCGTTTATCTGGCTGAGCAAACTCATTCAACGCCTGAAAACTTTTATAAAAATGACCGCACTTTGCGTGCTGAAATAGCTAAGGATTTTTATGCGATGGATGCCATCACACCAGCTTGGTTAGTTCATCATTATGAAAATGAAACGGGGTATTCATTCCCCTCTGGACATACAATTTTTGCGGCAACTTGGCTTATGCTTGCTGTTGGCTTTACCCAATTATTGGGTAACCGTTCTTTTAAAGCAAAATTGCTGGTGGTGGGTATTGCGGCGTGGGGCTTGTTGATGTTGATTAGCCGTGTGCGATTAGGCATGCATTACCCAATTGATTTATTGGTAGCGACATTACTGGCATGGTTGATTAATAGCATTATTTTTGCCTTTTTGAAGAAAAAGGCGATCTTCGTCATAAAATAATGATTTAAGTGCGGTTAAAATTTTGGCTAATTTTAACCGCACTTCTTTATAAGGGAGTAGATTATGTATTATGGTTTAGATATTGGTGGCACGAAAATAGAGCTTGCCGTATTCAATGAAAAATTAGAAAAATTATATTCTGAACGGGTGCCAACACCTAAAAACGACTATGAAGAATGGCTTAACACGATTGTAGATTTAGTGAATCGTGCTGATGAAAAGTTTGGTGAAGTGGGCACCGTAGGTTTGGGCGTACCTGGTTTTGTTAATCAACAAACTGGATTAGCCGAAATTACCAATATTCGTGTGGCAGATAATAAACCAATTTTACGCGATCTGTCTGCGCGTTTAGGCCGAGAAGTGCGGGCTGAAAATGACGCAAATTGTTTTGCGTTATCTGAAGCGTGGGATACGGAAAATCAGCAATATCCGACTGTACTTGGTTTAATTCTTGGGACTGGTTTTGGTGGTGGCTTTGTCTTAAACGGTAAAGTTCATTCAGGTCAAGTAGGAATGGCGGGAGAGCTTGGTCATTTACAACTAAATTATCATGCCTTGAAATTATTGGGATGGGATAAAGCCCCAATTTATCAATGTGGTTGTGGCAACAAGGCTTGTTTGGATAATTATCTGTCAGGTCGCGGTTTTGAAATGCTTTATCGAGATTTGAAAGGCGAAACATTATCCGCTCGTGAAATTATTGATTTGTTCTATCAAGGCTATGAAAGTGCGGTAGATTTTGTGAATCTTTTTGTTGAATTAGCGGCGATTTCTATTGGCAATATTATTACGGCATTTGATCCTCATATGATTGTGTTAGGTGGTGGATTATCTAATTTTGATTACCTTTATGAGGCTTTACCAAAAGCACTCCCGCCTCATTTGATGCGGACAGCAAAAGTTCCGCCAATTAAAAAAGCGAAACATGGCGATTCCGGTGGTGTGCGTGGTGCGGCAGCGTTGTTTTTAACCAAATAATTCAGCAAACTAGTGGGGCGTGTTTAAATAATACGCCCTTTATTTTGAAAAATATTTAGAATATTCTAAATTTATTAGATTTTTTCTTCTTTGTATTTCTTTTCTTTAGAGAAATTATTAAAAAATCTCGCCTTTTCATTGAAAACCCATACAATCAAATTATTTATCGCTTGAGGGATGATTATGGAATTTGAATTTTCAAAAATGTTAGAAGAAGTGCTAACTTGGATAGTCGCACACCTTGATGGACCTTTATGGGATGCCACAATTATTATTTTGCTTGGGACGGGTCTATTTTTTACCATTACAACAGGATTTGTACAGTTCCGTTTATTCCCAGCAAGCCTTCGTGAAATGTGGTTTGGTCGTGCGGTGGAGGGGAGTTCGTTAACACCTTTCCAAGCGTTTACGACAGGTCTTGCGAGCCGCGTTGGTGTAGGTAACATTGGTGGGGTTGCAACGGCAATCGCCTTAGGAGGCGAAGGCGCAGTGTTTTGGATGTGGGTAACGGCATTTATTGGTATGTCGAGTGCTTTCGCTGAATCCACTCTTGCTCAATTATTTAAAATTCAAGATAAAGATGGCTCATTCCGTGGTGGCCCCGCTTATTATATTGTGCAAGGTTTAAAATCACGCTGTATGGCAGTGGCTTTTGCGCTTGCATTAATTTTTACATTTGGTTTTGCCTTTAATTCTGTACAAGCGAACTCCATTGTGGAAGCAACGAGCAATGCGTGGAATTGGAAAGGAGAATATGTCGGTATTTCATTAGTAATTTTGACCGCACTTATTATTTTCGGTGGTGTTAAGCGTATTGCGGTTATTTCGAGTAGTCTTGTGCCAATGATGGCGCTTTTCTATTTGATTATGGCTGTGATTATTCTTGGCATGCATATTGATATGATTCCTTCTGTGATTCATCGTATCATTCAAAGTGCATTTAGTGTTGACGCTGCCGCTGGCGGAATGTTTGGTGCGCTGGTATCAAAAGCAATGATGATGGGAATTAAACGCGGATTATTCTCTAACGAGGCTGGGATGGGTTCTGCGCCTAATGCAGCGGCTGCTGCTCATGTTAAACATCCTGTTAGTCAAGGCTTAGTACAGATGTTGGGTGTGTTTGTTGATACCATGATTGTTTGTTCTTGTACTGCCGTGATTATTTTGCTTTCAAATAATTATGGTAGCGAAACGCTAAAAAGTATTTCACTTACGCAAAATGCCTTGCAATATCACATAGGTGAATTTGGGGTGCATTTCCTAGCGTTTATCTTATTGTTATTTGCTTATTCTTCTATTATTGGTAACTATGCTTATGCGGAAAGTAATATCCGTTTTATCAAGAATAAACCTTGGTTTGTATTTTTGTTCCGTTTAATGGTGCTATTCTTCGTGTATTTTGGTTCGGTTCGTTCAGGCAATGTAGTGTGGAATTTCGCAGATACGGTAATGGCAGTCATGGCAATTATTAACTTGATCGCAATTTTGATGTTGTCGCCAATCGTATGGAAATTGATGAAGGATTATCAACGCCAGCTTAAAGAAGGAAAAACGCCAGAGTTTAAAATTGACGAACACCCTGAATTACGTAAGAAAATATTTGATTCCCGTATTTGGAAATAAAGATAAAATGGCTAGAAAGAGATCATCTACCTTTCCAAAAAGTTAGATTCTTATTTAAAGAAATGTTTTGATATTGTTTCAGGCTTGGTTCTTCTAGTTCAGACGGAATAAACTTTTGCCGGCACATCTTTACCGCCCTCGTGCCGGCTATCCCAAACAGCTTTGAAAATTGTCCACTCTTTGGCTTACTTCAAAAATGCCGCATGATAGGCAATATGCTCATCAATAAAACTGGCGATGAAGTAATAGCTATGATCGTAGCCTTTGTGGAAGCGCACATCGGCCGGTTGATTTGCCGCACGACAGGTTTCAATAAAATCTTCGGTACGCAATTGTGTTGGCAAAAATTCATCTTCCAAGCCCTGATCAATGCGCATGCCTTGCACTTTACAGCCTTGTTGAATGAGCGAACTGGCATCATATTGCTGCCATTTTTCACGATCTTCCCCTAAATAAGCAGTAAAGGATTTTTCTCCCCAAGGCACGAGGCTTGGCGATAAAATAGGCGAAAAGGCAGAAACACTTTGATAACGTTCTTGGTTTCGTAGTGCTAATACCAATGCACCGTGTCCGCCCATTGAATGTCCCATAATGGAACATTTGCCGTTGGTAGGGAAATTTGCTTCAATCAGATCAGGCAATTCATTCAAAATATAATCATACATTTGATAATTCGTCGCCCAAGGTTGCTCGGTCGCATTAAGATAAAAGCCCGCACCTTGCCCTAAATCGTAAGCTGCATCGTTCGGCACTTGCTCTCCGCGAGGGCTGGTATCAGGGGCAACCACAATCACTTGATGTTCTGCTGCATAACGCTGAAAGCCTGATTTAGTAATGAAATTTTGTTCCGTACAAGTCAAGCCGGAAAGCCAATAAATCACACCAAGCGGTCGATTTTCCGGATTATTTGGCAAATAGACGGCAAATTTCATTTCGCATTGAAGCGTTTGGGCATCATGTGCCCAAACTTGCTGCAAACCGCCAAAAATTTGATGTTGTTCAATAAGTTTCATAGCGTACCTTAGTAATGAATAACCGTGCGGATCGATTTACCTTCGTGCATTAACTCAAAGGCTTCATTGATTTGATCGAGTGTCATTGTGTGAGTCACAAACGGTTCTAACTGGATGTCACCTTTCATTGAATCTTCCACCATTTTCGGCAGTTCAGAGCGGCCTTTCACGCCACCAAATGCGGAGCCTTTCCAAACACGACCTGTGACCAACTGGAACGGACGCGTTGAAATTTCTTGTCCTGCACCCGCTACGCCGATGATAATGGATTGTCCCCAACCACGGTGTGCACTTTCTAATGCTTGACGCATTACGTTTACGTTACCGATACATTCAAAGGTGTGGTCAATGCCCCACTTGTTGATGTCTAACAACACATCTTTGATCGGTTTATCGTAATCGTTCGGGTTCAAACAATCCGTTGCACCAAACTGTTTTGCCAACTCGAATTTTGCAGGATTAGTATCAATGGCGATAATACGACCCGCTTTGGCTTGACGTGCACCTTGCACCACAGCTAAACCAATTGCCCCTAAGCCAAACACGGCAACAGAGTCGCCTTCTTGTACTTTTGCTGTGTTATGTACCGCACCAATACCTGTGGTAACACCACAGCCGAGTAAACATACTTGTTCGTGGTTCGCTTCTGGATTGATTTTTGCCAGTGACACTTCTGCAACAACAGAATATTCACTGAAGGTTGAACAGCCCATATAGTGATAGATAGGCTGACCTTGATAAGAAAAACGTGTCGTGCCATCTGGCATTAAGCCTTTACCTTGTGTATCACGCACTGAGACGCACAAGTTAGTTTTACCTGAACGACAAAACTCACATTCGCTACATTCTGCGGTGTAAAGCGGAATAACGTGATCACCTGGTTTTACGCTTAACACACCTTCGCCCACGGCGACAACTACACCGGCACCTTCGTGCCCAAGCACTACTGGGAATACGCCTTCAGGATCGCTTCCTGATAACGTAAATGCATCAGTATGGCACACGCCAGTGTGAGTGTTACGGATTAGCACCTCGCCTTTGCGTGGCATTTCTACGTCGATTTCTACAATTTGTAAGGGGTGATTTGGGGCGAATGCTACCGCCGCACGAGATTTGATTGTTGAATTGATTTGTTTAATTTCCATTGTTCTTCCTCTTAATTCATTGACAAAGTTGCCTTGCCTAAGCAAGATAGCAACAGTTTACACTTTAGAGCTCACTCTAAGGCAAGCGTTTTTTGCAATTTTTTATTGGGAAGAAAGGGAAATGACTTACACCACCGCTAAAGCTGCCGAAAAAATCGGTATCTCCGCCCACACCTTACGCTTTTACGACAAAGAGGGCTTATTGCCTAACGTTGGACGCGATGAACACGGCAATCGCCGTTTTACAGATAACGACTTGCAATGGTTGAGTTTATTACAATGCTTGAAAAATACAGGAATGAGCTTAAAAGACATCAAACGCTTCGCTGAATGTACCACCATTGGCGACGATACCATTGACGAACGCCTTGCATTATTTGAAAGCCAAACAGAAAATGTGAAGTGCCAGATTGCTGAATTAAAACGCTATTTAAACTTACTGGAATACAAGTTAGCATTTTATCAAAAAGCCAAAGCATTAGGCTCGGTGGAAGCCGTAAATTTGCCGCAGATTCCTGAAACGACCTAAAAGGGGAAAAGTGGTCAAAATTTAGCTAAAAATAAACCGCTTTTTAAGATTGTCTTACCGTTATCACGCCGAATGCTTTGATATTGAAGATAAAGTAGTAATCTGCTCTAAGCGATGGCTTATGTTACTATATTGGAATAGTTACCTATCCATCAAATAGATTGCACTAGTTATACTTACAATAATTTCATAGTTACCTATATCCATCTTTTCCAACATAACGAATTTGTTAAATTTAGCTATAGAAAATCTGTAGATTGTTTATCTCATTTTGGCATATAGATAAATTTTTTAACTTTTTTATTACATAAACAAGTTAAAAATTGAGTTTTATGATTAAGATCAGAATAACATAAAAATAATCCGCGATAGCTATTGTTCTACGTGGGTAAAAAGGGTATATTCCGACCCAAATTTTTTCTTTTTTACAGAACGGAGTTTATTATGTTTGGTTTATCCCCTGCTCAAATGATTATCTTATTAGTGGTCATTTTATTGGTTTTCGGTACGAAAAAATTAAGAAATGCGGGTTCAGATCTTGGCGCTGCTGTGAAAGGCTTTAAGAAAGCAATGCAAGATGATGAAAAAGCAAAGGATGCTGAATTTAAGTCTATTGACAATAATGCAACATCTGCAAAAACTGAAACCACAAAAGAGAAAGAACAGGCTTAATCCGTGTTTGATATTGGTTTTTCAGAACTTGTTTTGTTAATGGTGGTTGGCCTAGTTGTGCTAGGACCGAAGCGTTTGCCTATCGCTATTCGCACAGTGATGGGCTGGGTGAAAACGATTCGTGGTTTAGCTGCCAATGTGCAAAATGAGTTGAAACAAGAACTAAAATTGCAAGAATTACAGGATAGTATCAAAAAAGCTGAATCTTTGAACTTGCAAACCCTTTCACCAGAATTGAGTAAAACGGTGGAAGAATTAAAAGCTCAAGCAGATAAAATGAAAGCAGAGCTAGAAGATAAAGCGGCTCAAGCTGGTACAACGGTGGAAGAGCAAATTAAAGAAATTAAAAGTGCGGCTGAAAATGCAGAAAAGCCTCAAAATGTGGCATTAACTGAGGATTCTACAGAAACTTTACCTGAAGTAGAAAAAAAACCTGCAGATTTAACCGCACTTGAAGCCCACGAGCAAGCAGAATTGACTGAGCGTTTATCTGATTATTATCCGCCGGATGAGATTGACATCGCTCCAGCACCAAAATCTCAATCTTCAAAAACTGAATCATAGCGAGTTTTTATGAGTAATGTGGATGAATCTCAACCTTTAATTACACACCTTGTTGAGCTAAGAAACCGTTTATTACGCTGTGTGATTTGTGTCGTATTGGTTTTTGTCGCATTGGTGTATTTTTCTAATGATATTTATCATTTCGTTGCTGCACCTTTAACGGCTGTTATGCCAAAAGGTGCGACGATGATCGCAACCAATATTCAAACGCCTTTCTTTACGCCAATTAAATTGACAGCGATTGTTGCTGTTTTTATTTCTGTCCCTTATTTGCTTTATCAAATTTGGGCTTTTGTTGCGCCTGCATTGTACCAACATGAAAAACGGATGATTTATCCGTTGCTATTTTCAAGTACGATTTTATTTTATTGTGGCGTGTCTTTTGCTTATTACGTCGTGTTCCCGTTTGTATTTAGTTTCTTTACACAAACTGCACCAGAAGGCGTTGCTATTGCAACAGACATCAGCAGCTATTTAGATTTTGCTTTGGCATTATTTTTAGCGTTTGGTGTGTGTTTTGAAGTACCGATAGCTATTATTCTACTTTGCTGGACTGGCGTTACGACTGTGAAGGCTCTGTCCGAAAAACGTCCTTATATTATCGTAGGGGCATTTTTTATCGGCATGCTTTTAACACCTCCTGATGTTTTCTCACAAACTTTACTCGCGGTGCCGATGTGCTTGCTCTTTGAGCTTGGCCTATTAGTAGCTCGTTTTTATCAACCCAAAGATGATGAAAATGGGGTTGAAAACAATGAAGAATCAGAAAAAGTAGAATAATGAATCGATTAATATATAAAATGGGGCTTAGCCCCTTTTTTATTGTGTTGATGTCATCCTCGCGTTGTTTTTTCATAAAACAATATCTATTGTTTATTCACGAATAAATGTGATTTATAGTTTAGTAAAAGTTTTGTATTTTCACCTAAAACACCACCATTTTATTACGTTATTATCCTTATTTTTGTTTTCTGTTTAATAAATTAGGTAGTTTTTTAGATAATTTCTTTTCATTTTGTTTTTCTTTAAATTTACTTCATAAAAATTATTGCAACGTTAAATCGCTCATTGCATATTGTCATTGCGAGCCTATGAGGCGAACATAATAAAAAACACAATACACACAACATCAACAACAAAGAAGGAAATTCATTATGTCAACAGTTGCTTCCTTAGATGCATTCTTAGCAAAAGTCGCTCAACGTGATGGTCATCAACCTGAGTTTTTACAAGCGGTGAGAGAAGTATTTACTTCTATTTGGCCCTTTTTAGAAGCGAATCCTAAATATCGTTCAGAGGGATTATTAGAACGTTTAGTCGAGCCTGAACGTGCATTTCAATTCCGTGTAGCTTGGATCGATGACAATGGTCAGGTGCAAGTTAACCGTGCATTCCGAGTGCAATTTAATAGTGCAATTGGTCCATTTAAGGGCGGTATGCGATTCCATCCATCAGTAAACTTATCTATTTTAAAATTTTTAGGTTTTGAGCAAATTTTTAAAAATGCTTTAACTACATTGCCTATGGGCGGAGCAAAAGGTGGTTCGGACTTTGATCCGAAAGGGAAATCAGATGCAGAAGTCATGCGTTTTTGCCAAGCATTGATGGCTGAACTTTATCGCCATGTCGGGGCGGATACTGATGTGCCTGCGGGTGATATTGGTGTTGGTGGGCGCGAAGTTGGTTATTTAGCGGGCTATATGAAAAAATTATCGAACCAAGCAGCATGCGTCTTTACTGGGCGTGGATTATCTTTTGGTGGTAGTTTAATTCGTCCAGAAGCAACGGGATATGGATTAGTTTATTTTGCTCAAGCCATGTTGGCTGAAAAAGGCGATAGCTTTGCGGGTAAAGTCGTATCGGTTTCAGGTTCTGGTAACGTAGCGCAATATGCTATTGAAAAAGCATTATCGTTTGGCGCAAAAGTGGTGACTTGCTCTGACTCATCAGGCTATGTTTATGATGCGGAGGGATTTACTACTGAAAAATTAGCCGCACTTTTAGAAATTAAAAATGTAAAACGTGGTCGCGTGAAAGATTATGCAGAACAATTTGGTTTGCAATATTTTGAAGGTAAACGCCCTTGGGAAGTGAAAGTTGATATTGCGCTTCCTTGTGCAACTCAAAATGAATTAGAACTTTCAGATGCTCAACTTTTAATTAAAAATGGCGTGAGATTGGTCGCTGAAGGCGCCAATATGCCAACTACCATTGAAGCAACAGAAGCCTTACAGGCTGCAGGTGTATTATTTGGACCTGGTAAAGCGGCTAATGCTGGTGGCGTAGCGACTTCAGGTTTAGAAATGGCGCAAAGCTCACAACGTTTGTATTGGACTGCAGAAGAAGTAGATTCAAAATTGCATCGAATTATGTTAGATATTCACGCAAACTGTAAAAAATACGGCACGATTGAGGGGCAAGAAAATATCAACTATGTGGTAGGCGCAAACGTAGCAGGTTTTGTCAAAGTTGCTGATGCTATGCTGGCACAAGGTGTTTATTAATCCTCAAAATTTCAAATAGAAAATAACCGCACTTTAAAAAAGAGCGGTTATTTTTTCGGATAAAATTTGAATATAAGAAAGGCGACATTGAGTCGCCTTAGTGATGTTATTTATTTGAATTGTTTTCATCGCACTTATTGATATCACTACATTTACCGTAAAGATATAAACTGTGTGCTTTTAACTTAATACCATATTGTTGGCTAATTTCACGTTGACGTTGTTCGATGATATTGTCACTGAATTCAAATACTTTTCCGCAATCCTCGCAGATAATATGATCATGATGTTCAGTTGGAGCTAGCTCAAATACAGATTTGTTACCTTCAAAATTGTGACGAATTAGAATATGAGCCTCGTCAAATTGATTTAATACTCTGTAAACGGTCGCTAAGCCAATTTCACTCCCTTGCTCAAGTAGGATTTTGTACACATCTTCTGCTGAGAAATGTTCGTGTTTGTGTTCTTGCATTAAGCTAAGAATCGTTAAACGAGGTTCAGTGATTTTTAATCCAGCTTTTTTAAGTAATTTAATGTTTTCTTCAGACATAAAGTTCCCTTCCTTTTATGTGAAAAATTCTAAGCGAGCTCGGCTAAACACATTTCATCGTAAATTTGTTTACACCATTTTTCTACACGTTCTGCCGTGAGTTCAGGTTGGCGATCTTCATCAATACACAACCCAATGAAAGTTCCATCTTCTAATAATGCTTTTGATGCTTCAAAAGTATAACCTTCAGTTGGCCAGTTACCCACAATGATTGCGCCGCGCGGTTCTACGATGTCGCGCACGGTGCCGATAGCATCGCAGAAATAATCAGCATAGTCTTCTTGATCGCCACAGCCGAAAATACCTACGAGTTTATCTGTAAAATCGATTTCTTCTAACGTTGGGAAAAAATCATCCCAGTCAGCTTGTGCTTCGCCGTAATACCAAGTCGGAATACCGAAAAGTAAGAAATCGTATGCTTCAATATCTTCTTTGCTACTTTTTGCAATGTCACGAATATCGATTAAGTCATTACCTAATTGTTTTTGGATCATTTTCGCGATGTTTTCGGTATTGCCTGTGTCACTGCCATAAAATAGACCAACAACTGCCATTTTTCTTTCCTTTTAAAATTTAACGTATTGATTATAAATAGGGGATATACCCTAAATTATGTGGGAGTATACTACAAAAGTATTCTCATTTAAATTAATTAATTCTTATTTACAAATCGCGCTATCGCACGTATAACAAATTCAGGTTTTTCAGCATGTACCCAATGCCCACAACCACTAATAGTAAAAGACGTCGCATGAGGAAATTGTTCTAAAATTTTGTCGCTATTCTCTATTTTTATATAAGAAGAATTTCCGCCTTTGATAAACAACGTCGGCGTGAGTACATGCACCTTTTCCCAATCCATAATGTTAGCGTAATTGTTGAAAAGTGCGGTGAGATTAAAGCGAAAATAATCAGGTGAATTGGGTTCAAAAGATTTCAGCATAAATTGAACGACATCCTGATCACCAATTTCCTTTTCTAAGAGCGGTTTGGCTTCTTGACGAGTTTGAGGGGCTGCATTTTTTACAGCGAACAAGCCATTAAACACATCTTTATGTCCAAATCCTTCGTAAGGCAGGGGAGACATATCAATTACAATTAATTTTTCGACTAATTCTGGACAAAGTGCGGTGATTTTCATGGCGGTTTTTCCCCCCATGGAATGGCCAATTAATATCACTTTGGATAAATTTAAGTGGCGGATTACTGCGATAACGTCTTCCGACATAAGTTGATAATCCATTTTTTCCGAATGAAAACTATGGCCGTGATTGCGCAGATCTACGCGTAAAATATTGTAATTTTCGCTAAAAGCTCTGGCGATGATGCCAAGGTTATTCATGTCCCCGAATAAACCGTGAATAAAAACTAAAGTTGGAGAATTAATCGTTTGTTTTACTTGATGAAATTGATAATTGAGCAATGAATTTGCCATAATTTTTGCGTGAGAATTTGTAAAGAAGTCGCTATAATTAAAAAAATTCTAGCAAACAGAGAGAAAAAAATGAAGATCATTGAAGTTGATGAAGAATTATACCAATACATTGCGAGCCAAACCCGCTCTATTGGGGAAAGTGCTTCGGATATTTTACGCCGTTTGCTTAATTTACCGGCACATGCGAGTGTTTTCGCTGATGACTTAACATTTGCTCCGGCTGAAAATAACGAAAAAACAGAATCAAAAGTGGAAGTACAGACGGAACCAACTAAGTCAGAAAGTGTAAAACCGATCAAAAAACAGCCGATAACTGCAATTAATCAGATCGTAGAAAAAGTTCAAACGTTGTTGAATTCAACAGAATTTCAAGAAGAAGGCAAAGCTGTTACGCGTTTTTTATCTATTCTGCGCGTGCTTTATCGCACTAATCCTGAGAGTTTTGCACAAGCTACAGAATCTTTACAAGGCCGCACTCGAGTTTATTTTGCTCGAGATGAAGCAACATTGTTAATGACCGGCAATCATACAAAACCAAAACAAATTCCAGATACGCCTTATTGGGTTATTACTAACACAAACAGTGGCCGTAAAATGCTGATGTTGGAAGGCGCAATGCAATCAATGGATTTGCCTGAAAGTTTAATTGACGAAGTGCGGGCATATTTCACGGTAAATTAATGATGTATCCTTGGCAAGCCTTTGCTATCCAACCTAAGTTTTCTCATAAAATCGCCTTGCGCACTGCACAGGGCGATGTTTTTAATTGGGCGCAAGTAGCCGAGAAAGTGAATCAAACTGTTTCTTTCTTACAAAATAAAGGTGTAAATCCTGAAAGTGCGGTTGCTTTTGTCGGAAAAAATACAGAAAACATTTTATTTTTATATCTTGCTACAATCCAACTGGGTGCAAAAATTTTAGGTATTAATCCAGCGTTTCCTCAAGAAAAAATTACAGAATTGTGTAATGTTCATCATATCGATTTTTGTTTTTGTGATGAAGATTTGAGAGCTTTTCCAAAAGCTGACTTTGCTATACAAAAAGCCGATTTCTTTCGCCCTGCAACAATGACGCTCACGTCTGGCTCGACAGGTTTGCCAAAAGCGGTAGTGCATAATGTTCAAGCGCATTTAGATAATGCGAAGGGAGTATGCGAATTGATGAAGTTCGATAGCGCACATTCTTGGCTACTTTCGTTGCCGTTATATCATGTTTCAGGTCAAGGTATTGTTTGGCGTTGGTTCAGTTGTGGCGCTGAATTGCATTTTCCGAAAACGGATTTTTACGCTTCATTATTGGAGGCGACTCACGTTTCTCTTGTGCCAACACAATTACAGCGTTTATTAGATTATTTACAGGAAAATCCGAGTATTTCATTTTCTACGCGCCATATTTTACTGGGCGGTGCGCATATTCCGTCAGAACTTACACAAAAAATGGTTAAATATGGCATTAAAACTTATTCTGGTTATGGAATGACGGAAATGGCGTCTACGGTTTTTGCCAAACAATCTGATAAAAAACAAGGCGTAGGGCAACCCTTATTAGGTCGAGAATATCGTTTGGTGGATGATGAAGTTTGGTTAAAAGGCGCAGGTTTGGCGATGGGGTATTGGAAAGATCGACAAATTTTTCCATTAACGAATAGCGACGGCTGGCTTCAGACAAAAGATAAAGGCATTTTGCAAGAGGGTGAACTGGTTATTATCGGACGACTTGATAATATGTTTATTTCAGGCGGTGAAAATATTCAGCCAGAAGAAATAGAGCAAGTGATGTTGAAAAATGCTATGGTGAAACAAGTTTTTGTTTTACCCAAAGCCGATCATGAATTTGGCTATCGCCCAGTTGCGATTGTTGCTTTGAATGAACCCTTTAATCAAAGTGCGGTCGAAAAACTCACTGAATTTTTACAAGATAAATTGGCTCGCTTTAAACAGCCAATAGCTTATTATGAATTGCCTGTAGATTTATCTGCTGGCGCAATAAAAATATCACGTAAAGTGCTTGCCGATTGGTTAGCAAAACAAATAAACGAACAATAAAAAATACAGGTAAATTATGAAAACATCACGTTTTTTCACCGCACTTTTAGCGACAGCTTTAATTGGTTGGGCAACTGTGTATCCAACATTGGCTGCAAATAAAATCAATATATTATTACCTACGGAGCAAGAGCTCTCTGCAGATTTAGCTGATGCGCAAAAAATGTCTGATGGTGATGTAAAAACAGCACTTATTAATGAATTGCAAACCTCTTTGGATTTATTGCAGCTCATTCAAACTCAACAAAAAAATAATGAAGATTTACATGATGTTTTAGCCCATGCTGATAGTGAAATTAAGAAAAATAATGCAGATTTATTGGCGTTTAAGAAGCAGTTAGAACAATCTAAATCAGTCGATTATCAAGCTCAAAATTTAGCGGATTTACAGGCTACATTAAGTAAACTTAATGCTCAACAGCAGGAAACCCAAACAGCATTAAGTAAAGCGAATACTCAATTAGCGGGGCAAAGTTCTGTATCTGAGCGTGCACAAACCAGTCTTACTGAGAATTTGAAACGCACACAAGAAATTAATCAACAATTAGCAGATAGCAATCTTACAAAAACTTTACGTCAAAAAAATCAAATAGAATTACAGTTGATTGATTTAAAAAACGCTTACAACCAAGATTTATTGAAAAATAGCGATCAGCTGACATTGCTTTATCAAAGCCGTTATGATTTGTTGAATGCTCGTTTGCAACTGCTACAACAACAAATTGTGGCGATCCAAGAAGTGATCAATCAGAAAAACTTGGCGCAAACTCAAAACCAAGTAGAACAAGTTCAGCAACAGCAACAAAATAGTGCGAAAAATGCTTATATTCAGAAAGAATTGGCGCGTAATGCAGAGCTGAGTCAATATTTGTTGCAACAAACTGAAAAGACGAACATCTTGACACAAGATGATTTAAGAATGCGTAATGTGTTTGATAGCCTAACCCAAACTCAACACACGATCGAAGAGCAAATTAGTGCATTACAAGGTACGTTGGTGCTTTCTCGTATTATTCAACAACAAAAACAAAAATTACCAACTAACTTAAATATTCAAGGTTTATCAAAACAAATTGCGGATTTACGGGTACAAATTTTCGATATTACTCAAAAACGTAATGAACTTTACGATTTAGATGCTTATATTGCCAAAGTCGAATCAGATGAAGGTGAGAAATTTACTCACGTTGAAAAAACACAATTAGTTAATTTATTAACTGAACGTCGTAAAATGGCTTCTGACTTAATTAAGTCATTGAATAATCAACTTAATTTAGCCATTTCTTTAGAGCTTACTCAGCAACAAATTACTCAAATCAGTGATCAAATCCAATCAAAATTGGAGCAACAAAGTTTCTGGGTTAAAAGCAATAATCCTATTAATTTAGATTGGTTTGCTGAATTGCCTCGAGCCTTTATGGCGCAAGTTGATGGTATTGTGAAAAAAATTGGTTTACCCACAAATTATAGTAACTTGCCTTACTTATTGATGTACTGCTTAGGCTTGTTTGTTGTTGGTGGCGCTATTTTTAAATTCAAAGATCGCATCAAACAACGCCTATCAAAAATTAACGGCGAAATTAACCGATTAAAATATGATAATCAGTGGAATACTCCACAAGCTTTATTGCTTACTGTATTTTTAACGCTTTCAGGAACTTTATGGTTCTTAGCAGTTTGTCAAATGCTTGGCTTCTTCTTTATGAAAAATCCAACTGAGTTTTGGGATTGGTCGTTTAGTATGGCGGGCTATTGGTGGTTCTTCACGTTTTGGCTTTCTTTATTCCGTCCGAATGGGATTTTTGTTCGTCACTTTGAATTTTCTCAACAAAGTGCGGTGCGTTTTCAAAGTGTAATTAAACGTATTGTTGTAGCGGTTGTTTTATTACTGAATACATCAGTATTTAGTAACGTGACTGATTATGGGTTGGCAAATGATGTGATTGGACAGGTGAATACAATAGTTTCATTGCTGTTCTGCATTATTATCATCGCCCCACGTTTCAAAAATGTGCTACGTTCTTACGAAGATGAGAAAAAAAGTCATAACCATATTATTGTCAAAATCGTTCAATTTGGTTTACAGATTATTCCTGTTGGCTTAGTAATATTAGTTGCGTTGGGATACTATTACACTGCGTTGAATTTAATACAGCATTTGATTAATTCTTATATCGCATGGTGTGTGTGGTGGTTGATTCGTCAAGTGATTTATCGTGGTATTACTGTATCTTCTCGTCGCTTGGCTCATCGCCGTTTAGAAGAAAAACGTAATCAGAAACGAGCAAGCATCAATGAAGGATCAACATCTGATGAGCTTGTGCTTAATGAAAAAGAAGAAGGTTTAGCGCTAAATGAAGTGCGTAGCCAATTATTGCGTTTTGCAGATCTTTTCATTTGGACTGCTTTGTTTGGCATTTTCTACTATGTTTGGTCAGATCTTGTAACGGTGGCAAGTTATTTGCGTGAAGTGACCTTATGGCAGCAAACAACAACTACTGAAGCTGGCACAGTGATGGAAAGTATCACTTTATTTAATCTTCTCGTTGCCTTGGTAATTGTAGGGATTACTTATGTGTTAGTGCGCAATATCTCAGGTATTTTAGAAGTATTAATTTTCTCACGGGTTAAACTTTCACAAGGCACGCCTTATACTATTACTACATTATTAACCTATGTTTTAGTTGCGGTTGGTGGTGCGTGGGCATTTGCTACATTAGGCATGTCGTGGTCTAAATTGCAATGGTTGTTTGCTGCCCTTTCAGTTGGTTTGGGCTTTGGTATGCAAGAAATCTTTGCAAACTTTGTATCTGGGATTATTTTATTGTTTGAACGCCCAATTCGAGTGGGCGATACCGTTACTATAAACGGTGTCACAGGTACGGTAGCAAAAATCCGTATTCGTGCTATTACGATGATTGATCCAGATAGAAAAGAAGTGATTGTACCTAATAAATCGTTTGTAACAGGGCAAGTGACCAACTGGGCATTATCAAATACCATTACTCGTTTAGTCATCTCTGTGGGAGTTGCTTATAACTCCGATTTAGAATTAGTAAAACGTTTGTTGTTACAAGCGGCTAATGAATTGCCAAGTGTTTTAAAAGAGCCTGAGCCAAGAGCGTTGTTTTTAAATTTTGGTGCAAGCACTTTAGACCATGAGTTACGAGTTTATGTTGGACAGGTTTCAGATCGTAATGATACGCTTGATTTATTAAATCGTCGTGTAAATCAATTGTTTAAAGAAAATAATATAGACATTGCTTTCAATCAATTGGATATTTTTATTAAAAATAAAGACACGGGTGAAGAGATTCCTTTTATTAATATGGAAAAATTAACTAAAACTAATTAAAGAGAAATAATATGGCGGGTAACACAATTGGACAACTTTTTCGTGTGACAACCTTTGGGGAGTCACATGGTATTGCATTAGGCTGTATCGTTGATGGGGTACCGCCAAATCTTGAATTATCAGAGAACGATATTCAACCAGATTTAGATCGTCGTAAACCTGGGACATCACGATATACCACGCCGCGTCGTGAGGATGATGAAGTTCAAATTTTATCTGGTGTGTTTGAGGGAAAAACGACAGGCACAAGTATTGGAATGATCATTAAAAATGGTGATCAGCGTTCGCAAGATTATGGAGAGATTAAAGATCGTTTTCGTCCAGGACATGCGGATTTTACCTATCAGCAAAAGTATGGCATCCGTGATTACCGTGGTGGAGGGCGTTCGTCAGCGCGTGAAACAGCAATGCGAGTTGCAGCGGGAGCGATTGCAAAAAAATATTTACGCGAACATTTTGGTATTGAAGTCCGCGGTTTTTTAAGTCAAATTGGCCATGTGAAAATTGCGCCGCAAACCATCGGAGACATTGATTGGAAAAAGGTAAACAGTAATCCATTCTTTTGTCCTGATGAAAGTGCGGTAGAAAAATTCGATGAATTGATCCGTGAACTTAAAAAAGAAGGGGATTCTATTGGCGCTAAACTTACTGTTATCGCTGAAAATGTTCCAGTAGGATTAGGTGAGCCAGTATTTGACCGTTTAGATGCGGATCTTGCTCATGCATTAATGGGAATTAATGCAGTAAAAGGAGTCGAAATTGGTGATGGTTTTGCTGTGGTTGAGCAACGTGGAAGTGAACATCGTGATGAAATGACACCAGATGGATTTGCAAGCAATCATGCAGGTGGCATTTTAGGCGGAATTAGTTCTGGTCAACCGATTATCGCCACTATTGCGCTAAAACCGACTTCAAGTATTACGATTCCTGGCCGTTCAATCAATCTTAATGGTGAACCCGTAGAAGTTGTAACAAAAGGTCGTCACGATCCTTGTGTGGGTATTCGTGCTGTACCCATCGCAGAAGCCATGATGGCGATTGTCTTATTAGATCATCTATTACGTTTTAAGGCACAGTGTAAATAATCTTAGTATAAGATGGGAGTCTGTGCCTAGGGTAGGTATACCCTAGGTTAGTTTGATACTACCCTTTTGGGGTGGGTGTAAAGTTCCCCAAAGGGGAACTATTTTTCTAACCGTGGGTATACTTACCCACGGCAAGACATAGGATATACTTACCCACGGCAAAACCTAGGGTATACTTACCTACGGTAAAACTTTAGAATGAATAAAATTTTATTAAAAACAACCATAATTTTTACCGCACTTTTCTCTATAAATGTTGTTGCCTCTCCTCTAGATTGGCAAAAAGTGAAACGTCCTATTCCAAGTGACGATGGGAAAGCAAAACCTATTGGTAGTTATACCAATGGGTGTATTATAGGGGCACAAGCATTACCGCCAAAAGGTGAAGGTTACCAAGTGATTCGTATGAATCGCAATCGCTATTATGGCCATCCAAATATGATTCAGTATCTTGAACGTTTAGGACAACGCGCTAAAGCTGCTGGGTTGCCAACGATGTTAGTAGGCGATATTGCCATGCCGGGTGGTGGACGGTTTTTAACGGGTCATGCTAGCCATCAGATGGGATTAGATTCGGATATTTGGTTAAGAATGGGCGAAATGTCAGACGCCGATGCGCTCAATTCTGATGGTAAAGGTTTATTAGTTGTGGATAGAAAGGCGCAACGAGTGGATGAACGCGTATGGAATGGCAATCATGCGACGTTAATCAAGTTAGCCGCGCAAGATCCAAATGTGACGCGTATTTTTGTTAATCCTGTGATTAAGGTAAAATTATGTCAAACCGCTGGCAATGATCGAGGTTGGCTACACAAAGTTCGTCCTTGGTATGGTCACGACTCTCATTTTCATGTTCGTTTAACTTGCCCTGCAGATGCGCCTTATTGTGAAAATCAAGTACCAGTGCCTGCCGGTGATGGTTGTGGAGACGAATTATATTCTTGGTTTGAACCACCAAAACCAGGCACTTCAGTGAGTAAACCTAAAGTTACACCACCGGAACCATTTTTGTGCCAACAAATTTTGAACTCACCGAATCGGAGTGAATGGTTAGAATAGCATTAAGGTAAATCAATATGGATATCGGAATTGATCTTTTAGCAATATTGTTTTGTGTTGGTTTTGTCGCATCCTTTATTGATGCAATTGCTGGCGGTGGTGGATTAATCACTATTCCAGCGTTGCTCATGACAGGTATGCCACCTGCAATGGCGTTAGGTACCAATAAATTGCAAGCTATGGGGGGCGCATTATCCGCAAGCCTTTATTTCTTGCGAAAAAGAGCGGTCAATTTACGCGATATTTGGTTTATTTTGATTTGGGTTTTCTTAGGTTCTGCCCTAGGTACATTATTAATTCAATCAATTGATGTGGCGATTTTCAAAAAAATTCTGCCTTTTTTGATTTTAGCCATTGGTCTATATTTTTTATTTACCCCTAAATTAGGTGATGAAGATCGGAAACAACGATTAAGTTATCTGTTATTTGGTCTTTTAATTAGCCCATTTTTAGGTTTTTATGATGGCTTCTTTGGCCCAGGAACTGGTTCAATCATGAGTTTAGCCTGTGTTACTTTGCTAGGATTTAATCTCCCGAAAGCGACAGCACATGCAAAAGTGATGAATTTTACTTCGAACCTTGCTTCTTTTACGCTTTTCTTATTGGGTGGGCAAATTCTTTGGAAAGTGGGATTCGTGATGATGGCAGGAAGCATTTTAGGTGCAAATTTAGGCGCCAAAATGGTGATGACGAAAGGTAAAACCTTGATTCGACCAATGGTTGTTATCATGTCTTTTATGATGACGGCCAAAATGGTTTACGATCAGGGTTGGTTTCATTTTTAATTCGGAAAGCGCGCAAAAGTGCGGTTAAAATTAATTACATTTTATTATGTCAGATAATCAACAAAATTTACGTTTGACGGCGAGGGTGGGCTATGAAGCACACTTTTCATGGTCGTATTTAAAGCCTCACTATTGGGGAATTTGGCTCGGTATTTTCTTTTTATTGTTGTTAGCATTTGTGCCTTTTCGTCTGCGCGATAAATTGGCGGGGAAATTAGGTATTTGGATTGGGCATAAAGCAAAGAAACAGCGTACGCGTGCACAAACTAACTTGCGATATTGTTTCCCTCATTGGACTGAGCAACAACGTGAGCAAGTCATTGATAAAATGTTTGCGGTTGTTGCACAAGTTATGTTTGGTATTGGTGAGATTGCTATCCGTTCAAAGAAACATTTGCAAAAACGTAGCAAATTTATCGGTCTTGAACATATCGAACAGGCAAAAGCTGAAGGCAAGAATATTATTCTTATGGTGCCACATGGCTGGGCGATTGATGCCTCGGGCATTATTTTGCACACTCAAGGCATGCCAATGACTTCTATGTATAATCCACACCGTAATCCATTGGTGGATTGGCTTTGGACGATTACACGCCAACGTTTCGGCGGAAAAATGCATGCGCGCCAAAATGGTATTAAACCTTTTTTAAATCATGTTCGTAAAGGTGAAATGGGTTATTACTTACCCGATGAAGATTTTGGAGCCGAGCAAAGCGTATTTGTTGATTTCTTTGGAACTTATAAAGCGACATTGCCGGGATTAAATAAAATGGCAAAACTTTCTAAAGCCGTTGTCATTCCAATGTTTCCTCGTTATAACGCTGAAACGGGCAAATATGAAATGGAAATTCATCCTGCAATGAATTTAAGTGATGATCCTGAACAATCAGCCCGAGCAATGAACGAAGAAATAGAATCTTTTGTTACGCCAGCGCCAGAGCAATATGTTTGGATTTTGCAATTATTGCGTACAAGGAAGGATGGCGAAGATCTTTATGATTAAGAATAGGGTTTGAAAGTCATATTCTCGAAAACGGATATTCAATAAGGTAAATAAGAAATGGAAGAAAAAATTCGGCTGACGCAATACAGCCATGGTGCGGGTTGAGGTTGTAAAATTTCGCCTAAGGTGTTAGGGACAATTTTACATTCAGAACTGGAAAAATTTTATGATCCAAATTTGCTCGTCGGCAATGAAACCGCAGACGATGCAGCGGTGTATGATCTTGGTAATGGAACTGCAATTATCAGTACCACTGATTTTTTCATGCCGATTGTAGATGATCCTTTTGATTTTGGACGAATTGCCGCAACCAATGCCATTAGTGATATTTTTGCTATGGGCGGTAAGCCGATTATGGGAATCGCCATTTTAGGTTTTCCAACCAATGTATTACCTGCAGAAGTTGCACAGAAAATTGTTGATGGTGGGCGTTTTGCTTGCCATCAAGCGGGTATTGCTTTGGCGGGGGGGCATTCCATTGATTCGCCTGAACCTATTTTTGGTTTAGCCGTGACAGGCGTGATTGATACTGAAAAAGTGAAACGTAATGCGTCTGCAAAATCAGGTTGTAAGCTTTATATGACGAAACCGCTTGGTATTGGTATTTTGACGACGGCGGAGAAAAAAGGAAAACTTAAGCCAGAACATCAAGGTTTAGCCACTGCTGCTATGTGCCAAATGAATTCCATTGGCAGCCAATTTTCCCAAGTGGATGGCGTTACCGCAATGACGGATGTCACAGGATTTGGTTTACTTGGTCATTTAATTGAAATCTGTGAAGGTTCAAATCTAAGTGCGGTAGTTTTTTCGGACAAAATTAAAACCTTGGACGGTGTAAAAGATTATATTGCTCAAGGTTGCGTACCCGGTGGAATAGGGCGTAATTTTGAAAGTTATGGACATAAAGTTGGCGCATTAACGGAAGAACAAAAAGCGATTTTGTGCGATCCTCAAACATCAGGCGGTTTATTAGTGGCAGTTGAGCCTAATAGCGTTCAAGCGGTCATTGAAATAGCTAAAGATACGGGCATTGATTTATATGAAGTGGGGGAGTTAAACCCTAAATCAGAATCCGATGTCGTCGTTGAAATAGCTTAATAAAAAAGCGTGGAAATTTTAAAATCCACGCTTTTTTATCTTCTAGAAGGATTATTTGCCGATAACTTCTAATCCGCCCATATATGGACGTAGCACTTCTGGCACGGTGATTGATCCATCCGCATTTTGATAGTTTTCAAGTACAGCCACTAAAGTACGACCAACCGCTAAGCCAGAACCATTTAAGGTGTGTACTAAGCGGGTTTTCTTATCGCCTTTTGCTTTACAACGTGCTTGCATACGGCGAGCTTGGAAATCCCACATATTTGAGCAAGAAGAAATTTCGCGATAAGTATTTTGTGCAGGCACCCAAACTTCTAAGTCGTAAGTTTTGCAAGAACCAAAGCCCATATCCCCTGTGCAAAGTAAAACTTTGCGGTATGGTAAATTTAATAATTGCAATACTTTTTCAGCATGACCTGTTAACTCTTCAAGTGCTTCCATTGATTTATCTGGATCAACGATTTGTACCATTTCCACTTTATCAAATTGGTGCATACGAATTAAACCGCGAGTATCACGACCGTAAGAACCTGCTTCTGAACGGAAACATGGCGTATGTGCGGTCATTTTTATTGGTAATTCTGCTTCATCAATAATTACATCACGCACTAAATTAGTAACAGGCACTTCTGCGGTTGGAATTAATGCGTAAGGTTGTTCGCCTTCTAAGGCTAAAGTATGGAATAAATCTTCACCGAATTTTGGTAATTGACCTGTTCCGTAAAGTGTTGCGTGATTTACTAAATAAGGTACATAGGTTTCTAAATAGCCGTGTTGTTCAGTATGAAGATCTAACATGAATTGCGCTAATGCACGGTGCATTTTAGCGATTTGACCTTTCATTACAGCAAAACGCGCGCCCGCTAATTTAGCCCCTGCGGCAAAATCTAAGCCATTGGCGTCTTCACCCAAAGTGACATGATCTTTCACTTCAAAATCAAATATACGCGGTGTACCCCAACGTAAGATTTCTTTATTTTCAGAGTCATCTTTGCCTAATGGCACTTCGTCTGCTGGTAGATTTGGAATACTTAATGCAATTTGATTGATTTCCGCAAGTACCGCATCTAATTGTGCTTTTGCTTCAGTCAATTGATTGCCCATATTATCCACTTCAGCTAATAATGGCGCGATATCTTCACCACGCGCTTTGGCAGCACCAATGGCTTTGGAACGAGTATTACGTTCCGCTTGTAAATTTTCGGTAGTGACTTGTAAGTTCTTGCGTTGTTCTTCTAATGAGGTGAGTTTTTCTGTATCAAGAATAAAGTTACGTTTTACTTTTAATTTTTCTGCGACTTCCGCTAAATTATTACGGAGTAAATTTGGATCGATCATGGTATTTCCTTACTTTTTTCGTTGAAATGAAAACGGTTTTATTCTATCGCACGTTGTTGAAATAAACCAGTTAAAAGCTGAGGGAAAAGCAAGATTCTGAAAATAAAGGAAAATACACAGCACTCAGACATTAAATAATGAATTGATTACAAAATGGAAATCGTTATTCGAACAAGTGAAAAATGCTGCAGACGCTAAAATTGATGTTTCTTGGGAAAACAAATTGAAAATGATGCAATCTGTTCAACCCTTAGATAATAATTTGGTGGCATTTCATTTTGTGTAACAGCCTAATCTTGTGATGGCAGAGAAACCTTATGTTACCTCAACGGGTATTGGTGCTGGCTTTGGAATTATTCTTAGTTTGTTATCTATTCTGATTTTAGGTGCAGGAAAAAATAAAAAAGCAAAAGAGTAAAGGATAATTTGCGAGAAATAAATTTTTGTGATCGTTGTCAAATTTTTAAGATTGCGTTCTGTTTATTTGGAGCGAATGTAGTAAACTGAAATCAGTTAAAACCACTATAGGAGCAATGCTATGTTTCCCGAATACCGAGAATTAATCACCAAACTTAAAAGTAATGATGCTTATTTCGATCGTCTTTTTGAAAAGCACAACGAATTAGATCATGAAATTAAGAATATGCAGGAAAATATTCAGCTCGCCACTCATATGGAAATTGAGGCTTTGAAAAAAGAGAAATTACGGATTAAAGATGAGCTTTATGAATATCTCAAGAAAAAATCACAAGAATAGTAAAAGAAAACCGGCTGATGCCGGTTTTTTTGTTGAACTATTTTAGTGTCACACCACGGGTTTTTGTCGATAAAACAATAAGCCTGGTAAAGCTAATCCAAATACTATTGCGCCTAGGATAAAACTGGTATTAATAAAGGAACTAATCATTTGTTCAAATAAAGCATCGGAAAAGCCGAAATGGTGGATTTGTACCATTGAAATCATTGCTTTATAGGCATGAACACCGGGGATCATGGGGATAATTGCGGCAACGGTGAAGGCTTTGGGATGGGCTAAATAACGATGGGAAAGATGCACGCCTAAAAATCCAATTACGCAAGTGGCAAAGAAGGTGGCAAATACAATAGGCATATTAATATGCAGTAATAATGTGCGTGTAACATGCCCTAGTGCGGCTAAAATTGCGCAATATTTTAAGGCTTTGGGTGGCACATTAAATACTAAAGCAAAGCCTACAGCTGGAATTGCGGCAAATAACATATCATCAAGTAATTTCAAGATAAATATTGTGATATCTAATAACATTTTAATGCCCCCAAGTTGTAATATGTAATACGCTTAAAGCGAATACAATACCAAGACATGCACCAAAAGTGAGAATAGTCGCAATTGTCCAACGGCCTAATCCCATATTGACATAACCTTTTAATATATCTGCCAAAGAATTAATCAGCGGAAATCCTGGCACAAGTAATAACACACTAGATGCTAAGGCAATTTGAGGATCGTTACCTAAGTTATATTTTAAGCTCATTCCAGAAATCAGCGAGGCGACAAAAGAGGTGATAGAAAAGACGATAAGGGGATTATAGTGCCGTTTAGAAAATTCTTGTCGCACAAACATTGCAATGATTGCTGCAATAAAGGTAATGCCACAAATTATCCAATCGCCACCCGATAAATGGGCGAATGCCGCACAAGATAAGCCAATCATAAACACTACTAACCAGCGGTTATATTTAAGCGGTTTTAATTGGTCCAATTTTCTTTGTGCGATTTCTAAGTCATACAAATGATGTTCAACGGCAATCACAATGCGCTGAACATCTGTTACCATTTGCATATTAATGCCTTTATCTGTATTTTTTCGTGCGGTGGTAATGCAATGATTATCTGATAAGGTCGTTAGCACAACTGCATTTGCCGTGAGCGCACATTCTACACTTTCTACGCCAAGTGCTATGCCTAAACGCTGCGCCATTTGCACTACCACAGTGCTTTCTGCCCCATGTTGTAACAAGAGCAGTGCCGTTTGTACGCACACGCGAGTCACCGCCCGTTGATATTCGTGTTCCATATCTTTCTTCTCTATCAAAATATACCTAGAAAGAATTATAAAAATCTTTTCTGAAAAATGCGCAAAAAAGAACCGCACTTGTGATTTAAGTCAAAAAATTTTTAGTGAAAAATTTTGTTACATCGATCACAAAATAAACAATTTTTCTTTGCTGATACAAAAAAACAGGACTAACATTTAAATGATAATTGTTATTGTTTGATATGGAGATTAAAAAATGAAACATAAATTTTCCTTTATGCTCTGTCCACTCACCTTGCTTATTCATCAAAGTATCTATGCTTCCCCACAAATAAATCAGCTTGATACGATCTCTGTTTTAGGGACTTCTGAAAGTAAAGCCGAAGCAGGTAAAGATAAAATGTTTTCAGAAAACCAAGTAACCGAATATAAAAGCAAGAAAGAAATTGAAACTTACAAAGGACATTCTGTAGCGGATTTATTGACAGGTACAACGGGCGTATATAGTGGTGATGCACGCAATAGTGGTGCGTTGGATCCTAATATTCGTGGTGTACAGGGGCAGGGTAGAATTCCTGTTTTAGTTGATGGCACAGAACAAGCTATCACTGTTTGGCGTGGTTTTGCGGGTGTGAGCAACCGTAACTATCTTGATCCTTTCTTAATTAGTAGTGTCTCTGTTGAAAAAGGCCCAAATTTGAACCGCACTTTAGATAGTGGCGCAGCGGGCACTATTCGTTTAAGCACATTAGAACCTGATGACATTATTAAAAAAGGTGAAAAATTTGGTATCGAATTTAAAGCTGAAACAGCTAATAATTCTATTAAGCAACGTGGTTATCCTATTTCTATTGGTGTCGATTACCGGAGTTTAGAACATCCAGAAGATGTAACTGCGGGAGAATATGCAGCATATTTTAAAACGTCGGATCGCTATCCTGCACGATCTCAAGGTCGTAATAAATTTTTCAAAGACAATGCTTATCGTTTAGCTGTCGCGACCAAAGATGAACACTTTGAAGGATTATTATCTTATGCCTATCGCAGTAAAGGCAATTATTTTTCTGGTGGTCATGGTGGGCATAATTATGGTGAGGGGATGACAATTTGGGACTATGACAAAATCCATAACTTCGGTTCAAATTACACTACTGATGATCCTTATATTCCTTGGATTGCTACCGTATACACACCGAAAAAAGAAGTGCCGAATACTTCTTTTGAATCCAAATCTTACTTAGGTAAAGCCACATTCAAATTTAATGATGAAACCAAACTTAAATTCGGTGTGCGTCATAGCGATATGACTTACGGAGAAATTATGCCTTCACGTTTATGGCAAACTGGTTACCAACAAGGCACGGTGTTGCAATGGCCACTTGCCAATGTAAAACAAACTGCCGTGGATACTCACTTTGAATACAACCCACAAAATAACCGCTGGATTAATTTTGCTTTTGGTGCTTATGCGGTGTTTAACAAAGCAAAAACCAATACTTCTGGTGCTTCCCCAGCTGATGTCTTAGCAAGGGACAACGATTTTAATAGTAAAGGTTTGAATATTAGTGGTAAGCCTGCCCCCTGCTACCCTGGAGAAGCCTGCTACAATGAAAACTATTTACGCGCGGTATCAGAGTATATGAAACGAGTACAAGAAGAATGGAGAAAATATTATACATCTAATACAAAAACGCCAAATCTTTATGGCTTATTTAATACCCAAGAAGCCCAAGCGCAATGGGCGAAAGATAACCATTATGGTGTAAATGCCAGTAACCGTTTTGAGTTGCATAAAAAATTAAATTTAGATGTGATGGCAGCTTATAAATGGGAAGATTTAAATTCAACTAATGTTTATGCCCAAAAATTGGGGGATGTAAAAAAACTTTGTAATGCTAACGAAGGTGGGTTTGGAAATGGTTCAAAGGAGCATAGTCAAATTTATTGTAATAGCATAGAAAATTATGTTAGTGGAGAACGGATGGGGAAACGAAAAGAATTAAATATAGGATTTAATTTTCAGTATAACCCAGTAGATTGGTTAATTTTAGATGCTGGAGCAAAATATACTCATTATAAATCTCGAGATGATGGGTTAATTAAGTTATTACAGGATAAGATGAGAGAAGATGTGAAATATGGCGGAGAGATATTATTAGAAGTAGTAAAAAGACATAAAATAACACAAGAAATGGTTGATGAGTATAATAAATATAAAAAATCAAGAAAAGAATATAATAAAGCTCTCGATTATTATAATAAAAAAGAATACGAATTTACTAAGGAGTATCGACCAAATCAGCCAGATGATAAGGATTCTACTAAATATTGTGAACTTGAAGAAGATGGAACCTGTGATATTAATGATGAAGGTGGCTTTGCTCTTAATGACAAATATTATGAGGATTATGAGATTTATCGGAAAAAAGAAAAAGAATATGTTGAAAATAAACTAAAGGAAAATAATATAACGAAACCTGAGGAACCTAAAGATGTTAATATTGATTCAATGATATTAGATATTATAGATAATAACAAAGAAAAGAAAGAAACATTTTCTATAAAGAGAAATGCGTATGGTAAATTTGATTTAGAAAGTAATCAAGCGGCTAAACAATTGATTCAAGATAAATTAACTGAAGAGCAATATAACGCATATACAGGAAAAATGGAAAAAGTTATTAAAAGAGTAAATTCAGAAATTAACAAGATTACACCTACACTAGAGCAATGGGAAAAAATGAAAAAGGCACAACGTACAGCTCACGCTTGGTCTCCATCTTTTGGAATAACTGCATTTATTACAGATAATATTCGTTTATATACTCGCTATACTGAAACAAAACGTATGCCAAGTATTTTTGAGGATACTATAGGATATTCTCTTGATGCAATTACTCCATTATATAAAAGAAAACCTGAGCATAGTAAAAATATTGAAATTGGATATGTCCATGATTTAAAAGGTTTTCTACCTAACGCTAGACGTGCTGATGTTCGTTTAAACTATTTTCATAATTTGACAAAAAATATTTTTGATAGAGATTCAAATTATACTTTGCAACAGTTTGATAAGCGAATTTTGTCAGGAATAGAATTTCAATCTCGCTACGATCAAGGCAATTTATTCGCAACTTTAGGCGTAGTTTATAATTTAAAAAATAAATTTTGTGATAATAGTTTTGAAATATTTAATTATGATGAAAATCAAGGAGTCTCTAAAAAAATACCTTATTGTGTTAATGGAGGAAATGGAAGTGGGTATTTAAAGAATACTATACTGCCAAAATATTCAATTACAGCTAATTTAGGATTACGTTTTTTAGATGAAAAATTAGAACTTGGATCACGCTGGTTATATCATTCTCAAGTAAAGGATACTCGCGCTAAGTCATTAAGAAAGGCAGGAATTACGTGGGCAAGTGGAGAAACTAATCGCTGGAATCCAGTATTAGTTGTTGATGCTTATATTAATTATCGGGTGAATGATAATTTCACAATTGAATTAGTTGGAACAAATTTAACTGATCGATATTATCTTGACCCTATTACTCGTTCAACAATGCCAGCTCCAGGAAGAACTATAAAATTAGGTATGACCGCAAGATTTTAATTATTTCTAAACCGTGAAATTCAAAAGAATTTCATTTACATCAACATCTCAAATAGGAGAAAAACTATGTCTGTAATTAATAAGACAATTTTAGCAGTGGTAGTATGTGGTGTAGTAAGCGTTGCGCAAGCACAGGTAGTGGGAAATGTATCAACTGATACAAATCAAACTCGATATATAAAAATCAAGGCAGGAGAAAAAGATGGAAAGGCTGGCGTTGAGATATATGACAGTAGTATTCCTAATGATCCCGCTGTCTTAAGTAAAACAGCAAATAATAAAGGACAGTCCTTTGAAAAAATGGCAGAACGTGCCGATAAATGGATTTCACACCTTACAGGGGTAGCGAAAAAAGATAAAAATGGTGTAATTGTGGCTAAAATGAATAAAATGCCAAATCTAACACTTATTATGCCAGATCATCGTGGCTTAGGTCGTTTATCCTTTAAGCAAGTAGGAAATCAAGATACTTATTTTGGTGAATGGGAAAATGTAGATGCAGCAACAAGTGCGGCTAAAAATGTTAGTGTTTATTATGCTGGTTCAGATCCAACAAAAACCTTACCAAGTGGTAAAGCCACTTATACAGTGGAAGGTATTAATAAGTACGGAAACTTTAATAGTCGATTAATGAAGGGGACATTTGATGTTGATTTTGAAAGAGCTAGTATTAGTGGTTATTTAAGCAAACCTAATTTATCTCTTTCTATTGAGAGTAAAATTGATAAAACAAATGCAACTTTTGAGGGAATAGCTAAAGCTGAAGGAGTAATTGGTAAATCAGAAGGTCGTTTCTATGGTGCGAAAGCAGAAGGCTTAGCAGGTATGGCAACATTTGCTTCAAAACCTGAATACAACACAGCCTTTGGCGGTACTAAAAATTAAGTTTAATAAACAAAAGGCTTGCGAAAGCAAGCCTTATTGTAAACAGGATGTTTTATGTCGAAATTCCCTTTTATTTTTCTTTTTATTCCTTTTTTGGTTCTTGCCGAAAATCAAGAAAAAGATTTCCGCTTACAGCAACAATCTCAATTAAATCAACAACGACAAGAACAACAATTTATTCAACAAGATAAATTCTTTACTACATTAACAATAAACAACCAAGAATTTGATGTGAGTGATAATATAGAAGAGATAATGACCGCTCTTTTTCTTGCAATTAATCACAAACAAACGAATGATATTGAACATTTATTAATCCGTTATAAACAATTTCCGCAAGCAGAACAAGGAATGATTTTATTTGCAGAAGCGAATATTGCATTTAATCAAGGAAATACCAAAAAAGCCATTCAACTTTACGAGCAACTTGTTCAACAAGAACCCGATTTCACACGCGGAAAATTAGATTTAGCTAAACTCTATTTTCTAAACTGGCAAAACAATCAATCTAAAATTCTTTTTAATCAGATAGCATTGCCACAACAACCAAATGTAATGGCACGTGTAAACCAATATTTATCACAACTTGATTATCGCGAATCTTGGCAGGGTTCCTTTTCTTTTGGCACAATTTATAATTCTAATTTAAATCAATCTGGTAATGAAACTAGTAAAGAAATTGTCGAAAATCCTTATCTTGGCACATTAGAATTTACACGAACTAGACCAACTATTCAAAAAAGCACAGGATTTAGTTATGAAGCGGTATTAAATAAATATACTGAAATATTAAATAATCAAGGTATTATTTTTAAAGGATTAGTTTATGGTGAGTTTTATCCGAAAAAATCAGAATTTACTGAACATAATATTTCACTTGGATTAGGATACCGTTTTAAAGATCAAAAAAATCAATTAGATCTTTATCCTTTAATTGAAAAAACAAGAGCCTATCATCATTGGTATAGCGAAAGAAAAGGGGTTAATATCTCTTATTCAAAGATTTTCAATCCGAATTTATACTTTTCTTTGCAAACAGAATATAAATGGGAAAAATATCAAGATCGTAATTTATCTTATCAAGATGGAAAAATTCTCTCTTTCTTTTCTACTTTAGTTTATAGCTTACCAAATGATTGGATTTTATTTGGTGGATTGGATTATGCGAAAAAGTTTTCAACAGAATCAAAAATTGATCAATATGCTAGAAAGGGGTTAAGAATAGGTATTAATAAAAGTTTTGAAAGCGGAATTGATATTACTGCGCAAGGTATTTTTAGAAAAATAGATTATCAAGATTATAATGCACTTTTAGGAAAAACAAGAAAAGACAATGAACAAAAATATCTGTTTACCTTTGCCATTCCTAAATTCAAATTTTACGATATTGTGCCTAGTATCAATTTTATTCATACAAATCATCAGAGTAACGTAGAAATGTTATATCGCTATAAACAGAATGAAGTGGTATTGAAATTTGAAAAAACCTTTTAAAAACAAACCGCACTTTGAGAGATATTTAACTCTAAGTGCGGTTCAATTTGTCTGAGTTTTTATGATTAAAGTTTGACGACTTTCGCTTGTTTAATCATATTATCGCCCACTTCAAGAATGGTAATTTGCAAGCCATCAATTTCGCAAACAGTGCCTTCATCGGGAATTTCTTCTAAGTGTTCGAGGATTAAACCATTAAAGGTTCGGGCATCTTCTGTATCCAATTCCCAGTTAAACATTTTGTTGAGATCGCGTAGGTTGGCAGAGCCATCGATAATCATGGAACCATCGGATTGTTGAGTTACTTCCTCGTCAATGCTTGGGGCGGTGGAAGTGGTAAAATCGCCAACGATTTCTTCCAAAATATCTTCCAACGTCACAAGTCCTTTAATATCGCCGTATTCATCTACAACTAAGCCAATGCGTTCTTTATTTGCACGGAAATTCGCAAGTTGGGTTTTTAATGGCGTGCTTTCAGGAATGAAATACACTTCATCAGCGGCACGAATTAAGGTTTCTTTGGTAAATTCGTTTTTTTCCAGCAGTAAGCGGAATGCTTCACGAACGCGCAAAATACCAAGCACTTGTTCATCAAGGCTACCTTTGTAAAGCACCACGCGGTTGTGTGCTGCGTGATTGAGCTGGCGCATAATGGCTTTCCAGTCATCATCAATATCAATGCCGCCAATTTCGTTGCGCGGAACCATAATGTCATCAACGGTGACGGTTTCCATATCTAAAATAGAAAGCAACATTTGTGGATGTTGTTCATCAGGCGTCGCTTCGCCCGCTTCTGATACGATACTACGAAGTTCCTCACGGCTAATTACTTGTTTTTGCATATCGGGTTTTAATCCCACCAAATGCATTAATGATTTGGTAAAAATATTCATCAACCAAACGAGCGGATAGAAGATTTTAAGTAATACCGTCAAAATATGGCTGGAAATGAAACCGACTTTTTCCGCGTGCATCGCTGCCACCGTTTTAGGAAAAATTTCAGAAAATACAAGCATCACGAAAGTGAGCAAACCCGTTGCAATCGCCACGCCTGCATCACCGTATAAACGCATACCAATCATGGTCGCAATCGCCGATGCGCTGATATTCACAAGGTTATTAAAAATAAGAATAAAGCTTAACAAGGTGTCAGGCTTTTCTAGCAGCTTTTCTGCTTTTTGTGCGCCTTTATTGCCTTGTTCAGAGAGAAAACGAAGACGATATTTATTGAGAGAGAGTAGTCCGGTTTCTGAGCCAGAAAAATATGCAGATAAAACTAAACAGATAATGAGAATAATAAATAAAGTACTAATGGGAATACTGTCCAAGGGAAAATCCTTTTGTTTGTTAATCAACAAAAAGTGCGGTCATTTTTCACCGCACTTTTTACCTGTTATTTGATTTTGCTAAATCAAATGGCTACTCAAATAGCCAAGAGTGGGCAGAATGATACCTGAAATTGGCTAAATAATCATTCTTTTTCCTTATATCCTATGCTTTCTTCATGAAATCGCCTACTCAAAAAGCCATTTTCATTTGAAATGATGAAAAACGCCTAAATTTCGGTATAATCAGCGCAATTTTTTAAGAAAAACAGGATTGTTAGCCATGTTTGAGAATTTATCGGATCGCCTTTCCAAAACTTTACGTAATATCACAGGAAAAGGCCGTTTAACGGAAGATAATATTAAAGAAACCTTGCGCGAAGTGCGTATGGCATTACTTGAAGCAGATGTTGCTTTACCTGTGGTACGTGAATTTATCGCAAAAGTAAAAGAAAGCGCGCTTGGGGAAGAAGTCAATAAAAGCTTAACGCCGGGGCAAGAGTTCTTAAAAATCGTTCAGCGTGAGCTTGAAAAAGCTATGGGCGAAGCGAATGAGAGTTTAAACCTAGCAACTCAACCACCTGCAGTTATTTTAATGGCGGGTTTACAAGGTGCGGGTAAAACCACCAGCGTGGGTAAATTGGCAAAATTCTTGAGTGAACGCCATAAAAAGAAAGTGTTAGTGGTTTCTGCCGACGTATATCGCCCAGCTGCGATTAAGCAACTTGAAACCTTGGCTCAATCCGTTGGCGTGGATTTTTTCCCATCGGATGTTAAACAAAATCCAGTTGATATTGCTAAAGCGGCACTTGCTGATGCAAAACTGAAATTCTACGATGTGTTGATTGTGGATACGGCAGGTCGCCTACACGTTGATACAGAAATGATGGATGAAATCAAGCAAGTCCATGCAGCGTTAAATCCAATCGAAACCCTTTTCACTGTTGATGCGATGACTGGTCAAGATGCCGCCAATACGGCAAAAGCCTTTAATGAAGCATTGCCACTTACAGGTGTTATTTTGACTAAAGTGGACGGTGATGCTCGTGGTGGTGCGGCGTTATCGATTCGTCAAATCACAGGTAAACCAATCAAATTCTTGGGTGTGGGCGAGAAAACAGAAGCACTTGAGCCGTTCCATCCTGATCGTGTCGCTTCCCGTATTTTGGGCATGGGCGATGTGCTTTCACTGATTGAAGATCTTGAACGTTCTGTTGATCGTGAGAAAGCAGAAAAAATGGCGCAGAAATTCAAGAAGGGCGATGATTTCACTTTAGATGATTTCCGCGAGCAGCTTATTGAAATGAAAAAAATGGGCGGAATGATGTCTATGCTTGAGAAATTACCGGGTGCCAAAAATTTGCCTGATCATGTTAAAAATCAAGTAGATGACAAAATGTTTGTCAAAATGGAAGCGATCATTAACTCTATGACTCTAAAAGAACGTGCCAACCCAGATATTATCAAAGGATCTCGCCGTCGTCGTATTGCATTAGGCTCTGGCACCCAAGTGCAAGATGTCAATAAATTACTTAAACAATTCGATGAAATGCAACGTATGATGAAGAAAATGCGTAAAGGTGGCATGGCTAAAATGATGCGTGGAATGCAAGGTTTAATGGGCGGAGGCTTAGGCGGTCTTGGCAGTTTAGGCGGAATGTTTAAACGATAATTTCAGAAGATAAAAGTGCGGTAAAAAAGAAATATTTTTACCGCACTTTTGTATTTTACGCTGGATTATCTATATCTTTAAATTCTACATCAAAGCCATATTCTTTCGCCAACCATTCACCTAATGCCTTGATGCCATATCGTTCAGTTGCGTGATGGCCTGCAGAGAAGAAATGTAATCCTTGCTCACGGGCAGAATGAATCGTTTGTTCTGACACTTCACCGGTAATAAAAGCATCGCAGCATTGTTCTGCAGCAAGATCAATATAACCTTGTCCGCCACCAGTGCAGATACCAATTTTTCGGATTAAGTGCGGTCCGTTTTCAATGCAAATTAACGGTTTTCGATTTAACACTTTTTCTACTTTTTCTGCAAAGTCTTTACCTGTCATCGGTTCTTTTAATTCGCCCCAAACAGGAATACTCACAGCGCCTTTTTCTAATGGTTGTAAATTTTCAATATTGAGCAGTTTGGCTAATTGCGCATTGTTGCCTAATTCTGGGTGCACATCTAATGGCAAATGATAGCCATATAAATTAATGTCATTCACTAAAAGGGCTTTAATTCGCTTGCCTTTCATTCCTCGAATACAAGGGTTTTCACTTTTCCAAAAATAGCCGTGATGAACCAAAATCGCATCGGCATTTTGGCTGATTGCGTAATCAATTAGAGCCTGACTCGCTGTTACGCCAGTAATGATTTTTTTGATTTCTGTTTTACCTTCGACTTGTAAGCCGTTGGGCGCATAGTCATTGATTTTATCAGAAGAAAGTTTTTGATTAATGAGTTGTTCAAGTTCGAGATTATTCATAATTGCTCGTTGATTGGAAACAGGTGGGTTATGGTACAAAATTCCAAAAAAAATGGCTAGTGCGAAAGGAGTGGGGGAATGCACTAGCCAAGTTTCATTACTATTAAATTACTATCTAGTATCTAAAACAGGATTCATTATATATAAAAATTTATAGCGATCAAGGGGAAATAAGAAATTTTTTATTTTATTTAAAGTGCGGTTTAAATTTCTTACGTTTTTTAATAGTTCAATAAGTCGAATTTATCAGCAAAGAAGGGAAACTTGGCTTTGGTGAAAGGTGTTAATGATGGCAAGGAAAGCAAAATATTTCGTTGGGATGTGGCGTCGTTGTGCTACAATTCGCACGTTTTTTAATTTAGCAAAAAGGTTTACTTATGAAAAAATGGTTATTCATTATCGCCGGCGCATTGATTATTTCAGCTTGCGCAAATAAGGATGTGTATTTTAACGGCGCAGAAGGCTCTCATTCAGGTGTTAAATTTGATAAAGATTCTCGCCAATGGGGATTGAATCAATAAAAAAGTGCGGTTGATTTTTAACCGCACTTTCGTTTTTCTATTGGTAGAAATTATTCTACTTTCACAATCCAGCCTTCAGGCGCTTCGATATCACCGAACTGGATACCAGTGAGCTCTTCATAAAGGCGACGTGTTACTGGACCCACTTCAGTTTCAGAATAAAACACATGGAATTTGCCTTTATGTTGGATTCCGCCAACAGGTGAAATAACCGCTGCAGTACCACAAGCGCCAGCTTCAGCAAATTGATCTAGCTGATCGATATAAACATCGCCTTCAATTGCTTCCATACCTAAACGCTCTTTTGCGATATGTAAAAGAGAGTATTTGGTGATACTTGGTAAAATAGATTCTGATTTTGGTGTGATGAATTTATTGTCTTTTGTGATCCCAAAGAAGTTTGCCGCACCGACTTCTTCAATTTTAGTGTGAGTTTTTGGATCTAAATAAATCGCATCAGCGAATTTACGTTCTGGCGTACCTTGTTCTGCTGCTAATACGTGTGGCAGAAGGCTTGCAGCGTAGTTACCACCCACTTTTACGCCGCCTGTTCCCATTGGTGCAGCACGATCGTATTCTGTGGTAATAAAGTTAGATGGTGTTAAACCACCTTTGAAATAGGCACCAACTGGGCAGCAGAATACAGAGAAAATAAATTCTGGTGCAGCTTTCACACCGATATTTTCACCCACACCAATTAAAAATGGACGTAAGTATAAGGTTGCGCCAGAGCCGTAAGGTCCGACCCATTCTTCGTTTGCTTTCACCACTTCTTTACATGCACGGATAAATAATTCAGTGGGCACTTGTGGCATGAGTAAACGATCTGAAGTATGTTGCATGCGTTTTGCATTTTCTTGTGGACGGAATAGGTTGATTGAACCGTCTTTGCAGCGGTAAGCTTTTAAGCCTTCAAAGCATTGTTGACCGTAGTGAAGTGCGGTAGAACCTTCGTGAATATGTAAAGTATTGTCTGTGGTGAGTTTGCCTTCGTCCCATTTACCATCTTTCCAGTGAGCAATGAAACGGTAATCTGTTTTAATATAACTAAAACCAAGGTTATTCCAGTCTAAGTCTTTCATTTTGCTTCCTTAATATTATTTTTTTGAATGAAATACCGTTTAATCTACACCATTCCCGAGGTGATTTAAATAATAAATTCTCGAAATTATGCAATTTTTAGCCAATTAAAAAGGAATAATGAAATTTTGGAAACAGGGCAGGAAATAAAGATATAGTTATGCTAAAATCGGGATGAAAAAAACGCCACTCAATGAGAGCAGCGTTTAACCAAATCGGTTTAATAATATACAGGAAGTAAATGAGTAACATATTTGTTACTCAAGTTCGGTTACCCGAACTATATGCAAACACAACATCATACTTAAGTCCGAAACTCATTAACTAGTAAGGAATTACCAATCATTAAGTATGGTTGTATTGTAAGGAAAAGGGTAGGAAAGGACAAATGACGTTTTTTTATTTGAAGTATTAGAAAAACTAATTCGAATTAAATCTTGTCTATTATAGACAAAAATTTTATGAATGGAAATACTTATGTATAAACGTTTGCCACCATTGAATTCGCTAAAATCTTTTGAGTCAGCTGCTCGCCATTTAAGTTTTACTAAAGCGGCAGATGAGCTTTGTGTCACACAAGCGGCAGTTAGTCATCAAATTAAATTATTAGAAGAGTTCTTAGGAATTGAATTATTTAAGCGAAAGAATCGTTCTTTAGAATTAACAGAGCTTGGAAAAGCATATTTTGTTGATATTAATAAAATTCTGCGTCGCTTAAATGAAGCAACAGAGCGATTATTAACGTTAAAAACGGATCCGCATTTAAATATTAGTGTGCCACAAACTTTTGGTATTCAATGGCTCGTGCCACATTTAAGTGAATTTAATCAGCTTTATCCGCAAATTGAGGTGCGTTTAACGGGCGTGGATCAAGATGAAGGCTTGTTAAATAAAGAAATTGATCTTGCCATTTATTATGGTTTAGGACATTGGCAGAATCTTCAAGTGGATCGTCTTGGTGAAGAAAATTTATTGATTTTAGCCTCACCTGAATTGTTAGCCGAAAATCCAATTATTCAGCCTGAAGATTTAAAAAAACACACATTAATTCACATTCATACGCGCGATAATTGGCAAGCGATGGCAAATCATTTACAGTTAGATGATTTAAATATTCAGCAAGGGCCGTTATTTAGCCATACATTTATGGCGTTACAGGCTGCTATTCATGGACAAGGCATTGTATTAGCTAATCGGTTATTAGCCTTGCAAGAAATTGAAAATAGCTCATTAAAAGTAGTATTGCCAACCAATTTACCTGATCCGAAATCATTTTATGTGGTCAATCATCTTGATCGCCTTGATGATCAAAAAATTCAAGCATTCCGTCAGTGGATTATTAACTCAATTAAACAAGAAGAAAATGAATAAACTCGTATTATATTGTCGCCCAGGTTTTGAGAAAGAAGTTGCCGCAGAGATCACTGATCAAGCAAGTAATTTAGGTGTATTTGGTTTTGCTCGAGTACAAGATAATTCGGGCTATGTCATTTTTGAATGTTATCAACCTGATGAGGCTAATCGCCTTGCCCGAGACATTCCTTTTAATCGTTTGATTTTTGCTCGTCAGATGATTGTGGTTTCCGATTTATTGGAAGATTTAGATCCCGCTGATCGTATTAGTCCCATCGTGGCGGCGTTTGAAGAATTATCACAACAAATTAATTTTGCTCAATCTAGCGAGCTTTTTGTCGAAACTGCAGACACAAATGAAGCAAAGGAGCTTTCCACTTTTTGTCGTAAATTTACCGTGCCTTTACGTCAGACATTAAAAAAACAAGGCTGGCTTTCGGCAAAAGCGACTCAAAAGAGCGGTCAATTTTTACATTGTTTTTTTGTGAAACCGAATTGCTGTTATGTCGGATATTCTTATGTGGATAATCATTCCCCCCATTTTATGGGAATCCCTCGTTTAAAATTTCCGGCAGATGCGCCGAGTCGATCTACGTTAAAACTGGAAGAAGCTATTTTGACTTTTATTCCACGTAAAGAAGAGAATAAACGTTTAAATGAAAATATGATTGGTGTTGATTTAGGGGCTTGCCCTGGCGGTTGGACGTATCAACTAGTCAAACGAGGTTTATTTGTTTATGCAGTTGATCACGGAAAAATGGCTGCGAGTTTGCATGATACGGGGCGCATTGAACATTGTGCGGAAGATGGTTTTAAATTTCAGCCCCCAAAAAGGAAAAAAGTGGATTGGTTAGTCTGTGATATGGTGGAACAACCAAGTCGTATTTCTTTATTGATTGGTAAATGGTTGTTGAATGGTTGGTGCCGAGAAACGATCTTCAATTTAAAATTACCCATGAAAAAACGTTATCAGGAAGTTGTATTATGTTTAGAAAACTTGGCTGTGATGTTGGCTGAGCAGAATTTGAATTTTGAGATTCAAGCAAAACATTTATATCACGATCGTGAAGAAATCACGGTACATATAGCATTAAAATCTTGAGTGAATTGTTTTCATAACCAAAAAGGACGTCGCGAATGAATTTACACGAATACCAAGCAAAACAACTATTTGAGCATTATGGATTACCCGTAAAAAATGGGGCGGTCTGTCAATCTGTTGATGAAGTAGATTTGGTACTGGCTCAACTTTCAGGCGATAAGTGGGCAGCGAAATGCCAAGTTCATGCGGGTGGGCGTGGTAAAGCGGGTGGCGTTAAATTAGTGCACGATGTAGAGGAAGCAAGATCTTTTTCAGAAAAATGGCTAGGACAACGTTTAGTCACTTTTCAAACGGATAAATCGGGTCAGCCAGTAAACCAGATTTATTTTGAAGAAACTTGCGATATTGATAAAGAATTTTACTTAAGTGCGGTTGTTGATCGCGCCTCTCAAAAAGTGGTGTTTATTGCTTCTCCTGCGGGTGGTATGGATATTGAAGAAGTCGCGCAAAATTCACCGCACTTACTCCACAAAGTCACCATTGATCCTTTATTTGGAGGATTGCCTTATCAAGGCCGTGAATTGGCGTTTAAATTAGGGTTAAGTGGTACGCAAAACAAACAGTTTACCGATATCTTTATGGGATTGTCTCGTTTGTTTTTAGAAAAAGATTTATCTTTAGTGGAAGTTAATCCACTTGTTCTGACTAAACAAGGCAATTTGGTTTGTCTAGACGCCAAAATATCTGTTGATGATAACGCTTTATTTCGCCATAAAGATCTCTTAGCACTGCAAGATTTAACTCAAAATGATGCTCGTGAAGCAGAAGCTGAAAAATTCCAGTTAAACTATGTGGCTTTAGAGGGCGATATTGGTTGTATGGTAAACGGGGCTGGGCTTGCAATGGGAACCATGGATATTGTGAAACTCTATGGTGGTAAGCCTGCGAATTTTCTTGATGTGGGTGGTGGTACAACGAAAGAGCGGGTTGCTGAAGCGTTCAAAATCATTTTAACCGATCCTTCAGTGAAGGTGATTTTAGTGAATATTTTTGGTGGCATTGTTCGTTGTGATTTGATTGCTGAAGGCGTGATTGCTGCAGTAAATGAAGTGGGCGTGAGAGTGCCTGTGGTTGTACGATTAGAAGGGACTAATGCTGAAATAGGTCGCCAAATTTTAGCGGAAAGCGACGTTAATATTCTTACCGCACAGAGTTTACAACAAGCCGCAGAATTAGCCGTGAATGCAGCAAAAGGAGAACACTAATGGCGATTTTAATTGATAAAAATACGAAAGTGATTTGCCAAGGTTTTACTGGTGGACAGGGGACTTTTCATTCTGAACAAGCATTAGCCTACGGAACGCAATTAGTTGGTGGCGTATCGCCAAATAAAGGTGGAACTACCCATCTTGGTTTGCCTGTTTTTAATACAGTTCGTGAAGCTGTCGAAAATACGGGGGCAACCGCGACAGTCATTTATGTGCCAGCACCATTTTGTAAAGATGCCATAATTGAAGCTATTGATGCAGGGATTAAGTTAATTGTCTGCATTACTGAGGGCATCCCTACATTGGATATGCTTAAGGTGAAACAAAAATTAAATGAAACAGGCGTTGTGATGATTGGGCCAAATTGCCCGGGTGTGATTACACCTGATGAATGTAAAATAGGCATCATGCCGGGACATATACATAAAAAAGGCAAAGTGGGGATTGTTTCTCGTTCTGGTACTTTAACGTATGAAGCGGTAAAACAAACTACAGATGAAGGTTTTGGTCAATCGACTTGTGTGGGTATCGGTGGCGATCCCATTCCAGGCTCTAGTTTTATTGATATTCTCGAAAGATTTCAACAAGATCCCGAAACAGAAGCCATTGTGATGATTGGCGAGATCGGCGGTTCCGCTGAGGAAGAAGCCGCAACCTTCATTAAAGATAAGGTCACTAAACCAGTGGTTGCCTATATTGCGGGTATCACTGCGCCAAAAGGTAAACGGATGGGACATGCGGGGGCTATTATTAGTGGCGGAAAAGGCACTGCCGCAGAAAAAATTGCTGCGCTTGAGGCCGCAGGTGTGACCTGTGTAAAAAGCCTCGCTGAAATTGGTGCAGCCTTGAGAAAGATATTAAAATAATTTCATAAAATTAACCGCACTTTAGTTTGATAAGGCGTAGATTGACTCTCTACGCCTTTATTTTTATATATTTGCCATTATAAAGTGAGCGCAAAACTGCTATAATCAGCACACACTTTTTAAGGAAGAAACAGATGAGCCAATTTTTTTATATCCACCCTGAAAATCCACAAGCGCGCTTGATTAATCAAGCCGTAGAGATTTTACAAAAAGGCGGTGTGATTGTGTATCCGACGGATTCTGGATATGCCTTGGGCTGTATGATGGGCGATAAACATGCAATGGATCGCATTGTAGCGATTCGTAAATTGCCTGAAGGACATAATTTTACGTTGGTGTGTAGTGATTTATCGGAGCTTTCAACTTACGCAACGGTGAGCAATACTGCGTATCGTTTGATTAAAAATAATACGCCTGGGAGTTATACTTTTATTCTTACTGCAACGAAAGAATTACCGCGCCGTTTAATGACATCAAAACGTAAAACCATAGGTTTACGCGTACCAGATAATAAGATCGCTTTAGATTTACTTTCAGCCTTAGATGAGCCGATTTTATCTTGTTCGTTAATGTTGCCAGGTGAAGAACATACCACGCAATCTGATCCTGAGGAAATTCGAGATCGTTTGGAGCACCAAGTTGATTTAATTATTCATGGTGGATATTTAGGGCAAGAGCCTACAACAGTGGTGGATTTAACGGAAGAATCGCCAGTGATTTTGCGCGAAGGAAGTGGATGTACTGCTCCTTTTATTTAACTTATAGACGCTTGTGAAAGCGACCTTTCCATTATTTAAGGAAAACAATGAAACCTAGTCAAAAACAAACTCAAAGACAACCGTACTTTTCCAAAGATTCAGCAAAGAAAAGTGATTTTTCAGCTAAAAATGATAGACGTTCAGTGTCTCGTACTGCTCGCGTAGAAATGGTAAATACGAAAAAAAGTGCGGTTAATTCTGACAACAAATTTTTATCTAAGCCAAAAGCGAAACCCGTTGTAAAAGCCTCGAATCAACCTAAAGTAGAGGGTGAAAAATTACAGAAAGTTTTAGCGCGTGCTGGACAAGGCTCTCGTCGTGAAATTGAAACAATGATTGCCGCAGGCAGAGTGAGCGTAGAGGGTAAAATTGCGACTTTAGGCGATCGTATTGACGTACATTCTGGCGTGAAAGTGCGTATTGATGGTCAAATTATTAATCTTAGCCACGCACAAAAAGAAATTTGCCGCGTGTTAATGTATTACAAACCTGAAGGTGAACTTTGTACTCGTAGCGACCCAGAAGGGCGTGCCACAGTGTTTGATCGTTTGCCACGTTTAACAGGTTCTCGTTGGATTGCGGTGGGGCGTTTAGATATTAATACATCAGGTTTATTGCTTTTCACTACTGATGGTGAATTAGCAAATCGCTTAATGCACCCAAGCCGTGAAGTGGAACGTGAATATTCGGTGCGAGTATTTGGTCAAGTTGATGATGCGATGTTAGCGCGTTTACGCAAAGGCGTTCAGCTTGAAGATGGACCTGCCAACTTTAAAGAAATTAAATTTACAGGCGGTGTGGGTATTAACCAATGGTATGACGTAACCTTGATGGAAGGACGTAACCGTGAGGTTCGCCGTTTGTGGGAATCCCAAGGGATTCAAGTTAGCCGATTGATTCGTATTCGTTACGGCAATATCAAACTGATGAAAGGTTTGCCTCGTGGTGGCTGGGAAGAAATGGATCTTGAAAGCGTCAACTACTTGCGTGAACTTGTGGGATTACCGGCTGAAACCGAAACGAAATTAGATGTTACACAGCCACGTCGTCGTCCAAAATCTGGACAAATTCGTAAAGCGGTAAAACGTTATTCTGAACTGAGCAAACGTTATAAAAAATAAGGACTTTTTTTATGAAAATGCAGCAACTGCGGTATATTGTTGAAATTGCTAACCATAATTTAAATGTAACTGAAGCGGCTAATGCGCTTTATACATCACAGCCTGGAATTAGTAAGCAAGTGCGGTTGCTGGAAGATGAATTAGGTCTAGAAATTTTTGAACGTCATGGCAAGCATATAAAATCAATTACGCCAGCAGGGAAAAAGATTATTTCGATTGCACGTGAGTTACTTGTTAAAGCGCAAGGTATCCGTGCTGTTGCGGATGAATATACTCAGCCGAATCACGGTGTATTACGTATTGCGACGACAAATACTCAGGCACGTTATATGCTGCCAAGCGTGATTGAACGTTTTTCTAAAAAATATCCTGATGTGAGTTTGCATATTCACCAAGGTTCGCCAACACAAATTCATGATGCATTAATGTCAGGCGAAGTAGATTTGGCGATTACTACCGAAGCGCCTTATTTATTTGATGATTTGGTTCAGATTCCATGCTATTGGTGGAATCGTGCAGTGATTGTTACGCCAGAACATCCTCTTGCCAAAGTGAAAGAATTGACGATTGAGGAATTAGGTAAATATCCACTCGTGACCTACACGTTTGGTTTTACAGGGGTTTCTGATTTAGATTACGCATTTAATAGCGCAGGCATTTTGCCGAATATAGTCTTTACGGCTACTGATGCTGATATCATTAAGACTTATGTACGCTTAGGCTTAGGGGTGGGCATTATGGCATCTATGGCTTATACGCCATCAGATACAGATCTTGTGGCGATTGATGCCAGTCATTTGTTCCGCCCGAGTATGACGAATATTGCATTTAAACATAGCACGTTCTTACGTAATTATATGTACGATTTCATGGAATATTTTTCACCACACTTAACTCGTAGTGTCGTAGAAAAAGCGGAGCGTTTGCGTGATAACAATTCAGTGAAAAAATTATTTGAAGGCATTGAATTAGAAACAAAATAACAATGTATTAATGAAGTGCGGTTGAAATTTAATAAGAATTTCAACCGCACTTTTTCATATCAAAAAGAGAACTGGAACAAGGTTCATCACACCGACTGTCGCGATAGAAAGTAATAATCTTGATGCGCCAAAAATAAAGCCACGATTGGTGCCATTATCAAATTTCACTAATAAGTTTGCCATCGCCGTGAGGGCATACACTTCAATGACGGTAAAAATGACAAGATAGGCATAGGCTGAAAATACGGAAAGATAACGTAAGGTGATAAACCAAGGCACGATAATTCCAATAGCCAACAGAGGGGCAACCCATGCGGCTTGTTTGATTGTTAAATTAATTTTTCTGGAAAAATAGCTTTGTAATAGCACGGTGAGTAAGCCATTGCCAAATAATGCTATCGGCGAATGTTCAGGCATGCCAAGTTTATTGTTAAATAAAAATGGGAAAATGACAAAGAAAGAGCTCGCAATGGCAAGAGGTAAAAAGAGCATTAAATGCACCATGAGAAATTCTTTTGTAATAATTTCTTTAATTTGAGTAAAACGAAATTTCACCAACGTTTGTAAGGTTTGAATTTGATAGAAAGGCTTCACCATTAAGGCGAATAATACGGCTTCCATTGAAAAGCAGACCCAAATGAGCAAGTCGATATGTTCGTATTTAATAAATGGGATGACTAAAAGCGGCGCAAACATGGATGACATGGAGGTCACTTTTAGATATTTCCCTTGCAAGCGAGTTTTTTCTTTGTATTCATCCCCAGCCAGCACAAGCAAACAGGCTTTGGCGTTGGTTCCAAATAAGCAACTACCTAAACCAAAACAAGTGGTCGCAATAAGAAGTAATAAATAATTATCTGCTGCGAGAAAGAAAATATAAGCTATCACATCTAAAAAACAGCCGAGTAACATCATTTTGGCTAAACCATAACGATCGCCCCAAATACCAGCAAGAATGGAAAGGGCTTGGTTTGAGAAAAAGAGTAGTGATAAGGAAAAGGCAATTTCGCTGTTGCTCAATCCTTTACTTTGTAGATAAATCAGAAATACCGTTTGCACAGAAAAAAAGGCAAGGGTGGAAAAGAAACGCCGAGTAAGTAAAAGTTTTTGTAAATTCATAGAGTCAAATGATAAAAAAGAAAAGCACGCGTTGAATAACGCGCGCCATGAATTTTATAAGTGTAGTTGAAATTGATATTAAAATTTTACCGCACTTGAAAGATTAAAACAGATCGTGATATTTCACTAAATCTTTACGCTGAATAGCAAATACGCCTAGTCCGCCATTTTTAAGCTCTGCCCATTCAAATGGCACATCTGGATATTGCTCAATTAAGCTCACCATGCTATTGCCCACTTCACATACCAACACGCCATTTTCGGTTAAGTAATCTGGCGCTTGTTTTAAAATTTGTTTGGTAATGTTTAAGCCATCATGGCCAGAACCTAAGGCTAATTCTGGTTCAAAATGGAATTCTTCTGGCATATCGGCGAGATCTTCTTCATCCACATAAGGTGGATTGGTCACGATAAGATCGTATTTTTGTCCTAAAATATTTTCAAATAAGTTTGATTGAATAGGGAATACGCGATGCTCTAATTGATGGCGTGAAATATTGATCTCCGCGACATTAAGTGCATCAACCGATAAATCTACCGCATCTACTTCCGCATTCGGGAAAGCATAAGCACAAGCAATGGCAATACAACCGCTGCCTGTGCATAGATCGAGAATATGATTTGGTTCTTGTGAAATTAAATCTTCAAAGCGCTCTTGAATTAACGCACTAATTGGAGAACGTGGAATAATAGTTCGTTCATCAACATAAAATTCGTGACCACAGAACCAAGCACTATTTGTTAAATATGCCACCGGTACGCGTTGTTCGATTCGGGTTAATACAAGTTGAACTAAGGTTTCTTTTTCAGATGGGGTTAATCGACTGTTAAATAATTCGGTAGGTAAATCAATGGGTAAATGTAAGCCACTTAAAACGAGTTGCAGGCTTTCATCCCAAGGATTATCGTGCCCTTGCCCGAAGTAAATATCAGATCGATTGAGAATGCTATACGTCCAACGCAGAAAATCTTGGATGGTTTGCAGTTCGTTTGCAACATTATCTTCCAAGATAGTTGCAACTAATTCTTGGTTATGTGAGGTTTCCATCGCATTTCTCCATAAAAGTGAGTAGAAAAGTTAGCATAAAATTCGGTATGAAAATTTGGCGTAGTTATACCACAGATGAGAATGTAGAACTATGATATGATACGCAAAATTTGAAATTAATGAGAAAAAATGCAAGACGAATTTGATTTATTCCGTGCGGAAACCAAAGGTATTAAGCCAATTAAACAAGATACTTTTGTTGCTCCTCGCCAAAAACGTGATCAGAAAAAAATAGAATTGAAAGACTTACGAGCGAAAGAAGATACATTGTTCTATTTTTCTGATGAATATGAGCCGTTACTGAATGAGCATGATGGTGTTGTAAAATATTTACGTGATGGGGAAGATTCCCATTTATTAAAACAACTTCGTCGTGGAGATTTTTCGCCAGAATTGTTTTTAGATTTACACGGTTTAACCCGTGAACAAGCTAAGCAAGAATTAGCCGCACTTTTACTGGCTTGTGAAAATGAGCATGTTGATTGTGCCAGTATAATGACGGGCTATGGCACCTTTACCTTGAAAAAGCAAATTCCACGTTGGTTAGTACAACATCCTAAAGTGCGGGCATTACATCAAGCGCCAAGAGAATGGGGCGGTGAAGCCGCAATTTTGATTTTGGTTGATTTGTAAAAAACGTTATAAAAAATACCGCACTTTTACTGCCTAGGGCAAAGTGCGGTATTTTCTTTTATGTTTTTACTTGAACTATTGTGTCGCTTGAATTGCAGTTAAGGCAATTGTGTACACAATATCATCAACTAAGGCACCGCGAGATAAGTCATTGACTGGTTTGCGCATACCTTGAAGCATTGGGCCAATAGACACTAAATCTGCAGAACGTTGTACTGCTTTGTAAGTCGTGTTACCCGTATTTAAGTCAGGGAATACGAATACCGTTGCTTTACCTGCTACTGGTGAATTTGGTGCTTTAGAGCGAGCCACATCTTCCATCACAGCCGCATCGTATTGTAATGGGCCATCGATTAATAAATCAGGGCGTTTTTCTTTTGCAATACGAGTTGCTTCTTTCACTTTTTCTACATCAGCACCGCTACCAGATGTACCTGTTGAGTAAGAAATCATTGCGACTTTTGGATCAATACCAAATGCTTTCGCAGAATCCGCAGATTGAATTGCGATTTCAGCAAGTTGTTCTGCTGTAGGATCAGGGTTTACCGCACAGTCACCGTAAACAAGTACTTGATCTGGTAATAACATAAAGAAGATAGAAGAAACAATTGAACTACCCGGTGCAGTTTTGATGATTTGCATTGGTGGACGAATGGTGTTTGCAGTCGTGTGAACGGCTCCAGATACTAAACCATCTACTTCATTTGCTTCTAACATCATGGTGCCAAGCACTACGGTATCTTCTAATTGTTCACGAGCTGCAGTTTCTGTCATACCTTTTGCTTTACGTAATTCAACTAAACGAGCAACATAGTTTTCACGAACATCTGCTGGGTTAATGATTGTAATGCCTTTACCTAGTTTAACACCTTGTGCTTCAGCTACACGTTGAACAGATGCTGGATCTGCTAAAAGCACACATTCCGCAATGCCACGTTCTGCACAAAGTACGGCAGCTTTGATTGTACGAGGTTCATCACCTTCAGGAAGCACAATGCGTTTTTTCGCAGCACGAGCAAGTTCAGTCAATTGGAAACGGAATGCTGGCGGGGATAAACGACGTAAACGAGTAGAATCTGCAACTAAGTTATTGATAAAGTCACCATTAAAGTGTTGGCTAGTGTATTGTTTGATGTTTTCGATACGCTCTTTATCATCAACGGGCACTTCAAGATTAAAGTTTTGTAAATTTAATGCTGTTTGCCAGGTGTTACCTTCAATACGGAAGATTGGCAATTTTGCTTTTTCAAAAGCTGGTTGGCAAAGTTTATTGATTTGAGCATCAATTTTATAACCGCCAGTTAATAAGAGACCGCCGATTTCAATACCATTTGACGCTGCGAGAGCGGCTGCAACAAGTACATCTGGACGATCTGCTGAAGCGACTAATAAGCTACCTGCACGGAAATGCTCAACCATATTTGGTAAACTTCTTGCACAGAAAGTGATACCACGGATACGACGGTTAATATCTCCTTCAGTGATAATTGATGCGCCTAAGTATTTCACTAAATCGATCGCACGTGTTGCGATTAAATCTGCTGACCAAGGCACACAAGCTAATAATTTGATTGAGCTATTTGCAAATAATTTGCTCACTTCTGCTTCACATGCATGGCTGTGTTGGAACGAATCAAAGATTTCAGCAAGATCAGGGCGTGTACGACCAGATTCATCAACGGGTGCATTAAATTTGTTTACAACTACGCCTAAAAGATTCGGATTGTTTTTACCACCAAATAGAGAGGCTGCTGCTTCTACGCGATCTTTTAATTCAGTTGGGGTTTCAGTTGCAGGTGCTGCAACTAATACGATTTCTGCATCTAATGCTTGTGCAATTTCATAGTTGATGCTATTTGCGTAACCGTGTTTTCTTGTGGGAATTAAGCCTTCAACCACAACGATATCGTTGTTTTTAGTTAATTGTTGGTGATTTGCCACAATTTTTTCTAGTAATACATCAGACTGATTTTGCCCAATCAATGATTCCGCAACGCTTAACATAAACGGTTCAGACGTTTCAAGGGTAGTGCTGGTGCGAATGATAGAGGTTGTACGATCCAGTTTATCTTCACCTGTGCTTGGTTGAGAAACAGGTTTCATAAAACCAACTTTTGCGCCTTTTTGTTCAAGAGAATGGATTAATCCCAGACTAATGCTAGTTAAACCCACGCCTGTGCTTACAGGGATAAGGATAATCGTGCGAGACATAGTTAAACCTTAATGTGTATATGTTATAAATAAAAACTGCCGAAAAATTCGGCAGCTTGTTGTTAAATTAGAAACAAAGTTTAGCGGTATCTTGTGCGATAACTAATTCTTCGTTAGTTGGAAGAACAATCGCTTTAAATGCGGAATCATCAGTGGTGATTACGCCATCTTTACCGAAACGTGCCGCTAGATTGCGTTCGTTATCTACTTTAATACCAAATAATTTTAAGTGATTTAATGCTAATTCACGAACGTGTGCTGAGTTCTCACCAATACCACCAGTGAAAGCAATCGCATCTAAATGATCATCACCTAATACAGCCATATAAGCACCGATGTATTTCGCTAAACGATAGCTGTATACGTCTAAAGCGCGTTTTGCTTCTGGTTTAGATGCGTCATCGTAGTTATCTTCAGCATAACGGCAGTCGCTTGTTACTTCAGTTAAACCTAAAAGACCAGATTTTTTCACTAAAGTCTCTTCGATTTGTTCCATAGACATACCTAAAGTTTTGTATAGGTAGAATACGATTGCAGGGTCGATATCACCACAACGAGTGCCCATGACTAAACCTTCTAACGGGGTTAAGCCCATTGATGTATCGATACATTTACCGTTACGCACAACAGAAACAGAACCACCATTACCTAAGTGACAAATAATCGTATTGACTTGGTCTGCAGGTTTATCTACATATTCAGCGACTTCACGAGAAACGAAGTAGTGGCTAGTACCGTGTGCACCGTAGCGACGAACGCCATGTTCTTTATATAAAGAGTATGGAAGGGCATAAAGGAATGCTTCTTCAGGCATAGTTTGGTGGAATGCCGTATCAAAAACTACCACGTTTTTATCTTTTAAGTGCGGGAATGCGTTGAATGCTTCGCGAATACCGATTAAGTGTGCTGGATTGTGAAGTGGTGCAAATTGTGCAGCATCTTCAATACCTTTAACGACTTCATCAGTTACGATAACAGATTGGGTGTATTTTTCACCACCATGTACGATACGGTGACCAATTGCCGCGATAGAGTTTTTAAGCTCATCTGTCATGATATTAGACGCGATAAAGTTAAGCGCTTCAGTATGCGCTGCGCCTGCGCCTAAATCTGCGTTACCTTTCTCACCATTGAGTTTCCATTTGATACGCGCTTCTGGTAAGAAAAATGCTTCCGCTAAGCCGGATAATTTTTCTTCACCTGTTGCAGGATCAAGAATTGCAAATTTTAGTGAAGAACTACCACAGTTAAGGATAAGAACAAGTTTTGACATGGGAACCCTATATTTGATTAAAGTTAATGGAAATCCACCTTGCTGATGGACTGAAAAAATCTGGCATAGGATACACCTTTTGATAAACAAAATAAATTCATCCCAGCATAAAAAGGCAATGATTTATGGAACTTTTTGAAAAATTAAACTTTTTCAGTAAGGTGACAATTTCAGGCAAACTGGGGTATGATAAGTGCGGTTGTTTTTTTAAAGGTGTTTTTATGGCATTTTTTTCCATTTTAAAACAGGGACAAATTTATCTTAATACTTGGCCACAGGAGGCTAAGTTAGGCATTATCTTCCCAGAAAACCGTATCATGAAAGCCACGAATTTTGCACAAAAATTCATGCCCTTTGTTGCTGTATTTGCAGTGGTGTGGCAACAGATTTATGCAAAAAATGATTTGATGGCATTTTCTATTGCAATTTTAACCGCATTTTTTGCCTTGCTTATCCCTTTTCAAGGTCTTTATTGGCTTGGTAAGCGTGCGAATTCGCCATTAGAAAATCAAAGTGCGGTATGGTTTTATGATATTTGCGAACGCTTAAAACAACTACATGAACCCTTGCCTTTTGTGCAAGATCAACCGACATACCAACATTTAGCAGAAGTCTTAAAGAAAGCTCAAAGCAAATTTGAACGAGCTTTTTGGCAGGAAATTTAGTTTACGCAAACGTTTTCTTTTTGGCTTTATTTTTGTAGAATACCTCGGTCGTTTTAAACGGCCGTTTTTCATTGAGAGATTTTTTAATGATCGATTACATTATTATTGGCATTATCGCTTTTTCCATTCTTGTCAGTTTATTACGCGGTTTTGTGCGCGAAGTGCTTTCACTCGGTAGCTGGGTTGTGGCATTTATTGTAGCAAGTCAGTTCTATCCTGATCTTGCCGCTTATCTTACGCAAATAGAATCAATGTATATTCGTAATGGAACCGCAATCGGGATTTTATTTGTACTGACTTTAATCGTGGGCGCCATAGTAAATTATGTGATTAGTCAATTAGTAGATAAGACGGGTTTAAGTGGCACCGATCGTGTGTTAGGTGCGATTTTTGGTTTAGTGCGCGGTGCACTGATTGTCGCTGCGTTATTATTTTTCATGGATACCTTCACCAATTTTGAACAAACTGATTGGTGGAAAGAATCTCAATTAATACCGCACTTTGGTTTTATTATTGAATGGTTCTTTCAACAACTTCAGGCTAGTTCAAGTTTTTTAAATCCAACGCTTAATCAATAAGGAACACAAAATGTGTGGTATTGTCGGTATTGTTAGCCAAAGTCCGGTTAATGAATCTATTTATGCAGCATTAACTCTTTTGCAACATCGTGGGCAAGATGCTGCGGGAATCGTGACGGTTGATGATGAAAATCGTTTCCGCTTACGCAAAGCTAACGGTTTAGTGAGTGATGTGTTCCATCAAGAGCATATGCTACGGTTGCAAGGAAATGCTGGGTTGGGGCATGTTCGCTATCCTACAGCGGGGAGTTCTAGCGTCTCAGAGGCGCAGCCTTTTTATGTGAATTCTCCCTATGGTGTCACTTTGGTGCATAACGGCAATTTAACCAACTCAGTGGAGTTAAAAGAAAAGGTCTTTAAAAGTGCCCGCCGTCATGTAAACACCAATTCAGATTCCGAACTTCTTCTAAATATTCTTGCAAATCACCTTGATCACATTCCTCAAGAGAAACTTGATCCAAAAGATATTTTTAATGCTGTTCGTCAAACTCACAACGATGTTTGTGGTGCTTATGCTTGTTTAGCGATGATTATTGGGCATGGCATGGTTGCGTTTCGTGATCCTTTTGGTATTCGTCCCTTGGTGTTGGGTAAACGCGAAGAAAATGGCAAAACTGATTATATGTTTGCCTCTGAAACAGTAGCTTTAGATATTGTTGGTTTTGACTTTGTTCGCGATATTGCCCCGGGTGAAGCCGTTTATGTGACGTTTGATGGTGAGCTTTATTCGCAGCAATGCGCCGAAAGTGCGGTGCTAAATCCTTGTATTTTTGAGTATGTTTATTTTGCACGCCCAGATTCAACAATTGATGGCGTCTCTGTTTATGCTGCACGTGTTCACATGGGCGAAAAACTCGGACAAAAAATTGCAAAAGAATGGGCGGATGAAATTGATAATATTGATGTGGTGATTCCCGTTCCTGAAACCTCCACAGATATTGCGTTACAAATTGCCCGCGTACTAGGGAAACCTTACCGCCAAGGATTTGTGAAAAATCGCTATGTTGGTCGTACGTTTATTATGCCAGGACAAGCACAGCGTATTAGTTCTGTTCGTCGCAAATTGAATACCATTAAAGCTGAATTTAAAGATAAAAACGTTTTATTGGTGGACGATTCTATTGTTCGCGGCACAACCTCTGAGCAAATTGTTGAAATGGCTCGCTCAGCTGGTGCGAAGAAAATTTACTTTGCCTCTGCTGCTCCAGAAATTCGTTATCCTAATGTATATGGTATTGATATGCCGAGCCGTGATGAACTGATCGCTTACGGTCGAAATGTTGATGAAATTGCGCATTTGATTGGCGTAGATAAATTAATTTTCCAAGATTTGACCGCACTTACCGAATCAGTTCAATTAGAAAATCCGGCTATTCAAGGTTTTGATTGTTCAGTATTCACAGGTGAATATATTACAGGTGACATTACGCCAGAATATTTGGACAAAATCGCAAGTCAACGGAGCGATAGTGCAAAGAAAAAACGCGAAAAACAAGCATCTAATCTTGAAATTTATAATGAACAATAAATTGTGATAAGGCGAGATATTTAGTCCGATAAAAATCACCGCATTGAAAAAGTGCGGTGATTTTTTATTTGTTTTTTAGGATGTCTTCTAGATATGTTTCGCAATCAGAATATTTAAATTGGAATCCTGCGTTGAGTAATTTTTCAGGCACAACATTTTGGCTTTCTAGTAATAGATTCGCTCGTTCGCCAAGAATGAAATGTAATATCCATTTTGGAATGATTGCAAAGGCAGGGCGCTTTAATATTCGAGCCAAAGTGCGGTTAAATTTATGCTGTTTTATGGGATTCGGGGCGGTGAAGTTAAATGATCCTTGGCACTCTGAATGATCGAGTAAAAATAAAATGCCATTTACCATATCTTCCAAAGCAATCCAGGGAAAATATTGCTCTCCGTTGCCCAGTTTTCCGCCAAGTCCCCATTTGTATAAAGGCAACATTTGAGTAAGTGCGCCCCCTTTTTTAGAAAAGACCATGCCTGTTCGAATCAAACAAACTCGTGCATCAGCTTGTCGCGCAATATTTTCCCAATCTTGACATAATTGTGCGGTGAAGGTTTTTGCTGTTTTGCTTGTTTCGGTAATTTTTTGTTCGTCTTGATCTCCGTAAATTCCAGTCGCTGAACCTGAAATAAAAATAGGGTATTGCTGATATTGATTAATGAATTCAACTAGTTGAGTGGTAAGGTTTAAACGACTTTTTCGTAAAATAGATTTTTGCTTTGTCGTCCAAGCTTTATGAAAAATCGGCTCGCCAGCAAGATTGATGATGGCATCAAACTGTTCTTGTAAATCGAGTTCTGAAAGTGCGGTAATAAATTTGATATTTTTTTGCTTTGAGATAGTGTACGGCGTATTTGAGCGCGTTAAGATCGTCACTTGTTCATTGCGTAAGCAGAGTTGTTCTACAAGTGCTTTCCCAATAAGTCCCGTGCCTCCAGTTAATAAAATATTCATTACAACGCGTTTTCAAATAAACGTTGAACATTTTTGAGTAAATCGACAATTTTTGTGTCACGTGTTGGTGTGATAAAAATTGTGTCATCGCCTGCGATAGTACCTAAAATGCCTTCTGATTTTCCGATTGAATCGAGCAAGCGAGCGATAAGTTGTGCCGCACCTGGAGAAGTCTTAATGACAATTAACATATCATTGTAATCAACGTCTAATACAAGATTTTTTAATGGGCTACTGGTATTAGGAACACTTAATTCACCTGGTAAACAATAGACCATTTCCATTTTGGTATTACGGGTACGAACAGCGCCAAATTTGGTAAGCATTCTGGATATTTTTGATTGATTTATGCCTGTAAAGCCTTGTTTTTTTAAGGCATCGACAATCTCACTTTGAGAGCCAAAGCGTTCTTGATTGAGTAATTCTTTAAAAGCGCGAGTTAAATTGTCAGTCATTTTTATTTTTCAATAGTCAAAAATTTGCATAAGAATTGCATAAAAATTCATTTTCATCAACTTGAATGTGAATAAAAGCAAAGAGAAGGAAAAAATTACCTCAGAAATGTGAACTAGATCATAGAATGATATTTCTCTGTTTGTAATTGTGAGATGAAAATTTTAAAATCAGGTCATCTTAAATTAACTAACACATAAGGAGTATTTATGAAAGTTGCAGTATTAGGCGCCGCAGGCGGTATTGGTCAAGCATTAGCGTTATTACTAAAACTTCAGTTGCCTGCTGGTTCAGATTTAGCATTATATGATATTGCCCCTGTTACCCCAGGTGTTGCAGTGGATGTGAGCCATATTCCAACCGCAGTGAATGTGAAAGGTTTTTCTGGTGAAGATCCAACACCAGCACTTGAAGGTGCGGATGTTGTATTAATTTCTGCTGGTGTTGCGCGTAAACCTGGTATGGACCGCTCTGATTTATTTAACATTAATGCAGGCATTGTTCGTGGTTTAATTGAAAAAGTCGCGGTTACTTGCCCGAAAGCGTGCGTTGGTATTATAACTAACCCAGTAAATACTACCGTTGCGATTGCGGCTGAAGTATTGAAAAAAGCAGGTGTTTACGACAAACGTAAATTATTTGGCGTGACAACTTTAGACGTGTTACGTTCTGAAACCTTTGTGGCTGAATTAAAAGGTTTAAATGTTTCTCGTACGAGCGTTCCTGTTATTGGTGGTCACTCAGGTGTGACTATTCTTCCATTACTTTCTCAAGTTCAATATGCTGAATGGAATGAAGATGAAATCGAACCATTAACAAAACGTATCCAAAATGCAGGAACAGAAGTGGTCAATGCAAAAGCGGGTGGTGGTTCTGCAACGCTTTCAATGGCGCAAGCTGCAGCACGTTTTGCTCGTTCTTTAGTGAAAGGATTGAGTGGCGAGACAGTTGTTGAATGTACTTATGTTGAAGGTGACGGCAAATATGCTCGTTTCTTCTCTCAACCAGTTCGTTTAGGCAAAGAAGGCGTAGAAGAAATTTTACCAATTGGTCCATTAAGCAATTTTGAACAACAAGCCTTAGAAAATATGTTGCCAACTTTACGTGCAGATATTGAATTAGGTGAAAAATTTATTAATGGTTAATCATTAAAAAATAAGGGGAGCGTTATCTCCCTTTTTCATGTTTCGATAAAAAGCCACCAAATGGTGGCTTTTGTTTGTATCTTTATTATTTCTGACGCATTGCAGGGAATAAGATAACATCACGAATTGATGGTGCATTTGCATAAAGCATAGCTAGGCGGTCGATACCTAAACCTTCACCAGCAGTTGGTGGTAAACCGTGCTCTAATGCAACAACAAAGTCTTCATCTTTAAACATCGCTTCATCATCGCCCGCTTCTTTCGCAGCGACTTGTGCATCAAAACGTTCATTTTGATCTTCCGCATCATTTAATTCTGAGAAACCATTACCGATTTCACGACCACCGATAAAGAGTTCAAAACGATCTGTAACATCTGGGTTTTCATCATTACGACGTGCAAGTGGCGAAATTTCCGCAGGGTGAGCCATTAAGAAGGTTGGTTGAATTAGGTGATGTTCAGCCACTTCTTCAAAAATTGCGTTCACAATGCTGCCTAAACCCCAAGATTTTTGTACTTCAATACCTAAGCGTTCCGCCGTAGCTTTTGCACGATCAAAGTCATATAAATCTTCTTTTACGATACCTTTGTCTGCACCATATTTAATGGTTGCATCGTGTAGCGTAATACGTTCGAATGGTTTACCAAAATCAAATTCGTATTCGCCGTATTTCACAATAGTGGTACCAAGAATATCAATCGCTAATTTACGAAGAAGTTCTTCGGTGTTATCCATTAAATCATGGTAGTCCGCATACGCTTGGTAGTATTCAAGCATGGTAAATTCTGGATTATGACGAACAGAAACCCCTTCATTACGGAAGTTGCGGTTTAATTCAAATACTCGTTCAAATCCACCCACTACTAAGCGTTTTAAATAAAGTTCAGGTGCGATACGTAAATACATATCCACATCTAATGCATTGTGATGGGTCACGAAAGGACGCGCAGATGCACCGCCTGGAATCACTTGTAACATTGGCGTTTCAACTTCCATAAAGTCTTTAGAAATGAAATATTCACGAATACCCGCGACAACTTTAGAACGAATAATAAAAGTGCGGCGAGATTCTTCGTTAGAAATTAAATCTAAATAACGTTGGCGATAGCGAACTTCTTGGTCGGTTAAGCCATGGAATTTATCTGGTAATGGGCGAAGAGCTTTAGTTAAAAGTTGAACTTCGGTGGTTTTAACGGTGAGTTCATCTGTTTTTGTTTTAAATAAAGTGCCTTTAACGCCAACGATGTCACCTAAATCCCAAGTACCAACGTCATCTTTATAAACGCCTTCAGGCAAATTATCGCGTGCAACATAAAGCTGGATTTTACCGCTCATATCTTGAATGGTGATAAATGTTGCCTTACCCATTGCACGGCGAGTCATAATACGGCCAGCAACTTGTACTTCAATGCCTTTCTCTTTTAAGATTTCACCGTCTTCTGCATCATATTGATTGTGCAAATCTTGTGCGAGAGCATCACGACGAAACTTATTTGGAAAGGCATTACCTTTTGCACGCAATGCGGCTAATTTTTCACGACGAACGAGCATTTCGCCATTGAGATCTAATTCTTTAACTTCTTGTTCTGACATGTTGTTTACCTTTAATTTTAACTTTAAAAATACCTTCAAAAATAACCGCGCTTTTGGGTTATTTCTTATGATGGGATAAGTAACGCGTCTTTACTTATCCTGCAAATCATGATTAAAGACCAGCTTTTAAACTTGCTTCAATAAATCGATCTAAATCACCGTCTAATACGGCTTGCGTATTACGGTTTTCTACGCCAGTACGTAAATCTTTAATACGTGAATCGTCTAATACATAAGAGCGAATTTGGCTTCCCCAACCAATGTCGGATTTATTATCTTCCATTGCTTGTTTATCCGCATTTTTCTTCTGTAATTCAAGCTCATACAATTTCGCTTTTAATTGTTTCATCGCTTGATCTTTGTTCTTGTGCTGTGAACGGTCGTTTTGACATTGCACCACAATACCACTTGGCATATGGGTAATTCGCACCGCACTTTCTGTTTTGTTTACATGCTGACCACCAGCCCCTGATGCACGATAAACATCAATACGTAAATCAGCAGGATTGATTTCAATATCAATATCATCATCAATTTCAGGGTAGACAAATGCTGCGCTGAATGATGTGTGACGACGGTTATTGGAATCAAATGGACTTTTACGCACTAAACGATGAATCCCCGTTTCTGTTCGTAACCAACCAAAGGCATATTCACCACTCACTTTAATCGTTGCCGATTTCAATCCTGCTACATCACCATCAGATACTTCCATAAGTTCTGTTTTAAAACCTTTGTTTTCAGCCCAACGGAGATACATACGGAGCAACATTTCTGTCCAATCTTGAGCTTCCGTACCGCCAGAACCTGCTTGTAAGTCCACATAGCAATCGCAAGCATCATGTTCACCACTAAACATTCGACGGAACTCTAATTTTTCGAGTTGTTGTTCGAGTTCATCTAATTCAGCTACCGCTTCATTGAAGGTGTCTTCGTCTTCTGCTTCGATGGCGAGTTCTAACAACCCATCAACATCTTCTAAGCCTTGTTCTAAATTTTTGATGGTATTTACAACTTGTTCTAAAGAAACGCGTTCTTTACCAAGCGCTTGGGCTTTATCTGGATCATTCCAAACATCTGGCTGTTCTAATTCCGCATTGACTTCTTCTAAACGCTCAACTTTGGCATCGAAGTCAAAGATACCCCCGAAGCACCGAAGTGCGGTCGGATAAGTCGGTGATTTTATTTTTTACAGGATTGATTTCAAACATAATAAATTCACTGTGTGATAAAGTGTGGAATTATATGCTATTTTCTGATTTTTGGATAGTTTGACCTTGCAGAAATTAGCAATCTCTCTATAATTTCAGACTTTCTTACTCAAGCTAATTTAGGAACAAAAAATGAAGAAAATTTTTACCGCACTTTTATGCGTGGCTGCGGCCAATGCAATGGCAAACGATGCCACAATTAAAAGCAAATTACAGTCTCTTGGCGCATCAAATATTGATGTAAAATCCTCGCCAATTTCAGGTATCAAAACTGCCGTAACAGATCAAGGCGTACTTTATGTGACGGACGATGGAAAATATGCTTTCCAAGGTAAACTTTACGAACTTACAAATAATGGTCCTGTTGATGTGGCGGGTAAAATTTTAGTGGATAAACTTAATTCTTATAAAAACGAGATGATTGTTTATCCCGCTAAAAATGAAAAGCATGTTGTGACGGTATTTATGGATATTACTTGCCATTATTGCCATTTATTACATCAGCAATTAAAAGAATATAACGATCTTGGTATTACCGTGCGTTATTTAGCTTTCCCTCGTGCGGGCATGAATAACCAAACTGCAAAACAAATGGAAGCGATTTGGACGGCAAAAGATCCTGTTTTTGCTTTAAATGAAGCAGAAAAAGGCAATTTACCAAAAGAAGTTAAAATCCCAAATGTTGTGAAAAAACATTATGAATTAGGCGCACAATTTGGCGTAAATGGCACACCAAGTATTGTTACCTCAACTGGTGAGCTTATTGGCGGTTATTTAAAACCAGCTGATTTATTGAGCGCACTTGAAGAAACAACAAAATAATTTTAGCGATATTCATATTTATAAGGGCATATCTTGTATGCCCTTTGAATGTGATAAATTAAAATAAAATACACCGTGAAAAAACTTATCAAACGCCGTGAAATTCCAATTGGAAATTCTGTTTCAAACCATCCGTTATTAGATCGCCTTTATCGCGCACGCCATATTCAAAACACCGAAGAATTAGACCGCACTTTAAAATCAATGCTGAATCCAAATCAGCTATATGGTATTGAGCAGGCTGTAAATTTATTAGTGGAAGCTTACCAACAACAGCAAAAAATAGTGATTGTTGGGGATTTTGATGCTGATGGTGCAACTAGCACAGCATTGAGTGTGCTGGCTTTAAGACAACTTGGTTTTGCTGACGTGGATTATCTTGTACCAAATCGATTTGAACAAGGTTATGGTTTGAGTATTCCAGTGGCTGAAATGGCTATTGAAAAGGGCGTTCAGCTGTTAATGACGGTGGATAATGGTGTTTCATCTTTTGAAGGCATTGCATTTTTGAAAGAGAAATGTGTCCGTGTTTTAGTGACAGATCATCATTTACCTCCCGAAACTTTGCCGCCAGCTGATGCCATTGTTAATCCTAATTTAAGTCAGTGTGGTTTTCCTTCAAAATCCCTAGCGGGCGTTGGTGTTGCGTTTTATTTGATGTTAGCTTTACGAGCAAAATTTCGTGAACTCGGTATTTTTACTGCAGAAACACAACCTAATTTTACTGACTTGCTCGATTTAGTGGCATTGGGTACTGTCGCGGATGTTGTGCCTTTAGATCAAAATAATCGTATCCTTGCTTATCAAGGTTTAATGCGGATTCGTGCACGGCGTTGTCGTCCTGGTATTATTGCGTTGGCTGAAGTGGCCAACCGCAATGTTGAACAGTTTACTTCAAGTGATCTCGGTTTTTGTATCGGACCTCGTTTAAATGCAGCGGGGCGCTTAGACAATATGTCGATTGGGGTAGAGCTTTTACTGGCGGACAATATGCTAAAAGCCCGAGAATTAGCGTTAGAACTTGACCAACTCAACCAAATGCGTAAAGAAATTGAAGCTGGAATGAAGCTTGAGGCGCTAGAAATTTGCCAAAATCTCACCGCACTTTTTAAAGAGTTACCTTCGGGGATTACACTTTATCAACCAGATTGGCATCAAGGTGTGTTGGGTATTGTGTCATCTCGGATTAAGGAGCAATATCACCGTCCTGTGATTGCCTTTGCGAAAGATGGTGAGGGAGTTTTGAAAGGCTCTGCTCGTTCTATCGAAGGTTTGCATATGCGTGATGTTTTAGAGCGTATTCATTCGCAACATCCTAATATGATTTTAAAATTTGGTGGCCATGCGATGGCTGCGGGATTAAGCCTCCGAGAAGAACATTTTGACGATTTCCAACATATTTTTAATCAAACCGTTGTCGATTGGCTTGATGAAGAACATTTGCAAGGTGTAATCTGGACCGATGGCGAATTAAATTCAAATGAATTTAATCTTGAAACGGCAGAACTGATAAAATCAGCAGGCCCTTGGGGACAAGCTTTCCCAGAGCCTTGTTTTGATGGCGAATTTAAAATTTTAGACCAACGTGCAATTGGGCAAAATCAAAACCATCTCAAAATGTTAGTGGAGCCAAAACAAGGCGGGCCTTTATTAGATGCCGTTGCGTTTAATATTGACACAAGATTGTATCCTGATCTTTCAATTAAACAGGCAAGATTTGCATATAAATTGGATGTTAATGAGTTTCGTGGTAACCGAAATGTACAGCTTTTAGTGGAATATATTGAAGCGATTGATGAGTAATATTTTGAAATTTTATGGATTATTGGTATTAGGTTTATTTGGGTTTACATCATCGGCTCTAGCTGAAGTAAATCAAAAAGAATTTTCTACTCAAAATCCACCGCACTTACCATCTTCTGATGTTATGCATTTTGAAGATGGCCGAGATTATTTTTCTTATCAAGAGCCTATTGAACAAGCGCCTAGAGCGGATAAAAAAATACGTATTCAATTCTTTTTTGATTACGATTGCCGCGTATGTTCATCAGCGCAAGATATTTTGGAGCTTTATAGTCAAATGCGTACAAATAAAGTTGCGTTGGAACAATATCCTATTGCAACTGCGGATAGTCAGTTTAGCGCACGTATTTTTTATACCTTGCAAGCACTAAGTGCGGGTGAATTATCTAATGTTTTATTATTTGAAACTTCAGAAAAATCTCGTTATGCAGAGTTGTCTGCGACAAATAAAATTCAACAATGGGCGGAAGAACAAGGGCTAGATAAGCAGTTATTTATTCAAACTGAAAATTCAGAAAGAGTAAAAGAACAAATTCAAGATGCGATTGAATTGACGGAAGAATATGGTGTTTTTACCTATCCTTACGTTGTCATTGGGGGAAAATATGTACTCACGGCGAGCACGCTTTATAACGATGATTATAGCGTGGCGGTGTTAGATTTTTTGGTAAATAAAATAGAACAGGAACAAAAGTGATGAAAATTGGAATTGTTGGCGCAATGGCGCAAGAAGTAGAAATTTTAAAAAATTTAATGGCAGAGAGAACTGAAACTCGAGTAGCAAGTGCGGTAATTTTTGAAGGCAAAATTAATGGTAAAGATGTTGCATTATTGCAATCAGGTATTGGAAAAGTGGCCGCTGCAATTGGCACGACGGCATTGTTGCAATTAGCCAAGCCAGATTTTGTGATCAATACTGGTTCTGCGGGTGGGGTAGCAAAAGGCTTGAAAGTGGGGGATATTGTAATTTCTGATGAGACACGCTACCACGATGCGGATGTGACAGCTTTTGGCTATGAAAAAGGGCAGTTGCCAGCTAATCCCGCAGCATTTTTATCGGACCAAAAACTGGCTGACCTCGCTCAAGAAATCGCAGAAAAGCAAGGACAATCAGTAAAACGTGGTTTAATTTGCTCTGGAGATAGTTTTATTAATAGTGAAGACAAAATTGCACAAATAAAAGCAGATTTCCCGAATGTGGCAGGTGTTGAAATGGAAGCCACTTCGATTGCTCAAGTTTGTTATGCTTTTAATGTGCCTTTTGTGGTAGTTCGAGCAATTTCTGATGGAGGAGATGGTGAAGCAAGTATGTCCTTTGAAGAGTTCTTACCGTTGGCCGCAAAACAGTCTTCGGCATTAGTGTTGGGGATGATTGATAGACTGTAGTAATAATCTTTTAATAAGATAATAAATTCTAAAATTGAATCATAAACATTATTTAAAAAGGCATAGCTTATTAGCTATGCCTTTTTATATGAGCCAATTAGAATTTATAATTTAAACTCAGAATATAAGTTCTTCCACGTGCAAAGTTATAAAGTACAGATTTATCTTTTCCTCCATCTTCACAAGTATTATTTTTACTACAAATTGAATCATTTAAGCTTGAATAATAGCGCTGTGAAGCAGCATCATTTCCAGCATCTAGCGGATCAACATAACGTTTATCTAACAGATTTTGTACTTCCGCTTTAATAATCAAATCTTTGATTGGTTCATAGCTGACGTGTAAATCTAAGATAATCGGTTGTTTTTTGATCTCTTCTGTCTCTTTAATAGCATAATAAATTCTGTCGCTCGCAGTATTTTTTTCATAGCGAGAGCCATTGATGTATTCTTCTTGAGTTGTAGCACGCTTACTTTTTCCATAGTAACGGGCCGCGATACCAAGAGTTAATTTTTGATCAAACCAGCGTGTGCCAAGCTCTAATCTACCGTAGTCCTTTGGTAACATAGTGATACGTGATAAACCATAACCTTGTTTCAAAATTTCTTCTTTTGAAGCATTATTCGGACGTGGGCTGGCATCGGCATAATTGGTCGGCTGATTTGTGCGTTGATAAGCATAGGATAAGTTAGCAAAGAAAGATCCCATATCATAATTGAGCTCTAACTCAGCTCCGCTTTTTTTCACTATTGATTGATAATTTTGATGAGCAATCGTCAGACGAAAAAGATTGAGTCTTGCCCACTCAGGAAGAACACCACCTTGTGACCAATCTCCATATACATTGTGGATATAGTTTTTAATAAAACTACGATAGCCAACAACCTTAACTCCTAATATATCTTCTTTTGTAAAAACACCTTTTTTATAGGTATTAAAACCAAGTTGATAAGTTTCTGCACGTTCAGGTTTCAATGCGGTATTCACCCCCGCATCAGACACTTGAGAGAAAAACATCTCTTGAATATTTGGCATTCTGTGTGTGCGCGAATAAGTGAAAAATGGCATAAAATAATCGCTTAGCTCTACACTTAATGTTGCGGAATGATTGAATGCCTTTTTATGCCCTGATTTATGCAAAATCGGTTCATTAATTTGTGTTGGTGTATTTTCGTAACCTACATACTCACCGTTAAATGCATAATGGGTAAAATTGACACTATAGTCTAAATGGTAAATTCCTTTAGAAAGTGCGGTATCAAAATAAACAGTTTTAAATTTTTGTTTACCGGAAGGTTGTAAGATTACTGAACGTTGTGGTAATGAACCTCGTGTGCCAGAATATCGCCCTTTTTTACTGTATGAAAATAAGCCTTGATCATGTGAAGCATCATCATAAAACAAACTTAATTCTTCTGGAAAACGGTTTTTACTGTATTCATTGGTAAAATAGTTAAAACCTAATGTGGTTTTTAAATCGATTTCTTTTGGCAATAAGAAGGTATAGCTGTTATTTATATCAACAATATTTGCGACATTTTTAGTGATAAGTTTATCTGCCACTTGCCAGCTAGCAAAAAATCCACCCTTAGGATAAATGGTTTTACCTAAGTTATGTGCTACCATTAGATTTAGATCAAGATAGCGATTATTATTAAAATTATAATTTAATTGATAATTACGATTTTCGATTTTTCGAGAACCAATTTTATTATCAAGGGTACGTATTTGTGCACCTAAGGTATGGTTATCATCGCCATATTCAAATTTTAATAAATGGCTACGTGAGTGAGATTGCAAACTACCAGGTTCAATTGGTGCAACACTATATTGATCTTTATTTTCGTCAAAGGAGTCATCAGTTTTCTTTATGTCTGCTTGTAGTTCTGGTATATCTTTTAAAGGCTTACCATCATCTATATCTTTAAGTATTTTTTTTCTTACTTGATCTTCATAAATCTTGTCTGTAGTTTCTTCTTTTTCAATAGGATCATCGTATATATTGGATTTCTCACTATGGAAAACACAGTTTTCATCAGTCCATCTTGTTTCTGTATCTCCAGTTAAAGGACTAGAGCTTGTTGTTTTTTCTGTATTTCCATTAAATTTGGGATTTTGAGCATTACAAGACCAATGATTTTTGTTTAAATCAGGAGTCCATTGCCCTGCAGGATTTAAAACATAACCCGCATTACGAAAATAAGCTTCTTTTTCTTTCTCTAAAATATCCTGCCCTAATGATGCTAATCGTTCTCCTCCACCAATACGATAATCTTGAGACACCTCACGTTGACTGTAGCCATATACCACACCGACATAACCACCATTATCAAGCCATTTTCTGCCTGCAGCCATTGTCATAAAATTCGATTTAGTGGCATTGCTCCCCGTCATTCCTTTTACGATGAGCCCAAATGGTTTGTCATCAGTAATAACATCATTAACGCCTAATGTTCTAAAATTAGCACTCCCAGACAAGGTATTTATACCATTGGAACCAGAAAAATTACTTTTATTGACATCGACACCAGCAATAAAATTGGGATCTATCGCTGCACCAAATTGAGAGCTACCACCAGATTGTCCTGAATCCATTGAGGTGGAATAAAAGGTTTGTGTAACCCCATCGACCATTGTATTGACACGACCTAACCCATTTTCACCACGAATATTCACAGAAACTACGCCAGAGCCTTTATCTTGTTGAGTAAATGCACCAGGGATACTTCGAATGACTTGATCGATAGTCTGGGTTTCTTTAAAAATATGCTCTCGGGTGCTTTTTGCTTTTGCTTCCGTAAAAGGTTTTTTATCGTTGGCGACATTCTTTTCTACTACATCAATTTGATCTAATGTTTCTTCAGCTTTGGCATCAACGATAGAAACACTTAGGGTATTGATTAAGCAGAGTGTGATTAAATTTAATTTAATAACTTTCTTCATTACATATCCTTATTGTTTTTTTGAGAAAGATTCGCATTATCTTATTATGTTTTGTAAAACTCAATGGTTTTTTATTAAAATTAATATAAAGCCACAAAAAAATGAAAAAAATTAATTTTAAAAGGTAGGGGATAAGTGGGTTAGCTCCTTAACTAAAAAAGCTTATAGGTACGCGTTTGTTATTTTTTTACTCTTTGTTAGTGGATCTTGAGTTAAGTTTGAAAGGTGGTAATAGCGAAATAGAGTGTTTATCTCTATAATATGTCAAATTGTGATAAGTAAAGGATAAGTTATATGGGAACGATTATTACCGTTGATGGGCCCAGCGGTGCTGGGAAAGGCACGCTTTGTTACGCTTTGGCAGAAAAGCTAGGTTATGCGTTATTGGATAGTGGAGCAATTTATCGCGTTACAGCATTGGCGGCATTACAACGTAAAACTGATTTAACAAATGAATCGGCACTAGCTGAATTAGCTCGTCACTTAGATATTCAATTTATTCTTCAAAATGGCGAGGTAAATATTTTGCTTGCTGGCATGAATGTAAGCCATTTAATTCGCACTCAAGAAGTCGCTGATGCTGCATCTAAAGTAGCTGTGTTTCCCCAAGTGCGGTCAGCTTTGTTACAACTTCAGCAAGATTTTGCGAAAAATGATGGATTAATTGCTGATGGTAGAGATATGGGGACTGTTGTATTCCCAAATGCTCAAGTGAAGTTATTTTTAGATGCGAGTGCTGAAGAACGTGCAAAAAGACGCTATAAACAGTTGCAAAATAAAGGAATAAATGGTAACTTTGAGCAGATTTTAGCCGAGATAAAAGAGCGTGATTTTCGTGATAGAAATCGAGAGGTTGCGCCTCTAAAACCGGCTGATGATGCTTTATTATTGGATAGCACAACGTTGAGTATTGATGAAGTTATTGATCAGGCGTTAGCTTATATTCAAGAAAAGGTGTCAGTTTCTATTTAACTGTTTGTTCAAGGAAGAATAAGCATTTATCCTCAACCCCGCATTTTATGGATTTTAATGTGGATGTTATTAACTTAAATTAAGAAGATTATTTATATGTCAGAATCTTTTGCTCAACTTTTTGAAGAATCATTAAAAGGCCTTGAAACTCGTCAAGGTTCAATCGTTAGCGGTACTGTAGTAGCTATCCAAAAAGGCTTTGTGCTTGTTGATGCAGGTTTAAAATCTGAGTCTGCAATCCCAGTTGCTGAATTCTTAAATGCACAAGGCGAACTTGAAATCCAAGTTGGCGATACTGTAAATGTTGCATTAGATGCAGTTGAAGATGGTTTCGGTGAAACTAAACTTTCTCGTGAGAAAGCTGTTCGTCACGAATCTTGGATTGAATTAGAAAAAGCTTACGAAGAAAAAGCGACCGTTATCGGTTTAATCAACGGCAAAGTGAAAGGTGGCTTCACAGTTGAGTTAAACGGTGTTCGTGCATTCTTACCAGGTTCTTTAGTTGATACTCGTCCAGCGCGTGAAGCAGATCACTTACTTGGTAAAGAATTAGAATTCAAAGTAATCAAATTAGATCAAAAACGTAACAACGTTGTTGTTTCTCGTCGTGCAGTGATTGAATCTGAAAATAGCCAAGAACGTGAACAAGTATTAGAAAATCTTGTTGAAGGTTCAGAAGTTAAAGGTATCGTTAAAAACTTAACTGAGTACGGTGCATTCGTTGATCTTGGTGGTGTTGACGGTTTATTACATATCACCGATATGGCTTGGAAACGTGTTAAACATCCAAGCGAAATCGTGAATGTTGGCGACGAAGTTACTGTTAAAGTATTAAAATTTGATAAAGATCGTACTCGTGTATCTTTAGGCTTAAAACAATTAGGTCAAGATCCATGGGCTGCAATTGCTGAAAATCACCCAGTAAACAGCAAATTAACTGGTAAAGTAACTAACTTAACAGACTATGGTTGTTTTGTTGAGATCTTAGATGGCGTTGAAGGTTTAGTTCACGTTTCTGAAATGGATTGGACTAACAAAAATATCCACCCATCTAAAGTTGTTAGCTTAGGCGATACTGTTGAAGTAATGGTATTAGAAATTGATGAAGAACGTCGTCGTATTTCTTTAGGCTTAAAACAATGTAAAGCTAACCCATGGACTCAATTTGCTGAAACTCACAATAAAGGCGATAAAGTAACTGGTAAAATCAAGTCTATCACTGATTTCGGTATCTTCATCGGTCTTGAAGGTGGTATCGATGGTTTAGTTCACTTATCTGATATTTCTTGGAATGTATCAGGTGAAGAAGCAGTTCGTAACTACAAAAAAGGTGACGAAGTTTCTGCAGTAGTATTAGCTGTTGATGCAGTGAAAGAGCGTATCTCTTTAGGTATCAAACAACTTGAAGAAGATCCATTCAATAACTTCGTAGCAATCAATAAAAAAGGCGCTGTAGTATCTGCAACAGTAGTTGAAGCAGATGCAAAAGGTGCTAAAGTTGAATTAGCGGGCGGCGTTGAAGGTTATATCCGCGCAGCTGATTTAACAAATGAAGTTGCTGCAGGTGATGTAGTTGAAGCTAAATACACTGGTGTAGATCGTAAATCTCGTATCGTTCACTTATCAGTGAAAGCAAAAGATCAAGCTGAAGAAGCTGCTGCAGTTGCAAATGTGAATAACAAACAAGAAGAAGTAGCTATTCCAAACGCAATGGCTGAAGCATTTAAAGCAGCTAAAGGTGAATAATTAATTCACGTCATAAGGCTGGGCTCATGTCCAGCCTTATTTTTAGGGCTTATTGCTAATATATTGAAATAATGTATTAGCAATAAATCTTAATTTGAATAATATTAAGGGAGAGAAGACGATGACTAAGTCAGAACTTATAGAAAAATTATTAGCGAAACATCCGACTTTACCCGTAAAAGAAATCGAAAATATGGTAAAAGATATTTTGGAGTTTATTTCTCAATCTCTTGAAAATGGCGATCGTGTTGAGTTGAGAGGATTTGGAAGTTTTTCACTGCATTATCGTAATCCTCGTTTAGGGCGTAATCCAAAAACGGGTGATTCTGTTAAATTAGAAGCTAAATCTGTACCGCACTTTAAAGCAGGTAAAGAATTAAAAGAGCGTGTAGATATTTATTAATAAAATTAAAATGCACGAATATGCCTTTTAAACTACAACCTTTGCCATTATTTAGAAAAGCCATATTTTAAGGAAATGTTATGATTAAATATATTTTAGGGATTGTGATTTTTATCGCTATCGTGTTGGTTGCAATTACCGTTGGAGCAAATAACGATCAAGTTATTACATTTAATTATATTGTGGCGGAAAGCCAGCTCCAACTATCAAGTCTTGTTGCTATTTTATTTGGATTAGGTTTAATTCTTGGCTGGTTAATCACCGCTTTTTTCTATCTTAAGTTAAAACTTAAAAATATGGCATTGGCTCGTCAAGTTAAGCGTCAAACTTTACAAATCAACGAATTGACTACTGTGCGCGATAAGGTCGCCTGATGCTAGAATTACTCTTTCTACTATTGCCTATCGCTGCAGCCTATGGTTGGTACATGGGGCAGCGTAGTGCAAAGAAAGATCAAGATGACATTAGTAATAAACTCTCCCGAGATTATGTTACGGGAGTAAACTTCTTACTTTCCAATCAAACCGATAAAGCTGTAGATTTGTTTTTGGACATGCTCCAGAAGCAAGAAACCGAAAATGAAATCGAAAGCCACTCCCAATTTGAAGCTGAGCTTACACTTGGCAATCTATTCCGCTCTAGAGGCGAAGTTGATCGTGCATTACGTATTCACCAAGCTTTAGACCTTAGTCCTAATTATACATTTGAGCAAAAATTACTCGCAAAGCAACAGCTTGCTAGAGATTTTATGGTGGTTGGTTTTTTTGACCGCGCTGAGAATCTTTATATTTTACTAGTGGATGAACCTGAATTTGCAGAAAATGCTTTACAGCAACTTTTAGTAATTTATCAAAAAACTAAAGAATGGAAAAAAGCAGTTAATATTGCTGAAAAACTCGCTAAAATAAAACCACAAGAGAATAATATTGAACTTGCCCAGTGTTATTGTGAATATTCACAAAGTTTAGAGCCTGAAAGTGCGGTTGAAAAACGCGGTGTTTTACAAAAAGCTTTGTTGGTTTCTCCTACTTGTGTTCGCGCTTCTTTATTACTTGCAAATTTAGAAATGCTTGAAAGTCAATATCAACAAGCTGCAAAAATACTAGAACATGTTTTGGAGCAAAATCCAGATTATACGGGTGAAATTTTGTCACCTTTAAAACATTGTTATGAAGAATTAAATCAGTTAGATAGCTTTGAGTTATTCTTAATTCGTGCTGGCCAAATTACTAATAATGATGAAGTAGAGCTAGCTTTGGTTAAATTAATTGAAGAAAAAGATGGTAAGTCTGCTGCTCAGGCTAAGCTTTATCAGCAACTCACGAAAAAGCCAAGTACTTTAATTTTCCATCGTTTTATGCAGTATCAAATTGATGATGCAGAAGACGGGCGGGGAAAAGAAAGTCTAATTTTATTACATAAAATGGTTGGTGAAAGAATTAAGCAAACATCAGCTTATCGTTGTACAAATTGTGGTTATCAAATCCATAAGCTATTGTGGAATTGCCCATCTTGCCGTCAATGGGAAAGTATTAAACCAGTTTCAAGTCAAGAACATAATTAATTGATACTCAGCGAGGTAACATTATGACAAGCAAAATTATTGTGGCATTGGATTATGAGAAAGAAGCAGAGGCTCTTGCTTTAGTTGATCAAATTGATCCGAGTTTGTGTCGATTAAAAGTGGGTAAAGAAATGTTTACTACACTTGGTATTAATTTTGTAAAACAATTACATCAACGTAATTTTGATGTTTTCTTAGATCTTAAATATCATGATATTCCAAATACTGTAGCAAGAGCGGTCAGATCTGCAGCTGATTTGGGTGTATGGATGGTAGATTTGCATGCAAGCGGTGGGCTACGAATGATGGAAGAAGCTAAGAGAATTCTTGAACCTTATGGGAAAGATGCGCCATTGCTTATTGCTGTAACGGTATTAACCAGTATGGAAGATTTGGATTTATTACAAATTGGGATTAATGCATCGCCAATGGAACAAGTTTTACGCTTAGCTCATTTAACCCAACGTGCAGGTTTGGATGGTGTGGTTTGCTCTCCGCAAGAAGTTGAAATTTTACGTAACCCTTGTGGAGAAGACTTTAAATTAGTGACCCCAGGGATTCGTCCAATTGGAGCTGATTTTGGTGATCAACGACGTGTGATGACGCCTACAGCTGCGATTCGTGCTGGTTCCGATTATTTAGTGATAGGGCGTCCTATTACTAAAGCCGATAATCCTGCAGCGGTTCTTCGTTCTATTAATGCATCTATTGGGTAATTATGATGTCAAATTCTGTTTTAGTGTATTCAACAGATGTGGGGCGAATTAAAGAGGAAAAGGCTTCTGTAGTTCGCCCAAAAGGAGACGGTGTGGTACGTATCCAAAAACAAACGAGTGGTAGAAAAGGTGCGGGCGTATCCGTTATAACTGGTTTAGATTTATCTGATGAGGAATTGAAAAAATTAGCGGCTGAATTAAAAAAACGTTGTGGATGTGGTGGTTCAGTTAAAAATGGAATAATTGAGATTCAAGGTGAAAAGCGTGATTTGCTCAAGCAATTGTTAGAGCAAAAAGGGTTTACCGTTAAATTATCAGGTGGATGATTAAAAAGGCGCATTAGCGCCTTTTTTGTTAGAGATTCAAAATTTCTTTGACGAAAGGAATCGTAAGATTTCGTTGTGCTTGTAATGAGGCTTTATCTAGTAGATCAAGTGCTTCAAATAATGTATGCATGTCTCGAGCTAGTCGTGTAAGTAAAAAATTAGCCGTCTCATCGGCTAATTGAATTCCTCGTTGATAAGCATTATGCTGCAGTACACTAATTTTTTGCTCGTCAGTTAGGGAATTTAATTGATAAATTTCACCCCAAGTCAAGCGAGAGTTCAAATCAGGCAATTTTACAGAAAGTGCGGAAGGCGATTTATCTGAACTAATAAGCAAAAGCGTTTTTCCGCTCGCTTTAATTCGATTGAATAGATCAAAAATAGCTAATTCCCATTCATCATTGCCGATCACGGTTTGTATATCATCTAGACACACTAATTCTTGCAGTTCTAGATTTTCAAGAACTGCGGTAGAAAAATATTGAGATTTGCTGAGCGGTACATAAATAGCAGTACGTTGATTGATTAAATATTCGTTACTGAATGCTCTAAGCAGATGAGTTTTTCCAGAACCTTTATTTCCCCAAATATAGAAAAACTGTTGTTTTAATTCAGATGAATTTTTGCGTAAAGAATCGAGCAATAAAAGATTATTATCGCCGTAAAAGTTTTCTAATGTGGCATCATCAATTTGATGAATAGGTAAGGGAAGCTGCTTATTCAAATATTTATGTATTACAGATTATAAGTAAGAAAAAGGGCTAAATTAGTATTTAACCCTTTTAAAAGGAATCTTATTCTACTTCATTTTTTGCTTTCGGTAAAACAAGGTTTAAGATGATAGCAACAATCGCGCACAAGCTGATACCTTTTAGTGATACGTTACCCACATCTACAAACATATTGCCGATACCAAATGTCATGACGACAGAAATAATACACAGATTACGTGCTTCGGTAACATCAACTTTGCCACGAATTAAGGTGCTCATGCCCACGACTGCGATTGAACCGAAAACAAGCATCATAATCCCACCCATTACAATAGTTGGAATCGTTGATAGGAATGCGCCTACTTTTCCACAGAATGAAATGGCAATAGCCCAAACTGCAGCCCAAGTCATAATATTAGGGTTGAAATTTCGGGTTAACATTACGGCACCAGTTACTTCCGCATAGGTTGTATTTGGTGGTCCACCCACTAAAGATGCAGCTGCTGTTGCTAAGCCATCACCTAATAAAGTGCGGTGTAATCCTGGTTTTTTTAAAAAGTCTTTACCTGTCACAGAGCTGATTGCCATGATGCCTCCCACGTGTTCTACTGCAGGTGCAATGGCAATGGGTAACATATAAAGAATAGCTTCTAGGTTAAATTCAGGCGCAGTTAATTTTGGTAAGCTGAACCAAGGCGCATCGATCACTGGTTGGAAATTAATTAAACCTAGGAATAAACATAAAATATAGCCCGCAGTAATACCAAACATAATCGGGATGAGTTTCATCAATCCTTTGGCAAATACAGCTACAGACAAAGTAGTAAGAAGAGTTACCATTGAAACTAATACCGCGTCGTTATAAGCATAAGCACTATTTTTGCCTAGTGACATATCAACTGCCACAGGAGCAAGTCCCATACCAATAATAATAATTACTGGACCAACGACAATCGGTGGGAAAATGCGTTGTAATGCTTCTGTTCCACGTAATTTTACTAACATGCTTAGTGCTAGATATACAAGACCAGCAGATGCTAAACCACCCATAGTGGTCGCAATGCCCCAAGTTTGAACACCATATTGAATTGGCGCGATAAAGGCAAAAGATGAGGCTAAGAAAATAGGAACTTGTTTGCCTGTGCAAAGTTGGAAGAGTAGGGTGCCAACGCCGGCAGTTAATAATGCGGTATTGGAATCAAGTCCTGTAATTAATGGTACAAGAACGAGCGCACCAAATGCGACGAAGAGCATCTGTAGTCCAACGAATGATTGTTTTAATGTACTTTGTTTTTCCGAAGGGAACGAAGAAGTTTGATTTGTCATTTAGTTTCAACTCTCTGTTTGAATTAACTTAAAGTGCGGTCAGTTTTTCTTGTGTTTCACGCACACAAAAAGACGGCAAGAAAATGCCGTCTATCTTTTATTTTTTGGGATTATTTGGTCCCAAAAATTTTATCACCCGCGTCACCTAGACCCGGAATAATGTAACCATGTTCATTTAGATGGCCATCAATAGAAGCGCAGTAAAGTTCAATGTCAGGATGTGCAGCTTCAAGCGCCTTAATACCTTCTGGCGCAGCGACCAACACTAATACTTTGATGTGTTTACAACCTTTTGCTTTTAAAAGATCAAGGGTTGCAATCATAGAACCGCCTGTTGCAAGCATCGGATCGACCACAATTGCGAGACGCTCTTCTAAATCGCTAGCTAATTTTTGGAAGTAAGGGACTGGTTCAAGGGTTTCTTCATTACGGTAGATTCCCACTACGCTGATACGTGCGCTTGGTACATGTTCAAGTACACCATCCATCATACCTAAACCTGCACGTAAAATTGGAACAACCGTTACTTTTTTACCTTTAATTCGATCGATTTCTACTGGGCCATTCCAACCGTTGATCGTTACTTTTTCAGTTTCTAAATCAGACGTTGCTTCATAGGTTAATAGGCTACCGATTTCTGTTGCCAGTTCACGGAATTTTTTTGTATCAATCTCAGCTTCACGCATCACACCTAGTTTGTGTTTTACAAGTGGGTGTTTTACTTCAACCAGTTTCATTTTCACTCTCCTTTTGACTCTTAAAAAACAAATTGACGAATTTTAGATTAAAAAAATACAAAATGGTAGAGGTTTATAAAAATATTCTGACTTGAAACGGGAGTTTTCAATATAATATTGTCTTTAAACTGGTCGAATACTCTCTATATCTAATTTTGCGTCAAACTCATTAAGTAGAATTTGTAATTTACTATCTTTTTGCAACTCATTTTGAGCTTTTTCCCGCAATGCTTGATAAATATTGCGGCGATATTCAATTGGAGTCGTGACATTGCTATCATCAATATTAATTGTTAATCGAATATCTTTACTTTGCAATTTGCTTAAAGCTTCAACCAAATTTTTTATGCTTCTGTCTTGGCGTAAATGAGATTTTTCTGAATGTAGTCCAAGATTGATTTCATCATCAGTTTTGCTTTGTAAGAAACAATTTAACGCTAATTCTTTGCTAAATCCTGTTACACCAGAACGCTCAACTATATCTGCCCATTCATCTTGTTGTTGAGTTTGGGTAATGATTTTTAAGCGTAGTTCAGGCGTAATATCTTTCAAAATCGCTTGTTTTATATCGGAAGGACGAACGCCTGTATCGGCTTTAGCAAGTTCTGGATTGCTCCATTCCCAACGATAGGTGTCAGCACTCAAGATTTCTTGCTCATCTTGGGCAATTTCTACATTATCATCACTTGAATTTTCTTCAGTGCTATTTTCTTGTGGAGTCTGTGCGGCATTTGATGGTGATGTAGGCTTTTCTATGTGCTTGGGCTTCGGCTCAGTCATTTCTCGCACAGGAAGTGCGGTCATTTTTTTATGGGATTTTTCTTCGTCCAGCTCTTGGATGTGATGTAAAGTTTCACTTACCGCAGCTAATGATTCAGCTTTGTGTTCTTGACGTTCTTGGTTTTCCAGTTGTGTTAAATGTTCAAGCGCATCTAGAGCCGAAAGACTTGCCAAATTTGGAATGCTCGTTTTATTTGGTTTTGCTTGAGAATAAGCTGATTTTATACTTTGCGACAGTACCGGCACATCTACATAATTACCTGTATTTTCAACCGCACTTGGAGTTGATGGCGGTCGAGTAATACTGGTGTTAGCCTTTGGTACTGCCGTAAGGAACTTTGGGTGGAATGCCAATGCCCTCAATAATGTCATTTCTGTGCCAATACGACGGTTTGGCGCATTTGATAAGTCTTTTCTACCAGAAACAATGACCTGATAAAAAAACTGAACATCTTCTGGAGAGATATGTTTGGCTAAAAATGAAAAATGTTCGTTGTCATCTGAAGATTTTTGTGGAAGAAGTTGCATGAGTGCAATTTGATGTAATTTTTCTGCACATTCGCCAAGTAATTTGTCCCAATCGCCTGCCGCATCTGCAACTCTTTGCAGTGTTCGCATTAAGAGTTCACCATTACCTTGGTGTAAGGCGTATAAAATATCAACAGAATAGTTATCATCAAGCAACCCTAACATATTACTTACAACACTATTTGTAATTTGTCGGTCTCCCATTGCAATGGCTTGATCCGTTAAACTTAAGCTATCACGAATACTTCCTTGCGCCGCTTTTGCAAGTTTAACTAATGCAGGATCTTCAAAATGAATATTTTCTTGCGTCAAAATATGGGCAAGATGCTGGGAGATTTGGGTTTCATCTAATGCTTTGAGATGAAATTGTAAACAGCGAGAAAGAATGGTTACAGGTAATTTTTGTGGATCAGTTGTCGCAAGTAAGAATTTTACATATTCGGGTGGTTCTTCCAAAGTCTTGAGCAACGCATTAAATGAATGACGGGATAGCATGTGGACTTCATCAATTAAATAAACCTTAAATCTGCCCACAACAGGTTTATATTGCACGTTATCCAATAATTCACGCGTGTCTTCAACTTTTGTGCGGGATGCCGCATCAATTTCAATTAAATCAATGAAATTACCTTGTTCAATAGCTTTACAATTTTCACATTCACCACAAGGTGTAGCTGTTACACCATGTACACAATTTAATCCTTTTGCAAATAATCTGGCAATAGAGGTTTTCCCTACTCCACGCGTGCCTGAAAAGAGGTAAGCGTGATGTAGTCTATTATCTTTTAATCCATTTGCTAATGCCGTGATAATGTGTTCTTGCCCAACGACATCAGCAAATGTTTTTGGTCGCCACTTTCTGGCTAAGACTTGATAGCTCATCGAATCCTTAATTAATGACCTTCAAAATTGACGAGTGTATAGCAATCAATGCCCAAATTATTTAAGCGTTTTTCGCCACCCAATTCAGGTAAATTAATGACAAATGCAGCGTGTTTTACCACTCCACCTAAACGTTGCACTAATTTTACTGTAGCTTCAACTGTGCCACCTGTTGCTAATAAATCATCAATGATTAAAACATTGTCACCTTCTGAAATTGCATCAACGTGCATTTCCAAAGTATCTTGACCATATTCTAGTTGATAAGATTGAGAAATGGTTTCGCGTGGTAATTTTTTAGGTTTACGTACTAATTCGAAAGGTAAACCTAGTGCTAAGGCAACAGGTGCTCCAAAAATAAAACCACGAGATTCAGTTCCAAGTACTTTGGTAATTTCTTTATCATGATATTGTTCCACAATAAGATCTACTGTTGCTTTAAAAGCTGCTGGAACTTCTAAAAGGGTAGTAATGTCGCGGAAGATAATGCCTTCTTTTGGATAGTTAGGAATTGATTTGATAGAAGATTTAATTAAATCAAGTTGTGTAGTCATAAATAATGCTCAAAAGTGCGGTAAAAAAGAAACGTTTTTAGGACGGTATCTTATCATAAAAAAGTAAAAAGATAGGAAAATAAAAATCCCCTATTGGGGATTTTTATTTAGGTTTAAATTTATAATTTTAGCTGAATTAAAACTTCTTAAATAGAAATTATTTTTTCTTCGATTTTGCATTTGGAAGGTCAGTGATTGAGCCTTCAAATACTTCCGCGGCTAAACCAACAGACTCGTGTAAAGTTGGGTGGGCGTGGATAGTTAATGCGATATCTTCTGCGTCGCAACCCATCTCAATGGCTAGACCGATTTCACCTAATAATTCACCACCGTTAGAACCTACGATTGCACCTCCAAGTACCCGATGAGTGTCTTTATCAAAGATTAACTTTGTCATACCTTCTGAACATTCAGATGCAATCGCGCGGCCTGATGCTGCCCAAGGGAATTTAGCGACTTCGTAGTTTAAACCTTCTTGTTTACATTCTTTCTCAGTTTTACCTACCCAAGCCACTTCTGGTTCGGTATAAGCGATGGATGGAATAACTTTAGGATCGAAGTAGTGTTTTTGTCCCGCAATGACTTCTGCAGCAACGTGGCCTTCATGAACACCTTTGTGTGCTAACATTGGTTGGCCAACAATATCGCCGATTGCAAAGATATGTGGCACATTGGTGCGCATTTGTTTATCAACATGAATGAAACCACGATCATCCACTTCAACGCCTGCTTTACCTGCATCAATCAATTTGCCATTTGGTACACGACCGATAGCGACAAGCACTGCATCATAACGTTTGGTGTCATTGCATGCTTTGCCTTCCATTGAAACGTAGATACCATCATCTTTTGCTTCAACAGCAGTCACTTTGGTTTCAAGCATTAATTTGAATTTTTTCTCGATTTGTTTGGTGTAAATTGCAACAACATCTTTATCCGCTGCAGGGATAACTTGGTCGAACATTTCCACAACTTCAATTTCTGAACCTAATGCGTGGTAAACCGTACCCATTTCTAAACCGATGATACCGCCACCCATAATGAGAAGTTTTTTAGGTACTTCTTTTAATTTTAGCGCATCAGTTGAGTTCCAAATACGTGGATCTTCATGTGGAATAAATGGTAATTCAATTGGGCGAGAGCCTGCTGCAATAATAGCATTATCAAATTTGATTGTAGTTGGATGCCCATCACGGTCACGCGCGACTAAAGTATTAGGATCAGTGAATGCTGCTAAGCCTTCAACAACAGTGACTTTACGCGCTTTTGCCATACCCGCTAAACCACCAGTTAATTTAGCGACAACTGCTTCTTTACCTGCACGAACTTCATCTAAATCAATTTTTGGCTCACCAAAGTAAACACCATTTTTACTTGCGTGTTTTGCCTCTTCAATCACTTTTGCTACATGCAACAATGCTTTAGACGGGATACAACCTACATTTAAACAAACCCCTCCAAGAGTTGAATAACGTTCAACTAATACAGTTTCTAAGCCTAAATCCGCACAACGGAACGCAGCTGAATAACCCGCTGGGCCTGCACCAAGCACGACGACTTGGGTTTTAATTTCTTTACTCATTTTTACCTCGTAAAAACGTTCAAAATATTGACCGCACTTTTGGCGATCGTAATGGATTTGCTAAAACGCCCTTTCTTCTAATTAGAAGAAAGGGGCGTTATTACATAATCAAACGGCGTAAATCTGCTAATACAGCACCGATATAGCTGATGAATCGAGCACCATCCGCACCATCAATAACACGGTGGTCGAATGATAACGACATCGGAAGAATTAAGCGCGGCGCAAATTCTTTACCATTCCATACTGGTTCCATTGATGATTTAGATACACCAAGGATGGCAACTTCTGGCGCGTTTACGATAGGTGCAAAGTGAGTTGTACCAATTCCACCAAGACTTGAAATAGTGAAACAGCCACCTTGCATATCAGATGCAGTCAATTTGCCTTCACGTGCTTTTTTCGATACTTCCATTAATTCACGCGAAAGTTCGATAATGCCTTTTTTGTTCACGTTCTTGAATACAGGCACGACTAAGCCATTTGGCGTATCTACTGCGACACCGATGTTAATATATTTTTTCAGGATTAAGCGTTGTGCATCTTCAGTAATTGAGCTATTGAAACGTGGATACGCTTCTAATGCTTTTGCCACAGCTTTCATAATGAACACAACTGGCGTGATTTTTACGCCGAGTTTTTGTTTTTCTGCTAACGCATTTTGTTCTTTACGGAATGCTTCTAAATCCGTGATATCTGCTTTATCGAAGTGAGTAACGTGTGGAATCATTACCCAGTTACGATGTAAGTTTGCACCTGAAATTTTGTTGATACGACTTAATTCAACTTCTTCAATTTCTCCAAATTTACTGAAATCAACTTTTGGCCATGGTAATAAGCCTAAGCCAGCGCCATTTGCTACACCATTGCCAGCAGCTTGTGCTGTTGCACCGCTTTCATAAGCTTTAACGGCGGTCTTCACATAAGCTTCGATATCTTCTTTAACGATACGCCCTTTACGGCCTGTACCTTTTACTTTATCTAAGTTTACGCCAAATTCACGTGCTAAACGACGAATAACTGGGGTAGCATGCGCATAGCCAGCACTTGCTACCACTTGTTCTTGGCTTAAGCCCGATACATTGCCAGATTGAGCAGGTTGTGCAGTAGGTGCAGGAGATGCAACTTGTGGTGCTGATGCTTGAGCTGGTGCTGTTGCAGCTGGTGCTACACCCGCTACTTCAAAGCGCATAATTAATGAACCAGTCGATACTTTATCACCTGATTTCACGAGAATTTCTTTTACTACACCACCGAATGGAGCAGGAACTTCCATTGACGCTTTATCACCTTCAACAGTAATTAATGATTGATCTTCTGAAACAGTATCACCAACGGCAACCATAATTTCAGTCACATTGACTTCATCACCACCGATATCTGGCACATTCACATCTTTAATTGCAGATGTTGTGGCAGTTACAGGTGCTGCTGTTTGAGCTGGTGCAGCCGCAGCAACTGGAGCAGCTGATGCCGTTTCAAATTTCATGATGAGTTTGCCAGTTGAAACTTTATCACCGACATTAATTAAAATTTCTTTTACCACACCTGCTATTGGTGCTGGAACTTCCATTGAAGCTTTATCGCCTTCAACATTGATGATTGATTGATCAACTTCAACACTATCACCCACTTTAACCATAATTTCAGTAACGTTTACTTCATCAGAACCAATATCTGGTACGTTTACTTCAACAACAGCCGACGCAGTTGGTGCGGTAGCAGCTACTGGTGCTGCAGGTGCTTCAGCCGCTGGTGCTGCGCCCGCTGCTTCTAATACGAGCATTGGGGTGCCTGTTGTGACTTTATCACCGACTTTGACTAAAACCTCTTTTACAACACCTGCTTCTGGTGCAGGCACTTCCATTGAAGCCTTATCACCTTCAACATTAATGATTGATTGATCAACAGAAATGGTATCGCCTACGTTTACCATGACTTCTGTTACTGTAACTTCATCACTACCAATATCAGGAATTTGAATTTGTTTTGACATTTTTTTGTTCCTTTTAAAGTGCGGTCATAAAACACGATGTTTTTTGACCGCAGTTTTCATCAATTACGCGTAAAGCGGATTGATACGATCTACATTCAAACCGAATTTCGCAATCGCATCTGCAACAACTTGGTTAGATACTGTACCTTCTTTCGCTAATTGAGAAAGTGCAGCAACCACAACATAACGTGCATCAACTTCGAAGTGTTCACGTAGGTTTGCACGGCTGTCTGAACGACCGAAACCATCTGTACCCAACACATGATAATGACGACTTGGTACGAATGCACGGATTTGATCTGCGTATGCTTTAACATAGTCAGTTGAAGCAACGGTTGGTAAATCAGCTAATACTTGAGCAACGTATGGTACGCGTTGTGTCTCTGTCGGGTGTAATAAATTCCAACGTGCAGCATCGTGACCTTCACGCGCTAATTCATTGAATGAAGGTGCTGAGAATACATCGGAGGTGACACCATAATCTTTTGCAAGAATTTGTGCCGCTTCACGAACATGACGCATGATAGCACCAGAACCTAACAATTGAACGTGGCCTTTGCCTTTTTTACCTTCCACTGTTTCAAATTTGTATAAACCTTTACGGATACCTTCTTCTGCACCAGCTGGCATTGCAGGTTGATCCATGACTTCATTTAATGTTGTCATGTAATAGAATACATCTTCTTGTTTTTCGCCATACATACGGTTAATACCGTCTTGCATAATTACTGCAACTTCGAATGCGAATGATGGGTCGTAAGTGACACAGTTAGGAATGATACCTGCTTGAATATGGCTATGGCCATCTTCGTGTTGTAAACCTTCGCCGTTCAGGGTTGTACGACCAGAAGTACCCCCCACCATGAAACCACGAGCTAATTGGTCACCAGCAGCCCACATCATATCGCCCACACGTTGGAAACCAAACATTGAGTAATAGATGAAGAATGGAATCATTGGTTGATTATTAACGGAGTATGAATTCGCTGCGGCCAACCAAGATGCGGTTGCACCTAATTCATTGATACCTTCTTGTAGAACTTGACCATCTTTTGCTTCGCGGTAGTAAGCAACTAAGTCACGATCTGAAGGTACATAGTTTTGACCATGTGGGTTATAAATACCAACTTGACGGAATAAACCTTCCATACCAAAAGTACGTGCTTCATCAGCAATCATTGGAACGATGGTTTTACCAATGTTTTTATCTTTTAATAAGATGTTTAATGCACGAGTAAACGCCATTGTAGTTGAAATACCACGTGGTTGTTCTTCTAATAATGCTTTAAACTCTTCTAATGCAGGGACTTTATATTCAACATCAAATTTAGTACGACGAGCAGGAACATAACCGTTTAATGCTTTACGGTGGCCATGTAAATATTCGTATTCAGGGGTACCTTCAGAAAATTTAATGTATTCTAATTTTTCTACTTGCTCATCAGTCAATGGTAAATCGAAGTAGTCACGGAAACCTTTAAGGCTTTCGTAAGACATTTTTTTAGATTGGTGAGCGGTGTTTTTACTTTCCGCTTCAGGAATTTTATAACCTTTAACTTGATGCGCTAAAATCACAACTGGTTTCGTTGCATTTTGTGCTTTTGCATAGGCTGCATATAATTTTTCGCTATCGTGTGCACCACGGCGTAATGCCCAAATTTCATCATCCGTCATATCAGCAACTAATGCGGCGGTTTCTGGATAACGACCGAAGAAGTGTTCACGCACATAAGCACCATCTTTAGATTTAAAGGTTAAATAATCCCCATCAACCACTTCCATCATTAACTGAGTTAATTTACCAGAAGTATCTTTCGCGAATAATTTATCCCAATCGCTTCCCCATAAAACTTTAATCACTTCCCAGCCCGCACCAGTAAATAATCCTTCTAATTCTTGAACAATTTTACCGTTACCATTAACTGGGCCGTCTAAGCGTTGTAAGTTACAGCTGATAGTGAAGATTAAGTTATCTAATTTCTCACGAGCCGCAAAAGTTAATGCACCTTTAGACTCAATTTCATCCATTTCACCATCGCCTAAGAATGCATAGACTTTTTGATCTTTGGTATCTTTTAAGCCACGGTTATCTAAGTATTTTAAGAAACGCGCTTGGTAGATGGCGTTCACAGGGCCTAAACCCATAGAAACCGTAGAGAATTGCCAGAATTCAGGCATTAATTTAGGGTGTGGATATGAAGATAAACCATCGGTAAAGGCTTCTTGACGGAAGTTATCCATTTGTTCTTCAGTTAAACGACCTTCTAAGAATGCACGCGCATACATACCTGGAGCTGCATGGCCTTGGAAGAAAATTAAGTCACCACCGTTTTTCTCGGTTGCTGCTTTGAAGAAGTGGTTATAGCAAACTTCATACATGGTTGCAGCAGATTGGAAAGTTGAGATATGGCCACCTAAGTCAAGATCTTTCTTCTGACTACGCAATACCATAGCAATAGCATTCCAACGCACAGCAGAACGAATACGACGCTCAATAGCATGATCACCTGGGTAAGCAGGTTGTTCAGAAGCTGGAATAGTATTGACATAATCGGTCGTTACACCTGTCGGTAATGAAACACCGTTGGTGCGCGCTTGGCCGATAACTTGCTCAATAATATATTGTGCACGTTCTACGCCTTCTTCACGAATCAAAGAATCTAATGATTGTAACCAATCTTGAGTTTCGATTGGATCAACGTCATTTTTTAAAATCTCAGACATAGGTTTTCCTTATCTGTTAATTAAGTGAACATTAGTTTAGTAAACACTAAACACGAATATCAGAAATGCTTGCTTTTTTACAAACATTTAACAAATCCTGCAAATTTTAGAAGATTTTTTGAGATAAAGATAGTAAATTTTCATCAAATATCCCTGTTGAGTACTGTGTTAATCGGTAATCTTTTGAAAGTGCGGTAATTTTTCTCACCTTTTGTAAAGCCTATTAAAATCATAAGTAAAACATTGCATTCTGTAGGGCTTTGCTTTAAAGTTTTTCAAACTTATTTCAAAAAGGAATCAATCATGCATATAACAACTCGAACGCTCACCCAACACAAACGTATTGCACTTGTGGCTCATGATAGCTGCAAAAAAAATTTACTGAATTGGACTCAAAAACATAAAGAAGCACTTAAGCCTCATATACTTTATGCGACAGGTACGACAGGGCATATTTTAGAACGAGAAACAGGTTTAAGCATTCAATCTTTATTAAGTGGTCCGATGGGCGGCGACCAACAACTTGGCGGATTAATCGCAGAAAAGAAAATCGACATGATGATCTTCTTTTGGGATCCAATGAATGCCGCACCACATGATCCAGATGTGAAAGCCCTCATGCGTATTGCAACAGTGTGGAATATTCCTGTTGCCATTAATCAAAGCTCCGCAGATTTTATGTTAACTTCAGTTTTATTTGAACAAGATGTCGAAATTGAAGTGCCAGATTATGAAGGGTATTTAAAAGAACGTTTAGCTTAAACTGTAACGAAAATTTACCGCACTTTATAGTGAAACAGGGCGATAATTTATCGCCCTGTTTTTGTTATCATCCAAAGCCCCCCATCACAAGCATAAAGAGTACCATTTTCAACTGTTCTTCTGGGATTGGCTTACCATTTAGTTTCAATTCGTTATTCTCTAAAGCAAGCGTTAATGTGACGGTTTTATCGGTGTTTACGATAATGCCATTTGCTTCGTCTTCAGCAATTAATTCGTCCATTCTGTAAACTAAATCTTGTTTTTGATTTTCTGGTATAAATTTAGATAACAATGAAATTGCAGTTTCTTTGTTCACATCAAAATTGATCGAAAAATCTTTGAATTGTTTGTATAAGTCGCTGCGCATTAAATCAAATTTAGGATTTGGCACTAAAGCAATATTCAGATCCAATGCCACTTTGCCTTTTTCATCAGAAATAGAAAGAGGGGCAAATTTAATTTGAGGCTGATTATTCGCAATGGCCATGCCTGCTTGTTGTAATTTTTGCACTAATGGTTTAGGTAACGGCATATCTGAATCAGCCTTGCCTATTGCTACTAAAATGTTTAAAAGTTCTTGTAATGCGTTGCCATCAATATGGTTGAATTCTACATTGTTGGTCACTTTACCTAAGTTGTTACCGTTAATATTTAATTCATCCAGATTTGTTTTATTGATGATATTTACTGTATCACCCTGAACTTGTGTAGTTAAATTTGCTTGGCTGTTTTTCTGAATCAGAGAGAATTTTTCCCCAGCCTCTGCAGATTCGGTATTTTGCTCAAAATAGCCTATTTTACTATTGATATTTCCGCTATAAATAAGTGGCCATTTTGTGCTTTGTAGTGAGCCTTGTACGACAAGATCTTTTATTTTAATTGATGAAGCGGTTGAAACTGCATGATTTGGGTCATTTGAATTAAATGCATCTACAGATAACGTATAATTGCTTGGTTCATTTTTGTCTAAATCTATATTTAATACGACATTTGACCAATCAAAATCAGCCTTGGATTGCTCATTGTGATATTGCCCCGCTGCAAGTTTTAATTCCGCATTACCGCTTAATGAATAATTCATTGCGACATTTAGTTGTAACGGTTTCTCTGATTTTGTGATATCAAAGAATGCCTGAGTTGTTGCATTTTTTCCTAACAAGGTTTGGCTTGAAAAAATGGCTGGAACGAAATTTAGTTTCGCCACACGATCAAGCGGCAAAGGCCCGTGATAAAGTGTTGATGATAAAGGAATAAGGATCGTTTCATTTGCCTTGTGGATTTCTATTTGATCTTGAATATGAGATGCAAATAATCCTCTATCAAATTTTATATTTTTATAAAAAATTTTACTTTCTTCTAATGCATCTGTTTTGGCAAATAGTTGATTTAACTGTTTTAGTTGATGTAAATATTCTTCTTCCGCTTTTTTCCCTGTAAACCATGCACCGGTACACCAAACGGCAGCAAGAGCAACGACTACGCCTGCAGCAATTTTTGATTTTTTCATTTATTTCTTTCCTATTTTAAAGTAAAAATTTTCGCCAAATTTATCATAAATCCCTTTTTCTTGCATGAAAATTTTTGTTTTCCCCTTGAAGTTCATCATTTGAGACTTATCTTGAAAACAAGAACGGAAATCACCGCACTTGAAGAAATAAAAAATTTTTAAAATTTTCTCTTGAAATGCGAAAGAATATCCACATCTTACAATTCGTAACAAATAGGGCTTGTAGATGTTTCAAAAATATTTGTGATAGAGGCTATTTTGAGACGTTTATAAGTTCAACCCCGAATTTTAAAATTTTTACTAGGAGTACAAAATGGGAAAAATTATTGGTATTGACTTAGGTACAACAAACTCTTGTGTAGCTGTAATGGACGGCGACAAAGCGCGCGTAATTGAAAATGCAGAAGGTGCACGTACAACTCCTTCAATTATTGCTTATACAGATAATGAAACCTTAGTTGGTCAGCCAGCAAAACGTCAAGCAATCACTAACCCGAAAAATACATTGTTTGCGATTAAACGTTTAATTGGTCGTCGTTTTGAAAGTGAAGAAGTTCAACGCGATATTAAGATTATGCCTTTCGAAATTACTCGTGCTGACAATGGCGATGCTTGGGTAAACGTAAAAGGTGATAAATTAGCACCACCACAAATCTCTGCTGAAGTATTGAAAAAAATGAAAAAAACGGCAGAAGATTTCTTGGGTGAATCTGTAACAGAAGCGGTAATTACTGTTCCAGCATACTTTAACGATGCACAACGTCAAGCAACTATTGATGCAGGTAAAATCGCAGGTTTAGACGTTAAACGTATCATTAATGAACCAACAGCGGCTGCGTTAGCGTTTGGTTTAGGTTCAAGCAAAGAGAACCAAGTGATCGCAGTTTACGACTTAGGTGGTGGTACATTCGATATTTCAATCATCGAAATTGATAACTTTGATGGCGAACAAACTTTCGAAGTATTAGCAACAGGTGGTAACACTCACTTAGGTGGTGAAGACTTCGATAACCGTGTAATTGATTACATTATTGATGAATTCAAAAAAGAACAAAACATCGATTTACGTCATGACCCAATGGCGTTACAACGTGTGAAAGAAGCTGCAGAGAAAGCAAAAATTGAACTTTCATCAGCGCAATCCACCGAAGTAAACTTACCTTACATCACTGCAGATGCGACAGGCCCTAAACACTTAGCATTAAATATCACTCGTGCAAAATTAGAAGCATTAGTAGAAGATTTAGTGGCAAGCTCAATTGAGTCTTTGAAAGCTGTATTAAAAGATGCAGGTAAAGGCGTGAGTGAAATTCACGACATTATTCTTGTGGGTGGTCAAACTCGTATGCCACTTGTACAACAAAAAGTTGCAGAGTTCTTTGGTAAAGAAGCTCGTAAAGATGTTAACCCTGATGAAGCGGTGGCAATCGGTGCGGCTGTTCAAGGTGGTGTATTAAAAGGTGATGTGAAAGACGTTCTTTTATTAGACGTAACCCCATTATCTTTAGGTATCGAAACCATGGGCGGTGTGATGACCACTTTAATTGAGAAAAATACCACGATTCCAACCAAAAAATCGCAAGTGTTCTCAACAGCGGAAGATAACCAAAGTGCGGTAACTATTCACGTTCTTCAAGGTGAACGTAAACGTGCGGCAGACAATAAATCTTTAGGTCAATTCAACCTAGAAGGTATTAATCCTGCACCGCGTGGTATGCCACAAATCGAAGTAACATTTGATATCGATGCAAACGGCGTAATCAACGTATCTGCAAAAGATAAAAATACGGGTAAAGAACAACAAATTCGTATTCAAGCATCTTCTGGCTTATCTGATGAAGAAATTCAACAAATGGTGCGTGATGCAGAAGCAAATGCTGATGCAGACCGTAAATTTGAAGAAGTTGTTCAAGCTCGTAACCAAGCAGATGGTATTACTCACGCAACACGTAAACAAATTGCAGAAGCTGGCGATGCATTGAGTGCCGCAGACAAAGAGAAAATTGAAGCTGCAGTCGCTGATCTTGAAACAGCGGCAAAAGGTGAAGATAAAGCAGAAATTGAAGCGAAAATTGAAGCAGTAATTAAAGCCTCTGAACCATTAATGCAAGCAGCCCAAGCAAAAGCTCAACAAGCTGGTGGCGAGCAACCACAACAATCATCAGCAAAAGATGATGGCGTGGTAGATGCTGAATTTGAAGAAGTGAAAGATAATAAATAATTCACCGCTCTTCTTACCATAAACAAAGGGCGTGGAAACACGCCCTTTTGGTGTATATAAATGATCCCCCTCTTTAGAAAAGAGGGGTTAGGGGATATTTGATAGCGATATCAAATTCTCTTATTAGCTAAATTTACTTCTGCCAAATCTCCTCTTTGCTAAAGAGGGGAGTATGTTATAAGCGCCCAAATTTACCCAGAATTTTGTAAATTTAAGGAATAGTTATGCCACTTACACTTTATCCACTTGCTACAATTCGTACGCATAACACAAAAGAAAATCCCGCAGAAAAGATAGGAGAGCTTTGGCAGAATAATTTTGCAAAATTGCCTCAAAATGAGCCTTATTATGGTGTTTATCTGAATTACGAATCGGATTTTACGGGCTATTATGATGTTGCTGTTGCTCAAGAAAGTAAACCTGAAGGCAGTTTTTCAACCATTGAAATTGAAGATCTGACTTGGTATGAAATCTTCCCCACGACTTGTGAATTAGTAGTTCAAACGTGGCAACGCATTTGGAATAAAGAAAAGCAAGGCTTATTAAAACGTGCTTATAAAGTGGATTTTGAGAAATATTATCCAAATGGAAAAGTGGATATTTACATTTCAATTTGCCCGCATTGCTAAAATAGCGAATGTAAGCGGTCAGAAATGACAAAATATTTGCAAATAAAAATACGGAAACACTATGGCAAAAAAAGATTACTACGAAGTCCTTGGATTGAAAAAAGGGGCGAGTGAGAATGACATTAAACGTGCGTATAAACGTTTAGCATCTAAACATCACCCTGATAAAAACCAAGGCAGTAAAGAAGCGGAAGAAAAATTCAAAGAAATTAATGAAGCTTATGAAGTATTAGGCGACGATCAAAAACGCGCAGCTTATGATCAATATGGCCACGCAGCCTTTGAACAAGGTGGTGGCGCAGGTGGTTTCGGTGGCGGCTTTGGCGGTGCTGATTTTGGTGATATGTTTGGCGATATCTTTGGCGATATTTTTGGTGGCGGTGGCCGTGGTCGTCAACGAGTTGTTCGTGGCGAAGACTTACGCTATGACTTAGAAATCACTTTAGAAGAAGCCGTAAAAGGTATAACTAAAGATATTCAAATCAATACTCTTGTGCATTGTGATAGCTGTGGTGGTTCTGGTGCTGAAAAAGGCTCTAAAGTTGAAACTTGTCCGCATTGTCACGGTTCTGGTCGAATTCGTCGTCAACAAGGTTTCTTCGTATCTGAAAGTATCTGTCCAACTTGTCATGGTAGCGGTAAGAAAATTGAAAAACCTTGTCGCAGCTGTCATGGAGAAGGGCGTGTTCATAAGAAAGAAAATCTTTCAGTAAAAATTCCAGCAGGCGTAGATACGGGCAACCAACTTCGTTTAGCAGGAAAAGGCGCAGCAGGTGAAAATGGCGCGCCAGCAGGAGATTTATATGTTGTGATTCACGTGAGAGAACATAACATTTTTGAACGTGACGGTAACAACTTATATTGTGAAGTACCGATTAGTTTTGCTACAGCAGCGCTTGGCGGCGAAATTGAAGTACCGACCTTAGATGGCCGAGTGAAACTTAAAATCCCAGCTGAAACGCAAACGGGAAAATTATTCCGCATGCGAGGCAAAGGTGTCTCCTCTACACGTAGTGGTTATGCGGGTGATTTAATTTGCCGTATCGTGGTCGAAACACCCGTTAATTTAACCAGCGAGCAAAAAGAATTACTCCAAAAACTTGAAGAAAGTTTACAAGGTAAAGATTTAAGTAAACATGCACCGAAATCTTCAGGATTTTTGGACGGTGTGAAAAAATTCTTTGATAACTTGGGTAAGTCTGACAAATAAAGATAATGAAAAAGTCCGCATTTCGCGGACTTTTTTATATGCAAATAATCTCTTCTAAAAATTACCGCACTTTGGGTTTTATTTGCGAACCGTATATTCGCCTTCACATACCCATTTATAACTTGTTAATGCTTCTAATCCCATTGGGCCACGAGCATGAAGTTTTTGGGTACTCACGGCAACTTCTGCGCCTAATCCAAATTGTCCGCCGTCAGTAAAGCGTGTACTTGCATTCACATAAACGGCAGCCGCATCAACTTGATTGATAAATTGACGCGCGAGGTTTTGTGAGGAAGTTAAAATACTTTCAGAATGTTGCGTACCATATTGGCGGATATACTCAATAGCAGCATGAATATCTTCCACAACAACGATATTCAAATCCAATGATCCCCATTCTTCGCGCAATTCTTTTTCTGTCACTTCGCAGACATTCGCACCCGCTTGTTTTAATATATTAAGTGCGGTGGATTTTGCGTGATATTTTACGTTTTTGGTAGCGAGGTGAGAGACGAGTTTTGGTAAAAATTCTTTAGCAATAGAATGTTGAACTAACAATGTTTCCAATGTGTTACAGGTGCTTGGACGTTGTGTTTTAGCGTTATCAATAACACAAATCGCTTTATTTTGATCCGCACTTTCTTCAACGAAAGTATGGCAAACACCCACACCACCCACAATAACTGGAATAGTCGAATGTTGTTTACACAATTCATGTAAACCCGCACCACCACGAGGAATAATCATATCCACATAGCGATCTAGTTTTAATAATTGCATAACGAGTTCACGGTTTGGATTGGTAATGGCTTGCACTGCAAATTTTGGTAAGCCTGCTTGCTCTAAAGCATTTTGTACAACTTCGATTAAGATCTTGTTAGAAAACTGTGTTTCCTTACCGCCGCGTAAAATCACTGCATTACCCGTTTTAAGGCAAAGACTTGCCACATCAATGGTCACATTTGGGCGAGCTTCATAAATTGTGCCAATGACACCGATCGGAGTGCGTACGCGTTCGATTTTAAGTCCGCTATCCAATGTGCCGCCGTCTATGATTTTCCCAACAGGATCTGCAAGAGAAATAACGTGGCGTACATCATTAGCAATGCCTTGTAAACGTTCTTGTGTGAGCAGTAGGCGATCAATCAAGGCATCAGACAATCCATTTTGTTTGGCAAGTTCAATATCTTTTGCGTTTTCGGCTAAGATAAGCGGTGCTTGTTGTTCGAGTTGTTCTGCAATAATGGATAATGCACGATTTTTTTCAGCAGTGGTGAGTTGAGCCAAGATAAATGCGGCATCTTTGGCTTGTTTACCCATTTGTTCTAGCATAGTTATTCCCTTTATTGTATTTATTTCTTTTTATTTGGCAGCTTATCTTGTTCTTCCGATGTGAGTTCTTGGTAATTAAACACGGGTAAACCCCATTCGAAATGAATAGCTAAAAGGCGCAAAGTAAAGCTACTAATAAGTGTGAGTAACACGGCAAGTGTATGTTCTACTTGAAGTGTGCTTAATGCGTAATAAGTCAGAGTAGCAAATAGCGCAATGCTGGCGTAGAGTTCTTTTTGGAATACGAGAGGAATTCGATTGCATAGCATATCGCGTAGAACCCCGCCAAAGGCACCTGTAATACAGCCTGCAATGCTTACAATGGTGAGACCGTGTCCCATATCCATCGCAATTTGTGCGCCAATAATGGAATACACCACTAAACCCATCGCATCGAGTACCAAGAAAATAGTGCGAAAGTAGCGCATAAAATGATTGATGAACGGTGCAACATACACGGTAATTACCGCTGCACTTGCCACCATTAAAAAATATTCTGGATGCTTAACCCAGCCGAGAGGGTAATGTCCGAGTAGTACATCACGCACAGAGCCGCCTCCAATGGCAGTGACGGATGCGATAATTATCACGCCAAAAATATCCATTTTTTCACGACCAGCCGCAAGTGCACCTGTCATTCCTTCAGCGGTGATACCGATGATATATAAAATACTAAGTAACATTTATGTACCTAAGTGCGGTTATAATTGGTTTCATTCTACTTTAAAATTTAATGAATTTTTAGCATAATGGCGCATTATTTTTTCAGACGTCAAAATTATGTCAGAACAATCTTCTAAATATATCGCGGCATTGCTTGCGATATTATCGATCTCAATGGTGCTTGGCATCGATCTATTTATTTTTTCTTTGCAATCTGAAAAGCAAACAATGCCCCATTTAGGTGTAGGCGTGTTGGTTGCACAGCTAATTTCTTTGTTGGTGTTTTATCGCGGCGAAATTTGCCCAGGACAACGTGGTCGTTTAATCAAAGTTAATTTGACTTTTGCTATTTATTGGGCGGTGTGGTTGCTGATAAGCCTATTACAGAATAATCACACGCTTACTAACGTGATGAGCGTATGTGGCCTTTCTGTTGTGTATTTTATTTGGAAACAACCAAAAACTGAAAAAATCCGTAACAGTTTTTTATTGATGGCTGCATTAATTGCGGGTTTAGGTTGCTTGAGTTATTTAATGATTTTTGCCGTGCTTCCTGCAAGTGATTTTGCTGAGTATAACCCGTTTGCACCGATTTTATCTGGCGTGATTTTGGCAAATCTTGCGCTTGTTATTGCACGAAATCGTTTACAAGGTTTTATTGCATTGTTGCCCTTAGCCATGATTATATTGCTGGCCTTAAATGCTTTGGCAATATTTTTATTTTTACTTTTAAATGGCATGGAAAGTGCGGTTAATTCTGACAGTATTTTTGCTTACATCATTTATTTTGTTTGCCATTTTGTTATTGCGGCTATTCTGATTTTGCATAGTTTCCAAAAGTGGAAATTATCTGCCAATAGTTTATTTATCCTATTATTTATTGCTGTTTGTTTGCCGTTATGGATGGTCTTCGCTTAATAAAGGAAACAATCATTGAGCCGTGGGGATATTTACCTACGGCTTTTTAAATTTCGGCTGGTTAGAAAGTAATACGCCAATACGGAAATCGCGACACATGCCCCCATAGTAAAGAGCATTGGTGCGGCAGTATCCATTTTCATTGACGCAACTAAACTTCCCATAATTGCACCCACTGCAAAACGTACGCTACCAATCAAAGAATTTGCTGTGCCCGCCATTTGAGGACATCTTTCTAAAGCTGATGCCATTGAATTTGATGAAATCACTGGGTTTGGACCGACGAAAAAGGCGACGCCAATTGCCATTGGCCAAAAACCGAGATCTAAAAGTGCGGTCAAAATTAGCCACATTCCAGAAAGGAATTGAATTGTGAGGGCTATCCGTAACATTGTTTCTGCGCCCACTTTAGTGACAAATCGGCTATTTAAAAAAGAGGCAAAGATCATTGTAACGATATTCATCATAAAGAAATAACCGAACTGATCAACGGGAACGCCATAAATGCCGATATAGACAATTGATCCTGCAGTCACAAAAGCAAACAACCCACCAAAGCCAAAAGAGGCGGCAAACATATAGCCGAGCACGTCTTTTTGCTTCCAAAGCAGAAGGAAATTGCGAGCAATAATATTTAAGCGCAGCGGAATGCGATTTTCTTTTTTATGGGTTTCTGGAATGATGAAAAAGACCAATGTCGCGGCTAATAATCCCACGAGCGAAATAACGTAAAAAATCGCGTGCCAGTGGAAAAATTTAACGATGTAACCACCAATAATTGGTGCAACTAAAGGTGCAAGCATAAATACTAAGGTGATGGTGGACATTACTTTAGATAGCTGATCTTTACTAAATAAATCACGCAATAATGCGCCAGAAAGCACAACAGGGGCAGCACCAAAGAAACCTTGCACAAAACGAAGTGCGGTGAAATTTCCGACCGAATTTATTTCGGTGAGCACCAAAGCGGTTAGCGCGCCCACAATGACACCGAGTAAAATGATCGGTTTTCGTCCGAAACTATCACCAAAAGGCCCCCAAAAAAGCTGACCAAACGCCATGCCATAAGCAAAAGAAGTGAGCGTGTGTTGTACTTGCTCTGGACTCACGCCGAGATCTTTCGCAATTTCTAAAAAAGATGGCAAATACATATCCACTCCAAAAGGCGGTAGCATGGAGAGAATACCGAGCGTAAGAATAAAGATAAAAGTAGATTTTTGTTGACTCATCTTATTTCACCAAACTTTCGATTTCATTTTGAGTCAATGGGCGGTATTCGCCTTCTTCTAAGGATTCATCTAGTACAACATCCCCAATTTTCCAGCGATGTAATCCAACAACTTTATTCCCAAGTGCGGCAAACATACGTTTTACTTGATGATAGCGACCTTCAGAAATCGTCAAATTCACATTGTAATCATCTAAGATTTCTAATTTTGCTGGTTTAGTGGGTTCTTTTTCTCCGCGTAATAAAATGCCTTCCGCACAAGCAGCCGCATAATTTTCTTCTACGGGATCAGCTAATGTCACCAAATAGGTTTTTTCACAATGATGTTTTGGAGACGTGATGCGATGTGACCATTGTCCATCATCGGTAAGCAAGACGAGACCTGTTGTATCAACATCTAAGCGACCTGCGCTATGTAATTTCCCCGCTAAAGGGTAATCAAAAAATTGATAAATAGTTGGATAGTCGCCGTCATCATTAGAACAAACACAGCCTTGTGGCTTATTCAACATAAAATACTGGCCTTCTTCCACCCAAGTTAATAATTCATCTTCAAAATAAATTTCGTCTTCTTGTGAAATTTGTACCGAGCCACTTTTGACAATTTCACCATTAATTTTTACCGCACTTTGGCGGATCGCTTTTGTTGCTTGAGAACGCGTTAATCCCGTATTTTCAGCAATAAATTTATCTAATCTCATTATGTTTTCTCTTGTTAAAATTCGCTGGGCATTGTACAGGTTTTTGCTTTTAGAACGAAACAAAAAAGGCTGCAATGCAGCCTTTATCTATTAAGCTTGGTTAAACCACTTCACGTAATCGAATTGATCGTAATATTTTTTCCCATTCCAGCCAGAAAATTCAAAAATATCGCCCACCTGATTTTGCTTCTCGAAGCCTTTTATATAACAAGCCGATTTAAAAGTAGGGTAGGGCTTGTGAGTAAAAATTACTTTATTTTTGAAAGGGAGTTGATCAAAAAGTTGAATGTCTTTTTCGGTTACACCATCTCGATCTGTCATCATAATAAAAAGATTGTCTAAATTCATTCGTGACGTGCGAAGTTGCCATTTTTCATTGGCTTCTTGCTCACTGTGATAGTGCATAAAATGAATTTCAAGATCGGCAAGTTTTCCCACTGGATAACTTTTTTCTGTTTGTACGAATGTGAGAGGTTGAGTGCGGTAGAAATCTATATTTTGTAAATAACGCAAAAAATCCTGTGGCGAGAGATAGAGATTCACAAAAGGGGAATTAAACGGCTGGTGCAAATCATGTAAGATAAAAGCCCCCACGCAATTGGCTGAAATGACAGTCATGCCTTGGTTAGTCAATTTACGTTGTAATGAACGATTGATAAAAAATCGTTGGCATTTATTCACCGCACTTTTAAGTTTTTGAAATGGATTCATTTTATTATCCTCTATGATTCTCTTGTGAAAATCCTACCTTTTTTGCTAAAAAATGAAAAGTCTAGCTAATGCCTCGCATCAAAAAATTTTGTAATGATTTTGTGAAAATTTGCAGTCTGTCACAATTTTTTGAATAAAAAACCGCTATAATCGACGTAATATTTCAATCCTGTTTCAAGAAAATGGAGCATTTATTATGACCGAACAATTACGTCAAGCAGCCTTAGATTTCCACGAATTTCCAATTCCTGGAAAAATTGAAGTTACCCCAACAAAATCATTAGCAACCCAACGCGATCTGGCTTTAGCTTATTCACCGGGTGTGGCAGAGCCTTGTTTAGAAATTGAAAAAGATCCTGCTGCCTCTTACAAATATACAGCACGTGGCAATTTAGTGGCGGTGATTTCCAATGGTACAGCGGTGCTTGGACTTGGCAATATTGGCGCGCTAGCGGGCAAACCTGTAATGGAAGGAAAGGGCGTATTGTTCAAAAAATTCGCGGGCATTAACGTATTTGATATTGAAGTGAATGAACATGATCCCGATAAACTTGTAGATATTATTGCCTCGTTAGAGCCGACTTTTGGTGGGGTAAACTTAGAAGATATTAAAGCACCAGAATGTTTCTATATTGAACAAAAATTGCGCGAGCGAATGAATATTCCTGTCTTCCATGATGACCAACATGGAACAGCGATCATCAGTGCTGCTGCGATCATCAATTCTCTTCGTATTGTAGGTAAAAAAATTGAAGATGTTCGACTTGTTGCGTCTGGTGCGGGGGCTGCATCTATTGCGTGCTTGAACTTATTGCTTTCTTTAGGTATGAAACGTGAAAATATCACGGTTTGCGACTCGAAAGGCGTAGTATATAAAGGCCGTGATGACAAAATGGATCAAACCAAAAAAGATTATGCAATTGAAGATAATGGCTGGCGTAAACTTGGCGATGCGATGCCAAATGCTGATATTTTCTTAGGTTGTTCTGCGGCTGGTGCGCTTACACAAGATATGGTGAAAACCATGGCTGCACATCCAATTATTCTTGCTTTAGCTAACCCAAATCCTGAAATTACCCCGCCAGAAGCGAAAGCGGTTCGTCCCGATGCGATTGTATGTACAGGCCGCTCCGATTACCCAAACCAAGTAAATAACGTGCTTTGTTTCCCATTTATTTTCCGTGGTGCATTAGATGTGGGCGCAACCACTATTAATGAAGAAATGAAACGTGCGGCAGTTTATGCCATCGCTGACCTTGCATTAGAAGAGCAAAACGAAGTTGTAACCTCTGCTTACGGTGGTGAAGGCGCGACATTTGGTGCCGATTATGTGATTCCTCGCCCATTCGATCCTCGCTTAATTGTGCGTATCGCACCAGCGGTAGCAAAAGCCGCAATGGAATCTGGTGTGGCAACTCGTCCAATTCAAAATTGGGATACTTATGTTGAAAAACTAACTCAGTTTGTTTACAAAACGAGCTTGTTTATGCGCCCTATTTTCAACCAAGCAAAAGCGGCAAAACAACGTATTATTTTAGCGGAAGGGGAAGAAAATAAAGCATTGCATGCCACCCAAGAAGTCATTTCAATGGGCTTGGCAAATCCAATTTTAATTGGTCGCCGCAGCGTGATTGAAGAAAAAATTAAAAAACTTGGTTTACGTTTAACCGCCGGTGTCGATTTTGAAATTGTGGATAACGAAGATAATCCTCGCTATGAAGAATGTTGGAAACATTACTACGAGCTTACCAAACGTAAAGGCATTACACCTGCAATCGCAAAACGCGTGGTGCGTTCTAATACAACCGTATTAGCTTCTACGTTACTTAGCTTAGGTTATGCAGACGCTTTAGTATGCGGCTTATTTGGTTCATACGGAAAACACCTTGCATCTATTCGCGATATTATTGGCTTAAAAGATGGCGTGAAAACTGCCGCAGCTTTAAATAGCCTTGTATTACCGACGGGTAACGTATTCTTAACGGATACCCATGTAAACAGTAATCCAACAACAGAAGAATTAGCCGAAATCACCTTAATGGCCGCAGAAGAAATTCACCGTTTCGGTATTGAGCCTGCAGTTGCATTGCTTTCCCATTCTAATTTTGGTTCCTCTAATTCACTCGGTGCACCAAAAATGCGTGAAGTGTTACAGATCGTCAAAGAGCGTAATCCGCACTTAATGATCGATGGTGAAATGCGTGGCGATTTAGCGATGAATGAAGCTCATAGAAAAGAAGTTATGCCTGATAGTCCATTGAAAGGAAGTGCAAATTTATTAGTGTTCCCTGATTTGAGCTCATCACGTATTAGTTATAGCTTATTACGCGGCACCACTACGGCAATTACTGTTGGCCCGATCTTAATGGGTATGAACAAGTCTGCGCATATTCTTAATCCAGGGGCGTCTGTTCGCCGTATTATTAATATGATTGCCTATGCTGCGGTGAAAGCACAACAAGAGTAATCGAAAAAGTGCGGTGAATTTTTATTAAATTTTTGCTGTTTGCTTTATAAAGCCTCGATTTTTCTCGAGGCTTTATTTTTACTTTCTAGTGAATGTGATTAGCTAAAATTGCTCTATACAGAATTCGGCATATTGTTTACATTTGAGATTAAGTAAAACTATGCGAAAATTGACCGCACTTTAAGACTTTTGTCGTGTCGAAAAGGAACCGACCGATAGACAGTTGCCTATCTTTCTTTAATTTAATACGGCTTGGATGCCGTTACATTAGTGGTTTTTACAATGAAAAAAGCGCATTCCCCTTTATTTCCCATCTTCACATTCGTGTTGATTAATCTCATTATCCTTTCCTTATCACGTTTGGGACTTGCTATATGGCAATCAGAGCGTGTATCCGCCGTAGATGGCTGGTTGCAATTATTTTTGCAAGGCGTACGAATGGATGTTGTGGCACTCTGTTATTTATTTGGCGTACCTGCATTACTCACAACATTGTTCCATAGCAACAAAGTTTGGGTAAAAATTTTACGCCTTTGGTTAACGCTTGGTAGCGTGTTTATTATCTTTATGGAAATTGCCACGCCTGCCTTTATTGAAACCTACGATTACCGTCCAAATCGTTTATTTATCGAATATCTGATTTATCCGAAAGAAGTTTTTTCAATGCTTGCGGAAGGGCATTTAAGTGCGGTGATTTTTAGCCTTGTTTTCACGGTTTTAGCTGCCGTGATTTATTGGAAAATTTCTGGTTGGGCTGTCAAAAATTTACGTTCAATGAGTTGGAAACTTCGCTCTGTGATTGCTTTGCTTGTGATTGTAGTGAGCTTTCTTGGCGCGCGTTCAAGTTTTCAACACCGCGGTATCAATCCCGCCATGGTGGCTTTTTCTTCTGATGCGTTAGTGAATTCTTTGGTGCTTAACTCGGGCTATTCCGTCATTTATGCGGCACAGCAATTTAAAGATGAAGAAAAATCTTCAGAAATGTACGGAAAAATGGATGCAGATGAAATGTTTCGTATTGTTAAAGCTAGCCGAGGCCGCCCAGACAGCGATTACATTTCAGATAAATACCCAACTTTAACGAAAAATGTCGCGACTTATCAGGGTAAACCTAAAAATATCGTAATTTTGTTACAAGAAAGTCTCGGTGCTCAATTTATTGGTACACTCGGTGGCAAACCACTTTCTCCAAATGTGGATCAGCTCGCAAAAGAAGGGTGGTTATTTGAAAATCTTTATGCAACAGGCACGCGTTCAGTACGCGGTATTGAAGCAACCACCGCAGGTTTTACGCCAACGCCAGCTCGTGCAGTGGTGAAACTTAATAATGCCCAAAGTGGTTTCTTTACTATTGCAGATTTATTACATAAACAAGGCTATAACACTTCCTTTATTTATGGTGGCGAAAAGCACTTTGACAATATGGCGAGCTTTTTCTATGGCAATGGTTTTAAAGATATTTGGGATCAACAAGATTACCAAAATCCAACATTTACTGGCACTTGGGGCGTGAGTGATGAGGATTTATTTGATAAAGCTAATGAAACTTTCACGAAATTACAAAATGAAGGTAAACCGTTTTTTAGTTTAGTATTTAGCTCCAGTAATCACGATCCATTTGAATATCCAGATGGCAAAATTGAGCTTTATGAGCAACCAAAAGCCACTCGTAATAATGCGGCAAAATATGCGGATTATGCGTTAGGTCATTTCTTTAAAATGGCAAAACAGTCTAATTATTGGAAAGATACGATTTTCTTAATTGTTGCGGATCACGATTCTCGTGTAGGCGGAGCAAGTCTTGTGCCGATTAAGCATTTCCATATTCCAGCCTTGATTCTTGGTGATGGCATTACGCCACGTCGTGACAGCCGTCTTGTGAGCCAAATTGATATGCCAACCACATTGCTTTCTTTAGCAGGCGTAAGTGGCAATTATCCAATGATTGGGTTTGATTTAACGCAAGATGTAAATCCAGATCGTGCCTTTATGCAATACGATCAAACTCAAGCAATGATGAAAGGTAATAATGATGTGGTGATTCAAATGCCAAATAAAGCGGCGCAAGGTTATCATTATGATAAATCAACAGAAACTTTAACGCCAAAAGACGTGCCTGATGCGATGAAAAAAGAGGCATTAGCTCACGCTTTATTAGGCAGTTATTTATATAAGAATCGCTTGTATTCCTCGGGTGAAAACAAATAAACGGAACGCCAGCTTAAGCTGGCGTTTCTTTTAGTTATCAAAAACAAATTGTTCACGTAATTGATGTAATTGATCTCGAATTGCCGCGGCTTTTTCAAATTCCAAATCTTGCGCAAATTTATACATTTGTTGTTCCAATTTTTTGATTTGTTGTTGGTATTCTTTGGCATTTTTCGGTGCATTATAAAGTGCGGTTGGTTCTGCTGCCATTTTTCCACGTTGTTTATTGGCTTTCGCTTTTTGGTTTGCACCCTGCCCAATATCTAACAATTCTCCGACTTTCTTATTTAATGCTTGTGGCACAATGCCATGTTCTTCATTGTATTTGGTTTGTTTTTCACGACGACGATTGGTTTCGGTAATGGCCTTTTCCATCGATTTTGTGATGCTATCCGCATATAAAATTGCTTTACCATTTAAGTTTCGTGCAGCACGGCCGATGGTTTGGATTAAAGAACGTTCGGAACGTAAAAATCCTTCTTTGTCGGCATCTAAAATCGCCACAAGAGACACTTCAGGAATATCTAAGCCTTCACGTAATAAGTTAATCCCAACCAATACATCAAATTCGCCTAAACGCAAATCACGGATAATTTCGACGCGTTCCACAGTATCAATATCGGAATGCAAATAACGCACACGAATCCCGTGTTCATCTAAATAATCCGTTAAATCTTCAGCCATTTTCTTGGTGAGTGTTGTGACTAAAACTCGCTCATTTTTATCCGCTCTTTGGCGAGCTTCAGAAAGTAGATCATCCACTTGAATAGACACTGGGCGAATTTCAATGAGTGGATCAAGTAAACCAGTCGGGCGAACCACTTGATCGATGATTTCGCTGCCTGATTTTTCTAATTCATAAGGCCCTGGTGTTGCGGAAACATAAATGGTTTGTGGAGCTAAGCGTTCAAATTCCTCAAAGCGTAACGGACGATTATCTAATGCGGACGGCAAACGGAAACCATATTCCACTAAGGTTTCTTTGCGAGAACGGTCGCCACGATACATCCCACCAATTTGAGGCACAGTCACATGAGATTCATCAATAATTAAAATGGCATCAGAGGGCATATAATCAAATAATGTTGGTGGTGGCTCACCCTCATTTCTGCCCGATAAATAGCGAGAGTAGTTTTCGATGCCCGAGCAATAGCCCAATTCATTCATCATTTCAATATCAAATTGGGTACGCTGGCTGATACGTTGTTCTTCTAAAAGTTTATGTTCTTTAATGAAGTATTCACGGCGTGATACGAGTTCTTTTTTGATGTTTTCTATCGCATCTAAAATACGTTCTCTGGGCGTTACATAGTGAGTTTTAGGATAGATCGTAAAACGTGGGACAGCACCAAAACTACTGCCAGTAAGCGGATCAAATAAACTTAAACGCTCAATTTCATCATCAAATAATTCAATACGCACCGCACGATCATCGGATTCCGCGGGGAAAATATCAATAATTTCTCCGCGAACACGGAATGTTCCACGCTGAAATGCTTGATCATTGCGGGTATATTGCAATTCCGCTAACTTCGCTAAAATTTGGCGCTGATCGATAATAGCACCTTGTTGTAAATGCAACATCATTTGTAAATAGCTATCAGGATCGCCCAAACCATAAATTGCAGAAACAGAAGCTACCACGATAGTATCTCGACGTTCTAAAAAAGATTTCGTCGCAGAAAGACGCATTTGTTCGATTTGATCATTAATAGACGCATCTTTTTCAATGAAGGTATCACTGCTCGGCACATAGGCTTCTGGCTGATAATAATCATAGTAAGAGACAAAATATTCCACCGCATTTTCTGGAAAAAAGGCTTTCATTTCTGCATAAAGTTGGGCCGCAAGGGTTTTATTTGGCGCAAGTAACATGGCGGGTCGATTTAATTGAGCAATTACATTGGCGATAGTAAAGGTTTTCCCCGAGCCTGTTACACCGAGCAAAGTTTGATGTGCCAAACCATCCGTTAAATTTTCAGCCAGTTTTTCGATAGCTTGTGGTTGATCGCCAGAGGGACGAAAGTCAGAATGCAGAATGAATGGTTTTGTGTTTATTTTTTCAGACATAAAGTGCGGTCGGTTTTTTCATAGTTTTGAATAATGTCTATTTTAGCATATTTAATGTGTAAAATTGATCAGGCAAAAATCTAAGTTTTACACAGACTTAGTGATGTCAAGAGGAAGATGTCACAAATTCATAAAAAAAACTTTAATTTTTTACTAGACAAAATATAACTTATTGATTTTAAATTAAAATTTAATTTTAGGCTAATCTGTAATCAAGATCGAATAATCCTTGTAAGAACAAGGGATCCGCAAAATTTTAAAAAGTTAATCCACAAAGTTATCCACAGGCTCTGTGGATAGAAAAAGAAGTCGAAAATTCATAAAAATGAATGATGAAAAAAGATTATTAGCATGAACTATAATCCATTACTTATAAAAAAACTCTCTCGAGATGTCGAGAGAGTTTTTATTATCGTTTAGTAATGAACTACCATTGATAGCCCATACCAGCACCTACAGCATAATCTCCAGAGGTGGTTGCAGAGCCACTCATTTTGAAATGTGTTCGATTGGTGTCACTTGCACGGTTGATACCTACAGCAACAGCACTTCGGCCTTTAAAGTTACCAACACCTACACCAACCATAGTTCCGCCTGCTCGGTTTGCTGTTGGTATATTCGCCATTGCTACAGCGCCTGCGATACCGCCTCTCAGTTTTTTATCTGTTTGTTGTAATTCTCTACGAACAGAATTTACAGAATTATCAACATAGCTCTTATTCGGTGCGTTAGCAATAGATTGTCTAAATTCATTACGAACAGAATTTATAGAATTATCAACATAGCTTTTATTTGGTGCGTCAGCAATAGATTGTTTTAATTCATTACGAACAGAATTTACAGAGTTATCAACATAGGTCTTATTCGCCGCATTATCAATAGATTGTTTCAATTTATCTTTTAATTTATAGGCTATATTACCATTGTCATATGAAACCTCTAATCCCTCATCTGCGTTGAAATTAAGCGTGTTATTAGTATTATTTTTTGCTGATTGACTATTATTCGTCATAGTTTTAGCGTCCTTGCCATTTACTTTGAATTTATATTCCGTTTTGGCAATTTCATCAGTTGCTGTACGAACAGAATTTACAGAATTATCAACATAGCTCTTATTCGGCGCCTCAGCAATAGATTGTTTTAATTCATCACGAACCGCATTTACAGAATTATCAACATAGGTCTTCTTGGCTGCATTCTCAATAGATTGTTTCAATTCATCCTTTAATTTGTAGGTTATAGTATCATTTTCATATACGACGTCTAACCCCTCACCCGCTGCGAAATTAAGCGTGTTACTAGCATTATTTGTTGCTGAATCACTCTTATTCCCCATAGTTTTACCATTGCCATTTACTAGGAATTTATATTCCGTGTTGGCAATTTCATTAGTTGCTTTGATTACATTGTGAAGCTGTGCACCATTAATTGCATCTGTTGAAGTTTCAGAAATTGATCCAGCTGCCACATTTTGAATCTGACGTTTAATATTATCCTTACCAAAACTGACAGTACCATTATTGTTACTTTGTTTAACAGAATTACCTAAACTATAGGTTTTATTACCAATTTGGATATCGCTTACAGTATTTGCATCTGAGGACTCTGAGTTATAACCAATGGCAATATCACCAGCTTTCTTCGATTTGGCATCTTGACCTAATGCAAGCCCATTCACTGCTTCTACTGTAGATCCTTTACCAATGCTAATGCCTTGTTGACCTAATGCTTTTGCATTATATCCAATCGCAATAGCTCTCTCATGATGTAGATCTGACTTTCTTGTTTTTTTATCGTTAGAATATTCAACACCAACCGTAGCGCCAGTACCTATAGCAATGGAATTCTCTGAATAGCCACCAATCTCTGCACCGCCTCCAATAGCGGTAGCGCCAATAGAACCATTTTGAATGTTTTTACCAATAGAAATAGCATTATAATTAGCTGCACTTGCCTTATCACCAATAGCAATAGCGCTATTTCGAATAGCTTCTGCCTCAGATCCAATTGCAATCGCATTGTCTGAATCGACATGGGTTGTTGGTCCAACTTTACCGACATTAGCTTTATAACCTAATGCTAATGAGTTTTTTGACCATTTCTTTACTTTTGATTCTGTACCAATAGCGATAGAGTTATCACTTCCTGTATTTGCCGATACACCAACAGTAATTGCATTAGCCCCCGTCGCGCCAGCTGCAGCTGTAAAGTTACCAAAGTTCTTGGCACTATCATCTGAACTACCTGATGCATTAACATGTACAAAACCTTTATTCTCAACGATTTCATTAGAATTACTAGCTGCATAAGCTATGTTACTGGCAAGAATAGATGTAATCACTGTAGCCAGAATAGATGCACAATGTGTTTTGGCTATTTTGTTTGTACGAGATGTTGAGTTAGATTTAGCTGCACCTCTTGCCAATTCTGAAACGACTTCTTGTCTTTGCATACTTTTGTTCCAAATAACTTTAAATATAGTGTTCATTGATAATCCTCAATAGGTTAAATTCTAGGTATTAAACATTTCTAGAAGGTATAGCTAAGCCATCTAAAAATATCAGCGCATTCTGTCATATAAATGATGATAAAACCATCGTTTTTTTTGTAAAGATTTGTAAAGAAAATGATCGTTAAATTGTTATATCTTCCTGCTTGACAAGATATTCTCTTCTCATTAAAATCTGCGCTCTATTCCTTGTGATACAAAGTTTATTCCTCCTTAGTTCAGTCGGTAGAACGGTGGACTGTTAATCCATATGTCGCTGGTTCAAGTCCAGCAGGAGGAGCCAATTTTTCTTTTGGTTTAGGGTTTGTTTGTCTCCTTTTACAGATTCTAAATTAGTAACCAAAAGATTTTGAGCCCATCATGTTGATGGGCTTTATTTTTAATTTCAAAATAGGATTTTGCTTCCGCCAGTTGAGATGGTTGTGCCATATAACAAGCTCAAGGCAAAAAATAGCATTATTCCACCTGCTATTAATTTCACGATACTTTCGCTTTTTCCTTTCGTATTTTTTGAACTATACCAACTCCCTAAGTGAATCGCAGTATTTCGTGCATAACGTACAATTCCCGCGAAGGCTGACAGCATAAGTCCTGTGCCGAAAGACATAGCTAATACAGCTAAAATTCCCCAGCCATAAAGATCAAGCATATAAGCTAAAAATAATACGAAAATTGCACCGCTACATGGTCGCATACCAATTGTTAGAATCACGAGAAATTGTGATTTTAGATTGGTAGCTTGTGCAGTTTGCGTCGGGCTTGGCAAATGTTGGTGTCCACAGCTACAGGTGTTTAGTTGAAAAGTGCGGTTATTTTTTACCGCACTTTTTTCGTGTAGGGAGAGGGGATTTAGGGATTTAATGGTTAATTTAGCTTTTTTACGATAGGCACGTAAACCTTGCCAAATCCAATAACAACCGAGAAATACCAATAATAGCAAGGCAGATCGCTCTAACCAAAGCTGACTTAATTTGAAATAACGTGATGATAGATTAAGTACCACAACGAGCAATGTTGTTGCTGTAATTGCGACAATACCTTGCATTAAGGAAGAAAGTAAACTCAAAATGGTGCTTTGTTTTAATTGGCTTTCATGAGAGGAAAGGTAGCTGGCGATAATAAATTTGCCGTGCCCTGGCCCGAGGGCATGAAGTACGCCGTAAACAAAGCTAGCGAAAATAAGTGTGATGCCTGCCTTGATACTATTATTTTGAATTTGATGTAAATTTTCCGAAATAAGTTGATTAAAATCTTTTTGCCATGCAGCAATATGTAAGAAAAACCAAGGGGAAAAATAGCCAAGTAAGGCGAGTGCAATCACTAATAACACGAGCCCAGTTTTATATTTTTTCATTTCTACTCACATTGAATTATTATTTTTTGCGCGAACATTACGCCTAATGAATCATCTTCGTTCTTTTGGGATTTATCAAGTGAAGATGCGTAGGCTTGGATTTTTTCATCCACGTTAGGTTCAATTAATTTTCCTTGGCAATTTTTCGGAAGTGCGGAAAAATCTACCGCACTTCTTGAGGCGTAAGTCATCGCCACATAATAAGTGGGATCGTAAGTTTGTAAGCTAAATGTGTTTTTTTCTAACTGTTGTGAATGGGCGAGTGGCACATCAAAATAATATTGCAGTTGTAATCCTTGGATTTTTACGCCGTAATTTTTGGGGTGTGAAGAATATTTAATTTTGTTATTTTGAGCGTCATATAGATAGCTAAAATAATGTTCACTCACAATATTTCCCATGACATCATCGATGAGTTTTTGCTGATCATTTTTTGTTTTAGCCTGTTTCATATCATAAATAACTGCGGACGAACTTGGTTCATCCAATGTCCATTTCATTGATAAACCGGTGAGTTGACTATTTTCTATAATAGGCGTGGTTTGCATATCTATAAATGCATGGGGGTGAGCTAAAACACCACAACTAATGAATAGACCGAGTAATAATGAATACGTTTTCACAAAAAATCCTAATTATTTTGAACGTTAGCATTAGAAGTTGTTTATTCTACACGCAAAAACGAATTTTTCTGTTAAAAATGTTGATGTAAATCAAAAAAACTCTCAATAGCATTTCCTTTAGCTTTCAATATTCAGTAACATAGCGCTGTCAAGTAATTGCTTGATATTCATAAAGTTCCTAAATAAAATAATCATAAATATAGCTAAACTACTTTCCTGCCACCCGTTTCGGGTGGTTTTTTTTGTCTATTATTTGCCTATTGTTAGGCAAATAAAGAAACTTCAAGTAAAATGATCGCACTTTTTTATTAGATAAAGGATAAATATGTCAACTCAATTTGTATATACGATGCACCGTGTCGGCAAAGTAGTGCCACCGAAGCGTCATATTTTGAAAGATATTTCTTTAAGCTTTTTCCCTGGAGCTAAAATCGGGGTTCTAGGCTTAAATGGTGCGGGTAAATCAACCCTCTTACGCATTATGGCAGGCGTGGATAAAGAATTTGAAGGGGAAGCGCGTCCGCAGCCAGGTATCAAAATCGGTTATCTTCCACAAGAACCAAAACTTGATCCTCAACAAACCGTGCGTGAAGCGGTAGAAGAAGCCGTTTCTGAAGTAAAAAATGCACTGACTCGTTTAGATGAAGTTTATGCACTTTATGCTGATCCTGATGCGGATTTCGATAAATTAGCGGCTGAACAAGCGAACCTTGAAGCCATTATTCAAGCACATGATGGGCATAATTTAGATAACCAGTTAGAACGTGCCGCAGATGCATTACGTTTACCAGATTGGGATGCAAAAATTGAGCATTTATCAGGGGGCGAACGTCGTCGTGTTGCACTTTGTCGCTTATTACTTGAAAAACCAGACATGCTCTTATTAGATGAACCAACTAACCACTTAGATGCGGAATCTGTAGCATGGTTAGAACGTTTCTTACATGACTACGAGGGCACTGTTGTCGCAATTACCCACGACCGTTATTTCTTAGATAACGTAGCGGGTTGGATCTTAGAGCTTGACCGTGGTGAAGGTATTCCTTGGGAAGGCAACTATTCTTCTTGGTTAGAGCAAAAAGAGAAACGCTTAGAGCAAGAACAAGCGGCTGAAAATGCGCGTCAAAAATCCATTGCGAAAGAGTTAGAATGGGTTCGTCAAAATCCGAAAGGCCGCCAAGCGAAAAGCAAGGCACGTATGGCGCGCTTTGATGAATTGAACTCTGGCGAATATCAAAAACGAAACGAGACGAACGAACTCTTTATTCCACCTGGTCCACGTTTGGGTGATAAAGTGATTGAAGTCCAAAACTTAACCAAATCTTATGGCGACCGCACTTTAATTGATGATTTATCCTTTAGTATTCCAAAAGGTGCAATCGTTGGGATTATCGGGGCAAATGGTGCGGGTAAATCAACCTTATTCCGTATGCTTTCAGGTCAAGAACAACCAGATAGCGGCTCAATTACAATGGGTGAAACTGTGGTACTTGCCTCTGTCGATCAGTTCCGTGACTCAATGGATGATAAGAAAACCGTATGGGAAGAAGTGTCTAACGGACAAGATATTCTCACTATTGGTAACTTTGAAATTCCAAGCCGTGCGTATGTTGGACGCTTCAACTTCAAAGGCGTAGATCAACAAAAACGTGTGGGCGAATTATCGGGTGGTGAACGTGGTCGTTTACACTTAGCTAAACTTCTACAACGTGGTGGTAACGTACTGTTATTGGACGAACCAACCAATGACTTAGACGTTGAAACCTTGCGTGCCTTAGAAAATGCGATTTTAGAATTCCCGGGCTGTGCAATGGTAATTTCCCATGACCGTTGGTTCTTAGACCGTATCGCAACACATATTTTAGATTACGGTGATGAAGGTAAAGTCACCTTCTATGAAGGTAACTTCTCAGACTACGAAGAGTGGAAAAAGAAAACCTTAGGCGATGCAGCGACTCAGCCACATCGTATTAAATATAAACGTATTGCGAAGTAATTTATATTGAGAAAGTGCGGTTGATGTTAACCGCACTTTTCTTACTTTTTTGGGAGTGATTATGCTAGTTTATTTACATATTTTTTTCGCCTTTTTAAGTTTTGCCTTGTTGGTGATTCGTGGCGCAATGCAACTTACTGGCAAAAATTGGCGTTCGATAAAATTATTAAAAATTTTACCGCACTTATCAGATACCTTATTGATTGTTTCTGGTGTTGTCATTTTATATCTCTTTGCTTTTGATATTGAATGGTGGTTAATAGCTAAATTCGCATTACTGATTTTATATATCGTGTTTGCAGCGAAATTTTTCAGTAAAAAAGTTTCTCAACCCAAAAGCATTTTCTTTTGGCTTGCTTGCGTAAGTTTTATTGGTGCGATCTTAATTGCCTATTTAAAATAAAAGATGCCATTTCGCCAGCTTCAAATTTTAATCAGAAAAACTTTGCCGCTTGTGCCTGATAACGTATTGATTATCGGTGAAAGTGGCATTGTTTTTTCTAAAGCAACGAATTTGCTCGGACAAGAATTTGAACATATCTTATTTGATGGACGAAATGGCATTCATCTTGAAGCGCTAGCTATTGCAGCTGGAACACTGAAAATGGGTGGCACACTTTGTTTAGTCTTATCCGATTGGGAAAATTTATCTCAGCAGCCTGATCAAGATAGTTTACGTTGGAATGGAAATCAGGCAGCGATTGCTACGCCTAATTTCATTTATCATTTCAAACATTGCATTGAACGCTACCATTTCCCTATTTTAAGAGATAAAAGTGCGGTTGAATTTCCTACGGTTTTTTATTCTAACGAGCATCACAAAAATGCTACGTTAGCGCAACAACAAATTATCGAGAATATTTTACAAGCTGAGCAAGATATTTATTTTCTAACCGCCAAGCGGGGAAGAGGGAAATCCGCATTATTGGGGATGCTTGCTAACCAAATTCAGGCGCCAGTTTATCTCACTGCACCGAATAAAAGTGCGGTGCATTCGGTTATTGAATTTTCAGAAGAGGAAATTGAATTTATCGCTCCCGATGAACTGACTATTCGATTACAAAATGAACCCGAATTTAGTCAATCAGCTTGGTTGCTTGTAGATGAAGCTGCGATGATTCCATTACCATTATTACAAGAATATTCTCGATATTTTCAACATATTGTCTTCAGTACTACAATTCATAGCTACGAAGGAACAGGGCGTGGTTTCGAATTAAAATTTAAACGGAAAATCAACCGCACTTTTCAGCATTTTGAGCTTAAACAGCCCCTACGTTGGCAAGAAAATGATCTGTTAGAAGATTTTATTGATGATCTTTTGTTGCTAAATGCCGAAGATGCTTTTCAGCAATTTCCTTTTCAGCCCCATCTCCCTTATCAAATTCGAGAAGTGCAAAAACCACATCATATTGCAGAGTTTTATGGCTTAATGACATTGGCGCATTATCGAACATCGCCACTCGATCTTCGTCGTTTACTTGATGGAGAAAATCAACGTTTTTATTTTGCTGAATATCAACAGAATTTGCTCGGTGCAATTTGGGCATTAGAAGAAGGAAATATGGCTGATGATGAGTTGATTATTCAAATTCAACAAGGCAAACGCCGCCCAAAAGGGAATCTTGTTCCACAAGCGTTATGTTTCTACGAAAATTTGCCCCAAGCCTGTAAATTAAGATCTTTACGCATTTCTCGTATCGCGGTTCAGCCAAATTGGCAAAAACAGGGTATTGGTCAAAATCTAATGAAATTTATGGAAAATTCAGAAGTGGATTTTCTTTCAGTAAGTTTTGGCTACACTGACGAACTGGCAAAATTTTGGCAAAAGTGCGGTTTTGTTTTGGTGCATTTAGGTGAGCACCAAGAAGCGAGTAGTGGTTGTTATTCAGTGATTGCCCTTAAAGGTATTTCCAAAGAAGGCTTGGCTTTAGTTGATACTGCGCACCAACAATTTCAGCGTAATATCCCTTTATCTTTTCGTCCGTTCGCCATAAATTTTGAGAAAAATCAGCTTGATTGGCAGCTTGATGAGTTCGATTGGGTGAGCTTAAAAAATTTCGCTAATTTTCACCGCACTTTATTTTCGAGTATTCCTGCGATAAGGCGTTTATTAAAATTAGCAGGCAAAGAAAATTTCCCATTAATTTCCGCTTATTTAACAAAAAAACAACTTCCCATTAACAAGAAAAAAGGCGTAGAATGGCTACGTTTAGAAATTAAACAATATTTAGAACGAGGAACTTTATGACAGAACAAACTGAGAAACCAAAATGTTGGTTTAAGCGTGCACTTGAAAAATATGATAATTTCATTAAAGAGTGGGGATTAGATCAACCTAATTGTAGCTGCGTGCCTATGTCAGCAATAGAAGATGAAAATGGTAATTTGAAGAAAGAAGAATCTTCTTTAAAGAAATAAACATCAACTGTTTTTTTAAACAGTAAATTTATTGAAAGATAATTCAAATTCCAGTACACTATGCGTCAATTTTTATACAAGATTGGCGCATTATTTATATTTATGAAAACGGCTTTTTTCCAACCTGATATTCCTACCCAACCCAATGATCACAAAATTTTAGGCAATGTATTACCAGGCGCTGATGCATTGGCGATCAGTGAAATTGCAGAGCAAAATCAAAATTTAACCGTAGTGGTGACTCCTGATACACGAAGTGCGGTGCGTTTATCACGTGTTTTATCGGAATTAAGCAGCCAAGATGTATGCCTTTTTCCTGATTGGGAAACCTTACCTTATGATACGTTTTCTCCCCATCAAGAAATTATTTCCTCTCGTTTAAGTGCGCTTTTCCATTTACAAAATGCGAAAAAAGGCATTTTCTTATTGCCGATTTCGACATTAATGCAACGCCTTTGTCCGCCACAATATTTACAACACAATGTGCTTCTGATTAAAAAAGGCGATCGTTTGGTCATCGATAAAATGCGCTTACAATTAGAAGCAGCGGGCTATCGTGCTGTGGAGCAAGTATTAGAACACGGCGAGTACGCAGTTCGTGGTGCTTTGTTGGATCTTTTCCCAATGGGAAGTGCGGTGCCTTTTCGTCTAGATTTTTTTGATGATGAAATTGATTCTATTCGCACTTTTGATGTGGATACGCAACGTACTCTTGATGAAATTACATCGATTAATCTTTTACCAGCGCACGAATTTCCAACGGATGATAAAGGGATTGAATTTTTCCGTGCGCAATTTCGTGAAACTTTTGGTGAAATTCGCCGAGATCCCGAACATATTTATCAGCAAATCAGTAAAGGTACCTTGATTTCTGGCATTGAATATTGGCAGCCACTTTTCTTTTCTGAAATGGCGACGTTGTTTGATTATTTGCCGGAACAAACGCTGTTTGTGGATATGGAAAACAACCAAATGCAAGGCGAGCGTTTTTATCAAGATGCCAAACAGCGTTATGAACAACGTAAAGTGGATCCAATGCGTCCGCTTTTATCGCCTGAAAAATTATGGCTTAATGTTGATGAAGTCAATCGCCGATTGAAATCTTATCCACGCATTACATTTAAAGCGGAAAAAGTGCGGTCATCGGTACGCCAGAAAAATTTACCTGTTGCCGCTTTACCAGAAGTGACCATTCAATCCCAGCAAAAAGAACCATTGGGACAACTCCGCCAATTTATTGAGCATTTTAAAGGAAATGTACTGTTTTCTGTGGAGACGGAAGGTCGCCGAGAGACGTTGCTTGATTTGCTTTCACCATTAAAACTCAAGCCAAAACAAATTCAATCCTTGGAACAGGCTGAAAATGAAAAATTTAGCTTGTTAGTCAGCTCTCTTGAACAAGGTTTTATTATTGAACAATCGTTTCATGTTGCGATTATTGGTGAAGCAAATTTACTTGGCGAGCGCGTTCAACAACGTTCTAGAGATAAACGTAAAACAATTAATCCTGACACGCTTGTGCGCAATCTTGCCGAACTGAAAATAGGGCAGCCAGTTGTGCATCTTGATCACGGTGTAGGGCGTTATGGCGGTTTGGTCACCTTAGATACAGGCGGCATTAAAGCAGAATATTTGCTGCTAAATTATGCAAATGAATCGAAACTTTATGTGCCAGTGACTTCATTACATCTGATTAGCCGTTATGTGGGTGGTTCTGATGAAAGTGCGCCATTACATAAATTGGGTAACGAAGCTTGGGCAAAATCGCGTCAAAAAGCAGCGGAGAAAATTCGTGATGTGGCGGCCGAGTTATTAGATGTTTACGCACAACGTGAAGCGAAGAAAGGCTTTGCCTTTAAATATGATCGTGAAGAATTTCAACAATTTGCTGCAACCTTTCCTTTTGAAGAAACTTACGATCAGGAAATGGCAATTAATGCGGTAATTTCTGATATGTGTCAACCAAAAGCAATGGATCGTCTTGTTTGCGGCGATGTGGGTTTTGGTAAAACTGAAGTGGCAATGCGTGCCGCATTTTTGGCTGTGATGAATCATAAGCAAGTAGCAGTGCTAGTGCCAACTACACTGTTAGCCCAACAGCATTATGAGAATTTTAAAGATCGTTTTGCGAATTTGCCTGTGAACGTAGAAGTGTTATCGCGTTTCAAAACTGCAAAAGAACAAAAACAAATTCTGGAAAATCTTGCAGAAGGCAAAGTCGATATACTGATTGGTACCCATAAATTAATTCAATCAGATGTCAAATTTAGCGATCTTGGCTTGTTGATTATTGATGAAGAACACCGTTTTGGTGTAGGGCAAAAAGAGAAAATAAAACAGCTTCGTGCGAATATCGATATTCTTACGCTAACGGCAACGCCAATTCCTCGAACGCTTAATATGGCGATGAATGGCATTCGTGATCTTTCCATTATTTCTACGCCTCCTGCGCGCCGATTAAGTATTAAAACTTTCGTCCGCCAGAATGACGATCTTGTTGTACGAGAAGCGATTTTGCGTGAAATCTTACGTGGCGGGCAGGTTTATTATCTCCATAATGATGTCGCAAGTATTGAAAATACAGCAGAAAAACTCACTGCACTTGTGCCAGAGGCGCGAGTGATAGTGGGGCACGGACAAATGCGAGAACGTGAGTTAGAACGTGTGATGAGTGATTTTTATCATCAGCGTTATAACGTCTTAGTTTGTTCAACCATTATCGAAACGGGTATTGATGTGCCAACGGCAAATACTATTATTATTGAACGAGCGGATCATTTTGGATTAGCTCAGTTGCATCAATTACGTGGACGAGTTGGGCGTTCACATCATCAGGCTTATGCTTATTTGCTTACGCCCCCACCTAAAATGATGACAAAAGATGCCGAACGTCGTCTAGATGCCTTGGAAAATCTTGATAATCTTGGGGCTGGTTTTATCTTGGCAACCCACGATTTAGAGATTCGTGGCGCTGGCGAATTACTCGGAAACGAACAAAGCGGACAAATCGAAAGCATCGGTTTTTCGCTTTATATGGAATTATTGGATGCGGCGGTTAAAGCGTTAAAAGAAGGGCGAGAACCATCATTAGAAGAATTGACGCAACAACAAGCGGATATTGAATTGCGCGTGCCTGCTTTATTGCCAGACGATTATTTAGGTGATGTGAATATGCGTTTATCCTTTTATAAACGTATTGCCGCAGCAGAGAGTAAATCAGAATTGGATGAGTTAAAAGTTGAGTTAATAGATCGATTCGGATTATTGCCTGACGCGACAAAAAATCTAATGCAAATTGCAGAATTGCGTTTGCTGGTTGAGCCGTTAAAAGTTGTGCGCATTGATGCAGGAACGCAAGGCGGTTTTATTGAGTTTTCACCAAAAGCACAAGTGAATCCAGATAAATTTATTCAATTAATTCAAAAAGAACCTATTGTGTATCGCTTTGACGGCCCATTGAAATTTAAGTTTATGAAAGACCTATCAGATAACAAAGTGCGGTTAGAATTTGTGGTAGATTTGTTGAAAGCAATTGCTTCATAAAAAAGAAGTCCGATCATCATGATCGGACTTTTTGTTTATATTTTCGGTGGAAGAATTATTGTACTAATAAGTAAAAATTGTTGTCTCCACGTAAAATATTTAAGGCCACAGCCGATGGCTCCTCATCAAGCGCTTTGCTTAATTCAGCCGTGTTTTCAACCTGCTGGCGGTTTATGCCAATAATAATATCGCCAGCTTTTAAACCACGTTGGGCTGCGAGGGAGTTCGGTTGAATTTTGGTGATTTCAATCCCTTTGATGCCTTTTGCATCATAGTTTTTCAATGTCGCGCCATCTAATGCAGGCAATTCCGTTTTAGAGGAAAGCTGATTTCCATCATCCGCTTGTAATTTCACTTTAACATCGTGAGATTTACCATCACGTAAGTAAGTTAAACTAATCTCTTTTCCTGCACCAGAGGTGGCAATTTTTGCTCGCATTTCTGCGAAACTTGAGATTTTTTGACCGTTCATCGCCGTGATAATATCCCCCGCTTTAATGCCAGCTTTTTCAGCTGCAGATTTCGGTAAAACCTCACTCACAAATGCGCCTTGTTGCGCACTTACATTAAAGGCTTTGGCTAAATCAGCATTGAGTTCACCGCCTTTAATACCAAGCAATCCTCGGCGTACTTCACCAAATTCTAAAATTTGTTGTACTAAATTGTTTGCTTGATTACTTGGAATCGCAAAGGCAATTCCCGCATTGCCACCGCTTGGCGAAATAATCGCGGTGTTGATACCAATGAGCTCACCATTTAGGTTGACTAATGCACCACCTGAATTACCGCGGTTTACAGCAGCATCAGTTTGAATATAGTTTTCATAAGCACCGCTATCAGAGCCAGTTGAGCGACCTAATGCAGAAACAATGCCTGATGTAACAGTTTGACCTAAACCAAATGGATTACCAATTGCAACAGTGAAATCGCCTACGCGTAATTTATCGGAATCAGCAAATTTGATTTCTGTTAAATTACTTGGTTTTTCAAGCTGTACTAATGCAATATCTGATTGCTCATCTTTACCCACTAATTTGGCTTTAAACTCACGGCCATCTTGTAATTGCACGGTAATTTTATCTGCCCCGTCAATAACATGATTATTCGTTAAAACATAGCCTTTATTTGCATTAATAATGACGCCAGAACCTAAACCACGGAAGTTACGTTTTGATTCACCGCGTCCACCAAATTGTTCAGCAAAACGATCGCCGAAGAAGAATTTAAATTCTTCAGGAATATCGTCTTGAAAAGGAGAACGTGAGTCAACTTTTGCTTTTCCTTCAACAGAAAGTGTCACCACCGCAGGTTGAACTTTTTCTAACATGGGTGCCAAACTATTTTGCTCTGAAATAAAATTTGGTAAACCAGCTTGAGTCACAAATGGTGTACTCAAGACACTTAATCCGAGCGCAATACTGCTTAATACAAAACGTGTTTTTTTCATAAAATACTCCAAAATAGATTTCAGATAACGTGCTCTATGAGACAAAGAAATAAAAAAAATGTTCAATCATGGATTTATTTCTCATATTTATTGAACGTTTCTAAAGGAAATCGGAGCAGTACAAAAACGCCTTACAAGTAGCAAATTCTGTAAATTTATGGTCTAATACGCAGAATTTTCTAGTCAATAAAAAGGTCAAAAAATGAGCTGGATTAACCGAATTTTTAGTAAAAGTCCGTCTTCTTCTACTCGAAAAGCAAATGTGCCGGAAGGTGTGTGGACAAAATGTACTTCTTGTGAACAAGTACTTTATAGTGAAGAACTTAAACGTAATCTTTATGTTTGCCCTAAATGCGGTCATCATATGCGTATTGATGCACGTGAGCGTTTATTAAAATTATTGGACGAAGGTTCAAGCCAAGAAATTGCGGCGGATTTAGAACCAAAAGATATTTTAAAATTTAAAGATTTAAAGAAATATAAAGATCGTATCAGTGCAGCGCAAAAAGAAACGGGTGAAAAAGATGCATTAATTACCATGACAGGCACGCTTTATAATATGCCAATCGTTGTGGCTGCATCGAACTTTGCTTTTATGGGCGGTTCAATGGGGTCTGTAGTTGGTGCAAAATTTGTTAAAGCGGCTGAAAAAGCAATAGAAATGAATTGTCCGTTTGTGTGTTTTTCTGCGAGTGGTGGTGCTCGTATGCAGGAAGCATTATTCTCTTTAATGCAAATGGCAAAAACCAGTGCTGTGCTTGCCCAAATACGTGAAAAAGGTGTGCCGTTTATTTCGGTATTAACGGATCCGACCTTAGGCGGCGTATCAGCAAGTTTTGCTATGTTAGGTGATTTAAATATTGCCGAGCCAAAAGCTTTAATTGGGTTTGCGGGGCCGCGTGTTATTGAACAAACCGTACGTGAAAAACTCCCAGAAGGTTTCCAACGTAGTGAGTTTTTACTTGAGAAAGGGGCAATTGATATGATCGTGAAACGTTCAGAAATGCGTAAAACTTTGGCAAGTGTACTGAGTAAATTAACGAATCAACCTTCTCCTTTTGTAGAACCTGAACTCATTTCAGAAGATGAATAATATGCAACTTAAAGCCACTTCGCCACTCGCTGAGTGGCTTTCTTATTTAGAAAAAAGCCATTTTAAACCGATTGATCTTGGTTTAGATCGTATTAAATCCGTGGCAGAAAAATTGGATTTACTTCATCCTGCCCCTTATGTGATAACTGTGGGGGGGACGAATGGTAAAGGCACGACTTGTCGCTTATTAGAAACGATTCTGCTTAATTATGGATTACGTGTGGGCGTGTATTCTTCGCCTCATTTACTACGTTATAACGAGCGAGTACGCATTCAAAATCAAGATTTACCCGATGAAGCACATACCGCCTCTTTTGCCTTTATTGATGAAAATAAAACAGAATCGCTGACTTATTTTGAATTTAGCACGCTTTCTGCATTGCATTTATTTAAACAAGCAAAATTAGATGTAGTGATTTTAGAAGTGGGGCTGGGCGGACGTTTAGATGCAACCAATATTGTGGATAGCCATCTTGGTGTGATTACTAGCATTGATATTGATCATACCGATTTTCTTGGGGATACCAGAGAAGCCATTGCTTTTGAAAAAGCAGGCATTTTCCGCAAAAATTGCCCTGTCGTGATTGGCGAACCTAATGTGCCACAAACAATGCTCAAGCAAGCTGAAAAATTACATTGCCAAGTTGCTCGACGTGATGTGGATTGGTTTTTTAATCAAAATGCTGAAAATTGGCAGTGGCAAAATAAAAAAGTGCGCTTAGAAAATTTACCGTTTTGTCAGATTCCATTAGCGAATGCCGCAACGGCTCTGGCTGCCGTTCAATGTTTACCTTTTGATATTTCAGAACAGACTTTGCGAAAATCTTTGCAAGAGGTAGAACTGGTTGGTCGTTTTCAAGCTATAAAAACAGATAAACGTGAGAAACTAGCGGATTATCTTGGCGTATCAGTTGAAACCTTGCCAACAATCATCGTTGATGTGGGGCATAATCCTCATGCCGCAAAATATTTATCTGAAAAATTGACCGCACTTAAATGCAACATTGAGGGCAAAATGATTGCCGTATGTGGGATACTCAAAGACAAAGATGCAAATGGGGTATTTGCGCATTTAACGCCTATTATTGATGAATGGCATTGTGTAACCTTAGGCGGCTATCGTGGGCAGTCAGGCGATGAATTAGCAGAGAAATTGAAAAGCCATTTCCCACATGTTCAAGCTACATCAGATAATTCTGTTATGGATGGCGTGCGTACAGCACTCAAAAGTGCGGTAAAAAATGATGTGGTTTTAGTCTTTGGATCTTTCCATACTGTTGCTGAATTTTGGGCTGTGGTGGAGTAAAATTTACCATTAAAACAAAGGGCTGATATTTAAAATCAGCCCTTGCTTTTTAAAAGGGGATTATCTCCCCAGATTAATGATTACCAGTGATAGCCAACGCCAACACCCGCTGAATAATCCTTACTGGTATTTGCCGTACCGACAAATTTTACAACGGTTTTCGCATTATCAGACATTCTTGAATAGCTAACTGCTACAGCTGAAGAGCCTGCAGAAATACCACTACCCGCAGCAAACATTGATTTACCTGGAATAGTTGATTGTGGTAATGCAGCTGCAGCAGCGATTGTTGCACTTAATCCATTTACGCGCTTATCAAGTTTATTAACACGATTTTCAAGATGATGAATGCGTTGGTCCATAATACGGATTTCTTGTGGTTTCATTCCTGTTGGACCTTGAGGACCGACTGGACCTATATCACCTTTATCACCCTTATCACCTTTATCACCTTTAGGGCCTGGGGCACCAGCTGCACCATTTTGTCCAGCAGGACCTTGAGGGCCAGCAGGACCAGTATCACCTTTATCACCTTTAGGGCCAGGGGCACCAGCTGCACCATTTTGTCCAGCAGGACCAGTATCACCTTTATCACCTTTATCACCTTTATCACCTTTATCACCTTTATCACCTTTATCACCTTTATCACCTTTAGGGCCAGGGGCACCAGCTGTACCATTTTGTCCAGCAGGGCCTTGAGGGCCAGCAGGACCAGCTACACCTTGCTCACCTTTAGGACCTGATTGACCATTTTTAATAGTTGCGGTCGTTGTGCCATCGCTGTCTGTTATAGTAATGGTATGTGAACCATCATTATTAGTGGCGACTTTCGCTGAAACTTTGGTTCCTGTCCCATCAGTTGTATTTTTCGTATTCGAGCCTACAAAAATAAAGTCACCTTTGGAATCTTTACGTTTTTCTGCATATAAACCATCCCCAAAATCCATACGTAAGCCGTTAGCGAGGAAGTTTTCAACAACTGTACTACCAATTGCTGGAGATGTGGTTGCGCCTGTAGTTGCTTTCTCACCTCCGCTGTAGAAAGATACTCGAGGAATAAAGCTGTAAAGTTGGGAACCATTGATTGCATCGGTACTGTCCGCTGAAATTAAGCCTGGCGCAACGTGTTGGATTCGGCGAGTTTCTGTTCCATTACCTACGCTAAATACACCTACAACATTTGTGCCACCTGCAAAATTAGCAAAATTTTTAACCGCACTTTCAGCAGTTGTGTAATAGCCAATATCTTGAGATGAGTAGGTATTATTAGTACCCTTTGTATACGGATTTGATGTCGTTAAAGTCGCAACGGTGGTTGCATTACTGCCTATTGCCACACTCTTTGCAATGCTTGCATTTGCTTTATAACCTAAAGCCAAAGATTGTTCTTCTGAAGCTTCACTTTCATTTCCGAATGCTGCTGCATTGGCTTTTGTTGCTTTAGATTTTTTACCGATCGCGATAGTTTCGTTAGCGGTTAATACTTTGTCATCCGAAAGTGTACCAGCTTCGTTACCGATGGCGATGTTGTCGTTCCCTTTGATTTTATTACCAGATTTTTTGCCGAGTGCGAGGTTATCGCTGCCTTCAACATTACTGCCGGCTGCGTGCCCAGCCGCATAGTTGCTATGACCAACAACATTGCTACCACTGTTGTAACCGAGTACCGTATTGAAGTTACCTTCAATTTCATTTCCGGCAACTTTACCGAGCGCGATATTGCTTTCGCCGATAATCTTATTGCCCGAATATACGCCAACAGCGAAGTTATCTTGCCCTGCAATTAAGTTACCTGCATTAAATCCTAATGCAATGTTGTGTTCTGCACCATCTACAGGTTTAAGCTTGGCTACATTGCTAATATAACTATTAGCTCTTCCATCTCCATCTGCGATCCAAGTTGGTTCGGCAAAACCTTGGGCTTTTTCTTCTGCTGTTAATTTATATTTATAACCAACATAACGTCCTGATCGCTCAGCAAAAGCTAAGTTAAAGTTACCAATGATGCTATTTCCTGATTCTTTGCCAAAAGCGATATTATTCCACCCAACAGATTGACCATATTTATCTTTAGGTGTAGTACCTGCAGGATTTTTAATAAAACCATCAATATTTTGTCCCGCACTTAAACCAAAAGCATAGTTGTAATTCCCTTTTACATTTTGACCAGCATTTTGCCCTAAAGCTATATTACGGCTACCTGATGTATTTGTACCAGCATCTTGACCATAGGCAAAGTTATGATTACCTGTTACATTTTGTCCTGCAGAATGACCTAAAGCAAAGTTGTCATCACCACTTTTAATATCAGTAGTGTAGCTTTCTCCTGCGTGGAAACCAATATTGACATTTCGACTTCCTGAGTTGTTATATCCAGAATTTTGACCAAAATTGAAGTTATAGTGACCCTCGGTTATTGTATCAGCAGAATAAGAATTTTCACCGAAAGAAAAGTTATAGTTGCCATTCATTTGACGAGCTGCATTTTTGCCAAAGGCATATACATATGTTCCACCTGCATTCCAGCCTGCACCGTTCCCAAAGATAAATTTATATTGGCTTGTTTCCCACGTGCTTTCACCAGCATGTTCACCTACGAGTAAAAGATATTTAGTATTGCCCGAATACTTACCTGCCTCATGACCTGCGCGATGACCAATAACCAAACTATAGGAACCGCCAAATATTGGATTCCCTGTTGTATTCATAATATTATTCTTGGCGTTTGAGTATAAATTAGTACCCTCACCAGCGATGATATTATGCTTATTTGAGGCACCATAGGTTGTTGTGCCTCCTAAAATAAAATTATTATTAGAATCCGCCCCAAACGAATAAGTGGACCACAAAGTCAAAGTAATTAGAGAATAAGAAAAAGAAGTTTTTGTATTCATAATAAAAAATCGTATAAAAGAAGAATTTCTTACGACAGAAGAAAATTAACTAGCTAGAATAGATAGCTCCTTATCTTTTCTGTCACCAAATAACAGGAAAAGAGAAGTACTACATTGAATTTCAGTGATAGATTGGGATTTTAATTTTTTCGATGTGTAACTATGTTACACATCCCCCTGTAGTACTACAGGGCGTTTATACGCCCTGATTATTCTCTTTGTTATTCATTATTTCCAAGAGTATTTCACACCCACGGTGCCTTGGTAGCCTTTGTGTCGGTTGCTATCGAATGATTTTTCATAGCGAGCATCCGCATAAAGGTAAGTGTTTTCACTTAATGAGAATTGAGAGCCTAAGCCTAATTCCCACCAAGTGCGGTCAAATTTCTCGGTTAATTTATCACGACCAATTAATGCATTGTCCGTTGCTTTAAAATCGTGCCAAATATTACCGATGAGATAATAGGTGCGAGTGCGTTGTTTATCATTTGGTTTGTTATATGCCAAACGGAAACCAACACGACCGCGCAAGCCATAACCTTTTTGCGAAACTGCACGAGTGCCGTCGTTAAAATCTCCCAAGCGCAAGTATTGAGCAATCAGTTGTGCTTGTGGCTCTAAAATCCAGCTATCCCCGTTGTTAGTTTTATCTTTACCTAATGCGTAAGGGCGACCAGTTTCCACTGAAAGGGCAGCACCCCAGCCGTGATTTTTCGCACTTGTGCCATCAACCGATGAATAACGGTTATTTAACCAAGAGACTTGTCCCACCCAGTCAATGTAAGTGCCATTTTCATTGTAACGCGTATCAGTTACACCAAGATTAAGTGCGGTAGTTTTTACGCGAGAAGTTAATTTATCTGCGATCACGACACCGTTTTTCGCGCGGTATTCATCATAGAATTTGCTGTGAGAACGTAACGCGCCGAAATACAGGCCAGTAAAACGACGGGTGAGTTTGCCCTCGTCATCTTGTTTGGTTTTAACATCAAAGTCGTGCCCCACTTGGAAACCGTACATATTGGTTTTTAAACCAAAACGTTCTTTTCCATCGAGTTTGAGGTGTTTACCAATCACACGACCCCAAGATTGTTTTTCCACATCTTGCCAATAACTGCCTTGTTTATCCCAAGAAAGGGTTTGATTTTCGCCACGACGTTGGTGAAGTGTATCCAACATTGTATAGCCTAATTCCAAGTTTTGGCGAGGAATAAGTGTATAAGCAACCGCACTTGGCGTGATGATTACAGGCCCTGTTGGCGGTACAGGCTGAGGTTGTGGTTCAGGCTGTGGTTGTGGTTCAGGCTGTGGTTGTGGTTCAGGCTGTGGTTGTGGTTCAGGTTGTGGTTGTGGAATTTCATCTAAAGAAGGTAATTCAGGTTGCACTGGTGGCGTTAATTTAACAGCAGTTACTGTCCAAAAGTATTCTGTTTTTCCATCAACAACACGAGATGCTAATTGAACTTCGCCTGCGCCAGTGGTTCGGGCAGTACCTGTGAACGTTGGACGAGTATTAAATGGAGTACCCGCCAAAGAAGATGTGACTCCGTTATCAGTACCTAACACTCTGACGACTGGTGCGCTAATCTTATGTGAATCTGCGACAATACTTGCAATAGAACCATCAATAACTTTTTCTCTTCCATCCTTACTCACTGAAATAACTTCTGTTTTTCCAGAGGCATCACCTGTGATTTCAAGTAAATCAGATTGAGAGTTTGCACCATTTTCATCACCAGGTAAGTTCCATTCCGTATTTGTTTTTAATACCCCGTTATTACCAACATAATTCCCTTCAATGGTAAGTTTGTCGGCATAGGACTGATTAGCGAGAGTGATGATACCACCGTTGGTGAAAGTTCCGTCATTATCTACACTATTTGATGATACTTTGACAATGTATTTTTCCGCTGGATGACTTCCTGCATCTAATACACCGCCATTACTAAGCGTGACTGATGTTGCAGTAGAGCGTTGTTCAGTTTCATCTTCTTTTTTCTTCAATGTCCAAACGGCTTTGTTATCCACATTCATTGTTAAGGTTGAACCAATATCTTTATGAATCAAACCAGTTAATGTAGCTTTATCGGCTAAATTTACGGTGAGTTCAGAAGTAGCTTTTGCTGTATTCGCTGTGGTATCAATTGCATCAGATTTCGCATAAACCGCCCAGCCTTTACTTGCCGCCGTCGCTTGAGATTTTTCACCGGATAGGGTGAATTGGGCGTTGGTGACGTTGAATGCACCGGTTTGGAACCTTGTATCAATTGGTCCACGCGCACCAACCGCTCCTGCACCTGAATAAATTAAACCTTCTTTTTTAAATCTGGCATTTGATAATATTAATGCGTCACTGTCGCTTTTTGTACTTAGTTTGGTATTACGTAAAGAAGCCGTGTTACTTACATTATTTTTACCACGCATTAATACTTCTGTGTAGGTGCCAAACATTCCAGCGTTTACAGTGGCTAAGTTTTGGTAGTCAACGGTATCAAATACAAGGGCATTTGTACTGGCTTTGATTTCAGATGCTTCGTCTGTTTTGGTGCCTGTGATTTCAAAATTTGATTTATTATCAAACAATCGTACTGCACCTGAGCCGCGATAGTCGGTTGTCGATGTGCCGTCATTATGGGTATAAGAGCCATCAATATCTGTGGTATCTACAATTAATTTACCATTTGAGATTACAGTTGCATTTTCGCCGCCATCTTGTGGTTTGCCAATTTTGATACCTGCCGAGTTTACGCCAGTTGCAGAAACTTTAATTTCGGTATTTCCGTTAAATGTGGCTTTGGCATCTTTGCTGGAGACATATAAACCAACGTTATAATCGTTGATTTTATCTGTGCTTTTATCTTCAACATTAATAGAAACATCACCCGTTGTAACCAATTCAGGTTTTGCACCATTAGTACGATATACACGGATACCCGACATTTGATAGCCGCTTAAAAAATCGCCTTTGACATGAACTGCTCCAATAAAAGGCAAGTTAAGCGTTCTCTCAATTCCTGCAGTGTAGTGACCTTTTACTGAGTCAAGTGTATTGGATACAGTAATATTTGCCTTATCCACAGTCACTTTTGCTGTTGCTGAATTGTCTCCACCGAGAAAATTATAACCAACAGCTAAACCATAGGCAGCATCGCTATCTGGTGATTCACCGGTATTTGCTTGACGGTTAGATTTTATGACATTGATATTGAGATTTTGAACATTTGCATCGGAATTGCCGCGAACAATGATACCTTTAGGGCGATTATTTACGGCGGTGGAATCGGATGTCATATTAATGTTCAGTGTATCAGCTGTAAGTTTTGAATCTTGAACGATCATCGAAACGACTTCATCGCCACCTTTTGCCAAGGTGACGTTCATTTTTTCTGTACCAGTAATCGTAAGATGTGCACCCTTATTTACACCTACACCTGAATTTGTATAGGTATCGGTATCACCAGCGATGGTTGTATCAGTGGAAACAGGATTTTGGAGAGTGGCAAAAGCAGTAGTAGAAAGGGCAGAAGAGATTAGAACACTAAGAAGTTTTTTTTTACAATTTTGCTTGCTTGTTTTTGGGATTCTAGTTTCATAAATTAACCTAATTAAAGTTGTAAGTTCAACGACAATATAAAGAAAATCCTTTAGCATAAAACAGGATTCCTCTTGTTGCATTAATTTTAACCGCTTTTTGTTTATTTAACAAGCTTAGATTAGTTTGATTTTAAAGAAATGTGATGTAGATCAATATTTATAATTTAGTGCTGTTTGGCAATGGGGTGGGGTTCCCCAAAAAATAAGGCTCAACACCTAATATCAAATCCAAAACTGCTTTTATACGCGCAAAAACTTCTCTTATTCGAGTAGATAGATGTAATTCAGGTTGTTTTGCTACAAAACAAATCGCATCAATATCATGTGCTTTAGCAATTAAAAGTGCGCGTTCGCAATGAAATTTTTGGCTGACAATCGTAAATGTTTGTACTTGGAAAATTTTATCTGCGCGGATAACGGAATCTAGCGTACGGAAACCCGCAAAATCACGGAACATAGAGGCTTCAGATACGCCCATTTTTCGTAAATCACGAAACATTGCTCTTGGTTCGTTATATTGGACAGTACGATTATCGCCACTTAATAAAAGGTAATTGACTTTTTGATGATCGATCAACTCTTTTGCCGCAGCTAAACGATACTCGTAATAAGCATTGGGTTTTCCACCAATAATATATTTTGATGTGCCCAGCACAAGAGCATATGCGCGAGGGGGGAGTTCATCAATATTCGTGAATATCTTATCACGCACATAAAAACTTACGCCTTTATCGATAAGCAAGCAAAGCATAATCAGTGCAAAGATTGTATAGAGCGATATACGAAAAAGTGCGGTTAATTTTGATGGTAATTTTTTTATTATCATGCCTGTAAACATAATGAAAAATTCCCTGCACTTCAAGGAGAATTTGATGGATTTTATGAATTGTATTGATGTGTGATAATTTAGCCGTTTAGACGGCTAAAATTTCTTGACAATCTAATCGACTTACTGATAGTTTAGGCGCCATTCTCATTATTACAATAGGTTTCCAATGTCTGTGCAAAATGTAGTGCTTTTTGACACACAGCCTTTAACCATGACGCTTGGTGGCAAGCTTTCCCATATCAATGTCGCGTATCAAACTTATGGTACGCTCAATGCTGAAAAAAATAATGCGGTATTAATTTGCCATGCTTTGACTGGCGATGCTGAGCCTTATTTCGATGATGGTCGCGATGGCTGGTGGCAGAATTTTATGGGAGCAGGTTTAGCATTGGATACGGATCGTTATTTTTTTATTAGTTCGAACGTATTAGGTGGTTGCAAGGGAACAACAGGGCCTTCATCAATTAATCCGCAAACGGGTAAACCTTATGGTAGCCAATTTCCTAATATTGTCGTGCAAGATATTGTCAAAGTACAAAAAGCCTTGCTTGATCATCTTGGCGTTAGCCATTTAAAAGCTATTATTGGTGGATCTTTTGGTGGCATGCAAGCAAACCAATGGGCGATTGATTATCCTGATTTTATGGATAATATCGTAAATCTTTGTTCATCCATTTATTTTAGTGCTGAAGCCATCGGCTTTAACCATGTTATGCGTCAGGCGGTCATTAATGACCCTAATTTTAATGGTGGCGATTACTATGATGGTACACCGCCGGATCAAGGGCTATCTATTGCGCGCATGCTAGGTATGTTGACTTACCGCACTGATTTACAATTAGCCAAAGCCTTTGGGCGTGCCACAAAATCAGATGGCAGCTTTTGGGGCGATTACTTTCAAGTTGAATCCTACCTTTCTTATCAAGGCAAAAAATTTTTAGAACGTTTTGATGCCAATAGTTATTTGCATTTGTTACGTGCGTTGGATATGTATGATCCAAGCATAGGGTATGAAAATGTCAAAGAGGCATTGTCACGCATTAAAGCACGCTATACATTGGTTTCAGTGACAACGGATCAACTCTTTAAGCCACTTGACCTTTATAAAAGTAAACAGCTTTTAGAGCAAAGTGGAGTCGATCTACATTTTTACGAATTCCCATCAGATTATGGACACGATGCGTTTTTAGTGGATTATGATCAGTTTGAAAAACGAATTAGAGATGGTTTGGCTGGTAATTAATTAGTCATAAAAAAGTGCGGTGAAATTTCACCGCACTTCTTCGTTTATAATAGGTTCTTTTATAATAAGCTATTCTTCAGAACCGATTTCTTCTAAAGAATCCTCTTCATCTGCATCACAAACACGCTCTAAACTTACAACATGTTCATCATCTGCAGTACGAATTAAACGAACACCTTGCGTGTTACGACCTACGATACCCACTTCGCTTACGCGTGTGCGAACAAGGGTTCCTGCATCAGTGATCAACATAATTTGGTCTGTTTCTTCTACTTGAGTTGCGGCAACGACTTTACCATTGCGTTCACTCACTTTAATTGAAATCACACCTTTTGTATTACGTGATTTAGTTGGGTATTCACTTAATTGTGTGCGTTTTCCGTATCCGTTTTGTGTTGCGGTTAAAATAGCACCTTCACCTTTTGGTACAACGAGAGAAACCACTTTATCGATATTTAAGTCTAATGATGCTTCAGCGTTGTCATCAGAAATATCTTCAATTTCTACCGCACTTTCATCGTCAGAAATATCGTTTGTTAAAGCAAGTTTGATACCGCGAACGCCTGTTGCTAAACGCCCCATTGCACGAACAGCATTTTCAGCAAAACGTACCACTCGACCTTGTGATGAGAACAACATTATTTCGTTGCTACCATCGGTAATATCTACGCCGATTAACTCATCTTCATCACGTAAATTCAATGCGATGATACCGTTTGAACGTGGACGGCTAAATTCGGTTAAGGCGATTTTCTTCACAATACCGCCTGCAGTTGCCATAACTACGAATTTATCTTCTTCGTAAGCAGAAACTGGCAAGATTGCAGTAATACGTTCGTTTTCTTGTAACGGAAGAATATTCACAATTGGACGACCGCGTGCGCCACGGCTTGCTTGTGGAAGTTGATATACTTTCAACCAATATAAACGGCCACGGCTAGAGAAGCAGAGGATCGTATCGTGAGTGTTTGCCACCAGTAATTTTTCGATGAAATCTTCTTCTTTCATCTTCGTCGCAGATTTGCCTTTACCGCCACGACGTTGAGCTTCATAGTCGGTCAGTGGTTGGTATTTCACATAACCTTCGTGAGAAAGCGTTACAACTACGTCTTCTTGTGCGATTAAATCTTCTAAATCAATATCACCAGAAGCTGCGGTAATTTCAGTTAAACGATCATCACCGAATTGTGCTTTTACTTCTTCCAATTCTTCACGAATCACTTCCATTAAGCGTTCTGCGCTACTTAAAATATGAAGAAGATCCGCAATTTTAACTAATAATTCCTCATATTCTTTTACAACTTCTTCAAACGCAATGCCCGTTAAACGATGTAAGCGAAGTTCTAGAATCGCGTTTACTTGCGCTGGCGATAAGTAATATTGTTCACCTTGAATACCAAGATTTTCTTCTAAATCATCAGGACGAGCAGAAACATCAAGAAGATTAATAATATCGCTGTGCAACGTCCAAGAACGTGAACTGATTGCTGTTGCGGCCTCTTCACGGTTTTTAGAGTTGCGAATGATCGCAATCATTTCATCGATATTAGAACGTGCAACCGCTAAACCTTCCAAAATATGCGTACGTTCACGCGCTTTGCGAAGTTCAAAGATAGAACGACGAGTCACCACTTCACGGCGGTGTAAAACAAAGGCTTCAATGATTTCTTTAAGATTAAATAAACGTGGTTGACCGTGATCCAATGCCACCATATTGATACCAAAGGTCACTTGCATTTGAGTGAGGGAGTAAAGATGGTTTAATACCACTTCCCCTACAGCATCACGTTTAATATCAATTTCAATACGGATCCCTTCTTTGTTTGAAAGGTCAGTAATATTGCTGATGCCTTCGATTTTTTTCTCGCGAATTAATTCAGCGATTTTCTCGACTAATTTTGCTTTATTTACTTGGTATGGCAATTCAGACACGATAATTTGTTCGCGTCCTTTTGCGTTGGTTTCTACTGTTGCACGAGCACGAACATACACTTTGCCACGACCAGTGCGATAGGCTTCTTCAATCCCTTTACGACCATTAATTAACGCAGCCGTTGGGAAGTCTGGGCCCGGAATATGTTGCATTAATTCATCAATGGTAATTTCATTGTTGTCGATATATGCCAAGCAGCCATTTAATACTTCATTTAAGTTGTGTGGAGGAATGTTAGTTGCCATCCCCACTGCAATACCGGAAGAACCATTTGCTAAAAGTGCTGGAATACGAGTCGGCAATACATCTGGAATCATTAATTCGCCATCATAGTTTGGCGAGAAATTGACGGTTTCTTTATCCAAATCCGTGAGCAATGCTTGCGTAATTTTTTGCATACGCACTTCGGTATAACGCATTGCAGCTGGCGCATCACCATCAATTGAACCGAAGTTACCTTGCCCATCAACCAACATATAGCGAAGTGAGAAGGGTTGCGCCATACGAACGATGGTATCGTACACGGCAGAGTCACCATGCGGGTGATATTTACCGATTACATCACCCACAACACGCGCTGATTTTACATATTTTTTATTGGCGGTATTGCCTTCGCGATCCATTGAGAATAGTACGCGGCGGTGAACAGGTTTTAAACCATCTCGAACGTCAGGTAATGCACGCCCAACGATAACCGACATCGCGTAGTCAAGGTAGGAAGATTTGAGTTCTTCTTCGATATTGACAGGGGTGATAGATGATTGGATTGAATCCGTCATTGGTATTCCTTTTTTGATCAAAAATTGTGGCGGATTATAGCATAAAATTGTGGATATGTGGTTTTTGATATCAGGATTTCGCCTGATGGCGACCTACTTTTTCTTTGCTTTGCCAAAGAAAAAGTAGGCAAAAAGAAAGGCAACCCTGCTTTTCCTTATTTCCTTTGTTCCATTGAATTTGTTTCACGGAAATTTTCTGAACTCGCTGCGCTCAAACAGACGAAAATTTCCTACAAATTCAATTACACAAAGGCGGAAAAGAAGGGATTATTTTTAAGTGCGTGTGATGCTTAGATAAATTAAAGACCCCATATAAATCGCCTTTGCGACTTTCAATTTTTAGGCAATTTTCGTCTGTTTGAGCGCAGCGAGTTTAGAAAATTGCCGTTAAGAAAATTGAAATAAAGCAAAGATTAGCGATTTAATTGGGGCGTGTTTTCTTTGCCTACTTTCTTTTACACGAGTAAAAGAAAGTAGGTCGTCGTCAGGCGAAATCCTGACCTAATTATTTCCAATTTTCTTTTTTGGCTTTCTGCAACTTCCCATAAGCGTCCAGTAACGCCTGATGTTCCTTAAAGTTTTCCAAATTCTCATCACTTGCTGGAAGATTGTAGAACGGATTACCACCTTCAGAGACAGCAGCCCAAGCGTGTTTAACCGCATCTTTACCATACATTTTCTCAAATACTGCACGATATTGTGCTGGGTCGCGATTTTGACCTAAATGTAATTCTATGATGGAAATTAATGCGCGGTAATAATTCACACGTTCTGTAGTGAATACGGAGCTGTTCATATTCAGCGTCCAGTTTGCCCAATCTAATCCCTGTTCTAATTCACCTAATGCAAGGTGGAGCATTGATTTTAATTCACCTATGCGTAAGGTTGTCCAGCCGCTATTTTTAGGTGCAACGATACCGATAAATTCACGCACGCGAGTCGCATCATCAATATCTTGTCCGTCTAATTCATCTAATAGTTCTTGATAGGTTTCTGCATCGTGATGCCAGTTTGGTAAATCGAGTAAAATTTCGCGCCAATCCATTCCCATATTATTATTGGCGTAAATTAAATCGTCTGCAGGATAAATATCAGACATGCCTGGCACAATAATACGGCACGCATAGACATCCAAATGGTTGTAATCCATTACGTAAACTTCTTTTTCATCCGCACGGAAAATTGCCATTAAATTATTGTATTCTTCTTGCGTGGTACCGCTGAAATTCCAATCAGCAAATTCATAATCAGGCGTTTCTTTGAATAAATCCCAAGAAATTAAACCGCTTGAGTCAATAAAGTGGGTTTCTAAATTAGCGTGTTCAGCCACATCATCGTTATTGAAAGATGGTGGAGAGAAAACATCTAAATCTTTCAAACTACGCCCTTGTAAAAGTTCAGTCACTGTACGTTCTAATGCCACTTGGAAATTTGGATGTGCACCGAAAGAGGCAAAGCAAGTGCCGTTATTAGGATTTAATAACACGACGCAAATAACAGGGTATTTTCCGCCAAGTGAAGCATCAAAAGCATAAATTGGGAAACCTTCTTCCTCTAATTTTGCAATGGAAGCCTGAATAGATGGATAGCGATCCATCACAGATTTTGGAATTTCTGGCAGACTGATCGCTTCAGCGATAATTTTGTTTTTCACATAACGCTCAAATACCTCTGATAAGCCTTGCACGCGAGCTTCAAATTTCGTATTGCCCGCAGACATGCCATTTGAGACATAAAGGTTGGCAATAATACTTTGTGGAATATAAACGGTTTGTTCGTCCGATTGACTAACATAAGGCATCGCCACGATCCCACGATCGTAATTGCCAGATTGTAAATCTACCAATAATTCAGGCGTAAGCTCGGCATTAGGATCAAAATAATCCAATAAATAATCATCTAAAATGCCATTAGGCAGTAAAGCATCATCTTCAATCGGGAACCATTTTTCATTGGGATAATGAACAAAATCGCCGTTTGCAATTTCTTGCCCTAAATAGAAATCAGCAAAGAAATAATTAGTGGAAAGACGCTCAAAATATTCGCCAAGGGCAGAGGCTAACGCCGCTTTTTTGCTTGCGCCTTTACCATTAGAAAAACATTGCGGGCAGTCTTTATCGCGAATATGCACAGACCACACATTTGGCACTGGATTCAACCAAGATGCCTCTTCAATATTAAAACCAAGTGCGGTCAATTTTTGCTGAAATTTTGCAATGCTATCTTCTAATGCGGCATCTTTGCCAGGGATAAACGTTTGTTCTGTCATTTTTTGTTCCTAAACAAGAAAAAAGTGCGGTGAATAATAGGGGAGTTTTAATGGCTGGGCAAGATTTTTTCGGTAAAAATAAACCCCGAAAAATTTCGGGATTTTCTACCGCACTTTTAATGTAGATTTGATTGTAGTTAAAGTAACGTTGGATTGAACCGCATTTTCAAGGCAATCGTAATGGCGGCGAAAATTTTTTCATCGTTGAGAGGAAAGTTTTCTCGTAAAGTGCGGTGGGAATCAGTTATATTTATTTGGGCTTGTGATAATTCATTTAATAAAATCGGGAGAGAAAGATTGAGTTGCTCAGCGATTTGTTGAATGGAGAAATGTTCGAAAGTCATCATCAAGCGATCTAAATTGCAGTAAGAAGGCATGCGATTATGTGTGATGAGATCGGCAAATTGAGTGTTGATTTTTACCCATTTCTTCTTGCGGCTATAAAAATGCAGTAATAAACCAAATACGGTAAATCCAGCAAAGAAAAGATGAATGTCTAAGGCCTGAGCAAAAGGAAATCCTAGCCACATTGAAATGCCACTTGCAACAACGAAAAGCAAACTTAAGGCTAATCCCCACACTAAGAAAAATTTATAAATCACTTCAAATTTCATTGAATTATCCTTTTCTACGAAATAACCATAGGAAAATATAGAGCACCTAATATTATAGAATCCTTTTATCTTATTTTGCTACGTTATATTTGAATTAATATATCGATGCTGTAGAATTCGTTGTAATGTCTCGTTTTTAAAAAGTAAAAATGAAAAAACGCTTACCATTTTAACCGCACTTCGCCCGAACTTTTACATCAACATTTGAATAACCACATTGAAAAATCACTATGACTATTTACGACATCAATTTTGCTGAACTTTATCAACAACACTTAATCGCTTGTAATCATTATAACTTGCCTCCGACAAAATGGGATAAAAAAGCCGTGAAAATGGCAGAGAATTTAGTTGGCAAGCCTTCAGCATATAATCAGCAATTATTGCAAGCTATGAATGTGCAAGCCGATGAAACTGTATTGGATATTGGCTGTGGACCTGGTACTTTTGCTGTGCCACTCGCACAACAAGGCTCAACGGTATATGCCTTAGATTATAGCAATAGAATGTTAGATTGCTTGGCGCAATTCAAGCAGAAATTTGGTTTACATCATCTCACGACATTTCATAAATCTTGGGCGGATAATTGGGATGATGTGCCGCAAGCTGATGTGGTATTGGCATCTCGTTCAACGTTGGTGGACGATTTGGACGATATGATCGAAAAACTCTGTGCCAAAGCGAAAAAACGTGTGTTTTTGACTTCTGTCACACAACGTCATTTTTTAGATGAGGGCGTATTTGAGGCGATTGGCCGTGAAGATATTGGTTTCCCCACTTATATTTATTTACTCAATCGGTTGTATCAAAAAGGCATTCAGGCAAATTTGAATTTTATTGAAACTGAATCGGGTTGTTTTCAAGGTGAAAGCTACGAGGATTTATTAGTCTCGGTGGAATTTTCTTTAGGCGAGCTTTCCGAAAAAGAAAAACAGGGTTTAAAAGCCTTTTACGATCGTAAACAAGCCAATAACGAACCCATTTCTCACGGACAGAAAAAATGGGCGTTGATTTGGTGGAATGTGGAACGTGCCTAACTTTTAAGTTTGAATGCATTTACCGGCTCTAAAAATACCGGTATTTTTGACCGCACTTTTTCTGGGTTGAGAGTCAGTGGATAAGTCCGTTTTTGCGCAATGATTAACGTGAGCGGCGGAAAAATTTTTGCGCGTTTATTTTTGGTTGGGATAGAGCATTTTTCAATCACTTCAAAATTGAGTAACGAAAGCCAATCAATCACACGCCAATCAGGGTAGTGACGCAACGGATAATTTCCCATTTTTCTTTTGAAAATCAGTGGACTTAATGGATTAAATAAAGCAATGAAAATCCAGCCATCGTCAGCTAGTACACGATGAGATTCGCGCAGAATTTGATGTGGATCTTGCGCAAAATTGAGCGTATTCATTAAAAACACAGCATGGATTTCTTTTTGAATGAATGGCAATTCGGTGAGGCTTGCTTGAACTAAGCTAACTTTAGCATTGCAAAGTGCGGTGAGATTTGGCGTGATTTTTTCGCTCAGAATAATCTGATGGTGCATAGGCAAAGTTGTCGTAACTTCAGCGCTTAACCCACCGATTTTCAAAACCTGATGGCCTAAAATTTTAGGCATCCAAGGTATTAACGTTTGGCGTAAGGCTTGGCAATAATCATCACCCTTTGGCAAATTTTGCCAACTTTCAGGCTGAATGAAAGGCTTGGTCGCTTTGGCATTCCAGTTTACAATCATTTTATTCCTCCATCACAAATGAAAAGGACGATTATGTTATTTGCTTTGCCTGCGCTGAATGATAACTACATTTGGCTTTATCAACGAGAAAATCTGCCTCTTATTATTGTCGATTTGCCTGAAACGGACAAGCTGTTTACATGGCTAGATAAGCAAAACGCAAGAGTTGAAGCGGTGTTGCTTACTCACGAACATGATGATCATACACAAGGTGTGTCGGCATTTAAAAAACGTTATCCAACAGTGCCGATTTATGGGCCGCAAGAATGTGAGAAAAAAGGCGCAACTCAAATTGTGAACGAAGGGACGATCCTTACCGAACATTATCAAATTGATGTCATTCCGACGGGGGGGCACACTAAACAGCACGTTAGTTTTTTAGTGGATAATCATTTATTTTGTGGCGATGCGTTATTTTCTGCTGGTTGCGGACGTGTTTTCACAGGTAATTATGCGCAGATGTTTGAAGGTTTGCAGCGTTTGAATACATTGCCTGACGAGACGATTGTTTGTCCTGCTCACGAATACACCTTGGGAAATTTAGAATTTGCGGAAACGGTGCTGGTGGAGAAAAGTGCGGTAGAAAAAAGTGCGGTAGAAAAACAACGTATTTTTGTTGAAAAACAGCGGGCTGAAAATAAACCTAGTTTGCCGACAACATTAAAACTAGAGCGAGAAATTAATCTGTTTTTACAAGCAAAAACACTTGAAGAATTTACCGCACTTCGCAAAGCAAAAGATATTTTCTAAGTTACTTTTTATTGGGGGTAGCGCAAAGTGCGGCGATTTTTTAAATTAGCAGATTATTTCTTTCTCGCTAACATCGTGGCGAATTTCATTTTAATGCGATTGCCGTTTTCATCGGTTTTGTGTAATTCGCCCATATTTTCGTTATATTCTAAGAATTCCCAATCTTTGTAATATTCTTTCAATTCGTTTTCAGCGAAGGTGAAGGAGAATTGAAGTGGGCAAGGTACATCATCTGTGGACATCGCAGCAACGATTAAGTTATACCCGCCAACATTAGTGTGTTCTTGCATATTTTTAATGATTGACGGCACATGTTCACGATTTAAGAACATAAACACCACCGTTGAAACAATAAAATCATAGTTTTCTTGAATGTTGGCGGTGTTAATGTCGTAAAGTGCGGTAGAAATATTAAGATTTTCTTTTTCTTTGGTTTCATTTAAAAAGGCAATGCTGTTTTCATTGTGATCCCAAGAGGTCACATCATAGCCCAATAAACTTAAATAAAGTGAATTACGCCCTTGGCCGCAACCTAAATCTAATACTTTACAAGGCGAGATAATTTTTGCAGCATCCACCACATCGCTGTGAGTGGCAGTCATATTGTATTTTTTACTGAAATAATCTTCTTTTTTGCAATAGAAACCTAGCGTACATTCTAGGTCATCAGAAAGCGCTTCAACACGATGCCATGCTTGAGGTTCAACAAAAGGAATGTCGCTTTCTGGGGTGAAAATATGCTCGGCAATAATATCGCCATTTTCGGTTAGCTCATAAAATTTGAGCTTACCTTTTAATACAGTTAATTTCCCCCAAGTGCCGACTTTTGTGTTGTGCTTTTCTTGGAACATTTGTGGCAATTTGTCTTTTGTCCACACTGGCATTTGTTTATAGCAAATTAATTCGTTTTTCATAATATTCTCCAAATAGATAAATAGTTGAGTGTTATAGTAGGTTATAAGTTACCTATTTTCAACTAGAAAATAAAAGGGCAACGTAATGTTGCCCTCATTTAGATTGAATTGATTATTTTACTTGCATGCCTGCAGTGACACCACTATCGGCAGATAACAAGAATAAATCACTACCGCCTGTTCCTGCGGATAGAATCATTCCTTCAGACACGCCAAATTTCATTTTACGTGGTGCAAGGTTTGCCACCATAATCACAAAACGACCTTCTAATTCTTCAGGCTTATTGTAAGCCGCTTTAATGCCAGAGAAGACTTGACGAGTATGATCGCCAAGATCTAATTCAAAACGTAAAAGTTTATTAGATTCTGGCACCGCTTCGCATTTCAATACTTTTGCTACACGCATATCAAGTTTGGCGAAATCATCAATAGTGATGGTTTCCGCAATAGGTTCAACAGCAGAAAGTGCGGTTGGTTTTGCTTCAGTTTTTTCTGCAGCTTTATTGGCTGCTGCAAATAAGGCTTTGGTTTCTTCCACAACGGCATCAATTTGTTTTTTCTCTAAACGAGAGAATAAGGCTTTAAATGGTGCAAGAGTATGGCCAAGTAATGGTTGATGAATATTATCCCAACGTAATTCAGCTTGTAAGAAGGCTTCTGCACGTTCTGCCAGTTTTGGAAGAACAGGTTTTAAGTAAGACATCAACACGCGGAAAAGCTCAATTCCCATTGAACATACGGCTTGCAATTCTGCCTCTTTGCCTTCTTCTTTTGCAATCACCCAAGGGGCTTTTTCATCAATGTATTTATTGGCTTTATCCGTTAATGCCATAATTTCACGAATAGCTTTATTGTATTCACGGCTTTCGTAATAAGCAGCGATTTGCTCAGCTTGGGCGGTAAATTCTGCAAATAATGCTTCATCTTCCAGTTTATTTGCAAGTTTGCCTTCAAAGCGTTTCGCAATAAAGCCTGCATTGCGAGAAGCTAAATTCACTAATTTGTTTACAATATCCGTATTTACACGTTGTACGAAATCTTCAAGGTTAAAGTCTAAATCTTCAATGCGATCATTTAATTTTGCTGCATAGTAATAACGCAAACATTCAGGATCGATATGATTCAAATAAGTGCTGGCTTGAATGAATGTGCCGCGAGATTTTGACATCTTCGCCCCATCCACCGTGACATAACCGTGAGTGAATACATTAGTCGGTTTACGGTAGCCGCTGCCTTCAAGCATTGCTGGCCAGAATAGACTGTGGAAATAAACGATGTCTTTACCGATGAAATGATAAAGCTCCGCATCACTGCCTTCCGCCCAAAATTCATTGAAATCAATGCCTTCACGATTACATAGATTTTTGAATGAAGCCATATAGCCGATTGGCGCATCTAACCAAACATAGAAGAATTTATCTTTTGCGCCCGGAATTTCAAAACCAAAATAAGGCGCATCGCGTGAAATATCCCATTGTTGTAAACCGCTCTCAAACCATTCTTGCATTTTGTTCGCAATTTCAGATTGAAGTGAGCCAGAACGAGTCCATTCTTTTAACATCCCTTCAAATGCAGGTAAGTCAAAGAAAAAGTGTTCAGATTCTTTTACAACAGGAGTTGCGCCAGAAACGGCTGAACGAGGATTAATTAAATCCATTGGGCTATAAGTAGAAGCACACACTTCGCAGTTATCGCCATATTGATCTTCTGCTTTACATTTCGGGCAAGTGCCTTTCACAAAACGATCAGGCAAGAACATATTTTTTTCAGGGTCGAATAACTGAGAAATGACTTTACTCTTAATAAAGCCATTGGCTTTAAGTTTATTGTAAATTTCTGCGGTGAGCTGTTTGTTTTCTTCGCTGTGAGTGGAATGGTAGTTATCAAAGCTAATATTGAAACCTGCAAAATCACGCACGTGATCGGCTTTTGCTTTAGCAATTAATTCTTCAGGTGTAATGCCAAGTTTATCGGCATTCAACATGATCGGCGTGCCGTGCGCATCGTCTGCACAAACAAAATGGATTTTATTGCCACGCATACGTTGAAAACGCACCCAAATATCCGCTTGGATATGTTCTAACATATGGCCTAAATGAATTGCCCCATTGGCATAAGGCAAGGCGCAAGTGACTAAAATTTTACGGGGTTGAGTTGTCATTTATTATTCTCTTTTTTAGCATATAAAAATTGTGGACATCTTACCCGATACAGGGCTTTTTTTCTAGTTTGAAAAACTTTAACTTAACATACCGCACTTTCCGTGATTAAATATGCCCGACAAATTTACTCTACTAAACAGGAAGTTATTATGGCAACCTACTTTTCTGATAATTTGACTGCCGAGCAGCAAAATCAAGTTCAGCAGATTATTCAACAATTTCAGCATCCAACCCTGCAAAAGGATCTGATTGCGCTTAATACTTTGAAAAAAGTGGAAAAGGGCGGTGATACTTTACGTATTGAATTGCAATTACCTTTTGCGTGGAATTCTGGTGTTGAGCAATTAAAACAAGCGGTTTCAGATGCCTTGTTGAAAGCGACAGATTGCAAAGCAATTAAATGGGCGATCTCGTATCAAATTGCTACACTTAAACGTGCAAATAATCAACCAGCCGTAAAAGGTGTGAAAAATATTATTGCGGTGAGTTCTGGTAAAGGCGGTGTAGGGAAATCATCAGTTTCCGTTAATCTCGCTTTAGCATTACAAGCACAAGGTGCACGTGTTGGGATTTTAGATGCGGATATTTATGGCCCTTCTATTCCTCATATGTTAGGCGCAGCGGATCAACGTCCAACTTCGCCAGATAATCAACACATCACCCCAATTAAAGCACATGGTTTATCCGCAAATTCCATTGGCTTTTTAATGAATGAAGACAGCGCAACAATTTGGCGTGGCCCAATGGCAAGTAGCGCATTAAGCCAATTATTAAATGAAACCCTATGGGATAGTTTAGATTATCTTGTTATCGATATGCCACCAGGCACCGGCGATATTCAACTTACCTTATCACAACAAATCCCTGTGACTGGTGCAGTAGTAGTGACAACTCCGCAAGATATTGCTTTGCTTGATGCAGTGAAAGGTATTTCAATGTTTGAGAGAGTATCCGTGCCGGTATTGGGTATTGTGGAAAATATGTCAATGCATATTTGTAGCGAGTGCGGTCACCACGAAGCGATTTTTGGTACAGGCGGTGCAGAGAAAATGGCTGAAAAATACAATGTGAAAGTATTAGGTCAACTTCCTTTACACATTCGTATTCGTGAAGATTTAGATGCGGGCAACCCAACTGTTGTGCGAGTGCCTGAAAATGAAATTTCACAAGCGTTCCTGCAACTTGCCGAAAAAGTCTCTACAGAACTTTACTGGCAAGGTTCTGTAATTCCAAGTGAGATTTTATTTAAAGAAGTGAAATAATCGAAAAAAAGATAGGGCTGCATTTGCAGCCCTTTTTTAATGGGATTTATTTTTATCCAACCCATTTCACCACTTCATCCAACGTTTTACGGGATTTTTTCGCAATATCGCGTGAGCGGTAGCCAAAGGTTGCGGCAACAGAAACCGCATATTCTTGAGGATCGAATAATCCTTCTTCGGCGAGGCATTCATTCATTTTGTCGTAATGAAAACCTTCAATTGGGCAAGAGTCGATGCCAAGGGCGGCAGCGCCAGTAAGCATATTGGCAAGGGCGATATAAGTTTGTTTACTACACCAATCAAATAAAGTGCGGTCGCTTTCAAGTAATTTCATATCCTCTTCTTGCAAGGCTTTGTATTTTGCGAGGGCGGCTTGTTGTTGCTCTGCGTTCAAGCCTTTACGCGCCATCACATCCACAAAAAATGGGCTGTCATAACGGGCATTTTTCTTCGCTAAAATCACCACAAGGTGACTGCAATGATCAAGCTGATTCATCATTCCCCAGCTAAAAGGTTTCATTTTTTCGCGTAGGGTTTTATTTTGAATCACTAAAAATTTCCAAGGCTCAGAGCCCACAGAACTAGGCGATAATCGACCGCACTCTAAAATACATTCAAAATCTTCATCACTGATTTTTTTTTCGGGGTCGTAATAACGAGTTGAGCTGCGTTGATGAAAGAGTTTAAGAACTTGTTCACGAGTAAGTTGAGTCATTTTATTTCCTCTTTTTAAACAAAAATGTGGTGCCATATTAAAGATTAGTTTTTGCTAAAACAAGGGAAAGATTCTAGAATAGTCAGCACTTTTATCACAGAGGGTGCAAATAATGACAAGAATTGCAATTATTCCTGCGAGAGCAGGTTCTAAAGGAATTAAAGACAAAAATTTACAGCTTGTGGGGGGCGTTTCTTTGGTGGGGCGTGCGATTTTGGCAGCGCAAGAATCGGGTATGTTTGATCAAATTGTGGTGACATCAGATGGTGAAAATATTTTAAAAGAAGCCACAAAATACGGTGCAAAAGCAGTGGCACGCCCTGAAAGTTTGGCGCAAAGTGATACACGCACTATTGATGCTATTTTGCATTGCTTAGAAACACTCAATATTTCACAAGGCACCGCCGCACTTTTGCAACCAACCAGCCCATTGCGCAATGCTTTAGATATTCGTAATGCGATGGAAATTTTCCTGGGCGGCAAATATAAATCTGTGGTTTCCGCTTGCGAATGTGAGCATCATCCTTATAAATCCTTCACTTTAGAAGGCACCGAAGTTCAGCCTATCCACGAATTAACGGATTTTGAAGCCCCACGCCAAAAATTACCGAAATCTTATCGTGCAAATGGCGCAATTTATATTAATGACATCGCAAGTCTCTTTAAAGAAAAACGCTTTTTTATTGCGCCAATGCGTTTTTATTTAATGCCAACTTATCGCTCCATTGATATTGATTCCACACTTGATTTGCAATTAGCAGAAAGTTTAATTTCAAAAGAATTCTAAAAAAATTGGCCGCACGTTGCGGCCTTTGTTTTTTGATACGCATATTTGCTTTTTCTTAATAAAAACGCGCCTAAAAATCACCGCACTTTTGATTACTTCTTGCGCAAAAAAAAAGCAAACGTTTGCTATTGTTTTTTCTTACACTTGATAAATGTAAATTATTGTAAAGATTGTATTTTTAAATTGAACTTAATGACTAAGTCTGTATAATTTTTCCACTTTATTTATGCCTTACTTCTTTTATTAATTGAATAAGAGATTAAGGGTATTTTTTAATATCGTTAGAGAGACATTTATGAATAAAATTTTCCGTATTGTATGGAGCCAAGCAACTCAATCTTGGGTGGCAGTATCCGAATTAACTAAGGCACATAAAAAACAAAGCCGTAACTCACTGAAAGCGGTATTAGGTGGGGCATTAGTGTTGTTAAGTATAAATGCGTCAGAAGCTGCAGTAAATATTGAAAGTACAAATGGTAATTCCATTGATCCTGGTCATACAAAAACTGGTCGGGAAGGGATTGCTATCGGTACGTATGCAGATACAGGTGTAGGTTCGACTAATATTGCTATTGGTAAATTCGCGCGGACAGGATCAGATGGCGAAGGCAGAACTCAGTGGGTGAATCAATCGCTTGCGATTGGTAGTGGTGACTTACAGCATCAAGGTGCTCGTGCTTTTGGTGATCAATCTATTGCTATCGGTAGTAATACTTTTGCAGAGGGTAACTCCTCGATTGCTATTGGTAATGATGACGTAGATAAAGCAGTAACAGTGTCCACAACATATACAAATTCTGATGGTAATGAAACAACAGGTACCGTCGGTGATGCTTATCACAATCTTACAGGTAGAGACCTACTTCACGATGGTGGACAGTATCAAGATACTAAAGCTGGTCAAGCAGCTGTTGCTATCGGTGTAAAAGCACAAGCAGGAGATATTTCTATAGCTCTCGGTTCAGGTGCACGTGCTGAAGTGACGAACTCTGTAGCTTTGGGTTCTGGAGCAACAGCTACGTTGCATAACTCTGTAGCACTTGGTGGCGGATCACTAACGGATAAAGAAGGTACAAAACAAACTTCTACTACTGTTAATGGACATACATATAAATGGAGTGGTGGCGATCAAACTAACAAAGGTGACATAGTATCTTTCGGTAAAATAGGTTTTGAACGTCAGTTGAAGAACGTAGCAGCGGGTGAAGTATCTGACAAGTCCACTGATGCTATTAATGGTTCTCAGTTACATGGCATTTTGAATAGCATAACAATAGATCCAGCATTCTCATATGCCGGTGATAATTCTGCTAAAGATGAAGTAACAGGCGCGGATTCTGATGCAAAAAAAGCTGATGCAAAAACGAAAAGAATCGTTATTAGAAGCATTAAAGATGGCCGTTTGAATCTGTTGGGCGGTGCAACCGGTGAATTGTCAGACAACAACATCGGTGTAAATTATGACAGCGAAAACACCATAAAATTTAAACTGGCAAAAGCATTAACAGGCTTAACCAGCACTGATGTTGGCGGCATTGTAACCAATGCTGGCGGCATTAATATGAACAATAAACCAATCACGAATTTAGCCGCGGGAACGAATTCAACTGATGCAGTTAATAAATCACAGTTAGATAAAGTCGCAACGAATAATATTAAACTTGGCGGTGATTCAGGAACTACTGATGCTCAGCAGCTAGATAAAACTGGTGGTTTACAGTTTAACGTGAAAGGTACAAATGGCTTGACTACAACAGCCAGCGGTACGGATGTAACCGTTAAATTGGATGATGCCACGAAAGCAGCTGTCGATTCAATTGCGAATAAAATTGAAAATAACAAAATCAAACTATCCGCGACAAATGATTCAACTTCAACCGATCAACAAGATTTAAATAAATCGGGAGGGATTGAGTTTAAGGTCAAAGGTGACAACGGATTAACGGCATCTGCGTCAGGTGATACCGTTACATTAAAATTGGATGATACCACTAAAGCTAAAATTGATAACGCGGCGGATAAAGATTTAAGCAATATCACTCCTGCTGGTAAAAAACAAATCAAAGATCAGGTAACTTGGAAAGCGAAAGCGAATAACTCAGGAATCAATTTAGACGATGATACGGTAGATACGGATGATACCGCTGTAACTATTGGTGCAGACGGCATATTAACGCTAGATGCAGGTAAGAACCTACGTTTACAACGTAAAGGTAAGGTATTCACCTATGGATTAGATTCTGATTTAACAGGTATCAACAGCATCACTGGTTTAGTCAACACCTTGCCAGTAACGAAAAATGATGCAGCGGCACCAACAACAAATCAAGCAGCGCCAACAAATGTAAATGGAACAAAAGCTGCGTCTGTAAATGATATTTTAAATGCTGGTTGGAATTTAAAAGAAAATGGTGCAGCCAAAGATTTCGTTAAAGCTTATGACACCGTGAACTTTGTGAATGGTACCGGCACAGCTGCGAATGTAACAGTCACTGAAAACGGTGCTGTAAGTGCGGTTAAATTTGATGTGAAAAAGACAACCATTACTCCGGATGCTGATAAAGGTACGGTATCGGCAGGTGATGCAGGAGATAGCTTTGCAACAGCGAATGATGTTGCAAATGCAATTAATAATGCTTTCTGGAAAGTAACTGGCGCTGAAGATGGCGGTAAATTTGCTGACGGCAATACAACAACAGAAGAACAAGTAAAAGCTGGTGATAAAGTAACATTTAAAGCGGGCGAAAACATCAAGTTAAAACAAGCTGGCAAGGATTTTACTTATTCTTTAAATCCTGTGTTAAGTAACATTACAAGCATTGGTGGTAATGGTACGACAATGACCTTTAAAGATGCTGGTGTAGATTTGGGTGGTAAAAAAATTACAGGTTTAGCGTCAGGTGAAGCACCAACTGATGCAGTTAATAAGTCTCAGTTAGATGCGGCTGTAAATGGTATGTCGGCGAAACCATTGTCATTTTCCGGTGATAATAAAGAAGCTGGAAAATTTGACCGCACTTTGGGTACTGAGGTTAAAGTTGTTGGTGGTGAAACAGAGGCATCTAAATTATCCGATAACAACATTGGTGTGATTGGGGATAAAACTGATACTTTAACGGTTAAATTGGCGAAGTCGTTAAAAGGCTTGAGTAGTGTTGAAGTAAAAGATGATGCTGGTAATACCACGAATATTACTCCAAATGGAATCACTATTTCACAACCAGAGAAAGATGGTAAGAAACCTGACGATGTATCTTTGACAAAAGACGGTTTAAATAACGGTGGTCAAAACATCACTAATGTAGCGGGCAACTTGCCAGGTGCAAAAAAAGATACAACTGCACCAACAACTAATGCAGCTGCACCTAATAATGTAGATGGTATTAAAAATAATGCAGCTACTGTAGGTGACGTATTAAATGCAGGTTGGAACTTGCAAGGTAATGGTAAAGATGTTGATTTTGTAAAACCATATGACACTGTAAACTTTATTGATGGTGAAGGTACTACAGCAGTAGTAACTACTACAGATAATAAAGTATCTACTGTGAAATACGATGTAAAACTTGGCACAGGTCTTAAAAAAGACGAACAAGGTAATATCACTGTAGATGCAGGCAATATTACTAGTGAAAATGGTGCGCCAAAAGTAGAAGATGCAGATAAAGATAAAGTAGCCACTGCAGGTAATGTAGCAGATGCTATTAATAACTCATACTGGACAGCATCTGCGGAAAAAGATGGCAAAGTAATCGGTAACGACGATAACATCAAACCTAGCGGTAAAGTTACGTTTGATGCTGGTAAAAACATCGAAATTGATCACAGCACTGCCAATAAATTTACTTTCAAAACAGTAGATAATCCAGAATTTAAAACTCTTGATTTAAATGATGGCGCTGGAAATAAAGTTAACTTAGCTCCAACAGCAGATGGCCTAAAATTAGGTAAAGGTGATAAGAATGATGAACCTGCTAATATTACGAATGTAACATCTGGCTTGAAACCATATGGAGATGCGAAACCAGATGCTAAAGATTTGGTTAATTTAGATACTCCAAATGTATCTGATAACACAGCTGCTACAGTAGGTGATTTACGTAACATGGGTTGGGTTGTTGGCACACCTGAAAATGGTTATGTAGATACTGTGAAAAATGCTAATAAAGTAGATTTCAAGGCTGGGGCTGGAGTTTCTCTAACTGGTGAAACTAAAGACGGTGTTCGTGAAATTACTATTGGTATTAAAGATGGTGAAGTAGCTAAACCAAATGAATTTACTGCTAAAGTCAATGGAAAGGATACTCCGGTAATCAAAGTAGGAGAACAATATTACAATACAGCAGATATTGATCCGAAAACGGGTAAGCCAAAAGCCGATAAAAACCCGGTAACCCCTGACGCGGGTACGACTCCGACCAATGCAGGTGACGGTTATGTAACAGGTAATAAAGTTGCAACAGCGATTCAAAAATCTGGTTTTGTTGTTGGTAAGCAAACAGAAACATTATCGGATGCAGACTTTAAAAATGAAGATGAAAAAGTGAATCCTAATGATGAACTTCGTTTTGCAGACGGCAACAACACGAAAGTTAAGTTGGCGACGAAAGAGTCTGTTGATAAAGACGGCAATAAAGTAACCACAACGACGGTAAAAGTCGATGTGACTGGTTTACCTGTCCAATATACGGACAAGAACGGTACGCTAGTAACTAAAGTGGGTGACGAATACTTTACCGTTGATGACAAAGGCAACCCGACTACAACGGAAGTGAAGCCTGCAGATTTAACAACTAACATGGTTAATCCTGCGGCCGCACCGAATGTAATTGGCGCACCGACAGCATTGGGTAATGTGAAATCTAATCTTCCGTCTGTAAATGACGCAGATAAGAATGCCAAAGATGTTGCGGGCAATCCGATTGCAGGTAAAGACAATAAGTCTGCGCCGATTACGGCAACTGAAGCAGCTGACTTGTTGAATCTTAAAACGGCAGATGGAAAAGCTAATCCTAAATTTGCAGGTAACAATGCTGCAACAGTATCAGATGTGTTGAATGCAGGTTGGAATTTACAAAATAATGGTGAAGCGAAGGATTTTGTAAAACCTTATGACACTGTTAACTTTGTGGATGGCAAAGGTACCAAAGCTGTGGTGGAAACCACGCCAAACGGTACAACAAGTAACGTGAAGTTTGACATTGATACAGGCAGCATTACCAATAATGCTGATGGTAGCGTTCAAGGCCCTGTGGTGACGCCTGAAATGACTAAAGCGTTAGAAGACGCGACAAATGCATTAAATAGCTTACCGCCGACGGCACCAGCTGCAGTTATTGATGCTGCTAAAAAAGCAGTTGCAGATGCGGCAAATAATATTGCAAATGTTGCAAATAAAGTGGCGACTGCACAAGATGTAGCAAATGCAATTAACAAGTCTGGCTTTGTATTAATGACTTCGGCAAATGGTGGAGAGAAAATTTCAGGTACACCAGAAATGATCAATCCAGGTAAAAAAGTTGAAATGGTTGCAGGCAAAAATATGACCGTGAAACAAGAGTCTAACGGTAAAGTGACTTATGCAACAGCTTCTAATGTAACCTTTGACAGTGTTCAGTTTGGTGATAAAGGGCCTAAGATCACTAATAAGGCTGGAAATATCAACGTAAGTGGTCCTGATGGTAAAACACCTACTAAAATTACAGGTGTGGCACCAGGTGAAATTTCAGCAACTTCTAAAGATGCTATAAATGGTAGCCAGTTATATGCAGTAGCTGCTAGTGTTAGCCATAGACTTGGTGATTTGAATAACAAGATCAACCGAGTTAGCAAACAAGCAGATGCGGGTACTGCAAGTGCATTAGCGGCGGCGACAATTCCGCAAGCTTATACACCAGGTAAGAGCTTAGTTGGTATTGCAGCCGGTAATTACCAGGGGCAAAATAGCCTTGCGCTAGGTATGTCTCGTATTTCTGATAACGGTAAGATTATTATCCGTTTATCTGGTACGGCAAATAGCCAAGGTAAAACTGGCGTTGCAGCTGGCGTAGGTTACCAATGGTAATCAGCTGATAGCGAAAACATAATGAAAAAACACCGCACTTTGCGGTGTTTTTTTATGTTTTTTTATTTAGGGGGAACGTAGATTTGTCCTAAATACCATACCACCTTAGCCATGTTTTAAGTTGTTCTTTTGCTGTTCTCAAATTAAACCGAAATTCACATTTCTTTAAGAATAAAGGAAAGTTTTTTGGTCAATTTTGCTATGTTTTTGGAGTATGATCAGGCTTGATTTTCCTTACTATAACAGGCATTGATGTTTCTGTTTTGGTATTTTAAACCGAATAAGACAAGTTTTTCTGGTACACCTGGTCCTTGTTTTCCTCTGCGATGAGCACCAATACTTCCTAATCTACATTTGCCTCAATGAGAAAGTATTTGAAAGGTTATTTTGATAGAGATGCAGTAGATGAAATTTATAGTAAAAAACCGCACTTTTAAGGTGCGGTCAGAAATTTAAAGTAATTAAGCTGCGAACGGATCACGTAAAATCATTGTTTCTACACGATCAGGGCCTGTTGAAAGAATATCAATTGGTACCCCAGTTACTTCTTCAATACGTTTAATGTAGTTAATGCAGTTTTGTGGTAATTTATTTACATCTGTGACCCGGAAAGTATTTTCTTTCCAACCTGGTAATGTTTCATAAATTGGTTCTACACCTTCCCAATCCTTCGCTGCTAATGGTGCATATTCAACGATTTCACCATTTGGCATTTTGTATGCAACACAGATTTTAACTTCATCAAAACCATCCAATACGTCCAGTTTGGTCATGCAGAAGCCAGAAATAGAGTTGAGTTGGATTGCACGTCGAATGGCTACGGCATCGAACCAACCACAACGACGTGGACGGCCTGTTACCGCACCAAATTCGTTACCTTTACGTGCAATTTCAGCCCCCACATCATCAAATAATTCCGTTGTGAATGGACCACCACCTACACGAGTACAGTAAGCTTTGATGATACCAAGTACATAATCAAGATTACGCGGGCCAAAACCAGAACCTGTTGCCACACCACCAGCCGTTGTGTTTGAGCTGGTTACATACGGATAAGTACCGTGGTCGATATCTAACATGGTACCTTGTGCACCTTCAAATAAAATATGCTCACCATTTTTGCGTGCTGTATCAAGAATTGTAGTGATGTCTGCCACCATACCAGTGATTACATCGGCAATTGCCATTACATCATCTAAGGTTTTTTGATAATCGACAGGTTCAACTTTGTAGTAGTTCACCAATTGGAAATTATAGTATTCAAGGATGTTTTTGAGTTTTTCGGCAAAGGCTTCTTTATTAAATAAATCGCCTACGCGTAAACCACGACGGGCCACTTTATCTTCATAAGCAGGGCCAATACCACGACCAGTTGTACCGATAGCTTTTTTACCGAGTGCTGCTTCACGGGCGTGATCCATCGCTACATGATAAGGCAAGATTAAAGGACAAGCTTCAGAAATTAATAAACGTTCACGAACTTTAATACCACGGCTTTCAAGTTCGCCCATTTCTTTCATTAATGCTTCAGGCGAAACCACAACACCATTACCAATTAAGCAAGTTACGTTTGGATGTAACATACCAGATGGAATTAAACGTAATACGGTTTTTTCTCCATTGATGATAAGTGTATGGCCTGCGTTGTGACCGCCTTGGTAACGAACTACGTATTTTACGCGATCCGTTAGAAGATCGACGATTTTCCCTTTACCTTCATCGCCCCATTGAGCGCCTAAGATAACAACACTTTTTCCCATAATTTCCGCCTTTTATTCGGTTAAATTAGTCAAATGAACAGCCGTTTACTTTACTCTTTTTCGGCTTTAATCTCAATGATATAAAAGAAAAAGTGCGGTGATTTTTCACCGCACTTTAGGCTTTCTACTTTATTCAAATAAAGATTTGTGTAACGAACGAACGACTTCATCAGCATGTTCACTTTGCACGAGCATACAAATATTGTTGGTGCTTGCGCCATAACTAATCATGCGAATGTTGTAAGATTGAAGCGTATCAAAAATACGTTTTGCTACACCGGAAGCAATGTGTAAGTCGTTTCCAATTAATGCGACTAATGACACGCCGGTATCGACTTTTACTGCACAATATTGACGGAGTTCATCTAATAATTCGGTTGAAAGTAATTCCGCTCCTGAAGATGCTGAGCCAGTTTTGTCTAATGTCAATGCAACGCTCACTTCTGATGTGGCGATTGTATCCACTGAAATTTTGTGTTTAGCCAAAATGTTAAATACATTCGCTAAGAAACCTTGCGCATGCAGCATACTTAAGCTTGAAAGAGTGAGTAAAGTTTGATCTCGGCGTAATGCAATTGCACGGAAAGTTGGACGAGGTTGAGGATCGCGAGTGACCCAAGTTCCGCCTGCTTCTGGTGCTTTACTTGAACCCACATAAACAGGGATATTGCTACGTACGGCAGGGAGCAATGTGGCTGGGTGCAGTACTTTTGCGCCAAAGGTTGCCATTTCAGCGGCTTCTGCAAAACTCATGGTATCAATTCGTTGTGCAGTAGGAACAATGCGTGGATCGGTTGTGTAAATACCTGCAACATCAGTCCAAATTAAAACGTCTTTTGCATTTAATACTTCGGCTAACAAAGCAGCAGAGTAGTCGCTACCGCCACGGCCTAATGTGGTTGTTTTACCGCTTTGTTCACGTCCGATAAAACCTTGAGTAATGACTAATTCACCTCGGTCTATTAATGGTTTTAAAATGCTATCGCTGTTTGATTGAGTTTGTTCATCATTCGGTGCTGCTTTACCAAAATGGTTATTGGTTGCAACAATTGTACGCACATCAACCCAAGTGCCCGATGTGTTTTGTTCACGTAAAATCTCAATAAAGATTTGAGTTGACATCATTTCACCGTGACTGATGAGTTCATCAGTTAATGCAGGGGACGTTGCAAGACTGGCTGCTTCAGAAAGTGCGGTAATATTTTCAAGATATTTTTCAATAATCGGACGAACACGGCTGTCGTCTTTTAATTCATTCAAAATATTCTCTTGAATTTGACGGATTTCACCGATTAATTTTTCACGTTCTGTCACTTCTACACCATTTGCTAACGCGACTAATAAATTCGTCACCCCAGCTGATGCAGAAAGCACGACTACGCGCGTATTTGGATCAGCGATGACAATTTTTGCACAAGCTGTCATTGCCGCATGGTTGGCTACAGATGTTCCGCCAAATTTGGCGACTGAGAGATGGGACATAAGATACTCCATTGATGTTGTGTGTTTTTTTATATAATTAGCTATACAAATAACGAGTTAGCTTTTTATTGTCAAATAGATTTTGGTTTAAAATTTAGAGAGTGTTTGTTTTTTAAACATAACTATATTTAGATATGATCTTTGTCATAAATCTGATTATGACAAGAGAGAAAAATTAAAGCGTCAAACTAAATAATCTCGTTGGTAATTCAGACTATAAATGCGTAAAAAATAATTGATGTGTTTTATTAATAATCAAATGAAAGGGAAAATCCAAATATTTTAAAAAAAGTATTTGACGAGTATCCTCAAAATCAGCATAATACGCCCCGCAAAGCCGATATGGTTAGGCAAATTAAGGTAATGGCTACATAGCTCAGTTGGTTAGAGCACAACACTCATAATGTTGGGGTCGCAAGTTCGAATCTCGCTGTAGCCACCAAATTTGCGGGACTGGCGAAATTGGTAGACGCACCAGATTTAGGTTCTGGCGCCGAGAGGTGTGTGGGTTCAAGTCCCTCGTCCCGCACCATTTATCGCTTTGTAAGTCAAATAGTAGTTGGGGTATCGCCAAGCGGTAAGGCACCGGGTTTTGATCTCGGCATCCCTAGGTTCGAATCCTAGTACCCCAGCCATACTATCAAATAAATCTTCTTTATATCTAATCAAAGATTTCTCTGTTGGGGTATCGCCAAGCGGTAAGGCACCGGGTTTTGATCTCGGCATCCCTAGGTTCGAATCCTAGTACCCCAGCCATATTTTTGAAATTCTCATAGCTCTAGCAAAAGCTAGTTTTTTGCCTTATTTAAGGTTGTTTTTGCGATCCAGATCTCAAATACGTTTATTTGTAATATAAAGTAATATTCTATTAATACTATCTTGTTTTCCTGTTCATTTAGGAGAGCAATATGGAATTTTTTTACAATACATCATTATTTTCATTTTTGTTATTTTATTTGTAATTGGCTTATTTTCATCTAAATCAAGATCAACTCGCCCTAATGCAAGAAGAGTCGTCTTTATCTTTCGACAGAAAACAAAATTAATATTGTGAATAAAAATGATCATTTTGATGTCGTTATATTGAGTAAGTATAAAAGAAAAGCCTTGATGAATAAGAGTGAATATCAACTTTTTCTTCGTTTAGAAAAGTTGTTGTCTAAAGGTTATCAAGAGTTCCGTTTTATTTACTCAGGTTTTAATGGGAGAGTTTTTAGAATCAATAGATAAAGAGGCCCATTTTGCGATAAATAGTAAACGAGTAGATTTTTTGATTGTAGATAAGAACGGCTGTGCCGTAATAGTAATTGAATATCAAGGGCAGGGACATTATCAGGATAATGCGGCGAAGCGTGATGCAGTGAAACGGGAGGCTTGTCGAAAGGCAGGGGTGATTTTTTTAGAATTTCAGCCAAACTATGGAAAAGCAGAATTAGAATTTATTGGTGAAAACTTAAAACGTTATTTGATAAAAAATTAAAGTTTAGGTATTTATTGAGAAATAATTAAAATACTCAGAACAAAAAAGCTAAGACTGATATCTTAGCTTTTTTACTTTGTTCAAACTTGTGAATTACGCGCGTTTGAAGTCAATGTGAACCAATTTTGGTTTGAATGGGTGACGTTGCATTGCTTGTACTTTAACTGCAACTTCTTTACCACCGATCACTAAAGTAATCACTTCAGAATAGAAAGATTCATGTGCTTGCGCGTTGTTTAATTCATCGTGGTTTAAGATGATTGAAACTGGCTCTTCGCTACCACCATAAACGATTGCAGGGATTTGACCATTGTGACGCAGGCGGCGGCTCGCACCCTTACCTTGCGCTGTACGAACTTCAGCGTTAAATTTAAATGCCATTTTAATGTTCTCTTTAAATTAATGTTAAAAGAAAGAAAATTGCAGGCGACCCAGCAATTTTCCAAATATTGTTCTCGAAGATAACTGTTGAGTCATGCTTTGAGACGGCGAATTATAGAATATCCCTCTTTTCAAAGCAAACTTTTTCTAGGTTTTTTACCCTGAAAAGATTAGAATGTTTAACAATTTTTTACGATATTCATTAAAAAATAAAGTAGGAAGATTATGGAATTTCTGATTGGATTTTTTACTGAGTACGGCTATTGGGCTGTTCTTTTTGTTTTAATTATTTGTGGATTTGGTGTGCCTATTCCAGAAGATATCACGTTAGTTTCTGGCGGTGTCATTGCGGGGCTTTATCCAGAAAGCGTGAATTCACATTTAATGTTGCTAGTCAGTATGATTGGTGTACTTGCGGGCGATTCTAGTATGTATTGGCTTGGTCGTATTTATGGCACAAAAATTTTACGTTTTCGCCCAATGCGTAAAATCGTGACATTACAACGTTTAAGAATGGTGCGTGAAAAATTCGGCCAATATGGCAACCGAGTGTTATTTGTCGCACGTTTTTTACCCGGTTTGCGTGCCCCAATTTATATGGTCTCTGGCATTACTCGCCGTGTCAGTTACACACGTTTTGTCTTAATTGATTTCTGTGCTGCCATTATTTCTGTGCCAATTTGGGTTTATTTAGGCGAACTGGGCGCAAAAAATTTAGACTGGTTACATGCTCAAATCCAAAAAGGTCAAATGGTAATTTATGTGCTTATCGCTTTACTTGCCCTATTCCTTTTCTGGAAATGGAAAAAATCGAAAAAACAAGCGAAGTAATCAAACAAAAGAGCGGTTAAAAAATTCTGTGTTTTTTAGCCGCTCTTTTTTATTTTGAATCTAAGTATATTGGCTTTATTTGATCACTTAATTCAACTCAAATACCCAATTTTGACATAGATTATATATTTACCTTTTCAATAATCATCAAAAAAATTGATTTTAATCAATAAAATTTTTCTTTAAATGAGTAAACTTTTTATACCTCTTGTTGGGTATGGGTAAAATTTTTTAAGGAATGTCACTATGAAAAAAACAGCATTAACACTTATGTTAGGTGGGATTTTATTAGCAGGTTCAGCTGCAGCACACGAAGCTGGAAGTGTTGTGGTTCGTGCCGGTGCAATTACTGTAGATGCAAATTCAAGCTCAAGAACTCAAACTGCTATTGATGTGGGATTAAAAGTAAAAAATAATACTCAACTAGGTTTAACCGGAACCTATATGTTAACAGATAATATTGGTGTGGAATTATTAGCTGCAACGCCGTTCTCTCATAAAATTCATGCGAATGTACCTACACTTAACCTTGATTTAGGTAAAACAGCAATCGTGAAACAATTGCCCCCAAGCTTATATGCTCAATACTATTTCTTTAAAGCAGATTCAGTTGTACGTCCTTATTTAGGTGCTGGTTTAAACTATACTCGTTTCTATCACGCAAAATCTGTTAACCCTGCAGTGACTAACTTAGAAGTGAAAAAACATTCATTTGGTCCTGTAGCAAATGTGGGTTTAGATGTGAAATTGGCTCAGAATGTTTATTTCAATGTTTCAGCATGGTATACACATATTAAAACCACAGCAAAATTCCAAGCGCTTGGTGCAAATCATGAGGTTAAGTTAAAACTTGATCCAATGGTGTACTTTGCGGGCATTGCGGTGAAATTCTAATTTCATTGATAAAACGGTCAAACAAAAGAGCGGTTAAAAAATCCTGTATTTTTTAGCCGCTCTTTTATTTCAATAGACTATAAATTTCTCGCTTTTAGATAATTTTCCACTGTATCTACTATGGCTTGGGTTTGTGGATCGATTTCAATATTCACGATATCGCTCACTTTACGTTGCCCCATTAAGGTTCGTTGCAAAGTTTCAGGAATTAAATTCACGCAGAATTGTGAACCTTTTACTTCGCCAATAGTGAGGCTAATGCCATCTACGGCAACAAATCCTTTCGTTAAAATATATTTCATTACATCTGCGCTTGGCAGCTCAAACCAAATTTGTCGGTTATTTTCACTAGCGATAATGTTTGAAATTTTTGCCGTACAATATACATGGCCAGATAATAAATGTCCGCCGATTTCGGTTCCCATTTGCATGGCTCGTTCGATATTTACATTATCACCTACTTTCAACAAGCCAAGATTCGTAATTCTTAAGGTTTCTTGCATGAGATCAAAGCTAACGAGATCGCCGTTAATTTCAGTCACGGTTAAACATACACCGTTATTTGCCACCGATGCGCCAATTTCTAGGTCTTTACGCATTTCAGGTGGTAATTTTACCACTTGTGTTCTAAAATTAGCCTTTTCTGTAATTGAATGAATAGGCGCAGTGCCTTGTACAATTCCGGTAAACATATTTTCTCCTTTTCTAAAAATTTTTCTTAGTATATCAAATTTATGAATTTTCGTCTTTTATCCCAATATCACGCTGATATTAAAAAATTAATTAAAATTTCTTTACCCATTTTGTTAGCGCAAATCGCACAAAACTCAATGGGACTAGCGGATACCATTATGGCTGGTCGAGTGAGTTCTACTGATATGGCAGCGATTTCTGTCGGCGCATCTATTTGGATGCCATTGGTGCTTTTCGGTCAAGGTTTATTATTGGCGCTCCCACCGACTATTTCTTACCTAAACGGTTCAGGCCAACGCCATCGCATTGCCCATCAAGTTCTGTGTTAGGCATGAGTATTCCTTTAGGTTTGCTGATTTATTTCTGTGAAATTCCGCTGCAATATATGCAAATGGAAAGCAAAATGTCAGATTTAGCACGTGATTATTTACATGCGATGTTGTGGGGATTGCCTGCTTATTTGATGCTGATTAATTTTCGTTGTTTAAATGATGGTATTGCCAAAACCAAGCCTGCAATGGTCATTACCTTTTTAGGTTTACTGCTGAATATTCCGCTTAATTATATTTTTATTTATGGAAAATTTGGTATGCCTGCTTTTGGTGCGGTGGGCTGTGGCATTGCGACAGCTATTGTGAACTGGGCAATGTGCTTAATGATGATGTTCTATTCCTACACGAATGCTCAAGAACGCTCACTAAAAGTATTTAGCCAATTAATTGAAATGCCGAATCCCAAAACACTTAAAAAACTACTGCGTTTAGGGTTGCCCATTGCTATTGCACTTTGTTGTGAAGTGGCATTATTTGCCCTCACTTCGTTAATGCTTTCTCCGCTAGGCTCAACCGTTGTGGCGAGCCATCAAATTACATTGAATACCAGCTCTTTTATTTTCATGTTCCCCCTGTCAATTGGTATGGCAACAACGATTTTAGTCGGACAAGCATTGGGGGCAGGTTCTCCTCAAAATGCGAAAAAAATGAGCTATGCCGCATTATTATTAGGGCTGACTATCACAATCATTACCGCATTAATTACGATTTTCTTCCGTTATGAAATTGCCTCTATTTTCGTAACTGATGAAATTGTCATCGCCATGGCGGCAAATTTATTATTATTTGCCGCACTTTATCAATTTTCAGATACCGTCCAAATGGTGGTTGGCGGCATTTTACGGGGCTATAAAGATACTAAAGTCATTTTATATATTACCCTTTTCTCTTATTGGGTAATTGGTGTGCCACTTGGTTATACGCTCGGTCGTACAGATTGGCTTGTTCCACACATTGATGCGAAAGGTTTCTGGATTGCCTTTGTGGTATCACTCACTTTTGCGGCGATCTTACTTTCTTTGAGAATGAAAAAAATGCAAGCCATGAGCGATAATGCCATTTTACAACGTTTAGAAAAACTCAAATAAGGAACTTTATGCAACTTCCAGCTTTACAATCGGCAAAATTAATTCGTCGTTACAAACGCTTTCTTGCGGATATTGAACTACCAACTGGTGATGTGATGACAATCCATTGTGCCAATACAGGCGCGATGACTGGGTGCGGTGAAAAAGGTGATATAATTTGGTATTCACATTCCGATAGTCAAACCCGCAAATATCCTCATTCTTGGGAACTTACTCAACTTGAAAATGGGCAACTTTGCTGTATCAATACGCATCGTTCTAATCAGCTTGTCTTTGAAGCACTGCAAAATAAGCAAATCAAAGAATTAGCAATGTATGAGGAAATTTATCCTGAAGTGAAATACGGCGAAGAAAATAGCCGAATTGATTTCTTACTAAAAGGCGAAGGCTTACCCGATTGTTATGTGGAAGTGAAGTCCATCACCTTAGTGAAAGGAAATTTAGGCATGTTCCCCGATGCGGTTACTACGCGTGGGCAAAAACATGTCCGAGAATTACTGGCAATGAAAAAACAAGGTCATCGCGCAGTGGTACTATTTGCTGGGTTACATAATGGTTTTGATCGTTTCAAAATCGCAGAATATATCGATCCCGAATATGATCGCTTATTAAAAGAAGCAATGGAACAAGGCGTTGAAGCCTATGCTTATGCGGGTAAATTTGAAATTTCTAATGGAATTCCTACCGCACTTTCCTTAACAGAATCGGTGCCTTATATAAAATAATATTTTTTGAGAATTATTTTCATTTAATTATTGACAAGGTTATTGATAACAATTATCATCTAACTATTCCAACAACAATATTAGATAATCACTCCAACATTCCCGCCTATTTCCCCACAAATAGGCGTTTTTTTTATTCACAAATCGCCAAGAATCCCTATAATAAAACCTTTCAAAAAACATAATTAGGAAATAATAATGACTGACATTAATACCGTTCTCGCGGAACTAAAGCGCGGTACTGATGAAATCCTTTCAGAAGCGGATTTAATCGAAAAACTGAAAGAAAATCGCCCATTAAAAGTAAAATTAGGCGCCGATCCAACCGCACCAGATATTCATTTAGGGCATACTGTTGTATTAAATAAATTACGTCAATTTCAACAACTCGGTCATGAAGTCTATTTCTTAATTGGTGATTTCACTGGAATGGTGGGAGATCCATCGGGAAAAAACGCCACGCGTCCTCCACTCAGCCGTGAAGACGTATTGCGTAATGCTGAAACCTATAAAGAGCAAATTTATAAAATTCTCGATCCACAAAAAACTAAAATCGTCTTCAACTCTGAATGGTTAAGCAAACTTGGTACAGAAGGCATGATTCGTCTTGCAAGCAACTACACCGTTGCGCGTATGCTTGAACGTGACGACTTCAAAAAACGCTTTAGTAACAACCAACCCATTGCAATCCATGAATTTATTTATCCATTATTACAAGGTTATGATTCCGTTGCATTAGATGCAGATGTGGAACTAGGTGGTACAGACCAAAAATTCAACTTACTTGTTGGTCGTGAATTGCAAAAATCAGCAGGCAAAAAACCACAGGTTGCGATTACACTCCCGTTACTCGTTGGCTTAGACGGCGAGAAAAAAATGTCCAAATCACTTGGTAACTATATCGGCGTAACGGAAGCACCAAGCGACATGTTCGGTAAAGTGATGTCAATTTCTGATGAACTCATGTGGGATTGGTATAACCTTCTTTCATTCCGTCCATTAAGTGAAATTGCACAATTAAAATCAGAAGTAGAAAACGGCAAAAATCCACGTGATGTAAAAATCTTATTAGCAAAAGAATTAATTGCACGTTTCCACAATGAAGAGGCAGCAAACGCCGCAGAACAAGAATTTATTAATCGTTTCCAAAAAGGCGCGATGCCTGATGAAATGCCTGAATTTACGTTTTCTGGTGAAATTGGTTTAGCCACCTTATTAAAAGAAGCGGGACTTGTGCCTTCTACTTCAGAAGCAATTCGCTCTGCTCAACAAGGCGGTGTAAAAATCAATGGTGAAAAAGTCGATAACGTAAAAGACAATGCACCGAAAGGCACAAATGTTTACCAAGTGGGTAAACGAAAATTTGCGCGTGTAACGGTTGAATAAAGTAGATACAGATAAATAATGTAAATAAAAAAATACCGCACTTTGGCAATAAAAGTGCGGTATTTTTCATTGAAATTTTAATTTAGTTAAACATAGCAGAAATAGATTCTTCGTTGCTAATTCGACGAATAGCTTCTGCCAGCATGGAAGAAAGCGTAAGCACGCGAACTTTACCGATAGCTTTCATTTCTTCTGATAATGGAATGGTGTCAGTAACAACAATCTCATCGATGGCATCGCTGGCTAAGTTTTTGGCTGCAGCGCCAGAGAAAACTGCGTGAGTTGCATAAGCAAAAACACGTTTCGCACCACGTTCTTTTAATGCTTCTGCCGCTTTACAAAGCGTACCGCCAGTATCAATCATATCATCTACTAAAATACAATCACGATCTGCAACATCACCGATAATATGCATCACTTGTGCTACGTTTGCGCGAGGGCGGCGTTTGTCAATGATAGCCATATCGGTATCGTTTAATAATTTAGCCACAGCACGAGCACGTACAACACCGCCAATATCTGGGGAGACAACAATTGGGTTTTCAAGATCAGATTTTTTCAAAATATCGTGAATTAAAACCGGAGAACCAAATACGTTGTCTACTGGAACATCAAAGAAACCTTGAATTTGTTCTGCGTGTAGGTCGCAGGTTAATACACGGTCAATACCAACAGTTGAAAGTAAATCAGCTACAACTTTAGCGGTAATTGGTACACGTGCCGAACGAACACGACGATCTTGGCGAGCATAGCCGAAATAAGGAATCACGGCAGTAATACGACCAGCAGACGCTCGACGTAATGCATCTACCATCACAATCAATTCCATCAAGTTATCATTGGTTGGTGCACAAGTTGATTGGATGATAAATACATCCGCACCACGCACATTTTCATTGATTTGAACTTGAATTTCACCATCGCTGAAACGTGCGACCGTCGCATCGCCTAGTGAAATATATAAACGTTCAGAAATACGTTTTGCAAGTTCAGGTGTTGCATTACCCGCGAAGAGTTTAATGTCAGGCATTTTATAAAACCTCAGGTTTAGATTGTCGATGAGTATAAGTTGATGATAGCTGCTTCAACATTGCGTGCAAGGGAGAAACATTGAGTCCTTTAGTGACGAAACCAAAAAATTCTTTTGGTTTTTGTCTAAATACCGCTTGTGCCTCTGCCTCATGCTCAAATTCAGCAAAAACACATGCTCCCGTTCCTGTTAATCTTGCCGGCGCATATTGTAGCAACCAGTTTAGCGCTTTTTCAACGTTTGAATAATGATTTATCACAATTTTTTCGCAATCGTTTACATAAGATTCGCTCAAAAGTTGTTCTAGGGATTTTTTCGGTGTATTACGTGGTAAATTTGGATCTTGAAATATCGCAGCCGTCGATATTGAATCATCGGGTTTTAATACAACAAACCATTTTTCGGCAGGTTCACAATAAGTGATTTTTTCCCCTACACCTTCAGCAAAAGCAGCATGTCCATGTACAAATATTGGCACATCAGCGCCTAGTGTTAATCCTAATTTTGCCAGTTCATCAATGGATAAATTGGCTTGCCATAAATAATTTAACGCGACTAATGCGGTTGCTGCATTGGATGAACCACCACCGACACCGCCTCCCATTGGAAGAATTTTGTCTAAATGAATATTTGCACCTAATTGAATATTGGCTTTTTCTTGTAAAAGTTTTGCAGCTCGATAAATTAGATTATTTTCCGTTTTTAGATTTGGAATTTCTGGGGTTAAAACAATTTGATTATCTTCTTCACGGATACTCATTTCTAACCAATCGCCGAAATCTAAAAATTGGAAAAGTGTTTGTAATTCATGGTAGCCGTTCGGCAATTTTCCGTTGATATAAAGAAATAAATTCAGTTTGGCTGGGCTAGGGAAGCGCAATGGCTTCCCATTTGATTGTGTTGTATTTTGACAAAGTGCGGTAGAAAATTGATGTGATTTCATTAATGTATTCATTAGTAAATCCACTCATCCACGCGAATTTTTAGAGTTTGTTTCGTGCTGTCATTTTTTAGCAGAATATTTTCAGGCATCGAATTATTTGAGTGATAGGTTAGATAATCTGCTGTCCATTGAGAACCATCCACATGATAAGTAAATGCGCCAAGTAAATGGTTGGTGCCCACTTGATAATCCGCGTTCATTGCCGGTTGGCCTTTCAACCAATAAGCTAAATGTTCTAATGGCACATCCATGCCAATGATCTCTTGTAATAATAGTTTCGCATTGGCTGCAGATTGTTGATTACCGTTGTTATCGGAAATTGTCATACCGCTTTGATGCATTTGAATCCAAAGGGTAGATTTACTGATCAAAGAATAGAGTTTAAGTGTATAAGATTTTGGATTTTGGTATTGCCATTCAAAGCGGCTAGAAAAACGTTCTGTAGGACTGATATAACCAATTTGTCCTTTAGCTTGATAGGATTGAATTTTTTGAATCTTTTGTAGATGCTGTTGCCATGTGGCATCCGTTTTATCGATGTATTGCACGTTAACTGGACGTTCAGCATCCATCGTACAGGCTGTAAGTATGCTGGTTACAAAAAGTGCGGTGAGAAATTTAAACGTTTTCATATTATTCATCAAGTTAATAAGCTCGCGTATTTTAAGGATTTAGTTTAATTGAGTAAAGTTACTTTTATTTGTTAATTTTTGGGGTAATTTGCTTTTGTTTGTTTAACCGCTAAGATTCTTCGTTTCGTCAATTCATTTCTAATTTCTTGTTTCTCAAATCCATCAGCAATAACTTGCTGTACATCTACTTCATTTGCCGCTTGTAATAATTGATTGATGTAATCTATTTGTGGATAGTCTTTATTTTCAAAACCTGTTCTTCCTCGAGTATCAGCTAAACATACTTGTAGAAATTCTTGAAAGCGTTGTGCTTTTCTCCACACATCAAAACGATTAAACAGCGTTATGACGGTTTCAGCTCGAAGCTCGAAGGCTTTGTGAATATGCGTGTGAAATTCACAAGTCAGTTCTGCAAGTTCTTGAAAATAACTTGGGACTTTCAAGCGTCTGCACAATGATCTAGTCGGTTTTATGCCAGTTTGTTCATGCCCATAATGATGAGGAAGAATATTTTGAGGCGTAAGAGCCTTGCCAAGATCATGACAAATTGCGGCAAAACGGACTGCACTTCTGTTTAGGATAGGATTATTTTCAGTCAAATTAACCGCTTGTTTTAATACCAGCATGGTATGAATAAAACTATCTACTTCTGGATGATGTTTTACTGGATTTGGCACGCCATAAAGGGCATCGATTTCAGGAAATAAAATGCTTAATGCGCCTGTTTTATGTAAGGTTTCAAAATAAATTTCAGGATTTTTTTCGTTTAAGGCTTTTTCTGTTTCTAGCCAAACGCGTTCCGCCGTGAGATGTTGTAATTCTCCCGATTGTGCAAGTTCTGCCATTAGGGATAGCGTTTCCGAGGCAATTTTAAAACCGAGAGAATGATAACGAGCTGTAAAGCGTGCCACACGCAATACACGTAAAGGATCTTCTGAAAAAGCAGGAGAAATATGGCGTAAAATTCGATTTTCTAAATCTTGTTTTCCACCATAAGGATCGATAATTTCACCGTCTTCGCTTTGAGCCATCGCGTTAATAGTGAGATCTCGTCGAATTAAATCTTGTTCTAATGTGATTGTTGGGGAGAAATCACAAATAAAGCCCGTGTAACCTGCTCTAGATTTACGTTCTGTTCGGGCAAGCGCATATTCTTCTTTTGTTTTAGGATTGAGAAAAACCGGAAAATCTTTGCCTACTTGTTGATAACCGAGAGAGAGTAGCGTAGCGGGGTCTGCGCCTACTACAATCCAATCACGATCTTTTACCGGTAAACCTAATAATTGATCGCGAACAGCCCCACCAACCAAATAAACTTTCATTCGTGATTATGCCCAATCATCACGACGGCGACGTTTTGGTAACACATAAGGAATGAGCAAACCGAAGAGTAAGCCTACACCCAATACTGAACCGCCATAAATAAACCATTGAATCGCAATTTCTCGTTTACCTGCATCAAGCATCGCTTCTAAATCACGATTTTTATTTTTGGTCATTTCAAGTTCGCGTTTCAGTTGAGAATTTTGTTCTAAAAGATCCGCACTTTGTTGCTCAGCTTGTTTGGTTCGACGTTGCATTTCGACAGTACGTTGTTGCCAATCGCCATCTAAACGACTAAGTTTTAAAGTTAATTCTTGGACTTGAGCTTTTAATTTTGGATTTTCTTCTTTACTACTTGGCGTGTTGCTTAAGTCTGAATTTAAAATCCAAGCTTCACGATTTTTATTGTCGCGAATGAGTGTGTATTTGCCTTGACGATCTAATACATTCACCGCTTCTCCAGCTTGAATTGAACCTGCAATTTTAAATTGTTCACCGGCACCGCGGCGTAAGAACGTACTGAGATTTTCAGTAACATATTGTGTTTCTGCATGAGCAGTTGCAATACCTGTACCAAGTAACGCGCAAGATAAAAGAGTATTGTAGATTTTTTTCATGCTTTCTCCTTAAAAATAAAAACAACAAAAGTGCGGCTGAATAAACCGCACTTTTTGTTGCAATAAATTAATTAAACACCGCACGCAGTAAATAGAAGATAATAATTGCGAAGAATGCGCCGGCTGGTAAAGTGATTATCCAAGAACTAATGATGTTTCGGATAACCGTTAAATTGAGTGCCGCGATACCGCGAGCAAAACCGATACCTAAAATTGCCCCAACAAGTGTTTGTGTTGTTGAGATCGGCAAGCCTGTACCGGATGCAACTACAACGGTCATCGCAGTGGCAAATTGAGCGGCAAAGCCACGGCTTGGCGTTAAATCGGTGATCCCAGATCCAACAGTCGCCATTACTTTTTGTCCCATAGTAATTAAGCCTACAGCAATGCCTAATGCACCTAGTGGTAAAATCCACCAAGTTAAGGTTCCGCCTGAAACAATTTTACCGCCTTGTTCAACGATTGATACAACCGCTGAAAGTGGGCCAATTGCATTGGCTACGTCATTCGAACCATGAGCGAAAGCCATCGCACAGGCGGTTAATAACATTAAAATACTGAAGACTTTTTCTACCGCACCAAAAGTCCCTTTGCTTACAGATTGGGTGAATGTTTTGCTTTTAAAATAGAAATGGAAAAACAACATGCCTACAAGGCTAATGACAAGCGAAATGATCAAAGTTTCTTTATTGGAAAGATTTAAACCAACATGTTTTAAACCTTTTGTCATGGTTACGATACACAGAACAAATACGGTTATCCCCATGTAATAAGGACCATATTTTTGTGCATTTTTCAGAGGGTGTTCGGTATCAAAAATAAGTTTTTGCGTACTTGCAAAGATTGCATAGGCGAGAATACCTGCAATGACAGGCGTGATAAACCAGCTACCAACGATGCTACCAATATTTGACCAATCTACTGCGCCAGGGCCAATCGTAATGCACGCAAACCCAATAATTGCACCGATAATAGTGTGAGTACCAGAAACTGGCCAGCCCATTTTCGTTGCGATAAATAACCAAGCACCAGAGGCAAATAAAGCAGAAAGCATACCCAGTGCCAAAATATCGGGCGTATCCACAAATTGCATTGGATCGATTACGCCACTTTTAATGGTTTCTGTTACTTCACCACCAGCTAGATATGCGCCAGCAGATTCAAAAATTAACGCAATAATAATTGCTTGTTTGGCTGTTACAGTACCGGATCCTACAGATGTCCCCATTGAGTTTGAAACATCATTGGCTCCAATACCGAAAGCCATAAAAAAGCCGAAGGCTGCTGTAACCCACACCAACCATGAACCATATTGACTAATAACTTCCATAGTTAATTTCCTATGTTTTGTTGATTATGAACGCGCCAGCATTAATTCAATGCGTGAGCCAACACGTTGTGCTTGGTCAGCTAGCACACCAACCCATTCAATAATTTTATATAAGAACATCACATCAATTGGGTTATAACGGCTTTCTATGGTGTAAAGCATTTTACGTAATTTGATCTGCATTTGGTCGGTATCATCTTCAATTGCATCAAGTTCTTGAATCATATCGTTAACTAATTTTAGTTCGCGGCCTTTAAAACCGGTTTCTAAAAGTTGATCCATTTCTTCGATTACTCGATGAGCTTGATGAATGGCATCTAAACTACGTTTTACGTAATGTAAGAATTCTTCCTGCATTTCTTCAGGAATACCAAATTGACGACCAATCATACGGCCTGCAATATCTTTAGCAAAATTTGCTAATTTATCTTGTTGCGTGACTAATTCTAAGAGATCAGTACGATCAATAGGTAAGAATAAACCACGAGGCAATTTCAAACGAATCTCACGTTTCAAGCTATCTGCTTCACGTTCACGCTGAGAGATTTCTAAGCGTTTTTCTTCCGCTTTTTCCCAATCCTTTGAGAAGGTTGTTTCAAAAAAAGGAATTAAAAGATCGCAACATTCAGTGACTTTTTCCGAATGCTTTTGCAATGGTTTTAAAGGCGAATGGGCAAATAATCCGAGAATATTATTCATTGCCATAAGTGATTTACTCCATAAGGGGTTAAAAATTCGTGCGCATATTACCCGATTTTTGTTGATATTTAAAATTTTTCAAAAAAATTTGTAAGAAAAAAGCTTTATCTTCGACTAACTAAACAACTGGGTAATATTTCCTAGTGTGGTAAGATAAGTGACCCAATACACTTTTCGCTTTAAAAGCGAGAAAATTTGAAAGGTAAAAAATGAAGGATTGTAAGATGCAAGGTATCAGCAGCAGCGTGAGTTTATTGATTTTACGCTTTTTTCTTGCGTGGGAATTTTTAGAGGCAGGGTTAGAAAAATGGAATGGTCAAAATTGGTTTACTGAAATACAAGATCGTTTTCCTTTTCCGTTTAATCTTATTCCTGCTGATATTAATTGGCACATTGCAATGGGGGCGGAATTAATTCTCCCTTTCTTGCTAATATTCGGAGTACTAACTCGTTTTAGTGCATTAGGTTTGACGATTTTAATCTCTGTTGCGTGGTATAGTATTCATGCTGATGCAGGTTATAACGTTTGTGATAATGGTTATAAATTACCATTAATTTATGTGGTAACTTTATTAATCTTAATTACGCAGGGAGCAGGGAAACTCTCTTTAGACACGCTTATTAAGAAGGTTTATCCAACTAAAAGCTGGTTGAAATTCCTCTAACTATATATTCAAGATCAAACTCTAGGAGACTTAAATGAAAAAATTATCCACTTTAGCCGCATTAGCTGGAGCATTAACGATGACAGTAGCTACTGTTGCACACGCTGAGCCAAAATCAAGCAGTACAGATAAAGCTGCAACACCTTGTATGGGTGATAAATGTGTGAAAACAAAAGCTGCAGAAGGTAAATGTGGTGAAGGTAAATGCGGTGCGAGCAAACCAAAAGCTGCAGAAGGTAAATGTGGTGAAGGTAAATGTGGCTCTAAATAATCGTATTTTAATCTAGATGCCATACATAACACTGGTGTAAATTTACACCAGTGTTGTATTAAAAGGAGTAAATAATTATGTTACAAGGTGCAGGATTAGGGTATCGTCGAGATTTAGCGGATGATTTTTTAAATTTATCATCAAATAATGCGATTCAGTTTATGGAAGTTGCTCCAGAAAATTGGGTAAAAATGGGAGGAGCTGCTCGTTATAGATTTGATCAAGCCGCTGAAAGATATCCACTTGCGGTACACGGACTATCACTTTCATTAGGCGGGCAAGCACCACTTGATCGCGAGTTATTAAAAAATACTAAAGCATTAATGACTCAATATAATTCGACATTTTTTTCTGAACATTTGAGTTATTGTGAATGTGAAGGGCATTTATATGATTTATTACCTATGCCATTTACTGAAGAAGCTGTAAAACACGTAGCACAGAGAATCCGCTATGTGCAAGATTTTTTAGGATTACAAATTTCATTAGAAAACACCTCTTATTATTTACACTCTCCCACCAGCACAATGAATGAAGTAGAATTTTTAAATGCTATTGCACAAGAAGCGAATTGTGGTATTCATTTAGATGTGAATAATATTTATGTAAATGGCGTCAATCACGGTTTACTTGATCCTTATGTTTTTTTAGATCAAGTAGATGTGAAACGTGTCAATTACATTCATATTGCAGGACACGACGAAGAACATTCTGCGGCACAAGTTGTGGAGGATTTAGAAGGAGAATCATTTAATAAAATAAAAGGGGCATATCGCTATTTACCAGAGTTATTAATTGATACGCACGGTGAGGCAGTAAAAGGTACTGTGTGGGATTTATTAGAATATGCCTATCAACGACTACCTGCCATTCCGCCAACATTATTAGAGCGTGATTTCAATTTCCCTCCATTTGCAGAACTTTATGCTGAAGTTGAACATATTGCACAACTACAGCAAAAATATGCTCAAAAAGAGGTAATATCCTATGCAGCCTAAACCTTCGCTTATTGAAACACAAAAAGCACTTGCCACAGCAGTTCGATTGGCTAATGCTCAACCTCTAAATGGTTATGCTCCGAATCGCCTTGCTGTTTATGCTCGCTTAGTTCGAAATAACATCTTTGGTTTTATTGACCGTTGTTTTGTTGAAGCACCTAAACACGTTTCTGCTGAGAGTTGGTCTCAGACAAAAGAAATGTTTGTATTAACAGGAAAATCACATTCTCCTTATTTTCAAGATATTGCTGGAGAATTTCTCTTATTTTGTCAAGAAAAAGAGAGTTTTGATGCCAATATACTGGCATTGATGGATTTTGAAAATACTCAATTACTTGCAGAAGTTTCTTTAGCAAAAGTACCTGAAAAATTTGAGTGGAATAAGCATAGCGTAATGCAGTTATCTGATGCAGCTTATTTAAAAAGCTATGAAGTCGATTTTTTATCAAGCGATTTTAAACAATTTGATGAAAACCCTATGCAAGCTGTTATATGGCGGGATAGCGATTTTAATATTCTGCAACAACGCTTATCTGAACTTGACTTTTGGCTATTAAGTTATATACAAGAACAACCTTCGTCTTTAGAAGAGGTATTATCTGCCTTGAATACCGTAGTTGAAGATAGCACCCCCTTAATTTCATTATTGGAAAACACTTGGGTGAATTGGATTAATGCTGAAGTGCTTTATCCGAAAGAGAGATAAATTTTTTATAGAAAAACTCACAAAATGTTAGACAGGTGAAAAAGATGACTTTTTCACCTAATTTTTTCTTGGTTAGTATTTTCCATATATTATCCAAATCTTTTTAATATAGATTTGAGAACAGTTCGAATCATATTCTCTGCTTAAATGAAATCTTTCAGTTATAAATCTAAATATTTGATTTTCAATTTATTCAATTTCATATAATAAAAATTATGTCACATAATTATTTGAATAACCTTTCATTTATAATTTCCTATATTTTAATTATAGGAAAATACTGCACAATAAATAAAAATTCATTTATAGTTGTTTAATATGTAAAGTAAAACACCACAAAAATCTTGATTTATTTTTATTGTATTGTATATTCAAACAGTTAATTTGAGTAAGGAATATTATGCTACAAGAAATTGAATTAAAATTGGCGATCTCGCCACAAATCAGTATTGAATTGCCACAATATCTTGCAAAATTTACGATTTTAGATCATCAAGATTTATTTTTGAGCAATACTTATTATGACTATCCTGATCATTTTCTTGCTAAACAAAAGATGGGATTACGTATTCGTCAAGAAGATCAGGAACTTACATTAACGCTAAAAACCAACGGCGAAGTTGTTGGTGGATTGCATAGTCGCCCAGAATATAATTTATCATTAACCGAAAAAGAAACGCCAACTAATGCCCAATTAAGAGAGCTTTATCCTTTTAAACAATTACCTAGTTCAACACTACAACCTATTTTCTCCACAGATTTTAACCGCACTTTTTGGTTAGTTGAATTTCAACAATCCAAAATTGAAGTGGCGTTTGATCAAGGCAAAATTATTTCAGGAGAATCTGAGCAATCGATTTGTGAAATTGAGTTTGAATTGAAATCTGGCAATGTGCAGGATCTTTTTGATTTTGTAGAAACCTTGCCTTTCGAAAGAGATATTTATTTTAGTAGCTCAAGTAAAGCGAAGCGTGGTTATTTGTTAGGTTCAAAACAATTTTTGACGGATTGGCTAAATAAATGGCGTGATTTCTTAAAAGAAGAACGAGAAGAAAGATCGGTAGATTTTTGTGTAAAATTTAATTCCGTGTTGAAAATGGAACAGAAACTTTTGGAAGAAACCTTATCCTTTTCTCCTGCACTTTTTAGCCAAGATTTTATGAAAACAGTGGAGCGAGTTGGGGCATTTTTTAATCTTTATCATTATTATGATGAAAATGGAAAAATCCTAGAAGCGGTGGCAACAGAAAAACAAAAAGAAACGCTCTTACCAGCTTTGTTAGAAAGCAATCAGAAAATCTTTGTTGAAATCCGTGATTTGATTCGTTTTCATAGTGAAACGAAAGACAATGAAAAAACTATTGAAAAATTGACCGCACTTTTGAAAAGTCGAGTTTATTTTGAGCGAATGATCAAATTAATGAGATTCTCGGCATAATGCGAATCAACCGTGCAAATGGGGAAGCTATATTTCTAGGCATTATGTCAGCTTGCCCTGAACCATATAACGATATTTAGCCGTAGGTATATGAATACTCGGTTAAAGAATGAGAAGGATGAAAAATGGCTAAAGCCCCGAAAACAGCTTATGTATGTAACGATTGTGGTGCGGAGTTTTCTCGTTGGCAAGGGCAATGCTCGGCTTGTAAAGCGTGGAATACAATCACGGAAGTGCGGTTAATTTCCACCGCAAAATCAAAAAACGATCGTTTTAGTGGATACGCGGGTGAAACTCAGGCAAAAATTCAAACGCTCTCTGAAATTAGTTTGCAAGAAACTCCTCGTTTTTCCAGTGGCTTTAATGAGTTAGATCGCGTACTGGGTGGTGGAATCGTACCAGGTAGTGCGATTTTAATTGGTGGGCATCCTGGTGCAGGGAAAAGTACCTTGTTATTACAAGTCATGTGCGGTTTAGCGAAAAACATGACCGCACTTTATGTAACGGGAGAAGAATCATTACAACAGGTTGCGATGCGTGCAAGTCGATTGGGATTGCCAAACGATCAATTAAAAATGTTGTCAGAAACCTCTGTGGAACAGATTTGTAATTTGGCGGATCAGTTAAAACCACAAATTATAGTGGTGGACTCGATCCAGGTAATGCATTTGGCTGATATTCAATCATCACCAGGCAGTGTAGCTCAAGTACGTGAATGTGCTTCTTTCCTCACTCGTTATGCGAAAACCCGCCAAGTCGCGATTATTATGGTGGGGCATGTAACGAAAGACGGGACACTTGCTGGGCCGAAAGTGTTAGAGCATGCGATTGACTGTTCATTACTATTAGAAGGCGAAGCCGATTCTCGCTATCGTACCTTGCGTAGCCATAAAAACCGTTTTGGTGCGGTGAATGAATTAGGCGTATTTGGTATGACCGAGCAAGGCTTGCGAGAAGTAAAAAATCCATCTGCGATCTTTTTAAGCCGAGGTGATGAAATTACATCGGGCAGCTCTGTTATGGTACTTTGGGAAGGAACTCGTCCTCTTTTAGTTGAAATTCAAGCCTTGGTGGATCATTCAATGCTATCGAATCCTCGTCGTGTTGCGGTGGGATTAGAGCAAAATCGCTTAGCACTATTATTGGCGGTGTTACACCGACATGGTGGCTTACAAATGGCTGATCAAGATGTCTTTGTAAATGTCGTTGGTGGTGTAAAAGTCAGTGAGACAAGTGCGGATTTGGCTTTGTTGCTTGCATTAATTTCTAGTTTTCGTAATCGCCCTTTGCCACAAGATTTAGTGATCTTTGGTGAAGTTGGATTAGCAGGAGAAATTCGCCCTGTGCCAAGTGGGCAAGAGCGTATTAGTGAAGCGGCAAAGCATGGTTTTAAACGTGCTATTGTTCCTTTTGGTAACAAGCCGAAAAGTGCGGTCGAAAATATGCAAGTTTTTACAGTGAAGAAACTTTCCGATGCGTTAGCCGTGTTGGATAATTTTTAAATACTTCCATTAGAGACAATTAATAGTCTTAATGGAAATGAATTATCTAATCCCGTTGTACTGAAAACGTTAGCAAAATTTGTTAAAATAAACATACTTTTTATTCAAAGAAAAATAAAAAAATGGAAAAAAAACTGAATAAAGCGCTGGATGCGATTGATATAAAAATTCTTAATGAATTACAACGCAACGGTAAAATTTCTAATATTGATTTGTCGAAAAAAGTAGGGCTTTCACCCACGCCTTGTTTGGAACGTGTTAAACGTTTAGAAAAACAAGGCGTAATTATGGGATATCGCGCGTTGTTGAATCCTGAATTATTGGAAGCGCCTTTGCTTGTGATCGTGGAAATTACGTTAGTTCGTGGAAAACCTGACGTATTTGAGGAATTTAATGCTGCGATTCAAGAGTTGGAAGAAATTCAAGAATGCCATTTAGTATCGGGCGATTTTGACTATTTATTAAAAACTCGTGTTGCAGACATGGCTGAATACCGAAAATTGCTGGGGACGACATTATTGCGTTTACCTGGTGTAAATGACACTCGCACTTATGTTGTGATGGAAGAAGTAAAACAAACAAATTTCCTTGTATTGAAATAATATGATTAAACAAATAACAGAACGATTTACACCAAAACAGTATTTAGCTGAACTTTTGCTTGGATTAACCGCACTTTTTGGGCTTTATTTAATTATTGCTTGGTCAAGTTATACTCCGCTTGATAATTCTTGGGCAACGGCTGGTGCGCATGGTGAAACAATTAATAAAGTCGGCGCATTTGGTGCGTGGATTGTCGATCTTTCTTTTGTTTTCTTAGGCTATGTTGCCCATGTTATTCCTTTTACGGCTTTTTTGGTACCAGTCTATTTATTGAAAACAAAAGCAGTTAAAAACCTTTCCTGTACTCGAATTATTTTACGTAGTTTTGGCTTTATAATGCTGATTATTGGGCTTTGTGTGATGAGTATGTTGCTTTTGTCAAGCAATGCCTTTTATTTAAGTGGTGGCGTATTGGGCGGTTCACTTGTTGTAAATTGGCTTTATCCAGCATTAGGTAAATTTGGATCGGTTTTAATTGGTTTCACATTTGCTTTAATCGGTTTTATTTTTTGCTCTGGCGCCTCATTAATTCGACTGATTGTGGCCTTTTATCATTGGTTAACAATGAAAAATGAGCAGGAAGAACGTGTTGAGCAAGAAAAAACAACGGAAGAATTAGAGCAAATCGTGATTGTAAAATCAGATAGTTCAGCAACAGAAAATCTAGATCAAAATAATCTTAATTTGGAACAAAATGGTGAGATTGAAACTCAAAAATCGTCTTTAGAGGCAGAAGACAACTCAGTTGAGCATCCTTCGCATTTCATTAATATTCATGGTTTAAATCCAGAGGTCTCGATTAAATCAGAATATGAAGTTTCTCCTGAAGAGAGTGTAAAACCTCAGTTTTCTCTTGAGTTTGAATCTGAAGCATTACCTAGCGTGAATTTATCGAGCGACGCGCATGGACAAACGGTAAGTAAAAATGATTTTGTGCCAGTGTGGAATAAACCGATAAAGCCTGCTGTTCAGGACAATGTCTCAATGGATCAAAGTGCGGATGATTTTACTAAGGTTTGCTTGCTTACAAATGATGAAATGCCAACAGTTTCATTAAAACCGACTCATGAATCCTTGAATACTGAAATGGCGGATAATAATTTTAATGTTCAAGCTGATGAAAAAGTCCGTTTGGGTGATGATGAACTAAAATTTAACGTATCCTTACAGGATGATATAAGGGATGTTCAATTAGACAAAAATCAAGAGGAATCACCTAACTATAAAGGTTATAGTGGCAGCTTGATTCATCCTGCATTCCAACAGCAAACAACTAAACGTGAAAAGCCTAGTACACCCTTACCAAGTTTGGAGTTATTATCAAAACATCCCGCAGTGGAACAAAATATTACGCAAGAAGAAGTTTTTGAAACGTCTCAACGCATTGAGCAACAATTACGTAATTTTAATGTGAAAGCGACTGTAAAAGATGTGCTTGTTGGCCCAGTTGTCACTCGCTATGAATTAGAATTACAACCTGGGGTGAAAGCGTCAAAAGTAACGAGTATTGATACCGATTTGGCGCGTGCATTAATGTTCCGCTCGATTCGTGTGGCAGAGGCTATTCCTGGCAAGCCTTATATTGGTATTGAAACGCCTAACCTTCATCGTCAAATGGTACCATTACGTGATGTGTTAGATAGCAGCGAATTCCGTGATACTCATGCAACTTTGCCAATGGCTTTAGGTAAAGATATTAGCGGAAAGGCAGTGATTGTTGATTTAGCGAAAATGCCACATTTGTTGGTTGCAGGATCAACGGGATCGGGTAAGTCTGTTGGCGTGAATACGATGATCTTAAGTTTACTTTATCGTGTTCAACCAGAAGATGTGAAATTTATCATGATCGATCCTAAAGTCGTTGAACTTTCAGTTTATAATGATATTCCGCATTTGCTAACGCCTGTTGTAACAGATATGAAAAAAGCCGCTAATGCGTTGCGTTGGTGTGTAGATGAAATGGAACGCCGTTATCAGTTGCTTTCTGCTCTACGTGTACGCAATATTGAAGGCTTCAACGAAAAAATCGATGAATACGAAGCGATGGGAATGCCAGTGCCGAATCCAATTTGGCGACCTGGTGATACAATGGATGCAATGCCACCCGCCTTGAAAAAATTGAGTTATATTGTGGTTATTGTCGATGAGTTTGCTGATTTAATGATGGTAGCGGGTAAGCAAATTGAAGAACTTATTGCGAGATTGGCACAAAAAGCGCGGGCTATTGGTATCCATTTAATTTTGGCGACACAACGTCCTTCTGTCGATGTGATTACAGGTTTAATTAAAGCGAATATCCCAAGTCGGATTGCCTTTACCGTTGCAAGTAAAATTGACTCACGAACTATTCTTGATCAAGGCGGGGCAGAGGCGCTTTTAGGTCGTGGTGATATGCTTTATTCGGGGCAAGGTTCATCGGATTTGGTGCGTGTTCATGGTGCCTTTATGAGTGATGATGAAGTTATTCGTATTGCGGATGATTGGCGCGCACGTGGTAAACCTGATTATATTGATGGTATTTTAGAAAGTGCTGACGATGAGGAAGGTACAGAAAAAGGAATATCAAGTGGTGGGGAATTAGATCCACTCTTTGATGAAGTAATGGATTTTGTTATTAATACCGGTACAACTTCAGTATCTTCTATTCAACGTAAATTTAGCGTAGGCTTTAACCGAGCAGCGCGTATTATGGATCAAATGGAAGAACAAGGGATTGTCAGCCCAATGCAAAATGGTAAGCGTGAGATTTTATCGCGTCGTCCGGACTACTAATTTAAAAGGAAAGTAAAATGAAAAAAACAACGTTAAAATTTGCCGCACTTGCCTTACTTGGTTTGAGTAATTTGGCATTGGCTGATGCGGCAAGTGAATTGCAAATGCGTTTAGCTAAAGTCGATGTATTAAGCGCTGAATTTGTGCAAACAGTGACTTCTGGAAGTGGCAAAAATGTTCAACAAGGAAGTGGCAAACTTCAAATTAAACGCCCAAATTTATTCCGTATGGATACTAAAACCCCTCAAGAAACCCAGATTATTTCTGATGGTAAAACCTTATGGTTCTACGATCCATTTGTGCAACAAGTAACAGCACAATGGGTTAAAGATGCGGTAAATAACACCCCTTTCGTGTTGCTTACAAGTAATGACAAAAACCATTGGGATCAATATTCGGTTATGCAACAAGTGGATACCTTTGTATTGAAACCTAAATCTTCAAAAAGTAATATCAAGCAATTTGATATTCGTGTCGATGCCAATGGCGTATTAAGAAATTTCAGTACGACAGAGAAAGATGGGCAAACCAATCTTTATGTTTTACGTAATATTACTAATCAAACTTTGTCTGATACCTTGTTCCAATTTAAGCCAGAAAAAGGCGTTGAAGTGGATGACCAACGTAAAAAATAACAAATGATTATTTTAAATAAGGGCGTAGAAATACGCCCTTCAATTTTGTGAGAAATAAACATGTCGAATCTCAATTTTGATTTTGCCGAAAATGATTTTCGTCCACTGGCAGCCAAGATGCGTCCAACGAGTCTAGAGCAGTATTTTGGGCAAACTCATCTTATTGGTGAAGGTAAGCCGCTGCGTAAAGCTATTCAAGCTGGGCATATTCATTCTATGATTTTCTGGGGGCCACCAGGTACAGGAAAAACAACGCTCGCAGAAATTATTGCGCAACGTATTAATGCTGAAGTTGAGCGAATTTCTGCGGTGACGAGTGGTATCAAAGAAATTCGTGAAGCCATTGATCGTGCAAAACAAAATCGTCTTGCAGATCGTAAAACTATCTTATTTGTGGATGAAGTCCATCGTTTTAATAAAAGCCAGCAAGATGCATTTTTACCGCACATTGAAGATGGAACCGTTATTTTTATTGGGGCGACAACAGAAAATCCCTCTTTTGAGCTAAATAATGCATTGCTTTCTCGTGCCAGAGTATATGTGCTGAAATCACTTACAACGGCTGAAATTGAACAAGTTTTGCAGCAAGCTGTAGAAGATCCTGAACGTGGATTGGGTAAAGAGCGGTTAATTTTAGAAGAGAATTTACTGCAAGTACTTGCCGAATATGTCAATGGAGACGCGCGATTAGCTTTGAATTGCCTCGAATTAATGGTGGATATGGCAGATGAAACCGAAAATGGAAAAAAAATTGACCGCACTTTATTAAAAGAAGTCTTAGGCGAACGTCAAGCGAGATTTGATAAACAAGGTGATCGTTTCTACGATTTAATTTCTGCGCTACATAAATCTGTTCGAGGTTCTTCACCAGATGCGGCTCTGTATTGGTATGCAAGAATTTTAACAGCGGGTGGAGACCCTTTATATGTTGCGCGCCGATTACTTGCCATTGCTTCAGAAGATGTGGGAAATGCAGATCCTCGCGCTATGCAAGTCGCATTGGCTGCTTGGGATTGCTTTACTCGAGTCGGGGCTTATGAAGGGGAGCGAGCCATTGCCCAAGCCATCATATATCTTGCGGTAGCGCCAAAAAGTAATGCGGTTTATACTGCATTTAACACTGCAAAACAGCAAGCGAAAGATTTGCCAGATTACGATGTTCCACCACATTTACGTAATGCGCCAACTAATTTAATGAAAGAGCTTGGCTATGGTGCTGAATATCGTTATGCTCACGATGAACTTAACGCTTATGCGGCAGGTGAAAATTATTTCCCGCCTGAATTAAAAGACACTCAATATTATTTTCCGACGAATAGAGGTATGGAAATTCAGATTAAGGAAAAATTAGAACGATTATGTGAGCAAGATAAAAGTGCGGTGAAAAAACGGTATAAATAATCTTTATTTAGGATTTTTTTTAGAATGGAATGAAAGTGCGGTTAATTTTGAAAACTTTTTTGAAATTTACCGCACTTTTTTAATTTAATCTCTTAAGCAAATTTTCTCAAATTCACTAAAGAATGTTGGAAAGGTTTTGGCAGTACATTTAGGATCTAAAATTGTCACTGGTGTATTGGACAGAGCGATTAGAGAAAAACACATTGCCATCCGGTGATCGTTATAAGTTTCAATATTAGCATGTTTAAACTGATTGAGTGCAAGCGGTTGAATACGAATAAAATCTTCACCTACTTCGACTTCTGCACCGACTTTACGCAGTTCAGTTGCCATTGCTGTTAAACGATCTGTTTCTTTCACGCGCCAGTTATAAATATTGCGAATGATGGTTTCACCATTAGCAAAAAGTGCTGTGGTTGCTATCGTCATTGCGGCATCTGGAATGTGGTTCATATCCATATCAATGCCATGCAATTCAGCACGTTCGGCTTGAATAAAATCTTCTCCCCAAGTGATTTTTGCCCCCATTCTTTCTAATACATCAGCAAATAAACGATCGCCCTGAATAGAGTTTTTACCAATTCCAGTGACTTTCACTTTTCCTTTAATGGCTCCAGCTGCGAGAAAGTAAGATGCCGATGAGGCATCCCCTTCTACCAAGTATTTTCCAGGTGAAATGTAGGATTGATTTCCTTTAACTTGAAATTTTTGGTAGTGATGGTTTTCAACGTGAACACCAAAATCTCGCATCATTGCAAGGGTGATGTCAATATAGGGTTTAGAGACTAGTTCACCGATAATTTCGATTTCGGTGTCATTTTCTGCAAGTGGCGCAGACATTAAAAGTGCGGTCAAAAATTGGGATGAAATAGAGCCATCAATTTTAACATTTCCACCTTTTATCCCTTTGTTGCGAATTGCGACTGGAGGATAACCTTCATTTTCTAAGTAGCGAATATCTGCACCAGCTTGGCGTAATGCATCGACTAAATGGAGTATTGGACGCTCTTTCATACGAGGTTCACCCGTTAAGATGATTTCAACTTCGGCGTTTCCTTTTAAGCAAAGCGCAGCGGTTAATGGACGCATTGCAGTGCCCGCATTGCCAAGAAAGAGAGAAAGATTGTCCTGTATATTGAATACTCCACCTAATCCCTCTATTTCACAAATAGTTTTGTCATCAGAAAGATGGTAGAGTACGCCTAATGCTTTGAGTGCGTTAAGCATATGTCGAATATCATCGCTATCTAATAAATTGGTTACTTTTGTTGTGCCTTTAGATAAGGCGGCTAAAAGTAATGCTCGGTTCGATAAACTTTTAGAACCTGGTAAATTAATTGTTCCTTCAACCGCACTTATTGGCGCAAGGATGATTTTTTCCACTACAACACCACCGTTTTATTTTTATAAACAAAAATTCTATCGTGTAAAGCAAGATCAAGGGCTCGACTTAACACGGTTTTTTCCACATCACGGCCAGCACGCATCATAGCTTCAGCGCTATAAGTATGATCCACATTAATGACATTTTGCATAATGATTGGGCCTTGATCCAATTCATTATTAATGAAATGTGCTGTTGCACCGATAATTTTTACACCTCGTTCATAGGCTTGTTGATAAGGCTTGGCACCAATGAAAGCAGGTAAAAATGAATGGTGAATATTAATCACTCGATTTGGATAACGAGCGACAAATTCAGGATTTAACACACGCATATATTTAGCGAGAACAATATAATCTGGCGTGTATTTATCAATTTTTTTAGCTAATAATTTATCGTGCTCAATACGAGTTAAGCCTTCATGACTAACCAAATGAAACGGAATATTAAAACGCTCAACGAGTTCGCGTAAATTATCATGGTTGCCGATCACTGCAGCAATTTCTACATCAAGCGCACCATAATAATTTTTCATTAAAATATCGCCGAGGCAGTGAGCTTCTTTGGTGACTAAAATAACAATTCGTTTACGTTGTGTACCAATTAATCGACAATGCGTTCCTTCGGGTAAGCTATATTTTAGATCTTCTAATAAGGTAGCTTCGTTAAAAATACCTTCCAATTCTGTACGCATAAAGAAATGCTTGGTTTCAAAATCTACAAATTCATTATTATGCAGAATGTTTAGTTGATGTTTGTAACAAATGTTGGTTATTTTAGCTATTAGGCCTTTATCATCGGGACAATCGGTGAGTAATATTTTTTTTTCGATCATAATGTTGTGCGCTAGATTTAGATAAAAAAATAGAACCCATAAAAATGGGTTCTAGTTTCAAATAGAAAAATTAAATTTCGAAATCAGATAATGATTTACCAGAATTCAATGCATTTTGAATTGGGCGCGGTGTGCGGCCTTGGCCAGTCCATGTTTTACGTTCGCCATTTTCATCAATAAATGCATATTTTGCTGGGCGAGGTGGACGTTTTGCTCTAGCAGATGTTGCTGCTGTACCAAAGATCTCTTGTAATTCTTCAGGTGTAATACCTTCTTTTTCCATTAATTCTTTATATTTAGCTAAGCGTTCTTTTCGCTCTGTTTCTGCTTTAATTAATTCTGCTTCATTAGTACGTTTCTCTTCAACAGCAGTTTGTAATTTTTCAAGAGCACTTTCCGCTTGTTCTAAAGTTAATTCGCGCACTGCCGCACGTAAACTACGAAGATTTGTCAAACCTTTTGCTAATTCGCTCATAATAAACCTCGATAAAATAATCTTGTATGTGGAAAAACTTATTTAATAATAGGGAAAATAATATTTATTGTAAATATCTATTTTAAATAAATGGTCGGAGCAGGTATATATCTTTAAATTTCTTTTTGTTTATTTTTTATATTTTTAATTCAATCTAATAAAATTTTTTATAAAACTTGTTGGCATTTGGATTTTTTTACGGTAATCTCTTGAATCACTACAAAAGTAGAGGTGCAATCATTATAAGTATTTTTTCAGAGTGGATAACGATGAAGAAAAAAGAAAGGAATGATTGCCGAAATCAAACAAAAGTCGTTTTGTTTGGTTGGTGGCGTACTTGAAAGGGGCGACACTGTCATAGTTTTTTGATTAACTATGGAGCGCTACGGTTGTTCTGGTCTTATTCTGTCCTTTGCTTTCCGTTCTCTCCATTAATTGTAGGTATCTCTTAATGGAACTTATCGATTTTTCATCCTCAGTTTGGTCAATCATTCCAGCTTTATTGGCGATTGTCTTGGCCATTGCAACTCGTCGTGTATTGGTGTCTCTCAGTGCAGGGATTATTGTTGGTGCGTTAATGTTAGGTGGCTGGAATATTGGCTCATCTTTCAGTTATCTATCAAGCAACGTGATTTCACTTGTTTATGCTGATGGCGCAATTAACTCTAATATGAACATTGTCTTGTTCTTATTATTGCTTGGTGTTTTAACCGCACTTTTAACTGTATCAGGTAGTAATCGTGCGTTTGCTGAGTGGGCACAAAACCGTATTAAAGGTCGTCGTGGGGCTAAATTATTAGCTGCATCATTAGTTTTTGTTACTTTTATTGACGATTATTTCCACAGTCTTGCTGTAGGCGCAATTGCTCGTCCAGTGACAGACCGTTTTAAAGTTTCTCGTGCGAAACTTGCTTATATTTTGGATTCAACGGCTGCGCCGATGTGTGTAATGATGCCAGTTTCAAGTTGGGGCGCATACATTATTACCTTAGTAGGCGGTTTATTAGCGACTTATTCGATCACTGAATACACACCAATTGGTGCATTCGTGGCAATGAGCTCAATGAACTTCTATGCAATTTTCTCAATTATCATGGTGTTCTTTGTGGCATATTTTTCTTTCGATATTGCTTCAATGGCACGTCATGAAAAATTAGCTTTGGAAAATCCTGAAGATGAATTAGAAGAAGAAACGGGTGCAAAAGGTCACGTACGTAATCTCGTATTACCTATCTTAGTTTTAATTTTTTCAACGGTTACAATGATGATTTACACTGGTGCATCAGCATTAGCAGCGGATGGTAAAGAATTTAGCATTTTAGGTGCGTTTGAAAATACTGTTGTTGGAACATCTTTAGTTGTAGGTGGTTCTTGCTCAATTCTAGTTTCTACTTTATTAATTATTATTGATCGTCAAGTGAGTGTTCCAGAATATGCACGCTCTTGGATCGCAGGTATTAAATCAATGGCTGGTGCAATCGCAATTTTATTCTTTGCGTGGACAATTAATAAAGTTGTTGGGGATATGCAAACTGGTAAATATTTATCTTCTCTTGTTTCTGGTAATATCCCAATGCAATTCTTACCTGTAATTTTATTTATTCTTGGTTCTGCAATGGCATTCTCAACCGGTACTAGCTGGGGGACATTCGGTATTATGTTACCAATTGCAGCGGCTATGGCTGCAAATGCAGCGCCAGAATTATTACTCCCTTGTTTATCAGCAGTAATGGCGGGGGCTGTATGTGGTGACCATTGTTCGCCAGTATCTGATACAACGATTTTGTCTTCAACTGGTGCAAAATGTAACCATATGGATCATGTGACTACTCAGCTTCCTTATGCAGCAACAGTTGCAGCTGCAACGGCTATTGGTTACATCGTGGTAGGTTTCACTTATTCAGGTTTAGCTGGTTTTGCTGCGACGGCAGTTTCATTATTTTTAATCGTATTTGCAGTGAAAAAACGTTAAAAATGTGATCTTGCTCAAAAATCTAAATAAAATATAAAATTTTGATAAATTTATAAAATGCGACATATGGTCGCATTTTTTTATTTAAAAGTATTATTTTTTTTATAAAAATCTAATTTTATTATATTGTTTGATTTTTTATTCTGTTTTGTCGGTGTTTTTAGCCATTATGTAGACTAGACAAAAACTTTTTGCTTAGTATGATGTAAATCATTGATACAAAGCATGGGCACTTTTGAAAAGTGCGGTTCGTTTTAGGAGTAAAAAATGAAGAAGTTATCTGGCGCAGAGATGGTCGTTCAATCTTTACGCGATGAAGGCGTAGAGTATTTATTTGGTTATCCAGGTGGGGCAGTATTAGATATTTATGATGCGATCCATACACTAGGTGGTATTGAACATATTTTAGTTCGCCATGAACAAGCAGCTGTGCACATGGCGGATGGCTATGCACGTTCTACAGGTAAAGTTGGATGTGTGTTAGTGACTTCGGGGCCCGGAGCAACAAACGCAATCACTGGCATTTTAACGGCTTATACAGATTCTGTGCCTATGGTCATTATTTCTGGTCAGGTCATGAGTAATTTAATTGGTCGAGATGCGTTCCAAGAATGTGATATGGTGGGGATTTCTCGTCCAGTTGTGAAGCATAGCTTTATTGTCAAAAAAGCGGAAGATATTCCATCTATTTTGAAAAAAGCTTTTTATATCGCATCAACTGGTCGTCCAGGTCCTGTAGTGGTAGATATTCCAAAAGATACTGTAAATCCGAATTTTAAATATCCTTATGAATACCCTGAATCTGTAGAGTTACGCTCTTATAATCCAACAGTAAATGGACACAAAGGCCAAATTAAAAAAGCATTAAAAGCACTTTTAGTAGCGAAGAAACCAATACTTTTCGTCGGTGGTGGTGCAATTGCTGCTGAATGTAGTACGCAGTTAATTCAGTTTGCACAACGTTTAAATTTACCGGTTACCTCATCATTAATGGGATTAGGGGCTTATCCAAGTACAGATAAACAATTCCTAGGTATGTTAGGGATGCACGGTACTTTCGAAGCCAATACGGCAATGCACGAAAGTGATCTTATTTTGGGGATTGGCGTTCGTTTTGATGATCGCACAACAAATAATTTAGAAAAATATTGCCCGAATGCCAAAGTGATTCATATTGATATTGATCCAACCTCGATTTCTAAAAATGTTCCAGCAGCAATTCCAATTGTCGGAAATGCGAAAAATGTCTTGGAAGAATTTTTGAGTTTATTGAATGAAGAGGGATTGAAATCTCAAACAGATCTTGAAAATTGGTGGCAAGAAATCAACCAATGGAAAGCAAAAAAATGTTTGGAATTTGACCGTGCTTCTGGTGTGATTAAACCGCAACAAGTCATGGAAGCAGTATATCGTCTTACTAAAGGACAGGCGTATGTGGCTTCTGATGTAGGGCAACATCAAATGTTTGCTGCGTTACATTATCCATTCGATGAGCCTCGTCATTGGATTAACTCTGGTGGCGCGGGCACCATGGGATTTGGTTTACCCGCTGCATTAGGCGTGAAATTGGCTCATCCGGAAGGAACAGTTGTTTGTGTTACTGGTGATGGAAGTATTCAAATGAATATTCAAGAACTTTCTACCGCAACGCAGTATGGCATCCCTGTTGTCATTATTTGTTTGAACAATCATTTCTTGGGAATGGTAAAACAATGGCAAGACTTGATTTATTCTGGTCGCCATTCGCAAACCTATATGAATTCCTTGCCTGATTTTGTGAAATTGGCTGAATCTTATGGGCATGTCGGTATAAAAATTGCTACACCCGATGAACTTGAAAGTAAATTGAAAGAAGCATTCAGTATTAAAAATAAATTAGTATTTGTGGATATTAATGTAGATGAATCTGAGCATGTGTATCCAATGCAAATTCGTGGTGGCGCAATGAATGAAATGATTTTAAGTAAACCTCAAGAGGAGACAAACTAATGCGTAGAATTTTATCTGTTTTACTCGAAAATGAGTCTGGTGCTTTATCGCGTGTTGTTGGTTTATTCTCCCAACGTGCCTTTAATATTGAAAGTTTGACGGTGGCGCCAACGGATGATCCAACACTTTCTCGAATGACTATTGAAGCAGTGGGCGATGCTCAAGTATTGGAACAAATTGAGAAACAACTCCATAAATTAGTGGATGTGTTTAAAGTGATTAATTTGAGTGAGCAAGAGCATATAGTTCGAGAAATTGTTTTAGCGAAGGTAAGGGCAGTAGGTTCATCTCGTGATGAGATTAAACGTTTAGCCGATATTTTCCGTGGACAAATTGTAGATGTCACACCAAAATCTTACACAATTCAATTAAGTGGCACGAAAGATAAAATTGATGCATTTATTTCTGCATTGAAAGAAGAAACCACATTGTTGGAAATTGTTCGTTCTGGATTGATTAGTGTGTCTCGTGGAGAAAAGAATATTCTCTAAAGTAGGGGCGTAAAGTGCGGAAATATTGTAATAGAATTTTACCGCACTTTATTAGAAATATATTTGTTTTTAGTTTTTTTATAAAAAACTTGTGACCAAGTTCACAAATCTAAAAATATGTATTTGCATAACTGATCGGATTTCTTTATTCTGAAACCACTAAAAACAAGTGCTATCTTAAATAGCCGACATCTATTTTGCTTTCCGAGTAGTGCCCCATTGGGGCACTTTTTTTATTCTGTAAATAAGTATAAAAAATCCCTTTCGTAAGAAAGGGATTTTAATTATCTAAATTACATTTTTTCTACGGTTTTAATACCGAGTAACTCTAAACCTTGTTTTAAGGTTTTTTCTGTTAATAATGCCAATTTTAAACGGCTTAATTTTACGGCCTCATCTTCAGCATTTAAAATTGGGCAATGCTCGTAGAATGACGAGAATATGCCTGCTAGTTCGTATAAATAAGCACAAAGCACGTGTGGTGTGCCTTCTTTTCCGACTGTTTGCACTGCTTCTTCAAATTGTAAAAGTTTAATTGCAAGCGCTCTTTCTTTATCATCTTCAAGCGTTAAAGGTGCAGCTAAAAGTGCGGTCGAATTTATATCTGTTTTATTAAAGATCGAACGAATTCGAGTATAGGCATATTGCATATAAGGTGCAGTGTTACCTTCAAAGCTTAACATATTATCCCAATCAAAAACGTAATCAGTAGTACGGTTTTTGGAGAGATCCGCATATTTCACCGCACCAATACCGACAGCCTCAATCACAGCTTCTTTTTCATCATTAGATAAATTTGTATTTTTTTCATTAATTAATACAGTGGCGCGCTCAATCGCTTCATCTAATAGATCGGCTAATTTCACCGTGCCACCAGTACGGGTTTTAAATGGCTTGCCATCTTTACCAAGCATCATTCCAAAGTTTTTATGCTCTAAAGAAAAACTGTCTGGTACATAACCTGCTTTACGAGTAATTAACCAAGCTTGTTGCATATGTTGGCTTTGACGAGTATCTGAAAAAACAAGTGCGCGATCAGCTTTTAATGTTTCATAACGATATTTTGCTGCAGCAATATCGGTTGTAGTGTAAAGGAAACCACCGTCTTTTTTCTGAATGATCACGCCCATTGGATCGCCTTCTTTATTTTTGAACTCATCCAAATAAACAACCAATGCACCATCATCTTCTACAGCTAAACCTTGTTTTTTAAGATCTTTTACGATGCTTGGTAACATAGGATTATAAAGACTTTCACCCATAACATCTTTTTCGGTTAAAGTCACATTCAAGCGATCATAGTTGTGCTGATTTTGTTGCATCGTGATGTTAACTAAACGTTTCCACATCGCTCGACAATATTCATCACCACCTTGTAATTTCACAACATAATTACGCGCTTTTTCTGCGAATATTTCATCTTCATCGTAGTGTTTTTTGGCTTCGCGATAAAAGGCTTCAAGATCTTGCAATTCCATTTCACTCGCATGCTCGTTTTGCATTTTTTCAAGATAAGCAATAAGCATACCGAATTGCGTTCCCCAGTCACCAACATGGTTTGCACGAATGACATTGTGACCTAAAAATTCTAGGGTTCTCACAACAGCATCGCCGATGATCGTAGAACGTAAGTGACCTACATGCATTTCTTTTGCTACGTTTGGAGATGAATAATCAATCACGACAGTTTGCTTATCCGTAGCTTGAATACCTAAATTCTTTTGGGACAGCGCAGTTGAAACCTCTGTTGTTAGCCAAGTTGGATTTAAGAAAATATTAATAAAGCCTGGTCCTGCGATTTCTAATTTTTCTGCAATATCAGATAGTTGAGCATTATCTAAAACTTTTTGAGCAAATTCTCGTGGATTTAAACCTAATTTTTTTGCCGCAGCCATAATGCCATTGGCTTGATAATCGCCAAATTGTGGTTTTCCTGATTGACGAACAAGCGCATCGCAAGATTGATCTGCTCCAGCAAGAATCATAGCTTGTTTGATTTTGTCGGATAAAATAGATTGAATATTCACGTTTTTTCCTATGTTCAAATTGAATAATGAAAATAATCGGCTATGATACCGTTCTTTATGAGTTTCTCAAAGGGACAAAATGACAAATTTACAGGAAAAATCACCCGCACTTTTTTCTGATTTGGCGGAATTTGAAAAAAAAATTCAACAATTAGCTCAAATAATGTTAATTGATTTTTCAAATTATGAAATTGATCACCTTGCTGTGCGTGTAAATAATGAACAAAATGCAAAAGACTGGCTGACACTTTTATTGAAATACGGTAGAATTTTATCCGATAACGTTGTCAACGGGCGCAAGATTTATCTAATTCAGTTAGAAAAAGCAGTGACATTTGCTAATCAGTTCGTTGATGTTATTGAACTTCCGTTCCCTAAAAATAAGGAGTATCCCATAGAAGGTTGGGAGCATATTGAGGTTGTAGTGCCATTTTTACCGAATGAATCGATAAATGAATGGGTACAGCGTATTAATATGCGTTTTTTATGGAGCGAATTAACTCAATTAACTATTAAAGTTAGTGAGCCTAAAGTGGATGGCGAGAGATTGCCTAATCCATCTATTGCAGTAAGTTTTGTTGATAAGACATCAAATCATACTTGTATTAAGGTTCATCCTTATTCTATAAAGAAAATACTCGAGGTTTAGCAAAATGAAAAAATTATCTCTTGCATTAACGGTTTTAGCGGCTGTAGGTTTAAGCGCTTGTTCTTCTTTCCAAAAAGATGAAAATGCTTATAAAGGCCAAATCGTTTTTAGCCAAATGGAAGGTGAAAATCTTAAATTAACCATCCGTAAAAATGATTGTTCTGGTCGTCAACAGGATGGCGAGCAAGTTGAGCTTAGTCACAAGTACGATTCAACTTTAGTTGTTGGTGCTTGTGTTTTAGTATCTGACAATGGTAATACTAAAAACATTTCAACTTTTTCTCCAAGAAACCCACTTTAATTCCTTTCTAATATAGAGAATATTATATGAAAAAAACAAATATGGCATTAGCACTGTTACTTGCTTTTAGTGTAACTGGTTGTGCAAATACTGATATTTTCAGTGGTGATGTTTATAGCGCATCTCAAGCTAAAGAAGCTCGTTCAATTACTTATGGTACGATTGTTTCTGTGCGTCCTGTTAAAATCCAAGCTGATAATCAAGGTGTAGTTGGTACGCTTGGTGGTGGTGCTTTAGGTGGTATTGCTGGTAGTGCAATTGGCGGTGGTCGTGGTCAAGCTATTGCAGCAGTAGTTGGCGCGATTGGCGGTGCAGTAGCTGGAAGCAAAATCGAAGAAAAAATGAGTCAAGTAAATGGTGCTGAACTTGTAATTAAGAAAGATGATGGTCAAGAGATCGTTGTTGTTCAAAAGGCTGACAGCAGTTTTGTAGCTGGTCGCCGAGTTCGTATTGTGGGTGGTGGCTCAAACTTAAATGTTTCCGTGCTATAACTAATAGCGTTAACACCTAATATCTTATTAATCAGCGTCTTAACCCTTTAAGGCGCTGATTTTTTTATTATTAAACATACAAAAAACAATCAATTAAAAATTGCTATATCTATTCATAACATCTTAAAGATAAATTAAAGGACTAAATCCTATAATAAATATGGAATTTAGTCCTTGATATAAAATTATAATTGTTTAAATCTTTTATATTAAATAAACAATTAACGCCATGCTTTAAATTGATTAATTAACCCATTGGTTGAACTGTCATGACTTGCTACTTTTTCAGAATTTGTTAATTCAGGAAGAATTCTGTTTGCAAGTTGTTTGCCTAGTTCTACACCCCATTGATCGAAACTAAAGATATTGAAAATCACACCTTGTACAAAGATTTTATGTTCATACATAGCAATTAATGCCCCCAAGGTAAATGGAGTGATTTTTTGAACGAGAATCGAATTAGTTGGCTTATTACCAGTGAATACTTTAAATGGAACAATATTTTTTACATCATCTAAAGATTTACCTGCTTTTACAAATTCAGCCTCGACTTCCTGTTTTGTTTTTCCGAACGCTAATGCTTCTGTTTGTGCGAAGAAGTTAGAAAGCAATTTATTATGATGATCCGCCAAGGAATTATGGCTTTGGGCTGGCGCAATAAAATCACAAGGAATTAAAGTAGTGCCCTGGTGAATTAATTGATAGAACGCATGTTGTCCGTTTGTACCTGGTTCTCCCCAAATGATTGGGCCAGTTTGGTAATTGTTAATGACATTGCCATCACGATCCACATATTTACCATTTGATTCCATATTACCTTGTTGGAAATAGGCTGCGAAACGATGTAAATATTGATCATAAGGTAAGATCGCTTCTGTTTGTGCACCAAGGAAATTGGTATTCCATAAGCCAACTAATGCTAAGGTGGTTGGAATATTTTTTTCAATTGGAGTAGAACGGAAATGTTTATCCATTTCATGCGCGCCATTCAATAACTCTTCAAAGTTTTCAAAGCCAATTGATAGTGCAATTGAAAGACCAATAGCTGACCATAAAGAGTAACGACCGCCAACCCAATCCCAAAATTCAAACATGTTATTGGTATCAATACCAAATTTTTCTACATCTTTAGCATTGGTTGATAACGCTGCAAAATGTTTTGCAACCGCACTTTCATCTTTCGCTGCTTTTAGTAACCAATCACGTGCACTTTGCGCATTTGTCATGGTTTCTTGAGTGGTAAACGTTTTAGATGCCACTAAGAAAAGCGTGGTTTCTGGATTGACTTTTTTTAAGGTTTCCGCAATATGTGTACCATCGACATTTGAAACAAAGTGCATATTTAGGTGATTTTTATATGGGCGAAGCGCTTCTGTTACCATATAAGGGCCTAAATCAGATCCGCCAATACCAATATTCACGACATCAGTAATCGCTTTTCCTGTATAGCCTTTCCATTCACCAGAAATAATACGCTGACAGAAATCTTTCATTTTATCTAGCACAGCATTGACTTCAGGCATGACATCTTTACCATCAACAAGCACTGGAGTATTAGCACGATTGCGGAGTGCGGTATGTAGTACAGCCCGATTTTCAGTACGATTGATTTTTTCACCTGTAAACATTGCTTCTTTTGCGCTATCAAGAGAACATTCTTGAGCAAGTTGGCGAAGATGTGAAAGGGTTGTTTGATTGATATTGTTTTTGGAAAAATCTACAAGAATTTGGTTATTGAATGTTAAAGAATAATCGTCAAAACGATTTTTTTCTTGTTTAAATAAATTTTGGATGGTGGTGTTTGACAATTCAGCTTTATGTGCTTCGAGAGATTTCCACGCATGGGTGTGAGTCGGGTTAATGTTTTTCATGGTATTTCCTTTCATTAAAAATAATCAAAATTTTAACCGCACTTTCTAGGGTTTCTATCAGAGAGGGAGTGAATCCCTCTCTTCAGAAAATGCAGTGATTAACAGATTAATCAACATATTCAGTTATAACACGCGGTGTTAATTTTGTAATTAGCTCATAGCTTAAAATTCCTGTGAATTTAGCTACGGTTTCAATAGGTAATTCCTTACCCCATAGAATTACTTCATCACCTACTTCATCTTGGCTATCAGGTCCTAAATCAACGGTTAACATATCCATTGAAACCCTTCCAACGATTGGCACGATACGACCATTCAAATAAACAGGCGTGCCTTCAGGCACATCTCTAGGATATCCATCGCCATAACCAATAGCCACAACACCGATTTTTGTATTATGCGAACTTGTCCAAATGCCACCGTACCCAACTGGTTCACCTTGTTTATGGTTGCGAACAGCAATCAATGATGAAGTTAAATTCATCACTGGCGTTAAACCAAACTCAGCACCGACGGTATCAGTTGGTGAAATGCCATACATAATAATACCTGGGCGGATACATTCCAGATGAGATTCAGGCCAGAAAAGAATGCCACCTGATGCCGCAATAGTACGTTCACCTTGTTTATCTTTTGTGGCGGATAAAAAGCGGTTGATTTGAAGTTGGGTATAATTGGATTCTAATTCATCAGCGCGGCTAAAATGGCTAACAAAGCCTAAGTGCGGTTGAATATATGGAAGTTTTTTAAGTTCATTATAGAAAAAATCCACTTCATCTAATGAAACACCTAAACGATGCATGCCTGTGTCTATTTTTAACCAAACTTTAATTGGACTTGGTAAATTCGCACGTTTTAGTGCTTCCAATTGTTCACGATTATGTACGATAGTTTCGATATTATTGACCGCTAAGACGGGCAAATCTTGTTCATTAAAAAAGCCTTCAAGCAATAAAATCGGTTTAGTAATACCATTGGAACGTAATGCCAGAGCCTCTTCTAAACGAGCCACGCCAAAGCAATCGACATTTTGTTCTAAAGTTGATGCGACAAACACAACGCCGTGACCATAGGCGTTTGCTTTAACCACTGCGATGATTTTACTATTTGGTGCTTTTTGTTTAATTATTTCTAAATTTTGTTTTAAGGCGTGCGAGCTAATTTTCGCTGTCGCCGGTTTTACATTCATTGTTATTCCTTAATAATCATCATGATATTCACGTTGTTCGGCGAGATTGTCGAAGCGTGAGAATTGTCCATTAAATTTTAACCGCACTCGACCAATCGGGCCGTTACGTTGTTTACCGATAATAATTTCTGCAACACCTTTATCTTCCGAGTTATCGTTATAGACTTCATCTCGGTAAATAAACATAATCAAGTCTGCATCTTGCTCAATGGAGCCTGATTCACGTAAATCTGAGTTTACAGGGCGTTTGTCTGCACGTTGTTCTAAAGTACGATTTAATTGAGAAAGCGCGACTACTGGCACTTGTAATTCTTTGGCGAGCGCTTTGAGGGAACGGGATATTTCTGCGATTTCTAGTGTTCGGTTATCTGAAAATGCGGGTGCGCGCATTAATTGCAAATAATCCACCATGATCATACTTAATCCAGCATTTTCACGATAAACTCGGCGTGCGCGGGAACGAACATCAGTAGGCGTTAGGCCTGAAGAGTCATCGATATAAAGATTATTTTTTTGCTTGAACATCCCAACTACGCTAGCAATTTTGTTCCACTCGATCTCATCTAAATTTTGACCTGTTCGGATTTTAGTTTGATCAACGCGAGCAAGTGATGCGATCATACGCATCATAATTTGTTCTGCTGGCATTTCTAAACTAAATACTAAAACAGGTTTTTCACTTGCCATTGCGGCATTTTCGCAAAGGTTCATGGCGAAAGTAGTTTTACCCATTGACGGACGTGCCGCCACGATAATTAAGTCAGAAGGCTGTAAACCTGCCGTTTTTTTATCAAGATCAGTGAAACCGGTCGTAATGCCCGTTACGCCTGAATGATTTTCAAGTTTGCTCAAAATATCGATTTTTTCAATAGTACTTTCCAGAACATTGATCACATTTTGTGGACCTTCGCTAGAAGTCGTCCGTTTTTCTGCAATCGCAAATACTTCACGCTCTGCTTCATCAAGAATTAACTTGATGTCTTGTCCTTTGGGAGAATAGCTATTTTCAGCAATACGATTTCCTACCGAAATAAGTTCTCGTAATATGGCTTTTTCTCTCACAATATCCGCATAAGCCAAAATATTAATGGCGTTCGGAGTATTATTGGAAAGCTCTGCTAGATAAGCAAACCCACCCACTTCATCGCTTACACCACGGTTTCTTAAGGCTTGATCTAGCGTAATTAAATCAATAGGCGATTGATTACGCATTAGATGTTCCATTTCTGTAAAAATTAGACGATGCTGAAAAGTATAAAAATCGTCAGCAATCACACGTTCAGCAATACCATCCCAATGTTGATTGCTCAGCATGATGCCACCCAACACGGCTTGTTCAGCCTCAAGTGAGTGCGGTGGAATACTTATTTGTGCTGTTTTTTTGTCAGAAGATTTGATTTGAGGTTGTGATGCCATAGGACTTATTTCGATACTAGAATGTCGTCTATGATACCGCAAATATCTATTGGATTTAAGTGAAAAGTGCGGTGAAAAAAGGAAATAAAAAACGGTGGAAAAATCCACCGCTCTTTCATTTTAAAGTATTCATATTGTTGATTATTCAACAATTAATGTACGACATACGTTGGTTTGTGTCGCACCTTGACCACCGTGAGTAACAAGCACTAAATCACCAGTAGATAAGTAACCTTTTTCTTTTAATGATTGAAGTGCTACTTTTGCACTGGTTTCTGTACGGCTATCTTCATCATGATAAACTGGAGTTACACCACGGTATAGAGCACAAAGGTTTAAAGTTTCTTGATTACGAGATAACGCAAAGATTGGTAAGCCAGAGCTAATGCGTGACATTAATAATGGAGTACGGCCTGTGCTAGTTAAAGTGACGATTGCCACCACACCTTTCATGTGGTTTGCAGCATACATTGCAGACATCGCAACAGATTCTTCAATGGTTTCAAATTCTTTATCCATACGGTGACGAGAAACGTTAATACTTGGCATTTTTTCTGCACCTAAACATACGCCAGCCATTGCCGCTACTGTTTCAGAAGGATATTGACCTGCTGCTGTTTCTGCAGAAAGCATAACTGCATCAGTACCATCTAATACTGCGTTTGCAACGTCCATCACTTCAGCACGAGTTGGCATTGGGTTGCTAATCATTGATTCCATCATTTGAGTCGCTGTAATTACAGCACGATTTAATTGACGTGAACGACGGATTAATTTTTTCTGTACGCCGACTAATTCAGGATCACCGATTTCTACACCTAAGTCACCACGAGCAACCATAATTACGTCAGATGCTAAAATGATATCGTCCATTGCTTCCTCATTAGCCACCGTTTCTGCACGTTCAACTTTAGCAATGATTTTTGCATTTAAACCAGCTTGTTGTGCAAGTTCACGCGCATAATTTAGGTCAGCACTTGAACGAGGGAAAGAAACGGCTAAGAAATCAACGCCAATGCGTGCAGCGGTAATAATGTCTGCTTTATCTTTTTCTGTTAATGCTTCTGCAGATAAACCGCCGCCTAATTTGTTGATACCTTTATTATTTGATAATGGACCACCAACAGTCACTTCAGTGAATACTTTTGCACCATCAGTTGATAATACTTTCAATTGAACACGGCCATCATCTAATAAAAGAATGTCGCCAGGAACAACATCTTGTGGAAGCGTTTTATAGTCTAAACCAACAGATTCTTGTGTACCTTCGCCTTTTGGTAATTCTGCATCAAGAATGAATTTATCACCAACACTTAAGAAAATTTTACCGTCTTTAAAAGTAGATACACGAATTTTAGGACCTTGTAAATCACCTAAGATTGCCACGGTTTTACCTAATTTTTTCGCGATAGAACGTACACGTTCAGCTCGTTCAATATGGTCATCAGGTGTACCGTGAGAGAAGTTCATACGAACTACGTTAGCGCCCGCTGCGATAATTTTTTCAAGATTGTTATCACGGTCAGTTGATGGGCCCATAGTACATACAATCTTCGTTCTTCTTAGTCTTCTAGACATTATTTACTCCGTCAATAATTACAAAATTTTAAAGATACTATTTTTACTTGGCTATATATTAGCCAGATGAAAATCGGTGCGCATTATACGCTTAAAAATTTGGGAAATCAAAAATAGCCCTGTTATTTAAGGCAATACTGTTTACTTTTTTGTCAGTTATCTCGAGTTTTAAGAAAAATACTTGTTTTCAGATTAAAAATATCTATAATTCCAGAAAATTTATACAGTGCGACTATAGCTCAGTTGGTTAGAGCACCACCTTGACATGGTGGGGGTCACTGGTTCGAGTCCAGCTAGTCGCACCATCTAACCCTTTCATAACCCCGCGAAACTAATCGCGGGGTTTTGTTTTATCTAGGTTTTATGAGTGATATAAGAGAGCAAAAAATTGTTTCTATATAAAAACGGCTAAAAACATTTCTATTTTTAGCCGCACTTTTTAATTTTCTTCTTTATTTTCTTTAAATAAGCCTGATGCACCCTCTGAATAATCTCTAGGCTGTTCATTTTGAGATTTATCTGTTGCAGTAATCAACTGTTGGGTGAATAAACCTTTTTGATCTTTTTCGCCCAGTAAATTATTGGAGGAGGTTGCGTAGTGGCGATAAAGTTTTTGATAATCGTTAATTAAGGTTTTGAATAATTCAGCACTTTCTGCAAAATGTTTTTCGATTTGCGCCTTTTGTGTATCAAGTTGCGTTTTGACTATTTTTAATTCAGCTTCTGTCTTGGCTTGATGTTTTACGGAGCCTTTGGTTAAACGCACAATAATGTAACCAATAAATAATCCAACAATAAAAGCGATACCAATCGCTCCCCAAATTTCATTTGTCCAATTTTCCATAATATTCTCCTGTTTATTTGGCTTAAAAACTAACAAGTTGCAATAATAACAATTTCAACTTTCCAACGAGGATCCGCTAATTTAGCTTCGACTGTCGCTCGACTTGGTGGACTAACATGATCGACCCATTCATCCCAAGCTTGATTTAATTGTGCATAATCTTGCATGTCTGCTAAGAAAATTTGTGCGGTTAAAATATTGCTTTTATTGGAGCCAATTTCTGCTAACAATTTATCAATTAAACCTAATACTTCTTTGGTTTGTTCGTAGGCATTTTGCTCGATGGTTAATTCTGGAACTTGCCCTGCAAAATAGGCTAGGTTGTTATGAATTGAAACTTCACTTAAACGTGCGCTGGGTAAAATGCGTTGAATTGTCATAGTGTTCTCCTTTGGGGTATTTTCTTCTATTCTAAATAGCGTTTACTACTTTGTAAAATCCTCTTTACTAGGCTAGAATACCCGACAATTATTCTCAATTATTTAATCATTATGAAACTGCTTATCTCTAATCAGCATGGTGCTATTGTTATGGCATTGGTGCCTTTTATTTACGGTATGTTACTTGCTAATCCAGTATGGGCGCACGTATTTTTATTATTAGGATGGTTTTCGCTTTATTTGATGACTTATCCTTTTTTGAATTTTTTTAAAGGTAAAAATCTTGAGTTATACAAAAAATGGTCTGTGATTTATTTTGCTGCGGCAGTGATTTTTGCGATTCCCGCGTTAATTTATAATTGGCAAGTACTGTATTTTATGTTTGCCATGCTGCCGTTTGTCGCTGTAAACATTTATTTCACGAAGAAAAAAGATGAGCGTAATTTATGGAATGATTTGGCGGGGATCTTAATTTTTGCTCTAGCTGGAATGGGATCTTATTACTTTTCTGACCGCACTTTTGATGAAAAAATGCTTTGGGTAGCGATTTATCCAACATTATTTTTTATTGGAACAACACTTTATGTGAAATCAATGATGCGTGAGCGAAAAAATCCACGTTATTTTTGGGCGTCAGTAATTTTTCACTTATTATGTGTGCTGATTTTTGTAGTTTCGCAACAATTTATTTTAGCATTATCTTTTGTTCCCGGATTCGTGCGCGCGGTTTATCTGCCCACTAAAAAGCTTTCTGTTATGCAAGTTGGATTAACAGAATTTGCGATTACTGCTGTGTTTTTTATTTTACTTTTAATAGCAACTTTATAAATGAAACTGAAGTTATTTTTTCATACAGTATTACTTTCTTGTAGCTTGCCTATTTGGGCAATAAAAACCGTTGATATTACAGCGAGTTCGAAAATGGATGATCAAGCAAGAATGAATTTGGCACAAGACTTTGCCAATAAACAACAATGGATCTCTGTTTTCGATATTATGTATCCGATGGCTTTAGAAGGAAATATCACCGCTCAAAGCAATCTAGGCATGTTATATAACCTTGGGCGTGGCACGGTGAGAGACTACGAAAAGGCTTATTGGTGGTTTAGCGAAGCGGCAGAGAAGGGCAGTGTGAAAGGGCTAAATAACCTTGGCGTTATGTATCTACGTGGCGATTACGTCAAACAAAATACAGCGCAAGCCATTAAGCTTTTTGAACGTACAGCTCGAGCTAAAGATACGGATGCGATGATGATGTTAAGTAATATTTATCGATCACAAAACCAACCTGAAAAATCATTGGAATGGCTGAAGAAAGCCGCTGAATTAGGCAATAAGGAAGCAAAACAGCGTTTATCTAGTCAGCCGTAATCTTAAAAGTGCGATTATTTTAATCGCATAAATTTCACGCCACTATGTTGCAATAGCAATTTCATTGGATCTTCATCATTCGAGACTGTTTTCTCACGTAATTCAATTAATTTCATCCGTAAATGGGCAAGTTCATGAATTCGTGTGGCCACTTCTTTAATATGTTTGTCTAACACACGATTTATTTCTTCTGCTTGTTGTTTGGAGGCATTTTTTAAATTCAGTAGGCTTTTTATTTCACTTAATGAAATATCTAAATTTCGACAGTTACAAATAAATGATAAACGTTGCAAGTGTTCTTCATTATATTGGCGAAAATTGCCTGAAGTGCGTTTTGGGGGCGGGATTAAACCTTGTTGTTCATAATAACGAATGGTTTCTACGGTACAGCCTAGGGCTTTAGCAAGTGCTCCAATTTTCATCAATTTCCTTAAAAAATGACTTGACTCTAAAGTTACTTCATATTTTATCATGCGTTCAGATTTTCTTAAACAAAAACAAACAAGGAGCATCCAAAATGGAATTAAAAAAAATCGCAGTGGGATTAACCGCACTTTTAGGTATGTCTGTTGCTAACGCGCACAATGTTTGGCTTGAACCTGCTTCAGCCCAAGGTGAATACGTGGTGAAATTTGGACATGAACAAACTGAAACCTATCCAGAATCTAAACTTAAATCTATCCAAGCTTTAAATGCTCAAGGAAAATTAACCGCAGTTGACTATCAATTCAGAAATGGCGAAGCCTATCTTATGCCTAAATCAGATTTAGTATTCGTTCATTTCGATAATGGTGTATGGTCAAAATTACCAAGCGGTAAATACATTGAAAAAACAAAACGTGAAGAACCAACAGCAGAGTTTAGTACCAATCCTGTTAAATTTGGTAAAGCGATTTTGAAATGGGATGCTGAATCTTTCAAATCTCATCAACAAGCATACGAATTGATTCCTCAAGAAAAAGCACAAGCGAACAAACCACTTTCTATCCTTGTGTTACATAATGGTAAACCGGTTCAAGGTATTAAAGTGGGCGTGAGTGAAGATGCACCGTTCAATTTAACCAATGAAAAAGGTATCGCTCAATTTACGCCAGTTAAAGGCTTCAACAAAGTATGGGCAGAGTTTGAGGAAAAAGTAACTAATAATGCGGATTACGATCGTCGCTCTGTGGAATATATGTTAACTTTTGATGCGCAATAATATGGATTTGGGATGAAGAAAATTGTTTTTTTAACCGCACTTTTTGCGGCTTGCTATCTCCCGAATGCTTATGCCCACGCGCTTTATGTGTTTGCCCAATATGATGGGCAAACACTCTCTGGCAAATCCTATTATTCTGATATGACCCCAGCGGCTGAAACTTATTTAGAAGTTTTCCGCTCAGGTGTTTCTGATCCAGTTTTAACTGGAAAAACTGACCGCCAAGGTGCATTTAAGCTTTCTATTGCTGATGTGCCACATACAACCTTAAAAGTTGTGGTGGAAGGCGATGAAGGACACCGTGCGTCAGTGGTTGCTGCTCATACATCTGCCGAAAATCAAAGCGGTGCAGATTTAATGCTGCTTCGTGAAGATATTGCGCATTTAAAAGATAAAATTTATTTGCATGATATTTTAGGTGGAATCGGTTATATCGTTGGTATTGCTGGACTTATTGCTTTACGTAATGCGCGTAAAATTAAACAAGGACGTATTTAATGCATTTATCTGAAGGCGTGTTACATACGCCTATTTTATTAGCTGGCGCAGTGCTTGCTGTTGCGGGCATTGCTGTGGGGTTACGTCGTTTAGAATCAGAACGTTTACCGCTCACCGCACTTTTTGCTGCGGCATTTTTTGTGGCAGGAACTATTCATGTGCCCGTAGGAATTGGTAGCGTGCATTTAATTTTAAATGGCATGGCTGGTTTATTCCTAGGGTGGGCTGTATTTCCTGCATTCCTCATCGCACTTTTATTGCAAGTCATCTTCTTTTCTTTTGGCGGATTTGCAGTGTTAGGTGTCAATCTCTGCGTGATGGCAACGCCAGCGGTGATCGCTCATTATCTTTTCCGTTCTCGTTTACAACCACACATGGCTTTAAAAGATCGCTTATTAGTCGGTATTGGAGCTGGCGTAATTGGCGTTGGCGGGGCAGGCGCACTTGCTTCTTTTGTGCTGATGTTAGATGGTGGAAAAAGTTATCTGAATCTTGTTTGGCTCTTGCTAGTCTCTCATATTCCGGTATTTATTTTGGATAGCATTATCAGCGTAGGGGTGATTACCTTGCTTGGTAAAATGTATCCTGAAGTCATGAATCGTACCGAGAATGTCTCTTAATGAAAATTCACCGTTTATTTCAACCGCACTTTAGGTTGATTTATCTGTTTATCTGGGGGCTAATCATTAGTGGATTGAGTGATCTCACTTGGCTTATGCCCCTTAATGTGCTTGCCGTTTCTCTCTTTTTTATTTCACTACAGTTCAGTCAAAAATCTTTTTTGCCTTACCTTAAACGTTGGTTTGCGTTAGTCATTTTTATTGCTTTAATGTGGGCGACATTAAGCTGGAAAATTGGAGAAAATGGCATTGAACTCCATTTGCAAGGCATAGAATTAGCAGAAAAATTGAGTTTAAGGACTCATTTATTGTTGATTTCTCTTTGGCTTTTTTTATGGAATATTAATGATGCGGTGCTTGTTCAAGCCATTGGTAAATTGCCTTTGCCAGAAAAATTAATTCAACTTTTTGTACTGACCGTACGTTACATTGCACTGCTTGGCGAATTGCGTCAAAAAATGGATATTGCTATGCGCGCTCGTGGGTTTCGTCCTGGTCTTAATCGCCGAACCCTTTATGTGACCGCTCAAAGTGTCGCTTTATTATTGATTCATGCCCTGTTGAAAGCTGAAACGGCGCAAATGGCGTTAAAATGTCGTGGTTTTCAGTTTGGCAAAAAGAGAGAAAAATAACATGTTAGCTGTAAATAATCTTTATATAGAACGCAATGGTAGAGCGATTATTCAAGATTTGAGTTTTACCTTAGAAGGACAAAAACGTCTTTTCGTACAAGGGGAGATAGGTTCTGGAAAAACGACATTACTTCTAGCTTTGTTGGGATTTGTTCCTGTAACCAAAGGGGAAATTAAACTATTTGGCCAAGTTTGTTGTGAAGAAAAAGATTTCGCACCCTTTCGTGGCACGATTGGTATTTGTTTTCAAAATGCCGATGATCAACTTTTTGGCCCAACAGTGTTGGATGATATTGCCTTTGGACCATTAAATCAAAATGTGCCCAGAGAGCAGGCGTATCATATTGCAGAGGAGCAATTAGAACGTCTTGGTATTACACGTTTAAAAGATCGTATGGTACATACTTTATCTGGTGGTGAGAAAAATTTCACTGCACTTGCAGGTGTTTTAGCGATGCAGCCAAAAATTTTATTATTAGATGAACCCACCAATGGATTAGATCGAAAAAATACTGAAAAATTGACCGCACTTTTGCGTGAACTTTCCTTACCCATTTTGATTTCATCCCATCATCATGGATTTATTAACGAATTAGCCACAGAAATTATCAGTTTATGATCTTCATCAAAAAGCCGAATTTTGATTGTGCTATGCTTGTTGCAAATTTGTTGACAAAGCTAAGGGCTTTGAGTGTTTTAAACATCATTTCTGTTGAAAGTCAGTTTGAAACCTCAGCCCAAATAAGCACATTAAAACGGAGGATTTATGTGTACAACCTGTGGCTGCGGACATCCAGAGCAAGTCCGCATTGGCGAATTGCCTCATACTCATGATGATCAAGGAAGTCATCAATCAGGTACGCCAAACTTTTCACATTCAACATTTCATTTCAATAAACCAGTCGATGCAGACGATACTCAAAAACGTTTGTTAAAAATCGAACAAGATGTTCTCGGAAAAAATAATCAACTAGCGGATCACAACCGAGCATTCTTTTCTAAACAACATATTTTAGCTTTAAATCTTGTATCGAGTCCGGGTTCAGGCAAAACCACCCTTTTAACGACGACGCTAAATGCCCTCAAGAATGACCGCACTTGTTATGTCATTGAAGGCGATCAACAAACTGAAAATGATGCAGATCGTATTCGTGCTACTGGCGTGCCGGCTATTCAAGTGAATACAGGCAAAGGTTGTCATTTAGATGCACAAATGATTAGCGAAGCTATGGTGAAATTAAGACCACAAGCTGACAGTATTATGTTTATCGAAAATGTAGGAAATTTAGTTTGTCCATCTGAATTTGATCTTGGTGAAAAAGCTAAAGTGGTGATTTTATCAGTCACAGAAGGCGAAGATAAACCGCTTAAATATCCGCATATGTTTGCCGCATCAAGTTTAATGATTTTAAATAAAGTTGATTTATTACCTTATTTGAAATTTGATGTAGAACAGTGCATTGCCAATGCAAAACGTGTGAATCCAAATATTGAAGTGATTCAACTTTCCGCTACCACTGAACAAGGTCTTAGCGAGTGGTTAAATTGGCTAGAACAGCAACGTAAACAAGGATAATCGATGCGATTTGTTGATGAATTTCGCGATCCTGAACTTGCCCGTAGTTTAGTGGCGCAACTTGAAAAATTAATGGAAAAAATGCCGCACTTTACGGTGCAGAATCCATTGTATTTAATGGAAGTATGTGGCGGGCATACCCATACGATTTTTAAATTTGGATTGGATCGGCTATTGCCAAAAAGTATCGAATTTATTCATGGCCCGGGTTGCCCAGTCTGTGTGCTTCCGATGGGGCGTATTGATGTTTGTATTGAAATTGCGCTGAAACCTGATGTCATTTTTTGTACCTTTGGTGATGCAATGCGAGTGAAAGGTCGCAAAGGTTCGCTTTTAGAAGCAAAAGCGAAAGGCGCAGATGTTCGCATTGTGTATTCACCTTTGGATGCATTGAATATTGCACAAAATAATCCGAATAAAAAAGTCGTCTTTTTTTCCTTAGGATTTGAAACCACAATGCCGAGCACGGCAGTAACGCTTCAGCAAGCCAAAAAACTAGGAACAAAAAATTTCTGGATTGTTTGTCAAAATATCACGATTATTCCAACGTTACATAGCTTACTGGCACAAGATCAAGTCAAAATTGATGGTTTTCTTGCGCCAGGACATGTGAGTATGGTGATTGGTTCATCGCCTTATCAAGGGATTGTCGATAAATATCACAAACCTTTTGTGATTACCGGTTTTGAACCTTTAGATATTTTGCAGGCGATTGTGATGTTAGTACAGCAATTTGTTGATGGCCGTTGTGAAATCGAAAATCAATATAAACGCATTGTTGATGATCACGGAAATGCTTTAGCCCAACGTTCAATGCAAGAAGTGTTCCAGCTTAAAGCAAGCAGTGAATGGCGTGGCTTGGGAGAAATTGAACAATCAGGCGTGGAATTGACGGATGCTTATCGTGAATTTGATGCCGAAATTTATTTCCAAAGCCAAGCACAACAGGTGGCGGATGATCCTAATTCTCGTTGTGGTGATGTCTTGACTGGGCGTTGTAAACCATCTGATTGTCCATTATTTGGCACAGGTTGTAATCCTGATAATGCTTATGGCGCATTAATGGTTTCTTCCGAAGGCGCATGTGCAGCCTATTATCAATATCGGAGAGAATAAAATGAGCGAATTTATCACTATGGCGCACGGCAATGGTGGTGCAGCCATGCAAAAATTGATCCAAGATTATTTTGTTGAAGCCTTTTCGAATCCTATTTTGGCGCAAGGGGAAGATCAGGCAAGAATTCCATTAACCGAATTAGCAAAGCAAGGCGAAACACTATCATTTAGTACGGATAGTTTTGTAATTGATCCCATTTTTTTCCCTGGTGGCAACATCGGGAAATTAGCAGTGTGCGGCACGGCAAATGATGTAGCGGTGTGCGGTGCGATACCAAAATATTTATCCTGTGGCTTTATTTTGGAAGAAGGATTGCCACTTGCGGATCTTAAGGCAATTATTCAATCAATGGCTGAAACCGCAAAAGCGGCAGGCATTCAGGTTGTTACCGGCGATACAAAAGTGGTGCAAAAAGGCGCAGTGGATAAGATTTTTATCAATACCAGTGGAATTGGAGTTATTCCTAAAAATTTGGATTGGGGCGTTCATAAAATTCAAGCAGGAGATAAAATCATTGTGAGTGGCACCATTGGGGATCATGGCGCAACAATCTTAAATTTACGTGAAAAACTGGGTATCCAAACGGATCTTCATAGTGATTGCGCCGTGCTGTATCCATTGATTGAAAATTTACGCAAAGTAGATGGCGTGAAAGCCGTTCGAGATGCGACCCGTGGGGGAGTTAATGCTGTTTTGCATGAATTTGCACAGGCGCAACAGCTAGGCATGAATATTGATGAACAAACCTTACCTATTCGCCAAGAAGTGCGGGGAATTTGTGAATTACTTGGTCTTGAAGCATTAAACTTCGCTAATGAAGGGAAATTGGTTATCGTTGCTTCAGCTGAAAAAACATCAGAAATTTTGACCGCACTTCGTCGTCATCCATTAGGTGAAAATTCGGCTGTGATTGGTGAAGTGACAACCGATAAAAAAGTGCGTTTAGTGGGTATTTTTGGACAAAGTCGATTGTTAGATTTACCAACAAATGAACCATTGCCAAGAATTTGTTAATGATTAGATAAAATCAATACTTTAGGAAAATTAAATAGGTGAAGTGATTTCTCAACTTACCAAAAATAGCCTAAAACAGCTGGAGCAGTTTATCCATCACTGACCATTTCTACCAAATGGTATAGAAGGCTACCGCACTATAGAGAGTACAATGGTCGGTATGGATGCTGATTATATTTCATCCAAAACAATGGAAGCTAAAGCCCTTTCTGGGCTTTATTTTCTTGCGGTAAATCGTGCCTTTACAGGCATACGCAATGCAATTCGCTCACGGTTTAATGCTAAAGCATTTTCTGTGGGCAAATAATTTTGCCAAAGATTAGGATCATCAGGTAGCTCTTCAGCCCAAAAATATTGCACATTGAAACCACGAGCAAGACACTCTTCATGCAATAAGTCGTAACGTTGCTTTAAAAACGCAAGTTTATTAAAGAAAAATCGTACATGTCCTTCGCCTAATTTATAATTTTCAGGCTGCCCTTTTAAACTAAATTTTCCTTTCGCAACAGCATTTGGAATCCGAGTTAGCTCTCTATGTTCCGCCAGTAGATGTTGATCGCAAAGTTCCGCTGGGGGAACAAGGTTAATTCTGGTCATAAAATCTCTCTTTATTATTTCATATCCCATCGAGTAACGAATATGACTAATTCCGCCAATAATGAACTAGGTAATAAAACAAGGTAACGGTTACTAAAATTAAGGTGAGTAGAAAAACAATAAAAAAACTAAATTATTGCTTTTATTGAAAAGTTAGAATAGGAAAAATAAAGGGGTGGTGGAGCTGGGGGGAGTTGAACCCCCGTCCGAAATTACTCTACCTTCAGTACTACACGTTTAGTCTCGTCTTTAATTTTACTTAAGCATGCGGACAGACACGCTAAACTTAAGCTAGTTTGATTCAATTTAGTGCTTCGATCCTCAAACGGTGGCTTCCACACGATCTCGTTTTGGTTTGACTCCGCGTTATCCCCGTCTTACGAGCGGAAGCTGGGGCGCGAAGGCTAAATGCAGGTTATTAAGCTGCTAAAGCGTATTGTTCGTCGTTTGCGACTATTTTTTTGCGGTTTATTTACGAGGCCTACCGCACCTCGACGTGCACCTTGGGCTTCGCTAATCCCGTCGAATCCAGAATCAGCCCCAAAATTGCGTGTTAGTCTAACAAAAAAAGAAAGGTAGGGAAAGTTGAGATTGATTGAATTGCTGCTTTAAAGGGCATTTATAAAAGGTTAAATTGCAAGGATATTAATTTAAGTGTATATTTAAACAGTTGTTTGCTTGATTAATATTAGAAAATATTTAACCGCACTTTTTTTATGTCACAAGATAAAAAAATTATTCACATTGATATGGATTGTTTTTACGCATCAATTGAGATTCGTGAAAATCCTAATTTACAGGGGAAACCTGTTGCTGTAGGTGGTTCTTCTCGTCAACGTGGTGTATTAACAACTTGTAATTATGAGGCGAGAAAATTTGGTTTGCATAGTGCAATGCCAACGGCCCAAGCCATAAAAAAGTGTCCTAATCTCATTCTTGTGCCTGTGAATATGGCGTTGTATAAACAAGTCTCGGCACAAATTCATCAAATCTTCCATCGTTACACCGATATTATTGAACCACTTTCTTTAGATGAAGCTTATTTAGATGTCACGCACTGCCAAAAATGTTCAGGCTCAGCGACTTGGATTGCGCAAGAAATTCGCCAAGCAATTTTTGATGAGTTGAATTTAACTGCTTCGGCAGGGGTAGCGCCTTTAAAATTCCTCGCTAAAATCGCCTCGGATATGAATAAACCTAATGGGCAATTTGTGATTAAGCCGAACGAAGTCAGTGAATTTATTAAAACCTTATCTTTAAATAAAATTCCCGGTGTGGGTAAAGTAACATCACAACGATTACTTGATATGGGATTAGAAACTTGTGCTGACATTCAAAACTTTGATCAAATCGTCTTATTAAATCAATTTGGTAAAGCGGGTAAACGTATTTGGGATTTTAGTCACGGCATTGATGATCGTGAAGTACAAGCCCATCGTGAACGTAAATCAGTTGGCGTAGAACAGACGTTGATTGAAAACATTCACACAATTGAGCAAGCTTCAGAATTATTGAATAATCTTTATGACGAGTTAATTCGTCGCCTTGAACGTGTTAGCTGTAATATACCGTTATCTGCATTTCGTAAAATTGGCGTGAAACTTAAATTTGAAGATTTTCAAGTAACCACTTTAGAGAAAACAGGGTTGCCACTTTCTTTGGAGAGTTTTCAACAATTATTTCCTCAAATTTTTATGCGAGCAAAAGGGCGATCGATTCGTTTGATTGGGCTACATGTCAATTTACCTGAAGAAAATAAACAAGAACAAATGAGCCTCTGGTGATATAATCTCGCGGTTTTTTAGGAGTCGATAGAATGGAACATAAATTAGAAGATATTATTGCAATTTTTAATCAATGTTTTGAAGAGGAATACAACACTCGCTTAGTCAAAGGCGGTGAAGAACCCATTTATTTACCCGCAAATGATGAAGTGCCTTATAACGCGATTTATTTTGCGCGAGGCTTTTACAGCAGTGCATTGCACGAAATTGCCCATTGGTTAGTGGCAGGCAAAGAACGCCGTAAACTAGAAGATTTTGGTTATTGGTATGAGCCAGATGGACGTTCAGAAGAACGCCAGCGTGACTTTGAAAAAGTTGAAGTTAAACCGCAAGCATTAGAGTGGATTTTGGCGACAGCGGCAGGTTTTCGTTATTTTGCTAGTGCGGATAATTTGAATGGCAATCCGGGCGATACACAGCCTTTTAAACAAGCCGTGTATGAACAAGTGAAAATCTATGCGGAAAAGGGTTTACCAAAACGAGCTGAAACGTTACGCCATGCCCTTGCTATTTTTTATGGCACAGAAAATCGTATTGATTTAAGTAAATTTGATGTGACGCGTATTTAAAGAGCGGCGATTTTTAACCGCACTTTTGACACTGTCAATTTTCCCTAAAATCGGCTAGAATACGCCGATTTTATTTTCGGTGACTTATAAATGATGAAAGATTCCATTATTGCAAAATTAGAAAGTTTAAAAGAACGCTATGAAGAGCTAGAAGCCTTATTGGGCGATGTTTCGGTAATTAGTGATCAGGATAAATTCCGTGCGTATTCTAAAGAATATTCGCAACTTGAAGAAGTAGTGAAATGTTTTAATCGTTGGACGCAATTAAATCAAAATATTGAAGAAGCTGAAATATTGCTCGACGATCCTGAAATGAAAGAAATGGCGCAAATGGAAATCGAAGAATCCAAAGTGGAAATTGAAGAAGTGGAACAACAACTTCAAATTCTTTTACTGCCGAAAGATCCTAATGATGAATATAACTGCTATTTAGAAATCCGTGCGGGAACAGGCGGTGATGAAGCGGGTATTTTTGCGGGTGATTTATTCCGTATGTACAGTCGATATGCTGAAAGTAAACGCTGGCGTGTAGAAATGCTAAGTGCTAACGAAAGTGAGCAAGGCGGTTATAAAGAAGTGATCGTAAAAGTAAGTGGCGAAGGCGTGTATGGCCAGCTTAAATTTGAATCGGGCGGTCACCGTGTGCAACGTGTACCAAAAACTGAATCACAAGGCCGTATTCATACCTCTGCTTGTACCGTCGCGGTAATGCCGGAATTGCCAGAATCTGAAATGCCAGAAATTAATCCAGCAGATTTGCGTATTGATACTTATCGCTCATCAGGCGCTGGTGGTCAGCACGTAAATACAACGGATTCTGCGGTGCGTATTACACACATTCCAACAGGCATTGTGGTGGAATGTCAGGATGAGCGTTCACAGCACAAAAATAAAGCGAAAGCAATGTCGGTATTAGCGTCACGTATTGTTCAAGCAGAGCAAGAACGCCAAGCTGCAGAACAAACAGATATGCGCCGTAACTTATTAGGTTCGGGCGATCGTTCTGATAAAATTCGTACATATAATTATCCGCAAGGTCGAGTAACCGATCACCGTATCAATCTCACTATTTATCGTTTGGATGAAGTGATGAATGGTAAAATTGATGAATTGATTCAGCCGATTATTACCGAATATCAAGCGGATCAGTTGGCTGCATTGTCTGAACAGAATTAATGATAGGGACATCTGATTTCAGATGTCCTTTTTAACTTTACAGGGAAATAAAATGATCATTGAAAATCAAAAAGATGCTGAATTTTCTTCTGCTTTCAAGACTTCTCAACCCTCTCAAGCGAGCCGTTTTAAACGCTGGCTTGCGAGTATGATTAATGGACTTGTACTTTGGGTGATGGTTGGTCTCGGTTTTGCATTGGGGGATTTTGCCGGTGTAGTGGGGACGATTGTATATGCTGGTTTTCAGTTATATTTCATGAAAACTTATGGCCAAACAATGGCAAAACGCTGGTTAGGCTTGCGAGTATTTAATTATCATACCAATCAGCCTGTTGAATTTGGTAAATACATCGGCCGTGAGATTATTGATATTTTATTGGCGTGGACGAGTTTCTTATTAATTATTAGCGGTATTGTTGCACTTGTGCGTGATGATCGTCGTTCTTTAACTGATTTATTGGCTGGCACAATTGTGTTAAAAGACGAAAAATAATGAATTATAAAGAATGGCTGGCACAAGCGATTGAGGATTTGGCACAAAAAAATCCTACTGAAAATAGTAAAATTGATGCGCTTGTGCTTCTTCAGCATGCTACTGGCAAATCGCGTACGCAAATCCTTGCTTTTGATGATACTGAGATTGATGAAAAAGTGCGGTTAAAATTGACCGCACTTTTAGATCGTCGTCTAAAAGGCGAACCTATCGCTTATATTCTTGGCGAAAAAGAATTTTGGTCATTGCCATTAAATGTCTCAAAAGGCACCTTGATTCCAAGACCAGATACTGAAATTTTAGTGGAAAAGGCATTACAAATTGCGTTAGAAAAACTGGAACAAAATCCACCGCACTTTCGTATTCTTGATCTCGGTACTGGCACAGGTGCTATCGCGTTAGCATTAGCATCGGAGCTTTCCTCTATTTGTCAAAAACGACAAATTTCATTAGAAATAATTGGTGTTGATCTTATGCCCGATGTTGTGGCGTTAGCCCAATCTAATGCAGAAAGAAATAAGCTAAATGTACAATTTTTGCAGAGCCGTTGGTTTGAAAATATAACAGGGAAGTTTGAGATTATCGTCAGCAATCCGCCTTATATTGATGAACGGGATGAACATTTACGTCAAGGCGATGTGCGTTTTGAACCGCTTTCTGCATTAGTTGCTCATGATACGGGTTATGCTGATTTACGTCATATTATTGAATTAGCACCGAGTTATTTGAATTCTAATGGCGTATTATTGCTTGAGCATGGATGGCAACAAGGCGAAAAAGTGCGGTCAATTTTCCAAGAAAATCATTGGGAAATGGTTGAAACCGTGCGTGATTATGGCGACAATGAGCGCGTCACTTTAGGTTTTTGGAAGAAGTAATGAAATATTATCGACGTGCGTTATACGATCAATTTGTGCACTTTTATAATACCATCTCAGATGATGGATCATCAGAAGCGCAACTTCGGGGAAAAATCGGTGGGTTTGTGCGTCGAGCGCGTAAAGCAATTTCGCCAGATTGGCCGAAAGAAGAGCAGATTCATCAGTTACTACAGCTATTTTATGGTGATTGGGGCTTTCATTGCGATCCAGAAGATTATTTTTATGCTCGTAATTTATATTTGCCTTATGTGTTTCAACATCGTCAAGGTATGCCAGTGAGTCTTGGCGCGATAGTGCTTTATTTAGCTGACGTATTAGATTTACCAATTTATCCTGTCAATTTCCCAACACAGCTCATTTTGCGTGCCGAAGTAAGAGATGAAGTGGCTTTTATTGATCCTTGGGATGGCACTTATATATCGCAAGAAAAATTACAGCAACTTTATGAAGGCGCATTTGGCTTTGGTGTTCAAATTCAACCTGAAGAACTTGATAGAGCCGATCTTTCTTTACTTTATTCTCGTTTTGAGCAACTAGCGAAGAATGCGCTCATCCGAGAAGAACATAATGACATGGCATACCGTTATATTGAAAATTTATTGATTGGCAATGATGAAGATCCTTATCACATCCGTGATCGCGGTTTAGTTTTAGCTCAGATGGGCGCTTACCCTTCAGCATTGAAAGATCTAGAATTTTTTGTGGAACGTTGTCCGGAAGACCCAACTGCGGCTTTAATCCGAACTCAACTTTTAGAACTTAAGGGCGAGATTGATAAAGACTCTTTTGCCCTCCATTAATTTAAGGAAAATTTATGCAAAATAAAATTGTAAAAATCGGCAATATTGATGTCGCAAATGACAAACCTTTCGTGCTTTTTGGTGGAATGAACGTACTTGAAAGCCGTGATATGGCAATGCAAGTCTGTGAAGCTTATGTGAAAGTGACAGAGAAACTTGGCGTGCCTTATGTGTTTAAAGCTTCTTTTGACAAAGCGAATCGTTCGTCTATTCATTCTTACCGTGGCCCTGGCATGGAAGAAGGATTAAAAATTTTCCAAGAATTAAAAGATACCTTTGGGGTAAAAATTATTACCGATGTACACGAAATCTATCAATGTCAGCCAGTTGCAGATGTTGTCGATATTATTCAACTTCCAGCCTTTTTGGCGCGCCAAACAGATCTCGTTGAAGCGATGGCAAAAACAGGTGCTGTGATTAATGTGAAAAAACCACAATTTTTAAGCCCAGGTCAAATGGGCAATATCGTGGAAAAAATCGAAGAATGTGGTAACGATAAAATCATTCTTTGTGATCGTGGAACAAACTTTGGATACGATAATTTAATTGTGGATATGCTTGGCTTCAGCGTGATGAAAAAAGCCTCTAAGGGCAGTCCAGTTATTTTTGATGTAACCCATTCGCTTCAATGCCGTGATCCATTTGGGGCGGCATCAGGTGGCCGTCGTGCACAAGTCACTGAATTAGCGCGTTCAGGTTTAGCTGTAGGCATTGCAGGTTTATTCTTAGAAGCGCATCCAAATCCAAATCAAGCGAAATGTGATGGCCCATCAGCTTTACCACTTTCTGCTCTTGAAGGCTTTGTCTCTCAAATGAAGGCGATTGATGATTTAGTAAAATCTTTCCCAGAATTGGATACCTCAATCTAAGAAAATATTTAAGCAAAAGTGCGGTTAATTTTGACCGCACTTTGTATATAAAAGGAGAAATGATGAATATAGTCTTTTTAGATAGTACGGCTATCCCGAAACATATCCCTATTCCTCGTCCAAGTTTTGAGCATACTTGGATTGAATATGAGCATACATCTTCTGCAGAAACGATTGAACGAGCGAAAGATGCTGATATTGTTATTACGAGCAAAGTCATTTTTGATCGAGAAACGTTAAAACAATTACCTAAGTTAAAGTTGATTGCGATTACTGCAACTGGTACAAATAATGTTGATCTTGTGGCTGCCGAAGAAATGGGAATCGCCGTGCGTAATGTGACAGGTTATTCCAGTACAACCGTGCCAGAACACGTAATCGGCCTGATTTTTTCTTTAAAACACAGCTTGGCAGGTTGGTTACGCGATCAATCGGAAGCAAAATGGCCTAAAAGCAAACAATTTTGTTATTTTGATTACCCAATTACAGATGTGCGCGGTTCCACATTGGGCGTATTTGGTAAAGGTTGCTTAGGGACAGAAGTGGGGCGTTTGGCGAATGCACTGGGAATGAAAGTACTTTATGCAGAACACAAAGATGCTACTGTTTGCCGTGAAGGTTATACGCCCTTTGAGGAAGTATTAAAACAAGCGGATATTGTGACGTTGCATTGCCCATTAACTGAAACAACAAAGAATTTAATTAATGCAGAAACCTTATCCAAAATGAAAAAAGGTGCATTTTTGATTAATACAGGGCGTGGGCCTTTGATTGATGAACTTGCATTAGTTGATGCGTTAAAAACGGGGCATTTAGGCGGAGCGGCTTTGGATGTAATGGTAAAAGAGCCACCAGAAAAAGATAATCCGTTAATTTTAGCTGCCAAAACTATGCCTAATTTAATTATCACCCCGCATATTGCTTGGGCGAGTGATAGTGCAGTGACAACATTAGTTGGAAAAGTAATGCAAAACATCGAAGAATTTGTACAACAATTAAATCAAAAATAATGAATTTTCCTATTTCTCTTTATATTGCGCTACGTTATTGGCGTGCGAAAAGTACGGATCGTTTTGGGCGATTAGTGACTAATCTTGCAAGCCTGGGGATTGTGCTAGGTGTGATGGCATTGATCATCGTGCTTTCGGTGATGAATGGATTAGAAGGTTACCAAAAACAACAGGTGCTATCTTCTATTCCTCATGCGATTGTGAGTGAAGAAAGGCCTATTTCTACAGAAAAAACATTAAAAAATTTACCGCACTTTGTCCAAAAAGCAGTGCCGATCAATACAACAAATGTGATTTATCAAACGACAAAAGGCGTGAGTGCAGGACAAATTATTGGTATTCAATCATTTTCTGATGATCCTTTGGTTGAATCTTTTGATCAGACTAAATTTAATGAAATTTTACCGACTGGTGAATTTAAATTGGTCATTGGTGATCAACTGGCTCAAAAATTGGGCGTGAATATTGGGGATAAAATCCGTTTGATGATTACGGAAAATAGCCAATATACACCATTCGGTCGGGTGCCAATGCAGCGTTTATTTACTGTTAGCGATATTTATTATGATTATGGCGAAGCATCGGGTTATGAAGCCTTTGCTAATATTACAGATATTGGTCGCTTAATGCGTATTCAACCTCAGCAAGCGCAGGGCTATCGTTTATTTTTGAATGATCCGTTCCAAATTACAGAACTCCCTCAATATTTCCCAACACAAAAAATCACGGATTGGCGTGTCCAAAAAGGTGAATTTTTCCAAGCGGTGAGAATGGAAAAAAATATGATGGGCTTGTTGATTAGTTTGATCATTGTTGTGGCGATTTCCAATATTGTCACCTCATTAAGTTTAATGGTGGTGGATAAACAAGGGGAAATTGCGATCTTACAAACTCAGGGCTTAACAAAATCCCAAGTTCGTTCAGTGTTTATTTATCAAGGATTATTGGTGGGATTTGTTGGCACATTACTCGGTGCTATTTTGGGTGTTTTAGTCACCTTGAACTTAACGGACATTGTAAGTGCGGTAAATCCACAAGGTGTTTTTTTACCGACAGAATTATCCTTTGTTCAAATGATTTTTGTCATTGGATTTTCCTTGTTGCTTTCTTTACTTTCAACCCTTTACCCCGCTTATCGAGCTGCGAAAGTAGAACCTGCCGCTGCCTTGAGATACGAATAAGTTTTTTAATGGTAAATGAATGATGGATGAACAATCACTTTTAGCTTTTGATACACAATATATTTGGCATCCTTATTCTTCAGTTTCTTCTGATATGCCGCTTTATGCGGTAGAACGTGCTGATGGCGTGATGATAACCTTAAAAGATGGCCGTCGTTTGATTGATGGCATGTCTTCTTGGTGGGCAGCATTGCATGGTTATAATCATCCTCGTTTAAATGCGGCTGCACAGAATCAGTTGGCAAAAATGAGCCATATTATGTTTGGCGGTTTTACCCATGAACCCGCGGTGGAATTAGCTCAATTATTGGTACAAATTTTGCCAAATGGATTAGATAAGATCTTTTTTGCTGATAGTGGTTCTGTTGCTGTGGAAGTAGCGATGAAAATGGCTATTCAATATCAGCACGCTAAAGGGGAAGTAAAACGGCAAAAATTCGCTACCATCCGTTCGGGTTATCATGGCGATACTTGGAATGCGATGTCAGTGTGTGATCCAACCACGGGTATGCATCATTTATTTCATCATAGTCTGCCTGTACAATATTTTCTTCCTCAACCCAACATTCCATTTAATGAATCTTGGAATGATTGTGTGATGGAACCTTTAGCTGATTTACTTAAGAAAAAAGGTAGCGAAATTGCCGCACTTATTTTAGAGCCTGTCGTGCAAGGTGCGGGCGGCATGTATTTTTATTCGCCAATTTATTTAGTGAAAGCACAAGCGCTTTGTAAACAATATGGTGTATTGCTAATTTTTGATGAAATTGCTACAGGTTTTGGCCGCACAGGGAAATTATTTGCTGCCGAGCATGCTGGGATTTCGCCAGATATTATGTGTATTGGTAAAGCCTTAACGGGTGGTTATTTAACTTTATCTGCAACCATTACGACCACTGAAATTGCGCAAACTATTTGTCGCGGTGAGGCTAAATGTTTTATGCATGGACCCACTTTTATGGCAAATCCGTTGGCTTGTGCGATTGCGGCAGAATCTATCCGTTTATTGTTGGAAAGACCTTGGCAGCAAAATATTCAGCGAATTGAATCTTCCTTAAAACAACAGCTTTCGCCTTTAGCTGAAAAAGATTACGTCAAAGATGTTCGCGTATTAGGGGCAATTGGGGTGGTTGAAATGAAAAGTGCGGTAAATATGAAAACTTTAGTCCCACGTTTTGTGGAACAAGGTGTTTGGATTCGACCTTTCGGTAAACTGGTTTATGTGATGCCACCCTTTGTGATTAAAGATGATGAACTTCTGAAATTAACGGAAGGCATGATTCTGGCTTTAACTCAGGAATATGAACATTAGGATAAAAAATGGATGTTTTCAAACAACAACTGGAAAAGCTTAGCACACAAAATCAATATCGTTCAATTCCAGATTTAGTTCATCAAGGACGATATATTACGCGAGAAAATCGCAAAATGCTGAATATGTCATCTAATGATTATTTAGGTTTGGCATCAAATGAAAACTTGCGCCAGTCTTTTTTACAGCAATATGGCGATAATTTCCCTTCTTTTACCAGTTCTTCGTCTCGTTTATTAACGGGAAATTTTCCTATCTATACCGATCTCGAGCAGCTCATTGCTCAACGTTTTCAACGAGAAAGTGCTTTATTATTTAACAGTGGCTATCACGCCAATCTTGGTATTTTACCGGCGTTGACGACAACAAAAAGTTTAATTTTGGCAGATAAATTAGTGCATGCGAGCATGATTGATGGCATTCGTTTAAGTCAATGTGAGTTCTTTCGTTATCGTCATAATGATTATGAACATCTAAAGAGTCTGCTCGAAAAAAATGCCGGAAAATTTGACCGCACTTTTATTGTGACAGAGTCCGTTTTTAGTATGGATGGCGATGTAGCTGATTTGAAGTATCTTGTTCAATTAAAAAAACAGTTTCCCAATACTTATCTTTATGTGGATGAAGCTCATGCAATAGGCGTTTACGGTAAAAACGGATTAGGTATTGCCGAACGAGCTAATGTGATAGCTGATATAGATTTATTGGTTGGCACTTTTGGCAAAGCCTTAGCTTCAATGGGCGCTTATGTCGTCTGTGATCAAATATTAAAAGAGTGTTTAATTAATCAAATGCGTCCATTGATTTTTTCAACCGCACTTCCACCGTTTAATGTGGCGTGGACTCATTTTATTTTTGAACGATTACCACAATTTTCAAAAGAAAGAACGTATCTTGAGCAGTTAAGTGCATTTTTACGCCAAGAAGTGGAGCATAGAACCCAAATAATGCCAAGCCAAACTTGCATCGTTCCCTATATTTTAGGTGAGAACGAAACAACCCTTACCAAGGCGAAAGCTCTGCAAGAGCAAGGTTATTATTGCTTGCCAATTAGACCACCGACAGTACCAAAAGGTACATCCAGAATACGATTGTCTTTGACGGCAGATATGACAATAGATGAAGTAAAACAGTTTGTGGCATGCTTATAAGGAAATAATGTGAAAACAAAATTTTATGATCATCAAGGTGAGCATTTAATTGTGTATTTTGCTGGCTGGGGAACACCTCTTGATGCTGTGGCTCATTTGATTTTGCCAACAGATCATGATTTATTAATTTGCTATGATTATCAAGATTTGAAGTTAGATTTTGATTTTTCTGTCTATCAGCAAATTCGTGTAGTCGCATGGTCAATGGGTGTTTGGGTGGCAGAGCGAGTATTACAAGGAATCACCTTACAATCTGTCACAGCAGTGAATGGCACAGGTTTACCTTGTGATGATAGCTTTGGTATTCCCTATGCTATTTTTAAAGGTACGTTAGATAATCTCACAGAAAATACTCGTTTAAAGTTTGAACGTAGAATTTGTGGTGACAAAGTATCTTTTGAACGTTATCAACAATTTTCTGCACGACCATTTAACAAAATTCATCAAGAACTCACCGCACTTTTTGCGATGATTAAGCAGGATAAACGCACCGATCTTATTCACTGGACAAATGCATGGGTTAGTTCTCGCGATAAAATTTTTACGCCAGCTAATCAGCACCAATATTGGGCATCCCGTTGTGCCGTTCAGGAAATAGAGGGTGAGCATTATGTGTTTTCAAGATTTACCCACTGGTTGGCATTATGGAATCATTAACTTCCGTAAATAAATCGCGTATTCAACAAGCCTTCCAAAAAGCCTTAAATAGCTATGATGAACATGCGTTAATTCAACAAAAAATGAATATTAAGTTAATGATGCATTTGCAAGACTATTTACCAAATGGGTCATTAGATAGCGTTTTGGAACTCGGTTGCGGTTCTGGTATGTTGAGTACGTTGTTGCAGAAACAGATTTCAGCCAATTATTGGTTGTTTAATGATTTGTGCGATGTACGCTCTCTACTCGCTGAAAAGCTGATTCAACCTTTTGATTTTTCTTGCGATGATGCGGAAAACTTTCCTTTTCAACGACGATTTGACTTGATTGCTAGTGCATCAGCCGTTCAGTGGTTTCATCATCCTGACAATTTTATTTCCCATTGTAAAACAGGATTGAAACCTAATAGTTTATTGGCGATTACGAGCTTTGGTGAAGACAATTTAAAAGAGATTCGCCAAATGACGAATGTGGGGTTAAGTTATCCGAATTTATCTCAATGGAAAAATTGGCTAGCCAATGATTTTGAGCTTTTATGGTGTGACGATTTTACTGTAATACTAGAGTTTGATACGCCATTGGATGTACTCAAACATCTGAAATATACCGGTGTAACAGCGACTAACCAGAAAAATTGGACAAGAAAAAATCTCAATAAATTTATTGATGATTACTTACAGGCTTTTAGTTTGCCATCGGGTAAAGTGGGGTTAACTTATCATCCATTGTTTTTTATCGCACGTTATTCTGGTGCTGGAAATTAGTAAGGCGTATTTATGGGCAAGGTTATTTTTGTATCGGGCATTGATACCGATGTAGGTAAAACGGTTGCAACAGGCATTTATGCTAAAAAGTTGATGGAACAAGGCTTTTCCGTTATTACACAAAAAATGATTCAAACAGGCTGTAAAAATATTGCTGATGATTTGCTTGTACATCGAAAGATTCAAGGCATTGATTTGACGGAAGAAGATTTACAAGGCAACACCTGCCCTTATCTTTTTGAATATCCTTGTTCTCCTCATTTAGCGGCAAAGCTCGAAGGGCGAGAAATTAATGAAAAAACTATTGAAAAATCCACCGCACTTTTGACAGAAAAATATGATTATGTGTTGCTGGAGGGGGCCGGTGGGTTAATGGTGCCTTATTGTGACGATGCGACGACGTTAGATTATATCCAGTCAAATAATTATCCTTTGATTTTAGTGACATCGGGAAAATTAGGTAGCATAAACCATACATTATTAAGTTTGGAGGCTTGTCGTTCTCATGGGGTATCAGTGCTAAGCGTAATGTATAACGGTTATCCAGAATACGATCCTATCATTAGTCAAGAGACGCAAGGTTATTTAAAGGGTTATCTTAAAAAATATTTTCCTGAAACGGAATTTGAATGCTTTGGGCGCATTGAAATTTAAGCTTAGTGAAAAGTGTGATAGACTCGCGCCAGTTTTTAATGAGATGATTTGCTACTAAAGTGCGGTTAAAACGAGTAAAAAATGAATAACTATTTATTAAAATGCGAAAACATCAATAAATTTTATCAAGAAGGTGAAAATCAAACGCAAGTGTTAAAAGGCGTTTCTTTTTCTATGGAACCTGCAGAGTTGGTTGCGATTGTGGGGAGTTCAGGTTCGGGGAAAAGTACTTTATTGCATACTTTAGGTGGGCTTGATCAGCCAAGTAGTGGGGAAGTGTTTATTAATGGACAATCCTTGCAAAAAGCATCGGCTAATGAATTAGCTGCTTTGCGTAATCGCTATTTAGGATTTGTGTATCAATTCCATCATTTAATGGCGGATTTTACCGCACTTGAAAATGTGATGATGCCGATGTTGATTGGTCATCAAAATAAAACAGAAGCGAAAGATCGTGCCGAAAAAATGCTAAATGCGGTGGGATTAAGCCATAGAATTACGCATCGTCCATCTGCGCTTTCTGGTGGGGAACGTCAGCGTGTGGCGATTGCGCGAGCTTTGGTGAATAATCCATCGTTAGTTTTAGCGGATGAGCCCACAGGGAATCTCGATCACAAGACCACAGAAAGCATTTTTGAACTCATTCAACAACTCAATCAAGAGCAAAATATCGCTTTTTTATTAGTTACTCACGATATGGGGCTTGCTGAAAAATTATCACGTCGTTTAGTTATGCAAGATGGTATTTTGAAGGAAGGTGTGTGATGAATACGCCGTTTTTTATTAGTTGGCGTTATCAACGTGGCAAGCAGAAAAATCCTTTGGTTGCATTAATTGCAAAATTTTCAGCTATCGGTATTGCGCTGGGGGTTGCAGTTTTAATTGTTGGCTTAAGTGCGATGAATGGTTTTGAGCGTGAGCTTAACCAACGAATTCTTGCAGTGGTTCCCCATGCAGAGATTTTATCAGCGCCCAATGCGACGGATCCAACCATTCACCATTGGCAAAATTTGGAAAAACGCTTACAACAAAATGCCCAAATTAAAGGTATTTCCCCTTTTGTTAGTTTTACTGCATTGGTAGAAAATGGCTCGAAATTGAAAGTGGTTCAGGTGAAGGGCATTGAAAAACAAGCAGAAGATCGAGTGAGTTCTCTTGGTAATTTCGTACAAGAGCAAGGCTGGGATAAATTTGGGAAAGAAGGCGGATTAGTCTTGGGATCGGGTATTGCTAGAGAACTTGATGTAAAAGCGGGTGATTGGGTTACCTTACTTATTTCTCAGCAAAACGGCGATGAACAACTTTCTCAACCCACTCGTGAACGCGTGCAAGTCACTGCAATTTTGCGTTTAGATGGACAACTTGATTATAGTTATGCCTTATTGCCGCTTGCTCAAGCACAAGAATTTTTAACTTATAAATCAGATCAAATAACAGGTGTTGAATTGAAATTAGATGATCCTTTTTCTGTTAAAAATCTGGATTTATCTATGCTTAATGATTATCCGCAGATGCTTTATATTCAAAACTGGATTGGTAAATTTGGTTATATGTATCGCGATATTCAACTTATTCGAACAGTGATGTACATCGCCATGGTGCTCGTGATTGGGGTGGCATGTTTTAATATTGTTTCTACGCTGATTATGGCGGTAAAAGATAAGCAGGGCGATATAGCCATTATGCGCACGCTTGGGGCGAATAATGCATTCATTAAACGTATTTTTATTTGGTATGGCTTACAGGCAGGAATGAAAGGTTGCTTAATTGGTATTGTGTTAGGCATTATACTTGCACTAAATCTTACAACCTTTATTCAAGGTATTGAGTGGGTTATCGGTAAGAAATTGTTATCGGGCGATGTGTATTTTGTCGATTTTTTGCCAAGCGAGTTACATTGGTTGGATGTTTTGATGGTTTTAGTTGCAGCGCTTGCATTGAGTTTAATTGCTAGTTTTTATCCAGCAAGTAGGGCTGCTAAATTACAACCAGCCCAAGTATTAAGTAGCCATTAATTTTGTGAATACCGCATGAAAGTGCGGTATTTTTTTGTCTTTTATTCACTCAATATTTCACTTTATTCGGCTTGCAAGCATACGTTAAAGATAGTTTAATAACGAACTTGTAGGTTTTATTCTTAAAAAATACAACGAACTAGTTTACTAGTACAAAAAATAGGTGTAGATTACCTACATAATTAAAACACAACATTTGAAAGTTTGAGAGTGATATATGGCTAAAGAGAAAATTGAAATTGTCGTGGCAAACGACGATATGCGAATTGAAAAAGTCGATCAGGTGTTACCACCCATTGCCTTATTAGAAAAATACCCAGCTAGTGAACATGCTGCGGCATTAGTGAAGCAAACTCGTCATGAGGCACATAATATTATTCATGGTAAAGATGATCGTTTATTAGTGATTATCGGGCCTTGCTCTATTCATGATCCTAAAGCTGCGATTGAGTATGCAAACCGTTTAAAACCATTACGTGAAAAATATAAAGATAGTCTTGAAATTATTATGCGTGTGTATTTTGAGAAACCACGTACAACAGTGGGCTGGAAAGGTTTAATTAACGATCCGTATTTAAATGATACTTATCGTTTAAATGATGGTTTACGCATTGCACGAAAATTACTTTCTGATATTAATGATTTAGGTGTGCCATCTGCCGGTGAATTTTTAGATATGATCACGCCACAATATGTGGCAGATTTTATGAGTTGGGGCGCAATTGGTGCGCGTACGACTGAATCGCAAGTTCACCGTGAGTTAGCCTCTGGTTTGTCTTGTGCTGTTGGGTTTAAAAATGCAACCAATGGTGGCGTGAAAGTTGCTTTAGATGCAATTGGCGCAGCAGAAGCTCCTCATTATTTCTTATCTGTCACTAAATTTGGTCATTCAGCGATTGTTTCCACAAAAGGGAATGAAGATTGCCATATTATTTTACGTGGCGGAGATAAAGGACCGAACTATAGCGCTGAAGATGTGGCAAAAGTTTGCACAGATATTGAGAAATCTGGTCGAATCCCTCATGTAATGATTGATTTCAGCCATGCAAATAGCTGTAAACAATTTAAAAAACAAATGGACGTTTGCCAAGACGTATGTAATCAGATTGCATCTGGTTCTAAACAAATCTTTGGCGTAATGGTGGAAAGCCATTTAGTGGAAGGTCGTCAAGATTTAGTTGATGGCAAAGCTCAGACGTACGGACAAAGTATTACTGATGCATGCATTGGATGGGAAGATTCTGAAAGATTATTGCAACAACTTTCTGATGCAGTTATTGCTAGACGTAAAGTGACGAGTAATTAATTGAAATAGATAGAAGTAGGGTTGATTTTGATCTGCTCCAAAAAAGTTAGACTGTTATTTAAAGGATTGTTTTCGATATTGTATCGGACTCAGTCCTTTTAATTTTAGTTGAATCCATCGGTGATTATAGTAATCCAAAATCTCTGACGGCATCAATTATCTCTTCTCTACTGTTAAATTCCCGACCATAAAAACATTACGTTTTTAATCGCCGCGGCATTGTCCTAGCAATTCCCTTTTCTCTATATACTTTGAATGATGCAATGTTCAGCAAAGATATCGACGATAGACACCTCCGCTTCAAGCTGAAAAATTCTCAAACACAAGCGATCTTCTTCTATTTTAGGTGGAGGTGACATTTTGGTATATTGGTATAGTGAGATTTCATAGAGAGTTGTCCAGATGGTTCACGAAGAATCAGCCTATTTATGCTATTTTGTTCAATGAGTTTCAATCTAGTTCCAACTAATTTTTCTGAGAATATATTGTACGCTTTTCTAATACTGATTTTTCGATTCAGAATAGCCTGGAGAGGCTATCATTTAAATTCTATTGTATCGTATTTACTTATAATAAAATCTGCACCTCAATTGTTGGTTTGGTTAGTCCAACTTTTGGGGTACAGATCAACTTAACCGCACTTTTGCTTTTTATGAATTACAGTACTTTCACAATGCTTTCACATAAATAACGAATATTGTCTTCAGTGATACCGGCCACATTGATACGACCAGAACGAACAGCATAAATCGCAAATTCTTCTTTTAAGCGATCAACTTGTTCAGGTGATAAGCCGCTGAAAGAGAACATACCGTTTTGTTCCATGATAAAGCTGAAATCTTGTTCAGCACCATATTCTTTTAATAACTGAACGAATAAATGACGCATTTTTTTGATGCGTTCGCGCATTTCAGTTAATTCATTTTCCCACTCTTGGCGAAGTTGAGGATCATTTAGCACCGTTGCTACGGTCGCCCCACCGTGAGATGCTGGGTTAGAGTAGAGTGTACGAATAATTGATTTCACCTGTGTTAATGCAGTTGAAGCAATTTCTGCATTTTCAGCCACAAGGGTAAAGGCACCGACACGCTCATTGTATAAACCAAAGTTTTTAGAGAATGAACTCGCGACTAATAATTCTTTATGATTTGCTGCAAAAGCACGCAAACCGTAAGCATCTTCATCTAATCCATTGGCTAAACCTTGATAAGCAAAGTCAAAGAGTGGCAACCAGCCATTTTTAGCCGAAAGTGCGGCTAATTCTTGCCATTGTTCAGGAGTTGGATCAATACCAGTCGGATTATGGCAGCAGCCGTGTAAAAGTACCACATCACCTTCACTTGCTTGGCTTAAATCTTCGAGTAAATGTTCCCAATCAAGGGCTTTACGTTCAGCATCATAATAGCGATATTCACGAATCGTCATGCCCACTGCATTGAAAATCGCATTGTGGTTTGGCCAGGTTGGTGTGCTGATCCACACATTTTGTGCTTTGGTTTGACGTTTAATAAATTCTGCCGCAATGCGTAATGCGCCTGTACCGCCTAAACTTTGTACTGTTCTTGCTCGATTAGATTTAATGATTTCAGAATCTTTACCGAAAAGTAGCGCTTTTGTTCGTTCGTTATAATCTGCAATACCATCGATAGTCAGATAATTCTTCGTTTTTTCCTTATCAAATAAGCGTTTTTCTGCTTCTTTTACCGCACGCATAATTGGGGTTGTGCCTTGCGCATCTTTATAAACACCAATACCCAAGTTGATTTTATTTTCGCGAGTTTCGGATTTGAATGCTTCGCCTAAGCCTAAGATTGGATCGGCTGGTGCCGCTTTGATATGTTCAAACATAGCTTTTCCTTATGTATGTGTTGTGTGGTGGATAATTTTATACTTCAGCCGTTTTATTTTATCAAGAAAGATTTTTATAAAAATTAACCGCACTTTGATATTTTTGAATATTCATCAAAAAGTGCGGTCATTTTTTACATTATTTTAGTTTTTCAATCGCCCAATTTAATCCCGATTGATAGTCTTCCAGTAATTCAGAGCGAAGTTTTTCCAATTGCTGAATAATGACCGCTTTATTAGGATGAGAAAGATTGATATGCCCAACCTTACGCCCAGCTCTCACTTCTTTACCGTACCAATGAAGTTGTGCAAACGGTGTATTAAGCCATGTTGGATTATGGTTTGTGCCGATTAAATTCACCATCACACTTGGCGCGAAAGTTTGTAATTCAGGCGTTGGCAAATCAAGTAGCGCACGTAAATGTAATTCAAATTGGCTAATCGAGCATCCCAGTTGTGTCCAATGCCCACTGTTATGTACACGAGGCGCAAGTTCGTTAATCAATAATTTGTCGCCTACAACAAAACATTCCATTGCCATCACACCAATATAGCCTAGCTTATCCATAATTTTTCCTAGCATGGCTTCTGCTTGCTCTTGTTGTGCGGATTGTTGAGGAAAAGCACTATCAACCACACTGTAACGCAAAATACCATTTTGTTGCAGGTTATGCGTAACGGGATAAAAACGCTTTTCGCCATTTTTAAATCTTGCGCCTACAATAGAAACCTCATAATCGAAAGGAATAAATTTTTCTGCGATCACTTCACCAAATAAGTCATCGGTGATGTCCGCTTTGTTTTCATTGTTGATAATCCATTGACCACGCCCATCATATCCGCCGGTTCTGCGTTTAGCGACGACTTTCTCGCCAACAGTTTGGAAAACATCATTCCATTGCGTTTTATCTTTTAATAAACACCAAGGTGAGGTAGAAAGATTCAGCTCATCAAGCAAGGATTTTTGAGTAAAACGATCGGCCAATAATCCAAATACATGTTGATTAACGAAGTTTTTATGATTGCCGAGTAATTCAGTCAAAGGTGTTTTTTCCCAGCGTTCAATTTCCGCCGTGATGATCGCATTTTCAGGTAAGTCAAAAACTGGGGCATTGAAGGCTAAAGGTTTAACATAAATATCTAAAGGTGCGCCCGCGTAACGTAACATTCTGCCGAGTTGTCCGTTGCCTAGTACATAAACGGTTGGGTATAAGGTGGAGTTTTGCATAGTATTTCTCGTTAAATTTACGAAAAAACAACCGCACTTTAAAAGTGCGGTCAGATCTGAAGATATTTTTATGTGCGTGGATCGGGATTGTCCAGTACAGTATGAGTTTGGTTTTCACGGAAAGATTGCAAGCGTGAAAGCAATTCTTCATCCCAACCTGCTAGAATTTGGGCGGCTAACAATCCTGCATTTGCCGCACCTGCAGGGCCAATTGCTAATGTTCCTACTGGGATTCCTTTTGGCATTTGCACAATTGAATAAAGGCTATCTACGCCACTTAACATTGAACTTTTTACTGGTACGCCCAGTACCGGCACAAGTGTTTTGGCTGCGATCATACCGGGTAAATGTGCCGCACCGCCTGCACCAGCAATAATTACTTTGTAGCCATTTTTTTGTGCATTTTCAGCAAATTCAAAAAGTTTATCAGGTGTACGATGGGCCGAGACGACTTCCACATGATAAGGTACTTTTAATTCATCTAAAATCTGAGTTGCCTCTTGCATGGTAGCCCAATCGCTTTTGGAACCCATTACAACGGCAATTTGTGCAGTTTTTGACATGCTATTTTCTCAATTTTTTAATTAAAAACGTTTCGTAGAATAGCACATCTTACATATATCAAGCAAACGTTTGCTAAATGGGTTTTATAGGAAAATACCATTGCAACTTTAAGGATAAAATTTTATCCTAGGCACAATTTTTATAAGAATAGGGCAAATTATGTTAGCCAAAGCAAAATATAGAAAAGATTACAAACAACCAGATTTTACGGTCACAGACATTTATTTAGATTTTCAACTCGATCCTAAACATACTGTGGTTACGGCAACCACAAAATTCCAACGCTTAAATGATGAAGCGACTTCTTTACGTTTAGATGGGCATAGTTTCCAGTTTTCCTCTATTAAATTTAATGGTGAGCCATTTTCTGCCTATCAACAAGATGGCGAGAGTTTAACGCTCGATTTAAAAGGTAAAAGTGCGGAAGAATTTGAACTTGAAATTGTGACCTTCCTTGTACCAGCCGAAAACACTTCATTACAAGGGCTATATCAGTCTGGCGAAGGTATTTGTACTCAATGCGAGGCGGAAGGTTTCCGTCAAATCACTTATATGCTTGATCGCCCAGATGTATTGGTTCGCTATACAACCAAAATTACGGCAGATAAAACCAAATATCCATTCTTACTTTCTAATGGCAACCGCATTGCAAGTGGTGAATTAGAGGATGGTCGTCATTGGGTTGAATGGAATGACCCATTCCCGAAACCAAGCTATTTGTTCGCTTTAGTGGCGGGTGATTTTGATTTATTACAAGATACCTTTACGACAAAAAGTGGTCGTGAAGTAGCCTTAGAGCTTTATGTGGATCGTGGCAATCTTAACCGTGCAACTTGGGCAATGGAAAGTCTGAAAAAAGCGATGAAATGGGATGAAGATCGCTTTAATTTAGAATATGACCTCGATATTTACATGATCGTTGCAGTGGACTTCTTCAATATGGGCGCAATGGAAAATAAAGGGTTAAATATCTTTAACTCTAAATTCGTGTTGGCCAATCCACAAACGGCAACAGATGAGGATTATCTTGCTATTGAAAGTGTGATTGCACACGAATATTTTCATAACTGGACAGGCAATCGTGTTACCTGCCGAGATTGGTTCCAATTGAGTTTGAAAGAAGGCTTAACAGTTTTCCGTGATCAAGAGTTTTCTTCAGATACAGGTTCGCGTGCGGTGAATCGCATTAATAATGTGAAATTTTTACGCACCGTACAATTTGCCGAAGATGCAAGCCTAATGTCACACCCAATTCGCCCTGAAAAAGTCATTGAAATGAATAACTTCTATACCGTGACTGTATATGAAAAAGGGGCAGAGGTGATTCGTATGTTGCACACCTTATTAGGTGAACAAGGTTTCCAAAAAGGGATGCAACTCTATATTGCTGAAAACGATGGTAAAGCGGCAACCTGTGAAGATTTTGTTTCTGCAATGGAACGTGCAAATAACGTTGATTTAGCACAATTCCGTCGTTGGTATAGCCAATCAGGTACACCAGAATTATTGATTAGCGATGCCTATGATGAACAAACCCATACTTATCGTTTAACCGTTTCACAATCCACACCGCCAACCGCAGATCAAATGGAAAAAGTGAATTTACATATTCCATTAAAAGTGGCGCTTTATGATGCGAACGGCACGAAACAAATGCTACAACATAATGGCGAATTGTTGAGTGATGTATTAAATGTCACTGAAAAAGACCAAGTCTTTGAGTTTCATGGCATTTATGGTCGCCCAATTCCAGGATTGTTATGTGATTTCTCCGCGCCAGTAAAACTGGATTATGATTACAAAACCGAGCAGTTATTAGGCTTGCTTAAATTCTCTGATAATCAATTTATCCGTTGGGATGCGGCTCAAATGCTATTTGCGCAAGAATTACGTCGTAATGTTGTGCATTTCCAACAAGGCGAGCCACTAGAAATTTCGTCTGAAATTTTGACCGCACTTTCTTATGTTCTGAGCCATTATGAGAAAGATATTGAACTGGCAACCTTAATTCTCACCCTTCCAAAAGAAATGGAATTTGCGGAAGGTTTCAAAACTATTGATCCTGATGGTATTTCAGCCGCAAGAGAATTTATGCAAGCACAAATTGCAGAATCGTTAAAAGATGATTTCTTGCGTGTTTATACCCATATTCGCCTTGATGAGTATCAAGTTACGCAACAAGACATCGCCTTGCGTGCAATGCGTAATCTTTGTTTAACTTATTTGGCTTACACCAATTTGGGCAATAACCTAGTCCAAAAACATTACAATAATGCCAATAATATGACGGATACTTTAGCGGCATTAAATATGGCGACCAAAGCTGCGTTACCTTGTCGTGATGCCTTGTTGGCCGATTTTGAACAAAAATGGCAACATGATGGCTTGGTAATGGATAAATGGTTTGCTTTACAAGCAACTCGCCCAGATGAAAACGTATTGGAAATTGTACAAGTGTTAATGGATCACCCAAGTTTTAACTTCAACAATCCAAACCGTTTACGTTCATTAGTGGGTAGCTTTGCAAATCACAACTTAAAAGCTTTCCATCATATTAGTGGTTCTGGCTATCGCTTCTTAACGGATGTCTTAATTCGTTTAAATGAAAGCAATCCACAAGTGGCTGCGCGTTTAATCGAGCCATTAATTCGTTTTTCTCGCTTTGATGCCCAACGCCAAACCTTGATGAAACGTGCTTTAGAACGCCTAAGCATTGTAGAAAATCTGTCAAAAGATTTATTTGAAAAAATTGAGAAAGCGTTGCAGTAAAAGTGCGGTAAATTTTTCAATAGTTTTTGGGGCATTTAGTATGCACCTTTATTTTGTATATGGTTTTAATATTAATTTATTTCATACAAATGCTGAAAATAATAAGTTTGCATAATACATTGATATAGCGCATTCTATACTCGTACAGACGTTTAGCCGTCTAAATGATTAAGAAGATTACTTTAAAACGGGAGTTATTATGACAACATCACATATTTTAGGCTTTCCTCGTGTAGGGGCAAAACGTGAATTAAAATTTGCACAAGAACGTTATTGGCGTAAAGAATTAGCAGAGCAAGATTTATTAGATTTAGCGAAAGCGTTGCGTGAAAAAAACTGGAAACATCAAGCTGCGGCGAATGCAGATTTCGTGGCAGTGGGCGATTTCACATTCTATGATCATATTTTAGATTTACAAGTGGCAACAGGGGCAATTCCTGCTCGTTTTGGTTTTGATAGCCAAAATTTAACCCTTGATCAATATTTCCAACTTGCACGTGGTAACAAAGATCAATTCGCAATTGAAATGACCAAATGGTTTGATACGAACTATCACTATCTTGTGCCAGAATTTCATAAAAATACACAATTCAAAGCTAATCCAGCACATTATGTAAATCAAATCCGTGAAGCAAAAGCCTTAGGTTTAAACTTCAAACCTGTGATTGTTGGCCCATTAACATTCTTATGGTTAGGTAAAGAAAAAGGCGAAGTATTTAACCGTTTCGATTTATTAAATCAATTAGTGCCTGTTTATGTTGAAATTTTAAACGCATTAGTGGCTGAAGGTGCGGAGTGGATTCAAATTGATGAACCTGCATTAGCATTAGACTTACCTGCAGAATGGGTTGAAGCCTATAAATCTGTTTACTCTGAATTAAGCAAAGTAAATGCAAAATTATTATTAGCCACTTATTTCGGTTCTGTTGCAGAACACGCTGAATTATTAAAAGCCTTGCCTGTTGCAGGCTTGCATTTGGATTTAGTGCGTGCGCCAGAACAACTTGCAGCATTTGAAGATTACAGCAAAGTGTTATCTGCAGGTGTGATTGAAGGCCGTAATATCTGGCGTGCAAACTTAAATAAAGTGTTAGATGTATTAGAGCCATTAAAAGCAAAATTAGGCGAGCGTTTATGGATTGCACCAAGCTGTTCATTATTGCACACCCCATTTGATTTAGAAGTGGAAGTACAATTAAAAGAGAAAAATCCTGCACTTTATAGCTGGTTATCTTTCACACTACAAAAAGTAGAAGAATTAAGTGTATTAAAACAAGCGTTAAATCATGGTAGAGCGTCTGTACAAGCGGCATTAGATGCAAGTCAAGCGGCAGCAGATGCACGTGCAACCTCAAAAGAAATTCATCGCCCTGAAGTAGCGGAGCGTTTAGCAAACTTACCAAAAGGTGCGGATCAGCGTAAATCGCCATTTGCAGAGCGTATTGTTAAGCAAAATGCGTGGTTAAATTTACCGCTTCTGCCAACTACAAACATTGGTTCATTCCCGCAAACGACAGAAATTCGTCACGCACGTGCAAGTTTCAAAAAAGGTGAATTATCTCTTGCAGATTACGAAGCAGCGATGAAAAAAGAGATCGAATATGTGGTACGTCGCCAAGAAGAATTAGATTTAGATGTGTTAGTTCACGGTGAAGCAGAGCGTAACGACATGGTGGAATACTTTGGGGAATTATTAGATGGTTTCGCATTCACTAAATTTGGTTGGGTACAAAGCTACGGTTCACGTTGTGTGAAACCACCAGTAATTTACGGCGATGTAACTCGCCCAGAGCCAATGACAGTACGCTGGTCACAATATGCACAAAGTTTAACTAACCGTGTAATGAAAGGAATGCTCACAGGCCCTGTGACTATTTTACAATGGTCATTCGTGCGTAACGATATTCCACGTTCAACCGTATGTAAACAAATCGGCGTGGCATTATCTGATGAAGTACTAGATTTAGAAGCAGCGGGCATTAAAGTCATTCAAATCGATGAACCAGCCATTCGTGAAGGTTTACCACTTAAACGTGCAGATTGGGATGCATACTTACAATGGGCGGGCGAAGCATTCCGTTTAAGCTCAATGGGCGTGCAAGATGATACGCAAATTCACACTCACATGTGTTATTCCGAGTTTAACGATATCTTACCTGCGATTGCAGCATTAGATGCAGACGTAATTACTATCGAAACTTCACGTTCAGATATGGAATTATTAGATGCATTCGTGAAATTCAACTACCCGAATGACATCGGTCCAGGTGTGTATGATATCCACAGCCCACGTGTACCAACCGCAGGTGAAATTGAACACTTATTACGCAAAGCGTTAAAAGTAATTCCTAAAGAACGTTTATGGGTAAACCCAGACTGCGGTTTAAAAACACGTGGTTGGACAGAAACCATTGAGCAGCTAAAAGTGATGGTAGATGTAACGAAAAAATTACGTGCTGAACTGGCGTAAGTAATCATACAGAAAGAATAATTTTCAAACACAGCTAATTAAAGCCGAATCCGATTGGGTTCGGTTTTTTATATAGCCAATTTTATTTGAATTATCAACCGCACTTTTAGAGCGTTTTTTCTGAATAAAAAACTCAGTAGAAATATCTACTGAGCTTTCTTCAATATTTTTTCAATTTAAACTTTTTATCAAGATAAAGTATTATTTTCTATTAGGATTAATAAAAGCTGGTGGATTTGCTGGTTTAACAGAAAGATAGCCATAATCACCAGTAATCATGTTTGAATTAATGACACCATTTTCACAACTAGATATAGGCATATCAAATCCCATAATATTGATAACTAAAGTTGAAAGTTGTTGATGGAATAATCGCTTACACTGATCGAATTCTTTTAATTTTCGTTGGATCTTTTCATTTTTTGTATAAATAAATACTGGTACAAGATATTGATCTTCCGCTGTTGTTCCCTGGTTATAATGATTTTTTGTGACAAATTGTCCATGGTCTGAAGTATATATTAGAATATAATCGTCTTTTCCACGTTTTTCTAGATAATTGTATACCTTCTGGATTAATTGATCTGTATTGTATACTGTGCTGTCATAATTATCTAATGGTGAACCATCTTTAAATATTTTTTCTTCTTCGGTTAGGTATTCAGCATAAGGACCATGTGAACCTCTCTGATGTAATACAATAAAATTCTTTTCTTTGTTAAGATCAATCTTCTGTAATAGAGGAAAAAGTTTATGATCATTCATTCCTTGCTCTGGTGATAAACCTAGCTGTGTTGGGGTGATTTGGTGATTCATCCAACTTTTTCCCATAATACTCATAATCATCATTGCACGTTCTGGTTGTGCAGTATAAAAATGAGTATCAAATCCTTGAAGTTTTGCTAGTTTGAAGAAATTCGTATCGCCTTTCATTATTTGTTTTAGTCCATTTGGACGGGGAATTGCATTGAAAAGTGCAGGTACAGAGATGGCGGTCATTAAGCCAGCACTATACGCTTCTTTTAATAAAACATTAGGATTTTCATTGGCTAATTGTCGAATAAAAGGCATAGTTTCTCGTTCATAACCGAAATAATCGACGTGTTTTGAACTTAAACTTTCTCCCATAATAAAAATAATATTTTTTACATCAGGTGAGGATATAATTGAGGGGGTTGGATGTAAATAGTCTTTTACTTGACTTAAGTTGAATGTTTCATAAGGAATAACTTTTCCGATGAAATTACCTACAGAAAAGAAATTACTTTTTACTCTAGAATAAGCCGGGTTTGAAGTAACGCCTAATTCTTGCGTGGAATAAAATGATCTACTGAATAAATAGAGGAATAAGCAAATAAATAAAATATCAGATATACAATACTTGCTTACTTTTCTTGTAGGATATATGAATAATGCAGAAATAAAAATAATAGTTTCCAATAAGGAGTAAATTACAGGTGGTCCAACGCGATCCAACATTGTAATACCTACATGAGAGACTTCCCCAATTTCTTTGAACATCAGGAAGTAATTTGTGCCATTGATCCAATTATCATATACTGCATAATGTCCAGAGTTAATAATAACAGAGGATGCAAAAAATAAACAAACAAAGAATTTAGTGATTTTATATTTTGAGAAAAGAAGAAAAATGATAAGTAATAAGTTAATGCTGTAAGTTTCAATATAACGACCAAGTGGAGGAATATTAAATATATTTCGATAAATTATTTCGCTAATCAATAGTATTAGGGGGTAAGCTAAGATGATAAATGATTTTAAACTGGACTTCATTGTTTCTCCAATTGGTTGAGCTGTTTTATTTTTTAAATATAATCATTACTAATAGAAAAATCAATGTTAATTTTTTATTAAAAATATATAAAATTTTATATGTTATGATAACTCTAATGAGAAATAGGATGGTTTTTTTATTAATTAGATTTTTTATTATTTGCACATCATCTTTGTTCCTCGTAGAATACGAGCAATCTTACCTTTAAAGTGCGGTGAAAATTGACCGCGCTTTCTTACAGTCAACTATCTCTGAGAGATAAACGAGTATGTATCAATTATTCCGTCACGGCATTTTCCAAATGGATGCTGAAAAGGCTCATAATTTCACAATTCAATGCTTGAAATTAGCTGGTAATCCTTTATTTCAACCGATCTTAAAATCTCTTGTTCATGCTCCTAACGGCTTTCCGAAAACGGTAATGGGTGTAAATTTCCCTAATCCCATTGGATTGGCGGCAGGAGCGGATAAAAATGGCGAGGCGATTGATGGTTTTGGTGCATTGGGTTTTGGTTTTCTCGAAGTAGGAACTGTCACGCCCGTTGCGCAAGATGGGAATGCAAAGCCGCGTCAGTTTCGCTTGATTGAAGCTGAAGGAATTATTAATCGTAATGGTTTTAATAATAATGGTATTGACTATCTTATAGAAAATGTGAAAAACGCCCGTTATCAAGGCGTGATTGGTATCAATATTGGTAAGAATAAATTCACGCCTTTGGAACAAGGTAAAGATGATTATATTTTCTGTTTGAACAAAGCCTATAACTACGCAGGTTACATTACGGTGAATATTTCATCACCCAACACACTGGATTTGCGTCAGTTACAATATGGTGATTATTTCGATGACTTGTTGCGAGGCATCAAGGATCGTCAGGCTATTTTGGCAAACCAATACAATAAATATGTGCCGATTGCGGTAAAAATAGCACCAGATTTAATGGAAAGTGAATTAGTGCAAATTGCGGATACATTGGTTCGTTATAAAATGGATGGCGTTATTGCAACCAATACTACAATTTCTCGTGATACTGTGATGGGGATGAAAAATGCGGAACAGCAAGGCGGATTAAGTGGAAAGCCGTTGCAGCATAAAAGCACTGAGATTATTAAGCGATTATATCGAGAACTGAAAGGTCAGATTCCGATTATTGGTAGTGGCGGCATTGATGGGGTGCAAAATGCGCAAGAGAAAATTGAGGCTGGTGCAGAGTTGTTACAAGTTTATTCAGGATTGATTTATCACGGTCCAAAATTAGTAAAAGAATTAGTAAAAAATATTAAATAATGACAAAAAAATACGATTTACATTGCCACAGCACCGCATCAGATGGGGTGTTGAGTCCAACGGAATTAGTGTATCGTGCTTATGCGCAAGGCGTGAACGTGCTGGCATTATGCGATCACGATACGATTGCGGGTATTGATGAAGCTGAGATTGCAGCGAAAGAAGTAGGCATTGAATTGATTACTGGAGTAGAAATTTCGACAAATTGGGAAGGGCGAGGGATCCATATTGTAGGATTAAACTTCGATAAAACTCATCCAAAAATGACCGCACTTTTGCAAAGTCAAAAAGCATTACGCGAAAAAAGAGCGGTGGAAATTGGCGATAAATTAGAAAAAGCAGGGATTCTTAATGCTTATGAAGGGGCGAAAGCTTTAGCTTATGGTGAAGTTACGCGTGCTCATTACGCACGTTATTTGGTACAGATTGGTAAGGTATCTAATGATGGCCAGGCCTTTAAACGCTATTTAGGGCAAGGAAAATCGGCATTTGTTAAAGCTGAATGGGCTGATATTCCCACAGCGATTGAGACAATCCATGCCGCAGGCGGTATAGCTATTATTGCGCATCCATTACGTTATAACATGACGGGAAAATGGGTGCGTAAGCTGATAACCGATTTTAAGGCTTGGGGCGGTGATGGCATGGAAATAGCGGATTGTGGTCAGACAAAAGATCAGCGTCAAATGCTTGCTCGTTGGGCAAAAGAATTTGATCTGCTGGGATCCGTTGGTTCTGATTTTCATTTTCCTTGTGGCTGGATTGAGTTAGGAAAAAATTTAGATTTAGTTGATGGTGTCATCCCAGTTTGGGAAAAATTTTAGCCAGATAGAGAATGTTCAAAATAATAAATACCTGCTTCCTTGATAATAATTTATTTGGAAACAGGTATTTTTTATGGTTCAAAATATAAAAAACTGAATTTATCCTTCGGATTTTTTCTGATTATCTAATAAATAGTGTGGCGGCAATTCAGGCATTGAATCTTGTTCATCAAAGGATTCAATTTCAGGTTTGAGATAAAACTCTGTTGCTTCATGATTGCTTTTTGTTTTGCCTAATAATTGTGGCTGAAGTTTTACAAAAGTGCTATTCGGTGCAAGCCAGATGCCGATAAATGCTTGATTAAATTTAGCATCAAAATCGTGTTCCAAAACAGTGTCATTTAATACAAAGTAGCCTCTATCTGGTAAGGCAATATAGTTCAATATATCGTTTGGTGAGAAATCCGGAAATGTGGATTGCATTTCTTTAAGCCAGCTTTGAGTATTGCCATCATTAAGTTTTAAGGTTTCGATTTCTTTAATAAGCGTAATCGCAAAATTTTTTCCTTCAATGGGTTTTTCATATTTGAAAGAGAGCATTAATGGGCGTTCATTTTCTTGATAAGTGCCTGTTTCGGAAAATAAACCAATGGTATAAACATGGAACGGCCCCCACGTGTATTCGGCATTTCCGATGGGTTGCCAATGAGCAAAAGGTGTGGCAGAAAAAAACGTTATCATTGCCACAAAAAGGGATTTCATTTTCATAATAAATTGCCGTGAATAAAATTGTGTTGATTATAACAAACCGCATCAAAAAACAAATGATAAACGAGTAAAAAGGCGAGTAATTTTACTCGCCTTTAATATTACTGATGTTAATTTGTGCGGTGAATTATTTTAGGCTACCCACCATATCTTCAGGGCGAACCCATTTATCAAAATCTTCGGCAGAAACTAAACCTAAATTAATCGCTTCTTCACGCAATGTTGTACCATTTTTGTGCGCCGTTTTTGCAATTTTAGCTGCGTTTTCATAGCCAATATGCGTATTAAGTGCGGTCACCAACATCAATGAATTTTCAAGTTGCTGTTTAATTCGAGGATAGTTTGGTTCAATACCCACTGCACAGTGTTCATCGAAAGATACGCAAGCATCGCCCAATAATTGAGCAGATTGTAAGAAGTTTGCAATCATCACAGGGTTGAACACATTTAATTGGAAGTGACCTTGTGAACCCACAAATGCGATAGTGGTGTCATTACCAAACACTTGTGCACAGACCATTGTCATCGCTTCACATTGAGTTGGGTTTACTTTACCCGGCATAATTGAAGAACCTGGTTCATTTTCAGGAATTAAAATTTCGCCAATTCCCGAACGAGGGCCTGATGCTAATAGACGAATATCGTTCGCAATTTTAAATAAACTCATTGCTAATTGACGTAGTGCACCGTGAGTTTCAACAATTGCATCATGAGCGGCTAATGCTTCAAATTTATTATCTGCGGTAACAAACGGAAGTGCGGTGAATTTTGCAATATAATCTGCCACTTTCACATCATAGCCTTTCGGTGTGTTCAAACCTGTACCAACCGCTGTACCACCCAATGCTAATTGACTTAAATGCGGAAGAGTATTTTTTAATGCTTTTAAGCCGAAATCTAATTGAGCCGCATAAGCCGAAAATTCTTGACCTAATGTGAGTGGCGTTGCATCCATTAAGTGAGTGCGGCCAATTTTTACCACGTTTTTGAAGGCTTCAGATTTTGCCGCAAAAGTTTTTTGTAAACGTTCAACACAAGGAATGGTGTGCTCAACTACTTTTTTATATGCAGCAATGTGCATTGCTGTTGGGAAAGTATCGTTTGAGGATTGTGATTTGTTCACATCATCATTTGGATGAATGATTGATTTTTCGCCTAATTTTCCACCGTTTAACACATGAGCACGATTTGCAACCACTTCATTCACATTCATATTAGATTGTGTACCAGAACCAGTTTGCCAAATAACAAGTGGGAATTGATCGTCTAATTTATTTGCTAAAATTTCGTCACAAGCCTGAGCAATTAAATCACGTTTTTCAAGAGGTAATACACCTAAATCATGATTAGCAAATGCGGCTGCTTTTTTCAGATAGCCAAAAGCTTCGATAATTTCATGTGGCATTGATGCGGCAGGACCAATTTTAAAGTTATTGCGTGAACGTTCAGTTTGTGCAGCCCAGTATTTATCTGCTGGAACTTGAACTTCACCCATTGTGTCTTTTTCAATACGAAATGCCATTCTGTACTCCTATGAATTGAATGAAAATTAAAACTGGATTGATTTTAACACTTCAGAGTTATGAGTGGAACGTAACAAAAACGTTAAAAATCAGTTTTGTGACATAGATCATAAAAGTGCGGTGGATTTTTAGACATTTGTAATAATGTATATTTAATTATTTATTTTTTAGGGTTTTTTCGTTAAAATTTCACCCTTTTTATAGGGCAAGATTGAGAAAATAACGGGGATAAAATGGCAAAAACTGCGCAATTTTACATTCTTACGGAAGATTGTACGTTAACTGTCGAAGAAATAGCCTGTAATCTTGCTGCCTCAATATGGCGCTCAGGGAAAAAAGTATTAATTAGCTGTGAAAGTGAGGCTCAAGCGCTAGAGATTGACGAGCGTTTGTGGCAACGAGATCCCAATGAATTTGTTCCGCATAATTTATCGGGTGAAGCCACACAATATCCCACACCTATTGAGATTTCATGGCTTGGGAAACGAAATTTACAACGCCGTGATGTGTTAATTAATTTGCAACAAGAAATCCCAGATTTTAGCCATAGTTTTACCCAAATTATTGATTTTGTACCGAAAGATGACGCCTTAAAAACACAAGCTCGAGAACGCTATAAACAATTACGTCTGCAAGGTTGGAATCTTTCTACTGAAAACGTGGGTTAATAAATGAACGATATTACCTTTTACCAACGCTTTGAAGCCGATATTCTTGCAGGACGTAAAACCATCACGATTCGGGACAAATCCGAAAGCCATTTTAAAGCTGGCGATATCTTACGTGTTGGTCGATTTGAAGATAATCAATATTTCTGCACGATTGAAGTGGTAAGTGTGTCACCGATTACCCTTGATGAACTGACGGAACTGCATGCGAAGCAGGAGAATATGGGGTTGGATGAGTTGAAAGAAGTGATTCGGGGGATTTATCCGAGTGAAGAACGGTTTTTTGTAATTGAGTTTAGTCTGCATTTCTAAATTTTATAAATAATATTAAGGGAAATATATGATTTTTAATTTTAATGATTTTAACGAACTAGATAGTATAGATGCTCCTCAAGCAGATGATTTGCATAAGGTTTATACTGTTACATCTCTCATAGGCGGAGATCCTATCTTATCTCATAACGATCAATTATTAGCATTTAAGATGGGGATTGTTGATAGACAGGTTCGGTATTATAAAGCCGCAGCTAGAATTTTAGGATTCTTAGATTCTGAAGATTGCTTGACTAAAGCAGGTTGTGACTTATTATCTTCTCAAGGCGATTTTATGGACACAATAGTGACAGCTTTCCAATATAGTAATATTGGTGTTTGTTGGTGCGCTTATTATCAAGTAAGTTCAGTACTTGATGTTTCCCTTGAGATAAATGAAGTCATCAAATTTTTAAATTATGCATTTGGTGCAAATTTATCTGATTCCACCAAAAGAAGAAGAGCTAAAACCCTAATAAAATGGGTTAATGAATATAGACAACATATACATACACGATAGGACACTTATGAGTCAAAAAGTTGATATGGCAGACCGTTTTAATCCGTCTGCGGTAGAGCAAGCCCTTTATCAACATTGGGAAGAGAGCGGTTATTTTAAACCGTCTGAAAATGAACATGCGCCGAGCTATTGCATTGCGATTCCACCGCCGAACGTCACTGGTTCCTTACACATGGGACACGCTTTCCAACAAACTTTAATGGATACTTTAATCCGTTTTAACCGTATGGAAGGGCATAACACCTTATGGCAAGCGGGTACAGACCATGCGGGTATCGCCACCCAAATGGTGGTGGAGCGTAAAATCGCTGCAGAAGAAGGCAAAACTCGCCACGATTATGGTCGTGAAGCATTCATCAACAAAATTTGGGATTGGAAAGCCTATTCAGGTGGCACAATCAGCCAACAAATGCGTCGTTTAGGTAACTCAATCGACTGGGAACGTGAGCGTTTCACGATGGACGATGGTTTATCTAACGCGGTAAAAGAAGTGTTTGTTCGCTTGCATGAAGAAGGTTTGATTTACCGTGGCAAACGCTTAGTAAACTGGGATCCAAAACTTCACACCGCGATTTCTGATTTAGAAGTGGAAAACAAAGAGAGCAAAGGTTCGCTTTGGCATTTCCGTTATCCGTTAGCAAATGGCGCGAAAACGGCAGATGGTAAAGATTATTTAGTGGTTGCAACCACTCGTCCGGAAACCATGTTGGGCGATACGGCAGTGGCGGTGCATTCTGAAGATGAGCGTTATCAATCTTTAATCGGTAAAACCGTGGTTCTGCCATTGGCAAACCGTGAAATTCCGATTATTGCCGATGAATATGTCGATCGTGAATTCGGTACTGGTGTGGTAAAAATTACCCCTGCGCATGACTTTAACGACTACGAAGTGGGTAAACGTCACAGCTTGCCGATGGTCAACGTATTAACCTTAAATGCAGATATTCGCGATGAAGCGGAAATTATTGGTACTGATGGCAAACCACTTGCCAGCTATGAAGCGACGATTCCTGCAGATTACCGTGGTTTAGAGCGTTTCGTTGCACGTAAGAAAATCGTGGCAGATTTTGAAGCACTTGGCTTATTAGATGAAATCAAACCGCACGATTTGAAAGTACCTTATGGCGACCGTGGTGGCGTGCCAATCGAGCCGATGCTAACCGACCAATGGTATGTGAGCGTGAAACCGCTTGCCGATGTGGCGATTAAAGCGGTGGAAGATGGTGAAATCCAATTCGTGCCGAAACAATACGAAAACCTTTACTTCTCTTGGATGCGTGATATTCAAGATTGGTGTATCTCTCGCCAACTTTGGTGGGGACACCGTATTCCTGCGTGGTATGACGCGGAAGGCAACGTGTATGTTGCGCGTAACGAAGAAGAAGTGCGGTCAAAATACAACTTAGATTCTGCGGTGGAACTCAAACAAGATGAAGACGTGTTAGATACATGGTTCTCATCAGGCTTATGGACGTTCTCTACCTTGGGTTGGCCAGAGCAAACTAAAGAGCTCAAAATGTTCCACCCAACGGATGTGTTGATTACCGGCTTTGACATCATCTTCTTCTGGGTTGCACGTATGATTATGTTTACGATGCACTTCGTGAAAGATGAAAACGGCAAACCGCAAGTGCCATTCAAAACGGTATACGTAACGGGCTTGATTCGTGATGAGCAAGGTCAAAAAATGTCAAAATCGAAAGGTAACGTACTTGACCCAATCGATATGATTGACGGTATCAGCCTTGACGATTTACTTGAAAAACGCACTGGCAACATGATGCAGCCACAATTAGCAGAGAAAATCGCAAAAGCAACCCGTAAAGAATTTTCGGACGGCATTGCTGCACACGGTACGGACGCATTGCGCTTTACATTAGCCGCATTGGCTTCAAACGGTCGCGATATTAACTGGGATATGAAACGCCTAGAAGGCTACCGTAACTTCTGTAACAAATTGTGGAATGCAAGCCGTTTCGTCTTAACGAATGAAAAATTAGATTTAAGCGAAGGCGAGATCGAGTTCTCATTAGCCGATCGTTGGATTCAATCAGAATTCAATCGCACAGTGGAAATTTTCCGTAATTCATTAAGCCAATATCGTTTCGACCTTTGTGCTAATGCGATTTATGAGTTTACTTGGAACCAATTCTGTGACTGGTATTTAGAATTGACTAAACCAGTATTTGCAAATGGCAATGCAGCACAAATCCGTGCGGCAAGCCAAACCTTGGTTCATGTATTAGAAAAATTATTACGTTTAGCGCATCCGCTGATTCCATTTATTACCGAAGAAATTTGGCAAAAAGTGAAAGGATTCGTGGACATCACTGCAGATAGCATTATGTTACAACCTTTCCCACAAGTGGAAGAGAACGACTTTGATCCAGAAGCAGAAGCTGAAATTGAGTGGTTAAAAGAAGTGATCGTTGCGGTACGTAATATTCGTGCAGAAAGCAACATCGCACCAAGTAAAGGCTTAGATCTGTTATTCCGTAATTTAAGTGCAGAAAACGCAAAAATTCTCGAAAAACAGACCGCTCTTTTAAAAGCCATGGCGAAATTAGACAATGTTCAAGTGTTAGCCGCAAACGAAACCGCACCGCTTGCGGTAGCGAAACTCGTCGGCAATGCGGAATTACTTGTGCCAATGGCTGGCTTTATCAATAAAGAAGCAGAGCTTGCCCGTTTAGCCAAAGAGATTGAAAAATATCAAAATGAAGTTAAACGTATCGAGAACAAACTCAGAAACGAAGCTTTCGTGGCTAAAGCACCAGAAGCAGTGATTGCGAAGGAACGCGAAAAACAAGCGGAATACCAATCTGGCTTAGAAAAAATCCAAGAGCAGTATAAAGCGATTGAAGCACTTTAACGCTAGCTATAAAAAACGTCGGTTTCTCTGGCGTTTTTTATTTTTAGAAATTAAAAATATGGTGAGTTTTCTACAGTATTTTTCACATTGCCAATAGAGAAAATTATCAAATAAAAAGATAAGAAAAATATTGGTTTAGATTAGAAAAATTAGAGAGATTGAGAGGTATAAATTGGGATAAAAAGTAGGCTTAACGCCTACTTTTTTATTTTTGATTTAATCCTAAAAAATCCCCAACTTCGTGCTCTAGTTGACTCATAGCGAGTAGGGCTTCTTGGGTTTTCTTAGCTTCATCTTCATCAATAACACTCATTGCAAAGCCTACATGAACGAGCACCCATTTGCCAAGTAAATCGGCAGGATCTCCAGTACAGACCAGTGAAATATTCACATCACGTTGTACGCCACATACATCCACGGTAGCAAGTTGAAGAGCGCTTTCGCCAATCTTAACAATTTGGCCTGGAACACCTAAACACATAATACTTTCACTCCTATTGAAATTTGTGTCTATTTTACTATCGCGCGGAATAAGTTACGTCGATCTGGATCAAAAGTTGTTGCTTTTGTTGGCATAGATAAAATCATTCTGAGGCAATCTTGTGCGAGTTGAACTGCTTGAGTATTTGTCATTGCAGGATCAATCGGAGAATGAAGGGAGCAACTAAGATATTGTGTAATGTTTTCTAAACTACTCACTGTGAAGGTGAAGGTTTTATAGGGTAGTTGTATTGAAAGTTTATCGCCAATGTCGCGCGGTTCCCATTCTTGATCTTTGCCAGGCAAAATGACAATACTTAACATCCAAGGTGTCACAACTGTACCTATCCATTGGTTTTCAAAAAGTACAAATTTAGGACAATAGCAGTCGATACCTTTTCGATAGAAAGGAAGATCTTTCATTTTTTCTGCAACTTTTCGCATTTCGTTTTGGAAGATTGAAGATGGATCCTCGGCGAAACCTTGAATGAGACCTTCAAGTGCGGTGGTATTTTCTGGTGTTTTTTCGTGTCGATACATAATTATTAAAATTTACAGCGAGGTGAATTTCAACAATTCACGCATACCATAAGAGCAAATTATGGTATGCGTGAAATGTATTATTTCTAATCTATATTTGAACGTGAAATCCATACTCTTTCAAAACGTTTTCTAATGTTTTAAAAATTTCTGGGAATTGTTTTTGGATTGTTTTACTTAATGCAATTTGTGGGTCAAAAGTTTCTGGTTGAACCCCAATTAAACATAGATTTTTAGGGAATTCATCCGTTAATTTCAATGCAGAAAGCACATCACAAATACCAAGTTGGTGTGGTGAAATTTTACGAGAGAAAAATACTGGCACTTGCTCATCATGAAGCACAATGATTTCTCCTGGTTGTTTATTGGCAAGTACGGCATCGATGATGATGATATGCTCACGATTTGCCATTTTATCCAATAATTCCATGCCGCAAGTGCCACCGTCAACCACGTCAAAGTGCGATAAAATTTCAGAGCGATTTTCTAGGGCTTGGGCGATTCGTACGCCCACGCCTTCATCACCGAGTAAAATATTACCAACGCCTAAGATTAATGGCTTCATTAGAGCACCTTCACTTGTGTGACTTCACCATTTTCTGTGTTCACAACATGCACTGCGCATGACATGCAAGGGTCGAAAGAGTGGATTGTGCGCACAACTTCCAATGGTTTTGTTGGATCTGCTACAGGTGTACCGATAATGGAAAGCTCGTAAGGACCCATTTCATCATTTTGGTTACGAGGACCTGCATTCCAAGTTGATGGCACAACGGCTTGATAATTTTCGATTTTGCCATTTTTAACGACAACCCAGTGAGAGAGCATGCCACGAGGTACTTCACCAAAACCAACTCCTTTAAACTCACCTGTTTGTGGAATGTCTGTTTTGAGATAAGCAACGGTATCGCCAGTGCCAATATTATCAACAAGTAGTTTCCATTGTTGTTCAAGAATGTTATTTAGCACGCAACAATGTACGGTACGAGCAATAATACGCCCTAAGGTTGAATGTAAATGATCAACAGATAAGGTATTGCCGCTTAGTTTTTCATACAACCCTTTAATATGGTTAAAGTGATGTAATGTATCTTTATTTTCATTGGCTAAGTTACACATTAAATAGGCAAGAGGGCCCACTTCAACAACTTTTCCGTAGAAACTTGGCGCTTTAACCCATGAATATTTGCCTTCATCTTGCCAGCCAGTATATTTCGGACGTGTTAAACCAGCCCAAGGTTCAAGCGGTTCATCGTCTTCATACCAAGCGTGTTTACCACTTTCTTTAATGCCTTTTACAACAAATTCATCTTTTTGTTGGGTAATTGGGCGGAAACTTGAAATATCAAAGTTTTCAATATAGCCACCCGTTAGAACAAATTTAGAATTATCACCATCAATTGGATATTCAGGTACAGAAAGGTAGTTGCCCGATGTTTTACCAAGATTGAGCCATTCAGGGTAATAAGCCGCAATGATCGCCGCATCAACACGATAAACTTGGGTAACAAAGTCATTTAAACGATCAATACAGGATTTTACAAACATTAAACGTTCTAAGTTTAATACTGATTGAGAGTCTAAGTTGATTGGGTTTGCTACGCCACCAATTGCTAAGTTTTGAATGTGCGGTGTTTTTCCGCCGAGTAATGCCACAATACGGTTACAATCACGCTGACATTCAAGTGCTTGTAAATAGTGAGCCACCGCGATGAGGTTTACTTCTGGCGGTAATTTCATGGCAGGGTGACCGAAATAACCATTAGCAAAAATACCAAGTTGACCACTTTCAACTAAAGATTTAATTTTATTTTGTACATTGCGGAATTCATTTGCACTGTTTAATCCCCATGTCGAAACACCTTTAAGCATTTCAGCGGCTTTATCGGGATCAGCGTTCAGTGCCGCAGTGATATCCACCCAGTCCATCGCAGAAAGTTGATAAAAATGAACGATATGGTCGTGCATGCTATGAGCAGAAAGAATCATATTGCGGATATATTGTGCATTTACTGGCACTTTGGCACCGAGAGCATCTTCCACTGCACGTACACTTATAATAGCGTGAACAGTTGTACAAACACCGCAAATACGTTGCATAATCATCCAAGCATCACGCGGATCTGAACCTTTTACGATATTTTCCATACCACGCCACATTGTGCCTGATGACCAAGCGTTTGTTACTACGCCATTTTCAATTTCACAATCGATACGCAAATGGCCTTCAATGCGTGTGATAGGGTCGATTGAGATACGTTTTTTTTCAGTCATTATTCTGCTCCGCTCATTTTTTTACTGAATTGTGCTTTTTCGGCAATAATTTGTTCCGAGTCTTCATGATGTTTTTCTTTCAACACTGGTAAGACAGGGAATAGACGAATTATTAAAATATAGGCGCAAATTTCGATGGAAACGAAACCAATAGAAATTAGCAATTCTTCTGCTGATGGGAAGTAACGATAGCCATTACCTGGATCGTACATAATCATTGAATAATTTAAACGCCATAGGGCTGCGCCGAGTAACATGCTCAAGGCTGAGATAAACAGCCAACGTGAATCAGATTTTTTCTCACCAAGGAATAAAGTGAGTAATGGTAATGTCATTAGCCATACTTCCATCCAAAACATCCAAGCTTCAAATTTACCAAGTTTATCGAATCCGAATACATAATGGAGTTTGTCATGGTAAATCAATTCGCCAAAGCGTACTGCAAGGAAAAGTGCGATTAATCCAGCGGTCACTTTTGCAAGCTGGGTAAAGAGTGAACGCTCATCTGGTGTTTTTCCTGCTAAACCTGCGCGCACTAAAGAACCTTCAAAAATGACGATAGAAAAGCCCATAATAAATGCGGTGAGTAAGGATAAGATTGGTAATGCTTCATAGCTTTGCCACACTTGATGAACTTTATGACCTGCGGCGATCATTAATGATCCCATAGATGATTGGTGCATCATCGGCAATAGTGCGCCAAGTGCGATGACAAAGAACATAATTTTGTTGAGCTTATTAAACCATTTTTTCAATCCTAAGAACCCGAGCCAGACTGGCGCAAATTCAAGGGTGACGACAATGATGTAAATTGTCATACAAAATGCGGTTTCAAATAACACCGAGTTTGTATTGAATTGACCAGGAATGTAGAAGTAAGGCAAGTGCCAGTAACGACCCATATCAATGGTGATGGAAAGACCACCTAATGAATAGCCGAATAAGCTAGCAAGCAATGCGGGACGCACAAGAGGGTGATATTTCCCTTTGTTGAAAATATATACTGTCCAAGCTAATGCCCAACCACCACAGGCAAAACCAGTACCTACAAGTAAGTCAAAGGAAATCCATAAGCCCCAAGGATAACCGCCGTTAAGTGCGGTGACGGAACCGATACCTAAGAACAAACGCTTAATAATTAATAAGATACAAATTACAGCCAAAGGTGCAAAAAAGAGAATACTGGCGGAAACTAATCGACCGCCCACCGGACGTGGATTACCCATGATGTTCATCCTCCGCTTCTTCCATTTCTTTACGCGCTTGGCGCATTGCTTCTTTTTGCGCTTCAATTCGTTCACGAATCTTATCGCCGTGCATATTCTTATAAGTCATCATTGTTAAACCAGCTAAAGCCACCAGTGGCAATGCTAAACCGCGATACAAGAAGTGCTGTAAATGCGCTGCGCGTGCACCTGTAGCAATATCATCTAACTCAGGGAAACCTAAATTTTCTTGTGGAACCGCACTTAACACTAATACTTGTGTACCGCCACCTTCTTTTTCACCGTAAATACGATATTGATAGGCTGGTACAGTTGCGCGATAAGTATCTTTACTGTTTACATGTTGGCGAGGATAGTCATATTCGGTGCCACGTAATAAACTTAAACGACGTTTTGCTTCCGCTAAAAGTTCTTCACGGGTACCAAAAATAATTGCGCCAGTAGGACAAACATGACAACAACCTGGTAATTCACCTTTATCTAAGCGTTCCACGCCTTTTTGGTTGCAAAGTTCACATTTGCTGATTTGACCAAATGGATTGTCGTAATCATATTTTGGCACATCAAATGGACAACCCACCATGCAATAACGGCAACCAGTACAAATATCAGGATCGTATTTAACAATACCTGTTTTAGGATCTTTGGTTAAAGCCTGTACTGGGCAAACAGAAACGCAGTTTGGATCAACACAGTGCATGCATTGTTTTTTAACATAAGCATAACCGTTTTCTGTTTTATCTTTATTTTTGCCGTCGCCATCGCTCCATACTTGAATCACATTGCGTGTGAACGGAGTGAGTTTGTCATTGTTTGCCCAAGTTTGCTCACCTTTGGGGTTGACAAGTGTTTTATTTACTTGCTGACATTCTGCAACACAAGCCTGACAGCCAACGCAAAGTGTCGAGTCATAAAGCATCCCAAGTGCGCCAGGAATGGGCGGAAGATTTTCCACCGCTTCGGCTTTTGCAACGGGCAGACCTGATGTGACAGTTCCCAGCAGACCTGCTTTAAGGAAATTTCGTCTATCCATCTTTAGTGTCCTTGATCTTGATTGGCTTGATTGTCTGCAGCTTTGTTCGCTTTATGTTGTTTGCTCAATTCTTTCAAGGTCATCACGCTGACACCTGCTAAAATGGCTGCAGCACCGCCTAATAAGCCAATCGCCGTCATTGAGGCACCTTCGCCTTCAACATTGTTTACATCTGGTTTTTCCACCCGTGGCGTTGGATTTTCGACGTTCGCTAATTGGAAAATGCCTTTGGTAAAGCCGATACCTTGATCGTTACAGCCATAGCAAGGATGCCCGATACCCACTGGCCAGTTATTACCACCAACATCACAGAATTCTAGTGTAGAGCAGTTGCCGTAAGTTTCGGGCCCTTTACAACCTAAATGGTATAAACACCAGCCATGACGATGACCATAATCGCCAAATTCTTTTGCGAAACGGCCTGCATCAAAGTGCGGTCGGCGATAACAGTTTTCATGGATTAGACGATCATAAGCAAACAATGGACGATTTAATTTATCCATTGCCGGTAATTTTTTATAAGTGATGATATAGGCAACGGTTGCCAAGAAATTATGTGGGTTAGGAGGACAACCTGGAATGTTAATAATTGGTGTGCCTTTTGGTAAAACTTCAGAAAGACTGACCGCACCTGTTGGGTTGCCACCGCAAGATGGAACACCACCCCAAGATGAGCAGGATCCAATTGCAATAATGGCTGCGGCACCTTTTGCGGCTTCACGAATATGTTCCACAATGGGTTTGCCTGCCACCATGCAGTATACACCGCCGTCTTTAATTGGAATGGAACCATCCACTACAAGCACATATTTGCCGTAATAATTATGGATAGCATTATGTTTATTTTCTTCTGCTTGTTCACCAAATGCAGCAGAAAGTACCTCATGATATTCGAGGGAAATTAAATCTAGCACGAGATTTTCAACAGTTGGGTGGGTTGCACGCAGTAAAGATTCTGTACAGCCAGTACATTCTTGCGCACCAATCCAAAGCACTGGTGGGCGTGCTGGACTGGTCATTGCTGCCGTCATTTCTGCGCCCGCTTTAGAATTTAGCCCCATCGTAGCCGCAAGTGCGGTACATAATTTCATAAAATCTCGGCGAGAAACATCTGCCAATGCAGAAAAAACGCCATCCGGATTATTCATAGTATCACTCCAAAGACACACATTTATTGTGGAAATTGGCCAATGATAAATGTTTTCTTCAAAAAAAATTTGATCATAATCATGAAATGAAGAATTTATAGAATAAATATGTCCAAATTGTGAACGTAATGTTATTGTATTTGAGAGGAGTTCTTATTTGTTTGAAAAGGAACAAAAATAAAGGCTGTAGAATACAGCCTTAGATTGGATTAAGAACAAATTTTTTCAAAAACTAACCGCACTTTTTCGCTATCTTTCACTCCTGCAGTAGTTTCTACACCAGAATTGAGATCAACACCTAAGCAACCTTGCTTAATGGCTTGTTCAATATTGTCGGGTGAAATTCCTCCAGCCAAAATAATTTTGTGTTTCAAGTTTTCAGGAATGACGGACCAATTAAAGGTTTTTCCTGTGCCACCTTGTTGATTATCGGATTGGCTATCGAAAATATAGCGAGCAATATTTAAATCATCAGTAAAATTAACCGCACTTTGTGCTTCAGTATCTATTGAAATGGCTTTCCAAATTTGAGTTTCCTCAGGCAGTTGGTGACGAAGTGCGGCAATAAATTCAGCGGTTTCTGAACCGTGTAGCTGAACGGCATAAAGCTGCAATTGTTTAGCGATTTTTACAATAAAATCAATTTCTTGATTCTGGAACACGCCCACAAAACGAAGTGGTGATGCTGTCACTAATTCTTGGGCTTGACGTAGGCTCACACAGCGTTTTGAATGTTCGACGAAAATTAAGCCGCCGTATAATGCTCCGTTTGCGTAAACCTCTTTGGCATCTTGCGTGCGAGTTAAACCACATACTTTATTTTCTCCAAAAATCACTTCACGCACAGCATTATTTAAATCTGCACTGCCCATTAGGCTGCTGCCGATTAAAAAGCTATGTGCCACTTTTTGCAAATCACGAATTTGGCTATGATTATAAATACCCGATTCGCTGATAATACGTGCATCACTAGGAATACGATCGGCATATTTTTGTGTGAGTTCTACCACGCGGTTTAAATCAACGGTGAGATCGTGAAGATTACGATTGTTGACGCCGATAATTTTTGCACCTAATGCAAGGGCACGCTCAAACTCTGCTTCATTGCTGGTTTCTGTCAATACGCCCATACCGAGAGAATGTGCAAGATCAGCCAATACGCGATAGGTTTCGTCATTTACTACCGAAAGCATTAATAAAATAGCATCAGCTTGATAGTAGCGTGCAAGATAAACCTGATACTCGCTAATCATAAAATCTTTGCACAATACAGGTTGTGAGACAACGTCACGTACTTGCGGCAAATAGTCAAATTTACCTTGAAAGTATTTCTCATCCGTTAGCACTGAAACCGCTGACGCATAATGTTTATACACATTGGCGATTTCATCTAAATTAAATTCACCACGAATTAATCCTTTAGAAGGGGAAGCTTTCTTACATTCTAAAATATAAGCCGGTTTTTGATGGGTGCCTTTAGCCAACGCATAATAAAAAGAGCGGTCAGATTTTTGAATGTTTTCTTTAAATTGTGAAAGCGGAAATTCAGCTTCCTTTGCTTTAACCCATTGCGCTTTGTCTAAGACGATTTTTTGTAGCACCGTAGCAGAGTCAATTGGTTTGGTGAAATCTTGCGTGATCATAATTTTTCTTCTTATTTATTTTTATTGGGGCTTTATTGTGGTGTATCAAATTGGCCTTTATCTTAATATTCTGTCAAATGTTGTAGTGTCTCAAACGCTTTGCCTGATGCAAGGTGAGCTAACACATTTTGAACATTTTGTTTTAAGTCATCATGACCAAATAACTTCAACAATAATGCCACATTTGCGGCTACCGCATTAGCATGTTCTGCTTTGCCTTTGCCCTGTAAAAGTGCGGTCAGATATTGGGCATTTTCTTGCGGTTCGCCACCACGTAAACTTTCTAAAGATTGTGTTTTTAAACCAAAATCTTCTGGGGTTAAAGTGAAGTAGTCAATTTTACCGTTTTTAATTTCTGCCACTTGCGTTTCACCGTGTACCGCGACTTCATCAAGACCCGCACCATGAACCACAAAAGTATGTTGATGGCCTAATGCAATAGCGGTTTCAGCATAGGTTTTCACTAATTCAGGGGCATATACGCCAAGCAAATGATAAGTTGGGCGAGCTGGATTAATTAATGGACCCAAAATATTAAAAAGCGTACGCGTTTTTAATGCGGCACGAACAGGGGCGACATGTTTAAAACCACTGTGATATTGTTGAGCAAATAAGAAGCATACCCCAATATCATCAAGCGCTTGACGAGCTTGCTCTGGTGTGACATTCACATTTACGCCGAGTGCAGTTAATACATCACTGGCACCTGATTTGCTTGATACGCTGCGGTTACCATGTTTGGCCACTTTAGCACCCATAGAGGCTGCAACAATGGCACTCGCCGTAGAAATATTAATCGTGTTTTGACCATCACCGCCAGTCCCCACAATATCCGCAAAAGGGTAGTCAGGACGAGGGAATGATTTGGCATTTTGCAAGGATGCCGATACTGCACCACTTAATTCATCGATAGTTGCCCCACGTACTTTTAACGCAATTAGCATGGCAGCAATTTGTTCATTATTGAGCTCGCCTTGCATAATGGCATTAAAAATAACCGCACTTTCTTCTTTGTTAAGTGTTTTTCCGTTGTAAAGTTGTTCTAATAATTGAGCCGTTTGCATAATCTCGTCCCTTATACGTAAATATCGTAATCTAAATCGCGAGCTTCATCACCAGTCATGCCACGGAAGCCCCAGCAGTGCGCAGGTTGTTCTTTAATCGTAATTTCAACGTTGTGAGATTTAATACCAATTTTGTATTCGAGTTCGCTGAAGAGCATTTTGATTAAACGTTTTTTGGTACCTTCCATACGACCTTGCATGAGGTTAATCTCAATAACAGTGTAATCATCGTTACGATCGATAGGATAAAGAAAATCTTCTTTATCTAAACATAAGAAACGAATCGCATGCTTTCCACGAGGAATATCTAAACCAAGGTTTAAACAGTTATAAATTACTTCTGCAATATCTTGACGACGAGGTGCAAGCACTTCTTTTAATCCATATACGGTAATCATTTTTCTTCCTTAATCTCTGTTTAATAACCATTCCACAGATTGTTGTAATAATTTGGAACCCTGCACAGTAAGGATGCTTTCTGGGTGGAATTGGAAAGCACAAATTGGCAAGGTTTTATGACGAATAGCCATCACGATACCATTGTAATCGGCATTGACAATAAATTCGTCAGGCAGATTTTTACCCATTAAAGAGTGATAACGTGCCACAGGCATTGGGTTGGCAATATCTTTGAACATGGCTTGGTTATCGTGTTGAATGCGCGATACTTTACCATGTAATACTTCGCCTGCATGTACAACCTCTCCACCAAAGGCTTGAATAAGCGCTTGATGGCCTAAGCAAATCCCGATAATTGGCACATCATTTTTTAAACGTTCAATGAGCGGGAGTAAGATACCCGCTTCTGCCGGAGTACCTGGTCCTGGTGAGAGCGCAAGAATTGTATCGGGTGTATTTAATGCCTCTTGCACCACTTGTTCTAAATTGGTGTCATTACGATAAATTTTTACGTTATGCCCAAGCACACGGAATTGATCCACTAAGTTATACGTGAATGAATCGAAATTATCTAAAAAGAGAATATTAGCCATAATTTATCATCCTTATTTTGCTTGGGTATTGATTTGTTTGATTGCTTTAAGCACTGCAGCCGCTTTATGGCGAGTTTCATCCGCTTCCATTTGAGGATCTGAATCCAATACTTCTCCACAGCCGGCTTGAATATGCGCAATGCCATTTTGTACAAAAGCAGAACGAATCACGATACAGGTATCAAAATGACCATCAGACGTGAGATAACCGACCGCACCACCGTAGCTGTGACGTTTTTGTTGTTCAAATTGATAAATCAATTGCATTGCTTTGATTTTCGGCGCGCCAGTTAAAGTTCCCATATTCATACAAGCTTGATAAGCGTGTAGAGCATCAAGTTCAGGACGAAGTTTACCCACTACGCGTGAAACCAAATGCATGATGTGCGAATAGCGATCTACTTGCATTAATTCAGCGACTTTACGTGTACCGCTTTGGCAAACGCGAGCAATGTCATTACGTGCTAAATCTACCAACATTAAATGTTCAGCTTGCTCTTTATGATCAAGGCGTAATTCTAATTCCAAACGTGCATCTAATTCTGGGTCAATATTGCCATGGGCATCAAAACCACGCGGGCGAGAACCTGCAATTGGATAAATTTCTAATTGGCGATTATCCGGTGCATATTTCAACGCACTTTCTGGTGATGCACCGAATAAAATGAAATCCTCATCGTTCATGTAGAACATATAAGGGCTTGGATTGTTATGTTTTAATTGTGCATAGCTCGCAAGGGTATTCGGGCAAGCTAATGAAAAACGGCGAGATGGCACAATTTGGAATACATCACCAATGTTAATATGGTGTTTTAAGGCTTTTACAATGCCCGTAAATTCAGGATCTTCAAAGTTTGTTGTAACCTCATCACTTGCCGTTTTAATAGAAAGAACATTATCAATATTTTTTAGTTTTTGTGCGATGGAAAGCGAGGTTTTCGCAATATTGACTTGTTCTTCTTGAGCAAAACAGAAACTTTTTAGTGTTGCTTGTTGATTTTGATGGTCGATAGTAATGAGGTGTTCGGCAAGATAGAAACTGTAATCAGGGCAGTTTATACCATCATTTTGCAAGGTAATACCATCCATTGGAATAAAATTTGCGACGAGATCGTAAGCAAATAATCCACCTAAGAAAATAGGCGTTTGACTATGTTGATAAAGACTAGAAATAACACGCAGTCCATCAAAAATAGTAGCAGACTGTAATTTGCTATCTTCATCGAGTTGATTATCAAGTGGCGAAAATTGTACAGAAAATTCATCATCAAAATTGACCGCACTTACTTTCCCAAGTGCGGTTAATTTTGGATGAATTTCTTTTAACACTTGTTTTCCATTCTCATTTAATGCTTTAAATGTGACGTTGTGACCTAAGCACGTTATTTTAACCGCAGCATTGACTAAGATAAGGCTTTGTAAACTGTTTTTACTCCCGATTTCGGCAGAGTCGAGTAGAAGAGAATTTGAATTAGGCTGGCAAAGTGTATTAAAAATAGCAGTGGTGTCAGCATAATAAGGAACGGGTTGAGCTGTCACCGCAATAAAGGCTTGAGTTTGCATATTGATATCCTTTAGAAAACTTTTGTACTATTAAACTAGTACAAAAGAGATAAGTCAAGCCTAATTAATATTTTTTTAAGTATTTTAAGAAAAATAACTAATTTATGTTAAAAATAGAGAGGATATTTGGTTAAGTCTAGTTAATTAAAAGGACCAATTTCTGGGATATAGAACTTGGTCCTTGTATTAATTTAGCCTAACTTTTTTAGAGTTAGATAGATTGCACGTTAGTTTTTGTTAGAGTTGAAATTTACCTATTAAGCATGGCAAGTTTGGCAAGCTGCTTGGAACATCCATACTAATTTTTCTTGTTCTTTAATGTAGTCACTCATTTGTGATGCAGTACCTTCATCATCAGCATCACCTGCAAGAGCGAGAATTTCACGTTGTTGGTCGAGTAATGTTTTTAAGCCTTGTAATGTGCCAGATAAACATTCTTGTGCGCCGCTTACTGCAATATCTTCTTTAATACGAGATACTTTTAAGTATTGGCTATATGCGTTATTTGGTGTGTAACCTAAAGTTAAAATACGTTCCGCCACTTCATCAACTTTGGTGATTAAATCTGTGTAGATTTCTTCAAATTTTGCGTGTAATGCAAAGAAATTTACACCTTTAATGTTCCAGTGGTAACCACGTACATTAGTATAGAATACTTGGTAGGTTGCAAGTAATTCGTTAAGTTTATTGGCTAATTCTGCTGATTGAATTTTGTCTAATCCGATAGATGTTTTTGACATAATAATTTCCTTTTTCTAGTTAAATAATTGAGCTAATGCCCTGCCTTTGATATGGGTATTATACGTTTCTAGAATTTGCTGTGAAATTGTTCTATTCAATAAAATTGATAGCCTTTGGCTATATGTTAATAAATTGTAATAATTTTAATCTATCAAAATAAGTGATCAGGATCACAGTTATAAGGAATACTTTGGTAAAGGGTCGCAGCTGACAGTAAATTTTGCTTTAATAAGTGCAGTTATAATTTTTAATATTTTAAGGATGTCTTATGCAAGAACTTATTAAGCACGCATTGCCACAAGATGATGCACTCAATCAAGCTATTGTTGATGAAATTCGTTTGCAAAATTGGGCTGGCTTTTTAAATCGTTCCCAGGTGGAGCAGCTTTGTCGTGATTTTGAACTTACGCCATTAAAATTAGCTATGCATTTGTTGCCGATTGCGGCGAGTTATAGCCATACCGCTATTTCTCATTTTAATGTGGGGGCCATTGCTATTGGTGAACAAGGTGATTTTTATTTTGGCGCGAATCAAGAATTTTCTAATTCAGCCATTCAGCAAACGATTCATGCAGAGCAAAGTGCAATTTCTCATGCATGGTTGCGTAATGAACGTCGTATTTCAGACATGGTGGTTAATTACACGCCGTGCGGGCATTGTCGTCAATTTATGAATGAATTGCATGAAGCTGAAAAAATTTCAATTCATTTACCACATAGCCAAAATAATCCGTTACATTCTTATTTACCAGATGCTTTTGGACCGAAAGATCTCGATATTGCAGCGCATCTTTTAGCGGTAGAAAATCATTATTTAGTGGCTGATCACCAAGATGATTTGATGAATCAAGCTATTTTGGCGGCAAATCAATCTCATTGTCCTTATTCAAATAGTCCGCATGGCATTGCAATTTTATTTAAAAATGGTGATGTGGTGACAGGACGCTATGCAGAAAACGCAGCATTTAATCCGAGTTTGCCAGCGTTGCAAACCGCATTTAATTTTGCTTATTTAAATGATAAAAAATTGAGTGATATTGAGCGAATTGTGATGGCTGAAAAAGCATTAAAACTAAGCCATAAAACGATGGCTGAAACGCTACTCTCTAAATTAACATCGGTGAAATTAGAGTATCATTCATTGTAAGTATGAAAGAGTTTTGATTAAAAATAAAAAAGGGAATAATTTCCCTTTTTTATTTGTTCGCTAAAATTACCGCTCTTTTCGGTGCTTGATAACCTTCAATGGTTTTACTGTGATCATTTGGATCTAAGAAATCAATCAGGCTTTCATTTTCCAACCAATCCGTTTTACGCTGTTCTTCTAATGTGGTTGTCCCTACATCTACACAACGTACGTTGGTAAAGCCAACTTTTTCTAGCCAGTTGATTAGTGCGGCGACAGATGGAATAAAATAAACATTTTTCATTTTCGCATAGCGATCTGCTGGTACGAGCACAGTATTTACATCGCCATCCACCACTAACGTTTCTAATACCAATTCACCACCTTTTACCAATTGATTTTTTAACTGGCTTAAATGATCTAATGGGGATTTACGATGATAGAGTACGCCCATTGAAAATACAGTATCAAATGCCGCTAATGGTTGCATTTGCTCAATACCAAGCGGGATAAGATTTGCTCGACGATCATTATTAAGCAGCTTGCGTACTGCTTCAAATTGGCAAAGGAAAAGCTCTGTAGGATCAATCCCGACGACCATTTTTGCGCCTTCGCCTACCATTCTCCACATATGATAACCGCTGCCACAGCCCACATCTAAAATAGTGCGACCTTGTAGTGGGGCTAAATGAGGAAGAACACGATCCCATTTAAAATCTGAACGCCATTCACAATCTACATGAATGCCGAAAAGATGATAAGGCCCCTTTCGCCATGGCATTAATTGTTTTAAATGATGGATGATTCGTTGTTTTTCACCTTCTGAAAGGGGAGAAGTGCGGTCAGATTTCACCGCACTTTTGAGATTGATTTCATCAGCATGTAAATCAGGTAGGAAATCAACAATTTTACTCCATTTCGCATAATCGCCATGAGTTTGAGTTTCCCATTCTTTCAATTGGAGCGGTAAGGTCTCTAACCAGTCTGATAAATTTGTGGTCGCAATTTGTTGATAAAAAGGGCGAAAGTCGATCATTTTGCTTCCTTATAGGCCTTTTCTGCTTTGTCAAAGGTATCTAGAACATCTTGTTCTGGTTTGCTAGACAGCAATGAGACAACAATAATTGCAAGGCTACCGAAAGCAAACCCCGGAATCATTTCATATACTTTAAACCAATCGGTATCAGCTGGAACAACTTCTTTCCAAGCAAATACTGTCACTGCGCCTACTAGCATACCCGCCATCGCACCCGATGATGTCATTCGTTTCCAGAAAAGAGAGAAAAGTACAACAGGGCCAAATGCACTACCAAAACCAGCCCAAGCAAATTCGACAAGTTTTAATACTTTGCTGTTTTCATCTTGAGCGATCCAGATAGCAAGTGCTGCAATAACCAACACCATAATTCTTCCAAGCCATACGAGCTCTTTTTCAGATGCGTTAGGGCGAATAAAACCTTTGTAGAAATCTTCTGTGATTGAGCTAGAAGAAATTAACAATTGCGCACTTAATGTACTCATTACAGCAGCTAAAATAGCTGAAAGTAATATGCCCGCGATCCAAGGATTAAATAAAAGTTTAGCGAGTTCAATAAATACTTGCTCTGGTTCATTATTGACTGTGTCTGCAATGTTTGGATTGGCAAATAAATAAGGGATCGCGAAGAAACCAATACCAATTGCACCACCTAAGCAAAGCACCATCCATGTCATACTAATGCGGCGAGCTTTGATAAGTGATTTAACAGAATAAGCCGCCATAAAACGTGCTAAAATGTGCGGCTGCCCAAAATATCCTAATCCCCAAGCGGCAAGGCTTAATAGACCAAGTGGCGTAGTGGCAGTAAATAAATCGGTAAAATCTTTATTGGCAGCTGCTTCAGCTTGCGCTAATACCGAGGAAAATTGAGCGGTATCGCCAATGCTTAATAACACAAAAATAGGCGTTAAAAGCAGCGCAAAAATCATAAGGGTTGCTTGAATGGTATCTGTCCAACTTACCGCTAAAAAACCACCGATAAAAGTGTAAAGAATGGTGGCTAATGCGCCATACCAAAGTGCGGTGGAATATTCGACTGAAAATAAATTTTGGAATAATTTTGCACCAGCCACGACACCCGAAGCACAATAAATAGTGAAGAATACTAAAATAATCGTAGCAGAAACAATTTTTAATAATTTATGTGATGTTGCAAAGCGGTTGTGGAAATATTCTGGAAGAGTGAGGGCATTATTATTTAATTCAGTATAAACACGTAAACGACCAGCCACCAGAAGCCAGTTAAAATAAGCGCCAAGCGTTAAGCCGATAGCAATCCATCCTTCAACTAAGCCTGATAAATATACCGCACCAGGTAAGCCCATTAAAAGCCAACCAGACATATCTGAAGCACCCGCAGACATTGCAGTGACAAAGCTGCCTAAACGACGTCCGCCGAGAATGTAATCTGATAAATTATTCGTGTAATAATAGGCAAGTACGCCAATCAGTAACATCCCGAAAATATAAATAGTAAAAGTAATAAGAGTTGGGTCGAATCCAAACATTTTATAAGTCCAAAATGGGTTAAAAATTTCAGAAAGGATGCATTTTACCTTATTTCGGGCTATTATTCTATTTAGACTGAATATTTGATGAAATTTAAGAAATTAGGAATATAAAATGGATGCTGTAGAGTTATTGATGAACGTAACTCCTAACGAAACACGCATTGCGCTAGTAGAAACAGGAATGTTGCGCGAAGTGCATATTGAACGCCAAGGCAAACGAGGAATTGTTGGAAATATTTATAAAGGTCGTGTGACTCGAGTGTTACCTGGAATGCAGTCGGCTTTTGTTGATATTGGTTTGGAAAAAGCAGCTTTTTTGCACGCTGCTGACATTGTATCTCATACGGAATGTGTAGATGAAAATGAACAAAAGCAATTTAAAGTTAAGAGCATTTCAGAATTAGTACGCGAAGGGCAGGATATTGTTGTACAAGTGGTGAAAGATCCGCTTGGTACAAAAGGTGCACGTTTAACAACAGACATCACATTGCCATCGCGTCATCTTGTTTTTATGCCGGAAAATAGTCATGTGGGCGTTTCACAACGTATTGAAAGCGAAGAAGAACGTGCCCGTTTAAAAGCATTGGTTGAACCATTTTGTGATGAACTCGGTGGTTTTATTATTCGTACAGCCACAGAAGGAGCAAGCGAAGAAGAATTACGTCAAGATGCTGAATTTTTAAAACGCTTATGGCGTAAAGTCTTAGAACGTAAAGTTAAATATCCAACTAAATCAAAGATTTATGGTGAGCCTGCGCTTCCACAACGCATTTTGCGTGATTTTATCGGCACAAACTTAGAAAAAATTCGTATTGACTCTAAACTTTGCTTTGGCGAAGTAAAAGAGTTTACCGATGAATTTATGCCTGAATTAAGCGATAAACTTGTTCTTTATTCTGGCAATCAACCTATCTTTGATGTGTATGGGGTTGAAAATGCGATCCAAACAGCGCTAGATAAACGTGTTAATCTCAAATCGGGTGGTTATTTAATTATTGAGCAAACAGAAGCCATGACCACTATTGATATTAATACTGGCGCATTTGTGGGGCATCGTAATCTAGAAGAAACCATCTTCAATACCAATATTGAAGCAACTAAAGCTATTGCACAGCAACTCCAACTACGTAATCTTGGTGGCATTATCATTATTGATTTTATTGATATGCAAACAGATGAACATCGCAATCGAGTATTAGAATCTTTATGTGATGCGCTTTCTAAAGATCGCGTTAAAACCAATGTGAATGGCTTTACGCAATTAGGACTTGTAGAAATGACCCGTAAGAGAACTCGTGAAAGCCTTGAGCATGTGCTATGCGATGAATGTCCAACGTGCCATGGACGTGGTCGGGTGAAAACGGTCGAGACAGTTTGCTACGAAATTATGCGTGAAATTATTCGGGTTTATCATTTATTCAGTAGCGAACAATTTGTTGTTTATGCCTCGCCAGCGGTTTCCGAATATCTTATTAATGAAGAATCTCACGGCTTACTGCCAGAAGTGGAAATGTTTATTGGTAAACGAGTGAAGGTGAAAACAGAACAGTTTTATAACCAAGAACAGTTTGATGTGGTGGTGATGTAAATTTTACTTCAACAAAGTGCGGTGAAAAATTTTTGAGATTTTTTACCGCACTTTTAAAAGTATCTTTTTACATTTTTTCTTTTGTCATTTTCATTTTTTTATTTGATTTCATCTTTTTATCAGATTTCATTTTCATATCAGATTTCATGCCCATTTCATCAGACTTCATCATATTGTCAGACTTCATCATATTGTCAGACTTCATCATATTGTCAGATTTCATCATGTGGTCAGATTTCATCATGTGGTCAGAGTGCATTTTCATATCATCTGATTTCATCATTTTTTTCATTGGGGTATTCATCATCGGTTCTGATTTCATTGGCATGGCATCAGATTTCATTTCTTCTGCATAAAGGGTGCTTGCACCAAATAACATAGCCATACCTAAGATTGCACTTTTCAATGTAATATTTTTCATTTTGAATTTCCTTGTTTGAGTGGTAAAAATAGTATAGAAAGAAATTGTTTCTTTCATGCTATTAGACGAAAAACTCTTTCATTTCTTACAAAAAATTTTAAAGGAATTAAAATGAATGCTATTTCTGATACGGAACTCCAACAAATTCGTATGCAAATGCTGAAATTTGCAACGTTACAGTTGCATCATGCTGACCTTGCTGAGGATTTAGTACAAGAAGCATTTTTAAGTGCATTTAACAATCTCGCGAATTTTAAACATCAATCCGCTTTTAAAACTTGGGTTTTTGCCATTCTAAAAAATAAAATTATTGATTACCTTCGCCAGAAAGGACGCTTTGTATTAGAAAGTGAAATTGAAGATGAACAGTCAACTAATACATTTTTTGATGATACAGGCCATTGGAAAATAGAATATTATCCGAGCGAATTACAGGGCGAAGAGGAAACGGTGTATTCTGATGAGTTTTGGTTGATTTTCGAAACTTGCCTGACTTGTTTACCCGCTAAACATGCCAAAATTTTTATGATGAGAGAGTTTTTAGAATTATCATCGGATGAAATTTGTCAAGAAGCTCAGCTTACCACATCCAACTTGCATACCACACTTTATCGGGCCCGTTTGCAGTTGCAAAATTGTCTATCAAAAAAACTTTAGGAGAAAATTATGCGTTGTATTCAAGCCACTCGAATAATTTCTGATTCTCATGAGCGATCATTAGAACTGCAAGAAAAAATGGGTTTAAAAATGCATTTGTTAACTTGCCCTCATTGTCGTCGTTTTCAACGAAATTGCAAAACCTTAAGTATGATGATGAAGAAATTTAAAGATTCACATTAGGAATTTTGACAGAGTGAAAAAACACCGTTACTTTTCACCGCACTATATTGAGTCAGCTAACCTAATAGTACTGAATTTAATATTCTTATAAATAAAGTGTTTATTTCTTCATTTTTGCCAATAAACTCACCGCACCCACAATTACAACTGCGCCGAACCAAAAATAGAGGTTAGGCGTATGATGCCAAAAGAGCCAGTCGAAAACGCTAGAGAAAATTACGCCAGTGAAAGCAAAAGGAGTAATAACGTTGGCTGGCGCATATCTAAAAGCACGAGTGAGCAATAATTGGAAAATCAATCCAAATCCGCCCACTAATAGCAATAAACCAAGCTCATATAAATTAGGTATTTTCCATTGGTTAATAAAGAAGATTGGTAGCATGAGTGTCCCAATCAGATGAAAATAAAATACGATATTTTTTGGTGTGTTGTATTTGTTTAATTCTTGTAAGCCAATAAATGCCATTCCTGCCAATACAGCACCAGATAATCCAATCAGCACATAAATAGGATCAATATTGCCATTGTGATTGCTGAGTAAAATAATGGAAACGCCAAGAAAGCCGATTAAGCTACACAAAAGCACATTAAGCGGTGTTTTTTGATGGAAAAAGAGCAATAAAATCGGGATAAATAGGGCTGAGGTATTCATCAATAAGACAGCGATGGAAAGCGGTAAGAACTTCACGATATAAAAGTTAATCAACATGCTTGATACACCCGCGGCATTCCGCAGGATTAAAAATTTCCATTGACGAGTATCTACTTTAAAATTGCGATCTTTAATCACAAAAGGCAGTAGGAAAAGCAAGCCGATTAAAAAGCGTGAAAATAAGGTTTCACTTGCAGGGATTGTTTGAGAAGCAGTTTTGACAAATACATTCATCAAGGTAATGGAAAAGTACGCTGATACCATAAAACTAATCGCTTTGTGATAAAGCGAAGGAGTGGAATATGATTGCATATAGATCCTTTTTTACCTTATAACAGAGGGCGAAACAGTGTTTTTTAGCTCTTTATTATTGGTTATAACAATGGATTTTAGTCAATTTCTTTAAAAATTTTACAAAAATCTGTAAGAAATCGAATTATTCGCCGTCTAACCTTATGTAACGTTAATTTTTACATCATAAGGAAAAACAATGAAACTATCAAAAACATTTCTATTTATTACCGCACTTTGTTGTGCTACACCAACTTTAGCAATACAAAATTCAACATCATCATCTGGAGAACAAAAAATGGCAATGGAAAATACACAAAACATTCGGGAAATTTATCTTGCTGGTGGCTGTTTTTGGGGTATGGAAGCATATATGGAGCGTATTCACGGCGTGAAAGATGCGATTTCTGGCTATGCCAATGGTAATACGGAGAAAACCAGTTATCAGATGATTGGGGTAACCGATCATGCAGAAACCGTAAAGGTCACTTACGATGCAAATCAAATTTCGCTCGATAAATTATTGCAATATTATTTTAAAGTGATTGATCCAACGAGTGTAAATAAACAAGGCAACGATCGCGGCAGACAATATCGCACAGGGATTTATTATCAAGATGGAGCAGATAAAGCGGTGATCGAACAAGCTCTCGCCCAGCTTCAAACTAAATATAAAAAACCAGTGCAAATTGAGGTGCAACCGCTTAAAAATTACATCGTAGCGGAAGAATATCATCAGGATTATTTGAAGAAAAATCCAAATGGCTATTGCCATATTGATATTACCAAAGCAGATGAACCTATGATTGACGAGAAAGATTATCCGAAACCGAGTGATGCAGAACTTAAAGCGAAATTGACACCGTTGCAATATTCAGTCACTCAAAATAAACATACTGAACGCTCTTTTAGTAACGAATATTGGGATAATTTCCAACCAGGTATTTATGTTGATGTCACTACAGGAGAGCCTGTTTTCTCTTCAAATGATAAATTTGAATCAGGTTGTGGCTGGCCAAGTTTTACGAAGCCAATAGCGAAAGAGGTAGTGCATTATGAAACCGACAACAGCTTCAATATGCAACGTACCGAGGTGTTAAGTCGTGCAGGCAATGCCCATTTGGGTCACGTATTTGATGACGGCCCGAAAGATAAAGGCGGTTTACGTTATTGCATTAACAGTGCATCAATTAAATTTATTCCGTTAGCTGAAATGGAAAAGGCAGGATACGGATATTTGATTCAATCAATTAAAAAATAAGGAGATGTAGGATGTTAGATCAACAACTCCTTATTGGAACTGTATTTTTAGCGGGGCTTGCTTCTTTTCTTTCGCCTTGTATTTTTCCGATTATTCCAATTTATTTTGGTATTTTGAGTAAAGGTGGCAAAAAAGTCCTAAATACTTTTTTATTTATTTTAGGGCTTTCCCTTACATTTGTCAGTTTAGGCTTTAGTTTTGGCTTTTTAGGGAATATTTTATTTAGCAATACCACACGTATTATTGCAGGGATTATTGTTATTATTTTAGGTATTCATCAACTCGGTATTTTCAAAATTGGTTTGTTGGAACGCACGAAATTGGTTGAAATCAAAACATCAGGAAAGTCAACCGCACTTGAGGCATTTGTCCTTGGTTTAACCTTTAGCCTTGGTTGGACGCCTTGTATTGGTCCGATTCTGGCTTCCGTGTTAGCTTTATCGGGCGATGAAGGCTCTGCACTTTACGGTGCATCAATGATGTTCGTTTATGTTTTAGGCTTGGCAACGCCGTTTGTACTGTTTTCATTCTTCTCAGACAGCTTGCTAAAACGTGCCAAAGGGTTAAATAAACACTTAGACAAATTTAAAATCGGTGGCGGTGTTTTAATTATCGTGATGGGCATTTTATTGATTACGAATAATTTTTCGTAAAGCATAATCTCAACAAAAGAAATCTATAAAAGGAAAAAGCAATGAAAAAACTACTATCAATATTTCTAATGGCATTCAGCCTAAACACTTTTGCACAAACCAATTTGGCGGATGTGCAACTCAAAGATTTAAACAATCAGCCAGTGACTTTAAGCCAATATAAAGGCAAACCTGTGTATGTAAAAATGTGGGCATCTTGGTGTCCGATTTGCTTGGCTGGATTAGCTGAAATTGATGATTTAAGTGTGGAAAAAGATCGCAATTTTGAAGTGATTACCATTGTTTCGCCCGATCACAAAGGCGAAAAAGACACTGCTGATTTTATTGAATGGTACAAAGGATTGGAATATAAAAATATCACAGTGCTTTTAGATGAAAAAGGCGAAATCATTGATAAAGCAAGAGTGCGAGGCTACCCGTTTAATCTCTTTTTAGATAGTGATTTAAACCTGAAAAAAACCATACCAGGACATTTGGGCTCAGAGCAAATAAGTAAGTTTATTGAGAAATAAAATCAAGCGGCTGGTAATTAAAATTTAACCAGCCGCTTTTTTATTTCTGGCATAACGTAGATATGCTTTCATTGGTAATTTGGTAGATTGATAAAAAGTATATATTATAAATAGTGCTTAGATATTGAAATGGTCTTTACTTTTACAGATGAGATAAAAGTAATAGTGGTGAAGGAAACAATGGAAGAAATAATTAACGGACTACTCATTGTGCTTGTGCCGATGGTGCTGGGTTACTTAGTCAAAATACAGAATCAAAATGCGTTGTCATTCATTAATAAAATTGTGATGTTATTGCTTTACATTATTTTATTTATGATGGGGTTTATGCTTGGGCAACTAGAGCATTTAGAACAAAAATTGCCAATTATTGGTATGACCGCTTTAGGGCTGTCCGCTATTATTCTGACTTGTAATATCATAGGCTTGGCTATTTATGACCACACTTTGCCTAAGCCTGTTAATTATTTACAGGGAGAATTACCATCTCGTTGGCATTCGTTAATGGACTCAATTAAATTATTAAGTGCGGTAATTATTGGCATCGTTTTAGGTTGGCTGTGCAATGATTGGTTGCATTTCCCACATGGTTCCAATCTTTACGTGCTTATTGCCTTGATCTTTTTTGTCGGGATTCAGCTTCGTAATAACGGCATTTCCTTGAAAGAAGTCTTATTAAATAAACAAGGCTTAATGATGGGGGCAATTTTTACCTTAAGCTCTTTAGTTGGTGGTCTTATTTCAGCATTTTTTCTAAGTATGCCTATTACTCAGGGGTTAGCCTTTTCATCGGGATTTGGTTGGTATTCTTTATCAAGCGTCGTGCTGACAAATGCTTGGGGGCCGATGCAGGGCAGTATTGCCTTTTTCAATGATTTATCGCGTGAAATATTGAGCTTATTTTTGATTCCATTGTTTATGCAACATTATCGCTCTACAGCTATTGGGATTACAGGCGCAACGGCATTAGATTGTACATTGCCTATTATTCAAAAATCAGGCGGAATTGAAGTGACGCCTATCGCCATTTCTTTTGGTATGGTGACAAATTTATTACCTCCGTTGTTGTTAGTTTTTTTCTCAAGTTTTCCAATTTGATGGCTTGTGAATTTTAAGCGAAAAGAAAAAGGGAAATCAGATGATTTCCCTTATTTTTACGTTATCGTTACTTTTTCCAAATAACGTGAAATTCGCGATCTTCTTCTCGGTGAGAAATTAAGAATTTAGCAAAGACATCATCCATTTCATCTTGCTCATTGACTAATCCCACCCACACTTCAGCGTATTCTTCAGGGTCAATTAGTACACCAATTTCTTCTTCCCAATCATCGGCGGTTTCAACAAATTCCACCCCACCGCGTTCTTCAAATTGTAGATTGAATAAAAGAATATCGGCAGGATCTAAATTTTCCCCAGCCATTTCTAAGAAAATATCGTAAGCAATATCAATGGCTGTATCGGGATCAAGTTTTTTAATTTCTGTAGTCATAGTGTTTTTGTAGTAAAGGTTATGGTTAATAAAAGTGCGGTTAAATTTTTTCTCTTTTTAAGCGTTTTATTCCATATTGGTTGGAAGTTTTATTTCTCGAATATTCATCGAAAAACCATCAATCATCAATAAACGGCCACACAAATTCTTACCGATTTTTAACCGCACTTTAATTGCTTCTAAGGCTTGAATCGTGCCCACAATGCCGACGATTGGTGCAAGCACGCCAGCTTCTACACAGCTTAATACATTTTGTCCAAATAATTTGCTGAGATCACGATAAGTTGGTGTATTTGGTTCATAAGTGAAAACGGAAACCTGACCTTCCATCCGAATTGCAGCGCCAGAAATGAGAGGTACTTTTGCATTACCACATTGACGATCCAACTGATTACGGATTTCCACATTGTCTGTACAATCTAAAACAATATCAAAGTGCGGAATGATTTCTGCGAGTTTTTCTTCGTCTAACTTCGCATTAATTGTCTCGATGTTTATATGTGGATTGATTTGTTCTAGTGCAATTTTAGCGGATTCTACTTTTGGCATATTCAAGCGTGCATCACAATGCAAGACTTGTCGTTGAAGATTCGAAAGAGAAACTGTATCGAAATCCAACAGCGTTAAATTTCCAACGCCTGCTGCTGCGAGATATTGGCTGGCTGCGCAGCCTAAGCCGCCAAGCCCAACGATCAGCATTTTGCTTGCTTTGAGCTTTTCTTGCCCATCAAAATCTACGCTTTTAAGAATAATTTGACGGTTATAACGCAATTCTTCTTCGTGACTAAGTTCGATCATTTTTTATCCTAATAAATGATTGAAAGGCTCAATCGTCACTGTTTCACCTGCAGTGACATTGCCACGTTCTTGTTCTAACACGATAAAACAATTGCTTTTTACAAAAGCGCTAAAGAGATGAGATCCTTGGAAACCTACTGATTGCACTTTAATTTGGCCTTGTTCATTGATGTAATAAAAACCCCGTTGGAAATCTAAACGACCAGGTGCTTTTTTCAAATTTGTTGTGGCAATGGCTGAAAAGCGCGGTGGTTTTTTCCATTGTTTTTGACCTTGCAGTTTAGCAATAAGTGGCTGTACGAGTTGATAAAATGTCACTAATGCAGAAACTGGATTACCAGGTAAACCACAGAACCAAGCGTTTTCTAATTTACCAAAAGCGAATGGTTTGCCAGGTTTGATTGCAATTTTCCAGAAATTTATTTTGCCTACTTTTTCCAATACCGCTTTAGTGAAATCCGCTTCACCAACGGAAACACCGCCACTGGTAATCACTAAATCGGCTTGGCTTTGTGCGGCAATAAATGCCTTTTCAAATTCAGCTTCGTTATCAGGCAATAGTCCTAAATCAATGACTTCACAGTTTAGTTTTTCTAGCAGTAATTTTACGGTAAAACGGTTAGTGTCATAGATTTGTCCGCTTTGTAATGGTTTGCCGACTTCGACAAGTTCATCGCCAGTTGAGAGTACGCCGACTTTTAATTGACGATAGCATTTTACTTCTGCAATGCCTAGAGAGGCTAATAATGGCAAGGAAACAGGGGTTAGCTGTGCGCCTTGTGCTAATACCACATCGCCTTTTTTTACATCTTCGCCAATACGACGGATGTTTTGATTTTGTTTAGGCAATTCACTAAAAGTGACGGTGCCGTCTTCATTTAATGTCACTTGCTCTTGCATTATCACGGTATCTGCGCCTTCAGGAATCATCGCACCAGTCATAATTCTGACCGCACTTAGCGATTGCCATTCCTCTTGGAATGGATTACCTGCAAAAGATTTTCCTGCCACTGAAAGGGTTAAAGATTGTTGTAAATCCGATAAACGTACAGCATAGCCATCCATTGCTGAATTATCGAAAGAGGGAACATTGATAGGCGAAATAATATTTTCTGCACAAATTCGATTGGCGGCTTCTTGTAAATTTAGGCTTTCAGTTTGAGTTGGGAAGGGAATTTGTTCGAGCATTTTCGAGCGAGCTTGATCCAATGTAAGCATAGAAAATCCTTATTTGATAAAATTTGTCAGCTATTCTATATCTAAAGCCTAATTCATTCAAATTTGCAATTTTTCTCATTTTACCATCACATTATCCTTTGCTAGAATAGCCGATTATTTTTTTAGGAAAGACTATTATGAGCAAAATTTCACTGGATGCACAGAATGTAAGAAATGCCTTGATTGAAAAAGGTATTGAAACACCTATGATTGATCCAACACAGGCTAAAGATGAACGTCGAGAAAGCATTGCAAAACACATGCATGAAGTAATGAATCTGATTGGATTAGATTTGCGAGATGATAGTTTGGAAGAAACGCCAAATCGTTTAGCTAAAATGTTTATTGATGAGATTTTTAGTGGAATGGATTATGCGAATTTTCCAAAGATGACAAAAATCAAAAATCAAATGAAAGTCAGCGAAATGGTACAAGTGAATGACATCACGCTAACAAGCACTTGTGAACATCATTTTGTTACGATTGATGGTAAAGTTTGTGTGGCGTACTATCCAAAAGATTGGGTGATTGGTCTTTCTAAAATTAATCGAATCGTTTCATTTTTTGCTCAACGTCCACAGGTTCAAGAGCGCTTAACAGAGCAACTTTTGACAGCATTTCAAACAATTCTTGAGACAGATGATGTAGCGGTATATGTGAAAGCGACCCATTTCTGCGTGAAAGCGCGTGGTATTAGAGATACGAATAGTTATACTGTCACATCTGCTTATGGTGGCGTATTTTTAGAAGATAGAGATACTCGTAAAGAATTTTTAGCTACAGTTCAGAAATAAAAAATAGTTAATAAAATAGCCGCACTTTAAGATGAGTGCGGCTATTTTTTATATTTATCTCGAATAGAAAAGTGCGGGGAAATTTATCCGTACTTTTGGATTTTAGATTATTTAGCTGCTTTTAATTCTTGATAATATTGCTCATAGAATTGAATTGCATCGCCAACATCATCTTGCCAGTGGCTATTTTTTAATACATCAGCCGGTGGATAAATCGCTGGATCTTCGGTGATTTCTTTTGGTAATGCTTTTTTCGCTTCTAAGTTAGCTGTTGGATAGCCAATTGCTAAGGTTAATTTTTCCGCAGCTTTAGCGCCTAACATATAGTTAATAAGTTTATGTGCGCCATCTGGGTTTTTAGCAGTTTTAGGAATTGCTAGAGTATCAACCCAAAGTACAGGGCCTTCTTTCGGGAATACCATGTCTAAAGGTGCTTTTTCTTTTTTAGCAATACGTACAGAACCATTCCATAATTGACCAACTTCAACTTCACCTGAGATGAAAGAGTTCGCAGGGTTATCGGAATTGAAAGAAAGTACGTTTGGACGTAGTTTCAACAATTCTTCATAGGCTTGTTTGATAATGGCTGGATCTTGAGTATTTGGATCTTGACCAATTTTCAATAAAGCGATATTGAATACTTCGCGTGCATCGTCTAATAACTGAACTTTGTTTGCAAATTCAGGCTTCCACAAGTCAGCCCAAGAAGTGAATTGAGTTCCTTTATAAGTGTTAGTATTGAATGCAATACCTGGTGCGCCTAATAATTGTGGAAGAGAGTATTTGTTACCTTTATCATAAGGTTTATTGAGCCAATCAGGGTCTAATTCTTTAATAACAGGCAATTTGCTGTGATCGAGTTCCATTAACATGCCTTCTCTAGCCATCTTAGAAACAAAGTAATTAGATGGTGCAATCACATCATAACCGCCAGCTGCGCCTTGAGTTTTGATTTTTGCATACATTGTTTCGTTTGATTCTAGGCTTGAAACGATAACTTTGATACCAGTTTCTTTAGTAAACTCATCTAAAAGACCATCTGGTACGTATTCAGTCCATGTGTAGAGATACACAGTGTCATTAGCAGTAGCTGGAGCCTTTGTAGTTTCTTGCTTAGCATCTTTATCATTACAAGCTGTTAAAGTTGCAGCTACTAAGCCTGCAGTAATTAAACCTGCGAATTTTTTCATTTTTGTTTGTTCTCCGTAAAGAGTCGTAAAAAAACCACCTGCCGAATGACAGGCATAAAAAAACGCCTTGATTGTGCGTCAAGGCGTATTCTATTTTAAATTCAAAGGTTTGTGAAACCTTTTGTTTCTTAATGGTTATTTTTTCGTGTAATAAGCTGGCTTAAAACGACAAGACCCAGTGAAAGCACGATCATAATTGTTGCTAAAGCATTAACTTCAGGTGTTACACCGGTTTTCACCAGAGAGAATATTCTCAATGGTAAGATTTCATAACTTACACCGCTGACGAATGATGAGACCACAACATCATCTAATGAAATAGTGAAACTTAATAACCAACCAGATACAACTGCAGGTAATGCTAAAGGAAGGATAATTTTACGTAAAATAGTCACTTCGCTTGCACCTAAGTCTTTCGCTGCTTCTAACATTCTAGAATCAAAGCCATTTAATCGAGAGAAGATAGTTACGGTCACATAAGGTAAACAGAAGGTCACATGAGCCAGTAATAAAGACCAGAAACCTAATGAAATACCCACAACCATAAATAATGCAAGTAAAGATACTGCCATTACAATATCTGGAGACATCATGACGATAAATAACATACCGCTTACCGCTTGTTTACCGCGGAATCGATAGCGATAAAGTGCGATTGCAGTTAATCCACCTACAATAGTAGCTAGGGTAGCCGCAAAAAATGCAATAGTTACCGAATGAATTGCTGCTTGTATTAAGGTGTCGTTATTAAATAAACGCTCGTACCAGTTCCAGCTAAAGCCTTTCCAACTTAAACCATAACGATCTTCGTTAAAGGAATTGGTGACCAAAATAATGATTGGGATATACAAATAAGCGTATACCACAAACATAAATGCATTACGTAGTAAACGACCCATTATTCTAACTCCACTTTCTTATTCAATAGTTTGTTCGCGCGGTAGTACACGAAAATCAACAATGCCATTAGAACAGTTAAACCAATACTGATTGCAGAACCAAATGGCCAGTTACGAGAAATTAAGAATTCGCTCTTAATTACGTTACCAACTAGCAATACTTTTGCTCCGCCCAGTAAGTCTGCAACGTAGAACATACCCATTGCCGGTAATAATACTAATAAACACCCCGCGATAATGCCTGGCATGGTTAGTGGTAAAATGACACGGAAGAAACGTTGGAATGCATTTGCGCCTAAATCTCTTGCAGCCTCTAATAAGCGACCGTCTAATTTCTCAATCGCAGAGTAGAGTGGCAAAATCATAAATGGCAATAGTAAATAAACTAAGCCAATGATTACCGCAATTTCTGTATTCAAAATGCGAATGGGTTCACTCAAAATTCCCATATCCATCAACATAGTGTTAAGTACACCTTTCACACCGAGAAACACTTTCATTCCATAAATACGGATCAACGAGTTTGTCCAGAATGGTAAAACCACAAGGAATAATAAGAGCGGTCGATATTTAGGATTAATTTTGCTCATCATGAAAGCAAATGGATAGCCAACTAATAAGCAAATAATGGTAGCTATGCCCGACATATACAATGAATTCCACACAACTTGTGCATAAAGCGGATTAAACAAGTTTGTGTAGTTTTCAATGGTGATTGGGAAAGCGTAAAAGTCGCTACCGTCTCTAGTCAGAAAACTTACGGCGAATACCAATAAGTTTGGAATCAACACAAAGAAGATGAGCCAACTGAAGATAATCGCAACAGTAATTTTCTGGAATTTATTATTGATTATCTTCATCGTTGAGAACAACCTCCCAGCCTTCATGCCATGTGATGCCTACGCGTTGACCTACGCTATGATCCATATGTGGATCATCTTCGTTAAAGAATTCACTTACAAGTACACGCATGCCATTATGATCAAATTCTACCGTTGATTCTAATGTCATTCCTTTATAAGTGCGGTCAACAATGTGGCCGATAATCGCTTTAGAATGTTCATTTTCATCTAATTCTTCAATCACAATATCTTCAGGGCGAAGGAGTACTTGAAGTTTTTGATCTTTCTCAACAGGCATGTCTGTGTAAATATCACAAACTCGACCTTCAACATTCGCGAGTACAACTTGTTCTGACTTACGTTCAATCACCGTTGCTTCAAATACGTTAATTTCGCCAATGAAACGAGCAACGAATAAGTTAGCTGGGTCTTCATAGATTTCACGTGGAGAACCATCTTGTGCGATTTTACCTTTACGCAACAACACAATACGATCAGACATTGTAATCGCTTCTTCTTGATCGTGGGTAACGAAAATAAAGGTAATACCAAGCTGACGTTGTAACATTTTGAGTTCATTTTGCATTTGTTTACGCAATTTGTAATCTAATGCAGATAAAGATTCATCAAGTAACAACACTTTTGGTTTATTTACTACGGCGCGAGCGATGGCAATACGTTGTTGTTGTCCACCAGAAAGTTGAGTTGGCTTACGATCTGCCATTTCTTCTAGCTGTACCATACGCAAGGCTTCTAAAACACGCGGTTTAATTTCATCGTTTGGTACTTTTTGCATACGCAAACCAAAAGCCACGTTCTCAAAAATTGTCATATGTGGAAATAGCGCATAGCTTTGGAATACCGTATTAATATGACGTTTTTCCGCAGGCACATTGGTGATATCTTCACCATCTAAAATAATGCTACCTGAATCCAATTCTTCTAAGCCTGCAAGTAAGCGTAAAACTGTGGTCTTACCACAGCCTGAAGGGCCAAGAATAGTGACAAATTCACCGTTATTAATTGTAAGATTGAAATCGTTAATAATGGTGTTAGAACCATAGGATTTTTTGATTGAACGAAGCTCAATAATAGGCTTGTTTTGAAGCTGATTTTCCACTAGCTTTGGTTTTCTCCCTAATTTCACCAATGATTTGGTACTGAGTAGAAATAAAACCTGCAAGACTGCAGGGGCGACATATAAAAATAGACGCCTATGATATAGTGAATTGTTAATAATTAAAAGGACTTAATACCTTAGAAAGTAAAAAAACTGCCGTTCATAAAAATAACAAGATATTTAACCGCACTTTAGATGAATTTTACGTCATTAATCTTATAAATATTGTTATATATCAAGATGTTTTCTATTTTTCTCGTTAAACTAAAAAAGATATTTTTAAAAGGAGTGAGAATATGATTTCTCAAACAGATAAAACAGAACTTTTAGAACGATTTTTACATTATGTGTCTTTTGACACCCAATCAAAACCTAATGCGAAGCATTCCCCCAGCTCAGTCGGGCAAATGAAGTTAGCCATGCAGTTGCAAAAAGAACTCATCCAGCTTGGTTTGGAGAATGTTGAAGTAAGTAAATACGCGGTGGTAACAGCATTCTTACCCGCTAATGATCCTAACTTAACGAAAACCATTGGTTTAATTGCGCATCTTGATACATCTCCGCAATGTAGTGGTAAAAATGTACGCCCCGAAGTGATAGAACAATATCGTGGCGGAGATATTGCATTAGGTATTGGCGAGGAGTTTATTAGCCCTGTTTATTATTCTTTTATGCAAAAATTGGTAGGGCAGACTCTGATTGTTGCCGATGGAACCACTTTGCTTGGGGCGGATAATAAAGCGGGAATTGCAGAAATTATGACCGCACTTTCCATTCTTCAAAAAGAGAATATTCTTCATTGCAATATTCGCGTTGCTTTTACGCCTGATGAAGAAATTGGTTTGGGTATCCATTATTTCCCAATGGAAAAGTTTTACTGTGATTGGGCATATACCATTGATGGGGGAGAAGTAGGGGAATTAGAATACGAAAACTTTAATGCTGCCACAGCAAAAGTGCGGTTTTTCGGGCGGAGTATTCATCCTGGTTACGCAAAAGGAAAAATGGTGAATGCACTGACTTTAGCTTGCGAGTTCCAGCAAGTTTTTCCAGTTGATGAAGTACCAGAAAAAACAGATGGGAAAGCGGGCTTTTATCATTTAGAAGATTTTTCTGGCGATATTGAGCAAGTAGAGCTCACTTATTTAATTCGTGATTTTGATGAGCATAATTTCGCACAAAGAAAAGCTTTTATTAAAAGTCAGGTGAAAAAATTTAATGCTAAGAAAGGTTTGAAAAAACCTATTGAGTTAGAAATTCAAGATAGCTACCAAAATATGTATGATGTGGTAAAAAATGTTCCTCAATCAATTGAACTTGCTGATCGCGCAATGAAAGCGGTAGGGGTTAAACCAAGTCATAAGCCGATTCGAGGCGGTACAGATGGGGCATTTTTAGCATCTAAAGGTTTAGCATGCCCGAATATTTTTACTGGTGGCTATAATTTCCATAGTAAACATGAGTTGGTTTCTTTACAAGGCATGGAAAAGACGGTCCAAGTAATTATCGAAATGTTGAAATGTAAAGATCTGTAAAGAAGCGTAAAGATTTGTAAAGAAATGTAAAGATTTTTCTTGCTATTCTTTAGATTAGTCAATATAATGACCTCGTTTTATCGAGATTCCTTTGATAAAGCTAAACTTTAGAGATTTTATTCATAAATTCCTTTTTGATGCCCCTAATGATTTAGGGGCTTTTTTTTACCTATTGTAAATGCATTGTGTCATTTAGTTTTTCAAGGCTAAAGCCTTTTTCACTGTCATAATGCATGATGCTAATAGCAGTATTTAATAAAGATACTGATTTGTCTTTATCTCGGTGATTTTGCCAAGTTGCGCCATTGAGTAAAGCAATCAATAGACGCAAGGTATGGCCATGCGATACCACTAAAATATTCCCTTCTTGATGAACTTTAATAATGTCTTGTAAAGCTGCAATGGCTCGTTTGGCTAGTTGTTCATAAGTTTCTCCACCATTAGATTCAGCTTTATAGTTTGCAGGATCATTAATCATTTGTTGGAATTCGGGCAAAGGTCGAATCAGTTCGACATTTGTTCCTTCCCAATTACCAAAATAATGTTCATTTAATCCACGATGTTGGAATAAGGGAATGTTACGATCTCCAATAATATGATTGGCTGTGTCAATGGTACGTTGTAAACAGCTCGAATAGGCCGCAATAAAATCGACATTTTGTAAAGCTTGCCCAGTTTTGACCGCACTTTTAATGCCTTCTTCTGTTAATGGAGAATCTCCACTGCCTTGCATTAATCCTTGTTCGTTCCAAACAGTGCGGCCATGACGAATAAAATAAAAAGTCAGTTGTTTTTTCATTTTTAGGGATATTTATTGGTAAGGTTTATACCTTAAGTGAGGAGTGTAATATTAAAAAGGGCGATTAAAAACGCCCTATGTTTGGTTTTATTAACGAGAGTAATATCCCGCCATTGAGCTATATACCGCATTTTCACTTTGCAACACTTGATATTTTGCATTCAAAATTGCAAGTTGTGATGATTTTTCAGTATTGGCTGCAACTAACCATTCGCGCAATTCGGACACGCCCGCATTATAGCGGTTTCGATAATATTGCGTGATACGCTGATTGTAACTATGAGTTTGCTGTAAATTACTTAATGTATTTTGCGCTTGGGTAAAGGCAAAGTAGTTGGTATCCACATTATTGAGAGCTGTGGTAATACGTTGTTCGTAATTTAAACGCGCGGTTTCATAGTCAGCTTCAGAAATTTTAACGTTCCATTTTACGGTATTCCAATTTAAGAATGGCAAGCTAATTCCGACCGTGCCTGCAGCCACAGGATTGTGTAACGCCGTGCCAACAGTACTTGCTGTTGAAGATAGACTTCCACCTAAATTAATTTCAGGGAACCAACTTTTTTGAGTTGCTTTGGCATTTTTGAATGCGCTACTTAAACGGAATTGTGCTGCTTTTACATCAGGACGATTTGCAATCACAGAGACTGGTACATTCAAATTCACCCCTGCTGTTTTCACATTCATAATATGTGGGAAAGTGATATTTAACGCATCGTTTGGTTTTAAGTTCAGCAGATTGCGTAAGGTTTGTTCAGCCGTTTTGCGTTGGGTTTCAAAATTTAATTTGTTATTACGCGCTGTTAATACTGCTTGTTGAGCTTGATCTACGCTAACCGCATCAGCCACACCTTGCGCTAAACGCGTTTGCATAATATTACCAATGTCAGTGTAATATTTGATCGTTTCGTTGGTTGTGCTAATTGCATCATTTAAATAAGCAATTTGATAATAAGTTGTTACTACAGAATTGATTAATGATAAACGAGCAGATTCCATGTCTTCTGCGGTTGCTTTGTGCGACCATTCCGCAGCATCAGCGGCATTGGCTAAACGTTGCCAAAGATCCAATGTATAGCTCACATTTAAAGAACCTTTGTGTGAAATGGTAGAGTTTGCACTGGTATCAACTCGACGTTGTGCTGCAGATGAAGTTGAACCATTAAATGCAGGCACTAAATTTGCACCCACTAAATTTGCACTATAAAGCGCACGGTTTACTGCCACAGCTGCTTTAGCTAAATCTTTGTTGTTTATTAACGCTTGTTCTACGACGCGATTTAATTGCGCATCGTTATACAATGACCACCAATTTTCTTTTACATTATATTGCTTGGTAATTTCTTCATATTGCTTGTAATCTTCAAGGCTAGCTTGATAAGAATCGCCAATATTGGCACATCCCACTAATGCACCAGACATCAACAAAGCAAGCGTCATATTTTTCATTTTAAACATTGAGTTTTCCTTCTTACGAAAATGAGTGGAAAGTGCGGATGATTTTAACCGCACTTTTGTGTTTTACAAAATTATTCCCTTGCGAACCCAATTATAAAACAAATCACTGAACGATTGTTCATGAAAGGCGGCATTGTAATAATTTATTCTATTTTTTGCACGAAAAATCTTGCGGCTAAACAAAAAATGCTGAAAAAGTCATAAGCTATTAAGTAGAAAGTGCGGTTAGTTTAGCGATCAAATTCACAAAGCCTTGCTTTTCGTATAGAATGGCAAATTATTTTTTCTATTTATGAGAAAGTTATGAGCAATACAGAAATTCTAGAAAGTGCAGAAAATACCCGCACTCACAATTTTATCACCCAAATTATTGATGAAGATTTAGCTTCGGGTAAACATAAAAGCGTGCATACCCGTTTTCCGCCTGAGCCGAACGGCTATTTACATATCGGTCATGCGAAATCTATTTGTTTAAACTTTGGCTTAGCCAAAGAATATCAAGGTTTATGTAACTTACGTTTTGACGATACCAATCCGGTGAAAGAAGATGTGGAATATGTGGATTCCATCAAAGCTGACGTGGAATGGTTAGGTTTCAAATGGGAAGGCGAACCGCGTTATGCATCTGATTATTTTGATGCGCTTTATGGCTATGCGATTGAATTAATTAAAAAAGGCTTGGCTTATGTGGATGAGCTTTCTCCAGAAGAAATGCGTGAATATCGTGGTACGTTAACCGAGCCTGGTAAAAACAGCCCATATCGTGACCGCACTATTGAAGAAAACTTAGCTTTATTTGAAAAAATGAAGAACGGTGAGTTTGCAGAGGGTAAAGCAAGTTTACGTGCAAAAATTGATATGGCATCGCCATTTATGGTCATGCGTGATCCAGTAATTTATCGCATTAAATTCGCTAGCCATCACCAAACTGGTAACAAATGGTGCATTTATCCAATGTACGATTTTACTCACTGTATCTCTGATGCGATTGAGCGTATTACACACTCTTTATGTACATTAGAGTTCCAAGATAACCGTCGTTTATATGACTGGGTGTTGGAAAATATTAGTATTGAACGTCCATTACCGCATCAATATGAATTTTCACGTTTGAATTTAGAAGGCACGTTAACATCTAAACGTAAATTATTAAAATTAGTGAATGAAGGTATTGCGGATGGTTGGAACGATCCGCGTATGCCGACGATTTCAGGTTTACGCCGTCGCGGTTATACACCAGCTTCGTTACGTGAATTTTGTCGCCGTATTGGTGTGACTAAACAAGATAACGTGGTGGAATATTCTGCACTTGAAGCATGCATTCGTGAGGATTTAAATGAAAACGCACCACGCGCAATGGCGGTGATTGATGCTGTTCGAGTAGTGATTGAAAACTTTGAAGGCGAAGAAACCTTGACGGCACCAAATCACCCGAATCGTCCTGAATTAGGGGAGCGTCAATTACCGTTTACGAAAGAGCTTTATATTGATCGCGCAGACTTCCGTGAAGAAGCAAACAAACAATATAAACGCTTAGTATTGGGTAAAGAAGTGCGTTTACGTAACGCTTACGTGATTAAAGCTGAACGTGTCGAAAAAGATGCAAATGGTGAAATCACCACGATCTTCTGTACTTACGATCCTGAAACTTTAGGTAAAAATCCAGCAGATGGACGTAAAGTAAAAGGTGTCATTCACTGGGTTTCTGCTACGCATAATCATCCAGCTGAATTCCGTTTGTATGATCGCTTATTTACTGTGCCAAATCCAGGTGCTGAAGATGATATCGAAAGCGTGTTAAATCCACATTCTCTCGTGGTAAAACATGGTTTTGTAGAACAAAGCTTGGCTGCAGCAGAAGCAGAGAAAGGTTATCAATTTGAACGTGAAGGTTATTTCTGTGCGGATAGTAAAGATAGCCGTCCTGAACATTTGGTATTTAACTTAACAGTAAGCTTAAAAGAAGGCTTCTAATTTTAATCAACCAAGTGCGGTCAAAATAAATTCGATTTTGACCGCACTTTTTATTTGTATCTACCATGCAATCCAGTATGCAACTTGAACCTAATTTTTGGCAAACAAAATCCCTGCTTGAAATGACTGAATCTGAATGGGAAGCCTTATGTGATGGCTGTGGTAAATGCTGTTATCGCAAATACATTCAAGGGCGAGGTAAACGCCAAAAACTTTATTACACTAGAATTGCTTGTAATCTTTTAGATGTGGAAACTGGAAAGTGCGGTAATTATTCAGAGCGTTTTAAAATTGAAACAGACTGTACCAAACTCACCAAAAAGAATTTACCTGATTTTCATTGGTTGCCTGATACTTGTGCATATCGTTTGCTTTATGAAGGAAAAACGCTCCCTGAATGGCATCCACTCATTTCTGGCCATGCGGATTCTTTGAAAAATGCTGATGTTTTAATTAAAAATGGTGTGCATGAACGCGATGTGATTGATTGGTTTGAATTTATTATTGACGAAGATCACACTTTTAAATAAAGCCGGTTGTCATCACCTTCAGCTTGGTTATAATCCCTAACAAGAGTTATACAGTTGTCATGTGGTGTCTATGCAAATCTCGGATTCTCTCAAGCAAAAAGCAGAAAAATGCGGTATCGCGCTTTCTCATTATGATATTGATGGACATCTTATTTTCGCAGATGAAAAGACGGTTTCAACTTTTGTTGAGCTTTTGCAGCCTCCGCCAAAAGCGAAAGGACAGTTTGACGATGTACTGGCTGCATTTGAAAATGAACCGATTGATTATCGACTCAATCGTCTAGATTTGCCCCCTGCCGATGAATATCGTTATCAGTTGATTGATGAATCTAATGTCATTCTGCTAGAAAAAACACTTTCAAATTTATCCGCACTTTCCTTGCCTCCACTTCCTTTTGGCTATTATCAATTATCTATTTTTTCTGATACTGAACAGTACCGCGTTCGTTTACTTATTTCTCCTAAAACAGCGTTTCAACCACCCGTATTAAAAAATAAAAAAGTGTGGGGCGTGAATGTGCAACTTTACAGTTTACGCTCAGAACAAAACTGGGGCATTGGCGATTTTCGTGATTTAGCTACTTTAATTGAACAAAGTGCAAAACAAGGCGCAGATTATGTGGGAATTAATCCATTACATTTGCCATATCCTGCTGTGCCAAAATGGGCTAGCCCTTATAGTTCATCCTCTCGTCGTTGGTTGAATTTCTTATATTTGGACATTCCTGATTTACCAGAATTTAAGCGTTGTCGTTCAGTGCAAAATTGGTCTAAGCGTGAGGATATTCAAGCAAAAATTGCTACTTTACGTGAAAGTGATTGCGTCGATTATTCTTCAATATTGGCTTTAAAATTAACCGCACTTGAGTCCCTGTTTGATTTCTTTCAACGTAGCCAATCCGCTGAAATTGTGACACGTCGGAAAATCTTTGCTGATTATTTAAAAAACAAAGGTGAACCTTTGTTGTTACAGGGGCTATTTAATGTATTAGATTTACAAGAACACGCCGACCATCAAGCAGAAGAAAATACCATCGGTTGGCTTGGCTGGCGTAAGGAATGGCAACATTTAAGTGCGGCAAAAAGAAAAGCCCTATTAAAAACACATAATGAGCAAATCCAATTTTTTGCTTGGTTGCAATGGCTTACAGAAGAACAACTTTCCGCATTACAAAATCTTTGTAAACAGTCTGGTATGAAGTTGGGTATTTATGGCGATTTAGCGGTGAATAGTTCTCGTGGCAGTGCTGATGTATGGAGCGATCCTGATTTATATTGTGTAAATGCCTCTATTGGCGCGCCACCTGATCCGTTAGGCCCCGTCGGGCAAAATTGGAATTTGCCACCTTATAATCCAACAGTGCTAAAAGCACGTGGCTTTGCACCATTTATCGATATGCTACGTGCCAATATGCAATATTTCGGTGTGCTACGTATCGATCATGTTATGGGCTTATTCCGTTTGTGGTGGATTCCAGAAGGAAAAACCGCGGCTGACGGTGCTTATGTGCTTTATCCTTTTGATGAATTAATGGCGATTCTTGCCATTGAAAGTGTACGCAATGAATGTTTGATTATCGGTGAAGATCTCGGCACTGTGCCTGATGAAGTGCGGTGGAAATTAAACGAGTTTCAAATTTTCTCTTATTTTGTATTGTATTTCGCCCAACGAAATGGCGAATTTCCTCGTATATCTGATTATCCTCGAAATGCTTATGCCACTATTGGCACGCATGATGTTCCCTCATTACAAAGTTTTTGGCATTGCCGTGATTTAGAATTATTTAATCAACTCGGTATTTTGAATGGGGAAGTGCTCAAGCAAAAATACGATCAACGTGTCATGGATAAACAAGCCTTATTAAATAGTTTACATCGTGATAATTATTTACCGCCGCATTATGAAGGCGATGCGCTTTCTATGGCGATGCACGATCATTTAAACCGAATGATCCATCATTATTTAGCGGAAAGTAACAGCCGATTGATTGGTGTGCAATTAGAAAATTTACTTAGCCAAGAAATCAGTTTTAATTTGCCGGGCACCTCAAATGAATACCCAAACTGGTGTAAAAAACTAGCTCAGCCGTTAGAATTTATTTTTAGCAATGAAGCTTTAAAAACGTTCTTTGTGCAAATTAACCAAGGGAGAAATGTATAAGGAGTAAATATGACAACCGCAGTAACACAAGCAATTATTGATGGTTTTTTTGATGCGAGCAATGGCGATCCTTTTGCTACGCTTGGTATGCACGAAACCGAGCAAGGAATTGAAATTCGTACGTTGTTGCCAGATGCCAATCGAGTGGTGGTGATTGAGCGTGAAAGTGGTAAAGAAATAACGGAACTGGATTGTGTCGATGAGCGTGGCTTTTTTGTTGGTGTTATTCCAAATTGTCGTCATTTTTTTGCTTATCAATTACAGGTTTTTTGGGGCAATGAATCACAAATAGTCGAAGATCCTTATCGTTTTCATCCCATGATTGATGATTTAGAACAATGGTTACTTTCTGAAGGTTCTATGCTTCGCCCATATGAAGTCCTTGGTGCGCATTTTATGGAATGTGATGGTGTGAGCGGGGTGAATTTCCGCTTATGGGCGCCTAATGCAAGACGAGTTTCTATTGTGGGTGATTTCAACTATTGGGATGGTCGCCGTCATCCTATGCGTTTTCATCTAAAAAGTGGTGTTTGGGAGCTCTTTTTACCAAAAGCCAGTTTAGGACAGCTCTATAAGTTTGAATTAATTGATTGCCATGGCAATCTTCGTTTGAAAGCCGATCCATTTGCCTTTAGTTCGCAACTTCGCCCTGATACAGCATCGCAAGTCAGTGCATTACCAAATATTGTCGAAATGACTGAACAACGTCGTCAAGCAAATCAAGCGAATCAACCGATTTCCATTTATGAAGTGCATTTAGGATCTTGGCGTCGTAATTTAGAAAACAATTTTTGGCTAGATTACGATCAAATTGCTGATGAACTCATTCCTTATGTAAAAGATATGGGCTTCACCCATATAGAATTTTTACCGCTTTCTGAATTTCCGTTTGATGGTTCTTGGGGCTATCAACCACTTGGACTTTATTCGCCAACCAGTCGCTTTGGTTCACCTGAGGCATTCCGTCGTTTAGTAAAACGTGCACATGAAGCAGGAATTAATGTGATTTTAGATTGGGTACCTGGTCACTTCCCGAGTGATACGCATGGTTTAGTCGCGTTTGATGGTACAGCTTTGTATGAGCATGAAGATCCTCGCGAAGGCTATCATCAAGACTGGAATACCTTAATTTATAACTATGGACGTAATGAGGTCAAAAATTTCTTATCCAGTAATGCACTGTATTGGCTTGAACGTTTTGGTGTAGATGGTATTCGCGTGGATGCTGTGGCTTCCATGATTTACCGAGATTACAGCCGTGCGGAAGGTGAATGGATTCCAAATCAATATGGCGGACGTGAAAATTTAGAAGCCATTGAATTTTTAAAACATACCAACTGGAAAATCCACAGCGAAATGGCGGGGGCAATTTCTATTGCGGAGGAATCAACCTCTTTTTCTGGTGTGACTCACCCGAGTGAAAATGGTGGATTGGGCTTTAATTTTAAATGGAATATGGGCTGGATGAACGATACGCTCGCCTATATGCAGCTTGACCCAATTTACCGCCAATATCATCACAATAAAATGACCTTTGGGATGATGTATCAATACAGTGAAAATTTTGTGCTACCGCTTTCCCATGATGAAGTGGTGCATGGCAAATATTCGCTCCTCGATAAAATGCCAGGAGACGCATGGCAAAAATTTGCGAACTTACGTGCTTACTACGGCTATATGTGGGGGCACCCGGGTAAAAAATTGCTCTTTATGGGCAATGAATTTGCTCAAGGTCGTGAGTGGAATTACGAAGAAAGTTTGGACTGGTTCTTGCTTGATGAAAATATCGGTGGTGGCTGGCATAAAGGCGTATTGAAATTAGTGAAAGACTTGAATCATATTTACCGAGAAAACTCACCGCTCTTTGAACTGGATTATTCACCTGAAGGCTTTGATTGGCTTGTCGTTGATGATGCGGCAAATTCTGTATTTGCTTTTGAGCGTCGCAGTTCAAATGGTGAGCGCATTATTATCATCAGTAACTTCACACCTGTGCCTCGCCATAATTACCGTATTGGGGTAAATGTTGCAGGCACTTATGAAGAAATTCTGAATACTGATTCTATGTATTATCAAGGCTCTAACGTGGGCAATTTTGGCTATGTAACAAGTGAAGAAATTGAAAGCCATGGACGAGAAAATTCTATTTCGATTTCTATTCCACCATTGGCGACAGTTTATTTGAAATACAATTTGTAAGATATGTTTACGATTTATAACAACGGCAAACCAGCGCCAATGGGCTATTCAATATTCACCGAGAATGGTGTGAAGGTGACTAATTTTGCACTGTTTTCTGCTGCGGCGAGTGGTGTTGAAGTTTGCCTGTTTGATGGCAATAAGGAAACGCGCTTTCCTATGGTTCGCACAAATAATGTATGGCATTTAGCTGTAGCAGGCGTTGAGATTGGAACAGAATATGGATTCCGCATTCACGGTAAACATGCTAACCCGAATAAATTAATGCTTGATCCTTATGCAAAAGCGGTGAATGGTAAACCGGATTTAACTACTGAAGAAAGTCGTTCTTGGTTCTTAATGAGTGATCATCGCGATAATGCTCATATTGCGCCAAGAGCGGTGATTATTTCAGAAGATTTTGATTGGGAAAATGAAACTGCGCCCAATACGCCTTGGGCGGAAACCATTGTGTATGAATTGCACGTTAAAGGTTTTAGCCAACTTAACGACAAGATTCCCGCTGAATTACGGGGCACCTATGCGGGCTTAAGTCATCCTATCAATTTAGCTTATTTAAAAGAATTAGGTGTGACTGCAGTGGAATTGCTGCCTGTAAATTTCCATATAAATGAACCGCACTTACAGGCACGAGGCTTACAAAATTATTGGGGATATAATCCATTAGCTATGTTTGCTGTGGAACCTAAATATGCGGCAACAAATAATCCATTAGCTGAATTTAAAGCGATGGTGAAGGCGTTTCACAAAGCGGGTATTGAAGTTATTTTAGACGTAGTATTTAACCATTCCGCAGAATCAGAGCAAACTTACCCAACATTCTGCCAGCGTGGCATTGATGATCAAACTTACTATTGGCGCAACGATCAAGGGCGTTATATCAATTGGACAGGATGCGGCAATATGCTCAATTTATCCTCTGATGTTGGGCGAAAATGGGTTGTAGATTGTTTACGTTATTGGGCTGAACAGTGTCATGTTGATGGTTTTCGATTTGATTTAGCCTCCGTGCTTGGGCGTGATACACCAGATTTTAATGCACAAGCTCAGCTTTTTACTGACATAAAAAATGAGCCAAGTTTACAAAATATTAAATTGATTGCCGAGCCGTGGGATATCGGACATTACGGCTATCAAGTCGGGAATTTCCCGAGTTACTTTGCTGAATGGAATGATCGTTTTCGTGATAATCTTTGTCGTTTTTGGTTATGGAAAAGTGGTGAAATCGGCGCATTTGCAGAACGCTTTGCAGGTTCTAGCGATTTATTTAAGAAAAATGATCGCTTGCCACACACAACGCTTAATTTTATTACCGCTCATGATGGTTTCGTCATGCAAGATTTGGTGAGTTATAACCAAAAACATAACGAAGCGAATGGCGAAGAAAATCGTGATGGTCGCAATGAAAATTACAGTTATAACCATGGGGTAGAAGGTTCTACTGAATCCCTTTCTGAACCGCAAAAAAGTGCGGTGGAAAATAACCGCACTTTTGCACAAAGCGGATTATTAATGAGTTTATTGCTGGCGAATGGCACACCTATGCTTTTGGCGGGCGATGAGTTCGGCAACACTCAATATGGTAACAATAATGCCTATTGTCAAGATAACGAGATTACTTGGCTGAAATGGGTAAATTTTAACAAGGAATTATTTGAACTTACCAAGCAAACGATTGCAGCACGTAAGCAAATTGGTAGTTTAAATCGGAATCAATGGTGGTCAGGTGACAATGTGCAATGGCTTAACATTCACGGTAACCAGATGACAGTTGACGATTGGCAAAATCAACAAACCAAAGCATTACAAGTAGTTTTAGATAAGCATTGTCTTTTATTGATTAATGCCAAAGCCGAAGGACAGGTTTTTCACTTACCCGATGGAAAATGGACACCTCAAATCGGCACACATAATTTAACCCTCGATGCACAACAAGCAGAGCTTAGCTCAATGGGCTTTTGTATGCTGAGTGACGAATAACTATAAGACTATGGAGATCCTTATGAAAGCTGGCGACCTTAACAAATATGATTTAGTTAAAAATACTTTGGTGCTTATTCTTGCGGGTGGACGTGGTTCACGCTTGCATGAACTTACGGATAAACGTGCAAAACCTGCTCTTTATTTTGGTGGTAATCGTCGTATTATTGACTTTGCACTTTCTAATTGTATTAACTCTGGTTTGAACCGAATTGGCGTAGTGACTCAATACGCGGCACACTCTTTACTTCGTCATTTGCAAACTGGTTGGTCTTTCTTACCACAAGAAAAAGGGGAGTTTGTTGATATGCTTCCCGCACGCCAACAAATTGATGATTCAACTTGGTATCGTGGTACGGCAGATGCAGTTTATCAAAATATGGCAATTATTCGTGATCACTATCGCCCTAAATATGTTTTGATCTTGGCGGGTGACCATATTTACAAACAAGACTATAGTGTCATGTTGATGGATCATGTAAACAGCGGTGCAAAATGTACGGTGGGGTGTATTGAAGTACCACGCTCTGAAGCACATGAATTTGGTGTAATGGCGGTAAACGAAAATTTAAAAGTCAAAGCCTTTGTTGAAAAACCAAAAGATCCGCCAGCAATGGTAGGTAAACCTGATGTTTCACTCGCATCAATGGGGATTTATGTGTTTGATGCGGATTATCTTTACAAAATGTTGGAGAGAGAAGTCAATACACCACAAACTAGCCACGATTTTGGTAAAGATGTATTACCAAAATGTTTAGCAGAAGAAACCCTTTATGCGCATCCTTTCAGTCGTTCTTGCATGGGACGTAATACTGAAGGTGAAATTTATTGGCGTGATGTGGGTACATTGGATAGCTTCTGGCAATCTAATATCGATTTAGTATCAGAAAATCCACAGCTTGATATTTATGACCAAAGTTGGCCAATTCGCGGTAATCCAATTCAAGCTTACCCGTCAAAATTCTTCTACAAAAATTCAAATGTTCATCCAGTTGATAATTCTTTAATTGGCGGTGGTTGTGTGATTACTGATGCCTCTATCAGTAATTCCGTGCTATTCGATCGCGTTAAAATTGATGCTTTCTCAAAAGTGGATCATTGCGTGGTATTGCCACAAGTTAAAATCGGTAAGAATTGTATATTGAAAAACTGTATTCTCGACCGTGAATGTGTTATTCCAGATGGCATGGAAATTGGTGTGAATATGGAAGAAGATAAAAAACGATTCCGTATCAGTTCAACCGGTAAAGTGATTCTAGTTACCCCGAAAATGCTGAAAAAATTAGAAGGGGAAGAAGTCGTCTCTGAAGAGCATTTAGATTGATGATGAAAAGTGCGGTGAATTTTGACCGCACTTTATATTCCCTCTTTTCTAAAGAGGAGAGTTGATCGAGCGTTATTTATGTTTTATAGGGAAAATAAAAATTAAATGAAAATTTTACACGTTTGCTCAGAATTTTATCCGCTCCTCAAAACAGGCGGTTTAGCCGATGTTTTAGGGGCTTTGCCACAAGCTCAAAATCAAATAGGGCTTGATGCACGTATTTTATTGCCTGCTTATCCAGCGATTTCAGCAGGTATTTTTAATACACAAGTTGTGGCTGAATTTGATAATTTTGCGGGACATGTGGTGTTGCGCTACGGCGAATATAATGGCGTCGGCGTTTATTTAATCGATGCGCCACATTTATATGCGCGTGAGGGGAATCCATATCACGATTGTTACTACAATGATTATGGTGATAACTATAAACGTTTTGCCTTACTTGGTTGGGTTGGCGCTGAATTATCTACTGGTTTAGATAGCTGGTGGCGAGCAGACGTCGTTCACGCTCATGATTGGCATGCAGGCTTATGTGCTGCTTATTTATTTAATAAAGGTCGCCCAGCAAAATCCGTATTTACAATCCATAATTTAGCGTATCAAGGACAATTCCATTATCAGCATTTATTTGAAATTGGCTTGCCTGCAGGCATGTTTAATGTTGATGGTTTAGAGTTATTTGGACAGATTTCCTATTTAAAAGCTGGCTTATTTTACTCCGATGCCAGCACTGCAGTGAGCCCGACATATGCTAAAGAGATTACAACACCTGAATTTGCCTATGGCTTAGAAGGTTTACTTTCTGGTTTAAAATCTCAAGGGCGTTTAGTGGGGATTCTTAATGGTGTAGATGAAAATATTTGGCATCCAAATGCCGATCAATATATTCAGCATCGTTACAAATTGAAATATATGGCAGGTAAAAAACAGAATAAAGTTGAACTACAAGCTTATTTTAATTTACCGCAAGATGAAAATGCATTGGCATTTGTGATGGTAACCCGCTTAACCGAGCAAAAAGGCGTGGATTTATTGATTGAAAGTGCGGATGAAATTGTAAAACAAGGCGGACAGTTAATGATTTTAGGTTCTGGCGCACCGCACTTTGAACAAGGTATTTGTGAGCTTGCTGAACGTTATCCACAAAATGTTGCAGTCAAAATTGGTTATGATGAAACACTGTCACATTTATTAGTGGCAGGTGGTGATGTGATTTTAGTGCCAAGTCGTTTTGAGCCTTGTGGCTTAACACAACTTTATGGTTTGCAATATGGCACACTTCCTCTTGTTCGTAAAACGGGAGGTTTAGCCGATACGGTGGTGGATAGCACACCGGAAAATATTAAAGATCGCACGGCAACTGGTTTTGTGTTTGAGCAAGCGACAGCTGAAGATTTACGCAGAAGCATCCAACAAGCGTTTGATATTTGGCAAAAACCGAGAGTTTGGTCAGCATTGCGAGCGAATGCGATGGTACAAGATTTCAGCTGGCGTAAAGCAGCAGAACAATATCGTGCACTTTATGAACGTTTGTAGTTTTATTTATAAACGTTAATAGCAACAGTCTGTTTGTAGATTATTGTTGCAAGCTCTGTGATTATGCTTGTTTTTCGACAAAATAAGCATAAAATTCGAACGAATTTATTAGAGGTATAAAGGTTCTCGGATACAAAGAGCGGTCTATTTCGATTGATTTTTTGAAATGTGCGTGAATTTTTAAATCAACATCTCTTTTATTATAGATAATTTTTTAACATTCAAACCGAGGTTTTACTTATGATAATGGATAATTTTGATTCTCCATTCCTATACAATCGCCCACAAATGACTGTTGAGGCAATCAAAAAATCAATTGTTTATAAGCTTATTTTTTTAATTGGTCGCTCACCGCGTGAAGCGAGCCAACGCGACTGGTTAAATGCGACTTTGCATGCTGTTCGAGATTTAGTGACAGAAGGTTGGATTACCACCGCGCGTCAAACTCGAGCGGAAGATTCTCGCCGTGTTTACTACCTTTCAATGGAATTCTTAATTGGACGCACGCTTTCTAATGCCATGATCGCAGAAGGCATTTATGGATTAGCACAAGAAGCCTTATCAGAATTAAATGTGGATTTAGAAGAAGTTTTAGAAAAAGAAGTTGATCCTGGCTTGGGTAATGGCGGTTTAGGTCGTTTAGCCGCTTGTTTTATGGATTCTATTGCGACCCTTGGTTTACCAGGTATGGGCTACGGCATTCGTTATGAATATGGTATGTTCCGTCAAAAAATCGAAAATGGTCAGCAAGTTGAGCGTCCAGATGCATGGCTTGAAAAAGGTGCACCTTGGGAGTTCATTCGTCCATCTAAACGCTTTACCGTAGAATTTGGCGGAAACATTCATTTCGAAGGCAAAAAATGTATTTGGCAAGATACCGAAAAAGTGACCGCACTTGCTTACGACCAAATGATTCCGGGTTATCAAAACAATTCTGCAGCAACATTACGTTTATGGTCTGCTCATGCGGGTGAAGTATTTAATCTTGCAGATTTTAACCGCGGCGAACACCTAGCAGCATTAGAAGAACACTCCGCAAATAAAAACTTATCACGTGTGCTTTATCCTGATGATTCTACTTGGAATGGTCGCGAATTGCGTTTACGTCAAGAGTATTTCTTAGTATCTGCATCACTTCAAGATATTTTACGCCGTCACAAACGCACCCACGATAGCCTTGAAAACTTGGCTGATAAAGTGGCAATTCATTTAAATGACACACACCCAGCGTTAGCGATTCCTGAATTAATGCGTATTTTAGTGGATGATGAAGGTTTTGAATGGAAAAAAGCTTGGGAGATGACGCGTAATATTTTCTCTTACACCTGCCATACTTTAATGTCAGAAGCATTAGAAACTTGGCCAGTGGAAATGATGGCAAAAATTTTACCACGTCATTTACAGATGATTTTTGAAATTAATGATCATTTCTTAGAGTATGTTCGTTCTTACGTCACCACAGATAACGACTTTATTCGTCGTGTTTCATTGATTGAAGAAGGTTATCAACGTAAAGTGCGTATGGGATGGCTATCTGTTGTGGGTTCACACAAAATCAATGGTGTGGCAGAAATCCATTCTGATTTAATGGTGACTTCAACCTTTGCAGATTTCGCTCGTATTTTCCCAGAACGCTTTACCAATGTGACAAATGGTATTACCCCTCGTCGTTGGTTAGCCGTTGCGAATCCACAATTGGCAGACTTATTCGATAAATATATTGGTTCAGAATGGCGTTGTGATTTAAGTCAAATCGAAAAACTTAAACCATTTACGCAAGAAAAAGCATTTAAAGAAGCGATTGCGGATATTAAATTTGCGAACAAAGTGAAATTGGCGGAATACGTGAAATCTGAATTAGGTATTGAACTTGATCCACATGCATTATTTGATGTTCAAGTCAAACGTATTCACGAATACAAACGCCAAATGTTAAACGTATTGCACATTATCGCTCGCTACAATGAAATGCTTGCCAACCCTGAAAAAGATTGGCAACCTCGTGTATTTATTTTAGCAGGTAAAGCGGCTTCGGCTTATTATGCGGCGAAACAAACCATTCACTTAATCAATGATGTGGCAAATGTAATCAACAACGATGAACGTTTGAAAGGCCGCTTGAAAGTGGTGTTTATCCCGAACTACAGCGTAAGCCTTGCACAGCTTATTATCCCAGCAGCAGATATTTCAGAGCAAATATCCCTTGCAGGCACAGAGGCTTCTGGAACTAGTAATATGAAATTTGCCCTTAACGGTGCATTGACACTCGGTACGCTTGATGGTGCAAACGTGGAGATTTTGGAAAATGTGGGCGAAAATCACATTTTCATCTTCGGTAATACGGTAGAACAAGTTGAGCAACTTCGTCGAGAAGGGTATCGCTCATTTGAATACTATCAAAATGATGCTCAATTACGCACAGTCGTGGATCAAATTATTGAGGGTAAATTCTCACCAGAAGATCCTCAACGTTATCATCAATTATTACAAGGCTTGCAATACCACGATTATTATCAAGCTTTTGCTGATTTCCGTAGTTATGTAGAAACTCAAAAAGCCGTAGATGAAAAATACAAACAACGCGACAAATGGATTGAAAGCACCATTCAAAATATCGTGAATATGGGCTTCTTCTCATCTGACCGCACGATTAAAGAGTACGCAGAGAGAATTTGGAAAGTTGAGCCAGTTCAATTAGGTAATTAATTTTATATTAATAGCCAATAAGTAAATGATCTGCATCAAGCTCAAGTTTGATGCAGATTTTTTTTATATTTAAACTAATGAAAAATAACAGAAATTACCTATGTAAACTTTATGGTTTTTTTAAATAGATTTTGATATCTTATCAACCATAATTTATTAATAACTTTATCTTTAGGTAACAATGAAAAAATCCTCACACTTTTTTCTTTCTAGTTTAGTATTTATTTCACCTTTTGGTTTTTCAGCGCCAAGCTCACCAAATGCCAATTTAGAAAAACAAATCGATGCCAAACAACAGAGGCAACAAACGGAACAAGATGCGGCTATTTTAGCCCAGCAAACGCAATCCGCGAATGTGCGCTTGGAGGGTGAAAAAGAAGCCCCTCTAGGCTTTCCGCAGAATGAAGCGCAATGTTTTCCTATCAATCAATTAGTGCTGACCGATTACCAAGCTGAAGAAGAAAATCCATCAGCCTCTTCCCTTAAATTAATCCAACCAAGCCGATTCTCTTGGGCATTAAAGTCTGTTTATGCTGGGCGTGATTTTGCGCTGCCTGCTTGTATTGGCTCGGAAGGGATTAATGTATTACTTCGTCGTATTCAAAATCGTTTAATTGATTTGGGATATGTCACTACCCGCGTGGTGGTGGAGCCACAGGATTTGCGTTCAGGCATGCTTGTACTCACCGTGATTCCGGGTAAAGTAGGCCGTATTCAATTACAAGACCAAAGTGCGATTCCGTTTGCCACCCGTGGTACCTTATGGTTTGCCATGCCAATGGCGCAGGGGGATATATTAAATATTCGCAATATTGAACAAGGTTTAGAAAACTTAAAACGTGTACCAAGTGCCGATGCGAATATGGAGCTTGTGCCAACAGATGCAGTCGGTGAAACAGACGTGGTAATTGCTTATAAGCAAAGCTTACCTTTTCATTTAACCTTGGGATTAGATGATTCTGGTTCAAAAGCAACAGGGCGTTTACAAGGCTCTGCTACATTTTCTTGGGATAATGTATTCACGCTTAATGATATGTTCTATATCAGTGGTACACGCACCTTTAAACGTAATAGCGATGATGCAGAAGGCGATTATGGCAGTAAAAATATTAGTCTCTATTATTCTATTCCTTGGAAGAGCTATCTCTTAACGCTTTCCGGTTCAAAATATTCTTATCACCAAACGGTAGCGGGTGCATTTGAGTCTTATACCTATTCAGGTAAAAGTCAACAAATGAAAGCGAACTTAAGTCGCTTATTATCTCGTGGAAGTCTTTATAAAACCTATGTGAATGCCGCGTTATGGACAAAAAAATCCTATAACTATATCAACGACACCGAAATTGAAGTACAGCGTCGTCGTACCGCAGGTTGGGAAGTGGGGCTTAATCACACCCAATACATTGGTGAAACAGTGTTGCAACTGTTTGCGAACTATAAACGTGGTACGGGTGGGAATAAATCCTTACCTGCACCAGAAGAGGAGTTTGGTGAAGGGACTTCCCGTATGCAGATTTTTACTGCAGGCATTGATTTTACCTATCCTTTCACTATCGGCAATCAACCTTTCCGCTTTAACACCAGCTGGAATGGGCAATGGAACGGCACACCTTTAACACAACAAGATAAATTTAGTATTGGGGGGCGTTATACCGTGCGAGGGTTTGATGGCGAGCTATCACTTTCCGGTGAAAAAGGTTGGTTATGGCGAAATGAGCTAGATTGGAATATTGCTAACAAGGGACATGAGCTTTATTTAGGGATTGACCGAGGTAAAGTGCACTCTAGCCAAGAAGAGCTTCAAATTGGTGATAGCTTAATGGGGGGCGCAATTGGACTTCGTGGCAAACTATGGGGCATCAACTATGATTATTTTGTGGGTGTTCCAATTAAAAAACCAGAAGGATTTAGAACCAGTCATGTGACAACTGGATTTAATGTGAGCTACCGTTTTTAATGCTCACGCTTTTAGATGAATAAATTGATTAAAACCAAACAGAATTAAAACTTAAAGGAAATTAAAAAATGAATAAACGTCATTATAAAGTAATTTTTAGCCGTGTATTAAATCAGCTTGTGGTGGTATCTGAGCTGGCAAAATCTCAAGGTAAAGCGCAAAGTGAAAATATGAGTCCAGAACAAGAAAAAACAGGATTATTTTCAACCGCACTTTCACTTAATCCTATTCATTTTAGCCTCATGCTGGCATTGGGCTTCGTCTTCTTATCGCCTTCTGTTCATGCAGAAGATATGGTCATTCGTGCTGATAAATCTGCTCCAGGTAATCAACAACCCACCGTACTTCAAACAGCGAATGGTTTACCGCAAGTGAATATTCAAACACCAAGTGCAGGAGGGGTATCACGTAACCAATATTCACAGTTTGATGTAGCAGAGAAAGGTGCAGTATTAAACAATGCCCGTAAAGCAGTACAAACGCAAATGGCGGGCTGGGTGCAAGGTAACCCGAATCTTGCTCGCGGTGAAGCAAAAGTGATTCTTAATGAGGTGAATTCAGCGAACCCAAGCCGTTTAAAAGGTTATGTAGAGGTTGCGGGTAAAAAAGCAGATGTGGTGATTGCTAACCCAAGTGGTATTCAATGTGATGGCTGCGGTGTGATTAATGCTGGGCGTACCACCCTGACAACAGGCAAAGTAGAAGTAGAAAATGGTGAGTTGAAAGGCTATCGCGTAAAAGGCGGTAAGGTGACTGTTGGCCAAAAAGGCATGGATAACAGTCAATCTGATTACACTGATATTATCGCGGATAAAGCGGAAATCAATGGTGGGGTTTGGTCGAAAAAAGGCATTAAAGTAACCACTGGTAAAAACAATGTTGACCGAACCAATGATTCGGTTGTGTACGTGGGTGATAAAAACACCGATAAAACCGACCGCACTTCTGATACCCAAGACGAAAACCAAAGCTACAGTGTCGATGTGAGCCAATTGGGTGGGATGTATTCAGAGAAAATCCATTTAGTGGATAACGGTCAAGGTCTTGGTGTACGCAATGCGGGGCATATCGGTGCATCGGCGGGTGAGGTGAAAATTGATAGTCAAGGCCGTATTGTTAATGAAGGGGTGATTAGTGGTAAACAAGATGTCCAAATCAAAACCAAGTCTGATTTTGTTCAAAAAGGTAAAGTTGAAACAGCACGAGGTGATGTTCTAGTTGGTGCTAAAAATAAAATTACTCAGATGGGCTCGACTATTTCTGGTGGACATATTCGTTATCAAGCGGATTCAGTCGAAGCGGGCAAATCTTCTGTATTAGCTGCGGGTGTTGAGGAAAATGGTAAAGTCCGAGAAGTAGATGAGGTTGGTGAGACTAAAAACCTTGAAATAAAAACAGTAAAAACAACTGTTGCAAAAGGGAAAAATATTGCCTCTGGTAAGGTTGATGTTCAAGCTAAAACAGTCGATGTTAGCGAGAGTCAAACAAGTGGCCAAGATGTTCATATTGTGGCTCATCAAGGTGAAATTAATGCAAATCAAGCGACGCTCATTGCAAAAAATGAAATCAATTTACATACCCCTTCTCAACTTTTAACACAGAACGCTAATTTAAAAGCGGATTGGATTAATGCAACCGCGCAAAGAGTAGAAAACCAACATGGCCGATGGGCAAGCCAAGGTGTGCGTGATTTCTCATTAAACCTAGAAAAAGGGTTAAATAATGAAAAAGGCTTAATACTTTCTGGTGGAAATATGAGTCTTACCCAGCAAAATCAATTCTTAAATAATCGAGAAGGCCGTTTGCTAAGTGGTAAAGACTTAACTTTAACCGCATTATCCGTGGATAACCGAGCCGGAATGATTGTTGCTGACGGTTCTTCAACGTTAAATATTGCAAGGGACATTAATAACCAAAAAGTCGGCAATACAGGTTCACTCATTCAAGCTCAGGGTGATTTAACGGTTAATACCACTAATCTAAATAACCAAAATACTAAAGGTAATGCGCAATCAGTACCAACACAGGGTATTCTTGCGGGTAAGGCTGAGGTGAATGCTCAGCAATTGGATAATAAACAAGGTGGGATTTATTCGGTTTCTTCTCAGGTATTGAATATTGTTAATCAATTAGACAACACGCAAGGTGAATTATTCTCTACAGGGGATATTCGTATTCAGGGTAAAGGCGCTTCCATAAAAAATAGCCAAGGTTCAATTCAGGCAGCAGAAAAACTGAATATTCAGGTTAATGCACTTTCTGGTGATGGCGATATTGAGGCTAACCATGCAAATATCCAACTTGTTCAGGATTTTGATAGTCAACGCGATTTAGTTGGTCGTTCTTCATTAAGTTTAACAACTCAAGGACATTTGATTAATCAAGCAGGGTTACTTTCTGAAGGTCATACCCAAGTTAATGCGAAGAATATTGAAAATACAGAGAATGCTGAAATTCAAGGGAAACAAACCGCACTTACAAGTGAGCAGAATATAACCAACCGAGGGTTGATTAAAGGGACAGTAGAAAATGTTATCAAGACCGGTGATACATTAACTAATGTCGGTACTGGTCGTATTTATGGTGATCATGTTGCTTTACAGGCTGGTCAAAAAATAGTGAATACAGATGAATTACAATCTGATGGAACGATTAAATCAGCGGTTGTAGCAGCAAAAGAACGTCTAGATGTTGCAGCACCTTTAGTTGAGAACAGTAAAACGGTCTTTACCCAAAAATGGGCATTTAATGGTATTGGCGGTACATTATCCTCTGAAGGGAAAGTTGTATTTGGACGTAGCCTAGATGAAAACAACCAATCAAAAGGTTTAGGCGATAAATTATTAAATAGCGGTAGTTTGATTGAAGGACGAGGCGTTATCCTTGGTATGCGTGAAACTTTAAACAAAAATGCCCGTATTGATACAAGGTTAGAGGAAGTCAAACGTGAAACGGTAGAGGAACATTACTTAGTTGAGGGCAGAAATCCAAATGCTAATGAGCGGATTAATTTTAACCTGTTGAAATGGGTCTCATTTAGCCGCGCAGGCAAGGTTGCTTATAAAACAGACAATCCAGTAATGGCAACAGATGCGAATATTGATGGCAAAATTATTGCTCAGCCAGGAGAGAATATTTGTGTGAATGAGTCAAATTGCTCTACTGTTGAATATAACAAAAACGATCCGATTTGGGCAGCTTTAGGTGTGGCACCACCAAAAACTGAGGCGCCAAACGTCACCGTTCCTAAAGAACTTTTAATCAAGCCTGAAGAGCCTGAAATGCCAGCGCGTATGTATTTTGGAAATGCTCGATTCCATAAGAAAAAAATGCAGGAATATGAGCTTAAATTAGCAGAGTATAAAGTAGCAATGAAGGCATATGAGGAAAAATTAGAACCTTATAAAGAGCAGTTGGCACCATATTTCAAATGGCAATTAGAGAATGAGCCCGTTTTTAAGGCTTTAAGTGATGCGATTGAAGCTCATAATAGAAAGATAGAGGGTAAGCGTTTTACCAATTTCTGGGATATTAATGTGAAAGAACGTATAACCAGCGAAACTAAGGTGAAAGAAACGCATCCTGGTAAGATTTTAAGTCAAGGAGATGTTGAATTTAATGGCAATGTGGAAAATAACCGCAGCCAAATAATTGCGGCAGGTAAGATCTATAACCCTAATAACCCTTCTGAGGGGGTAAACAATGTACCCGAAATGGGGATTACTCGAGTTGTTGATAATGGGAATCAAGAGTGGACTTACTCTCGTTGGCGAGGTGGATTTAAACGCTATCACCAGCGAGACAGGGCTGGCCGTCATGACTACCAAAAAATCACTGATACAGAATTGGATTTAAAACAAGTTCGTACGGAAGCCTATACGACAGTGACGCCTGAAGGTGAAAAAGCCAATCTTTCGATGGAAACTATCGCACTTACCAACAATATCCATGTTGCCAATGGAGTGAATCAATCGAATGCTAAAGCTGAGCTGAGTGAAATTCGTACGATTGGTGCGGATGTTTCTTTGCCTACCTCTAGCCTTTATCGAACAAATCCCGAGGCAACGAATCGCCCATTAATTGAAACGGATCCACAGTTTACTGATCGTAAACAATGGCTCAGTGGTGACTATATGTTCAAAGCACTTCGTAGTGATCCACAAAATATCTTGAAGCGCCTAGGTGATGGATATTACGAGCAGCGTTTAGTGCGAGATCAAGTTAATCAGTTGACGGGACGTATGTTCTTAACAGGTTATCAAGATTTAGAGGCGCAATATAAAGGGTTAATGGATAATGGTATTACGTTTGCGAAACGCTTCAATTTAACCCCGGGTGTGGCTTTAAGCCCTGCTCAGGTCGCACAACTTACGTCAGATATTGTCTGGTTTGAAGAAAAAGAAGTAACGCTACCAAGCGGAAAACAAGTCAAAGTGATGGCACCTCGTGTCTATGCCATGGCGCAGAAAGGCGACTTAAATGGCGAAGGTGCGTTGATTTCAGCGGATGTGATTGATTTACGGAGTAACCGTTTAACCAATAGTGGCACGATTGCAGGCCGTAAGCTTACGTTATTAAATACCGAAAGCTTATTAAACGAAGGCACTATTACAGGTGATAAAGTAGACATCAAAACCACGAATAACTTCGATAATATCGGCGGTAAAGTGGAAGCTGAGCGCGCCCTCTTAGTGGATGTGGGCGGTAATTTAAATCACGAAAGTACCACGATGACGACAAATGTGGACTTATCTCATTTCCAACGTAGTGAAACGACATTGGCTCGTAAAGCGCTTTTCCATGTAAAAGGAGAAGATGGCCAGTTAGAACTCTCATCAAATAATCTGAACGCTAAAGGTGCAGATATTATTAACGATGGTAATGGCAATACGCTTGTTCAAACAAAAAATAACATGAATCTGACCGCACTTTCAGTGGGCTTTGATGAGAAGATGGGGAAAGGTAATCATTACCGTCATGAGAAAGTGGAAGAGGCGGTAGTAAGCCAAGTAAAAGGCAAAGGCAATGTCTTGCTAACGGGTAAAAATATTTTATCCGAAGGTGCACAGCTGGAGAGTGAAGCGAAGTTGATGGCTATCGCAGAAAACGACCTTGTGCTGAATGGTGCAAAAGAAAGCCGTGATTTTGAAGAGTTTCATAAAACGAAAAGCGGAAGCGTGGCGAAGGTAACAAAAACCAGTCTTGACCAACAACAATCCGTTACTCAAGTCGGCACTCAGGTGAGCGGTAAAGAGGTGGTTCTTTCAGCAGGTCATGATGTGAAGGCGAAAGGTATTCAGGCTATTGCGGATAATAATCTCCATATTCAGGCTGGACATGATGTTGATATTGCAGCGGACACCAATCATTTCAAAAATAAGCGAGTGGAAACCAAGAAAACCAGAGGTGTGTTCACAGACGGCGGTATTGGTTTTACCGTTGGTTCCCAATCAGAAAAACACGATTATGAAACGGAAGGTTGGACACAATCAGATGCACGTAGCACGCTGGGTTCAATGAATGGCAATATCACAGTGAGTGCGGGCAACCATTCGAATGTCATGGGAACGGATATGATTACACCACGCACGAATCGCATCGATATTGAGGGTGCAAGTGTTAAGGTGGAAGCCGGAAAAGATATCATTGAAAGTAAAGAGGGGCATGAGTATAAACAGGCTGGACTGACGATAGCCGTTACATCACCGGTTGTAAGCACAGCACAATCGATGGGACACAGTATTAAGCGTAGTCGTGAAGTTAAAAATGAAAAATTGAAACAGCTTCATCAAATGAAAGCGGCTTATGACAGTCTTGAATTAGCTCAAAATGCAGCAAATGTTGCAAACACAGTTTCTAGCTTGGGCAATATGACGGCAGGTAATGTGTCTAATCCGAGTATTAAAGTCTCTATTAGCGTAGGTGCAAGCAAATCTACCCAAACGAGTGAAAGTAAAACAATCACTCATAGTGGTAGTGAGCTGAATGCTGGCACGGTGAATTTGACCAGCCGAAAAGGTGATGTTGATGTGTTGGGCTCAACGTTAAATGCAAAACGTTTAGAACTTGATGTGGCTAAGAACTTAAACGTGGAGTCAGTACAAGATACTTACCATAACCGAAGTGAGAATAAAAACACAGGTTGGAGTGTGGGTGTATTTGCAGGCGCTAATGGTAATAGTTATGGCATTGGTGTAGAAGGTTCGGTTCAAGTCGGTAAAGGGCATGAAAATAGCGATAGTGTGACACAACGTAATAGTTATCTGAATGCTGAAGAAACAGTGATTAAAACCGGTAAAGACGCTAATTTCAAAGGTGCCGTTGTTAAAACAGACCGTTTAGAGGCGGATATTAAAGGTAATCTTAATTTAGAAAGCCGCCAAGACAGTAATCACTACGACAGCAAACAAACACAAGCCGGAGCGGGCTTTAGTGTGGCAATTTATGGTAGCGGTTCAAGTGCTTCAGCAAACTATTCTCAAAACAAAGCGAAAGTGAACTATGCCCAAGTGGAAGAACAAACGGGCTTCCATGTAGGCAAAGGTGGAATGGATGTTAAGGTTGTGGGGAATACGCACCTTGCGGGCTCTGTGATTGACAGTGAAGCAGCCGAAGATAAGAACCACTTCAAGACAAAATCGCTTACTCACACTGATATTGAAAACCGCAGTGAGGTTGAAGTGAAAAGCGTGAGCGCGGGGCTTTCAACGGATATGACACAGAATGCTAAAAATGCGATGGCTGCCGCGGCGAGCGCTTTAGGGAATAAACATGAAAGTGCTACAAGTCAAACGCAATCAGCGATAGGGTCTAATATTCAAATTGACACAGAAACACCGGAAAATCTGACCGCACTTTCCAGAGATACACAAAATGCCAATCATAAAGTAAAAGCCTTTGATTTACAGGAAATCAAAGAGCAGCAAGAAGCGGCACAAGTGGCGGGCGAGTTGTTTGCAAAAGTCACGGGCGACCTTGCAAAAAAATTGGGCTTTGAAGACGGCAGCAAAGAGAAGATTGTGATGCATGCCCTTGCAGGTGCATTAGCTGCGAAGATGTCAGATGGCAATGTGGCGACAGGTGCAGCAGCGGGAGCGAGTTCAGAGTGGTTGAACACGTATGTTACAGATTACTTAAATGAACAAGCGAAAGACCTCAAATTAGATGATGGACAAAAAGAGAAACTTAAACAAGCAGCACAACAAATGACGGCATTGGTGATTGGTGCTGCAGCGGGTGCAGTGAGTGGTGGCACGAGTGAAACCATGAAACAAGGTGCATTGACATCTTACAATGCAGAGACGTATAACAGACAGCTTCATCAAAATGAGAAAGAGCGTATTAAGTTGCTTGCAAATGGCGATGAAGAAAAAGAACGTCGTTTAGAAATAGCAGCTTGTGCATTAGTGCATTGTTCTGCGCAGATTCCTACAGATGATCCAGATTATGCCAAATCGTATGAACAAGCGAGAGCAGTAGAACAACTTGGTAATACGGCGGAATATGCCCAAGAAAGAGCATTATTAAAACGCCAAACTGAAACATTTAGTGATCCTTTTGGTTCCGGTGTGCAGAACAAACTATTTGAATATAACGATACTTATAAAGCGCTAGATCACGCGAATAGAATCGATACGAAATATGCTGTAACAACACGCGCTGGCGGTGTTGTACAAGCAGTAGGAGGTGTTGCGACGATGGCTGTCGGTACGGGTCTTTGTGAAACCGGTATTGGATGCGTGGCAGGCGTACCGGTTGCTGCTTATGGAGCTGATAATACTTATACCGGCGGGAGAGTGATTCTTACCGGTAAAAATCAAAATACATTAGGTGGTCAATTGCTCAGTCAAGTGACAGGATTAAGTCCGGAAACAGCAAATTTTGTCTATAGTTTACCGAGTTTATATACGGGGGCTAAGCCGATACTGGGGGCAACAGCGAGATTAGGTAATCAAGTTGTTGCAGAAGGGAGTCAAATGGCATCTGCTATGGGGTATGTAGCTGGAGAAGTAGGCAAGGATGTTGCGGCTGGTTATAAGGCAATCCCTCGTCCATATAAAGTTGCATTTGGTATTGAGGCTGGGATTAATACGGTGGCAGAAACGCTCCCTTATGCTACTGGTCAAAAAGAAATCAATGGCAATAATATTCTCCAAAGTGGAGGGAAAGTAATTGTTGATTCTACATATTCAGGCTTAACTCATAAAGCTGGTGATGGATTAGGATTCGGTCTAGATGTTACAAAAGGAGTAATTGAAGGTAAATCTTTTGGTGAGGCTGTTAGAGATTCAGGTACATCAGTTTGGTTTTCTAAAAACTTTGGGTTATTTATAAAGGATGAAAATGTTAAAAGATTGATGTCTTCAAGCATGAGTAAAGTAGCAGAAAATATTTATAACACTCCAGATAAATCAGTTAAGGACTTAAAAAATGAAAGCAAGTAAGATTATTAGAATTTTAATAGCTTCGATATTATCTTTCTGTTTTATATATTTTACTCTTATTCTAAGAGGAAAAATCGATCCTGATTTAAATCATTTTATTTATAATCTTATAATATGGGGAGGTTTTTTATGCTTTTCGGCTCTTTTGATTTCTTACTATTCTCCAGAAATTTATGGTGAGAATAAAAAAAATGATAGACAAAAATCGAAGCTCTCCAAGAAGAAATCGAAGACAAGAAAACCTTAAGCATAGTGGTTTAATGATTTAAGAAGATATAGTATAAAGTGCGGTCAATTTTCAAAGGGTTTTAAAACTTCTTAAAATTGACTGCACTTTTTGTATTTTTACTGATGCTTATATTAAGCAAACCTTATAATTTCACATCTAACTTCGCCTACAAGTCAAACGCAATCAGCGATAGGGTCTAATATTCAAATTGACACAGAAACACCGGAAAATCTAACCGCACTTTCCAGAGATACACAAAATGCCAATCATAAAGTAAAAGCATTTGACCATAACGAAGTGAAAGAGCAGCAAGAGGCAGCACAAGTAGCAGGTGAGTTGTTTGCAAAAGTCACGGGTGACCTTGCGAAAAAATTTGAATTTGAAGACGGCAGCAAAGAGAAGATTGTGATGCATGTCTTTGCAGGTGCATTGGCGGCGAAGATGTCAGATGGCAATGTGGCGACAGGTGCAGCAGCGGGAGCAGGTTCAGAGTGGTTGAACACGTATGTTACAGATTACTTAAATGAACAAGCGAAAGACCTCAAGCTAGATGATGGGCAAAAAGAGAAGCTTAAACAAGCAGCACAACAAATGACGGCATTGGTGATTGGTGCTGCCGCGGGTGTGGTGAGTGGTGGCACGAGTGAAACCATGAAACAGGGCGCGTTGACATCTTACAATGCGGAGACGTATAACAGACAGCTTCATGTTGATGAGATTAAATGGATTAAAGAAAATGCAAAACGTTTTGCTCAAGAGGAAAGTGAGCGTTTAGGGCACCAAGTCACTGAGCAAGAAGCGATGGAGCGATTAATTACCCAAGCTGCTCAAGAAGTCGACTATGCTTGGTTTAAGAAAATTGGCGAAACAGATGGCCAAGCACAGTCTTTCTTAAGAGGTGCAACGGCTCAAGGTGATGTACCACCTTATGATAATCGAGGTACATTTATTAATTCGGATGGTAAACGTCAGTCAATGTTTACTGTTATGGATAAAGATGAATATTACTCAACGGGTAAATATTCAAATGCATTGGCACAATTTGATAAAGCAAATGGTCATGTTGTAACGAATACATTACAACCGAAAGTAAAATATAATCTTTATACTAAATCCTTATCAGATGGCGCAGATGCGGCTTTAAAAGGTACTTTGCATGCATTTGATCATCCGGAGGATATACTCAAGCCGATTAGTTTTGGTATTGCGAACTGTTTAAAAGAAGATATGTGCATTTCATCTGGTAAGGAAATGTTATCTGATTCAGGAAAAGCGGTATGGCAATCGGGTAAAGATATTTTTGGTGCAGGCTATCGTCTTGACGATGTAAATTACCTTTATGGTAAAAATATGGTCAATGAGATTGATGCGATAGCCGCCGTGAGAGGTGGCACTGCCTTGTTAGAGCTTACGGGGGCAGGTAGGGCTGCTGGTGTGGGTGTAAAAGCTGTGGGTGAAGTTGCTGGTAAGGTTGCCGAAAGAACGCTTACTCGTTTACCTAATTTACAGACCGGCAATTTAGTTAAACTTAAAGTAGATTCTGAATTTTTGAGCAAACCCTTGCCGGAGGGATATAAGTATGTTTCATTAAGTGAGATTGAAGGTCCGAAGGGTGGTGTTTATCACTATATAGGAGATGATGTAAAAGGAAATCCTGTTTTCTTCAATAATAATAAGTTTGTGTCGTTTGAGGGTGGGGTGAAGAAAGAATTGAAATCAGAACCTAATCTATTAGTGAATAAAACGGCAGTAGGGGATAAATACCCGAGACCAACTCTTAGAGTTGAAACTAAGAAAAATATTCTTTCGCAATATGAGCAGGTTTCAGATAATGTATTACTTCATAAAGAAACAGGTGAAATAGTGAATGGTCCATTTGATATAGGGCATATTCCAGGATGGGAGCATAGAAGATTAGAAGAGGCTGCTAAACAATTGGGTTTAACAAGACAGGAATTTAATGATTACGTTAACGCTAGACCGCAGAATTTTAGATTGGAGAATCGTTCTGAAAATCGTAGTCATAGAAATGAGATGCCAGGAAACGATAAATTAGATCCAATTATAACTGATATGAAAAACTTTTTTAAAAGAGGAAAGTAAGAATGACAGAATTAACAACAAATAGAGAAGTAGAATCAGATCTAGAAGTTGAGACTATTAGGGCAATTCAAGAGGGTGATGTTTTATTCTTGAAGCGAATTTTTCTAGTTGAGAAAAAACTTGATATCTTATATAAGTCAGAAAAAGAAAACTGGAATTGGCTACATATGGGATTACTTTTATGCTCAAAAGAGGATTTTATAGCACCTTCTATTCCATTTTTTATTGAGAATAATGTTTCAGTTAATTTGCAAGATATATACGGAATGACTCCTTTGCATTATGCGTTAAGAGGTAAAAATATTGATGCTGCAATAGCGTTACTTAAGGCTGGTGCAAACCCTAATTTACCAAATGAAAGAGGAATTACACCTTTATCCTATATTAATGGTTTCCCTGAAAGGTTGGATTTGCTTCAATTAATGCTAGATAACGGGGGAGATGTAGATTTCTTTACTGGACAGCATGGTATTTTAGAAGGGATCAAAAAATATCGTTCACAAGATCCTAAATTTAAACCAGTGATTGAGTTAATGGAAAAGTATTCCAAAAAGGGCATTTAATTTACTTTGGGAATAAATTTAAAGATGTGCTATATAAAGCTCATTTTTAATTATTTACAAGTAGATTGGAAAAATGGAAATATCAAGTGTGGTCAATTTTCAAAGAGTTTTAAAACCTCTTAAAAACTGACCGCACTTTTTGTATTTTTAGAGCAGCTTATCTTTAAGCTAATCTTATAATTTCACATTCAATTTAGCGTAGTAACGCTACCAAGCGGAAAACAAGTCAAAGTGATGGCGCCTCGTGTCTATGCGATGGCGCAGAAAGGCGACTTAAATGGCGAAGGTGTGTTGATTTCAGCGGAGGTGATTGATTTACGGAGTAACCGTTTAACCAATAGTGGCACCATTGCGGGGCGTAAGCTTACTTTATTAAATACCGAAAGCTTATTAAACGAAGGCGCCATTACGGGTGATAAGGTGGGAATCAAAACCACGCATAACTTCGATAATATCGGCGGTAAAGTGGAAGCTGAGCGAGCCCTCTTGGTAGATGTGGGCGGTGATTTAAATCACGAAAGTACCACGATGACAACAAAGGTGGACTTATCTCATTTCCAACGTAGTGAAACCACGCTTGGTCGTAACGCGCTTTTCCATGTAAAAGGAGAAGATGGCCAATTACAGCTTTTATCAAATAATCTGAATGCTAAAGGTGCAGATATTGTTAACGACGGCAATGGCAATACGCTTGTTCAAACAAAAAATAACATGAATCTGACCGCACTTTCAGTGGGCTTTGATGAGAAAATGGGCGCAGGCAATCATTACCGTCATGAGAAAGTGGAAGAAGCGGTAGTCAGCCGCATAAAAGGCAAAGGTGATGTTGAGCTAACCGGTAAAAATATTTTATCCGAAGGGGCACAGTTGGATAGCGAAGCGAAGTTAATGGCTATTGCTAAAAATGACCTTGTGCTGAATGGTGTAAAAGAAAGCCGTGATTTTGAAGAATTCCACAAAACGAAAAGTGGTAGTGTGGCGAAGGTGACCAAAACCAGTCTAGACCAACAACACTCCGTTACTCAAGTCGGCACGCAGGTGAGTGGTAAAGAGGTGCTTCTTTCAGCAGGTCATGACGTGAAGGCGAAAGGTATGCAGGCTATTGCGGATAATGATCTGCATATTCAGGCTGGACATGATATTGATATTGCAGCGGATACCAATCATTTCAAAAATAAGCGCGTGGAAACCAAGAAAACCAGAGGTGTGTTCACAGACGGCGGTATTGGTTTTACCGTTGGTTCGAAATCAGAAAAACATGATTATGAAACGGAAGGTTGGACACAATCAGATGCACGTAGCACGCTGGGTTCAATGAATGGCAATATCACAGTGAGTGCGGGTAACCATTCGAATGTCATGGGAACGGATATGATTACGCCAAACACGAATCGCATCGATATTAAAGGTGCAAGCGTGAAGGTAGAAGCCGGAAAAGATATTATTGAACGTAAAGAGGGGCATGAATATAAACAATCTGGCGTGACGATTGCCTTGAGTACACCGGTGACCGATATGGCACAAGCGGCTTATAACAGTGTGAATCGCAGCCAACAAGTCACCAATGGAAAACTCAAGGCACTTTATGCAGTGAAAGCCGCGGAAGAAGCGACAATGGCGGCTCAAAATGTGGGTAAGGTGGCAGAAACCTTAGATGCCTTACGAGCCGGTAATATGCAGAATACGGGGACGACATCCAGCCCAAGTATGAAGGTGAGTATTGGTTATGGCAGCCAAAAACAAACACAAAGTAGCGAAAGCCAGAGTATTCGTCATCAAAAATCAACGGTGAGCACTGGTACGTTTAATGTAAAAGCCCGCGATGAAAAACTCACCTTTGAAGGCGTGGATGCGAATGCAAAATTGATGGCATTATCAGGCAAAAAAGGGATTGAGATAAAAGGTGTAAAAGATGAGGAGCACCAACGCACAGAAAATAAATCAGCAGGGGGGAGTGTAGGTGTCTTTGTTGGAACCAATGGTAATAGTTACGGATTTGGTATAGAGGGTTCGGTCAATGCTGCTAAGGGCAAATCTAACTCGGATAGTGAACGTTGGCAAAATAGTCATTTCACTGCGGATAAAATCATCACGAACAGTGAAGAAGGCGGCTTAACCCTTGATGCTGCGAATCTCAAAGCGAAACGTTGGGAAGCGGACATTCAAAATCTGACGATAACGAGCCGTCAAGATACAGAGAAATACGAATCCAAACAAACGAGTGCGAGTGCAAGTGGCTCGATGGCGTATGGTTCAGGTGGCGGAGCTTCGGTCAGTGCCTCCTATAACAAAGCGAAAGTAGATTATGCGCAAGTCAATGAACAAGCGGGTATTCATGTGGGTGAGGATGGCATGGATGCCCATATCCACAACCATACCCAACTGAATGGTGCCATCATTGAAAGTGATGCTGAGGCAAGTAAAAACCACTTCAAAACAAAATCGCTCACGCATACCGATATTGAAAATAAAAGCGAGATTAAAACCGAAAGTGCGAGCATGGGGGCAGGTACGGGAGGCATTAACCCGATGCAAGCGATAAGCAGTGCCTTGAGCTTATTGGGCAACACCAATGAAAGCGCGCGCAGCACCACCCAATCAGCTATCAGCGACAACATTCAGATAGACACCGAAACACCGGAAAAACTGACCGCACTTTCACGTGACACCAAAAATGCGAATCAACGTGTTGAAAAACAAGATTTACAAAAAGTGCAAGAGCGCCAAGAAATGGCGAAGGTGATAGGCGACATCAGCAACAACGCGATAAGCATCGCCACGTATAATGAGCGTGAGAAAATTAACAAGCTAGGACTTGAGAAGTTTAAGCTGGAAGAGCAAGAAAAAGCCTTGAAGGGACAAGCGGGTAATGAACAACAGCTTGCCGCCATTAAGCAACAGCTGACAAGTGTTCAAGCCGAAATCAAGAAAACGCAAGGTGAAATCGACCGCACTTACGGCATTGGAAGCAAGACAGGCATGGCAATTCGAGCGGTGACAGCGGCATTACAAGCGGCGGCACAAAACGATACCGCAGGCAGTCTTGTTGCACTGGCTTCACCCTATCTCAATCAAAAAATCCACGAGATGACGGCGGGTGACACGGCAAAAGACAAAGCGACTAACCTTATGGCGCATGCGCTGCTTTCAGCGGTGGAGTTCCAGGTGACAGGTAAAGACCCATTGACGGGTGCAGTGGCAGGGGTGACGGGTGAAGCAACGGCTGAAATCATCGCGAGAGCTTATGGCAAACCGGTCAGTGAATTAACGGCAAATGAGAAGGAAAACATTAGCACGTTAAGTCAACTGGCGGGCGGATTGGCTGCGGCATTGACGGCAAAAGCGAATGGCACCACAGCGGAACAAGGGGGGAATTTCCTTGCTGCGACTTCTGGGGCTGGAACGGCTAAAAGGGCGGTGGAGAATAATGCGCTTGCTCAAGGCGATATTTATAGTGCTTATCAACGTTTGTTGAATGGTGAAGATATTGAAGTTGTTCTACGTGATTTAGAGCATTCAAGCCAAAAGAAACGAGCTATGCTTGCAGATTGTGATGCAGCATGCCGACAAGTGGTGTCAAGTTTATTAATGGCTGCAAATGATTTTTCAGAAGAGCAGGCTATTGCGATAGGTAGTATCTTATCGAAAATCCCGGCAGACCAACGTTCACGCGTTGATATGCTTGTTCAATCGGAAAATAGTAAAACGCTTGAGGCTATAGAAAACAGTAAGAGTGATGTGGAAAAACATATTGCTTTAGCTGTTAAGGTGATGAGATTTTTCCAAGCAGAGAATGCCGTGTCGGGAGGAAAACCAAGCAAGCCTTTTAAGGTTAGTTCAGCGAAGGATAGCGAACGTTATTACAAGGATAGCTCTTTTTCCTCAATAAATGCTCAAGTTGCATTATCTAAGAAATTATCAGCATTAGAAAGTGCTCAGAAGTCAGCAGTTAAAATTAAAACTCTTCCTGATGGACGAGTTCGATATTATGATAAAGAACGTTTTGCGAAAAATCCAGGACCAACTAGGGGAAACTCTCTAGTGACTGAATATAATCCTAAAACAGGGGGCGTAAAACAATGGATGGAAAGTTACGATCATAATGGCAATGTTAATAGAGTTCATCCAAAATCAGTAAATGGTCAAGTTGTGGATAGTATCCATTACCCGCCTACAGGAGCAGAATTGGAGAAAATGAAAAAATGATCAGATATAGTGAAAAAGACTTTATAAATGAAATTAGATTAATGGTAAGTAATAATGCATCAGAACAGGAGATTTCTTATAGAGCCTTAGAATTGATGAATTCATCAATTGATTGGAGAGAGGAATTTCGTGATTTTGCATTGGATCTGATTAGTATAATAGAACCTGGTTTCTATATGACAAATGATGAAATATTAGAAAATATTAATTTGTTGGGTAAAAAATATTATCCATAAAATGAATATTGGAAAATGTCACACCTATGTAGAAAAGGATATAAAGAACCTAAAACTACAGTTTATCCAGTTATGGGAGACAAGTAGCATATGATAAATGTTAAGTTTAGTTGGATAGATATGTGGAAAGATGGATCTTTAGAACCACATTGTTCTATTCTAAATATAAATGAAGATTTAAATATAACTCATTTTTTAATTGATGATGAGGGATTAGGTATAAACCATTTACAAAAGTGGATAAAAAATGGTCTTGAAGAGATTGATAAAATATCTAAAAAAGAAATTTCTGAATATGATATGTGGGGACAAACCTTAGGTGCGCTAATCTCGTTAGATAAAGTAACTATTTATTGGGGGGATGAAGAATATCCTGATGATTATCTTGAGTTTGACCAATTTAAGATCATTTTATCTAATTGGTATGACTTCTTACTATCTGAACCCAATATAAGCAATGAAGTTTATTTTTCAGTTTAGATTAGAGGTATTTTATGACAGTCATGATCGGTGGATATTCCGCCTTAGGCAATATACGTGTTGATCGGATATTATACACTTATCCAAATGGCGTATATCTTGCATAGATTTCTGCTTTTGATAGTGAAACTAATCAATATATTGTGAAGACCAATAATAATGGGGAGACCTTGATGTTTCCCCAAACGTGGACGGCAGATCGTATTAAAGTTGAAATTAATTCTGCTTATATGAATCAAGTAGATGATTTAGATCCTATTCGTAAGGCCGAGGGTATGTGGGCTGGTATTTCAAATTCAGGTGTGCGCATAGAAGGTTATACCTATCCTGTCGTCACGGCTTTTCCAAGTGCTGACCAGGAGTAAAGATGAAACTTATTTTTACGTATATTCAGCATAAAGGACAAATTATTCCAGCTTGCTATTTAGAGGAAAATCACCAATTAAATCCATTAACTGGCTATTTGAATGATCCAATGGGAGGACCAAATTATTTCTCTTTTTTAGATCATTCATTGGTAATTTTGATGGATGATACAATTCAAGAATCGGATATTTCTTCCAATTCTTGGGGGGCAGAGGTGATGAACGATGAAGTGAATTTTTATTTTCTCTTTGCCCAAGAAGAGGAATCACTTTATCTTACGTTGCCTCGTGGAATAATGATTGATGTGTTGAGGTTATGGCTGATTTTCCGAAGTCAAGAACCCGAAGAAGGCTTAACACAGCGGCTAGAATTTTAAGTTGAAAGTGCGGTCAATTTTTAAAGAATTTTAAAACGCTCTGATAGTGCAAGCGTTTACGCTTGTACCATTACAATCTATTATAGTTCCAGAGTTAGCAAAATCCCGAGGCAAGCTCACGAATAAAGTTTGCCAGAAAATATAGCGTTATCTGGTTTTCAACGCCAGCAAACCACGCTTGGTCGTAAAGCACTTTTCCGTGTAAAAGGAGAAGATGGCCAGTTACAACTCTCATCAAATAATCTGAATGCTAAAGGTGCAGATATTATTAACGATGGCAATGGCAGCACGCTTGTTCAAAGCAAAAATAACATGAATCTCACCACACTTTTAGTGGGCTTTGATGAGAAAATGGGGAGAAGAAATTGCTGCGATTAAAACAGATATCACTACAGAGCTTGCACTAAGTCAAAGTGGTAAATTAGAGTCGTTTTAATGAAGAAGTGTTGGGTAACTATTCTGTTGGAGTGAGGTAAATTTTTGAGGTGTTTATTATATGAAATTTTTCGTGATCCCTATCACAATATCTTGTAAAACCACTTAAAAACGTTACCTATTTTCATTCAATCAATGATACAGTTGTATCCGTTTGACTTTTTGTCATTTTAACGATGAATAGGCGAAGGTTTGTTCATTAATCTCATCAACCCAATCATCAATCAGAGGGAAACAGTATGTTAATTGGTGTACCTAGAGAGCTGCTTGAGAATGAGAGCCGTGTGGCGGCAACGCCGAAAACGGTTCAGCAAATATTGAAATTGGGCTTTGACGTGATCGTGGAACACGATGCAGGTTTTAAAGCTAGTTTTGAAGATCAAGCATTTTTAGAGGCAGGCGCGAAGATCGGTACGTCGGCTGAAATTTGGCAATCGGATATTATCTTCAAAGTAAATGCACCGACAGATGAAGAAATCGTTCAAATGAAGGAAGGGGCAACGCTTGTGAGCTTTATTTGGCGTATGCAAAATCCTGAGTTAATGAAAAAACTCACCGCGAAGAAAATTAATGTGTTAGCAATGGATGCGGTGCCTCGTATTTCTCGTGCGCAAGCATTGGATGCGCTTTCTTCTATGGCGAATATTTCTGGTTATCGTGCTGTCATTGAAGCTGCGCATGAATTCGGTAGCTTCTTTACTGGGCAAATTACTGCTGCAGGTAAAGTTCCACCAGCAAAAGTGTTGGTGATTGGTGCTGGTGTGGCTGGTTTGGCGGCAATTGGTGCAGCAAATAGCCTTGGGGCGATTGTTCGTGCTTTTGACTCTCGTCCTGAAGTGAAAGAGCAAGTTCAAAGTATGGGTGCAAGCTTCTTAGAAATTGATTTTAAAGAAGAAGGCGGCAGTGGTGATGGTTATGCGAAAGTGATGTCGGAAGAATTTAACCGTCGTGCGATGGAGCTTTACGCAGAACAAGCTAAAGAAGTCGATATTATTATTACTACGGCGGCCATTCCAGGTAAACCAGCACCTCGTTTGATTACCAAAGAAATGGTGGATTCAATGAAACCAGGTTCGGTGATTGTGGATTTAGCGGCTGCAACTGGTGGTAACTGTGAATATACGCAAGCAGGGAAAGTTGTTACAACTGAAAACCAAGTGAAAGTGATTGGTTATACGGATTTCCCAAGCCGTTTACCAACGCAATCGTCTCAACTTTATGGCACAAACTTAGTCAATTTATTAAAACTTTTGTGCAAAGAGAAAGATGGCAAGATCAATATTGATTTTGAAGATGTGGTTCTTCGTGGTGTGACCGTTGTTCGTGATGGGGAAGAAATTCCTCCAGCACAAATTCAAGTGTCTGCACAACCAAAACAAGAAACCAAAGTTGCACCAGTGGCAGAGAAAAAAGAATCTAAACCAACAGATCCTCGTGTGAAATACGGTGTGATGGCAGGTGTTGGCGTGTTATTCCTTTGGTTAGCTTCTGTTGCTCCCGCTGCATTTTTATCACATTTCACCGTATTTGTTTTAGCTTGTGTGGTGGGTTATTACGTGGTTTGGAATGTTAGCCATGCACTTCATACACCATTAATGGCAGTAACAAATGCAATTTCAGGCATTATTATTGTAGGGGCGTTATTACAAATTCGTCAGCCAACAGGCAATCTATTTATCGATGCCTTAGCTTTTGTGGCGATTTTGGTGGCAAGCATCAATATTTTTGGTGGTTTCCGTGTCACACAACGTATGTTAGCAATGTTTAGAAAAGGTTAAGGAGCGCACAATGTCTGAAGGTTTAGTACAGGCTGCGTATATTTTAGCAGCATTACTTTTCATTATGAGCTTGGCAGGACTTTCTAAACATGAAACTGCTAAAGCGGGTTGTTGGTTCGGTATTGTTGGTATGACAATTGCCCTTATCGCAACCATTTTTGGACCTCATTCTGAAGGAACATTTTGGATCATTATTGCGATGATCATCGGTGGTGCAATCGGTGTTCAACGTGCATTAAAAGTAGAAATGACTGAAATGCCAGAACTTGTGGCGATTCTTCACAGTTTCGTCGGTTTAGCGGCTGTACTCGTAGGCTTTAATAGCTATGGTTTACACCATGAGGCATTAATGCCAGAAGGATTAGATGCAGCAGCACAAGCCGCATTTGTAGCAGAGCAAGCAGTATTAACGAATATTCATAATGTTGAAGTATTTTTAGGTATTTTTATCGGTGCCGTAACTTTCACTGGTTCTGTTGTTGCATTTGGTAAATTAAGCGGAAAAATTAATTCAAAAGCATTAATGTTGCCGCATCGCCATAAATTAAATTTAGCCGCACTTGTGGTATCTGCATTATTGATGGTTGCATTCTTGAATAATCCAGAAAGCATTTTCCCTGTGTTATTAATGACAGCGATTGCTCTTGCATTCGGCTGGCACTTAGTGGCATCAATCGGTGGAGCAGATATGCCAGTTGTGGTATCAATGCTTAACTCATATTCTGGTTGGGCAGCGGCTGCAGCAGGTTTTATGTTGAATAATGATTTGCTCATCGTAACTGGCGCACTTGTTGGTTCTTCTGGTGCAATCCTTTCTTACATCATGTGTAAAGCAATGAACCGTTCATTTGTGAGCGTAATTGCAGGTGGTTTTGGTAACGATGTTCAAGTTTCTTCAAGCGAAGAACAAGGTGAACACCGTGAAACTACGGCAGAAGAAGTGGCTGAATTGTTGAAAAATGCAAGTTCTGTGATTATCACGCCAGGATATGGTATGGCTGTTGCACAAGCACAATATCCCGTCGCTGATATTACAGCAAAATTGCGTGAACGTGGTGTGAACGTTCGTTTTGGTATTCACCCTGTTGCAGGACGTTTACCGGGACACATGAACGTGCTTTTAGCTGAAGCAAAAGTGCCTTACGATGTCGTACTTGAAATGGATGAAATCAATGATGATTTCGCTGATACCGATGTGGTATTGGTTATCGGTGCGAACGATACGGTAAACCCAGCTGCGATGGAAGATCCAAATAGCCCAATCGCGGGAATGCCTGTATTGGAAGTATGGAAAGCACAAAATGTGATTGTTTTCAAACGTTCAATGGCAGTGGGTTACGCTGGCGTACAAAACCCATTATTCTTCAAAGAGAATACGCAAATGCTCTTTGGTGATGCAAAAGATCGTGTTGAAGACATCTTAAAAGCATTATAAAAAACACGCATAAAAATAACCGCACTTGGGGTTGCCTAAGTGCGGTATTTTTTATGGCGGTTAGTGACTATATTTAGGATTTTCCAAAATTTCTGAACACAAGCCTAAGCCAGATAAAAATTCAATAAATGCCCGCACTTTTATTGGTAAATGTCTTCTATTCGGATAGACCACATGAATTTCTAATTTTTGTTGTTTATATTCTGGTAATATTTCAATCAGTTCACCTTTTTCGAGAGATTGACCAATAATAAATCTCGGTAAATTCACAATGCCTAGTCCTGCTTTTGCCATTTCTAATAAGGCTAAACCACTATTGCTCACAACCTTTGATTGGATTTTGAAGCGCTGTGTTTGATTTATGCGTGAGCCAACCCAATTCACTTGATTCATTACATTTTTATAAAGTAAGCCATTGTGATGTTCTAAATCATCAGGTGTTTGTGGAATACCATTCGCTTCAAGATAGCTTGGTGATGCCACAAAGTGTAGCGTATTTGTGCTGATTTTGCGTGATACAAGAGAACTGTCCGCCATATGGCCGATACGTAATGCAAGATCATAGCCTTCTGCCACAAGGTCAATTTTTTTATCATTAAACTCAATTTCAACATGTAGATTAGGATGCTTGGCAATAAATAGCGGTAAATTCGGTACGATGAAAAGTAAACCAAAGTCACGAGGAACAGAAATAAGTAAATTTCCTTGTAATGAACTGGTGAGGTGGGTGATGCTAGAATCTGCTTCATCTAAATCAAGCAAAATTCCTTGGCAGCGTTGGTAATACATCATTCCCGCTTCAGTAGGCATAATTTTTCTGGTGGTACGTTGTAACAATCGTGTTTTTAAATGTTCTTCTAACTGTGAAACTAATTTGCTTGCCATCGCCACAGAAATATTTTGTTGCTTTGCAGCCAATGTAAAACTTTGGGTTTCAATGACTTTGCAGAAAATAGAAATCGCGTTGAGTTTATCCATTTATAACCCTTTTTTCAAAAAGTACTTGATTTTGCCTACATAACTTTGCACTATACCGCCAATTTTACAAAATACTAGTGATATTAGGTAATCAAATGAGTAAATCCTTGGTGATTGTGGAGTCGCCGGCAAAAGCAAAGACTATCAATAAATATTTAGGTAGCCAATATGTGGTGAAATCTAGTGTTGGACATATTCGTGATTTGCCGACGGTTGGTTCTAGTACTGGTGAAAAAGCTAAACCAATTTCAACCAAAGGTATGGATGCCGAAGAAAAAGCAAAAATTAAGGCTGAAAAGGAACGTAATGCCTTAGTTAAACGTATGGGGATTGATCCTTATCACGATTGGAAAGCAAATTATCAGATTTTGCCTGGTAAAGAAAAAGTAGTTTCCGAATTAAAATCGCTTGCTAAAAAAGCAGATCATATTTATCTCGCAACCGACTTGGATAGAGAAGGGGAAGCGATTGCATGGCATTTACGCGAGGTGATTGGTGGCGATGATGAGCGATTTAGCCGTGTAGTGTTTAACGAAATCACTAAAAATGCCATTAAACAGGCTTTTGAAAAGCCTGAACAACTAAATATGGATCGTGTTAATGCCCAACAAACTCGTCGCTTTTTAGATAGAGTAGTGGGCTTTATGGTATCTCCGTTACTTTGGAAAAAAGTGGCGCGTGGGCTGTCTGCTGGTCGAGTTCAATCGGTTGCGGTTAAATTATTAGTAGAACGCGAGCGTGAAATTAAAGCCTTCCAGCCTGAAGAATATTGGGAAGTTGCCGTCCTTACGAATAATCAAAATAAACAAGCTATACGTTTGGACGTAACGGATTATAAAGGCAAGAAATTTGATCCAAAAAATAAAAAAGAAGCACAAAGTGCGGTAGATTTTCTGAATGTTTCAGATTACGTTGTCACAGATTTGGAAACTAAGCCGACAAGTTCTCGTCCTAGAGCGCCATTTATTACATCAACGCTTCAACAAACTGCAAGTACTCGCTTGGGATTTGGCGTTAAAAAAACAATGATGCTAGCCCAACGTTTATATGAAGCGGGTTACATTACTTATATGCGTACGGATTCAACCAATTTGAGTCAAGACGCGCTTAATATGGCACGTAGCTATATTGAAAATCATTTTGGTGCACAATATTTACCAGAAAAACCAAATTTCTATTCTAGTAAAGAAAATGCGCAAGAGGCGCATGAGGCTATTCGTCCATCGGACATTCGAGCATTGCCTGAATCCTTAGAGGGAATGGAAAAAGATGCGGTACGCCTTTATGATTTAATTTGGCGTCAATTCTTAGCATGTCAAATGCCACCTGCACAATATGATAGCAGTACATTGACTGTGTCAGCAGGCGATTATACCTTGAAAGCAAAAGGCAGAATTTTACGTTTTGATGGTTGGACAAAAGTATTGCCACAAATAGGCAAAAATCCTGAAGATCAAGAATTGCCTTCAGTTGCTGTTTCGGAAAAACTTGTTTTAAAAGAAGTGCAACCAACCCAACACTTTACTAAACCACCCGCTCGTTTTACTGAAGCGGCTTTAGTAAAAGAATTGGAAAAACGTGGTATTGGCCGACCTTCTACTTATGCGGCAATTATTTCTACCATTCAAGAACGTGGTTATGTTCGTACTGAAAATCGTCGTTTCTATGCGGAAAAGATGGGCGAAATTGTGACTGATCGCCTCAATGAGTCTTTTGGTGAATTAATGAATTACGATTTCACCGCGAATATGGAAGATACTTTAGATAAAATTGCCTCTGGTTCGGTGAATTGGAAAACTGAATTGAATCAATTCTTCAAGGATTTTTCTAGCCAGCTTTCTAAAGCTGAATTGGATGAACTTGAAGGCGGCATGCGCCCAAATAGTCTTGTGGAAACAGATATTAAATGCCCAACCTGTGGTAGAAATATGGCCATTCGTACGGCGAGTACGGGGGTATTTTTAGGGTGCACGGGTTATGCATTGTCGCCAAAAGAGCGGTGTAAAACGACGATTAATTTAATTCCTGAAGCGGAATTATTGAATGTTTTAGATGAATCTTCAGAAACCAAAGCATTAATGGATCGTAAACGTTGTACAAAATGTGGAACGGCAATGGACAGCTATGTAATCGATGCCCATCGTAAAATCCATATTTGCGGTAATAATCCAAATTGTGATGGATACTTAATTGAAGAAGGCTCATTCAAAATTAAAGGTTATGATGGACCTGTTGTTGAGTGTGATAAATGCGGTGCGGATATGCATTTAAAACTTGGTCGTTTTGGCAAGTATATGGGATGTACAAATTGTGATAATACGCGCAAAATTTTGAAAAATGGCGAAGTCGCCCCTCCAAAAGAAGAGCCTGTACATTTCCCAGAGCTAAAATGCGAAAAATCTGATGCATATTTTGTATTGCGTGACGGTGCGAGTGGTGTATTTATGTCAGCACATAACTTCCCGAAATCCCGCGAAACACGCCCAGTTAAAATCACAGAACTAGTGCAATATCGTGAGCGTTTACCTGAAAAATTAGCTTATTTAGCGGATGCACCACAAAAAGACCCTGAAGGGAATGAAGCGATTGTTCGTTTTAGTCGCAAAGAGAAGAAACAATATGTGACTTCTGAAAAAGATGGAAAAGCAACGAAATGGATTGTTGATTTCACCAATGGAAAATGGGTTGAACGGAAAAAATAAGAAGAAAAGTGCGGTAAATTACCGCACTTTTTTGTAATAAATCTTCTTATGTTTTGTAGGTTATCTGAGAATTAAAGGGCCGCTACAATTTCATTAATTTTATTTTTTGCAGACGCTTGGGCTTTTTCAATTGCTTCTGGTCCGAATCCAATGCCTTGTGCATAAACAAATTGCACATCTGTGATACCGATAAAACCTAAAATTGACTTCATATACTGTGTCACTAGATTTTCTTCATCATACAATCCACCAAATGCACATAACACAATCGCTTTTTTACCTTTTAATAACCCTTCCGGTCCATTTGCCGTATATTGGAACGTGACACGTGGGCGTGCGATAAAATCAAAATAAGTTTTTAATTGTGTTGGGATGCCAAGATTATACATTGGTGCACCAATAACCAGAGTCTCTGCATTTTTTAATTCGGAGACTAATTCATCGGAAAGTGCAAGAAGTTGTTTTTCTTCATCATTTTTAGGCTCACCACGTACAGCTGTTGCTGCAGTGGCATCAAAATATGGAAGCGGTTGTTGGGCTAGATCGCGTACGACAATGTGATTACCTTGTAATTTTTCGATAACATAATCGGCCAATTGATTGGTCTGGGCGTTATTTCCTGAAATGCTAGATTTTAATACTAATACGTTGCTCATTTTTATTCCTTAACTGGGTATTTAAAAGTGCGGTTATTCTAGCCTTTATTTTTAGGATATAAAGCCCCTAGCCAGAAAAACATTATTTCCTTTCTGTAAAATATGTGCATTTATTTAACAATACCTTAAGAAAGTGATAGAATTCGCCACGCATTTTTTGCCTAATTTCGCTCGTTCAATGGTAGGAATGAAGCCAAGTAGGGCAAAAGTGCGGTTAATTTTTTATAGAATTTTAAACGAACACGTCACCTTTCGTATGGGTGACCACTGTATAAGGAAAAAACAATGCCAATTATTACTTTACCTGACGGTTCCCAACGTCAATTTGATCATCCTGTTTCTGTTCTTGAAGTTGCACAAGATATTGGTGCGGGTCTTGCTAAAGCTACTATCGCAGGCCGTGTAAATGGTGAGCGTCGTGATGCATGCGATGTTATCGACCAAGATGCAACGCTTGAAATCATTACCGCTAAAGATGAAGATGGTTTAGAAATTATTCGCCACTCATGCGCACACTTGCTCGGACACGCTATTAAACAATTATTCCCAGATGTAAAAATGGCAATCGGTCCAACTATTGAAAACGGTTTCTACTATGACATTGATTTAGACCGCTCTTTAACGCAAGAAGATTTAGATGCAATCGAAAAACGTATGTTGGAATTGGCAAAAACCAATTATGACGTCGTGAAAAAACGTGTTACTTGGCAAGAAGCGCGTGATACCTTTGAAAAACGCGGCGAGCCATACAAAATGGCAATTTTAGATGAAAACATTGAACGTACTGCCACGCCTGCGTTATATCATCATTTAGAATATATTGATATGTGCCGTGGCCCACACGTGCCAAATATGCGTTTCTGTCAGCATTTCAAATTACAAAAAGTTGCTGGTGCGTACTGGCGTGGTGACAGTAAAAACAAAATGTTACAACGTATCTATGGTACGGCTTGGGCGGATAAAAAACAACTTGCTGAATACTTAACACGTTTAGAAGAAGCGGCAAAACGTGACCACCGTAAAATTGGTAAAGCATTAGATTTATATCATATGCAAGAAGAAGCGCCGGGCATGGTGTTCTGGCACAATGATGGCTGGACAATTTTCCGTGAACTTGAAACGTTCGTGCGCACTAAATTAAAACAATACGATTATCAAGAAGTAAAAGGTCCTTTTATGATGGATCGCGTGTTGTGGGAAAAAACAGGTCACTGGCAAAATTACGCAGATTTAATGTTTACCACTCAATCTGAAAACCGTGAATATGCAATTAAACCGATGAACTGCCCAGGACACGTTCAAATTTTTAATCAAGGTTTGAAATCTTACCGTGATTTACCAATTCGTATGGCAGAATTTGGTTCTTGTCATCGTAATGAGCCTTCTGGTTCTTTGCACGGTTTAATGCGTGTACGTGGCTTTACTCAAGACGATGCACATATTTTCTGTACTGAAGATCAAATTGAGAGTGAAGTAACTAGCTGTATTAAAATGGTGTACGATATTTATAGCACCTTTGGTTTCACTAATATCGCAGTAAAACTTTCTACTCGCCCTGAAAATCGTATCGGTTCAGATGAAATGTGGGATCGTGCGGAAGCAGGTCTTGCTGCAGCATTAGCGCACAACGGTCTTGAATATGAAATTCAAGAGGGGGAAGGTGCATTCTATGGTCCTAAAATTGAATTCGCATTACGTGATAGCATTGGCCGTGAATGGCAATGTGGTACCGTGCAATTAGACTTCGCATTACCAGGTCGTTTAGATGCAACTTATGTGGCAGAAGACAATAGCCGTAAAACCCCTGTTATGATTCACCGTGCGATTTTAGGTTCTATTGAGCGTTTCATTGGTATCATTACCGAAGAATATGCAGGTTTCTTCCCTGCATGGTTAGCGCCAACCCAAGCAGTTGTGATGAATATCACTGACAGTCAAGCTGACTATGTGCAGAAAGTCGCGAAACAACTTTCTGATGTAGGTTTACGCGTGAAAACTGATTTACGTAACGAAAAAGTGGGTTTCAAAATCCGTGAACATACTTTACGCCGTGTGCCTTATATGCTTGTTTGTGGTGATAAAGAAATCGCAGAAGGCAAAGTGGCTGTACGTACCCGTAAAGGTGCTGATTTAGGTACATTTGCTGTGGAAGAATTTGCGGAAATCTTGAAAAATCAAGTAAGAAGCCGTGAATTAAAGTTATTGAATGAAGAGTAATACTTCTCGAAAATAATCAATATAATTTACTGTTTAGACAGTAATTTCAATTTAACGGTGATCGTTTAAGCGATTGCCGTTATTTTTTTATCTCAAAATGTGTTGATTGGAAAAATAAGGTATAAAAAAACCGCACTTTTAAAAGTGCGGTTATATTCAATTCTGTTTTTATGGAAGAAATTATTCTACCCCAACCATTACAGAAGTTGCTTTGATGATTGCGTATGCTTCTTTACCAACTTCTAAGTTTAGTTCTTTAACTGCTGCTAAAGACACGGTAGAAGAAAGCACGTTACCGCCACCGATATCAATGTGAACGATTGCATTTACTGAACCCTTTTCGATTGAAACAACTTTACCTTTTAATTGGTTTCTTGCACTAATTTTCATAACATTTCCTTGTTAGTTAGGGTTTAAAATTATACTGATTTTATAGTTTTTTAAAAAAAACACAAGAAAATTTAGGGATTACTTCAAAAGACTTGTTTTATAACATTAAATACTATACAATGTCAGCCTCTTATTAAACCATAGAGGTAACTATGAATAAAATTTTTAAAACCGTTGTAAATAAAACAACAAAACAATCTACTGTAGCTTCTGAGCTTGCTAAGGGGCACGGAAAGTTAAAGAATACTTTTAAAGCTGCTGTGCTAAGTATTGCTTTATCTTTAGGATTGCCTTCATCTTCTTTCGCTGAGAGTAATCCTGCCTTAGATAACTTGGTTACAATTTTAAACCCTGTTGATGCTGAAGCAGCTAAATTGACACAAAAACTGTCAGGTTATATGGGTGACAGCAATAAGAAAAAACCAGATAATATTGCTGCTTTACTTGATCAAGCAGGTGAGTCAATTGAAAGATTTGATCTCACTTCTTACAAAGAGAAAGTAAATGAGATCATTGCTGCAATTGATAAAGCAAATGCTAATACACCTGAGGCTTCTCAACCATCAAATACTCCTTCAACACCTGCAGCAGACAATCCTTCTGCAGACCTGTTGAAAAAAATGTATGATGAAATGAACAAGGGTGGGTTAACTGAAGAAACTCGTGCAAAAGCACAAGAATTATTAGGTAAACTTATTCAAACAGCAGATCCGCTTGTTATCAATAATTCAGGTGAAAAAACTGTAGCTGAAGGTAAAGGTACTGTATCTGTTGCAGGTGCTACAGCAATTGATGATGAAGATACCCAAGGTGCATTTTCTAATTTAGCTGTTGGTCCACGTTCTTTTGTAAACAAAAATGGTCAAGTGGCTGTAGGTGTTGAAGCAAATGATAATACTCGTCATTTAACAGGCCTAACAAATATCGGTTATAGAAGTACATCGGTTGGTTACCGTGCTAATGCTGTAGATACAGATAGCGTAGCATTAGGTTCAAATAGTTGGGGTATAGGTCATAAATCAACATCGGTTGGTTCTGAAGCGTCAGCTTATGCTGCTGGAGCAACAGCTTTAGGTAGCAATACTTTAGCTTATTCTAATTATTCATTAGCGATTGGTTTCGGTGCTGCGGCTGGTATTGATAAATCATCTAAAGAGTTAATTGAATTAAATAAATTATATTCAGGTGTTGATGAAAATGGCAAACAAGTAGAAGGCTCTTTATTCTCATTAGCAGCTAAACATAACTTAAACGAAGAGCAAATGTATAAAATTAAGTCTCTAGGTTATGGTCCAGATAAGTATAATTTAGGAATGCTTTCAACAGATAATTTGGTAGCTCGTTTTGAAGACTTCCCAGATGAAATTAAAACAGTTTTAACTCAATTAAATACACTTTCTAAAGAAGTGATTAAACAAGAAGAGAAAATGCGTGGAGCTATCGCTATCGGTCGCGAAACTTTATCTTATGGTGAAAATTCTGTAGCATTAGGTAACGAGATTAGAACAGCATTAAAAAATTCTGTTATTTTAGGTAATAAATCAGACGGTTCTACTACTGCTACTGCTTCTGCTAAATCACAGGAATTAAATGGCGAAACTCATACATTTGCTGGTACTCCGTCTGAAGAAAACGGTGTAGTAAGTGTTGGTGCTAAAGACAAAGAACGTCAAATTAAGCACGTTGCTCCAGGTGAAATTTCTGAAGTATCTACAGATGCAGTGAATGGTTCTCAATTGTATTCATTATTTGTGAAGTCAAATACCGGTGTTGGTTCTATTGCTAATAAAGTTTCTAAGTTAGAAGGTCGTATTGGTAATGTAGAGAAACAAATTTCTCACAACAGAACTGAAGCGAGAAGTGGTATCGCTGGTGCAGCTGCAATTGCTGGATTACCAGAAATCCATGTTAATGGTAAATCTATGGTATCTGTTGCAGCAAGTAACTTTAAAAATCAAAATGCTATTGCAGTAGGTTATACTAAACTTAATGACAAAGGTAATTTGAAATTTAAATTATCTGGTGCAGCAACCACTAATAGTGATGTAATTACTACTATCGGCGTAGGTTACGCTTGGTAATTATAAATAAATAAAAAAAGGGCATTTTTGCCCTTTTTTTATATTGAATTATTTAATAACATCAACAATTTTATAAGTTTTTTACGTGATCTACGATTGCGTTATAGTACTTATAAAATATTTTCTTTTCTTATTGTTCTTGAATTGTAAATTCAACCAAAAAGAAAAACGCTTAATCTAAAAGACTAAGCGTTTAAAACTTTCAAAAAATTGACCGCACTTTTATAGGCATTTTGCAGGTTTCGGTAAGCCCGCTAATCTTGTGGCTTGTTTTGCTGGGCCTTCAGGAAATAAGCGTTGCAAATAACGGCTGTTACCTTTATCCGCACCAAGCTTTTCAGTCATGGCTTTTACCAACATACGAATGGCAGGGGAGGTGTTATATTCTTGATAAAAGTCTCTCACAAAGTAAATCACTTCCCAATGGGCGTCTGTTAATTCAATATTTTCTAACTGTGCAATAGCACGAGCGACATCTTCGTTCCATTGTTGGCCATGGAGCAAGTAACCGTCTTTGTCAGTTTCAACTTCAATTCCATTGATATTCAACATATTAATTTACTTCTTTAAAGTTAATCATTTCGTTGTTTGAAAAATCGGTTTGATCTTCGTCCTCAAATTGCATTGGCGTAATTCGTTCTTCATCAAATGCGGTATCACCTTCAATGCCATCAATTATTTGCCCATGCTTGATTCCTTTGAAATCAAATAATTTCGGATCACACATATGTGACAATGTAATGTTTTGCATTGCGCTAAACATGGTTTCTAAGCGTCCCGGATATTGGCGATCCCAAGTATTAAGCATTTCTTTTACCACTTGGCGTTGAAGATTTGGTTGTGAGCCACATAGATTACAAGGAATAATCGGAAATTCTTTCGCGATGGCATATTTTTCAATATCTTTTTCTTTACAATAAGCAAGCGGACGAATCACAATTTGTTTGCCATCGTCAGAAATTAATTTAGGTGGCATGGATTTCATTTTGCCGCCATAAAACATATTTAAAAATAGTGTCGCTAACATATCGTCGCGGTGGTGTCCTAAAGCGATTTTGGTTGCACCAAGTTCTGTCGCGGTACGGTATAAAATTCCACGGCGTAGGCGAGAGCAGAGCGAACACGTTGTTTTTCCCTCAGGAATTTTTTCTTTCACAATTCCGTAAGTATTTTCTTGTACAATTTTATAATCGACGCCAATACTTTCCAAATATTCAGGCAATACGTGCTCAGGGAAACCTGGTTGTTTTTGATCAAGGTTTACCGCCACAATATCAAATTTAATCGGCGCGCTTTGCTGTAAATTCAACAAAATATCGAGAAGCGTATAACTGTCTTTGCCTCCGGATAAACACACCATGACTTTATCGTCATTTTCGATCATACCAAAATCTGCAATAGCGTTGCCTACGTTACGGCGAAGACGTTTCTGTAATTTATTGAAATTATAGGTTTGTTTTTTTTCTTGTTGGGCTAACTGGGTTAAATCGCTCATTTTGTTATCTTTAGTTATTCATGAAAGACGCACATTATACGTGAAAAATAGTAAAAGTGCGGTCAATTCAAGAGAAGATTTTTAAGAACCGCAATAAATCCTGTACAATCTTTCCGAATTTTCTTTGAATTTACCTACCTAAGGTTTGGTTTTCTTACTAGCTATTGTAATTGAATGCTTTCTGAATTAGAAATGATTATTGGTAAAGTGCTTTTTTATGTATTTAAACCTATAACGTTTAGCCTAATAGAGCATTTTTATTACGCAAGAAGTATATAATGAATCATTAAATTTTTGTTGATGAAAGAAATTTATTAAAAGCAGTCGATTAATGTTCAAATCATTCTGACTTAAAATAAATATTTCTTCACAAGAATTAACTAAAAATGTTTAATATAAATTATTATGATGATTATTTTTGTTCGCGCATTCGTTTGCGTGGCTTATATTATAATAAGTGCGGTTAAATTTTTAATTATTTTAAGAAGAGAAAAAGAGCCACAAATTTGTGGCTCTTTATTATTTTGAGATTTAAATCAGATTACCATTCATAACCTACACCAGCCCCCACAGTCCACTGACCACGAGTATCTGTTGCACCATTTACGTTTGATGACCAATGTCCATTATCAGAGTTGCGAGACGCTTTGATTGCAATCGCACTTTCACCACGGTGGTGAGCAACCCCAGTTGATACCATGCTTCTACCGTCTTTACGCGCAGATGGAGCTGATGCAATCGCTGCAACGCCTGCAATACCTGCGCGAGATTTACGGTCAAAGTCATTAACTTTCTTATTTAAAGTATTAATTGCTTTAGTATTGTTAGCCACATCGGTTTTCACTTTATTTAATTGTGAAACATTCACTGCATCGTTATCATTTTCACCATTTGCAACGTTGATCACTTTTTTGTTACCTGCATTCATTCCATTTTGATCAATTTTGATATTGGAATTATTAATGGTATAAGAATTTGCTTTGATGTCTTTTTTGGTACTAACCTTATAGGTTTTTACTTGGTTAGCATCATCGTTAGTTTCTACATCAATGTTATCGCCAGCTTCTAGTTTCGCACCCGAAGAGAGAGTACTAATATTGTCAATAAGTTTTTTGTTTTTGCCCACTTGCTCTGCAATCATATAAAGCTGAGAACCGTTGATTGCATCGGTAGAAGTGGCTGAAATCTTACCTGCACCAACATTAATAATTTGGCGTGTATGTGGCGTAACTGTGATTTTACGATCAAGTCCGTTTATGTTATCTGGTACCGTATATGTTTCACTTTTTTCTGAACCAACAGAAACAACGGATAAGGGATCGTGACCAGCAAAACCACTATACGTGATACCGTTAACAGTTGCCTCATTTTCTTGTGTCGCTTCACGAGTAATGGTGCCTGCTCCTAAAGCAACAGAATTATCATCTTTTGCATAAGCGTCTTTAGATAAAGCTAGGCTTTTTTTACCTGTAGATATTGCTGATGAACCAATAGCAATAGCATCGTCAGCACTAGCTTTAGCTTTGGAACCAATTGCAATGGTCTCAGTTGCTGTGGCGTGAGCGGAATAACCAATTGCAATTGGGCTTGAGATTTTAGAGTTATCTTCTTTTTTGGCAGGTCCTGCTTGAGATGCTGTACCAAGTGCAATTGCAGCAAAACCATTTGAGACAGCGTCACTACCGACAGCCATAGAATTTGCACCATTTACATGATTGTATTGACCTAGAGCCAAGTTTTCATCACCTAAGACAGTATTGTTGATACCAAACGCAACTCCTGATTGTGTATTCTTATCTGTAACAATATCTTTCGCTGGTATTTTATTGTTGCTATCGGAGCCTTGTTCGGGTTGGGCACCAACCATGTTACCAGCACCGAATGCCATAGAACTATTTGAATAAACTTTGTTCCCATAACCAAAACTTTGTGATTGTGATCCATAAACATCATTTTTGTTACCGATCGCACTAGCGTCAAAACCTTTTACTACATTTTGGTTACCAATAGCTGAACTAGACCCTTTACTTTTTTCTTCACTGTAGTGCCTTCTCATTTCTTCTGACTCAGGAACTGAATAGATTTGGTTTTGCTGACCAATTGCAGTATGGCCAGGGCCTTTAACATTAGTTGCTTCTATTATTTTGTTTGCATTATCAGGATCTGTTGTCGTGATATTCAAAATATTTCCATCAGTAGCATTTACTACAGCTACATTTAATCCTAAAAGTAATACTGTCATCGCATTAATTCTAAAGTTTCTCATAATTTCCTCATTATTAGATTGTTAGAATATTCGTATTTATTACGTATATTTCAGTGGTTTAATATTAATATGATTAAATATAGAATATTGAAAATAATTTTCTATTATCTATATATTTAGAGTATTATAGTTTATTTTTTAATCATATGGAAGTGGGCAACTAAGACAATTTTGTAAAGAAATGTAAATTTGATTAAATTGGCTTATAAAAATAAAATTATTTTTCTTTTTTTAGTGAATATAACTATAAGTTTGAATAACAAGTCTAAATAAAAAGTGCGGTCAATTTACAAGAAGATTTTCAAGATTGACAAAAAATCCTGTATAATCTCAAAAATTTTTTGTTCAATTTTAAGCTTTTGTAACCGAATGATCGAAACCTCACAAACCATTCCTGAACTCGTCTCATGGGCGAAAGATCGGGAATTTTCGTTAAATCTGCCGACAGAGCGTTTAGTATTTTTACTGGCCATTGCTATTTATAACAATGAGCGTTTAGATGGTGAGATGCTAGAAGCCGATTTAGTGGATATTTTTCGCCATACAGCCAATGCCTTTGACCAATCAACGGACGCGATTGCAACCCGTGCCAATAATGCTATCAATGAACTGGTGAAACAGCGTTTTCTTAACCGTTTCAGCAGTGAATTTACTGAAGGGCTTTCTATTTATCGTCTCACTCCATTAGGCGTTGGCGTATCAGATTATTATATTCGTCAGCGTGAGTTTTCTGCGTTGCGTCTTTCCGTGCAGCTTTCTATTGTGGCTGATGAAATTCAGCGTGCATCCGATGCCGCGGAAGAGGGTGCAACAAAAGGGGAGAATGAGCACTTTTGGCGCCGGAATGTTTTTGCTCCGTTAAAATATTCAGTAGCAGAGATTTTCGATAGTATTGATTTATCACAACGTGTGATGGATGAAAATCAGCAAAGCATTAAAGAAGAAATTGCCAATTTACTTACCAAAGATTGGCAGGCGGCAATTTCTAGCTGTGAACGTTTATTAGATGAAACCTCAGGCAATTTACGTGAGTTACAAGATACCTTAAATGCCGCAGGTGATAAGTTGCAGGCTCAATTATTACGTATTCAAGATTGTGTAATTGGCCATGATGAGCTGTATTTTATTGAACAATTAATTACCGATTTACAATCTAAGCTCGACCGCATTATTAGCTGGGGACAACAAGCCATCGATTTATGGATTGGTTATGACCGTCACGTGCATAAATTTATCCGTACCGCCATTGATATGGATAAAAATCGTGTATTCTCACAACGCTTGCGTAATTCTATCCACAGCTATTTCGATCATCCTTGGTTCTTGTGGACCGCTCAAGCGGAACGTTTGGTCGATCTGCGTGATGAAGAAATGGTATTACGTGAAGATGATGCATTGGGTGAATTACCTGAAGAGTTGCAATATGAATCTTTGGCTGATTTACATGATCAAATCGTCGAACATATGCAAGGCTTATTAATTCAATACCGTGAGAATAATCGTCCAATCGATTTAAGTTTAGTCTTAAAAGAACAATTAGAAGCTTATCCACTTTCTCGTCATTTTGATGTGGCGCGTATTATTGTGGATCAAGCAGTGCGTTTAGGTATGGCAAATGATGATTTAGCCGGTCTTTATCCGCAATGGCAGGAAATTAACGATTACGGCGCAGAAGTGCAAGCGCATGTAATTGATAAATATTAATTTCGTGGCTTACCCAAAAACGAATTCATAAAATGAGAAATTAACCATGACAGATATTCAAGATGTAATTTCCCCGAAATTGGCAAATGCCATTGCAAACCCTATTTTCCCGACAGTGGACAGCTTATTGCGCTCAGGTCGCCATATCAGCACAGATCAATTAGATAATCATGCTTTTTTGATGGATTTCCAAAATGAGTTGGATGGCTTTTACCGCCGTTACAACGTGGAATTAATTCGTGCACCGGAAGGCTTTTTCTATTTACGTCCAAAAGCGACGACGTTAATTGCCCGTTCAGTGCTTTCCGAATTAGAAATGTTAGTAGGGAAGGTGCTTTGCTATTTGTATTTAAGCCCAGAACGTTTGGCGCAGCAAGGTATCTTCAGTACGCAAGAAGTCTATGATGAATTACTGAATTTAGCAGACGAAGGCAAATTATTGAAAGCCGTCAATCAGCGCTCTAGTGGTTCGGATTTGGATAAACAAAAATTAGCTGAAAAAGTACGCGCAGCGATCGGTCGTTTACGCCGTTTAGGCATGATTCATACCGTAGGTGAACAGCATAGCGGTAAATTTACGATTTCAGAATCAGTTTTCCGTTTTGGGGCTGAAGTCCGTTCTGGTGATGACCCGTTAGAAGCACAAGCTCGTTTAATTCGTGATGGGGAAGCAGCAACACCACAATCTCTCGAATTGGAAAAACAAGCAAAAGCGGCGAGCAATGCTGATGACCTTGATGATGAAGAAAGTGCGGTCGAAATTGATGAAGAATTTGATGATGCAGGAGAACAAGAATAATGTCTGATGTATTAGAACTTGAAAACGAAATCTATCAAGACGAACCAGAGCAATCAACCGAACAGGTTGAAGAAGAATTTATTGCTCCTGTATTAAACCAACATAATGGGGTAGAACGGGGTAAATTCCGTTCACTCACCTTAATTAACTGGAATGGTTTCTTTGCCCGTACCTTTGATTTAGATGAATTGGTGACCACACTTTCAGGTGGTAACGGTGCCGGTAAATCCACAACCATGGCGGGTTTTGTCACAGCGTTGATTCCAGACTTAACCTTGTTGCATTTCCGTAATACCACTGAAGCCGGCTCAACAGGCGGCTCTCGTGATAAAGGCTTACACGGTAAATTGCGTCCAGGTGTGTGTTATGCGGTATTGGATACCATCAATTCTCGTCATCAACGTATTCTCGTGGGTGTGCGTCTGCAACAAATCGCGGGTCGTGATAAGAAAGTCGATTTAAAAACGTTCTCGATTCAAGGTGTAGAATTATCCTTAAATCCGACCGCACTTTTCACCGAAACAGTCGGTGAACGTCAAGCGCGCGTACTCAATTTAAATGAATTAAAAGACAAAATTGAAAATCTTGGTGCGCAATTCAAGCAATATCATTCCATCACCGATTATCATGGCATGATGTTTGATTTAGGTATTATTCCAAAACGCTTACGTAGTGCTTCAGACCGTAGCAAATTCTATAAATTAATCGAAGCTTCTTTATACGGTGGTATTTCCAGCGCCATTACCCGTTCTTTACGTGATTACTTATTGCCAGAAAACCTTGGTGTACGCAAAGCCTTCCAAGATATGGAAAGTGCGTTACGTGAAAATCGTATGACCCTTGAAGCAATTAAAGTTACTCAATCTGACCGTGATTTATTCAAACATTTAATCACTGAAAGCACTAATTATGTGGCATCAGATTATATGCGTAATGCCAATGAACGTCGTGGCAATATCGAAGCGGCTCTAGGTTTCCGTCGTGATTGGTATAAAGCAAAAGCTGAGCAAGAGTTATCACAACACCGCTTAATTGACTTAAGCCGTGAAGCTGCAGAATTGGCAGAAAATGAACGTACTTTAGAAGTAGATCACCAAAGTGCGGCAGACCACTTGAACTTGGTATTAAATGCGTTACGTCATCAAGAAAAAGTATCGCGCTATCAAGAAGATGTGGCTGAGCTTACAGAAAAATTGGAAGAACAAAAAATGGTTGTGGAAACCGCAACCGAACAGCTTGAAGAAAGCCAAGCACAATTTGAGCAAACGGAACTTGAAATTGACCAAGTGCGTGCGCAACTTGCGGATTATCAACAAGCATTAGATGCACAACAAACTCGTGCATTGCAATATCAACAAGCGATTGCTGCGCTTGAAAAAGCGAAAACCCTGTGTGGTTTAGCAGATTTAAGCGTGAAAAATGCGGAAGATTACCAAGCAGAATTTGCTGCCCATGCTGAAAGCCTTACCGAGCAAGTGCTTGAGTTAGAACATAAAATGTCTATTTCTGAAGCGGCTAAATCACAATTTGATAAAGCCTATCAGTTAGTGTGCAAAATTGCTGGTGATATGCCTCGTTCAAGTGCTTGGGAAAGCGCTAAAGAATTATTGCGTGAATATCCAACACAAAAAATTCAGGCGCAACAAACCCCACAATTACGCGCGAAATTACATGAGTTAGAGCAGCGCTATGCTCAACAACAAAGTGCGGTTAAATTATTAGCTGATTTTAATCAACGTGCTGATTTATCTTTAGAAACCGCTGATGAACTTGAAGCATACCACGCTGAACAAGAAGAACTTATTGAAAGTTTAAATGAAGAACTTGCTGAGCAAGTAGAAAACCGTTCAACCTTACGTCAAAAACGTGAAAGTTTGACCGCACTTTACGAAGAAAATTCTCGTAAAGCACCAGCTTGGTTGACTGCTCAAGCCGCTTTAGAACGCTTACAAGAGCAAAGTGGTGAAACCTTCGAACATAGCCAAGATGTGATGCATTTTATGCAATCACAATTGGTGAAAGAACGTGAACTGACTATTCAACGTGACAATTTAGAGAAACAACGTCAACAACTAGATGAGCAAATTTCTCGTTTAAGCCAACCAGATGGTTCTGAAGATGCTCGCTTGAATATGCTTGCAGAACGTTTTGGTGGTGTATTGCTTTCTGAATTATATGATGATGTTCCAATTGAAGATGCACCTTATTTCTCAGCACTTTATGGTCCTGCGCGTCATGCTATTGTTGTACGTGATCTCAACACTGTACGCGAACAATTATCTAATTTAGAAGACTGTCCGGACGATTTATATTTAATCGAAGGTGATCCAAATGCCTTTGATGATAGCGTACTTTCAGCCCAAGAGCTTGAAATGGGCGTTGTGGTGCAAGTGTCTGATCGTGAATTACGTTATTCAAAATTCCCGCAAATTCCATTATTCGGCCGTGCAGCACGTGAAAAACATTTAGAAGAATTACAAGCTAAACGTGATGAGATTGCGGAAGAATACGCACAAATCGCCTTTGATGTACAAAAATGTCAACGTTTACACGAACACTTTAGTCAATTTGTTGGCTTACATTTAGCTCTAGCGTTCCAACCAAACCCAGAAGAGGTGATGGCGGAAATCAATCAAGAACGCAATGAAATTGATCGCGAGCTCAATCAATTCTCAAGCACTGAACAACAAATTCGCATTAAATTGGATAATGCCAAAGAAAAAATGCAATTGTTGAACAAGTTAATGCCGCAGCTTAACTTGCTTGCTGATGAAGAATTACTTGATCGTATTGAAGAGTGCAGCGAACAACTAGACATCGCAGAGCAAGATGAAAGTTTTATTAGTCAACATGGCGTTGCGTTGTCACAATTAGAACCGATTGCAAATACCTTACAAAGTGACCCAGAGAACTATGAGCGCTTAAAAGCTGATTTAACCCAAGCGGTTGAACGTCAAAAACAAGTACAGCAACGTGTATTTGCTTTAGCGGATGTGGTGCAACGTAAAAATCACTTCAGCTATGAAGATGCAGGTCAAGCAGAAACATCAGAGCTTAATGAGCAACTTCGTCAACGTTTGGAGCAATTACAGGCACAGCGTGATGCTCAACGTGAACAATTACGTCAAAAACAAAGCCAATTTGCACAATACAACCAAGTATTTATCCAATTACAAAGTTCTTATGACAGTAAAAATCAATTGTTAAAAGAATTAATTGCTGAGATTGGTGAATTGGGCGTGCGTGCTGATGAAGGGGCTGAGGAACGTGCAAGAAATCGCCGTGATGAGTTGTATCAACAACTTTCAACCAGTCGTCAACGTCGTTCTTATGTTGAAAAACAATTAACACTCATTGAAAGCGAAGCGGAGAACTTAAATAAACGCATTCGCAAAGCGGAACGTGATTACAAAACTCAACGTGAATTGGTTGTGGCAGCGAAAGTTAGCTGGTGCGTGGTTCTGCGTTTATCTCGTAATTCCGATGTGGAAAAACGACTCAATCGTCGTGAATTAGCTTATTTATCTGCTGATGAACTACGTTCAATGTCGGATAAAGCCTTAGGTGCACTACGTACTGCAGTGGCTGATAATGAATATCTCCGCGATGCATTGCGTATTTCTGAAGATAGCCGTAAACCAGAAAATAAAGTCCGCTTCTTTATTGCTGTCTATCAACATCTTCGTGAACGTATTCGTCAGGATATTATTAAAACTGATGATCCGATTGATGCAATTGAGCAAATGGAAATTGAGCTTAATCGCTTAACAGAAGAATTGACTGGCCGTGAGAAAAAATTGGCGATCAGTTCTGAAAGTGTGGCGAATATTATGCGTAAAACCATTCAACGTGAACAAAATCGTATTCGCATGTTGAATCAAGGTTTACAAAATATTGCTTTCGGTCAGGTAAAATCAGTACGTTTAGTGGTCAATATTCGCGATACACATGCGATGTTGCTTGACGCGCTGTCTGGTAAACAAGAAGAATATCAAGATTTATTCAGTGATAATCGTATTACCTTCTCTGAAGCCATTGCGAAACTTTATCAACGCATTAACCCGCATATTGATATGGGCCAACGCACAGCGCAAACTATCGGTGAAGAATTATTGGATTACCGTAATTACCTCGAGTTAGAAGTTGAAGTCTTCCGTGGTGCTGATGGCTGGTTACGTGCTGAAAGTGGCGCATTATCAACAGGTGAAGCGATCGGTACGGGTATGTCTATCCTATTAATGGTTGTACAAAGCTGGGAAGAGGAAAGCCGCCGTATTCGCGGTAAAGACATCGTGCCATGTCGTTTACTATTCTTGGATGAAGCTGCACGTTTGGATGGTAAATCCATTTCCACCTTGTTCGAACTTTGCGAACGTTTGGATATGCAATTACTTATCGCAGCGCCAGAGAATATCAGCCCTGAAAAAGGGACAACCTATAAACTCGTACGTAAAATCGCAGGCAACCAAGAGCATGTACACGTTGTTGGTTTACGCGGATTCGGTGCGACAGAATAAAAATAGAAGGGAAGTGCGGTTAAAATTTTAAGAGTTTTGACCGCACTTTAATTATATAAGGAATTTAAATGCACAATCTTATTCTTGCCATTCTTTGCAGCGTAGCGGTTTCAGTTTTGCTTAAAATAGCCCGTAAAAAAAATATTATTATTGAACAAGCTATCGCATTCAATTACATCACGGCCATCACTTTCAGTTATTTCTTACTCAAACCTGATTTTAAAGGCTTAGCATTTACTGATTACATCGTACAAAGCGAAAATTTACCCATTTTTTTAGCACTGGGCTTATTGCTACCTAGCGTGTTTATTATTATGTCAAAAGCGGTAGAGTTTGCTGGAATTGTACGTTCTGACGCAGCACAACGTCTTTCGTTGTTTCTTCCTATTTTATCGGCGTTTTTAATTTTTCATGAAACACTAAGCCAATCTAAAATCATTGGCGTTGTATTAGCCTTTATTGGTTTATTTTGTTTATTAACTAAGCCAACTCAAGGGCAAAGTGCGGTCAATTTTAAAGGTGTTTTAGGATTAATTGGCGTCTGGTTTGGTTACGGCATCATTGATATTTTATTCAAACAAGTGGCGAAAAGCGGCGGCGCATTCCCTGCAACATTGTTTATTTCCTTCTCGCTTGCAGCTTGTGTTATGTTTATCTATTTATTTTTAAAACGAGCACAATGGACATCATCAAGTGTAATTGGTGGCATCGTTTTAGGTGTATTGAATTTCTTTAATATTTTATTCTACATAAAAGCACATCAAAGTTTTGCTGGAAATCCAACGCTTGTTTTCGCGGGAATGAACATTGGCGTAATTTGCTTAGGCACGATAACTGGAGCATTAGTTTTTAAAGAAAAAATCAGCAAGCTAAATTGGCTAGGTATTATTTTCAGTTTATCAGCTATTTTCTGCCTATATTATTTAGATAAACTTATTGCGTAAAAGAGAGTAGTCATGGCAAAAGATTTCAGCTTTTTTATTTACGATTATGAAAGTTTTGGTGTAAATCCAGCAACAGATCGTCCTGCGCAATTTGCGGGTATTCGTACAGATGTTGATTTTAATATCATTGGTGAACCAATAATGTTTTATTGTAAACAAACCAATGATTATTTACCGGCTCCTGAAGCGGTAATGGTGACAGGAATTACACCACAAGAATGTAATGAAAAGGGGCTTTCTGAGCCTGAATTCGCCGCAAATATCTTAGCCGAATTTTCCCAACCAAATACTTGTGTCATGGGCTATAACAATATTCGCTACGATGATGAAATGACGCGTTATACATTTTATCGTAATTTTATTGATCCTTACGAATACAGCTGGAAAAACGGGAATTCACGCTGGGATTTGTTAGATTTAGTGCGAGCTTGTTATGCCTTGCGTCCAGAAGGGATTAATTGGGCTTATGACGATGATGGAATGCCAAGTTTCCGCTTAGAAAAACTCACTAAAGCAAATGGTATTGAGCATGAAAATGCACACGATGCAATGGCGGATGTATATGCAACTATTGCTATGGCGAAATTAATTAAAGAAAAACAGCCTAAATTATTTCAATATTTCTTTGAAAAACGAGGTAAAAAAGAAATAGAAAAATTGGTTGATACAGGCGCAATGGCGCCTTTAGTTCATGTTTCTGGAATGTTAGGGAATTATCGTGGAAATTGCACTTGGGTTGCGCCTTTAGCGTGGCATCCGACAAATCAAAATGCACTCATTGTTTGTGATTTAACTGGCGATATCGATAATTTATTAACCAAAAGTGCGGATGAATTACGGGCAGATTTATATACCAAAAAATCGGAATTAGAAGAAAGGGGAGTTTCATCTGTTCCATTAAAGCTTGTACATATCAATAAATGTCCTATTTTAGCGCCAGCCAAAACCTTGTTGCCCGAAACAGCAAATCGCTTGGATATTGATCGACAATTATGCTTGGATAATCTTGCAAAATTACGAGTATCTTTTGATATTAGAGAAAAAGTGACGGATATTTTTAATGAAGAACGTCAATTTGAATCGAATGATAATGTAGAAACTGAGCTATACAATGGCTTTTTCAGCAATGCTGATAAAAACAATATGTCTATTTTACGTAGTTTACCTGCAGAAAAATTAGCTGAACATGGTTTAGCTTTTGAAGATAAACGTATCACTGAATTATTGTTCCATTATCGTGCTCGTCATTTTTATAAAACCCTCACACGCGCTGAACAAATTAAATGGCAAAAATACCGACAGAATAAACTTGAAAAAAGTGCGGTAGATTTTGAATCAAGTTTACAACGTTTAGCGGAGGAACATTCAGATAATCCTGAAAAACTATCTTTGCTACAACAAGTATATGAATACGGTATAAAACTACTAGGTTAGTCGATACGTTGTCACATTTTTTTAGAAGAGCGCGTTTTAATAAAAACGTGCTTTTTTGTTATTTTATTCTGGGAATAATTATCCCCAAAATTATTCAGATTTTACGTAGCGTAATCACATAGATTTAGCTTATTTCACCTTTACATTATCTTTACATTTCAATTCATCCATTCAATAACTCTATAAAATAATACGTTACAACGTGTTATCTAGCCTTATTTTGTCTTGTTTTACTAGTACCTGTGACTTGTGTATAACTGTGTGATTTATTTAATCCTTAGTTTCCGCTAACCTGATAACTAATTTCGCATAATGTATATTATGTTAAATTTCGTGAATATAAAAGTAACTTTTTGTGAGGTTGTCAAAAAGGGATACTCTGCTTCTTCTCCATTAAAAAGTTAAAGCAATAATATTTAATTCTGGATTTAGATTGCGCTAGGTGAAATCTGAATAAATTGACAGAAGATTTGGTAGTAGATTTAACATCTTTAATTGTGACATTGTAATTATTTTATGCGCCTAGATTACTCAAATGAGAATAATTGTTTTTTAATTTTCTTTTTAAAATTAATTGGTTATATGAATTTTATTTTAATAAAAAACTTGCAATTCTCATTTGTAAGCTTAAAATGAGAATCGCAAGTCAAGTTTTATTGCACTTTATCAATCAAATGGAAAGGAATTAGTTATGCTTAATCAAATCATCACAAACAAGCTGAATGACCAAATAAATTTAGAGTTCTACTCTTCTAATGTATATTTACAAATGAGTGCATGGTGCTCAATTCATGGCTATGAAGGTGCTGCGGCATTTTTACTTCGTCATGCAGATGAAGAATTAGAACATATGCAAAAATTGTTCAATTATGTAAGTGAAACTAGTGGTATGCCGCTTCTAGGAAAAATCGATGCACCTAAGCACGATTATTCTTCATTAAGAGAAGTATTTGAAACAACTTTAGAACATGAAAAATTGGTAACGTCCAAAATCAATGAATTAGTTGAAGTTACTTTTGAAAATAAAGACTATTCTACTTTTAACTTCTTACAATGGTACGTAGCAGAACAGCACGAAGAAGAAAAATTATTTAGTGGAATTATTGATAGATTTAACCTTGTTGGCGAAGATGGTAAAGCATTGTTCTTTATTGATCGTGAGTTAGCAACTTTATAATAGATAGGAGAAATAAAATGTTATCAGCAAATGTAGTAAAACTATTAAACGACCAAATGAACTTGGAATTTTATTCTTCTAATTTATATCTACAAATGAGTGCTTGGTGCGAGCAAAAAGGTTTTGAAGGTGCTGCAAAATTTTTATCAGCTCATGCAGCTGAAGAAATGCAACACATGCGTAAATTATTCACTTATTTAAATGAGACTGGCTCAGTTGCTCTAATTTCTGCAATTGAAGCACCATCATATGAATATAAATCATTAAAAGAAGTAATTGAAATTACCTATGAACATGAGAAATTGATTACAAGTAAAATCAATGAATTAGTAGGTAAAACTTTTGAAGAAAAAGACTACTCTGCATTTAATTTCCTACAATGGTATGTAGCAGAACAACATGAAGAAGAAAAATTATTCAGTGGTATCTTGGATAAATTGAATCTTCTTGGCGAAGATGGTAAAGGTTTATTCTTAGTTGATAAAGATTTAGGTAACCTTGCTACTGAAGCTTAGTCTAAGGGACTAAAGTATTTATGAGCCTAGTATTACACTAGGCTTATTTTTTATTTGAGATATGGATTTTATAAAGAAAAACCCCGCATAAAATTATGCTGGGTTAAAATAATTGTGGTGCCTAGGGTCGGACTCGAACCGACACGTTTATTCAACGGCGGATTTTGAATCCGCTGCGTCTACCAATTTCGCCACCCAGGCTTAATGGTGTTGAATTATACGTATATATAAATGTGTGACAAGTAAAATTTTTTAGAAATAATTCATTTGTTTTAAAAATGAGCAAGGATTTTCTGGTTTTTTAAAAATATCGCCAAACAAATGCAATAACTAAAATACATAACATGATTAAAATCTGAATCAGCCGTTTTTTTGTTAATTTTTCTGCTGCCATAATGCTTTACTCTTCTTAAAATGACTATTTAGTGGTATGATTATTGAGTTAGATCAATTTTACACTAATTTTTCGAAATATTTGAGGCTTACATGAAAAATTTCGTTGCAGAAACCAAGGCAGGACGCCGGGTTCAATCGGGAGGTTGCGCTATTCATTGCCAGGATTGCAGTATTAGCCAACTTTGCATTCCTTTTACGCTGAACGAACATGAATTAGATCAGCTTGATAATATTATCGAACGAAAGAAACCTATCCAAAAATCACAAGTTCTTTTTAAAGCTGGTGATTCCCTCAATTCAATTTATGCAATTCGCTCTGGTACGATCAAAAGCTACACTATTAGCGAATCTGGCGAAGAACAAATCACTTCATTCCATTTACCTGGTGATTTAGTTGGCTTTGATGCCATTACTCAAATGCAACACCCTAGTTTTGCGCAAGCTTTAGAGACCGCAATGGTATGCGAAATTCCTTATGATATTTTGGATGATTTAGCAGGTAAAATGCCAAAGTTGCGCCAACAAATTTTGCGTTTAATGAGTAATGAAATTAAAAGTGATCAAGAAATGATTTTGTTACTGTCCAAAATGAATGCAGAAGAACGTTTGGCTGCTTTTATTCATAATCTTTCTAAACGATATTCTGCTCGTGGTTTTTCAGCTAAAGAATTCCGTTTAACGATGACGCGTGGTGATATTGGTAACTATCTAGGGTTAACAGTTGAAACTATCAGTCGATTATTGGGACGCTTTCAAAAACTAGGCGTTCTTACAGTGCAAGGAAAATATATTACAATTAATGATCTCAATGCTTTAATTGAATTAACTGGCACGAATAAAACCAAAATAACATTAGTTGAATAATTTTTAAGGCGTGAATTTCACGCCTTTTTTGTATTCATTAAAAATAAATTTTGCACTAGATCACCTTTTTGAAAATCGCACCTTGCCATTCAAAAGATTCTTTCTTATTCTATGGTGAGTTTTGGAGGTTATTATGAAATTTAAAAATATCCTGGTTGTTCTCAATCCTGAAAATGAAAAACAATATGCCCTTGCGCGCGCCGTACGTTTGGTGAAAGAACAAAAAAATGAAACTAAGGTAAAAATCACCGCACTTTTATCTGTATATGACTTATCTTATGAAATGTCGGCTTTACTTTCTTCTGAAGAACGTTCAGAAATGCATCAACAAGTAATCGAAAAACATCGACATGCGGTTCAATATTACTTAGATAAATATGCAGATCCTGAAATTGAATTGCAATCTCACATTGTTTGGAATAGTAATGAAGCTGAGGCGATTAAAGAAGAAGTCGAAGGCAATAATTATGATCTTGTGGTGAAATATACTAAAGATGAAGAAAGTTTTACCTCACTTATTTTCACACCAGTGGATTGGCAGCTTCTTCGTAAATGCCCTGTTCCTGTTTTGATGGTTCGCGATGGCGATTGGAAACATCAACGCCGTATTCTTGTGGCAGTAAATGTTTCTGGTGAGCAAGACTATCAAGATGAATTTAATCAAGAATTAGTGGAAACAGGCATGTCACTCGCTGAAAATCTAAATCGTGGTAATGTTCACTTAGTTGCAGCCTACCCTTCTGCTCCAATCAATATGGCGATTGATTTACCAGAATTTAATACTTCAGGCTATGAAAACGGTATTCGTGGCCAACATCTTATTAATATGAAAGCATTGCGTCAGAAATTTGGTATTAGTGAAGACCATACTCATGTGCATGAAGGTTTCCCAGAAGAAGTGATTCCTGAAGTTGCAAAAGAAATTGAAGCAGAGTTAGTAATTTTAGGCACAGTTGGCCGTACAGGTTTATCAGCTGCATTATTGGGCAATACTGCGGAACATGTGATTAGTAAATTAAGTTGTAATTTATTAGGCATTAAGCCATCTAAAAAGGACGATTAATAACAGCTATCTACATTTAGACATTCCCTAAGTACTAAGTATTTATGGAATTTTTTTATATGCTTTATATAGATGTTTTGTGATCTGGATCACAAATATTAAATTTTCTCTAAATCACCATTTAAATGATAGTTATTTTTATTTAATATTTGCGCTCATTTTATAAATGCTCACCTCTATTTTTTTATTAAGGAAAGGTATGAAAAAAACATTAATTACAAGTTTATTGGTTTTAGCTGGTGCAGCGCAAGCTCATGAAGTTTGGGTTCAAGCACCTGCAAAATTGGCATCAAGTTCTGTATTAAAAGCAGAATTAGCTTATGGGGACTACCCTTACGTAGAAAAAATTCCTGAAGCACGTTTAAAAATTTTTGCGCCAATGGAAATTATTCGTCAAGATGGTGAAAAACAAACCTTAGTTCAAAAAGGGGAAAACTATCAATATCAATCAGAGAAAGCATTGTCTGATGGCTCTTATTGGGTGACAGCAACTTATAAACCAACCTTTTGGTCACAAAATGCTGAAGGTTGGAAAATGGATAATTTGAAAGGATTAGAAAATCCAACTTATTGCGAACAAACCCAAATGTTTGGTAAAAGTCTTGTTACAGTTGGTAAAAAGCCATTAAATGCAGAAATGGCAATGACAAGAGTAGGTTTACCACTTGAAATTGTTCCTTTGCGTGATCCAAGCAAAGTGAAATCAGGCGAACCGTTCCCTGTTCAAATTTTCTACCAAGATCAGCCATTAGCGGGCGAAACTGTAACTGCAACCGCTGATACTATTGTAGTGAAAGATCTTGAAGCAAGTACAAGCCATCGTGAACCACAAGGTTTTTCAGGTAAAACAGATAGTCAAGGACGTGTGAATATCATTCCATTAATTGATGGTATTTGGAAAATTAAAGTCATTCACAAAATACCATTTGCAGATCAACAAATTTGTCAGCAATCTGCAAGCTATAGCACATTAATTTTACCGGTTGGTAAAGGATTGGCTAAACTCCCTCCAAAACCAGAACACCATCATCATTAATCTTGAAAGTGCGGTGGAATTTCACCGCACTTTTGCTTTTATTTTCCTTTCTTTTTCTTTAAATTTCTTCATAAACTCCTATATTTTTTTGCACTAGTGTAGTAGTATAAAAATATTATAAATAAAAAGGAGAGAATGATGTCTAAAATTGCCCTTATTACTGGTGCTACCGCAGGATTTGGTACTGCAATCTGTAGAACACTTATTCAAGCTGGATATTTTGTAATTGGTACTGGCCGTCGTACCGAACGTTTAACTTCACTAAAAGCTGAATTGGGTGAAAAATTTCTGCCTCTTGCTTTCGATATATCTGATCGACTAGCCACTGAAGAAGCAATTAAATCTTTACCTACACAATGGAAAGATATTGATTTACTCGTTAATAACGCAGGATTGGCTCTTGGCTTAGAATCTGCCGATAAAGCGAATATTGATGATTGGGAACAAATGATTGATACCAATATTAAAGGATTGGTGAATATGACTCGATTCGTTTTGCCTCAAATGGTCGAAAGAAATACGGGCCATATTATTAATTTAAGTTCAATTGCAGGTACCTACCCTTACCCAGGCGGTAACGTATATGGTGGTACAAAGGCTTTTGTAACACAGTTCAGCTTAAATTTACGTGCAGATTTGGCGGGTAAAAATATCCGTATTACCAGTGTAGAACCTGGGCTTTGTGGCGGTACAGAATTTTCTAATGTGCGTTTTAAAGGTGATGATGAACGAGCTGGAAAACTCTATGAAAATGTGCGATACGTTACGCCACAAGATATTGCAAACATGGTTTTATGGCTCAATCAGCAACCAGAACACGTTAATATTAATCGCATTGAAGTGATGCCAACAGCACAAACTTTTGCACCACTTAATGTGGCAAGAAATTCAAATTAAAATAATAAGGAAACACAATGTCAGAAACTCTTTTAAATCCCTATTTTGGTGAGTTTGGTGGTATGTATGTACCAGAAATACTCGTGCCAGTGCTTAAACAGCTTGAGAAAGCATTTGTAGACGCGAAAGACGATCCTGAATTCCAACGTGAATTTCAAGATTTACTCAAAAATTATGCGGGAAGACCGACCGCACTTACCCTTTGTCGTAACTTAACAAAAGGTACTAAAGCGAAAATCTATCTTAAACGTGAAGATTTATTACACGGTGGCGCTCATAAAACCAATCAAGTTTTAGGACAAATATTATTGGCTAAACGTATGGGCAAAACGCGTATTATTGCCGAAACAGGTGCGGGTCAGCATGGTGTTGCGACAGCCCTTGCTTGTGCTATGTTAGATATGCCATGCCGTATTTATATGGGCGCAAAAGATGTTGAGCGTCAATCGCCGAATGTATTTCGTATGCGTTTAATGGGCGCGGAAGTGATTCCTGTACAAAAAGGCTCTTGCTCTTTAAAAGACGCTTGTTGTGAGGCTATGCGTGATTGGTCAGCAAACTATGAAACCACCCATTATTTACTTGGAACCGCTGCAGGTCCTCACCCTTTCCCGACGATTGTGAGAGAATTTCAAAAAATGATTGGGATTGAGACGAAACGTCAAATTCTCGAACGAGAAGGTCGTTTACCTGATGCAGTGATTGCTGCGGTTGGCGGTGGTTCTAACGCAATTGGAATGTTTACTGATTTTATTGATGAACCAAATGTGCGTTTGATTGGCGTTGAACCAGCGGGGAAAGGCATTGAAAGCGGTGAACATGGCGCACCATTAGGTCATGCAAAAGTTGGCATTTATTTCGGGATGAAATCTCCTTTGATGCAAACAGAAGATGGTCAAGTTGAGGAATCCTACTCTGTTTCAGCTGGGTTAGACTTCCCTTCTGTTGGGCCTCAACATGCTTATTTACAAAGTATTGGACGTGCAGAATATCCAAGTATTACCGATGATGAAGCATTGAATGCTTTCCAAGAATTAGCTAAACATGAAGGCATTATTCCAGCATTAGAAAGCTCACACGCTCTTGCTCAAGCCTTAAAAATGATTCATCAAGAACCTAATAAAGAACAAATTTTAGTGGTAAATCTATCTGGCCGTGGCGATAAAGATATTTTCACCGTAGATAAAATTTTGACAGAAAAAGGAATGAAATAATGAGCCGTTTTGAAACTCAATTTGTTGCGCTTAAAGCAAAAAATGAAGGAGCATTTGTTCCTTTCGTCACCTTATGTGACCCTACTTTTGACCGCTCTTTTGAGATTATTTGTACGCTTGTAGATAACGGTGCAGATGCTTTAGAGCTTGGTTTTCCTTTTTCCGATCCGCTACTTGATGGCCCCGTGATCCAAGTTGCGAATAATCGTGCTTTAACTGCGGGCCATAGTACTGAAGATAGCTTTAGGTTATTAGAAAAAGTGCGGTCAAAATATCCAGAGATTCCGATTAGCTTATTACTTTGTGCCAATTTAATTTTTGCCAAAGGCCTAGATGATTTTTATCAACGTTGTGCAGAAGTCGGTGTTGATGCTGTGCTTGTGGCAGATATTCCGTTACTCGCAAAAGAAGATTATGTACAAGCAGCTAAAAAACACGGCATTCAACCGGTATTTATTTGCCCGCCAAATGCAGACGAAAAAACGATCCAAGGTGTAGCCGAAAATAGCGAGGGCTATACTTATTTAGTCTCACGCGCAGGCGTAACCAGTGCTGAAAATCAAGCTCACGCAGCAAATTTAGATACCCTTGTAGAACAGCTTAAGGCACATAATGCCCCACCAATTTTACAAGGCTTCGGTATTGCTCAACCAGAGCAAGTTAAAGAAGCGTTGTCTTTGGGCGCTGCCGGTGCGATTTCAGGTTCGGCAACGGTGAAAATCATTGAGCGAAATTTAGATAATCACGAGCAATGTTTAGTTGAATTAGCTGAATTTGTTCAAGCAATGAAAGCCGCAACAAAATAAGCAAAAAAGAACCCGCACTTGCGGCGGGTTTCTTTTATCTATCGAGAAAATTAAAAATTTAATACTTTGTCAGCTTCCATCGTCCAGTCTGCCAGCTCTACCAACGTGCCGATTTCCACGCCTTCTGCCAACGGTAATTCAGTGATACCACGAGCATTTGTACAGGTTTTACAAAGTTTAATTGTTGCCCCTTGTGCCGTTAAAATTTCCAACATTTGTTGTAAATGATACCCTTCTGCTGGATTTTGTTTTGCTAAACCGCCAGTTACCGCATCAGACATTAAAAATATTTTTAAATTAACCGCACTTTTATGTTGCTCTTGCAACTGTAACGCCAAACGTAATGCACTAAAAAAATGCTCGTCACCATAAGGGGATGAATGGATAATAAATAGAATATTTTGCATACTCTTCTCCTTAATTTTCTTGGTATTAATAACCTTGCTGATAAATTCCTTCCAACAATTTCACTGAAAGCAGGGCGAGATTAAAGCGTTGTTCATCCGCCACAGACCAGAATTCTACACCATTTTCTACCGCACTTATTTGACTTAAATGAAGTTTTACTGATTCTTCGCCATTTTCTTGTTCTCCATTAAGAACAGGCGTAATTAAGGTTTCTTCTAAAGCGACAAGCTCGCTATTTTGAGGCTGATAGTCGAAATCATAATCTGAAAGTGCGGTGACTTTTTGTGCCAATCCATAAAATACAGGTACTTGGATTGCATGGAATGTGGCACGCTCTAATTGCGGAAAAATTCGTTGTAATTGATTTGATAAATTAGGTGCTTGATACGGATAAACATCAAACGCTAAGCGCGTTTCTTCTTCATCCAATGGAATACCATTTAATAAACGGGCTGTTTGTCCCGCAAGTTTCGTCACGGTTTCTGCATCCGTATAAGAAGCCGGCAATAAAGAAGTGACAAACACTTGATTGAGATTGATCTCTTGTAGAATAGGGGCAAGCGTTAAAGCAAGTTGGCTTACTTGTGGGTCAGGTAAGCTAACAATGTTACGTTGTCTTAGTTCTAAAAGCTGTGATTCATTTACCGTTGGAACAACTACAGGTACATCCGAAAGCGCACTGCAAACGCCTAACATATCAATGACAATACAGCCCTGCTCCGCTGCTTGCGCAATATGGGAAACTTGCTCAAGTTTTCCTGCAAAAAAGACATAATTAAAATCAGCCCACTCAACTTCATTTGGCGAAAGTTGTTCAACGCCTTTATTGCGAAAACGAATATTTTGTTCTTCTTCAAAAGGTGTTATTTCAACAATAGAAACGTTACTAATTTCAAGCGCACTTTGTTCTAAACGCTCTACAATTTTTTCATTTAATTCAAATTCTGCTGCTATCGCAATATTTAAGGTTGCGTCCATTTTTCTCTCCGCTGTAAAATAATCGGCATTATTTTACACCAAAACCAGGAACGAAATAATGACACCTGCAATTGATTTACTTAAAAAACAAAAAATTCCTTTTATCTTGCATACTTATGATCATGATCCGAATAATCAACATTTTGGTGATGAAGCGGCAGAAAAATTAGGCATTGATCCTAACCGCTCTTTTAAAACGTTACTTGTGGCGGAAAATGGCGATCAGAAAAAACTTGCTTGTTTTGTGCTTGCAACGGCCAATATGCTGAATTTAAAGAAAGCAGCAAAATCTATCGGTGTGAAAAAAGTAGAAATGGCGGATAAAGATGCAGCACAAAAAAGTACAGGTTATCTTGTAGGAGGAATTAGCCCGCTCGGTCAAAAGAAACGAGTGAAAACCGTGATAAATTCAACCGCACTTGAGTTTGAAACGATTTATGTTTCAGGCGGAAAACGTGGGCTAAGCGTAGAAATTGCACCACAAGATTTAGCAAAAGTATTAGGTGCAGAATTTACTGATATTGTTGATGAATAAGTGATGGGCTTATAAATTTAAAGGCGGATTCATTCCGCCTTTTTGACTACTTCAACTCTTCCAATAATTTACCCAATCCGCTCTGGCGTCTCACTGTTTGGAGAATTGCTGTTTTCCATATTTTTTCATCGGCAAATATAGTGAGTTCTTTTTTCGCACGAGTCACGCCCGTGAAAACTAATTCTCGCGACAGTACTGGATTCACTTCTGTTGGAAGCACCATGACAGTGTGTTCAAATTCGGAACCTTGAGATTTATGAATCGTCATCATAAAAGCGGGCTCATGTGCTGGAATTCGGCTTGTCAGCACTTCTCGATTGCCAAACCATACTTTGCCATTTGCCAAGCAAAGTCCAATATCGCCGTTATAAAGGCGAACATTATGATCGTTTTCATTAATCATAATTGGCTTGCCGATATACCAATCTTGTTCATTACGGAACCAAAGCAATTTTTCTTCTCTCAACGCTAACGCGATTTCTTTATTGAGATTTTCAACACCTAACTTGTTATTACGAAGTGCGGTTAAAAATCTCACAGAATTAAATTGTGATTGAATAGCTTCAGCATAGGAAATACCTTGCTCATTTTTAGCGTTAGGATCAATTTTTTGTTTACGTAAATCGTCTAACATTTTTAAGAAAGTGCGGTAATTTTCCACCGCACTTTTTACTACTTGATTGACCGCATCACTTTCATCATTTAAGGCATTAAAGTGCAATTCTTGTGGATAATGTTCAAATAACCCAAGGCTATCGTCTGCTTTGCCTTTTTGAATGAATTCAGCCAATTTTCCAATGCCTGAATCTTTATCAAAACGGCGACTTTCTGTTAAATGGCATAAACAATCACGTATTGGATTTGAACAATCAGCACCTTTTACTTCGTAGCCTGTTGTCGCTTGTAAATACGCAGCTTGTTCATGACTATAAGGTTGATTAACAAATTGTGCCAATTCCCCCAATACAGCCCCCGCCTCAACAGAGGCTAATTGCGCCTGATCGCCTAATAAAATTAATCGGGTTTCAGGCTTTAACGCATTGATAAGTTTTGCCATCATCGGTAAATCAATCATTGATGTTTCATCAACAACTAATACATCTAACAGTAAAAGGTTATGGCTATTATATCGTGTGTAATCATTAAAGGCATTCACACCCAGTAAACTATGCAAAGTGCTGGCTTTTTGTGGAATCGCATTGAAAAGTGAATCGGACAAATTCATTTTTTCTTGCATAAAACCTAACGCATTTTTAATCGACTCTTCCAAACGAGAGGCTGCCTTACCAGTCGGCGCAACCAATTTGATATGTAATTTACAATCAAATAATTCTTGTAGAGCGAGCAATAAACGCGTAACTGTAGTGGTTTTTCCTGTTCCTGGGCCGCCTGTAATAATCGAAAATGGACTTTTAATCGCCGTTGCCACTGCCACTTTTTGCCAATCTGTTTTCTCCTGTTTTTCAGGGAAATATTTGTCTAATTTTTGACGAATTTCATCATAAGAAAAGGCTAAAGTGCGGTGTTTTTTTAAAGTATTTTTTATATATTGTGCGATACGGTATTCATCTTGCCAAGCGCGATAGAAATACAACGCACCAAATTGAAATGCCATGGGCGCAATTTGACTGACGGGATCTTGCGTAAATGCCATATGCCCGCGCAACGCATTTTGCCAATCTTTCACAGCTAAATAACCTATCTTTTCACGAATTTCAGCCAAGTAATCTTCTTCCGTTGTACGATAAGCCAAGCCAAATAAATTATGTTCTAAATAGCGATCTAATTGGCTGCAAGTATTTCCCTGCGTATAGAGCCAACTACAAAGTGCGGCTAATAATATGGCTAAATTTTTGACTGGTTCTGCATAATTCGTATGACATTGTTTATCAGCTATCAACTTAGCAAAATAATAATCACCTAGAGAAAGAATGCCCTGCTCTTTAAGTTTGTGTAATACAGATAACATTAAAACACCCCGTCTAATTCTGTGATTAATTCAACGCTTGGACGATCATAAAATACGCCAGATTGTAGCTCTCCGTTCATTCCACGTAAGAAAAGATAAAATACCCCGCCGAAATCTCGCGCATAATCGTAATGAGGCACAACGCTTTGTAAATAACGATGCAATGCCAGCGTATAAATTAAATATTGCCAATCATAGTGACTGTGTAACATTTCTTTTTTCAATGCCTCTTGATTGTAATCAGCAAGGGTTGAACCTAAGAAATTAGATTTATAATCAACAAGATAATATTTCCCATTATGGCGGAAAACTAAGTCAATCGAACCTCGCACCATGCCCTGAATTTGTTCAAATTGAAGTGGCTCGCTTGGTAAATGATGATGGGCTTTCAACGTACGATTAAACGCTTCAACATCAAAATGTTCCCGAATAGCCAGATAAAATGGCATTTCTTTAATGCAATCTTTATTTGCCAAATCAGCTAATGCTATTCCTATTTCATTAGAAAGTGGCGTATGTGAAATCTGTTGTAGCCAATTTTGTAGCGGCTCTGTAAAAGTTTCATCTAACTGTAAAGATTGTCGTAATTTGTCAATTTCTTCTGTATTTGCTAAATCAGAAAAATAGCAATTTTCAAAATGGCGATGCAATGCAGTCCCGACTTGTTTACCTCGTGGTAAATCTAAAATGTTTGATTCATTTTCGCTTAAAAGTGCGGTCGAAATTTCAATCGAATTTTGGCTGTCATAATCTTTTGCGTCATCAAAAACAGCGTGTTTTTTCCCTGCACTTTCAGTGAAATAATTTTGTCGGCGATGACCTTGTTCAATTGAAGTAAAACTGGTTATTCGCCAATCTTGCTCAATATTGCCAGTAAATTCTGAGGCTTTAAGCTCATCATTTTTTGTATTGATAGATAAAGCCGGAAAAGCCTCTAGATTTTGCGTAGTGCAGATTTCCACATTATCTCGCATTTTTTCTTTGAAGGCTTGCAACAATGTTTCGGTATCTTTAGGCGCTGATAACGCTATTTCCTTGCCTATTTCACCTTGGCTTAGTACATAATGTAAGGCATTCCATTTTTTATCAAATTGCGCAGGCAAAGCGAATGCCATTTGATATTTGGCACGTGTTAAAGCTACATAGAGTAAACGTAACTCTTCCGCAAAAGTTTCTTCATAAAGTGCGTTTAAATTGCGATTTTCTATATCCCATAAGGTTTCATCTCGTTCTTTAGAATAATAAACATTCATGTCACCAGCCGTTGGAATTTTGCTTGATACAGCTAAAAATGGTAGCCAAACTAAATCGTACTCTAAGCCTTTAGATTTATGGATACTCACGATTTTTACCAACTGGCGTTCGCTTTCTAAACGAATTTGAGCCTCTTGACGACCTTCGCCTTGAATTTGTTTTTCAAACCAACTGAGTAATGCCGCTTCACTTTCGTGTAGCGTGGCAGCTTGTTGTAAAATTTCTGCCAAATGTAGGAAATCCGTTAAATCTCGCTCGCCCGTGGCTTGGTTTAATAAGCGTTCTGAAATGCCTTGTTCCAATAAAATTTGGTGTAGCATGGCCAAGATTCCTTGGCGTTGCCAAGTTTGTTGGTATTGAGTAAAGCTATCTGCCCAACGTTGCCAGTCTGCCTCATTTTGCTGAATTTGATGAATATCCGCTGCATTTAAGCCAAAAAGTGCGGTCGCAATCGCATTCAAAATTGGACGCTCAGCAACATTTAAACAAGCTTTTAAAATTCTGAGTAACTCCACAGCTACATGGCTATCAAAAACACTACTTTGATCTGAAAGATAAACGGAAGCAATACCAAGTTTTTGTAGCTCTTGAATAACATATGTGGCTTCATAACGATTTTTTACAAGTACAGCAATATTTGCCGCTGGCAATGTTTTACAAGTATCTTCATTTTGAAAAACTGCCTGATTTTCTGCCGCACTTTTTAGCCAATGTTGAATGGAGATAGCACATATTTTTGCCATTTCAGTTTTATTCACTTTGTCACTTTCGGTTAGATAAAAACGATAAGCTGGTTCGGCTTTACCGTTTAAATAAAATCGCAGATGATCATCACGAGAATCAACAGCAGTAAAGTTAATATTTTGATAAATAAATGGCGATTGAGGAAAATCAAACAACGCATTTACGCCATCAACCAAATGCTTCTCTGAACGATAATTTTTAGTGAGTTCAAAACGAGATTGGGCTTCATCTGATGCTTTTAGATAAGTAAAAATATCTGCGCCACGGAAACGATAAATCGCCTGCTTCGGATCGCCAATCATAATAAAACCGGTATTTTTTTCGGGATTATCACGATAAATTTTTGAAAAAATAGCGTATTGTTGTGAATCCGTATCCTGAAATTCATCAATCATCGCAAAAGGATATTGGAAACGAATCATTTCCGCTAATTCATCCCCTTGCGCTCCTTGCAGGGCTTCGCAAAACAAGCGTAATAAATCATCAAAGGATTTTTCTTGGTGATTAAGTTTATAATCTAAAAGTTTTTGTTGTAAGCCTTGTCGATAATGATAAAGAATGATTCTGCGAAGTAAATCTGGGGACATTAAAGCATTTGCACGCTCTTCTAATTCAGTAAATACAGGTGCGATAAAGGAAGATGCGCCCTCCTCACCTTTTTCACCTAAAGCTGATTGAGTGAAATACGACATCAAGGTTTCATTTAGTAAATAATCACGCGGATTATTTGCCCAGGCGTTTACTTGCTCAATCCATTTCGCCAAACGCGATGTATTATAGCTTCGACGACTCAAGGATTTAGGCTCATCTTTTGCATAATTTTTATTCAATTCTTCTGTAATTAATTCAGAAATTTTACCCGCACTTTCTAACCAAAAGCGTTTTAGTGCCTTGATATCTTTAAAATACTCACCAAGATATTGGTGCAAAAATTCTGTAATAGAAATAGATAATGCCTGTTGGTTCTCCAAATCAACAATTAAATTTTTGCCTAAATTAGATTCTAATAGGGATAATACGTAATCTGGTGATCCTAGTTCATTCGCAATAAAATCAGCCATTTCAAAAGGCAATGGATAAAAATGTTCTCGCCAAAATTCATTAGCAAAACGAACTAACAAATCAGATTGATCTTTAATTAATTCTAAATTGAAGTGAATGCCAGAATGAAAAGCATATTGCATCAACATACGGCGACAAAAACCGTGAATGGTATAAATCGCTGCCAAATCCATATTTTGCTCAGCTAATTTTAAACGATGAATTGCCTCAAAAATATCTAAATCATGACAAAGTGCGGTAAGAAATTTATCATTTTTAAATGCGGATTTATCTTGGGTTTCTGCAAAGGCAGTGAGTTTATCAATCGCATCTGTTATACGCTCACGAATTTTTTTCTTGAGTTCTTCTGTTGCCATTTCCGTAAAGGTTACCACCAGAATTTCTTCCACATTTAACGGACGAGAAAAGTTATTTTCCCCTGCCTTTAATAAAAGTCGGAGATATAAAGAACCAATAGTGTAGGTTTTCCCCGTACCAGCAGACGCTTCAATTAAGCTAATTTGATTTAAAGGCAACGTGATAGGATTTAGTGGGAGTGTTTCGGCCATAGATTTTAACAGATGACAACTAATGGCATTATTTTACAAAATTTGAAGCCATAAATGCAAAAAAGGACGCTTTTCAGCGTCCTAATTCTTTATCTAAACTTTAAAAAATTAAAGTGCAGATTTTGCTTTTTCAACTAATGCAGCGAACGCTACTTTGTCGAATACAGCGATATCAGCAAGAATCTTACGGTCGATTTCAACAGATGCTTTTTTCAAGCCGTTGATGAATTTGCTGTAAGATAAACCATTTTGACGCGCTGCAGCGTTGATACGTGCAATCCATAATTGACGGAATTGACGTTTACGTTGACGACGGTCACGATATGCGTATTGACCAGCTTTGATCACCGCTTGGAAAGCAACGCGATACACGCGTGAACGTGCACCATAATAACCTTTAGCAGCCTTAAGAACTTTCTTATGGCGTGCTCTTGCAATAACACCACGTTTTACACGAGCCATTATTTAATCTCCTATGTAATATTTTTCTAAAATGAACTAATCGTACGTTTTGCTTAAATAACGGCTTATGCGTATGGTAAGCAAGCTACTACTAAAACTTGGTCTGCTTTCGCAACCATTGATTTATGACGTAAATGACGTTTACGTTTAGTTGTTTTTTTAGTCAAAATATGACGTAAGTGAGATTGTTTACGCTTGAAACCACCAGAAGCAGTTTTTTTGAAGCGCTTCGCTGCGCCGCGTACTGTTTTGATTTTAGGCATTGTTAAAATAACTCCGCATTTTTCGTTTAAAACAACATAATCAGGCGAACTTAAAAAGTTACTTGGAAGCACTGATCATTTCCATCATTAGGCAAATTCAATTGCCTTTTCAAAAGCAGTTAGGCTGCGTAGTGTGCCCAACGTGCAGTTGTCTTTTCATTTAAGTCAAACTTAAACAAAAAGATTTGCTGAGAAATCTCAGCAAAATTCTTATTTTTTCTTCGGTGCTAACACCATTACAGCCTGACGGCCTTCTAATTTACCCGGTGCAGATTCAACCACAGAGATTTCAGCTAAATCATTTTTTACTCGCTCTAACACATCAAAACCGATGTCTTGGTGAGCCATTTCACGACCGCGGAAACGCACGGTAATCTTTGCTTTGTCACCGTCTTCTAAGAAACGGATTAAGCTACGTAACTTAACTTGATAGTCACCTTCGTCTGTACCCGGGCGGAATTTAATTTCCTTAACTTGCACAACTTTTTGTTTTTTCTTTTGTTCTTTAGCGGTTTTACTTTTTTCGTAAAGGAATTTACCGTAGTTCATAATGCGACAAACCGGCGGCTCTGCATTTGGGCTAATTTCAACAAGATCAAGCTCTGCTTGCTCTGCCATTTCTAGGGCTTGTTGAATAGAAACAATCCCTGCTTGTTCACCATCTTGGTCAATTAAACGAACTTCTTTTACACGAATCTCTTCATTGATACGGTTTGGGCGATTTACTGCCGGCGCTTTTTTTACGGTTTTAATAATCGTATTCCTTCTATTGGTTAATAGTAAAAATCTTTTCGCTAAAAATAAAAGATTTCAAATTTGTTGCCCGCAAGGAACGAGCAAAATCCCGCGAATTCTATAGTATTCACACCACTTATGCAACAAAATTTAGCCTTTAAGCGAAATTTCTATGCTTAAACTTTCGCCAAATTCAAGCAAGTGATGAATACGTGCAGTTTCTAAGCACAACATCGTTTGATAGCCAGTTTCACTCATTCCACTCGTCTTTTTATGCCAAGGATTCCAAAGGACAAATTGGCTTGAATTATGATGATGCAGTGCGATCGTACGATTGAAACTTTTATCTACGATCTGATTCTGCATTTTTTCTGCAGAATAAATGCAATCAACATTTTCAGAAATGTGACGCGGTGACGGAACATTTTCTTGTTGTTGGTTTAAGCTATTAAAACAAGTTTCAGGTAAACCTTGTACTTCCACTTGATTAATATCCCCAATATTGAAATAGGTATGCAATGCTGCTTGTGCAGGTTCTTCGCCATAATGTGTGAAAGTTAAATGACATTTGTCTGTGAACACCATTACAATTTTAGCTTCGATAATATTTAAATCAGAAAACAACTCAAATTCTAACCGCACTTTATGCGCTGAAATATCGTAATGACTCAACTGCCATAAGCGAATACGAGCTGTGCCATGTGCAGGTTGTTTTACACCACCAAACCAAGGATAACAAATCGGTACACCACCACGAATAGCATTGCCATTTTCGAATGGTTCTACTTCACTTAACCATAATACATCTTGCATCGTATTTTGCGGTTTCCAACTGATAAGCTGTGCCCCTTGTAAGGAAATTTTTGCCGTTCCAACCGCATGTTTTAAATGAAGAACTGGGATGTCGTTATGTTGAACAAGATGAAGCTCTGGTGTCAGTGTTTTTAGTAATGTTGTTTTCATGTTTATTCCTGTAGTTTTAAAAGATAAATAAGGTGCAGAGATAACAAAGGGCGTATCTGATACGCCCTTAATCTACGACTTTGGTTAAATTTCGTCAATAATTCGATAAACCCAATTTTCCAGTGGGTCATTCAGACGTTTCATCTCGGCGCGCATTTCTTCCAACATCTCTTTTTTGATGCTGTTATATTGTGAATCATAGAATAAATTATGCATTTCTTCTGGATCGTTACGGATGTTGTAAAGTTCACAAACATCAGTCGCATTAAATACGAGTTTGTAATCTTTACGACGCCACATACGTTGTTCAAAATACACAAAATGCCCTGCGAGCTGACCAAGCACACCTTTTCTTTGGTTATCTTGGTGTTGGCGCATAATCGGGAGAATACTCTGCCCTTCAAAACTTTCAGGTACTTTTTGATTAGCTAAATCAAAAACTGTCGAGGTTAAGTCGTGAAGATAGACAAAGTTATCATCTTCTTGATTGACTCGGTCTGAATTTGGGTCTTTGATAATCATCGGAATGTTATAGGTGGCATCAAACATAAATTCACCTTTTTCAATCATTCGATGCGCGCCCATTGCATCACCATGATCTGCGGTTGCTACCAAGAAAGTGCGGTCATAAAGGCCGTTTTTTTCTAAGTAATCGAATAATTCACCTATTGCATCATCAATTAAGGTGATATACCCCCAAAATTTTGTGATGACTTCTTTCCAATGATCTTCGCTCGCCTCCCACATTCCCCACATTTTTGAAATTGTGCGAAAATGCCCTGGTTTGCCCTCTAACGGTTTAAAGAAACTTTTATCAAGTACCACATCTTCTTTTCGATACATGGAATAATAAGGTTCTGGCACGATACAAGGCGTGTGAGGCCCCCAGAAGTTTATCCATGCAAAGAACGGCTTGCCTTCATCTAATGATTCTTGAATATATTTTTTCGCTTCATCAATAATGAAATAAGGGATGGTTTGCTCTTTAGTGCCTGATAGCAAACCGCAAAGTTCTTGTACCTGTAAATGCGGATTATCACCAAAGTAGGTGCGGCTTACTTCTGGGATTTCATACCCCTTTTCTTCTAACCATTCTTTATAACGATTGGAATGTGTTGGCGGTTGGTTGAAGACTAAATTTTTATATACTCCACTGCCGGGATAACCATAACCATCAAAGTTATGGCCTTTAATCCCATAATCTTCGGGTACGGATTTAGTACCTACGTGCCATTTCCCTACAACATAAGTGTTATAGCCAGCTAGTTTACCGATATTCGGTTTTTCTTGGCTAATTTCACCTGTACCGCCTTTTTCCCCATTCTTAATAATGCCGTGAGACGACGGCATTAATCCAGTAAAAAGCGAAGTGCGTGCAGGACCGCAAACAGATGCTGGAGTGAAGGCATTATTAAAGCGAACGCCATCTTTTGCCAAACGATCTAAATTCGGGGTTTTCACAATTTGGTGACCATAAGGCCCCAACATATCTTTACGAATTTGATCCAGTAGAATATAAATAATGTTCATTATTTAGCCTCTTTATCTCGTACAACAAATAACACGATAATTTGTAACACCGCCCATACGCCAAGCACCATTGACGGATTGCCAGATTCTGATGCCATACCAAGTGGTGAAAGGAAAGTGTAAAGCGCAAGTAAACCTAAGATTAAAGACACGCTGGTTACTTTTAAGTATTTCCAGTTAGTTAAATCTACGTTACCTAAGTTTTCTTTGTTTTCAATGTAAGGTTCACGGCGTAAGAATTGTCCTAAGATGAGCATTAATACGACATCAAATACGAATAATCCGCCCATAACATACACAAAGTTGATTTTGACATTAAACACCCAAACGATGCAGAAGTACAAGATAACATGAGCAAGTAAAGCAATACGTGCCGCTTTGCCAGATACCGTTTTGTTAAACATACCTACGGCAAATAAAGCAACGATTGGAATATTCACAAATCCTGCGAAACGTTTAGTGATTAAGAAGATACCATCTGTACCAAACATGAGTAACGGAGCGAAAATCATAGTGACAATGGCCATAATGGTAGAAACTTTTTTCGCATAAGAAATTAATTCTTCTTCTGACCGCACTTTTTTGCTGATAGAAGGTAATAAGTCTTTACAGTAAATGGTTGCTGCTGAATTTAAGAATGAGTTAAAGGTACTTAAAATTGCGCCAAATAATGCAGCAATAAAGAAACCTTGTAACCAAGTTGGCAATACTTTGTTTACTAATAATGGATAAGAGGCATCAATTGGATTTATGCCTTCACCTAAAATATGGAAACTTAATAAACCAGGAAGGTTTAAAATGATCGGTAAAGTTAATAAGAATAGTGCCGCAATCAAAATACCTTTTTGACCTGATTGTAAATCTTTCGCGCCTAAACAACGTTGTACAATAGCTTGGTTAGTTGTCCAATAGAAAAAGTGAACAACCATAATCCCCGTGAAAATCGTTGGCCAAGGTGTGGCATCTGTTTCGCTACCAATCGCATTCCATTTTTCAATGTGCGTTGTTGTGATTGTGTGTAAACCTTCGGAGAAACTGCCATCGCCTAAATACATCAAGGCAAAGAATGGTACAAGCAATGCGCCAATGACTAAAATCACTGCATTGATCGTATCTGATACCGCTACCGCTTTCAAACCACCAAAAATCGCATAAATAGCCCCAACAACGCCAATCGCAATAACGGTGTAAGTTATGGCGGCCCCATAGCTTAAGCCAAATGCGGTTTCTAAGTTGAAGATTTTATTGAAGGCGATTGCACCAGTATAAAGTGCGGTTGGAATTACGATGAAAAGATAAAACACCAAGAATAATGTTGACATAATCAAGCGTGTTTGACGGTCAAAACGGCTTTCAAAAAACTCTGGCACTGTTGTGTAACCGTTACGCAAATATTTCGGCAACATATAAAGTGCCAAGAAACAAAGCGGAATAACCGTTGGAACGGTCCATGCGATAATTGAAAAGTTTCCTTTATAAGAGACCGCATTTACACCGATCAGTTGTTCTGTTGAGAGTGAAGTTAATACCATTGAGCACCCTATCACTAACCCACCTAAACCACGACCAGCTAAGAAATACCCTTTGGATGTACTTAAATCATCCCCTTTTGTTTTTAACCAAGAAATATACGCGACCACACCGGTTACAATGAGGAAGCTGAGTATCGTCATGAGCATATGTTGTCCTCCCTATATCGATCAACATAGCATAAAGATAATATAATGCTCTCTAAAGGGTTATGATAATTGTCATATTAAGATTGTGAGGTGGATCACAGAAATAATAATTGAAGATAAATTCAATGGTTTTTATTTTCTGGCAGTTAAAACTGCCCCCCAAAAGTTGGACAGGTTAGTTAACTTAAATATTGAGCTCGGTATTGCACTGGGCTCAATCCTTTTAAACCAAGTTTAATTCGTTTTTGATTGTAATACACTAAATATTCTTCAATTTCAGCCTGTAATTCAGCAATTGAATGATAAGTCCGAGAGTAAAAACACTCTGATTTTAGTATCGCAAAAAAACTTTCAATCACCGCATTATCGTAGCAATTTCCTCGGCGACTCATACTTTGAACTGCTTTACCTTCCAACATCTTTACCCATTCCGCCGTGCCATACAATACGCCTTGGTCGCTATGAATAATAGGGCATTATGTCGGTTTAAGCCGACTAAGCCCTTGTTCTAACATCTTTTTTACCAATGAAAACTTCGGGCGTTTTAGCCACACGAAGTAAATCATTTAACGCGTGGTCCGGCTTCAATCTTTCAATGATTTTTCTTTTTTCTGTCGTTGTTTTTGACGGTCGAGCGCCTCCAACTACTTTAGATAAGCAATCTCCGCACGAGCCAAGGCGAGCTCTCATTGTAACTTTTTAAACGCTTTAGGTGAAAAGTCTGTGGTTTCTGGAATTTCAATGTCTTTCTTTTTCATCTTTGGCTTCACTATTTTCGGGGTTTGAAGGTTTGTATGAGGCGATTTTACGCCATCAAACCCTCTTTCCCGAAATGCTTTTAGCCAATAGATGACGGCAGAATGGGGAATGTTATGAAGTTTAGCCACCTCACGGATACCATACATAATCCTGTTCGGTGACGAGTTTGATAATTTTCAAACGAAATTGATAAGGGTAGGACATAATCTGCACCTCAAAATAGGTGTCCAGATTTTGGGATGCAGATCAAAGTGCGGTCAAAAACGTTGATATTTTTGACCGCACTTAAGACGATTATTTATCTAATTGAACTGGAAGAAATAAGCTCAATGGCCGTTTTTTCACAATTTGGCAAACTTCATGCCAAATTGGCCACCAGCTCTCAATTTCCGCATTCAAAGAACGCAGTGCGACCCAAAGCGTTAATGAAAAACTGACAATTAAATTCACTAAACCAATCAACAATACAAAACCAATGCATTGTAAAAGCAATGAGTAGGTGAATTGTCCGCTCACAGCAATATAGCCTACATTCGCAGATGAAAATGCCACATGACGAATATCTAATGGAAGGTGCGTTAAGTAACCTACCACACCCGTAATACCAAGCAGCATACCAAAGCAAAGATTACCGATAAGCGAGCCATAATTCTCATGCATATAATTAGCAAATTTAACGCGAGATTTCTCAGACATTAATTTTTTCAATAACGGATGTTGGGTTAAACGCATACGCATATTCAAATAATTGCTGCGGTTATCAAAATAACCCGAAATAATCCCTGAACAGAATAACCATACACCCGCAATGGCTGCAAACCATAAGGTTCCCGCAAAAGGATCAATGCTATGCAACTGATAAGCGATTTGCTCGGAGTTCATCAACGGCTCACCTGTTTTATATTGGTAACCAAAAGCAATCAATGCAGCCAATCCCATCGCAATAAGTACATTGCCTAGCACCGCAATACTTTGAGAGCGAAATACATCCACTAATAATTGGGCTAATTTCATATTGACGCTTTTACCTTGAGGCGTTTTCTCAACAGCCTCAGCAAAACGGGCTGCAGTCATGGCTGGCTGTTTCGTCGCTACCGTAAAATGCAACATAAAGATCACCATAAAACCTAAGCCGTAATTTAAGCCTTCGGCAATCCCTTTCCAGACTTTGTCATCAATAATGCTACCTAGATAGATTTTAAATAGCGCCATCAGTGCAATTAATACTCCACCACCTGCCGCAGAATAAAACATTGCCCAATACTCTTTTTTATCTCGCGTAATGTAGTGCTCGCCGTGGTCACCCGCATTTTGGGTAATGCTACGTGAAACTAATCTTGAGCTTTTTTTCCATAATCGGGTGATGCTATGTTTTTCTGCTGCTGCGCGGGCAAAACAGCCAGTTAATAACAATATTCGGCGTGGTAAATAGCGATTTGAAACAAAAATCGCCATCAAGGTTTCTAATCGTTCTAAGGTCTGAGAAAGACGCTCCAGTAAATAAGCCGTATTTAAAGAAGAGCCCACCACTGCTCCACGTTTTTGCAAACGCTCAACCAATTTTTTACATTGGCTAAACATTACCTGTAAATGGCTATCATCAAAAACGGTTGATTGGCGACGTGCCTGTAACCAATTCACCACTTCATGGTGCAATGCCACAAAAGGTGAATCAGTATTTAACAGAGAGGGGTCCATTCGCATCAGTTCAGGATCCATATCTTCAGCTGCAATCCAAATTGAAAGCATCTCAATGGCAAATAGCCCTTCACTTTCAATATGATTTTTTAAACGTTCCCGATCTTTTTGTTCTGTATAACGGGTTAAAACGCCAAATACGCCTCGCCACGTTTTTAATGGGACGGCATCAATCCAGCGCGCATCATTTTTATCGCTAAACAATAAATAAAAAATATCACGTAAATCATTAATATCTTTAAAAGAGGGGTTAAAACGCTCATAAATACGCGTTTTCATTTCTTGCCCAAAACCGCCACGCGTAAGAATACCACTGCTAATAAACAACGAGTAAAGACGTAAACCACATAACCAACCACATAATAATTTCGAAACAGAACAGCCTAATTCTTTGTCGTTCTTTAAGATAAACTTAAATAGATGTAAGGTTGGAGAAATTTTTTCTGTAGGGCTACTACGTAATAATTGACACAGCCCTTCCACAAGACCAAAGGCATCATTTTTCTCGACTTTATTACGCAAAAATTGCGGTAAAGTATCTGGTTTTATCATGCTTTCCTCCTGTAATCGTTTATATTCAAAGGGTAAATATTATACAGATCTGTTAGGGAAAATCAAAATGAAAGGAAAAGTGCGGTCGGTTTTCAAGGCGTTTTTCAGCCGTTTTGAGTTTATATTGAAACACCGCCTCGCCATTAAAAAGGGCATCTTGGTTGTGTCGCTTGTTGCTGCCAATTTGTTGGCAGAAGGTAATTTCGCAAAAATTTTCCATTATTCAATCGCTTGTTGAGAAGGGTTTAGAAGGCAATCAATCGCTTTTAGTGCATCTAATGCTTTCATTTCTAGACTTTAAAAGTGCATTTTCGGCACACCTGCATCTTGCGGGTTAATACGAATAAATCCGCCTTTTTTTGCTTTCGCCGTACTTAAAACCCAACATAAATCTGCGTTGAATCACCGAGCTAGATGCAACTTTTTGTTGTTTCACAAATTTTTTTACATCCTCAAAAAGTGGATCTCTTGCCATAATTACTTTCATTGCCATTATTTGCTCCTTTTATTGATTAAAGGCTTGATAGATATGTAAGAAGTAAAAAATCTCCCTTTATGGAAAAATTATATGAAAGGAAGCGACAACTTGTGTCGTTTGTGAATATTGAAAGCGGTTATTTTTAGAAGATTTTTTGCAAATAAGATAATCTGTATTGCAATATGTATATTTATCTGGTTATATATACATATAACTTATTAAGGAAAATAATATGAATAACCCAAACCCGATTGAAATTTACCAAGCTCAAGATGGCACAACTCAAGTGGAAGTGAGATTTTAAAATGACACCGTTTGGCTTTCTCAGGCGCAGATGGCAAATATTTTTGATACTAGCTCAGATAACATAAGCCTACACTTAAAAAATATTTTTAATGAAGCAGAACTTGATGAAAATTTAACTACCGAGGATTTCTCGGTAGTTCGACAAGAAGGGAAAAGACAAGTTACTCGTAAGGTTAAACATTATAATTTGGATGCTATAATTTCTGTAGGCTATCGAGTGAAGTCTAAATCTGCAACAAATTTTAGAATTTGGGCAACTGCACGTTTAAAAGAATATCTGACTCAAGGCTATACTATTAACCAAAAACGTTTACAACAAAATGCTCACGAATTAGAACAAGCACTTGCGCTTATTCAAAAAACGGCAAATTCATCGGAATTAACGCTAGAAAGTGGTCGTGGATTAGTGGATATTGTCAGCCGTTATACGCATACGTTTTTATGGCTACAACAATATGATGAAGGTTTACTTACCGAACCACAAACACAGCAAGGCGGTACATTACCGACTTATATTGAGGCCTGTTCTGCACTAGCAGAGTTAAAATCACAGCTGATGGCAAAAGGTGAAGCAAGCGATCTCTTTGGGCGTGAACGAGATAACGGCTTATCTGCGATTCTAGGCAATTTAGATCAAAGTGTATTTGGTGAACCTGCTTATCCAAGCATTGAAGCAAAAGCGGCACATTTGCTTTATTTTGTCGTCAAGAATCATCCTTTTACAGATGGTAATAAACGTAGTGGTGCATTTTTATTTGTGGATTTCTTGCATAGAAATGGGCGTTTGTTTGATCATAATGGGCATCCAGTTATCAATGATACTGGGCTTGCAGCACTCACTTTATTAGTTGCAGAATCTGATCCGAAACAAAAAGAAACGCTTATTAGACTTATTATGCATATGCTTAAACATAAGCAAGATAAATAATGATAAATAGCGACCGAAGTTGCTATTTGTTTAAAAAGTGCGGTCAGTTTTCTATGATTTTTTAATTTTCTCCAATAACTCGGCGACCACTTTAGGAACGCCCTCACCCGCTTTTTCTTTTATTGCAATCACTTTCTTATGAACAAATCCTGTATTGGGATTAGGATCGATCAAATAGATAAGTGAACCGTATGGAGCTAGATTTACCAATCCATTAGCTGGATAAACTTGTAATGAAGTGCCAATAACAATCACAATATCTGCCTTTTTTACTAACTTTTCTGCTTTAGGAAACATGGGTACATTTTCCCCAAAAAAGACTATATGTGGACGCATTGGATGACCGTGATTATCCTTATCCTCTAACAGTTGATCACCCAAACATGGAACAATGTAATCGGTATTAAAACTGCTGCGAGCTTTATTCAATTCACCATGTAAATGGAGTACGTTAGTACTTCCCGCTCGCTCATGTAAATCATCCACATTTTGAGTGATTATATGAACTTCATAAAACTCTTCCAATTCAACCAAAGCTAAGTGTGCAGCATTAGGCTCTGCAGCTTTAGCATTACGACGTCGTTCATTATAAAACGCCAATACTTTTGCACGGTTTTTCTTTAAGGCTTCTGGCGTGCAAACTTCTTCTACTTTATGCCCTGCCCACAAGCCATCTTCCGCTCTAAAAGTAGGAATACCACTTTCGGCACTAATGCCTGCGCCGGTTAATACTACGCAAATTGGTTTATTTTTCTCTGTCATTTTTCAGGCTCCTTTTTGTTCTAAAATTTCATCAACCTGTCTATCTCTCGCCATCATGCCAAATATATTCCCTGCTTTATAAAGTGGTTGATAATTATAGCTTTCAATATGTAAGAATGACTTATCTGAAAGGCGTTGGAAATATTGTTTTAGCTGTGATTTTGAGCGTAATAGCACTTCATATTCAGATTGAATATGAGCGCACATGGCATCAATACGCAATTTAAATTCATCACTGTGATAAGGACTGATAATTAAATAGACCGTTTTGTGTTCGGTTGCTGTTTCATCCGCATAAACACAGGCTAAATTAAACACTTGCCATTTATAACGATCTGCAAAAGCACCAATGATTCGGCTTTGCTCCTCAGTTTCAACTTGCACGAGGGCGGCTGGCTTTTTCAAGCAATCTTGCAAAATATCACTTGGCGTAAAAGGCCCACAGTCTAAGTAAGATAAGACGCAATTCCAGTTAGCAAATTGTTCTGTACCAAAATGAACATGTTCACCTTGAAATTTGCCAGCGCCATTTTTAGTACGATCATCAATTAAATAATCGCCTTGGTTGAGATTTTTATGATGGGATAAAATCAATCGTTTGTATAAGGCTGAACCTTTTTCTTCACCGAAATAATGTTGAATCCATTTTACTTTATCACTCCAAGCGGAAGGATTATGCCAAGGAGCAGTAGAAAGTACATAAATATGATATTTTTTCATCAATTTATGCACAGCAGAAATCGCATTCGGCATGGGCTCCATTAAGCTAAAAATACCCTCAACTTCATCATATCGACCTTCATATTCTCGCTTGGTTTTATCATCTAGTTTTGCAATACCCGATGGAAAATCTACCATCACATTATCCATATCAATGTACACAATCTGTTTCATTTGAATGTCCTTTCTTCAGATAGATTTATCATAAAGCACAAAGCGACAATTTATGTCGTTATACTGTTTCTTCTAAATATACACGCTCAATTTCTTGATAATTTTCACCAAAGTGAGCTATCCACCATTCCAGCATTTGACTTTCGATCACAGTTGCTGAAATTTCATAATCATCCCCAGAATCTTTTACTGTTTGATAGGTTGATAATGGTGTTTCTGTTAAAAAGCCACCAATATCTTTATTAATGCGGAAAGTTAACCGGATTTTTCGACCATAGGTAAAACCAAACTTTTGGCTTTCTACATAAGATTTCAAATTGAAATCAGGGCGTTCAAATATCATTGTACTTACTGTTACCTTAAGCAAGCGATGCAAAGCCAAGTGTAAAATATCGCCATTCTCATATTGTGCGACTAAATAGCTACTTGGCCCTTGTTGTACCAAAGCCAATGGCTTGACCTGAGCCTTATGTTCTTTACCGTGAATACTCCGATAATGCACCTGTAAAAATCGATTTTGATAAAGTGCGGTGCTAATTTGAGAAAAAATTTCTGGATTGATTTTGGCAGGTAATAACGGCTGACTAGTGGGCGCAATAGCAACTTTATTAAGCCATTCAGCCCCTGATTTTTTATGGCTGTCATAAACCAAATTATATTCGGCCTGTTGAAAGAACGCTTCCATTGAGCTCATAATGCTAGAAGGCAAAATACCATTGAGATATTGTTTAGCAAGCATAAGCACAAGTGATTGCTGTTCATTTAAAATCGGTAAATCCAAGCCTTTAGCATTTGATTTCCATCGGTAGCCATAAGGTTTATCACGCATATCACGTTCAATTTCAAACTGTTGAGATAAGTTTTCTAGCTGGCGTTGAATTGAACGAATATCACGTTGAACGCCAATATCAGCAAGTTTTTGTAAGATTTCTTCGGCGGTAATGAAACGTGTTTTCGGAATAAGGCGTAAAATTTCAAGTTGAATTTGAAGTGCGGTTAAGTTTGAGGACATTTTATCTCCCAAATTTGAAAAAAATCATTATAAAAAATGCTGGAAAATTCCAGCATTATACTTTCTAAATCCGTCTGACTTGCCAGAAGGCTTTCGACCAATAAGGGTTATTCATTGAAGAATAGACAACTCCCCCTTTGGTGGAAGCATGAAGGAATTTGTCTTCTTTTACATAAATTCCCACATGATAGCCATTAGGGCCACGACCAGTTTTAAAGAAAATTAAATCACCCGTTTGAATATCTTCTTTGCGTATATGTTTACCATAATTGGCTTGTTCAGTTGTACTTCTTGGCAAACGAAGATTAAAACGCTCGAAGAAAGTTTTCTGCACAAAACCGGAACAATCTACGCCACGACGTGAAACACCACCGAGCACATAAGGTGTACCCGCCCATTCATGTTGTTGTTCGCTCAACATGGCTATGGCCATAATAGGATCGCCGATTTGACCTTTATAGTTCATCGCATAATCATCGTTTTGAAAACTAGAACAAGCGAATAAAAACAGCGAGGCAGTAGCGATTAAAAATGATTTATATATTTTCATACCTTTTCATATGAAAAGTGCGGTAGAAATTCACCGCACTTTTTGTTGCTTACTATTTAGTTTTTTCTACACGAGCACGTAACTTTTGCCCTGGTTTAAATGTCACCACTCGGCGAGCAGAAACTGGCACAACATCACCAGTTTTCGGGTTACGACCTGGGCGAGATGACTTATCACGTAGTTCAAAATTACCAAATCCTGATAATTTCACATCATGACCAGATTCTAGCGATGAACGAATCTCTTCTAAAAAGTTCTCCACCACATTTTTCGTATCGTGTTTAGATAACTGATATTTATCACTTAAATATTCAATAATATCAATTTTGGTTATCGTAGCCATATTAATCCCTTAATTCAGCATTAAAGCGTTGTTTTACCTCCGCTAATACTGCTGAAATCACTGCATTAATTTCTTCATCTTCAAGTGTTTTTTCATTATCTTGGACAGTTAAGCTAATAGCTAAACTTTTATAGCCTTCAGCGACGCCCACACCTTGATATACATCGAACAAGTTCACTTGCACCAATTTTTCGCCGCCTGCTTGTTTACAGGCTGCAATTAATTCCCCTGCTGGTACGCTATCTGCTACAACTAAAGCTAAATCACGACGGTTTGCTGGGAATTTAGAAATTTCTTTTGCTTGCACCACATTACGTGCCGCAATTGTATTCCAAAGAATTTCAAATACAAAAGTTTTGCCATTTAAGCCAAGTTTTTGGCTAATAGATGGGTGAATTGCACCAATAAAACCAATTTCTTGACCATCTAATTCAATAGAAGCAGATTGGCCAGGGTGTAATGCATCAAATTGTTTTGCAACAAAACGAACTCTATTACCACCTTCTGTTAAAGAAAGTACTGATTCTAAATCGCCTTTAAGATCAAAGAAATCAACAGACTCTGCTTTGCCTGCCCAATGTTCAGGTTTTGCCGTTCCAGTAATTACCGCACTTAAAACAAATTCTTGACGCACGCCAAATTCAGCATTGGCATCTGGCACAAAACGCAATCCAGTTTCAAATAAACGAACGCGAGATTGTTGGCGATTTTGGTTATACAGCACAGCACCTAATAAACCACTAATCAAAGACACGCGCATTGCTGACATTTCCACAGAAATAGGATTTGGCAATACAAGTGCTTCTTGATGTGGATGTAATAAACTTTGAATTTTTGGATCCACAAAGCTATAAGTAATGGCTTCTTGATAATCAGCATCCACAAGTGCGGTCTTAATTCGAGCTAAATCTAAATCAGACTCTTTGTGCTCACGCATGCGGAGATGCGCTAGTGGCGCATTGTTTGGAATGCTGTTATAACCATAAATACGCGCCACTTCCTCAATTAAATCTTCTTCGATTTCAATATCAAAACGCCAGCTTGCAGAAGTTACCGTCCAAATATCATTAGCATAAGTAACATCGAAACCAAGACGGTGGAAAATTTCTGTTACGCTTTCTGTGTCAATATGATGACCTAAAAGTGCATCTAATTTACTACGGCGAAGTTGAACGGTATTGACTTTAGGAAGATGAGTTTCACTGCTTGCTTCACAAATCTCACCCGCTTCACCACCACAGATTTCAAGCAATAATGCGGTTGCTCGTTCCATTGCTTTACGGGCTAATTCAAAATCCACACCACGTTCAAAACGGTGTGATGCATCAGTATGTAAACCATATTGTCTTGCACGGCCTGCAATAGCTAATGGAGCGAAAAATGCGGATTCTAAAATCACATCTTTCGTTTCGCTATTCACGCCACTCGCTGCACCACCAAAGATCCCTGCCATTGCTAAAGGCCCATTTTGGTCGGCAATTAATAAAGTATTTGATTGAAGTTTTGACGTTGAACCATCTAATAATACTAATTCTTCACCTTCTTTTGCGAAGCGAACTTGAACAGGTTGTGCAACTTTGGCCGCATCAAACGCGTGCATTGGTTGACCAAGCTCAAGCAAAATGTAGTTAGTAATATCAACAATAGGATCAATAGAACGAATACCACAACGACGCAATTTTTCTTGCATCCACATTGGTGATTGTGCTTTTACATTGACGTTCTTTATCACACGTAATAAATAACGCGGGCACACTTCTGGCGTTTGTAAATCAATTTGAACTTTATCAGAAATTGTTGCTGGCACCACTTCAAAGTGCGGTTGATTTACAGGATGTTTATTTACCACACCAATTTCACGCGCAATACCCGCAATGCTCAAACAATCCGCACGGTTTGGCGTTAAGCTAATTTCAATAGCATTGTCATCTAGACCTAAATATTCACGCAAATCTGTACCGATTGGAGCATCAAGTGGCAGTTCAATAATGCCATCAGCTTCAACATCAATACCTAATTCAGAAAATGAACAAAGCATTCCTTCTGATGGTTGACCGCGTAATTTCGTTTTCTTAATTTTGAAATCGCCAGGTAATACCGCACCTTCTGTTGCGCAAGCCACTTTTAAGCCTTGACGACAATTTGGTGCGCCACACACAATATCCAATAAACGATCACCGCCTACGTTCACTTTAGTTACACGTAATTTATCCGCATCTGGATGTTGTGCACATTCTACCACTTCACCCACAACGACACCATTAAATGTACCCGCAACGGCTTCTACCCCATCCACTTCTAAGCCAAGCATGGTAATTTGCTCGCATAATTGCTCGGTTGAAACGGATGGATTCCCCCATTCTCTTACCCACTGTTCACTAAATTTCATTTGTTGTTATCCTTTTAATTCAAATCCGAGAAATTACTTAAATTGTTTTAAGAAACGTAAGTCGTTTTCAAAGAACGAACGTAAATCTGTTACGTTATAACGTAACATTGTTAAACGCTCAACGCCCATACCCACTGCAAAACCAGAATATTCATTTGGATCAATACCAACGTTACGCAACACATTTGGGTGCACCATACCGCAGCCCAACACTTCTAACCATTTACCGTTTTTACCCATCACATCCACTTCGGCTGAAGGTTCGGTGAATGGGAAATAAGATGGACGGAAACGCACTTGTAAATCCTCTTCAAAGAAAGCACGTAAGAAATCGTGCAATAAGCCTTTCAATTCTGTGAAATTTGCTTTTTTATCCACATAAAGCAATTCAATTTGGTGGAACATTGGTGTGTGCGTTTGATCGTAGTCATTACGATATACACGTCCCGGAGCCATAATGCGAATTGGTGGCTGCATGTTTTCCATAGTACGAATTTGCACGCCAGAAGTTTGAGTGCGAAGTAATAATTCTGGATTAAACCAGAAAGTATCGTGATCCGCACGTGCTGGGTGATGTTTAGGAATATTTAACGCATCAAAGTTATAATAATCACTTTCAATTTCAGGGCCATTTTCAACTGAAAAGCCAAGTTCTGAGAAAAATTTTGTTACACGATTAATCGTCATGGTAACTGGGTGTAAGCCACCGGTTTCAACTTTGCGACCTGGTAAACTGACATCTATACGTTCTTTTTCTAATTTTGCGTTAAGTTCAGCCTGTTCCCACTCCGTTTTTTTTGCATTTAAAGATTCTAACGCAGCTTGTTTTGCTTCGTTAATTTTTGCGCCCATCGCAGGACGTTCTTCTGCTGACACATTACGCAATTCTTGCATTAATTGAGTAAAATGCCCTTTCTTACCAAAATATTCGACCCGGATTTCATCCAAAGCCGTTAAACTTTTATCCTGAATGGATTCAATCGCTAATTTTGCTTTCTCAACAAGCTCGTTCAGATGTTGCATAGTTTCCCCTGCTTCTCTTTTCTCTATAAAATAAAAACCGAGTAATGATAATACCAAGTACTTAAAAAGTAAAAGAATAATACGAAAAATCATTGGTTTATCAAAAATAAAAATGGAATAACGTTATCGATATTCCATTTTTTCTTGTTACCAACAAAATCGTTCATTCACAAAATTTTCTGACCGCTCTTTTTGCCATTTTTCTTTATTTTTTGGATTAGCAAAAAAACGTGCTTGTTCCTGTAAACGTTGGACTAATTTTTCTTCTGCTTCTTTTAACGCTTTTTGACGATCTGCAAATTTTGCGGGTAATGCTGGTAAGAAAATAACTTCATAAGGATGCGCAATTGTCCATTTCACCGCATTTTCGGCAGCACGACTTTGTTTATCAAAATTGCAAAACGCATAAGCATTAACAAACTGCCCCACTACATGGCTGAACCCTGTATTATCCTGCACCGTTTGTTTTGGTAAATCCAACACATAAAGTGCGGTGATCAAGCGATTTTGTCCACGATAAAACCAAGTAACGGCTTCATCTCTTAAGCCAAAATCATAAGCCCTAGCGGCTAACGTGAACATCGTCATTGGTGAAATACGGGCCGGATTTTCTTCTACAAATTTCACCGCACTTTTATAACCTTTTATCGTATTTTCACGTAGCATAGGATCAATTTCTTTATGTACAAATACATTTTCTGCTTTTCCATTTTCAGCAGAATAATAAGGTTTGATATAAACATCCACCGTCTTCACTGGTTCTTTACTAATAGAACTACAAGCAGTAATAAAAAGTGCGGTTATAAAACACAGTATTTTTAACATATGGATTTTCCTTATATAATGTCCAGCAAATTTCACTGCATTGTTATTATGAAAATTCATCTAATCTACAGTAAAACCACATTAGAATTCAATAATGAAACAAGTTTACTTGAGCATCTCGAGAAAAATAATATTCACCATGAATATCAATGCCGTAGTGGCTATTGTGGTTCTTGTCGTGTGAAGATCAAAAAAGGCAAGGTATCCTATAAAGATACGCCCCTTGCCTTTATTCAACCTGATGAAATTTTATTATGCTGTTGTCACGTAGAAAGTGACATTGAAATTGATTTATAAATTATTTAAATCTAATACATCGGTCATATCAAATAAGCCATTCGCCTTATTTTCTACCCATTTACCAGCACGCACTGCACCATTAGCGAAAGTCATTCGGCTTGATGCTTTATGGGAAATTTCTACACGCTCACCAATATCTGCAAACCAAACCGTATGTTCTCCTACTACATCCGAAGCACGAATAGTAGAAAAACCAATTTCATCGCGTTTACGTTCGCCTGTGATTCCTTCACGACAGAAGACTCCGTGAGTTTTTAAATCGCGACCTAAGGTTTTCGCGATATGTTCGCCCATAGAAAGTGCGGTGCCTGATGGCGCATCGACTTTATGACGGTGATGTGCTTCGATCACTTCAATATCGCAATAATCCCCCATCACTTTTGCCGCTTTTTCTAAAAGTTTGAAGACTAAATTCACGCCGACACTGAAATTTGATGCAAACACAATAGCAATTTTATCTGAAGCTGCTTTAATAGCCACTTTACCATTTTCATCAAAACCAGTTGTACCGATCACCATTTTTTTATTATTCGATACGCAAAATGCAATATGTTCAAGGGTTCCTTCTGGTCGAGTGAAATCGATTAATAAATTGAATTTATCTTTTTGGCTTTCAAGATCGTCCGAAACTGTTACACCAAGTTGACCAATTCCCGCCAATTCTCCCGCATCTGTCCCGACTAAAGATGATCCTTTGCGTTCAAAAGCCGCACCTAGTTCCACGCCTTCCGCAGAATGAACCGCTTGAATTAATTGACGCCCCATTCTTCCGCCAGCACCAGCGATTGCAATTTTTAATGTCATGTTACTTCCTTTTTTATTAATGAATTATTTCGTTGAGGCCGCTATAAACAAGCACACAACCAAAAAATAAAAATACAATACCCGCCATATTATCAATATAACGGCTGTATTGACTGTATAAACGCTTGGCAATATTACGTGAAAAAATCAATGAAATCACATAAAAATAACAAAATGTTTCTACCACAATCACCATAAAACCCAAGATAATTTGCCACATTTCAGTGATATTTACTAAGACAAGCGACATCACGCTACTAAAATACACCACGACTTTTGCATTGGATAAATTCACTAAAAGCCCTTTCAAAATTTCTTTTTTGATTGTGGTTTGCTGATTAAATTCAATATCAGAGTGCGGTTCAAATTTAGCGTATTTTTTGCTGCGAGCCATTAAAAAACCGATATATGCTAGGTAACTACCGCCTAGCAACATAATCACGCCATGTAATGCAGGAATAGTAACGAATAACACCGCCAATCCCAACATAGAAAGCATTCCCCAAAAAGCGATGCCAAGCGTTATGCCTAAAATGCCACAAACTGTATTACGACGAGAGTTACTTGCCGCCATCCGACTTACATAGAAGAAATCAGGTCCCGGCGTCATTAATCCAAATAAATGTACAATGATTAAATTTAGCATCACGACATCCAATACTGAATAGCCAATACGACAATCACGGCATAAATTGCCGCTAATACATCATCGACCATAATGCCAAAACCACTTTCGAGTTTTTCGTCCAAATAACGAATTGGGAACGGTTTTAAAATATCGAAAAAGCGAAATAACACAAAAGCAGCCAAAATCCATTGCCAAGATAATGACGGTATCGCCGATAATACAATAAATACACCGACAAATTCATCCCAGACGATAGAACCATGATCGTGCACGCCCATATCTGCAGTAGTTTTTTGGCAAAGGTAGCAACCGAGTAGAAAACAAAGTGCGGTAAAAATTAAAAAGGTTTTTACACCTAACAAAGAAAGCAAAATCACGCCTAAAATTGTTCCAGCTAAGCTCCCCCAAGTACCGGGAGCAGGATGAATTAAGCCCGAGCCAAAACCAACGGCAAGCAAATGAATAGGATTTAAAAGAGAGATTTTTTTAAGAGGATTATTTTCTGTCATTTTGATTCCTTAAAATGATCGAAACCGCTTGAAAATGTAATATTCACAAGCTTTCCATCCCGTAAAAAACGGGGAGAAAAGTCGCCGCACTTTTCATTAATTTTACCAATATAAGTGCAAGGCACGTTCAGTTTTTTCAAGCGTAATTCTAATTCATCTTTATATTCGGGCGGTATGGTAAAACAAAGTTCATAATCTTCTCCACCACTTAAGGCAAATTGTTCCGCTTGAGTGCGATCATATTTATTTAAAATCGATGATGAGAGAGGTAATGCAGTCAGTTCAACTTCAGCACTACATTGGCTTCGCTCAAGAATATGCCCTAAATCAGAGATTAACCCATCGGAAAGATCAATGGCTGCATGAGCGATGCCAATTAACGCCCGCCCAAGTTCAATTCTAGGTGTGGGTCTAAGATGTCGTTGTTGCAAAAAAACATCATCTGAATCAACCGCACTTTTGCCCAATAAAATTTGTGTTAAACCAGCCGCACTATCGCCTAAAGTGCCTGAAACATAAATTAAATCGCCAACTTGCGCTTTATGACGACAAATCCCTTTACCTTTTTCGACAAAGCCTTGTGCCGTAATGGTAATAGATAAGTTGCCTTTTGTGGTATCGCCACCAATTAATGTGACGTTGTATTGTTTTAACGTGTGCAATAAACTTTGACTAAATGTTGAAATCCAATTTTCATCTACATTTGGCAAAGTTAATGCCAGAGAAACCCATTTGGGCTGTGCCCCCATTGCAGCAAGATCACTTAAATTTGTTGCAACCGCCTTATAAGCTAAATCTTCAGGTGAAATGGTTGGTAAAAAATGCGTATTTTCCACCATTGTATCCGTCGTAATGGCAAGCTGATAATTCTCTGGCACGGAAACCAGCGCACAATCGTCGCCAATAGATAATTGAACGGAATCATCAACTAATATTTGTTGCTGAAAATATTGTTTAATTAAATCAAATTCACCCATTGCCATTTTCACCTATCTTATAAAAGAAAAGGCACGCGTTAAAAACGCGCGCCATTTTCAGTTTAAAAGGATTATTTACGTCCTAATGCTGGTGCGATTTTATCAAGTACGCCATTGATATATTTATGGCTTTCGTCTGCACCGAATACTTTTGCCACTTCAATCGCTTCATTGATAACCACTTTATATGGCACATCTAACTCAAAGCGCAATTCATAAACGGCTAAACGTAAAATTGCAGTTTCAATAGGATCAAGCTCATCAAAAGCACGGTCAATATAAGGCGAAATAGAAAAATCAACGGTTTCAATATTTTCTACTGTTTGACGAAATAATTTACGGAAGTAAGGTTTATCTACGCCATCCATATCTTGATCTAACACAAAGGCTAATTCAACTTGTTCTGCAGTATTGCCCGATACAGCCCAAGAATACAAGGCTTGAACAGTACATTCACGCGCACGACGACGAGCAGAAGGCTTTTTAACTTGTTTTTGTTCTGTCATGATTTATGCCGCATCAATTTGTTGAATAAGATTAACCATTTCAAGTGCGGTTAAGGCTGCTTCTGCACCTTTATTACCTGCTTTAGTACCAGCACGTTCAATCGCCTGCTCAATATTTTCTGTGGTTAATACACCAAAAGCGACTGGGATTTCAGCATCCATTGCAACCTTTCCTAAACCGCTGCTTGCTTCCCCTGCTACATATTCAAAGTGCGCAGTACCACCACGGATAACTGTACCTAAAGCTACAATCGCATCAAATTTTTTACTTTCAGCTAAACGACGAGCAACTAATGGCAACTCATACGCACCCGGAGCACGCACGATAGTGATATTTTCATCTTTCACTTGGCCGATACGTTTTAATGCATCAATTGCACCTTCTAATAAACTTTCATTAATAAAACTGTTAAAACGAGCAATTGCTACTGCAACTTTTGCATTAGGTGCTGCGACTGAGCCTTCTAAAACTTTCATATTTTTTCCTATTATTAGCCATAATGATTTTGGCCCGAGATTTTAGCATAAAATCGCGTATATTCAATATTAATAAGGCTTTACCCTATTTTATTTAGGGCTCATTTTTAAGACTATTTTATTGTTCATAGCCCGCACCAACACTATATTTTTATGGAAAATTTCCTTCATTAAGGTAAACTATCGGCAATTTTATGTGAATTACATTCAGTTACAGAGGTTTAATATGTCTAAAGTGGCATCAATTGTTGATGTATTACAAGGGAAAGTGGCGATTGGTGAAACCGTCACTGTGCGTGGTTGGGTGCGTACCCGTCGCGATTCTAAAGCAGGTTTATCTTTCTTAGCGGTTTATGACGGTTCTTGCTTTGATCCAATTCAAGCAATTATTAATAACGATATTGAAAATTACGAAAGCGAAATTTTACGTTTAACAACAGGCTGTTCTGTAATTGTAACAGGTAAAGTCGTTGAATCACCTGCAGAAGGACAAGCAGTTGAATTACAAGCAGAAAAAGTAGAAGTGACAGGGTTTGTTGAAGATCCAGATACTTACCCAATGGCAGCAAAACGCCACTCTATTGAATATTTACGCGAAGTGGCTCACTTACGCCCTCGTACCAATATTATTGGTGCGGTCGCACGTGTTCGCCATTGTTTATCTCAAGCAATTCACCGTTTCTTCCATGAGCAAGGTTTCTACTGGGTGGCAACCCCATTAATTACTGCATCAGATACTGAAGGTGCGGGTGAAATGTTCCGTGTTTCTACACTTGATTTAGAAAATCTTCCACGTGGTGAAAATGGAAAAGTTGATTTCAGCCAAGATTTTTTCGGTAAAGAATCATTTTTAACGGTTTCAGGTCAGTTAAACGGCGAAACCTATGCTTGTGCATTAAGCAAAATTTATACTTTCGGCCCAACATTCCGTGCAGAAAACTCGAATACCACTCGTCACTTAGCTGAATTCTGGATGGTTGAACCAGAAGTTGCATTTGCAACTTTAGCGGATAACGCAAAACTTGCAGAAGATATGTTGAAATACGTATTCCGCGCAGTATTAGCAGAGCGCAAAGACGACTTACAATTCTTTGAAAAACATGTAGATAAAGATGTTATTACTCGTTTAGAAAACTTTGTAAACTCAGATTTTGCGCAAATTGATTATACTGATGCCATCGATGTGTTATTAAAATCTGGTAAGAAATTTGAATTCCCAGTTTCTTGGGGTATCGATCTTTCTTCTGAACACGAACGTTTCTTGGCGGAAGAATATTTTAAATCACCAGTTGTAGTAAAAAACTATCCAAAAGATATTAAAGCATTCTATATGCGTTTAAATGATGATGGAAAAACTGTGGCGGCAATGGACGTGTTAGCACCGGGAATTGGTGAAATTATCGGTGGTTCACAACGTGAAGAACGTTTAGACGTGCTTGATAAACGTATGGAAGAAATGGGATTAAATCCAGATGATTATTGGTGGTATCGCGATCTGCGTAAATACGGCAGCGTTCCACATTCTGGTTTTGGTCTTGGTTTTGAACGCTTAATTGTCTATGTAACTGGCGTGCAAAATATTCGTGATGTAATTCCATTCCCACGCGCGCCAAGAAATGCGAATTTCTAATTCAATTTAACTTTAATATTGACCGCACTTACCTAAAAGTGCGGTTAATTTTTTAAAAATTTTAAGGAAAGCAAAATGGATAAAATTAAACAACTCTTTGCCAACAATTACAGTTGGGCGCAAAGAATGAAGGAAGAAAATTCTACTTACTTCAAAGAGCTTGCGGATCATCAAACGCCACATTACCTTTGGATTGGTTGCTCTGATAGCCGTGTGCCCGCTGAGAAATTGACGAATCTTGAACCTGGTGAATTATTTGTTCATCGTAATGTTGCTAACCAAGTGATTCACACAGATTTTAATTGCCTTTCTGTTGTGCAATATGCCGTCGATGTGCTTAAAATTGAACATATTATTATCTGTGGCCACACCAACTGCGGTGGTATTCATGCCGCTATGGCAGATAAAGATTTAGGGCTTATCAACAACTGGCTTCTTCATATTCGCGATATTTGGTTCAAACACGGTCATCTTCTCGGTAACCTTTCCCCAGAAAAACGTGCGGATATGTTGACTAAAATTAACGTAGCAGAACAGGTTTACAATCTAGGTCGCACTTCAATTGTAAAAAGTGCTTGGGAACGCGGACAAAAACTCTCATTACACGGCTGGGTATATGATGTAAATGATGGATTTTTAGTGGATCAAGGCGTAATGGCAACCAGTAGAGAAACCCTTGAAATTTCTTACCGTAATGCTATCTCACGCTTATCAACGCTTGATGAAGAAAGTATTTTGAAAAAAGATCATCTTGAAAAGATCTAAAGAAAACGCCCTTTCGGGCGTTATTTTTTTAAGCTTTACCGTCAGCCAAATTTTTCTTTTCTTCCAATTCTTCCCAGCGTAAAAATGCTGTTTCTAATTCGGCTTCAGTATCTGCCAATGCTTTTAATTTAGCATCGGTAATATCATGAGCCTGTTGGAAAAATACTGGATCGGCTATTTCAGCTTGCAGTACGGTGATTTTAGTTTCCAACTCTTCCAAAAGTTGTGGAAGTTGTTCTAACTCACGTTGTTCTTTATAAGAGAGTTTCACTGATTTAGGCTTAGAAGTGCGGTCATTTTTCACCGCACTTTCTTCTTTTAGTGGTTCAGATTTCTTCGCCTTAGCCTGTTCTTCTGTCGCTTTGCTTGCCCAGAAATTAGCTTGTTGCTGTTTAGCATCAAAGAATCCACCTACATACTTATTCAAACGCCCTTCACCTTCGAATAAATAACATTCTGTCGCAGTGTTATCGATAAATTGACGGTCATGGCTTACAATTAACAATGTGCCCTGATAATCAGTCAAAATTTCTTCTAAAAGCTCCAATGTTTCTACGTCAAGGTCATTAGTTGGTTCGTCAAGAATCAATAAATTGTTTGGTTTGAGCAACAATTTTGCGAGTAATAAACGATTTCGTTCCCCCCCCGATAAGGCTTTAACTGGCGTCATTGCTCGTTTTGGTGGGAATAAGAAATCTTGCAAATACCCTAGTACATGGCGTTTTACACCATTGACTTCAATATCTTGTTTACCATCTGCCACATTATCCATTACAGTTTTTTCAGGATCTAAATCAGCACGGTATTGGTCAAAATAAGCAATGTCTAATTTGGTACCACAACGAATTTTGCCTGATGTTGGCTGAATTTCCCCCAGTAATAATTTAATGAAAGTGGTTTTCCCACAGCCATTTGGTCCAACAAGCGCAATTTTATCTCCACGTAAAATCGTTGTTGAAAAATCTTTTAACAAGGTTTTTCCTGCGATTTCATAGCTCACATCTTCCATTTCAAAGACAATTTTGCCAGAACGACTTGAGGTATCTAACTGTAATTTAGCTGTTCCCATTACGTCACGGCGTTGGCGGCGTTCCTCACGCATCGCTTTTAATGCTCGCACTCGCCCTTCATTTCTTGTACGGCGAGCCTTGATACCTTGTCGAATCCACACTTCTTCCTGTGCAAGACGTTTATCAAATAATTCATTTTGCAAGGCTTCAACACGTAGATTTTCTTCTTTCGTAGTTAAATATAAATCGTAATTGCCTGGATAAGACACTAATTGACCGCGATCTAAATCCACAATCCGTGTTGCCATTTTTCGAATAAAAGAACGGTCATGGGAAATAAATACAATGCTACCCTGGAAATCCAATAAGAAATTTTCCAACCATTCAATAGCTTCCACATCCAAGTGGTTGGTTGGTTCATCAAGTAATAACACATCAGGATCGCACACTAATGCGCGTGCTAGTGCCGCTTTGCGTAACCAACCGCCCGAAAGTGCAGATAATTTTGTGTTTGGATTCAAGCCTAGTTTTAACAGCACTTCATTGATTTTATTTTCAAATCGCCAGCCATCCGCGTGTTCTAATTTAGCCTGAACTTGCTCTAGTTGACTTAAAATTTGATCACTGTAATTTTCTTCCAATTGAACAGAAATATGATGATATTCTTTCAATAAATCCGTTAAATGCCCAACACCTTCCGCGACATAATCAAAAATATTGCCTTGCGCATTACGCGGTGGGTCTTGCTCTAAACGAGAAACCACAAGATCTTTTTCGTATTGGATTTTGCCATCATCCATGAGCACATCGCCTGCGATGATTTTCAATAAAGTTGATTTACCTGCGCCGTTACGCCCAACTAAACAAACACGTTCATTCGGTTCAATATGTAGTTCTGCGTGATCCAACAAAGGTGCATCACTAAAGGAAAGATATCCATTGGTTAAACTAATTAATGCCACAGCTGCCCCATAAAAATTCAGTGAAAATTAACCGCACTATTCTATACGGTTTGGCATAAAAAATCCCATCAATTCGATGGGATTCTCTCTTAAATCAAAGTTGTTGATATACCCGCAATGCGTGTGCATCCGACATGCCTGCAATATAATCGCAAATAATCCGTTTCTTCCCTTCGTCTGGTGCATTACGCCAACGATTTGCAGTATTTCGCGGTAATAAACGCTCTGGATCAGATTCAAAAATCTGGAACATTTCTGTCAGCATTCTCTGCCCTTTATATTCGATTCGTTGAGTAGCCACATTGCGAATAACATAATCCCAAACGAACTTTTTAAATACACCAAGTGCAGCAATCACTTCTGGTGGCAATTCCGCGTTATAACGTAACAAAGGTTCATCAAAATTTGCCGTTAATTTCCACTGCACATTAGTAATAAAAAAGTTCACTAATGCGCCAATCGCCTGTTTGCGTTCAAAATGTTTATCCGAGAAAAGTCGTTGGCTAATTGAATCAATATTTTCATGCAACCAAGCTGATGGAATTTGTTTCAATGTAGCATGTGCTGCTTGCCATTGATGAGGATTTACCACGCCAGTCACAATCGCATCTTCTAAATCATGCACACCATAGGCAATATCATCTGCCAATTCCATAATGCTGCAATCCAGCGATTTAAACCGAGTATGTAAAGATTCAGCTGGATTTTCCCGCACTTTTTTAAATTGACAGAATAAAGTGCGGTCATTTTCAGAAAGATTTTCCAGCAACCAATTAAACATTTTTAAATCATCGCGGAAAATGCCTTTTCCCGGAATCCAATCATGAATACGCACAAAACGCGGATCAATATTGCGAGAAAAATTAAGTTCTGCATATTGAGGCGAGGCCACATCTAACAACGTGGGATATTTCACTACACCCAATAGTGTTCGACGCGTTAGATTCATCCCTGCGTTTTCAGTGTAAGGCTCAAGTTTCGTTAAAATTCTAAAGGTTTGTGCATTGCCTTCAAATCCGCCCTGCTCTGCCATCATATAATTTAATGCCGTTTCGCCACCATGCCCAAAAGGCGGATGCCCAATATCATGAGCAAAACACAAACTCTCAATAAGATCGTTACTCGGCAATAAAGGTTTTAATTGTTTTTGCAACTCGTTTTTATCAATATTTAATGCTTGAGAAAGGCTTTCAAAGGTTTCTAAAAATTTAAGTTGTGCAACGAGACTGCTGCCAATCTGGGCGACTTCTAAAGAGTGAGTTAAGCGAGTGCGATAAAAATCATTTTCACCAATCGCGTGAATTTGAGTTTTCGCTTGTAAACAACGAAAGGCGGCAGAATGTAGAATCCGCCCGCGATCGCGACGAAATGGTGGGCGATTATCTTTTTCGCGTGGAGGATCGGGAAGAAAACGTTCTGTCCAAGAAGAATCAATGATAAGTGGTTTCATATCGCTTTGTTTTATTTGGTTTTTCTGCATTATCTAATCATTTAGCGCAAAAAACAACCGCACTTTATCTGGAACAAACACAATCTAGAATGAATAAAGTGCGGTTGAATTTTTATTGATATTTAAACAAAGAAATAAATCAGCTTAAATACAAATGGCGCGAGAATAGAACTAATAATCCCACAAAGCACAAGAGAAATAGAACTGTAACTTCCCGCTGTTGGATTAGTTTCCATACAGCTTACTGTGCCAAGTGCGTGGGATACCGCCCCGACAGATAATCCAATCGCTTCCTGATATTTAACGCCTAATTTTTTCAACACTAAATAACCAAATACAGAGCCTTGCAAGCCTGCAACAACGACCCCAACTGCAGTGACAGCAGGGATTCCCCCTAGATTATGCGAAACTTCCATCGCGATTGGTGTAGTGATTGATTTTGGTAATACCGTCGCCACCATTTCAGGTGATGCGCCAAGTATGAGTGCTAATACCGCCCCGCTTAACATCGAGAAAAAAGACGCAATCACCACAATAGATAAAATAATCTTCCATTGTTTAGCAATTTGGCGAAGTTGTTCATAAAGAGGTAATGCAAGAGCGACGATACTCAAGCCAAGTAGATTATTAATAGGCGCATTTCCTACCATATAATCATCATAAGGAATCTTGCCTATCACTAAAATCGCAACCAAAATTAATACTGTTAAAATAAAAGTATTAAAAATCATTGATTTCCAACGTTTGCTAATTTGTAGTGCGAGCCAAAATCCGAAAATTGTCAAAAATGTATAAAGATAAATAATGTACTGCTGCATATAAAACTTTCCCACTATATAATTAAGCTGATTCATTCATTTGTTTAGCTTGGTTCTCACGACGTTTAATCACTTTTTTACGTTTATGTGTAAAAGATTGCAAATGGAATAAATGATTCCCTAACAAGCCCATAACGACCAAAGTTACACAAGTGCTGACAACATTAGGAATCAGTAAAATATTCACTTGTTCTATTAATAAATCTGAATATTTAATGATTCCAACGCTCACTGGTACAAAAAGTACCGCCATAAAACGAATCAATAAGCTCGCGCCTAAATAAATCCAATCTAAATGAATTAATCGTGTCGTTAAACCTAAAAAGAGCAATAACAATCCCCAAATACTCCCAGGTACACCGGCCGGCACATAATGAGCGATAAGATTTCCGAGATATAACATAATGTATAAAATGACCAACGAACGGGCCAATAAAAATGATTTTTGAATCATATACAACCTTTTTTTCAACTTTTCTCATAATGTTTCAAAATTATTTTACGCTTTTTTTTTCTGAATTGACCAGTTTTTTTCGGTAAAATAACCAGACTTAGAACAAGAACCTAGCAAAATGATAAATCGAAAATCGCTATTTGCTATTTTATTACTAATTTTTACCGCACTTTCGGCGTGCTCTAGCGAAGAAAATACTTGCCGTGTCGTTGGCATTAGTGACGGTGATACGCTTACCTGCCTTGCGAAAAATAATCGACAAATCAAAGTGCGACTAGCTGAAATTGATGCGCCAGAGAAAAAACAAGCTTTTGGACAAAAATCTAAAAAGGCGTTATCTGATATGGTTTATCTTCGTGATGTACGTCTTTCTTTAAAAGGCCAAGATCACTATCAACGCACATTGGCGATTGTTTATTATCAAGATAAAAATATTAATTTAGAAATGGTTAAACAAGGTATGGCATGGGCTTATAAGCAATATTCCCATGATCCGATTTATCTTCAAGCGCAAGAAAATGCACAAGCCAAACGAATTGGTCTTTGGGCGGACAATAATCCGATTGAACCAAGTCAATGGCGCAGACAAGAGAAAAATCAATATGGCTTTTGATTATCAAACTTTCCGTCAAGAATTTCCTTATTTCCAACGTGAAGATGCGGTTGTTTATTTAGATAACGCCGCCACCGCGTTGAAACCTCAAGTGTTAATTGATCGCACTGCTGAATTTTATGCGTCTGCAGGTTCGGTGCATCGCAGCCAATATGATGCTGCCCAAACAGCGCAATATGAACAGGCTCGCACACAAGTTAAAGAATGGGTTAATGCTGAAGATAAACGCGCTGTTATCTGGACTTCTGGTACAACTCACGCGATTAACTTAGTGGCAAATGGATTACTACCACAATTAAACGCAGAAGATGAAATTCTGATTAGCCAAGCAGATCATCATGCTAATTTTGTCACTTGGTACGAAACGGCACAAAAGTGCGGTGCAAAAATTCGAGTTTTACCGATTTTAGATAATTGGCTAATTGATGAAAATGCACTTATTTCTGCTCTTTCTGAAAAAACCAAACTCGTTGCGCTGAATTTTGTTTCAAATGTCACAGGCACTGAACAGCCGATTAAACGCCTGATTCAACTTATTAGAAAACATAGTCGTGCGTTGGTTTTAGTAGATGCTGCACAAGCGATTAGCCATATTAAAATCGATTTACAAGATTTAGATGCAGACTTTCTCGCATTTTCTGCCCATAAAATTTATGGCCCAAATGGGCTTGGTGTTTTAACAGGAAAATTGACCGCACTTTCTCAACTTCAACCGCTCTTTTTCGGTGGAAAAATGGTTGATCGTGTATCAAATGATCGTATTACTTTTGCCGAATTGCCTTATCGTTTAGAAGCTGGCACACCTAATATTGCTGGGGTTATTGGCTTTAATGCCATACTGAATTGGCTACAAAAATGGGATTTTACCGCAGCAGAACAGCACACTATATCCTTGGCTGAATCCGTCAAAGTGCGGTTAAAATCTTACGAGCATTGCCGATTATTCAATTCTCCTCAAGCAAGCACTGTCGTTTGTTTTGTATTTGAAGGCATTGACTGTTCTGATCTTTCTACACTTTTGAGCGAACAAAATATTGCGCTCCGAGTCGGCGAACATTGTGCTCAACCTTATTTAGCACGCTTAGGCGAACGCACCACATTACGCCTGTCTTTTGCGCCTTATAATACGCAGGAAGATGTGGAGGCATTTTTTACCGCCTTAGATAAAGCACTGGATTTATTACAATGATAGAACAATTAAAACAAACTAAAAATTGGGAAGATCGCTATCGCCTGATTATTCAAGCTGGCAAAAATTTATCTCGCCCAAGCGACGATGAACTCGCTCAAATGCACTCTATTACTGGCTGCGAAGCACAAATGTGGTTTCAAATTATGCCTAAAAATGACCGCACTTTTCAATTCAACGGATTTAGTGAAGCCAGAATTATGAATGGCTTACTTTGGATTTTACTCAATCAAATCAATGGCAAAACAGCGGATGAATTGAATAAATTTGATATTACTGCCTTTTTTAGCGAGCTCGGCATTTCACAACGTTTAAGCGAAACACGTTTAAACGGCTTAAACCAAATCGGACAGCAATTAAAAAATTTATGTATTTAATCGAAACCTATTTTCGCCTGACTGCGCTCGAAAATAATATTGAATCACAAAGTCGTTTACTCAATGCAGTGATCGATCAATGGCGGTATAACGGGCAAATTATCGGACGTGAAATCCCTTTATATTTAGCGGAAGAAGATGGCGCACAAGGCTTTGCTATGCGTGTCATTTGCCCTGAGCAAGATAGTCTTTTCCCGCAAAATAATAACGCAGAAGTGAATCGCGCATTACAAGAAGCAGAAAAGTGCGGTGTAATTTTTGATGGTTTTCAACTTGTGGGCGATGATCTCAATTCAGATCAAACGGCAGAAAATGTATCTCCCGCTTGGCAAGTGCTTTATACAACCCATTTACAAAGCTGCTCGCCGATTCATAGTGGAGAAAATTTCGCACCAATCCCTTTGTATAAACAGTTGAAAAATCAACCGCACTTAAGCCAAGATCTGATTAAATGGCAAGAAAATTGGCAAGCCAGTGATCAACTACAAATGAATGGTGCGGTATTAGAACAACACTCTTTGGCAGAAATTTCTGAGCATCAAAGCACACTTTCAAAACATGGGCGTTATTTAGCCCAAGAAATAGAAAAAGAAACCGGCATACCGACTTACTATTATTTATATCGTGTAGGTGGGCAATCTTTAGAATCTGAAAAATCTCGTTGCTGCCCTTCTTGTGGTGCAAACTGGGCGTTAAAAGACACGGTTTTTGATACCTTTCATTTTAAATGTGATGCTTGTCGATTAATTTCGAATCTATCGTGGAATTTTTTGTAATTAATTTATAAAGTGTCGAAATTTGCAAAAGTCGAACACCTAATCGGAGAAAAGATGAATTACCAAGACAACAGCTTAAAATCCTTAAAACTCGGTCAAAAAACAGAATACGCCTCTCTATATGACCGCACTTTATTACAGCCAGTGCCACGCGCGTTAAATCGTGATGGATTGGGCATTACTCAAAATCAACCATTTACTATCGGCGCCGATATTTGGACGGCTTATGAAATCTCGTGGCTCAATGAAAAAGGCTTGCCACAAGTGGCTATCGCAGATATTTATCTGGATTATCAAAGCCAAAATTTGATTGAGTCAAAAAGTTTTAAACTTTATTTAAATAGCTTCAACCAAAGCAAATTTGCCGACTTCAATACCGTTCAACAAACTATGCAACGCGATTTAATCGAATGTGCGCAAGGCGATGTAAAAGTGCGGTTAAATCCAGTGGTAGTTTATGATTCTCAAAAAATTAATTATTTACAAGGCGATTGCATTGATGAACAAGATATTGAAATTACTAGCTACGAATTTAACGCTAATTGGCTGAAAGATTGCGTATCAGATGAAATTGTCGAAGAAAAATTAGTCAGCCATTTGTTGAAATCTAACTGCCTCATTACCAATCAGCCAGACTGGGGCACCTTGCATATTCATTATGTTGGTAACAAAATCGATCACGAAAAATTATTACGTTACGTTGTATCGTTCCGTCAACACAATGAATTCCACGAACAATGTGTCGAGCGCATTTTCTGCGATTTAATGCACTACGCAAAACCAGAAAAACTCACTGTTTACGCGCGCTATACCCGACGCGGTGGCTTAGACATTAATCCATTCCGCTCTAATTTTGAGAATTTACCTGAAAATTTAAGATTGGCGAGACAGTAAAAAACTGCGGTGAAATTTCACCGCAGTTTTTCTACATTTAGATTACAAATAAGAGGTCTAGAATTTTATAAGAAAGGCAATGAAGTTATGCAGATTGTGTAATTAAGCGTTGAGGGCGAATAATATTTCCATCGATTAAGGCTACGCCTAAGAATAAATTCTCCGCTGAAAATAACCGCACTTGGCCACTTAATTGCTGTTCGTTAGCAAATTTCACTCGCTGACCAAAACTAATGGCTTTACTCTGCTCTGCATCCAAACGTAAAGCAGGCAATTTACTTACAGCGGTATCGGTTGGCAGTAATAGACGATCTAATTCGCTTAATGGAAAACTTTCAGCGAGCAGTTGTAACTCATCGATTGGCATCATTTCTGCTACAGGATAATCCGCTACGGCTGTACGACGTAACATTGTCACATGAGCGCCACAACCTAGCACTTCACCCAAATCATCTACTAAGGTGCGAATATAAGTACCTTTTGAACAATGCACTTCTAAGGTTAAAAAAGGCGCATGATATTCAATAAAATTAAGTTCAAAAATCGTAATTGGACGTGCCTCACGCTCAACCGTAATACCTTGGCGCGCATATTCATAAAGCGGTTTACCGTTATGTTTTAGTGCGGAAAACATTGTCGGCACTTGCAAAATATCGCCACGAAATTGTTCAAGTGCGGTCAAAATTTGTTGCGTTTCAATATGAACTTCACGAGTTTCCACGATTTGCCCTTCCGCATCGGAAGTATCGGTACGTTCGCCTAATTTTGCCGTAACAAGATAACGCTTATCGGCATCAAGCAAAAATTGTGAAAACTTAGTTGCTTCACCCAAGCAAATCGGCAACATTCCCGTTGCCAACGGATCGAGCGCACCAGTATGCCCAGCTTTGTTCGCTTGAAATAAACGCTTCACCTTTTGCATGATGTCATTTGATGACATGCCTTGTGGTTTATCCAACAAAAACACACCATCAACATCACGCCAGCGTTTACGAGGTCTAGACATTAGTTGCTTTCCTCAACGTGTTTTTTCTCATCTTCACGCACAATATTTGTTACAAGATTTGACATACGCATCCCTTCCACTAAGGATTGATCGTAAATAAAGCGAATCTCTGGCACGATACGTAAACGCATCGCTTTGCCTAGTAACGAACGAATATAAGGCGATGCTTTTTCTAAGCCTTTCATGCCTTGCTCAATTGCCGTTTCATCGTGATCAAATAAAAAAGTCACGAAGATTTTTGCGTAAGATAAATCACTCGATACTTCCACATCAGAAACCGTCACCATCCCAATACGGGGATCTTTCACTTCACGTTGTAAGATTACCGCTATTTCTTTTTGTATTTCTTGAGCGACGCGATCGCTACGTTTAAATTCTCTTGCCATAGTTATTCCTTATTTATAAAAGCGCCTCATTCTACTGGAAATCATTGGATTTAGCACGCAAAAATCCCTTTCAGCATGATGCTGTTTGTAAAGAAATTGAATATAACCATAAGAAATACTTTTATCTAAAATAAGATTCTTTCATAAGGCTGATACAAAAAGGGCGGTTAAAAACCAGATGATTCTTAACCGCCCTTTATTTTGTTAAAAGTTAGATTGAACGTTTAACCTCAACCACTTCAAACACCTCGATTTGGTCGCCGACTTTTACATCGTTGTAGTTTTTCACGCCGATACCACATTCCATACCGTTGCGAACTTCAGATACATCGTCTTTGAAACGACGAAGAGATTCTAATTCCCCTTCAAAGATAACGACGTTGTCACGTAATACACGGATTGGATTATTACGTTTCACTAAACCTTCGGTCACCATACAACCTGCGATTGCACCAAATTTCGGATGACGGAATACATCACGAACTTCAGCTAAGCCAATAATTTCTTGTTTAAATTCAGGCTCTAACATACCGCTCATTGCTGCTTTAATTTCATTCAACAATTCATAAATGATTGAGTAGTAGCGTAAATCAATGTTTTCCGCTTCAATAACACGACGCGCAGATGCATCAGCACGAACATTAAAGCCAACAATAATAGCATTAGATGCTGCAGCTAAAGTCGCATCAGTTTCAGTAATACCACCTACACCTGAACCAACAACTTTAACTTTTACTTCATTGGTAGAAAGTTCATTTAACGCTTGAACAATCGCTTCCACAGAGCCTTGTACGTCTGCTTTCACAATGACGTTCAATTCAGCCACATCGCCTTCAGACATATTGCTAAACATATTTTCAAGTTTCGCTTTTTGCTGACGAGCTAATTTCACTTCACGGAATTTACCTTGACGATATAACGCAACTTCACGTGCTTTTTTCTCATCACGTACAACGGTTGCTTCATCACCTGCTGCCGGCACGCCTGAAAGACCTAATAATTCAACTGGAATTGAAGGACCTGCTTCATCCACTTCTTTCCCGTTTTCATCACGCATTGCACGCACACGACCATATTCAAAGCCACAAAGTACGATGTCACCTTTACGTAGTGTACCTGATTGAACCAAGATAGTTGCCACAGGGCCACGACCTTTATCCAAGTAAGATTCAATGACTACACCACTTGCCATGCCGTCTTTTACAGCTGTCAATTCAAGCACTTCTGATTGAAGTAGGATAGCATCTAATAAATCATCAACCCCTGTACCTTTCTTCGCAGATACTGGAACGAATTGCACATCACCACCGAATTTTTCAGAAATTACATCATGTTGTAATAATTCTTGCTCAACACGGTCTGGATTTGCTTCTGGTTTATCGATTTTATTTACTGCAACCACTAAAGGTGCACCCGCTGCTTTTGCGTGTTGAATCGCTTCAATAGTTTGAGGCATCACACCATCATCGGCAGCAACGACAAGAACAACGATATCTGTTGCTTTTGCACCACGCGCACGCATAGAAGTAAACGCAGCGTGTCCCGGAGTATCTAAGAAGGTGATCATTTTTCCATCATCCATTTCTACGTGATACGCACCGATATGTTGGGTAATACCACCCGCTTCACCTGCTGCAACTTTCGCTTTACGAATATAGTCAAGTAAAGAGGTTTTACCATGGTCAACGTGTCCCATGATGGTTACAACTGGCGCACGCGTTACTTTTTCTGCGTTTACATCGCGATCGCCTAATACCGCTTCTTCAAGCTCATTTTCGTTGCGAAGAATCACTTTATGACCAAGCTCTTCCGCTACTAATTGAGCGGTTTCTTGATCGATAACTTGGTTGATAGTAACCATTTCGCCCATCTTCATCATCGTTTTGATGATTTCAGTCGCTTTTACAGCCATCTTGTTCGCTAATTCAGCAACGGTAATAGTTTCACCAATGACAACATCCGCTTTTACAGCTTGAACTGGTTTAGTAAAGGCTTGTTGAAGTGCGGCACCTTTTTTGCCATTTTTACCTTTACCAAACTTAGCGTCTTTTTGATTTTTACGATTAGATTCGCGCTCGTTTTTTGAGTTTTTGCTATTTTCATCGTCGCGACCGCCTTTTTTAGCTTTCGCTACTTTATTTTTGCCACGGCCACGATTTTCGTTACGACGATCTTCTTCATCTTCTGCTTCAAGTGCATATCTTGAACTTAAGTTGTAGTCAGAATAGTCTTCTGAAGAAGATTCATTGTCTGAATCATCTGCTTCAGCATAACGTTTCGCTTCTTCTGCTGCACGGCGAGCTTGTTCTTCTGCTTTTTGACGAGCTAATTCTTCAGCCTTACGACGAAGTTCTGCTTCTTCTGCTTTACGTTTCTCTTTTTCAAGATCAACAGATTTAGCCTTAGAATCTACCGCACTTTTTGCTAGCTTAGCTGTTTCTGCTTTCGCTTTTTCAGCTTTTGCTTTTTCATCAGCTTCTTTCTTAGCTGCTGCTTTTTCAGCTTCTAAACGAGCTTTTTCTTCTGCCGCTTTTTGTTCAGCAATTTTTTTCGCTTCAGCTTCCTGCTGTGCTTTTAATTTTGCTTCTTCTTGTTGAGCAATATCAGTTTTTACTGTTCGTTTTTTACGTACTTCTACTTGTACTTCTTTGCTTTTACCGCCAGTTGTGGTGCTGCTTACTGTTGTTTTTGTTCTGCGTTGAATACTTAATTTCTTTGGCGCATCAGCCTTAACATCTTCAGTCATTACTACTCTCCTTATTCTTCGCCAAACCAACAGATATTACGAGCAGCCATAATTAAATCCGCTGCCTGTTCTGCTGTTAATTCTTCAATATCTGCTAAATCATCTACACCCTGTTCGGCGAGTTCTTCGAGAGTAGTAATTTGTTTTTCAGCTAATTTGAATGCCACATGGCGATTCATGCCATCTAAATTCAATAAGCGATCTTCAATATTTGCTTTTTTCAATGCTTCTTCTTCAGCTACTGCTGCAGCTGTAATCGCATTTTTAGCACGAGTTTGAAGCTCTTCTACAAGATCTTCATCTTCTAAACCATCAATTGCAGTCAATTCATTCATTGGCACATAAGCAATTTCTTCTAAACTTGTAAAGCCTTCTTCTACAAGGATTTGTGCAAATTCTTCATCAAGTTCTAATGCGTTAATAAATAAATTTAACACCTTATTATCTTCTGCTTGATGTTTTGCATTTAAATCATCAGTAGTCATTACGTTTAGTGTCCAATCTGTTAATTGTGTTGCTAAACGCACGTTTTGACCATTACGACCAATTGCTTGCGCCAGGTTAGCGGCTTCAACGGCAATATCCATAGAATGATTATCTTCATCAACGATAATAGAAGACACATCAGCTGGTGCCATTGCATTGATCACAAATTGTGCTGGATTATCATCCCAAAGCACGATATCTACGCGCTCACCACCAAGTTCATTGGTAATGGCTTGAACACGCGCACCACGCATACCCACACAAGCGCCAACAGGATCAATTCGCTTATCGTTTGATTTCACTGCAATTTTAGCGCGAGAGCCAGGATCACGAGCCGCACCACGAATTTCAATCATTTCCTCGCCAATTTCAGGCACTTCAATACGGAATAATTCAATCAACATTTCTGGTTTAGAACGTGTCACAAATAATTGTGCAGTTTTGCCTTCAGGATTTACTTTATAAAGCACACCACGCACACGGTCACCTGGACGGAAATTTTCACGTGGCAACATGTCTTCACGAGCAATCATCGCTTCTGCTTTATTCCCAAGATCTAAGATGATGCTGTCACGACTTACTTTTTTCACAGTACCTGTTACAATTTTGCCTTCTTCAGCACGGAACTGTTCTACAACTTTTGCACGCTCAGCCTCACGAATTTTAGTGCTGATTACTTGGCGTACAGTTTGCATTGCAATACGGTCAAATGCGATAGATTCGATTTGATCTTCTACATAATCGCCTAGTTGAAGATTTGGATCTTCAAATTGTGCCGCTTCCAAAGTAATTTCTTTCGTTGGCACTTTGACTTCGTCAACAATTAACCAACGACGGAAAGTATCAAAATCGCCTGTTTTTGGGTTTATTGATACTCGAATATCTGTTTCGTATTCGTATTTTTTCTTGGTAGAAAGCGCAATTGCACTTTCTAACGCTTCAAAAATTTTCTCACGTGGTAATAACTTTTCATTGGATACGGCTTCTGCCGCCAGTAAAATCTCTTTACTCATTTTTTCTTTTGCTCCTTTTAAAATTTTGCAACAACATTCGCTTTTTGAATGTTACCAAAGACTAAAACTTGTTCCTGTCCATCAACGATTAAAGTAACCATATCGTTTTCAATACGCTCTAACTTACCTTGCCATTTACGGCGTTCCATCACTGGAATTCGTAAATGCACTGCGATATCTTGCCCAATATAGCGTTCAAATTGCGGTAAGGTAAATAGTGGACGATCTAAACCTGGTGACGACACTTCTAGATTGTATTTATCCGCAATTGGATCTTCCACGTCTAAAATTGCGCTTACTTGACGACTTACATCAGCACAATCATCGACAGTTACGCCACCTTCTTTATCAATAAATAAACGCACAGTCATAAAACGGCCTGCGCGTTGACATTCAATGCCCCAAAGTTCACAGCCTAAATCCTCTACTGCGCCTTGTAGCATTTCTTGTAAATTTTGTTCTAATGTAGCCAATTTCTACTCCTATACTGTAGTGTCAGTTTTTAGTCCAAATAACTTCTTTTGATTAATCTAAAAACTTCTACAAAAAATTTTAGGCATAAAAAAAAGGGTTAGGTTCACAGGAACCTAAGCCCAGTTTTTATTAAATTTCTTATAGAAAAAAACCCCAAAACTGGGGTTCTTTTACTGAACTTATTATTGGTTGCGGGGGCCGGATTTGAACCGACGGCCTTCGGGTTATGAGCCCGACGAGCTACCAAGCTGCTCCACCCCGCGTCCGAAATATGGGGTGCATTATAGTGATAAAAATTTAAAATGCAAGAAGTTTTGCTAAGTTCCTTAAAAACTTTGTCAAACCTTACCGCACTTTTTATCATCACTAGAATCGAATACCAGAGCCAATCCCTAGTCCTAATCCAACACCGTTGCTTCCGCCACCAGCGCTGACGCCACCACCTACAGTACAAGCAGCTAATATGCTTGATAATGCAATAATAAAAAGTGTTTTCTTCATCATTTTTCCTTTATTAATAAAATCTCAAATAAGCGATAAACTGCTATTAAGTCTGTCTTTGCAATAGGTTTAAAAGGTAACAAAAGATAGTAAATCCAGAGAAAACGCTTCAAGTAGACAATCATATTATGCCAATTTTGTACCTCACAATGTGCTTTATAATACAATGCTACTTTTTGAATAAAATCGTCTGAAATATCTTCTTCTCGACATAAACTATCAAAGAAAAATAGCATATCTCGAATGATTAACCAATTTTGATTTTGACTACTTGAACGAGATTCAAAATCAAGAAAAGTAACTTTTCCCTTATCCCAAGTAATATCTCGAATAGCAGGACGACCATGCACCAGATTTTTAGTATGTAAATCAATCAAAGCGAGACAAGCGTCATAAATAATCGAAAATTTTTGCTGATCATCTATCTTCTTATCACATAGCCATTGTGATACAGTGGCTCCCGCATCTTCCAAAACAAAAAAATCCTCATCATGATAAGAGACTATTGGAACAGGTGCATTTTTTTCAGCAAGATTTAACAAAGTTTGTAGTTCATTTTTAAAAGATTGCTTCGGATATGGTTTCAATAATAACCAAATCCCTTTCAATTTTTCAGGTTGCTTCAACCAAAATTTCTTGCCTTCATATTGAAAAGGATAAATTCTTTCATCACGATGTGCTATAACTAATTGATTAACATATTCTTTAAATTCAGGGCTCATTACTACATCACTCCATTGCTATTTGTGGTATATTTGTCCACCATTTTTATTTTGCTTTTAACTTAACTAAAAATTAAATATGAAAAAAATTAAATTATTATTTCTTACGTTAACGTTTATTTTAACGATATCCCCTAATATATCGGCCTCACCTTTTTCAATAACTGAATCTCAAATTAATCAATATCTACAAGAGAAAGGATCTATTGCGGATAAATTTGGCTTACCCGGATTATTTTTTATTGATTATCAAGTAAAAAATTTGAGTACCAAAATTGGACAAACTAATGATAAACGCATAGAAATGAGCGGTACTTTAGAGGGTTTATTTCAATTTGGCAATAAAAAATTGCCAGGAAAATTAAATCTGACCTTCGATACAATTCCTTATTATAATCCCGAAGAAGGTGCTGTTTATTTAAAGAAAATGCGTATTTTACGTTGGTCAGGAGAACCACAGCAATATATGCAACAAATGCAAACAATCATGCCTTTTTTAAATGAGAATGTCGCTAAATTACTGGAAAATATTCCTGTTTATACATTAGATAAAAACAATATGCGTGATGTGCTTATAAAAAAATTTGCTAAAGAAATCCGTATAGAAAAAGGACAACTTTCCTTAGAGACTAGCATGTTCCAATGACATTTATATGATGTAATTCAACCTTGCTTATTGATAGAAGGATAAAAAAGTGCGGTGAAAATCTAAGAAAAATTTTCACCACACTTTTGTATGAATTAATAAAGAAAAATTAAAATGCTGAGGTATCTTGGAATAGTCCAACTTTTAAATCTGTTGCTGTATAAATAACGCGACCATCTACTTCAACTTCACCATCAGCCATTCCCATCACTAGTTTACGATTAATAACTCGTTTCATATGGATTCGGTACACCACTTTTTTAGCCGTCGGCAAAATTTGCCCTGTAAATTTTACTTCACCAACGCCTAATGCTCGCCCTTTTCCTTTGCCACCAATCCAGCCTAAATAAAACCCAACAAGCTGCCACATAGCATCCAATCCTAAACAACCAGGCATCACTGGATCGCCAATGAAATGACAACCAAAGAACGGCAATTCAGGTTTAATATCAAGTTCGGCTTCAATATATCCTTTGCTAAAAGCACCTGTTTCCTCATTCATTTCAATAATACGATCCATCATCAACATGGTCGGAGCGGGTAATTGTGGCCCTTCTTTACCGAATAATTCGCCGCGACCAGACGCGAGCAAATCATCATAAGAATAGCTACTTTTTTTATTAGGTGTACAAGTGTTTTGCATTTTAGGTTCCTTTATATATAATAAATTCAGTTTTAAACTGATATAAAACATTCTAAAGAGAACATATCAAAGTGTAAATAGCTAACACTTGTTCGCAAAACTTGTCGGAGCAGTCACTTTGATAGATTATAGAAGAAAGAAAAGCGAACAAATGTTCGCTTTTTATCTATTAAGAACGGAAGAAATTCCAAAAACCTTTTCTTTCTGAATCAACTCTCCCCTCAATTCGACGTTGAATGAGACGAGATAAAGGCTCAGTTTTTTCTGTATAATCTTTGTTTTCATCTAGCAAATCACGATTAAATAATAATTCGCAAGCTTGATAAATATCTTCCACCGGATAAATAAAAAATTCACCATTTTTTACCGCACTTTTCACTTCATCAGACAAACTTAGTTGCTGAATAGTCGTCATTGGGATGATGACACCTTGTTTTCTGGTCAAACCGCGACGTTGGCAAATAGTAAAAAAGCCTTCAATTTTATCATTTACCCCACCAACAGAATGAACAAGTCCAAATTGATCAATCGATCCTGTAATTGCGATATTTTGAGGTAAAGGCAAATCGGCCAAAGCGCTTGCTAGCACACAGAAAATCGCCAAAGATGCACTATCACCATCAATTTCACCATAAGACTGTTCAAACACTAACGAGGCAGAAAATGGCAATTGCGATGGCAAATCTAATATATTGGAAAGACAAGCTTGCGCAATCATCATTCCTTTACCATGAATATTGCCCGCTAATTCATTTTTTCTTTCAACGTCGATCACTTCCCCTTCGCCGAATTGCACAATACAACTAATACGCGAAGGTTCGCCAAAACATACGGGTGTACCAGGATATTCAATCACCGAAAGGCCATTAATTTGGCCAACAATTTCACCTTGAGTTTCGACATAAACTTGCTCATTTAAAATATCGGCATAAGTTTGTTCTTTTAGGAAACCATATTGCGCCAATTTTTGTTGAAAAATATCCTCAAAATCCTCCGCACTTAATGCTGTTTTTTCAGCAAAAGTTGAGGCATCTTGTAATATTTCTTTTAATTTTAGAGGGGATGCATTAATTAAAAAGCGATCTTCACTTTCACGAACTAATAATTGATAGAGTTTATTTAAAGCAGGAAAATCTAGCTCAATATTTTGCTCTTGAGCCATTTGTTGTACATAACCCGCCCAAGTTTTTTGTTCTTCCACTTCAGCCACAGAAATATAACTTTCAATTTCAGCATAATCGGCGAAAGAATAAAGGTTTTCTTCTAACTCAGCCAAAGTGGCTAATTCAGTACGATTACCAAGTACAATCACTTTTAAATTCAGCGCATAGCTTGGTATATCACAAGGTAAATGTTTAAATGGATGGGCTGAATACCAATCAAAAGTTTGGGTTTGCAGAATTTGTTTTAATCGCCCCCATAAATCAAATTGAGATAACAATGTTGCCGCACTTAAAATCAAAACACCACCATTAGCTTTATGCACTAATCCTGGCACTAATTGAATATCTTGTGAACTTGGATGAATCCGAAAACTACCGAAAAGCTGGAATTGATCGCAATACAATGCGCTTAACGCCTCACCTTGACTAGCAAAATTATCATCTAAAGATTTTGCTGGCTCAATATAAACATGAGGAAAAGAAAAAGAGTCGCCTTGCTCTATCACATAATTCACACCGAAAATTGACCGCCCTTTATGATGGTTTTGCGATATAAAATTTTGCAATAACTCCGCATATTCAACTGGCTCACCTACTTTCATCATCAATAAGGAACGCGTTGGATGGCGTAAAAATAAATCGATAGCCTGTGTGGCATTCGGTTGTAATGCCCAGAAATCCACTGGTTCTAAAGGAAAATCTTGAATTGCCAAATCAGGTTGTAATGCCTGCCAATTTAAAGATTGCTTAATAGCTTGTTGTTGAGAAAATGATGAACTCACGGCTGGTCTCTTTCTAGAAAAATTGGCCACATTATCGCATATTTAGTAGCCTTGTGAAAATCCACTAGAAAATCAGCCTAAAAACACGTATATTAATGCAGTTACCACGTCACTCAATGATAAAAAATGAAATACCAAAAACTAGAAAATCAAGAAGCAAATTGGAAATGGATTTACCTAATTCGTAAACATCGCGAAGGGGAAAATATTACTCGTTATGAAGAACGAAGTTTACAAGAGGCCAAAGCGCAAGAATTATTAGAATCCCAAAATTATCCAGAAAAAATTGAAGAATGGATTAAAAATCATCTTTCGCCAACCTTACCAATTAAGCTTGATCAAGCCATTCGTGCACGCCGTAAACGCTTTTTTAATGGAGAAAAACAACATACAAAGAAAAAATCCATTGATTTGGAATATGCGGTTTGGCTACGTCTTTCTAAATATTCTCGCAAAATGAAAATGACACTTTCAGAAACAATTACCTATATGATTGACGAAAGAGAAAGCAAGGCACAATTTGAAAATCAAATGGCGGCAATGAAAACCAGTTTGAAGAATTTATTAAAATAAAAAAGACAAGCTGCAATTCTTGTCTTTTTGAGTTAGGACTAATAGAGAAAAAATTTAGAGTATTCGAATTACTCTTGATTATCCACAAGTGGAATTATTTTCGTGGCATGAGATCCTTTGTCTCCGTGGATAACTTCAAATTGCACCTTTTGACCCGCTTTTAATGAACGATAACCGTCCATTTCAATCACTGAATAATGTGCAAAAATATCGGCATCCACGCCTTCTGCGGAAATGAAACCAAATCCTTTTGCATTATTGAACCATTTCACAACACCAATTTCCATAAAAGACCTCTCTAGGCTTCGCCTACTAAAACAATAAATCAATAAGACTATCGCCTTATCACCTCGTATGGACGTTATATTCAAATATTTTGATCGGTTATGCAATGAGCAATATTCAAAAATGATAAGTAGATCACAAAAAATTTAATTTTCTGGAGTTTTTTTATCATTTTTATGGATTTCTCGTAGTGCTTTCGCCACTATTTGAATCGCTTCTCCGCTACTAATCCCTTTTGCCATAAGTTCTTGAATTTGTTCAACAGCTTTTTGTTGCTGTTCGTGTGTTAAGTTAATATCAAACATTTTCCCACCTAAATTGATTCATTAATTGATGCCATTGTTCATCTAAACCTGCTGTAATTGTTATTTGCTCTTTCGTTATTGGATGAATAAAAGACAAACTATCAGAATGTAAAAATAACCGAGAACAGCCAAGATGCAAGGTTAACGCACGATTTTGATGCAAATCACCATATTGCGTATCCCCTAAAATTGGGTGAAAAATATGTTTCATATGGCGACGTAATTGGTGTTTTCTGCCTGTATGAGGGATTAATTTAACTAAAGAATAACGTGTCGTTTGATAACGCCCAGCAGGATAAGGCATTTCGACTATTTTTAATCCTTCATAATCAGTAACGGCTTCTTGAGGCTCTTTATCTTCTTGAGAAAATTTATCTGCGATTTTATCCAATTGGATTTTTAGTGGATAATCTATTCGCGCTTTTCCCTGTAAATACCCTCGCACCACAGCTAAATAAGATTTCTGAACGCACTTTTGTTCAAACTGTTCACACATTAAATTCGCAATTTCACTGCTCAATGCAAATAACAACACGCCAGATGTCGGTCGATCTAAACGATGAATAGGGAATACATATTGGGCAATTTGATCTCGCAAAGTTTGCATCACAAATTGAGTTTCATGAGGATCTAACCAACTACGATGAACCAACATTCCAGCAGGCTTATTCACCGCAACTAGAAACTCATCTTGATATAAAATTTCTAACATTCGTTCTTGTTCAGAAGTGCTTCTAAAGCAACTAAAGGAGTTAATAGTTGTTGTAACTCATCAAATTCCTTCATTGCTTCTTCAATATAAGGAGAAATAGCAATTTTATTTGGTAAAGCAGAACTACTTTCTAATAATGCCTGCATGCGTGGAATAAATACCCACTGTAGCCATTCTTCGGCAGACATCGTATCAATTGAAAAAGGCTCCTCACTTAAAAAGGCCTCTGCAGCAGGTGGCATCGTTTGCCATAAATTAAGCTGCTGCATGGTAATTTGAAGCTGTTCAAGATGCTGTTTAGTTTGATTACGCATATTTTATTTCCTAATTAATGAATGTTTTTTGCAAATACGCGCACATTTGAAAAACCATTTTCTTTCAAATATAAGGCCTGTAATTTGCTCATCACACCACGTTCACAATACAACACGTAATTTTTACTTTGATCAAGGCTACCAAATTGAGAGGAAAGTTTGTAGAACGGCATTTGAATGACTTCATGTGTATCTGATTCAAATGGATTTTCATCCGTTTCTTCTGGGCTACGAATATCCAAAATTACTTCATTTTCACCCAATACAGAAATTGCCTCAACTTCTACGACTTCTTTTTCTGTTTCTTCTGCGATCTGGCGAATATCTAAATATTTCGCATTTTGCACCGCACTTTCTAGAATCTCAAAATTAAAATGCCCTTCTTCTTCTAGAATCTTTTCACGAACCGCTTTGATCGTAGGATTTTTTGAAATCACACCACAAAATTCAGGCATAGATTTTGCAATATCGTCAGTACCAATTTCTTTCGCCATCGCGATAATTTGTTCTTTATCATGCGTAATTAACGGGCGTAATACTAAGGCATCAGCGGCTTCATCGATCAAGCGTAAATTAGTTAAAGTTTGGCTAGAAACTTGTCCTAATGCCTCCCCTGTCACAATCGCTTCAATATTAAAACGTTGAGCGACTTTACTTGCGGCTCGCACCATCATACGTTTTAATACAACGCCCATTTGACCGTTATCGACTTTCTCTAAAATCTCACCGACAACTCCTTCAAAGTTAATCGCAATAAAGCGCACTTTATGTGAAGAGCTATAGCGTTGCCAAATATGATAAGCCATTTGTTTTACGCCAATTTCATGGGCGGCGCCGCCAAGATTAAAGAAACAATAATGAACTCGGGAACCACGACGAATCAACATGTAACTCGATACGCCTGAATCAAATCCCCCCGAAATCAAAGAAAGCACATCCTCTTGCGTCCCAATCGGATAACCGCCAATGCCTGCATGACGTGCTTTAACTAACATCATTTTGTCATCTTCAATATCAATACGAACAGTCACATCTGGATTTTTCAACCGCACTTTTGCGCTTTCAATATGTTGATTTAATCCACCACCGATATAACGTTCTGCTTCAATCGAACTAAATTTATGTTTTCCCTTACGTTTTACTCGAACGCAAAAGGTTTTGCCTTGAAGTTGTTGCGCGACATCAGCAAGCGTCAATTCAAAAATATGATGTAAATCGGTAAACGGTTTTTCTTCAACTTCTAAAAAATGATGAATACCAGGAATACGTTGTAACAAGGCGATTAATTCTTCACGATTTTCTTCATTTTTTGACCGCACTTCAATGTAATCCCAGTGACGTACAACAGCAGTTTCTTCATCATATTTCTGTAAAATATTGCGGATATTAGAGGTTAAAATTTTTGCGAAACGTTTACGCACAGTTTCGCTTTTAATCATAATTTCAGGGAAAAGTTTAACGATAAATTTCATATGAATAGCTTGGGTATTTAAAGTGGCGAGTATTTTACGCAAAGATAGTGAAAAGTCCACTGGTCCTAGCTTGAAATAATTTTTTAACAACTCAAGTAAAATACAGTACAATGGCAAGCAATTTTTACCGTGAAAAAGGATAATTCCATGGCGCGTAAACCCGCATCTTCACAAGATTTTGAGACAACGTTAGCGCAGTTAGAAAATATTGTTACCCATTTAGAAAATGGCGATCTACCGTTAGAAGAAGCGTTAAAAGAATTTGAACAAGGTGTGCAATTAGCCAAGCTAGGGCAAGAACGTTTACAACAAGCAGAACAACGCATTCAGATCTTATTGCAAAAAACAGAAGATGCTCCACTGAATGATTATGAAGGGAATGCTTAATGGGTGACTTTTCTGAAGAATTACAACAGGTTCAAACTCGTATTAACCACTTTTTAGAAGCTCAATTTGAGGGAATTGAAAGTCATAATGCGCCTTTACTTGACGCGATGAAATACGCATTATTACTTGGTGGTAAACGAGTTCGACCTTTCTTAGTTTACGCAACAGGTCAAATGCTTGGCGCAGAGAAACAAACCTTAGATTACGCCGCTGCCGCTATTGAAGCCATTCATGCCTATTCCTTAATTCACGATGATTTACCCGCAATGGATGATGACAATCTACGTCGTGGGCACCCTACTTGTCATATCCAATTTGATGAAGCCACGGCTATTCTTGCGGGCGATGCGCTGCAAAGTTTCGCATTTGAAATATTAACTAAAACACCGAATATTTCTGCTGAACAAAAACTGGATTTAATTCAAATTTTAGCGCAAGGCGCTGGTGTGCAAGGAATGTGTTTAGGGCAAAGTTTAGATCTTATTTCTGAGCATAAACAAATTAGTTTAAGTGAATTAGAATTAATCCATCGTAACAAAACGGGTGCATTGCTAATTGCCGCATTGAAATTAGGTTTCATTTGTTCTCCGCATTTTACCGACAAAAGGTTAGAACAATCCTTAATACAATATGCAGAAGCCATTGGCTTAGCCTTTCAAGTTCAAGACGATATTTTAGATATTGAAGGCGATAGTGCAGAAATTGGCAAACAAGTCGGCGCCGATCTTGATTTAGATAAAAGTACATATCCCAAATTACTTGGATTAAGCGGCGCAAAACAAAAAGCGCAAGATCTATATCAAAGTGCTTTGTCTGAATTAGAAAAAATTCCTTTTGATACAACCGCACTTCGTGCATTAGCTGAATTCATTATTACTAGAAAAAGTTAATATCCACCGCATCAATGCTCACAAAGTGCGGTCAAAAATTATAACGTTTTTAAAATGACTAACAATATGAACAATTACCCCTTATTATCTTTGATTAATTCACCAGAAGATTTGCGTCTTTTAAATAAAGACCAGCTACCACAACTCTGCCAAGAATTACGCGGTTATCTTTTAGAATCTGTTAGTCAAACTAGCGGGCATTTAGCGTCAGGTTTAGGCACTGTAGAGCTAACCGTTGCACTACATTACGTGTATAAAACACCATTTGATCAATTAATTTGGGATGTTGGACATCAAGCTTATCCACACAAAATTTTAACCGGTCGTCGAGATCAAATGTCCACAATTCGCCAAAAAAACGGTATTCATCCTTTCCCTTGGCGTGAAGAGAGTGAATTTGATGTATTAAGCGTTGGCCACTCCTCTACTTCTATTAGTGCTGGATTAGGTATTGCTGTCGCCGCAGAACGAGAAAATGCAGGTAGAAAAACCGTATGCGTAATCGGAGACGGGGCAATTACTGCAGGAATGGCTTTTGAAGCACTGAATCATGCAGGTTCTGTTCACACTGATATGTTGGTCATTTTAAATGACAATGAAATGTCTATTTCAGAAAATGTTGGCGCATTGAATAATCACCTTGCTCGTATTTTCTCTGGTTCTATCTACTCCACATTACGAGATGGAAGTAAAAAAATTCTTGATAAAGTTCCACCGGTAAAAAACTTTATGAAAAAAACCGAAGAACATATGAAAGGAGTGATGTTCTCGCCAGAAAGTACATTATTTGAAGAACTCGGTTTTAATTATATTGGCCCGGTGGATGGGCATAATATTGATGAATTAGTGGCAACACTTACGAATATGCGTAATCTGAAAGGCCCACAATTCTTACATATAAAAACGAAAAAAGGTAAAGGATACGCGCCCGCAGAAAAAGATCCTATTGGTTTCCACGGCGTACCCAAATTTGATCCAATCAGTGGTGAATTGCCTAAACACAATACTAAGCCAACTTATTCAAAAATTTTCGGTGATTGGTTATGCGAAATGGCAGAAAAAGATTCAAAAATTATTGGTATCACACCAGCAATGCGTGAAGGCTCTGGCATGGTGGAGTTTTCTCAGCGTTTTCCAGAACAATATTTTGATGTGGCGATTGCAGAACAACACGCCGTCACATTTGCCACTGGACTCGCTATTGGCGGATATAAACCCGTAGTTGCAATTTATTCGACATTTCTACAACGTGCTTACGACCAATTAATTCACGATGTTGCGATTCAAAATCTCCCTGTATTATTTGCGATTGATCGAGCAGGTATCGTAGGGGCTGATGGCCCAACACATCAAGGGGCATTTGATCTTAGCTTTATGCGTTGCATTCCCAATATGATCATCATGACACCAAGTGATGAAAATGAATGCCGTCAAATGCTCTATACAGGTTATCAATGTGGAAAACCTGCGGCTGTGCGTTATCCTCGCGGAAATGCCATTGGTGTTGAACTAGCACCTTTAGAAATGCTTCCTATCGGTAAATCACGTTTAATTCGAGAAGGTCAAAAAATTGCGATTTTAAATTTTGGTACCCTATTACCATCCGCTTTAGAGGCTGCAGAAAAACTCAATGCAACAGTTGTCGATATGCGTTTTGTGAAACCGATTGATATTGAAATGATTAATGTTCTTGCACAAACTCATGATTATTTGGTCACATTAGAAGAAAATGCAATTCAAGGTGGAGCGGGATCTGCTGTTGCGGAAGTGCTAAATTCGTCTGGAAAATCGACCGCACTTTTACAGCTTGGTTTACCTGATTATTTTATTCCTCAGGCAACACAGCAAGAGGCCTTGAAAGATTTGGGATTAGATTCAAAAGGAATTGAAGAAAAAATTCTTAACTTTATTGAAAAACAAGGTAATTTATAAAAATAAACGCGATGATAACTTCATCGCGTTTTTTCTTAATCAACAATTCTTAAATGAGAAACTGATTTTGTTTTCTTTTTTTCTTCTCGTTTTCTAGGGCTATCTACAGCCTCATGAAAACCAGTTGGTTGTTCAGTATCTGGCTCAGAATTAAGTTCATCGTAAACCTCTTCTGGTTCAAACATCACACCATCACCATTTTCACGAGCATAGATCGCAAGCGCTGCGCCCATTGGAATATACAATTCACGAGAAACACCTTTAAATCGGGCATTAAACTGGATGAAATCATTTGTAAGTTGTAAATTGCCCGTAGCATTAGCAGACAAGTTCAATACAATCTGCCCATCTTTTACATATTCGACAGGAACATTCACACCTAAGTAAGTCGCATCAACAACTAAATAAGGCGTGAAACTATTATCCACTAGCCAATCATAATAGGCGCGTAATAAATAAGGGCGCTTAGGGGAAGCTTTGTATTCCATTATTTATCATCCATTAAATTTTTTGGTGCGGCCTCACCTACAGACTGCAAGAATGAATCTCGACTAAATACACGATCCATATATCCCTTAATCGGTTTACTACCTGGACCTGTAAATTCCACGCCTAAATGTTTTAATTTCCATAACAATGGAGCAACATAACAGTCCACTAAACCGAACTCTTCATTCATGAAATAAGGTGTTTGCTGGAAAACTGGTGTAATCGCTAAAAGTTCTTCTTTTAATTGTTTAAGCGCTTCAGCTTTTTCACTTTCTGTACCATTTTCTGCTTTTTTGAGAGTTGGATACCAATCTTGTTCAATTCGTAACATCAAAAGACGATCTTTTGCTCGAGAAACTGGATACACTTGCATTAATGGTGGATGCGGAAAACGCTCGTCAAGATATTCCATAATAATTCGTGAACTAAACAAAACAAGATCACGATCAACTAACGTAGGCACAGTAGCATACGGATTTAATTCCATTAAATCTTCTGGTAATGCTTGCAAATCAACTTCTTCGTTCTCATAAAGTACACCTTTTTCAGCTAAAACAATTTTTACCTGATGACAGTAAATATCATCCTTATTTGAAAAAAGGGTCATTACTGAACGTTTACTTGATGCGCTGGACATTTATTCCTCCGAAGATCCAAAAATATTCTATATTTTATATAGGGGTGTGTATTCTACCACAAAGCGTAAGCCATTTGCCAAATAATTCTTTTTTATTGTTTTATAATCAATAAGTTATATAACAAAAAAGCAGAGATTTCTCTCTGCTTTTCTTTTTCGAAACGAAAATAAAAATTAACGTTTTGAGTATTGTGGACGACGACGTGCTTTGTGTAAACCCACTTTTTTACGTTCAACGCGACGTGCGTCACGAGTAACGAAACCAGCTGCACGAAGTGCTGGGCGTAACGTTTCATCGTATTCCATCAATGCACGAGTGATACCGTGACGGATTGCACCCGCTTGACCAGAAATACCACCACCTTTAACTGTGATGTATAGGTCTAATTTATCAGTTAACTCAACCAATTCTAATGGTTGACGTACTACCATGCGCGCAGTTTCACGGCCGAAGTAAACGTCTAATTCACGTTGGTTGATAGTGATTTTACCACTGCCCGGTTTGATAAATACACGAGCTGAAGAGCTTTTGCGGCGACCTGTGCCGTAGTTTTGATTCTCTGCCATTTTCTAAACCTCGTGATTAAATATCTAATACTTGTGGTTGTTGTGCAGCGTGTTGGTGTTCAGCACCCGCGTACACTTTTAATTTACGGAACATTGCACGGCCTAATGGACCTTTTGGCAACATACCTTTAACCGCAATTTCAATCACTGCTTCAGGACGGCGAGCGATCATTTCTTTGAAAGTCGCTTGTTTAATACCACCTACATAGCCAGTGTGCCAGTAGTAAAGTTTATCTGTTTCTTTACGACCAGTTACTGCCACTTTGTCTGCGTTAATAACGATGATGTAATCACCTGTATCTACGTGTGGAGTGTACTCAGCCTTGTGTTTACCACGAAGGCGACGTGCTAATTCAGTCGCTAAACGACCTAAAGTTTTACCTGTCGCATCTACTACGTACCAGTCGCGTTTAACCGTTTCTGGTTTTGCTACAAAAGTTTTCATTAATTAATTACCAAAAATTAGTTTGATACCCAGTGTTCTTATGAACACAACCATTGATCTTAATCGCCACCCCTTCGAGTGAGATCTCGATAAAATAATGTACGATGGGAATTCGCACATTTACAGGGTCGGTGTATTATACATATTTATTTCATGAATGCTAATTTTTTATGCAATATTTTAGTATTTTTGCTGAAACCTATTTACATTAACTAAATTAATGTTTTTAATGAATTTATTAAAATTGACTCATACATAAAGTTATTTTATTGTTAACTCAAATATCATCATACTAGCTATAGGAATTTTTATGAGCTACGCTAAAGAAATTGACACACTTAATCAGCACATCGCTGACTTCAATAAAAAAATTAATGTTTCTTTTGAATTTTTCCCACCCAAAAATGAAAAAATGGAAACGCTTTTATGGGATTCTATTCATCGTTTAAAAGTGTTAAAACCCAAATTTGTTTCTGTTACTTACGGCGCGAACTCTGGCGAGCGTGACCGTACTCATAGTATTGTAAAAGCAATCAAACAAGAAACTGGCTTAGAGGCTGCTCCGCATTTAACTGGTATTGATGCTACCCCTGAAGAATTAAAACAAATTGCTAAAGATTACTGGGACAGCGGTATTCGTCGCATCGTTGCGTTACGCGGTGACGAACCAAAAGGATATGCTAAAAAATCATTTTATGCATCAGATCTGGTGGAATTACTCCGTTCTGTCGCTAATTTTGATATTTCTGTAGCAGCTTATCCTGAAGTTCATCCAGAAGCAAAATCAGCACAGGCAGACTTGATTAATTTAAAACGTAAAATTGATGCTGGTGCAAATCATGTTATCACTCAATTTTTCTTTGATATTGAAAGCTACCTACGTTTCCGTGATCGTTGTGCATCAATTGGTATTGATACTGAAATCGTGCCGGGCATTTTACCCGTAACTAACTTTAAGCAATTACAAAAAATGGCTTCTTTCACTAATGTGAAAATTCCTGCATGGCTTGTTAACGCTTATGAAGGATTAGACGATGATCAAACTACTCGTAATCTTGTAGCCGCAAGTGTGGCGATGGATATGGTGAAAATTTTATCTCGAGAAGGCGTGAATGACTTCCATTTCTATACGCTAAATCGTAGTGAACTAACTTATGCAATTTGTCATATGTTAGGTGTAAGACCAGAATAACTTAAAGATAAGATATTTTTCTTCCATGAAATAAGGGCGTTGTTTACGCCCTTATTTAAATATAAAAAACTTTAACCCCACTTTATTATTTGACTAACTCCGTTTGCATATACATTAATCGATCAATATCCTTCAAATAATGTCCCAATTCTTGCTCTTCTGGTTTATGCAAATAAGGAATTTTACCTAAAAGCGGCGCATCAATATGCTCAACAAGCAAATCAACAATTTCTGCATAATGGCTTAATAATGGATTAACACGGTTAGCTATCCAGCCCAATAGAGGCACACCTAGCTGTTGAATCGCTTGCACAGTCAACAACGCGTGATTCACACAACCATCTTTAATACCAACCACAAGAACTACAGGCATTTTTCGTTGTGCAACCCAATCAGCAAAACTTTTTCCTTCCGCCATTGGAGTCATTAAACCAAACGACCCCTCAACCACCACAGACTGATAATTTTGATTTAATCGAGTTAAATCATGATTAATTTTATCTAACTTAATACGCGTCCTATCTTGTGTCAGCATCGGCGCGCTATGGCTAAAGGTATAACTATTAATATCCTTGTAGGACACATTTTCTTTGGTTGAATCCATTAATGTTAATACATCTGAATTTGATAAATTATCATAATCTGATGTATTTTCTTCTTGCATCGCAGGGTAAATACTTTCCTCACCGCAACAAGCAATGGGTTTATAGCCAACCACTTGCACACCTTGTTTTTGCAAGGCTTGAATAATCGCGCGGGTTGCCGTGGTTTTTCCCACATTTGTATCTGTCCCCGCAACAAAAAAGCTACTCATTTTTCTCTCCTTTAAAAAGTGCGGTGGATTTTAAAAGAATTTTTTCTTTAAAAATTTGAGATAACGCAAATTTTCTCTTTTTCGTATCAAAAATAAACAATTTATTTGATCTCACTCAAGCTATTAAATAAACCATCATCTTGTTTTGGTATTTGCAAATAAAATCCTTGTTGTTTAATTTTTTCCAATACCTCATTACAATCTACATTATGTAGAGGCTTGCTCCCAAGTAAATTAAACATCATCACTAATTCTGGTTTTCCAAAGTGGCTCAGCAACACTTCTGGCACTTGAGAAAAATCCTCTCTTTTCGCAATATACAGATAGCTTCCCGGTTTCTTTTTACTTTTATAAATAGCACATAACATATTTTGTTTTCCTAAATAAAAAATCCCTATTAAATTTCTTTAACAGGGATTTTATCATTTATTAAATTGATTAAAGCATTATTTTGCAGCTTCTTTTACTGCATCAGCTGCTTGAGTTGCTTTTTCAGAAACTGCTTCTTTAACTTCAGTCATTTTAGAAGTAGCAGCATCTTTCATTTCGCTAACTTTAGCTGCTGTAGCATCTTTTACTTGTTCAACTTGTACCATTGCTGCATCTTTAACTTCAGTAGCTTTCTCTACTGCAGTGTTTTTCACTTCAGTTGAAGCTTGTTTAGCAGCATCTTTAACATCAGCAACAGCATTAGTTGCTGCGTCTTTTGCTTCAGAAACCATTGATGTTGCCGCTTGTTTAGCAGCGTCAACTTTTTGTGCCGCTTCTTCTTTATCGAAACAACCAGTTACCGCTAAAGCTGAACCTAAAACTAATGCTAGTGTTAATTTTTTCATTATTTTCTCCATAGAATAAATCTTGATTACGGCAAAGCCCTATTGCTTTGATGTGGCGTAGTTTACGGAAATTTTATTAAAAGAAAATAGCTAATACAAAAATTTACATTTCTGATAAATATATAAGTGTAAAAAATAGCATTAACACATTGATATTAAATATATTTTAAAAAAGTTCCATAGAAAAATTTTCTTTTTTGTAAAGAAATGTATATGAATATATGTTTTAGATTTAATCAATCTTATGAATTTCTCTAGATGCTTGATGTATCAATATTTCTGATTTATTACCATCCCATAATAATTGAGCAATGGTTGCAGGATAAAATGGTATTGGATTTCGTTTTCCATACAGTTCAGCAACGATTTCTCCAACTAAAGGTAAATGAGAAATAATCAATACAGATTTAACCCCATCATGTTTCAGCACTTTTAAATAATCAATGACTGAATGCGCATGGCCATAAGGAGTTATACCCTCCCAAGTTTCAAGTTTATTTTCTAATTCAAAATCAAACGCTTGATTAACTTGATGAAAGGTTTCTTGAGCTCTGACATAAGGACTCACTAAAATACGGTCTAGTGAATTAATTACTAGCGTACTTAAATGCTGTTTTAACCATTCTCCTTGAAAAAAAGCTTGCTTAATACCATAGGCAGTTAAGCGACGAGCTTTATCACTATTAGCCATTACTTCAGCCTCGCCATGACGCATAATAAAAATATTCATTTTGCTTTCCTAAGTATTTGATAAAAATAAACCGCACTAAATAAAGTGCGGTTACAAAATTAATGAGATTTAACTGCTTCTGCAATTTCTTCTGCACATTGTTGTGCAAGTTCAGCATCTTGGCATTCAACCATAACGCGAATAAGTGGTTCCGTACCCGATTTACGTAATAAAATACGACCTTTGCCTTCTAAACGTTTTTCAACATCTGCGGCAACAGATTTTACAGCGTCACTTTCAAGTGGATTATCCCCACCCGCAAAACGTACATTAATTAACACTTGTGGAAATAATTTAACCGCACTCGCTAATTCATTTAATGATAATTTATGCTGTGCCATTGCCGCCAATACAGCTAATGACGCAACAATGCCATCGCCAGTTGTATTTTTATCCGCAATGATAATATGTCCTGAATTCTCACCACCAAGCGTCCAATCATTTTCAACCATTTTTTCTAATACGTAACGGTCACCTACATTTGCACGTAAGAAAGGAACACCAAGCATTTTCAACGCAATCTCTAAGCTCATATTACTCATTAATGTGCCAACTACACCGCCTTTTAATTGACCTGAGCGCAATGCTTCCCGTGCAATAATAAAAAGAATTTGGTCGCCATCAACTTTATTTCCTAAATGATCGACCATCATAATGCGGTCACCATCGCCATCATAAGCTAAGCCAACATCAGCTTTCATTTCAACTACTTTAGCTTGTAATGCTGTCACATCAGTTGCGCCACATTTTTCATTAATGTTTAAACCATTTGGATCTGTACCAATTTCAATGACTTCCGCACCTAGCTCTCTCAACACGTTAGGAGCAATATGATAGGTTGCACCATTTGCACAATCTACCACGATCTTATAACCTTCCAAGCCTAAGTGAGCGGGGAATGTGCCTTTACAAAACTCAATATAGCGTCCTGCTGCATCATTAATACGACTTGCTTTACCTAATTCAGCAGATTCCACACAATCCATCGGTTGCTCTAACATCGCTTCAATAGCTTCTTCAATTTCATCTGGTAATTTAGTCCCTTTTGCTGAAAAGAATTTAATGCCATTATCATAATAAGGATTATGAGAGGCTGAGATCACAATACCCGCTTCAGCACGGAAAGTTCTGGTTAAATAAGCAATAGCAGGTGTAGGCATAGGACCGGTAAATGCAGCAGATAACCCCGCAGCGGCTAAACCTGCTTCAAGGGCTGATTCCAACATATATCCAGAAATTCGGGTGTCTTTACCGATTAAAACCATTTTAGAACCTTGAGAAGCTAATACTTTTCCCGCAGCCCAGCCTAATTTTAATGCAAAATCTGGTGTAATAGGATAACTACCTACTTTTCCACGAACACCATCTGTTCCAAAATATTTACGATTTGCCATAATAAAATTCCTTTAATTTTTTATCGTTATAAAACCATCAGGCATTTTCTGTTGCCTGCCAAACTTTGAGCATATCTGATGTTGCAGCAACATCATGTACGCGTAAAATTTTTGCGCCTTTTTGCGCTGCAATCAGCGCACCTACCACACTACCTATCACTCGCTGATCGACGGGTTTATCAAGCACAGCGCCAATCATTGATTTGCGAGATAATCCCGCTAATACTGGATAGCCTATCCGACAAAATTCATTTAGATTTTGTAATAATTGATAATTATGCTGTACAGACTTACCAAAACAAAATCCCATGTCCCAAATTAAGTTTTCTTTTTTAACACCAGCAGAAAGACATTCATTAGTGCGTTTCTGTAAAAAAGCCAATACATCTTGTACGACATTTTCATAATGAGGATTTGCCTGCATCGTTCTAGGTTGACCTTGCATATGCATAATGCAAACAGGTAAAGCAAGTTTTACCGCCGTTTCTAACGCATTAGGCTCTTGCAAAGCACGAATATCATTAATCAAATCCATTCCAACACTTGCTGCTTCACGCATCACAACTGCTTTTGAAGAATCAACAGAAATCCAGCAATCGAAACGGCTTCGCACCGCCTCCACTACTGGCACAACACGATGCAATTCCTCTTGTTCAGATACCTCATCCGCATTAGGGCGAGTAGATTCACCACCAATATCAATAATTGCCGCCCCCTCTTCCAACATTTTTTCAACTTGAAAAAGCGCTCTATCCAAGCTAAAAAACTGTCCGCTATCAGAAAAAGAATCAGGCGTAAAATTAAGGATTCCCATAATTTGAGGCACGCTTAAATCAAGACATTTATTGTTCGAGTAAAGTTTCATAAAGTGCGGTGGATTTTTAGATTGATTTTAATCGGGCGATTATAGCGGAATACGCTGAAGAAAAAAATCATTAGGGAAAAATAAAGCCTTTCCGAAGAAAGGCCTTGTTGATTAGAGAGTTGATTAGGAATTAGAATCTACCGAATTTTCACCCGCACTTTGAGCATTATTGCTATTTGCATAAGCAGCTTGCCCTGTGTGCTCTTCCCATCCAGACGGCGGAGTGACTGGTTCACGATTCATCAGCTGTTTGATTTGTTCTTCTTCGATGGTTTCATATTTCACTAACGCATCTTTCATCGCATGAAGAATATCCATATTGTCGATCAAAATCTGTCTAGCTCTCGCATAGTTACGATTTACAATCGCACGAACTTCTTCATCAATCGCATGCGCCGTTTCATCAGACATATGTTTTGCTTTCGCCATTGAGCGACCTAAGAATACTTCGCCTTCATCTTCGGTATAAAGAATCGGACCGAGTTTATCTGAGAAGCCCCATTGGGTCACCATATTGCGAGCAATATTGGTTGCCACTTTAATATCGTTAGACGCACCAGTAGAAATATTTTCTTCACCATAAATCAAATCTTCTGCTAAACGTCCTGCATAAAGAGTTGAAAGCTTACTTTCTAATTGTTTTTGGCTAATACTAATTTGATCACCTTCAGGCAAGAAGAATGTCACACCCAATGCACGACCACGAGGAATAATGGTCACTTTGTGTACAGAATCATGTTCAGGTACTAAATAACCCACAATCGCATGGCCAGCTTCATGATAAGCAGTGGACTCTTTTTGCTTATCCGTCATAATCATGGTACGACGCTCTGGCCCCATATTGATTTTGTCTTTTGCTTTTTCGAACTCAAGCATGGTGACCATGCGTTTATTCACTCGAGCAGCAAACAAAGCCGCCTCATTCACTAAGTTTGCTAAATCTGCACCGGAATAGCCAGGCGTACCACGCGCTAATGTCATAGCATCAACATCTGGTGCTACAGGCACTTTGCGCATATGCACTTTTAAGATTTGCTCACGACCTTTCACATCAGGCAAGCCAACAACAACTTGTCGGTCAAAACGGCCTGGACGAGTTAAAGCTGGATCAAGCACATCTGGGCGGTTAGTTGCTGCAATAACAATTACGCCGTCATTACCACTAAATCCATCCATTTCAACCAGCATTTGGTTTAAGGTTTGTTCACGTTCATCATGTCCACCACCTAAACCCGCACCGCGTTGACGACCCACAGCATCGATTTCATCAATAAAGATTAAGCAAGGTGCATTTTTCTTAGCCTGTTCAAACATATCACGTACACGAGATGCACCAACACCCACAAACATTTCTACGAAATCAGAACCAGAAATAGTGAAGAATGGAACTTTTGCCTCCCCTGCGATAGCACGAGCAAGTAAAGTTTTACCAGTACCTGGAGGCCCTACCATCAAAATACCTTTTGGAATTTTACCGCCCAAGTTTTGAAATTTATTAGGATCACGCAAGAAATCAACGATTTCGCCCACTTCTTCTTTTGCTTCATCGCAACCAGCGACATCCGCAAAAGTAACCTTAATCTGATCTTGATTCAGCATTTTTGCGCGGCTTTTACCAAAGCTCATCGCTTTGCCGCCACCGCCTTGCATTTGACGCATAAAAAATACCCATACGCCAACAAGGAATAACATTGGGAACCAAGAAATTAAAATTTGGGACAAGAAACCACGTTTTTCAAATGGCGTACCTTCCACTTTCACTTTTTTGCTTAACAAATCATCAAGCAATTTTTTGTCTTCAAGTGGCGGCATTACGGTTGAATATTTAGAACCATCGGTTTTCGTTACCGTAATTTCATTGGCATCAAAACGTGCTTCTGTCACTTGTCCGTTGCTTACATCGTAAACAAAGGTTGTATAATCAGTAGAATTATCTACCGAAGAGGAATTAAAACTCTGGTATGCTGTCATCATAATGACCGCTACAACCACCCAAAGCACCAGATTTTTGACCATATCGTTCAAAGTCTAACCTACCTTTCCTAAGTTAAAAAATTTTTTACAAGATACTACACATCATTAGCGATGAAAAGCTATCAAAGCAATTAGCCTTTATAGCCTGTCGCCACAATATATACTTCACGAGAGCGTCCGCGTGATGCTTCAGGCTTACGCACTTTCACCACATTAAATAAAGAACGAATTTCTCTTAAATATTCATCAAAGCCTTCACCTTGGAAAACTTTAACAACAAAGCTTCCTTTGGTTGCCAAGACCTGTTTACACATATCTAAAGCAAGCTCGACCAAATACATTGCGCGTGGAATATCTACTGATGGCATTCCACTAAAATTTGGTGCCATATCAGACATTACCACATCAACTTTATCTTCGCCTACGCGCGCTAATAAAGCATTCAAAATATTTTCATCACGGAAATCTCCTTGTAGAAAATCAACACCTACAATGGGATCCATTTCTAAAATATCACAAGCAATCACTCGACCTTTACCACCGATTTGTCCCACCACATATTGCGACCAACCGCCAGGTGCAGCGCCAAGATCGACCACAGTCATTCCTTGTTTAAATAATTTATCCGTTTGCTGAATTTCATCAATCTTAAAATAAGCGCGTGAACGTAACTTTTGCTTATGCGCTTTTTGCACAAATTGATCACTAAAATGTTCATTTAGCCAGCGAGAAGAACTCGCTGAACGTTTTTTCTTTCCCATAATCTTCTATTTTTGGTAGTAGTTTTGCTTATATTTGGTTACAATCTGCCGAATTCAAGCCGAGGCTGATTGAAATCAGTGAAAAACATTGAGAAAATCAACCGCTCTTTTTAATTAGGAATCCTTATGACAACCTTATCAACCAAACAAAAACAATTTTTAAAAGGTCTTGCGCACCATCTTAACCCAGTGGTTATGCTTGGTGGAAATGGCTTAACCGAAGGCGTACTTGCTGAAATTGAAAATGCACTTAATCATCACGAACTCATTAAAGTAAAAGTTGCTGGTGCAGATCGTGAAACAAAACAACTTATTATCGATGCGATTGTGCGTGAAACTAAAGCAGCACAAGTACAAACTATCGGGCATATTTTGGTGCTTTATCGCCCAAGCGAAGAAGCAAAAATTCAGCTTCCACGAAAATAACAACAAACGTGCGGTTATTTTCAACCGCACTTTTTTTATTTAAATATAATTCACTTCAATAATATCAAACTCAACGACACCACCAGGCGTTGTAATATTAACGGTATCATCTAATTCTTTACCAATTAAACCTCGCGCAATTGGTGAATTAACCGAAATCAAACCAGATTTAATGTCAGCTTCATCATCGCCCACAATGCGATAAGTAACTTCCTCGTCTGTATCAGTATTTACAAGCACAACGGTTGCACCAAAAATAACTTTACCGTTATTTGGCATTTTGGTTACATCAATCACTTGAGCATTACCAAGTTTACCTTCAATCTCTTGAATACGGCCTTCACAAAAACCTTGTTGTTCACGAGCCGCATGATATTCTGCATTTTCTTTTAAATCACCGTGCTCGCGTGCTTCTGCTATCGCTTTAATAATTTCAGGACGACGTACATTTTTTAAGAAATCCAATTCTTCACGTAATTGTTCTGCGCCACGCACAGTCATTGGAATTTGTTGCATTGTTTTTCCTTTTACTAAATAAAACAAAAACCACGGCAAAATCCTAAAATTTTGCCGCAGTATTATTAAAAATAAACTTGAAATGAGAAAATGATTTACTCAATTTCATTCGGGGCTTATTATTGTTCGTCTAAAAAAAAATAGCAACCATAACAAACCTAATATGAAAAAATTATCTTCAATTTCCACCACACTTGGATCCTTTTTACTTTCCGTAAGCTTTAGCCTTCCAACCTTCGCAAACATTAACGTTTTAGACTTGACACAACAATTACCTGAAGGCTCTAGCGTAGGTTTCATCGCAAAAAATATAAATCAAAACCAAATTATTGCGGATTATAATGGCTCAACCTTTATGCTTCCTGCGAGTACACAAAAAGTTTTTACTGCCGTTGCCGCTAAACTTGCATTAGGCGATCAATTCCAATTTGAGACGGCTCTTTTGAGTAATGGAAAAATTCAAAATGGGAATTTAGATGGTCACTTAATCGTACGTTTCACAGGTGATCCTGATCTCACAAGTGGTCAGCTTTATAGCTTACTTGCAGAATTAAAAAAACAAGGCATCAAAAAAATTAATGGCGATTTAGTATTAGATACCTCTGTTTTTTCTAGTCACGACCGAGGATTAGGTTGGATTTGGAACGATCTGACCATGTGTTTCAACTCTCCGCCATCCGCTGCAAATATTGATAACAACTGTTTCTATGCGGAACTAGATGCGAATCAAAATCCAGGTGAAACAGTAAAAATCAATGTACCTGCACAATTTCCAATTCAAGTGTTCGGACAAGTTTATGTAGCGGATAGCAATGAAGCGCCTTATTGTCAGCTCGATGTTGTTGTACACGATAATAATCGCTATCAAGTAAAAGGATGTTTAGCCCGTCAATCTAAACCTTTTGGTTTAAGCTTTGCCGTGCAAGATACGGATGCTTATTCTGCCGCGATTATTCAACGTCAATTAAGACAATTAGGTATTGAGTTTAATGGCAAAGTCATGCTGCCCCCAAAACCACAACAAGGTCAGCTATTAGCTAAACATTTATCAAAACCATTACCAGATTTATTGAAAAAAATGATGAAAAAATCGGATAACCAAATTGCCGATTCATTATTCCGAGCGGTGGCATTCAATTACTATAAACGCCCAGCGTCCTTTCAATTAGGCACATTAGCGATTAAATCTATATTGCAAAAACAAGGAATTCGTTTTGGCAACAGTATTTTAGCCGATGGTTCGGGCCTGTCTCGCCATAATCTTGTGGCACCTAAAACGATGCTGTCCGTTTTAGAATACATCGCCAAAAACGAAGATAAATTGCATTTAATGGAAACTTTTCCGATCGCAGGTGTAGATGGCACGATCAGTGGGCGAGGTGGATTAATTAGCCCACCATTAGTCAAAAATGTGATTGCTAAAACTGGCTCTTTGAAAGGGGTTTATAACCTCGCTGGCTTTATGACAAATGCTCGAGGGGAAAAAGTGGCCTTTGTTCAATTTATTAATGGCTACTCAACTGGTGATTTGGAAAGCAAAACCAAACGAGCTGCATTAGTACAATTTGAGAGTGGCTTATATAACGAAATCTATAAATATTGATAAAACCTTCTAAAAAACACCGCACTTTACCATCAAAAGGCGGTGTTTTTTTATAGCCTTTTAAAAATGCTATCGCCTAAAATACGAACGAGATTTACCAGATAATATCGATCAACGTATTGAACAAGATGCGAGAGAATTTATTACCAGTACGGAATTGTACGAGGCATGATTAAATCGGTGCTCACGACCATTGAATTTACGATTATTTTATGGTCAGTTTCTGGTGTGTTAACTTTATTTGGATTTAATATTGAAAAAGGCGTCGTTTTCTTCATTTATGCCTTTATTATTTTTGCAACACTCATGTCCGTGTGAATTGGCCGCCCACTAATCAAGTTAAATTTTACAAAAGAAAAACTCAATGGCGATTATCGTTATTCCTTAATCCGTGTACGAGACAATGCAGAAAGCATTGCTTTTTATAATGGCGAGCCAAAAGAACAAACTTTCTTACAACATCAATTCCATCAAATTATCCATAACCGTTGGTCCATTGTATTAAAAATGTTGGGCTTAAATAGTTGCAACTCTGGGGTAACTCGCGTGGCTAAATTATTGCCTTTAATGTTACAAGCACCACGTTTTTTTCTGGTCAGATAAAACTAGGAGATATGCATCAAACAGTCCAAGCATTTAACCGATTAATGACCGCACTTTCATTCTTCCGCTTGTTCTATGAGCAATTCACACTCTATCAAGCTCGGTTAAAGCGTCTTTATGGTTTTATAACAAAAATGGATGAATTAGATAAACAAAACGTTCATCATCCTTTTCATTGTTCTCATCGTGTCACCTTAAAAAACTTTGGTATTAAAGATGAACAAGGTAATGTTCTACTCAATAATTTAAATATTAATTTAGAAAATGGAGATGCCCTATTGATTCAAGGTGCATCTGGAACAGGAAAAACATCGCTGCTAAAAGCAATTGTAGGAATCTATCCCTTTGAAATCGTCGATATTGCAGAGCATCCATGTATGGGAAGTTTATTCCTGCCACAACGACCTTATATGCCACAGGGTACTTTACGAGAAGCAATTTGTTATCCAAATATCAATCCAAGTCACGCAGAATTGGAACAAACAATGAAGGATTGTACGCTTGGAAAATACATACACGCACTTAATGTAAAAAATGACTGGTAAGCGATTTTATCGCCCAGTGAACTTCAAAGAGTGGCGTTTATTCGTATTTTACTCACAAAACCAGATGTCGTATTTCTCGATGAAACGACTTCAGCATTGGATGAAACAACCGAGAATTTACTCTACCAAACAATTAAAGAGCATCTGCCCGAAATGATCATTCTCAGCGTAAGTCACCGTAGTACATTACAGCAATTTCATAACAAACAACTAAAATTAGATGTATGTTTATTATGTGAACATTAGAAGATGGCAAGTTAATATATCAGCCAAATATTTTATTTATTTTGATGATAGTCTGAAGAGCGCCTATAAAATTAAAATAAAACTATAAAAAAAGCCCTCGATATTCGAGGGCTTGATTTTTTACTATCGTAATAAAAATTAGCGACGTAAACCTAAACGAGCGATAGTGCTTTGATATAAAGCAAGATCAGTACGTTTTAAGTAGTCTAAAAGTTTACGACGACGAGAAACCATACGTAATAAACCACGACGACCATGGTGGTCTTTTTTGTGCTCAGCAAAGTGAGCTTGTAAGTGGTTGATTTGTGCAGTTAATAATGCGATTTGAACTTCAGAAGAACCAGTATCTTTCGCATCACGACCAAATTCAGCAACGATTGCTGCTTTTTTTTCAGTACTTAGAGACATTTTTTACTCCTAAAAGGTAGTGTTGTTAATACATCATTCGCCGATCTCTAACTCAGCGATGACAAGGAGCCTGCATTCTAGCGATGAATAGGCTTAAATGCAAGGTTTATTCTGATAAAACCCATCATTCTGATTTGTTTGTCTTGAATCAATTATAAAATTTGAAAGCATATAACTAGAAATTATTACCACTATAGTGAAATTCTATACATTTCATTGGCTATTTCTTTATTATAAACATGATGATCTGTTTCAATAATTTTAATAGTTTCACTCTCTGAAATTTTAATTTGTTTTAACTCATTGATAAATTGATCATACTCTGTAGTGTGAGCAAGAATAAATTTATCAATTCCCATATAACTATTTCTATCTGCTCGTCTAGTTTTGACTTCACTTTCGGAAAGCGTTAAAAGATAACACTTTGCATCTCTATGAACATATTTTGTTGCAACAGCCTCAAGATCAGCTTGTTTCCAACGTTCCCTTAATGACGTTTTAGCACTAATAGTGATGGGCGTTCTACGATTATAGAGGACAATATCAAGAATTACATTTGGTACAAAAGCAAGTTTTGCTTGAACATAAACGGGACCGATTCCTTCCCTAAGTAATGAAAGGACAAGTAATTGCTCAAATACTCCCCCATTTACCGAATTATCTTCTTTATAATCAGATTTATAAATACCCCAATAAGTAGAAATAAATTCACTTGCAGTCCACTCTTTGTTAATAGGACATCCTTCTATTATTTGTTTGATAATAGTGACAACCTTTCGTCCTTTAGTAGTCATATTATTTACCTATGTTTAATTCATTTAATATTTGTTTTGCTGTTGCTTGAATAGCTGGCACAGCAACAGAATTGCCAAATTGTTTATATGCCGAGGCATCTGCAACAGGAATTACATAACTATCAGGAAAACCTTGTAATCTGGCCCATTCTCTTGGAGTCATCTTACGAATCCCCTCTCGATTAACTTCGCCTTTAATCCGAGTTGTTGGGGTAAAATCAGTAATTCGATGATCAATAATCAAATTACGCTCTCTTCCCATGCCGCCAACAACAATTGCATTCGCTATTCCATTATCAGAAATAATTTCATATCCAAAGCCGTTACCTTTACTTTCATGACGAGCTTTATGATTCCGTAATGTATTAATATATTGGGTTGATAAATAATATTTCGTTGCAACTGGTTTATCTTCACGAATATCAATAAAACGCACTGGCTGATTGGTCGGCTTTGGATAATTAAATGAATTCACCCCTGTATCTTTATGAAATCCCACAATATAGATTCGTTCTCTATTTTGTGGCACACCGAAATCTTTAGCATTTACAATTTCAGGATCTGGTACAAAATAACCTAAATCCTCTCTCAATGTGTTTAAAATAGTTTTAAGCGTATGTCCTTTATCGTGATTAATTAATCCTTTTACATTTTCTAAAAAAAAGGCTTTCGGTTGATGACGACGAATAATCTCAGCAACATCAAAAAATAACGTTCCTCTGGTATCTTCAAATCCGCCTCTTTTCCCTGCAATAGAAAAAGCCTGACAAGGAAAGCCTGCACAAAGGATATCGAATTCTTTAGGAATTCTAGCCTTTGTTTCTTCTAAAGTAATATCACCGTAAGGAATATCTCCAAAATTTGCAGCATACGTTTTTTGAGCTTGCTCATCCCATTCACTAGAAAAAACACATTTTCCACCCAAATTTTGCATTGCTAATCTAAAGCCACCAATTCCAGCAAAAAGATCAATAAAGGTAAAACTTACTGTATTCTGCACTAGGTGCTTATTTTCTGAAAACAAATGATATTGTGCTTCAGGTTCTTCAATTATATTTTGCTGTTCTAAAATTTCAGCCATGTACATCTCTAAAAAAGTAGTATTCAGTAAAAATATGTCTAATTATATTTATATAACAACATAAAAAATCGTAGATGCAATATTTACAGAAAATTCTATTTCCTACAGTCTACTCTTTTAATGTCCTAATTTTTTCAATCACATTTGTTGTTGAACAACCATTTTCAAAGTTTAGCACTTTAACATCACCGCCGTTTGCCCAAACTTCTTTACTGCCTGCAATCTCTTCTGGTTTGTAATCGCCGCCTTTTACCAATAAATCCGGTAAAATATCGCCGATTAAACGTTGTGGTGTATCTTCAGTGAATGGCACCAACCAGTCCACGGATGCCAAACCAGCCAGTACCGCCATACGAGTTTCAAGGTTGTTAATTGGGCGACTATCACCTTTTAAGCGTTTAACTGAATCGTCGCTGTTTACTGCAACAATTAGACGATCGCCTAATTTTCGTGCATTTTCTAAATAAGAAACATGCCCTGGATGCAAAATATCGAAACAGCCATTAGTCATCACAATTTTTTCACCGCGCGCTTTAGCTTGTGTGACAGCATCTTTTAATTCAGCTTCACTCATAATGCCAAATCCTGTTTCAGGACGAGCATGAATCGCATTTTCAAGTTCCACGGTCGAAACCGTTGAAGTCCCCAATTTACCCACCACGATCCCAGCGGCCACATTGGCTAGGTAACAAGATTCTTCGAAAGAACGTCCATCTGCTAATGCAGTTGCTAATACGCTAATGACAGTGTCACCAGCTCCCGTCACATCAAATACTTCTTTTGCAACGGTTGGCAAATGATAGGGTTCTTGATTTGGGCGTAATAATGTCATCCCTTTTTCAGAACGCGTCACCAAAAGTGCAGTTAATTCAATATCAGAAATTAATTTTAAACCTTTCTCAATAATCTCCTCTTCTGTATTGCATTTGCCCACGACAGCTTCAAATTCAGACATATTTGGTGTCAATAATGTCGCACCACGATAGCGTTCAAAATCAGTTCCCTTTGGATCAATTAACACAGGCACATTCGCTTTGCGTGCAATTTGAATCATTTTCTGAACATCTTTAAGCGTGCCTTTGCCGTAATCAGAAAGAATCAAAGCACCGTAATTTTTCACCGCACTTTCTAACTTCGCTAATAAATCCTTGCAATCTACATTATTAAAATCTTCTTCAAAATCAAGGCGAAGTAACTGTTGGTGACGAGATAAAATACGTAATTTAGTAATGGTTGGATGGGTCTCTAATGCAACAAAATTACAATCGATTTTTTGTTTTTCTAATAAGAGGGAAAGTGCAGAACCTGTTTCATCTTGTCCAATCAATCCCATTAACTGAACAGGTACATTAAGTGAAGCAATATTCATCGCCACATTTGCTGCACCACCCGCGCGCTCTTCATTTTCCTGTACACGAACCACTGGTACTGGTGCTTCTGGTGAAATACGATTGGTTGCGCCGAACCAATAACGATCAAGCATCACATCGCCTAATACGAGTACTTTTGCTTGCTTAAATTCTGCTGAATATTGAGCCATTTTAAAATCTCTCTATTTGAATAACCAAAATTGTGGTGATTTTACCACAACTCAAATTTACGATAAACTACGCCCCTAACTTACGTGGAAAGAACAATGAAAAACGAAAAACTCCCTCAATTTCAACCGCACTTTTTAGCCCCAAAATACTGGCTGTTTTGGTTAGGCGTGGCAATTTGGCGAAGTATTTTATGTCTTCCCTACCCTATTTTGCGCCATATTGGTAATGGTCTCGGGTGGCTGTTTTCACATTTAAAAGTGGGTAAACGTCGAGCTGCCATTGCACGCCGTAATCTTGAACTTTGTTTCCCTGATATGCCTGAAAACGAGCGTGAGGCAATTTTGCAAGAAAATCTCCGCTCAGTAGGAATGGCAATTATCGAAACTGGCATAGCTTGGTTTTGGTCGGATTCACGTATCAAAAAATGGTCAAAAGTTGAAGGGTTACATTACCTAAAAGAAAATCAAAAAGATGGAATTGTTCTCGTCGGTGTTCATTTCCTAACGCTAGAACTTGGCGCACGCATTCTTGGTTTGCATCATCCCGGCATTGGTGTTTATCGTCCAAATGATAATCCTTTGCTTGATTGGCTACAAACACAAGGCCGTTTACGTTCTAATAAAGATATGCTTGATCGTAAAGATTTACGCGGAATGATCAAAGCTTTACGCAATGAAGAAACGATTTGGTATGCACCTGATCACGATTACGGCAGAAAAAATGCCATTTTTGTACCCTTTTTTGCGGTGCCCGATGCTTGCACAACCACTGGTAGTTATTATTTATTGAAATCCTCACCAAATAGCAAAGTAATTCCATTTGCGCCATTACGCAATAAAGATGGCTCAGGCTATACCGTGAGTATTTCAGCGCCTGTTGATTTTACAGATTTACAAGATGAAACGACGATTGCTGCGCGAATGAATCAAATCGTTGAAAAGGAAATAATGAAGGACATAACAATATACATGTGGCTACATCGCCGTTTTAAAACGCGTCCAGATGAAAATACGCCTAGTTTATACGATTAAAAGTGCGGTCGAATATCACCGCACTTTTTGATAGAATTTTCTCAAATTTAAAAAATTAACGACTTCTAACCATGACAAGCAATTATTCAGCTCAAGAAATTACCGTTCTTAAAGATCTCGAGCCGGTGCAAATTCGCCCCGGTATGTATACAGACACCACTCGTCCGAATCACCTCGCACAAGAAGTTATTGATAACAGCGTGGATGAAGCCCTCGCGGGTTTTGCCACAAAAATTGAAGTAATTTTACACCCAGATCAATCTATTGAAGTCACAGATAATGGTCGCGGTATGCCTGTGGATATTCATCCTACGGAAGGCGTTTCTGGCGTAGAAGTAATCCTGACTAAACTACATGCGGGTGGTAAATTCTCCAATAAAAATTATGAATTTGCCGGTGGTTTACACGGTGTGGGGATTTCTGTGGTGAATGCGCTTTCTGAACGCGTGGATATTCAAGTCAAACGTAATGGTGAAGTGTATAAAATTGCCTTTGAAAACGGCAATAAAGTAGAAGAATTGGAAGTTATTGGGACTTGTGGTAGACGCACAACGGGAACAACAGTTCACTTCAAACCGAATCCAAAATATTTTGACAGCGCAAAATTTTCTGTTAGCCGCCTACGCCATTTATTAAGAGCGAAAGCAGTCCTCTGCTCAGGGCTTGAAATCAAATTCATTGATAAAGTAAACAATACTCAAGATATTTGGTTATATGAAGATGGTCTTTCCGATTACCTTATCGAAGCAGTTAACGGTTTTGAAACCCTTCCGGAAAAACCATTCGTTGGTGAATTTAAAGGAACAAATGAAGCGGTTAGCTGGGCATTACTTTGGTTGCCAGAAGGTGGCGAACTGATTGGCGAAAGCTACGTAAACTTAATTCCGACTATTCAAGGTGGAACACATGTGAATGGCTTACGTCAAGGTTTACTAGATGCCATTCGAGAATTTTGCGAATTTAGAAATCTATTACCACGCGGCGTAAAACTTACCGCTGATGATATTTGGGATCGTTGTTCTTACATTCTTTCCCTTAAAATGCAAGATGCGCAATTCGCAGGGCAGACTAAAGAACGCTTATCATCACGCCAAAGTGCGGTGTTTGTCAGCGGTGTTTTAAAAGATGCGTTCAGTCTATGGCTAAATCAAAATGTACAAGATGCTGAAAAATTAGCAGAAATTGCCATTAGTTCTGCACAACGCCGATTACGCGCAGCAAAAAAAGTGGTACGAAAAAAACTCGTTAGCGGCCCTGCATTACCAGGAAAATTAGCTGATTGTGGCTCACAAGATTTAGAAAAAACAGAATTATTTTTAGTAGAGGGCGACTCTGCGGGCGGCTCAGCAAAACAAGCGCGTGATCGCGAGTATCAAGCGATTTTGCCGTTACGTGGAAAAATCTTAAATACATGGGAAGTTTCACCTGATCAAGTATTAGGTTCAACAGAAATTCACGATATCGCTGTGGCCCTAGGGATCGATCCTGACAGCAATGATTTATCACAACTTCGCTATGGTAAAGTATGTATTCTAGCGGATGCTGATTCCGATGGTCTTCACATTGCCACCCTACTCTGTGCCCTGTTCTTACGTCATTTTCCAAAATTGGTACAAGACGGTCACGTTTATGTGGCTATGCCACCACTTTATCGGATTGACTTAAATAAAGAAGTCTTCTACGCATTAGATGAAAGTGAAAAAGAGGCGATTTTAGATCGGTTGAAAAATAAAAAAGGCAAACCGAATGTTCAACGTTTTAAAGGTTTAGGTGAAATGAATCCATCACAATTACGTGAAACAACAATGGATCCTAATACTCGTCGCCTTGTTCAATTAACTTATGATTTAGAGGAAGACCAAAGCGCGGATACATTAGAACTGATGGATATGTTATTAGCGAAAAAACGTTCCGAAGACCGTAAAAATTGGTTACAAGCAAAAGGCGATCAGGTTGATTTATCTGTTTAGACTAAATTAATCTCAGTAAATCCGAATTTTAATAAATTAAGAATCTATTCAATTAACAGAAACCAAAATGACAAATATCAATTATGAAGGCATTGAGCAAATGCCTCTACGCACCTTCACAGAAAGGGCTTATCTCAACTATTCCATGTATGTCATCATGGATCGTGCGTTACCTTTTATCGGCGATGGTTTAAAACCCGTTCAACGCCGTATCGTATATGCGATGTCTGAACTTGGCTTGAATGCCACGGCAAAATACAAAAAATCTGCCCGTACCGTCGGTGATGTACTCGGTAAATTCCATCCACATGGTGATAGCGCTTGTTATGAAGCAATGGTGTTAATGGCACAACCTTTCTCTTATCGTTATCCGCTTGTAGATGGTCAAGGTAACTGGGGGGCACCAGATGATCCAAAATCCTTCGCAGCCATGCGTTATACGGAATCGCGCCTATCTAAAATCTCTGAAATCTTGTTGAGTGAACTCGGGCAAGGAACAGTAGATTACCAACCAAACTTTGATGGAACCTTGGCTGAACCGCAATATTTACCTGCTCGTTTACCTCATATTTTATTGAACGGCACAACAGGTATTGCGGTGGGGATGGCGACCGATATTCCACCACACAATATTAATGAAATTGCTGATGCGGCAGTAATGTTGCTAGATAATCCTAAAGCGGGATTAGACGATGTACTTGAAATTGTTCAAGGCCCAGATTTTCCAACAGAAGCAGAAATTATTTCGCCAAAATCAGAAATTCGTAAAATTTATGAGCAAGGCCGTGGCTCAATAAAAATGCGTGCAACTTGGAAAAAAGAAGACGGTGAAATTATTATTTCAGCGCTTCCACATCAATCTTCGCCATCCAAAGTTATTGCACAAATAGCCGAACAAATGACGGCAAAAAAACTGCCAATGCTAGAAGATATTCGAGATGAAGCCGATCACGAAAATCCAATTCGCATTGTGCTAGTTCCTCGCTCAAATCGCGTCGATACCGATGCGTTAATGGCACATTTATTTGCTACCACAGATCTTGAAAAAAGCTACCGTGTAAATATGAATATGATCGGACTTGATCATAAACCTGCGGTAAAAGGCTTATTAGAAATCTTAAATGAATGGCTTACCTTCCGTCGCACAACCGTAACTCGTCGCCTTCAATATCGCTTAGATAAAGTACTCTCTCGCTTGCATATTTTAGAAGGTTTGATGATAGCCTTTTTAAATATTGATGAGGTTATCGAAATTATACGTCATGAAGATGATCCAAAAGCAGAGCTTATGACACGCTTTAATTTAAGCGATGAACAAGCTGATGCAATTTTAAATTTACGCTTACGTCATTTAGCGAAATTAGAAGAAAACCAACTCAAAGCTGAACAAGATGAACTTGAAAAAGAGCGGTTAAATTTAGAAGCAATTTTAGGCTCAGAACGCCGTTTGAATACGCTTATCAAAAAAGAAATTCAAGAAGATGCGAAAAAATATGCCAGCCCACGGATGTCTCAACTGGTCGAACGTGAAGAAGCCAAAATGATCTCTGAAAGTGACATGACGCCAGCAGAGCCTGTCACTGTCATCTTATCAGAAATGGGCTGGGTACGTTGTGCTAAAGGACACGATATTGATCCAAAATCATTAAGCTATAAAGCAGGTGATAATTATAGAGCTCACGCTTGTGGCAAGAGTAATCAAGCTGTTGTATTCATTGATAGTACGGGGCGAAGTTATGCACTCGATCCGCTTTCATTACCTTCCGCGCGTTCGCAAGGTGAACCACTCACAGGTAAACTAAATTTACCAGCTGGTGCGACCATTGAATATGTCGTAATGGCGAGTGAACAACAAGAATTATTGATGGCTTCTGATGCGGGTTATGGTTTTATTTGTAAATTTGAAGATTTAATTGCACGCAATAAAGCAGGAAAAGCCTTGATTTCTTTACCGGAAAATGCCAAAGTGATGGAGCCTAAGACGCTGGCGAGTGCCACCGCACTTGTTGTCGCTATGACATCTGCTGGCAGAATGTTGATTTTCTCGGCAAAAGATTTACCGGCATTATCAAAAGGCAAAGGCAATAAAATTGTGACAATTCCTGCCGCAAATGCAAAAGAGCGCAGCGAATTGTTAGTGAAATTATTGCTTATTTCAGATCAAGCAAGTCTTGAATTTCATTCCGGAAAACGAAAAATTGTATTAAAACCGGAAGATCTGCAGAAGTTCCGAGCTGAACGAGGCAGAAAAGGTTCGACATTACCACGTGGATTACATACAAATGTTGAAATAGTGATAATCGAACCGCAACACAACACATAATTTAAACACAACATAGGGAGATCCAATTTATGAGTCATACATTTAGCACGTATGAAACCCTTGCACTAGCAAGCTTAGTCTTGCTCTTGGGTTATTTTCTCGTTAAACGAATCAGCATCTTAAAAACATTCAACATTCCCGAGCCGGTTGTTGGTGGTTTTATTGTTGCTATTGGTCTTTTAATTTGGAATAAAGTAGATGGTACATCCTTTAACTTCGATAAAAATTTGCAAACTACCATGATGTTAGTGTTCTTCACTTCCATTGGTTTAAGCGCAAACTTTTCCCGTTTAATTAAAGGCGGAAAACCACTTATCGTATTTTTGTTCGTCGCTGGTTTACTAATTATTTGCCAAAATATCATCGGTATCGCAGGTTCATTAGCATTAGGTATCCACCCAGCATACGGTTTATTAGCAGGTTCAGTCACATTAACTGGCGGTCATGGTACTGGTGCTGCATGGGCAGATACCTTCGTTCACCAATTTAATCTACAAGGTGCAACTGAAATTGCAATGGCATGTGCAACCTTTGGTTTAGTCTTTGGTGGTATCATCGGTGGCCCTGTTGCACGTTTCTTATTAAATCGTCAAAAACAAGGTGAAAATCCTGAAAATGATGAAGTAGATGATATTCAAGAGGCTTTTGAACATCCAACTTACAAACGTAAAATTACTTCACGTTCGTTAATTGAAACTATTGCAATGATGTCTATCTGTTTGCTTATCGGACAATATTTAGATGCACAAACAAAAGGCACCGCATTCCAATTACCAACATTCGTATGGTGTTTATTTACTGGTGTAATTATCCGCAATATTTTAACCAATATCTTCCGTTTCCAAGTGGCTGATTCAGCTATTGATGTATTAGGTAGCGTTGGTTTATCAATCTTCTTAGCTATCGCCTTAATGTCGTTAAAACTTTGGGAACTTGCAGGCTTAGCGGTAGATGTATTAATCATCCTTGCAGTACAAGTTATCTTTATGGCGATATTTGCTATCTATGTTACTTATCGCGCAATGGGTAAAGATTATGATGCGGTTGTATTAAGCTCTGGTCACTGTGGTTTCGGTTTAGGTGCAACGCCAACAGCCGTTGCAAATATGCAAGCCATTACCAGCCGTTTTGGGCCATCACACAAAGCATTTTTAATCGTTCCTATGGTCGGTGCATTCTTTATCGACTTAATCAACGCTGCGCTATTAAAAGTCTCATTTGCTGTAGTAAATATGCTCGCGTAAAGTGCGGTTGAAATTGACAATGTTTTAGAGAAATGCCTTTATCTTGAATTGATAAAGGCATTTATTTTAAGGAAGAAAAACAAAAGGAAAAACTATGCACGAATTGTCTCTTTGTCAAAATATGCTGGAAATAGTAGAACAACAATGTAAAAGTCACGATATAAAAAAAGTTACGGATCTTTGGCTGGAAATTGGTGCCCTCTCTTGTGTAGAACCTGACGCATTGGAATTTTGTTTTGATATAACCTTTCAAGGTACCGCTGCTGAAGGCTGTAAACTTCATCTCATTCCTATTGCAGCGCAAGCCTGGTGTTGGCAGTGCCAAAAATTAGTTGAGATACAAGCTCACCATGATTCTTGCCCAAACTGTGGCAGCATACACTTGCAACGACAAAGCGGTGATGAATTACGTATTAAAGAAATTGCCTTTGAATAAACCGCTCTTTTTAACATTTCAAATATTCTTACCAATATCATATTTCATTAGACACAAAAAAGGACAGGCATAAAGCCTGTCCTAATCATGATAAATATTATAATTAAGCCACAAGTGCGGTTTCTTTTAAGCGTGATTTAAGCTTAGTATATTCAGTTACAACATAGTGCTCAGCCCAACGTTGATCTTCAATTTTTTCGATACGCACCGCGCTGTATTTATATTCCGGAGTACGAGATCCCGGATTTAAATGTTCAGCCGTGAGTTCGTTACATTTTCCGATCCACCATTGGTAAGTCATATAACACGCACCTTTATTAGTACGAGAACTTACATCCGCACGAGATATAACTTTACCACGAGATGAAGAAATCCAAACAAGCTCATTATTCTTAATGCCTAACGCTTTCGCATCTTGGTCGTTCATTTGAACAAATCCTGGTTCGTCTGCCAACGCAGCAAGTGCACGGCAGTTACCCGTCATTGAACGGCAAGAATAATGACCAACTTCACGCACGGTAGAAAGCACTAATGGATATTCTTCAGAGACTTCTTCCATAGGTGGTTCCCAGTCGCAAGCAAAGAACTCTGCTTTACCATTTGGACGGTCAAAAATTTGACCTTTATACAAGTATGTAGTGCCTTGATCTTCAGGGCCTTCATCTGTACATGGCCATTGAATATAACCCAAGCCTTCCATTTTTTCGTAAGTTGCACCTTTATAAATTGGGCAAAGCTCACGCAACTCATCCCAAATTTCTTTGGTGTTGTTGTAATGCATTGGATAACCCAAAGCTTGTGCCATAAGACTAATGATTTCCCAGTCGTCTTTCACATCACCAACAGGATCCACCGCTTTATAGAAACGTTGGAAACCACGGTCAGCCGCACTATAAACACCTTCGTGTTCTGCACAAGATGTTGCTGGTAAAATCACATCCGCTTCCGCTGCCGTTTGAGTCATAAAGATATCTTGAACAATAATAAACTCAAGATCTTTAAATGTTTGTTTCATGGCATTCAAATCAGGTTCAGTTTGTAAAGTATCTTCACCCATAATATAGAATGCTTTGAGTTTACCTTCTGCCACAGCATGTGGCACTTCACTCAATGGTACACCTGGTTTGGTTGGAATAGATGGTACGCCCCATGCTTTCGCAAATTTAGCGTTGATTTCTGGATCCGCATAGCTTTGATAACCAGGTAAAGTATTATATAAAGCCCCCATGTCACATGCGCCTTGTACGTTGTTTTGACCACGCACAGGATTTACACCAACATTTGGTTTACCTAAGTTACCAGTAAGCATTGCTAAACTTGCCAACGCACGTACAGTTTCTACACCTTGACGGAATTGGCAAACGCCCATACCCCATAAGATAGTAGCAGTTTCCGCTTTCGCATAAGTGCGGGCAATTTCTCTCAACATTTCAGGCTCAATGCCAGTGATATGTTGAGTTGATTCAGGTGTATAAGCTTTTACAGTTTCATAGAACGCATCGAAATTTTCGGTATGTTCATCAATAAATTTTTGATCTTGTAATCCTTCTTCAAGAATCACGTTCATCATTGCATTCAAAAATGCGACGTTACTACCATTGGCAAGTGGCGCATAAATATCAGCAATACGAGCGGTTTCAATTTTACGAGGGTCACAAACAATAATCTTCGCCCCTTTTGCTTTCGCGTGGTTAATACGACGCGCCACAATAGGATGAGACGTTGAGGCATTATAGCCAAAGATAAATACGCATTTAGTGTCTTCAATCTCAACGATTGAGTTAGACATCGCGCCATTACCCACTGATTTGAGCAGACCTGCTACAGATGGGCCATGTCAGACACGTGCACAACAGTCAATGTTGTTATTGCCTAATACCGCACGAGCAAATTTTTGCATAACGAAATTCACTTCGTTACCTGGTCCACGAGAAGAACCCGTTACCATAATTGACTCGTTGCCATATTTTTCTCTAATTTCTTGTAAACGTTTTGCAGAATAGGAAATTGCTTCTTCCCAGCTCACAGGCGTGAACGGCTCGCCACGTTTGTAGCGAATCATCGGTTGAGTTAGGCGAGGAGTGAGGATTTTTGTGTCATGCACGAAATCCCAGCCATAATATCCTTTCAGGCAAAGCTCCCGTTCGTTTGTTTTACCGTTTGCACCTTCAGCACCCACAATTTTGTTGTTCTCAACCAATAGATTGATCTTACAACCTGAAGCACAATACGGACAGACAGTAATCACTTTTTTAATTGCCATAGTAATGTCCTTATTTTAGATAACCAGAATGAATTACTCATTCCGAGTAATATAATACGCCTAAATAAAGAACATAGGCTTATAAATTCTGTGGATTTTTTGATATAAAACAGGTTTTAGATAATTTTTTAATATTCTGAGAAAACTCAAAGAAAAATGACCGAACTTTTGATAGTGAGGTTATTAGAAGATGTGTATAAAAATTGGTATGAATAATAAGGCTATAAAAATATCAAATTTTATTTATTTTTCTTATTCAAATGAATCTGCTTTTCAACATAATTTATCATCTGTAACGCAATATCAATCCCGCTTGTTTTTTCAATCATTTCTAAACCTGGACTTGCATTTACCTCTAAAACCAATAATCCATTTTTCGAACGAATTAAATCCACGCCAGCCACATCTAAACCGATAGCTTTTGTTGCTTGAATGGCTAGCTGCTTTTCTTCATCGCTTAGGGTAATTTTTTCGGTTTTTCCACCACGATGGCAATTCGCCCGAAACTCACCATCTTGACCAATTCTCTGCATCGTTGCTACAACTTGATCAGCAATTACAAAACAACGAATATCCGCATTGCCCGCTTCTTCAATAAAATCTTGCTGTAGCATAGATATATTGGTTTGCTTAAAAGCTTCCATAATGCTCACCGCACTTTGTGGTTTTTCAGCCAAAATCACCCCAATTCCTTGTGAACCATTTAGTGTTTTTAAAATTGTCGGCGAACTGATATGAGGTATCGTCGTCTGAGCTTGTACTTCACCGCCACTTAAAAGTGAATTGGGAACAGGAACACCAGCCTTCAGCAAAAGTTGCAAACTTTTCCACTTATCACGTGCATTTAAAAATGCCTGGGATGAATTTAAACAAAAAGTCCCTTTGCCTTCAAAATGCTGTAAGACTGAGCATCCAATTTGTGTACTTGTTGTACCAAATCGAGGCAAAACAGCATCATAATCAGGCAATAAATAAGGATCCGATTCTGAAGTTTCTTGATAAAAAATCTGAAAGTGCGGTGTATTTTGCGAGAGTTTTAAGAGGCAACGATTCGGATCTAAAATATCCATCTCATGCCCTTGATGTTCAGCAGCTTCTTTTAAGCGTTGGCAACTGTAAAGACGAGGTTCGCGGCAAAGCATTAGTAATTTCATAATATTTAACTCATTGTCTACGGTGTTCCGTATATTACACGAATAAAAACACTTTATGTAGACGATAAAAATCAGGTAGAATTGCCTAGAATTTTTAACTCAAAAAAGGAAATCTTATGTTCGTTGTTATTTTTGGTCGTCCTGGCTGCCCTTACTGTGTGCGTGCAAAAAACCTTGCTGAAAAATTAAAAGGAGAAGTTGCTGATTTTGACTATCGTTATGTGGATATTCACGCAGAAGGCATTACTAAAGAAGATTTATCAAAATCTGTTGGTAAACCAGTAGAAACTGTACCTCAAATCTTTATTGATGAAAAACCAATCGGTGGTTGCACTGATTTTGAAGCATTAATGAAAGAACAATTTGGTATCGTTGCTTAATTTTTCTTTTTAATTTACAAAAAAGCCACTTTCAATCGAAAGTGGCTTTTTTCATAGACGAATTTTAACCGTTATAACGTTTAAAAATTAGTGTTGCATTTGTACCACCAAAACCAAAGCTATTTGACATTACCGTTTGTAATCCTGCATTTTCTTTCGTCTCAGTAACGATATTGCAACCTTCAGCAGCTTCATCTAAGGTTTCGATATTAATACTTGGTGCAATAAAATCATTATCCAACATTAATAACGTGTAAATTGCTTCGTGTGCACCCGCCGCACCTAAAGAGTGACCGGTCATTGATTTAGTTGAAGAAATCGCTGGGACTTTATCACCAAATACATTTTTGATTGCACCTAATTCTTTCACGTCACCTACTGGTGTAGATGTACCGTGTACGTTGATGTAATCAATTGGGGTATCGACAGTTGCCATTGCTTGTTTCATACAACGCTCTGCACCTTCACCACTTGGTGCCACCATATCGTAACCATCAGAAGTTGCGCCATAACCTACAATTTCAGCGTAGATTTTTGCACCACGAGCAAGTGCATGTTCTAATTCTTCAACCACTACAACAGCACCACCACCAGCAATCACGAAACCGTCACGGTTTGCGTCATAAGCACGAGATGCTTTTTCTGGCGTGTCATTGTATTTAGTTGAAACTGCACCCATCGCATCAAACTCAGTAGCACATTCCCAAGATAATTCTTCCGCACCACCAGCAAAAACCACATCTTGTTTGCCTAATTGAATTAACTCAACCGCATGACCAATACAATGCGCAGAAGTTGCACAAGCAGAACTGATTGAATAGTTCACACCACGAATTTTATAAGGTGTAGCTAAACAAGCTGAAACACTTGATGCCATGGTTTTCGTTACCGCATAAGGACCAATCGCTTTTACACCACGAGGACCACGAGCTGCATCACACGCCACTAACTGATTATGTGCAGAACCCGTACCTGCACCAATCACTAAACCGGTACGATCATTAGAAACTTGATCTTCTGTTAAGCCAGAATCTTCAATCGCTTCACGCATAGAAAGATAAGCATAAGCTGCTGCATCACCCATAAAACGGAACACTTTACGATCAATGTGCTCGCTTGGGTTTAATTTGATTGTTCCGGCAACATGGCTACGCATATTCATTTCTACAAATTCAGGCACAACTTCAATACCTGATTTCCCTGCTTTTAATGAAGCCAATACTTCTTCTTTGTTGTTACCGATACTTGAAATAATCCCAAAGCCTGTAATTACAGCTCTTCTCATTGCTTCTTCCTTATTGTTTTATATGTAAAAATAACGGCTCAAAATTACTACGAAATAAAAATATTTCAAGCAATAATTCATTTGTTCGACCAGTTTAGAAAATCGCGTTATTATACGCAAATTTCATTAGGCAAGGAAGGAATAAAAAATGACCTTTAGCGTGCAACATGCTGAGATTCACTTCAATCAAAACCATATTCCCGTCTCAGATCAATTCGATGATATCTATTTTTCTAACGAAAATGGATTGGCAGAAACAAATTATGTTTTTTTGCTAGGTAATCAACTTTGGGAACGTTGGATAAGCCACAACGAGGCTAATTTTGTCATCGCTGAAACAGGATTTGGTACAGGATTAAATTTCTTTGCGGCAACCAAATTGTTCCGTGAATTTCGCCAGCAACACGAGAATCATCCTTTAAAACGCCTTAATTTTATTTCCTTTGAAAAATATCCGCTAAAAATTACCGCACTTTCGCAAGCGCATCTTGCCTATCCTCAGTTTGAAGATTTAAGCGTTCATTTGCAACATTATTGGCCTTCATTGATTCTCGGTTGCCATCGTATCCATTTTGGAGAGACAACATTAGATTTATGGTTTGGTGATATATCAGAAAACTTGCCACAACTTGGCGATTATATGAATGAACGTATTGATGCTTGGTTTTTAGATGGCTTTGCGCCGAGCAAAAATCCTGAAATGTGGAATGATGATCTCTATAACTTGATGTTTCGTTTCACGAAAACAAATGGTTCTTTTGCTACCTTCACCGCAGCAAGTTCGGTCAGAAAAGGACTTGAATCCGCAGGCTTTAACGTGACAAAACGTAAAGGCTTCGACAAAAAACGGGAATGTTTAAGTGGGCTAAAAATACACTCAAAATCTACCGCGCTTTCCACACCTTGGTATCTTGCTCAGCCTGCTAAAATGGAAAAACAAGATGTCGCTATTATCGGCGGTGGTATTGCCTCTCTTTGCGCTGCCATTTCCTTAGTAAAGCGTGGGGCAAAAGTCACTATTTATTGTGAAGATGATGTGCTCGCACTTAATGCTTCGGGCAATAAACAAGGCGCGTTTTATCCACAACTTAGCGATGATAATACGCTCACCATTGATTTTTACCTGCACGCTTTCAGCTACGGTCGCCAATTACTTGATTGCGCAATCGCACAAAACATAGCGTTTGAACACGAATTTTGTGGCGTTGCACTATGTGCTTACAACGAAAAAAGTGCGGTCAAATTAACAAAGATTTCTCAACTTGGTTTGCCGAGCGAAATCTTCCAAATGCTGAATGCTGAACAGCTAAGTGAAAAAGTGGGATTACCGCTTAATTGCGAAGGAGGTTGGATTGAACAAGGGGCTTGGCTTGCGCCAAGACAATTTGTTCAAAATTCCTTTTCATTTCTTGAAAAGCAGGGTGTCGCCATTAAAACCTCACAAAAAATTACCGCACTTTCTCAACAAGAAAAAGGTTGGGAACTAGAAAATACGCAAGGTCAAAAATACCGCCATGAAGTCGTCATTCTTGCGAACGGATATAAAATTACTGATTTTGTTCAAACAAAAAAGCTACCGCTCTACCCTATCCGCGGGCAAGTCAGCCAAATTCCAACATCAGAAAACTTACTCAAACTGAAATCTGTACTTTGTTATGATGGTTATCTCACCCCAGCCGATCAATTAAAAACCTCACATTGCATCGGCGCAAGCCATGTTCGTGATAACGTTGATCGCCATTTTAGCGAACAGGAACAACAAGAAAATCAACAAAAAATCCAACAAAATATCGCCCAACCTTGGACTCAAGATGTGGATACATCAGGCAATCTTGCTCGTATAGGCATCCGCTGCTCTGTAAGAGATCTTGCCCCAATGGTTGGAAACGTACCTAATTTTGAACAGCAACAAGCGAATTATTACAATTTATTCAACCTCCGCCGCCGCAAACAACCTATTCAAAGTGCGGCAAATTTTCAGAATCTTTTTTTAACGGCAGCCTTAGGTTCTCGCGGGCTGACCTCCGCCCCACTCTTAGGCGATACCTTAGCTTCAATCATTTATGACGAGCCATTACCAATAAGCGAGGCCATATTACATAACCTTTCAGCTAATCGAGCTTGGGTGAGAAAGTGGTTGAAAGGTTCAAAAGTTGAATAAATTGATAAGATTCAATATCTTACAAAAATAACTTTGAAGTATTAAAATTAAATAAAGCGTAAATATAAGAATGAATACAAAAATGCCATGCAATCAATCAATCAATCAATCAATCAATCAATCAATCAATCAATCAATCAATCAATCAATCAAATTATAGAATTTGTTAAAACTTGCTATAAACCAGAAAAACTGTTTGATTTTCTTAATCAACATTCCATTCCTTTTTCTTATATTGGGGGAATGACCAATCAAAATGTTCTACTTGATATTTCAGGGATGAAGTTTGTATTGCGGATCCCTAACGCTGTTAATTTATCACTTATTAATCGAGAATATGAGGCATTCAATAATGCACAGGCATATCGTGCTGGTTTAAATGTAGAAACTCCCGTATTGGATGCAAAAAGTGGGGTAAAACTGACTCGTTATTTAGACAATAGCAAGCCTTTAAGTCAAACGCAATTAAACGAACAAAGTTGTTTGTCTCTAGTTGCGAATAATTTATATCGTTTACACAACAGTGAATTTATTTTCCGCAATGTGTTTAGTGTATTTGATGAGTTTCGCCAGTATTTTTCATTGTTAGAAAACAAATCCGCTTTTTTTCAAGCAAATCCTAGAATGAATAAACTTTCAACTGTATTCTGGCAGTTTGAAAATATCAATAAAGGCTTAATTTTACGTCCATGTCATAATGATTTAGTCCCTGAAAATATGCTATTGCAAGACAACCAGTTATTTTTTATCGACTGGGAATATTCAGGCTTAAATGATCCGTTATTTGATATAGCGACGATCATTGAGGAAGGTAATTTATCAATAGAAGCTGCTGATTTTCTATTAGAAGTCTATTGCAATCATACAAATAAATACAATTCGACAGAACTTCAAACAGCCCATAACCGATTAAAAATTCATCGTTTTTGCCAAAATGTACTATGGTTTTTATGGACAAAAGTAAAAGAAGAACATGGTGAAGATTTTGGCGATTATGCAATAAAACGCTTGGATGCTGCATTTAAACTTTTAGAGGAATTACTGTGATGCACGGTTATCTATTTGGAATACTATCCGCTATATTTTGGGCATTATCTGGACTTCTGTATAACGAATTACCATTAAGTGGATTCTCTGCGCTGGGAAAAGTAATTTCATTACTCTTTTTAATTGATTTTTTTTCATTGCTTGCAATAGGCATAACATTGTGGCGAAGAGGAGCGGTTAATTTTCAAAAGATTTTTTGGTCCCCCGTATTATCGGGAGTATTCGGCGGGCCATTGGGGATGTCGGCATATTTATTAAGCATCCACTATTTAACAATATATTATGCAGCACCGCTTTCTTCTCTATTCCCAGTTTTAGCCGCACTGATGTCTTATTGGATTCTAAAAGAAAAAATTACCAAAACAGCCCAATTCGGGTTTGCTTTGGCTATTATTTCTTCTTCGTTGCTTGCTATTGAAGTAGGACAAGAAATAACCTTTAATACCATCGGTTTTATTTTTTTAATAATTTGTATATTAGGGTGGTCATCCGAAATAGTAATATCCTCCTATACAATGCGTTCTCTCTCTGGACTTCAAGTGTATTTTTTAAGACTATGTGGTTCAACTATTGGTTATTTATTGATTCTATTTATTCTTTCCTTGAAAGATTTCTCACTAGATATACTTAGTTTTAATTATGTACAAATTGCTGGTGTAATAATCTTTGGTGCATTATCTTACTACTGCTATTACCAAGCGATTTATATGTTAAAACCAATCAAAGCAATGGCATTAAATATCACATATTCTGTATGGGCAATTGGACTTGGTTATCTGCTCTATAAACAGCCAATTAAGCCCATTACCTTACTACTCACCTTATTATTAAGTGCAGGAGTGATCGTTACACTTTATTACAAAGGGGAACAAAAATGAATGCAATCATTTTAGCCGCAGGCCTAGGCAGCCGCTTTAAAGAAATCACACAAACCACTCATAAAGCTCTATTAGATATTCATGGAACACCTAACTTAGAACGGACACTCACTTTTCTACGTAAAGCAAATATCGACAATATTGTCATTGTTACAGGGTATTTACATGAACAATTCAATTATCTACAAGAAAAATATAGTTGCACTCTAATTCATAATGAAAAATATAGAGAATACAATAGTATTTATTCCTTCTCTCTAGCTCGAGACTTCTTTAATGATTGTTATGTGATTGATGCGGATGTTGTACTTAATCGAAATATTTTTCTAACTAAGCCATCACACAGCAAATATTTCACGGTTATCCGTTCTAAAACGCATAATGAGTGGCTACCGATTTTAAATAGCAATGGGCAAGTAATACGTATTGATATTGGTTCACTGAATCAACCCAGTTTGTCAGGAATATCATTCTGGACTACACAGGATTGCAATACCATTCTAAATTTAATCAAAGATTACTTAAATGAAGTGCGGTTAAAAAATCCAAAACTTTATTGGGACACAATTCCAATGGAATATATAGAGAAATTGAATATCTATACGGAACAACTTAACAGTGATGATATATTTGAAATGGATAACCTTGATGATTATCGTCATATTTTACAAAAACTTACACCAAACAAGGAAAAATAATGAAAAAATTGACACTTAGAGAACAACAACTCGTTTGTCTAGACATCTTAGATTATTTCCACGCTCTGTGTGAACGATATAAAATTAGCTATTCTCTTGGTGGTGGAACATTAATCGGTGCAATACGCCACAAAGGTTTTATCCCTTGGGATGATGACATTGATGTTTATATGCACCGCGATGAATATCAAAGGTTCGTTGATGTTTGGTTTCAAGAAACTCACGAATACTACAATATTGAAACGGCAGAAGACATACTTGCTCAAAAGACTGGAGAAATGGCAAAAATCTTTGATTGTCGTACTCAAATAACCGAAATTGATGGAAAAAAAAGCGCAATGTTTATAGATATATTCATCTATGATGGGGTGCCAAATGATCCAAAGATCATCTGCTCTTTTATGAAAAAATATAGAAGAACTCATCGCCGTTTCTATTCTTGCAAGAAAAGATGGTTAAGAGAAAAAGAAAATACCTTATGGAAAGCAATACTTAATAAATTGAGCCATTTAATATTTTCCAAAATGCAAAAAAATCTAGAGCAATTTCAAATAACATATCCGATAAAACAATGCGATTATATTGGTCTTGTATTATCTGATTATGACGATTGCGGAGGATGGCAAAAATCTTATATGCCAAAGGAATATTTTAATCACGTTATTTATAAAGAATTTGAAGGACGACAATTTCAAGTAATGAATGGATATCACGAACACTTAACGCAATATTATGGAGAATATATGAAACTTCCACCAGAAGAAGAGCAAAAACCACATCATATTCAAGAAGCGTATATTTTATAAGCGAAAGGGCAGATTTAATTCTGCCCTTTTTCAATTATTACTTAACCTTCCCGCAATTCAAACAATACAAATATTGACCTTTAGGATCATTAAATTTAGTTAATACATTCAATTCTTTTTGTAATTTTTGAATTGGATCCGGCAGACCAAGCCATTTAACTAACTGCTCTTGCGCCCCTTTTTTCGTGTCGCGCAATAAAGTGCTAATTAAACTAACGTTATCATCTGTAAACCATTCCACACTAAAATCTTGCACGGCAGTATCTTGGCGTTGATTCACTAATTGTTCTGCTTTATTGACCGCTTCATTAAAAGAACCAATTTCATCCACTAAACCATTTTGGAATGCATCACTGCCTAACCAAACCTGACCTTGAGCCAGTTTATCTACTTGTGTTTTAGAAAGCTGGCGGCCTTTGCTGACAATCTCTAAAAATCTGTCATAACCATGCTCAATTTCTGTTTGATAAATATCTTGCACTGGTTTTACTAACGGAGAAAATGCGGATGTATTAGCTAATTCAGTGGTTGAAACACCGTCTGCATTCACGCCTATTTTCTTAATGCTATTTTCAAAAGTCGGGAACATCGCGAAAATACCGATAGAGCCCGTAATGGTGTTTGCATCGGCAATAATATAATCCGCAATGGATGAAATCCAATAACCACCAGATGCGGCCATAGCCCCCATAGAAACAATCACTGGCTTACCGATTTTCTGTAAATTTTCAGTCTCTTGTCGGATAATTTCTGAAGCAAAAGCACTACCGCCCGGTGAGTTGACTCGTAAAACAACGGCTTTTACTGAGTTGTCATCGTAAGCTTTACGGAGAATTCGTGCAATAGTATCACCACCAGCATTTTCTTCATCGCTTTCACCATCTACAATCGTTCCCTCAACATTCACGACTGCAATTTTATTCGGTACATTGTAATGTTCTAAACGATCAGGCAGTTGAGTCAAATAATCATCAAGTTCAATGAGATTCGCTTTCCCGTCACTCCCTTTCCCAAAAAGTGCGGTAAGTTTTTTATCTAAATCCAAACGAGTTACAACATCGGTTACTAATCCACGTTGTTGGGCATAAGCGGTACTATTGCCTTTTAATGCTTTAAGATCCGATAAATATTGTTTCGCATTCGGCAAAACGTTATCTTTCTTAATCTTACGATTTTCGCTGACGGATAAAACATAATTATTCCACATTTCACCTAACCAACGCTGCATATTTGCTTTTGCCTCAAGAGACATGTCGTTGCGTAAAAATGGTTCAACTGCTGATTTATACGTTCCCACGCGGAAAATATGTGGTGTAACGGCTAATTTGTCGAGCATTTCTTTGAAATACAAATTCTCTTGCGATAAACCGTGAATATCCACACTTCCAATTGAATTTAAATAAATTTCATCAGCAAAGCTCGCTAAATAATATTGTCCTTGAGAATAATTATCCGCATAGGCGATCACTGGTTTTCCTGCATTTTTAAACTGGCTGATAGCGCCACCAATAAAATCTAATGCGGGTAAATCTGCCCCTTCAAAATAATTAAGATAGAGTACTAATCCTTTAATTTTAGGATCATCTTCCGCTTGTTTAATGGCAAATACCACATCAAACGTCGAAATTTTTCGAGGGACGTGCTCGCCATTCAATTCGCTTAACGCATCTTGCCAACGAAGTGTTTCATTTCGGTTGTCCGCTAGATAGCCATCTAAATTCAGTAATAACGCGCCTTCCCCTGTTAATGTTGTAGATTTTTTTCCTCCGCTTGAAAAGCTAATAATCACCACTAGCAATAGTACAAAGCCTAAAAACACAACATTCATCACAAGATCACGAATGAAACATAGCGCTTTCCAACATAATTTTAATACTCGAAACATACAAATTACCTTTAAAAAATTTGCGCTAGCGTATCACAAAGCTTTGTCAAAAACTATGCTATAATGACCCGCACTTTTACTTATAAGGGATAATAAAATGGATGCGTTAACTCTTTTAACAACAAGAAAATCAAACAAAAAATTGACCGCACCTGCGCCTAATACAGAACAACTTGAACTTATTCTCCAAGCAGCAATGCACGTACCAGCTCATGGGAAATTACATCCTTATCATTTTGTTGTAATGGAAAATGATGGATTAAATAAATTGGAAACGCTACTTAAAGCAGCCGTTGTGGAATTTGATTTGGGTGAAGAAAAATTAAATAAAGCTGAAAATTTAGCACATCGAGCGCCTATGGTCATTGGTGTCGTAGCAAAGATAGATCCAACTATTGCTAAAGTACCTGGATGGGAACAAATGTTGAGTGCAGGCTGTGCAACTTATGGATTACAACTGGCTGCACAATCACAAGGGTTTGATAATGTGTGGATTTCAGGGAAATGGGTTAATGGCACTGCATTACGAGAAGCTTTCGGATGTCGTGAACAAGATCGTGTGATTGCGTTAGTCATGATTGGCATAGGCATGGAAAAAGCCGAACGTGAATGTCGTGTTATCGATACAAAAGATTTTGTAACCTATCTATAAAATATTTCTTGCTTTCCTCAAGACTTAGAGGAAAGCAAAATATTGCCTACTCTTCTTCCAATTCATCCGCCATTGCCGCCAATATTTCTCGTGTAAGAAGGGCCAATGCACGATAAAAAGGCAAAGTTGCTTGATTTTCTACTTGAGTTAAAAACTTCGCTGCACAAGGTAATAAAAAAGTTTCAAAGAATTCTTGTTGAGCCACTAAAGAATCCGAATTATCTTCAAGCCAAGAAGCTGTAAGCAATAATAAGGCAAAATGATCCGCACTTTCCACCTCTGGCATATTGCGTACAAGGCGAAAATTCATAAATTCTTCAACATCAATGTCATAAGCTGAAATAGCAGTCATAACTTTACCACTGGTACCAAATAATTTTTGATACTCTTGATTCAATAAATTGAGATCAATTTTAACTTGTAAGCTATTCAGCGCTAATTCACTCTCTTTATCAGTATCTAACGCCCAAACTTGACTCAAACCTTTTTGTTGCAACCAAGTGAACGCGCCTGCAAGTACTTCATCGGTAGGAGAACGATAAAAAAGATTACCGAATAATCGACTAATTAATGAAAAATTATTAATTTGTTTTTCAGACATTACGCTTTTTCCTTTAAAAATGCGGTCAATTTTTCTTGTGTTTTTTGAGCGGCAAGTTCAATCATTGCTTTACGCGCCTCATCATCAATTAAATGAATATCACCGAATAATTCAAACTCAACATTTTCAATGCCACAGTAATTAAACAGTCCATTAATCAAACAATGATTGAGGGACTTATCTACACCAAATTCTTTATATTTATCAACATTACTGCCAATCGTAATAAATTGCTGCATTTGCTTATTTTTGAGCAATCCCACTGATTCGCCGTTTTCCGTTTTATAGGCAAAGCCATGACTTAATACGCGATCTAAATAACCTTTCAATATTGCTGGAAAGCCCATCCACCAAAGGGGATAAACCAACGTAATTAAATCCGCTTGAAGAATAAAATCATGCTCTTGCTGAATATCTTCTGGAATAATACCTTTGTTAGCATTCTGCAATTCTTCATGAGATAAAATTGGATTGAAATTCATTTCATAAAGATCACGAAAAAATACATTTACACCATTTTCTTGACTAATTTGCTCAATACGATTAGCAATCGCTCGCCCAAAACTACGCTTAGAATTAGGATGAGCAAAAATAATTAAGTGGTTCATTTTTCTTACCTATTTGTAGGGAAATAAAACGTGGCAAAAGTCTATCAAAATAGACCGCACTTTGCATATAGAATCACATAAAAAAAGCGGGCATAGCCCGCTCTTTTATTTGCATCATCATTATGCTGCGTTTTTACGTTCTTCTTCCATACATACTGCCGCAGTAAATAATACGTCAGTTGATGAGTTTAATGCGGTTTCAGTTGAGTCTTGTAAAATACCGATAATGAAACCTACACCGATCATTTGTGCTGCTACATCATCAGAAATACCAAATAAGCTACATGCTAATGGGATTAATAATAATGAACCACCTGCCACACCAGATGCACCGCAAGCACAAAGAGAAGCCACGATACTTAATAAAATCGCACTAACAAAAGATACTTCCACACCTAATGTGTGTACTGCAGCTAACGTTAAAATTGTGATCGTGATTGCAGCACCTGCCATATTGATGTTCGCACCCAATGGAATAGAAACAGAATAAGTTTCTTCATCAAGGTTTAAACGTTTTGCTAATTCAATATTTACTGGGATATTTGCCGCAGAACTACGTGTGAAGAATGCAGTTACACCACTTTCGCGTACACAAGTCCATACTAATGGGTACGGATTACGACGAATTTTCCAATAAACTAATGCTGGGTTAATAACAAAAGCAGTAAATAACATTGTACCGATTAATACTGCAAGTAATTGCACATAACCCCCTAATGCGACTAATCCTTTATCAGATAAGGTTTCAGCCACTAAACCGAATACACCAAATGGCGCAAAAGAAATAATGACGTGAACAATTTTTGATACGCCTTCAGCGAAATCAGATAATACGTTCTTAGTTGCATCAGATGCATGACGTAACGCTAAACCTAAACCGATAGACCATGCTAATACACCAATAAAGTTTGCTTTGAAAATTGCATTTAATGGATTGTCCACCACGTTTAAGATAAGGGTAAATAAAACTTGACCAACAGCTTGTGGCGCTGAGCTTGCATCTTCTTTGGTTGCAAGTACAACTTCCGTTGGGAATACGAACCCTACAATAACTGCGACAATCGCCGCTAAGAAGGTGCCTAAAAGGTAAAGCACGATGATTTCTTTCATATTGCTTTTCGTACCAATCTTACGGTTTGCAAGCGCAGCCATAACAAGGAAGAAAATCAAAATTGGCGCAACAGCACGCAATGCTTTAACAAAGATGCTACCTAAAACGCCTACTTTTTCCGCAATATTAAAACCCAAAGCACCTTCAAGTGCAGGTCCAACAAGCGCAATAATGATCCCTAGAACTAAACCAGTTGCAATTCTTTTTACTAAATTGCCCTGGAATAACAGACGAAATAAACGAGATGTGTTCATACTTTTATCTTTCTTTTCAATAAATTTAACTTCAGATTGTTACCAATCCACCTACAAGGGAATTAAAGATAGCGTAAATTCTTATCGAAAGAAAATATTTTTTGTTATTTTTTATCCAATAAGTGAACTTTTTTCTAAATTTGTTAGATATTTTCTAAAAACATACTTATAAAAAAAATTTTTATTTAACCTATTGACACCCTGTATGAAATACCAGTAAACTTTAACTGTACAAAAAAACAAGGTAAAAGGTTATTTATCCATATTATTTAACAGGAGATAAGAGAATGAGCAACCAAACTTTGACTTCACAATATGAAATGGATTTTTCTTATAATCCACTCCCTTTTTTCAGTGATATGGATGACAGCCTTAAATTCAATAAAAAACTAGACTTGAATCTTTATTGCATTAAGCGTCCAAAGCAGACCTGTTTTATTCATGTAACTAATCCAAATATGTTAGCTTGGGGAATTGAAACTGGAGATATGCTAGTCGTCGAAAAAAATGACGATCTTTATTCAGGTGATCTTGTTGTGCTAGAAGAAAATAACGAATTTCATGTCTATGAATTTATGGCGCATAGCGGCAATTACCTTTTCATGGCATTGGATTCCACTACACCAAATATAAATACAAAAGATTGGTCAAATTTACCTATTGTCGGCACAGTAACCAATACGATTCATCAAATGAAACGTCGCGATAAAATGAAATGGGCAGCGTAGTTAAAGGCGAATAAAAAAGTGCCCTAAAATGATCTGCACCTCAAAAGCAGGAGTAAACAAACCCGTAATTAAGGTGCTGATTTTATTATGGATAAACACTACACAATCGCATTTAAATAACAGTTTCTCTAACCAATAACCGTCTAAGATTTAAGTGAGATAAAATTTAATTTTACTTATTTATTACCACTTCTCTAACGCTTCTTTATCGCTTTCTCTTGCTTCAATCCAACGTTCACCTTGATGGGTTTGTTCTTTCTTCCAGAATGGGGCTTTGGATTTTAAGAAGTCCATAATGAATTCATTGGAGTGATAAGCATCACCTCGGTGAGCTGAACTGATACCAACTAAAACAATTTCATCACCAGTATGTAAAAGTCCCACACGATGAATTACAGATACTCGCTGGATATCCCAACGGACTTTCGCCTGTTCTACAATTTCACGTAAGGCTTTTTCTGTCATTGCGGGATAATGTTCCAAATATAAGCTGGATACCTCATCGCCTAAATTAAGATCGCGTACTTTACCCACGAAAATAACCGTTGCGCCAACCGAATGTTGCTCAGAAAGCCATTGGTAAACGACATTTTGATCAAAAGGTTGTTCTTGTACTGAAATTTGAATATCCGTCATTTAGCCTCCTGTTACAGGTGGGAAAAACGCAATTTCATCACCATTTTTGACCGCACTTTCTAATGGCATCAAGGTTTGATTAATGGCGACTAAAAGCTTTCCTTTTTCTAACGCTAACGCCCATCTATCACCTTTTTGAGCAAGATGTTCACGCACCGCTTCTGCTGTCGCAAAATCGCCTTCAAGCTGAATAGAATCTTCCCCGATTAATTCTCGAGTTTGAGCAAAAAATAAAACATTTAACATCTTATTTTTCCTCCGCAATAAAATGACCGGATTTTCCACCACTCTTTTCTAACAGGCGAACGTGCTCAATCACCATGTCTTTTTGTACGGCTTTACACATATCGTAAATGGTTAAGGCAGCCACACTTGCAGCGGTTAATGCTTCCATTTCTACGCCGGTTTTACCGGTTAATTTGCAAAGAGATTGAATACGAACTTGATTGGTTTCAAGTAACGGTTCTAAATTCACTTCTACTTTAGAAAGTAACAATGGATGGCAAAGCGGGATAAGTTCCCAAGTACGTTTTGCCGCTTGAATACCTGCAATACGTGCTGTAGCAAATACATCGCCTTTGTGATGTTTGCCTTCCACGATCATAGCAAGGGTTTCTTTTGACATAGTAACGATGGCTTCAGCACGAGCTTCACGAACGGTCTCTGCTTTTGCAGAAACATCCACCATATTGGCTTCGCCTTGAGAATTGATATGCGTAAATGTAGTCATAATAAAATAAAAGTGCGGTTAAAATATTGAATGTTTTACATGTGTGATGAAAGCAAAATAAGTGAACAGTAAAAGTCACCTATTTTCTTTTAGCCACCGATAGAAGCTAAATGATTTCTTACGCCACTATCACCGATATGCAAATAATGATGTTCACGTTTACCTTGCAATGCAGAAAAAATACGTGCTTGCAAAATATCTTGCTGTTCATGGGATTGCAATAAATCACGTAATTCAATGCCTTCTTCGCCGAATAAACAGAGATGAAGTTTGCCCTTCGCTGACACTCTGAGACGATTACAGCTTGCGCAGAAATTCTTCTCATAAGGCATAATTAAGCCAATTTCGCCAGCATAATCAGGATGCGTGAAGACTTTTGCAGGGCCATCTGTATGGGATTTATGCTGTAATGTCCAACCATTTTTCAACAATTTATCAGCTAAGACTTGTCCAGAAAGATGGTGTTTATCAAAGAAACTATCCATTTCACCCGTTTGCATCAGTTCGATAAAGCGCATTTGAATTGGGCGATCTTTGACCCAAACAAGGAATTGTTCAAACTCTTTGTCATTCAAATTTTTCATCAAAACTGAATTAACTTTGACTTTGTTGTAGCCCACTTCAAACGCACGATCGATACCACGCATCACGTCATCAAATTTATTGATACCCGTAATTTGGTGGAACATTTTTGGATCTAAGCTATCAACACTGACGTTAATAGACGTAATTCCTGCTTTCTTCCAATCAGCCACATCTTTTGCCATGCGATAGCCATTTGTCGTGACAGCTAATTGACGGATTCCATCAATATTAGCAATGCTTTCAGCAATAGAAATAAAATCTTTGCGTAAAGTCGGTTCGCCACCCGTTAAACGGATTTTCTCTGTGCCCATTTCAGCAAACGCTTGAGCAAGGTGGGTAATTTCTTTTAAAGTTAAGAAACTTGGTTTGTTGGCTTCGGGTTGATAACCATCAGGTAAACAATAGGTACAACGAAAGTTACACTGATCGGTAATCGACAGTCGTAGATAATAATATTGGCGTTGGAAAGGATCGACTAAGCGAGACTCTCCTACGTTCTTGATAGGAATGGATTGCATTTTACACCTTTCTAAATACGGAGAGGATAAACCGTTTCCAGCGTATCCCTGAATAACACACGGCGTTATTGGCTTGTCGCCGTATTTCTTGTGAAACTTAGGCTAAACAAGCTCGGAGTTATGCGTTAAATTTAATTTGTCGTCATTCTAAAAGATTTCACTTCATAAAAACAATCAATAATATTGATGAAAATCAGTATTTTCCTAAATTATTAAAAATCAATTATATAAAAAAATACATAATGAATTTAAAGCTGCCTCATTAGTGATAATTAATCTTATTTATGTAAATAACCATAAATTTTGACCTGATTATTATGAGGTATTTTTATTGATTTAAATCATAATTTAATCAATAAATAAATCTCTCTACTTTTCATAATCAGAAAAATATCCTACCATTTTTATCGGATTTATTTTTACTTAATCAATATAGGAGTGATTTATGTCTTTTGCCCAACAAAAACTTAGCGAACTCGCTGTTTCAATTCCAGGTGCAACTAAAATTTTTCGTGAATATGATTTAGATTTTTGCTGCGGAGGTTCTGTATTATTAGAAGTCGCAGCACAAAAAAAGAATCTTAACCTTGCTGAAATTGAAAAACGTTTAACTGATTTGCAACAAAGTAAATCAGAAAATAATGATAAAGATTGGACTTCGGCATCTTATGCAGAAATGATCGATCACATTATTACTCGTTTTCATGATCGCCACCGTGAACAACTCCCTGAATTAATTACATTGGCGGAGAAAGTAGAAAATGTACATGGTGATCGTGATGACTGCCCTGTCGGCGTAGCCGCACAGTTAGAAAAAATTTATGCTGAACTTAGCCAGCATTTAATGAAAGAAGAACAAATTTTGTTCCCTATGATCAAAATGGGAAATTATGCTATGGCCTCAATGCCAATTCGTGTAATGGAAATGGAACACGATGAAGCAGGACAAGATGTGGAAGTGATCAAATCGCTTACTAATAACTGCACGCCACCTGCAGATGCTTGTTTCAGTTGGAAAGCCTTATATAGTGGTATTAATGAATTTATTGATGATTTAATGCACCATATTCATTTGGAAAATAATATTTTATTTCCACGTGTATTAAACGAAAAATAATTTAATATTCGTCAAAAAACAACCGCACTTTAATCTATTCCGAAAAATAAACTAAAGTGCGGTCATTTCCAAAAAATTTTGAGTTGGTCGATAAGCCGAGTTCTGTCGTGAACAATCATTCCTCTAGGCGACAAATTACTCTGCCGCTCAAGCAACCTACCCGAATCCTGAGCGGGCCACTCATTGGATTCCTATTTGGTCTTGCTACGAGTGGAGTTTACCCTGCTGCCAACCGTTACCGGAGGCACGGTGCGCTCTTACCGCACCCTTTCACCCTTACCGTTTACACGGCGGTCTGCTCTCTGTTGCACTGGTCGTCGGCTCACGCCGCCCGGACGTTATCCGGCACTCTGCCCTGTGTAGCTCGGACTTTCCTCTCGTTTACTTGTCCCACTAGGTCGTATAAATACGGTTAAGGGCTTCAATAAACCAGCGATTGTCTAACCAACTCGGAGCGTAGTATAGGGGCAATCATTAGTGCGGTCAATAAAATCCCCAATTTTTAGATATTGCTCGTCAATCTTATAAACAATAATGCCTCGCTCACATCGAATTTTTCATTCGTATTTTTTTATGATTCCGCTAAAATAGCGCCAATTTCAACCGGTCTTTTAGGAAGAAGAATGAACTATCTAAAAATTGCACAGGATTCCCTTTCAGTGGAAAGCAACGCACTTTTGCAACTCAGCCAACGTTTAGGCGAGGATTTTAATCAAGTCGTGGATTTAATCCTTGCTTGCGAAGGACGATTAGTCATCGGCGGGATAGGGAAATCTGGTTTAATCGGTAAAAAAATGGTGGCTACCTTTGCCTCTACGGGCACACCAAGTTTCTTTTTACATCCGACTGAAGCCTTCCACGGCGATTTAGGTATGTTGAAACCAATTGATATCGTGATGTTGGTTTCCTATAGCGGTGAAACCGATGATGTCAATAAACTGATTCCAAGTTTAAAAAATTTTGGTAATAAAATTATTGCTGTGACGAGTAACAAAAATTCCACGCTCGCACGCCATGCAGATTATGTTCTAGATATAGCTGTTGAGCGTGAAGTGTGTCCAAATAATCTCGCGCCAACAACATCCGCACTTGTAACGCTTGCACTTGGTGATGCACTCGCCGTGTCGCTCATTACGGCACGCAATTTTCAACCAGCTGACTTTGCTAAATTCCATCCAGGTGGCAGTCTTGGTCGTCGTTTATTATGTAAAGTGAAAGATCAAATGCAAACTCGCCTACCAACAATTTTACCGACCACTAATTTTACTGACTGCCTCACAGTCATGAATGAAGGGCGAATGGGCGTTGCCTTAGTAATGGAAAACGAGCAACTTAAAGGCATTATCACGGATGGCGATATTCGCCGCGCGCTTACAGCCAATGGTGCAGAAACGCTGAATAAAACAGCTAAAGATTTTATGACAAGTTCACCAAAAACTATTCATCAAGACGAATTTTTATCCAAAGCAGAAGACTTTATGAAAGCGAAAAAAATTCACTCGCTAGTCGTTGTTAATGATGAAAATCACGTGGTGGGTTTAGTAGAATTTTCAAGCTAAGGAATCCCAATGCAACAAAAATTAGAAAACATTAAATTTGTTATTACTGATGTAGACGGCGTACTCACCGATGGACAACTTCATTATGATGCCAATGGTGAAGCCATCAAAAGCTTTCATGTTCGCGATGGTTTAGGCATAAAAATGCTGATGGATGCGGGTATTCAAGTGGCAGTGCTTTCTGGTCGCGACTCCCCTATTTTACGCCGTCGCATTGCCGATCTTGGTATTAAATTATTCTTTCTTGGAAAACTTGAAAAAGAAACCGCTTGTTTTGATCTTATGAAACAAGCAGGCGTCACTGCCGAGCAGACCGCTTATATTGGCGATGATAGCGTAGATCTTCCCGCCTTTGCAGCGTGTGGAACTTCTTTTACTGTGGCTGATGCCCCTATTTATGTGAAAAATGCTGTTGATCATGTACTTTCTACCAATGGCGGAAAAGGTGCCTTCCGAGAAATGTCCGATATGATTTTACAGGCACAGGGAAAATCTTCTGTGTTTGATAGCGCCCAAGGGTTCCTAAAATCAGTGAAAAACATGGGGCAGTAATAACTCATTCGTCAATATTATTGCTCAATAAAAAATAAAGTGCGGTTAATTTTTAACGAGTTTTAAAATCTCTCAAAAATCAACCGCACTTTTATATTTATAACGCTCCCATACTCTTTAACAAGACTCTTTCCTAAAATACTCATAGAACTGCGGTAAGAGTTGCGTAATCAAATTCAATTGCTGATACGGTAAACTAAAGACAGCGCGCTCTTCTGCCGTCATCTCTTGTTTTTCTAATTCTTTTAAATGTGTTTCAATACGTTCTTGCTGTTGGTTAAAAATAGCTTCGGATATTTCTTCAATGTGTTCTAAGGTATAGATAATTTTCTTTGCCACAGGATAAAAACCGGATAAAAACTGTGCGGTCTGTTGCAAATTTTTCATTCTGTCGCGATAAGCGCCAAGGGCAGAAATATAGCTTAATAGAGAATAATTAAGCTTGAGCAAATCAAAACCTTTCTGTAAATATGCCTTATATTTCACTGGCTCATTATTCATATTAGAAAGTGTTGTACTCAGTGCGGCTGCATATTGATGCGCATTGCGACGTGCTATGCGATATTTAAGATCGTCGCTTTTACCAAATTGCAATTGGCTAATAATATGCAATAAATATACCGCATCACTACGCAATGCTTGATGACTCACTTTATCAAGCTGCAAATATTTCCAATCCGGCCATAAGTAAGATACTGCAAACCATGAAATCGCGGCACCAAGCAAAGTATCGAGTAAACGAGGCATCAACGCAGCAGCCGTATCGAATCCCATGACATCAAAACTGAGCAATACTTGTAGTGTGATGAAAAAGGTTGAAAAGCTGTAATTATTACTACGGAAGAAAAAGAACAAAGTACTTGTGAGCACCACAAGCCCCAGTTTTAATTCTAAGGTTGAATTTAAATAAGGTAATAGTGACCCCACCACTACGCCTAATATCGTGCCAATAATACGCTGACGTAAACGGACTTTAGTTGCTGAATAGTTTGGCTGACACACAAATACAGTGGTCAATAAAATCCAATAACCAAGATTAAATTGGAAAAACTCAACAATTGCACAACATAAAAATACCACAATGGATAAGCGTACCGCATGACGGAACAACGGCGACTCAAAAGTAAAATGACTAAAAATCACCGCACTTATATTTTTTAACCCTGTGATTTGTTCCGTATGAATTTGAGCTAATTGTTCTGTATCCGTCGTTTCTTGTGCCAATTGGCGAAGTTGCCAGTTGATACTTTGTAGATTATCTAACAAGGTTTGAATCTCAATCAGTTCATCTTGATCATTGAGATGTTGTGCTTTATATAGTTCAAAGGAATGCAAGGTGCCCAAAAGTGCACGTTCGACACGTTCATTAAAATGATAAGGTTTATTTTCACGTAAACTCACCGTGATTTCTTTACAGGATTGTGCTTGTAGCTCTAACAAACGTTGAACACGGAAAATCAAATCTGTATTTTTTAGTTTTTCCGTTATTTGTTGATAATCAAAATGTGTAGAATTGGCGCGCTCATGAATGTCTTGTGCGGCAAAATAGTAACGTAACATTCTCTGGGTACGAGGATGGCGATGTTGCCCTCTAATACGGTAAAAAAGTGCGGTACGCACAATATTAAACGCCGTGACAACATTCGCATTTTTCATTGCAAAATTGAGATGTTTTTTTTCAATCTCAGCTACTTCGTCAGGATCAAAAAAACAGGATTTAGTATCTAAATATTCGCCCAACGCACAAAACGCTTTAGCGACACTTTCTTGCACGGGACGATTTGGGAAAAACAGGTAAACAATCAGAGTCACCACACTATATAGCAAGGTACCGCATAAAATCATTATGGGATTAATAAACCATACATTTCCTTCAGGCACATAAGTCAGCGTGGTATAAAGAGCAACCACTAATGAACCAAAAGCAATCGTGCTATAACGCTGCCCTACGGCGCCAATCATGGTGAAAATAAATGTCAGCACCGTCATTAACACAATATATTGGATAGGCTTACCTATATGTAACTGCACAATAAAGGATGAAATAGAAAAGGCAATGAGCGTGAAAAATACGTTTTTCAATCGTCCAGTTAAACGGTTATCCAAATCCACTAAACCACCTGCAATAATCCCTAGAATCAAAGGCATTGATTGCGAAGAAATATCAAAAGCCCATATTCCCACTGCCGCAATATTTACAGCAATAAAAACAGGAATCGCAGCGATTACTTTGGCATTTAACCGAATATTCATTTCAAATCCTTATCAAAATAGAAAAGTGAGCAACAAGGCTCACTTTTTATTGTATGAAGTGCGGTAATTATTTATGGGATTTTGCCCAATTTAAGAAACGTGTTTGAGTTTCTTTATCAGCTTGTTGGAACCAATATTGGAGCTGTTGCTCTGCAACGTTTTCACCTTGAACAACCACTTTACCTTTATTCGCTTTTGCATTACTTGCTGGAGTAGCGACCATTGGGCTAGCTGCTGTAGTTGCAGCAAATGCAGCAAATGCAGCAACAGATGCGGTTGCGCCAGACGCATTATATTCAGCAAGATCATTCACCACATTAGCACTTGGAAATAAACCTTCTTGTTTTAACACATCCACTTTTGCTGAAAGCGTATTACCAGATTTTGTTTTTACGCTAATGCTTGGCATTTCATTGAATTTATCACCTTCTGAACGACCACGAATAGCTGGTGCCGAAATAACAAGATCCTCTGCATTGCCTTGAAATGTCACGATTACTGGGTTAGATTCAAAAAGGGTTTGGCTAGATCCAGAACCAATAATTTCACTTAAACGAACAACAACCTGATGGTTTTGGGTGTCATTCACAGCAAAGGTTTTAGCATCCTTTGCAAGAGATTTAGATGCCTTTTGACCATCAATGGCTAAAAGCTCAAGGTTAGATGAAGTAGAAACCATGCCAGCAAAAGTCGCTGTGCTAGCACATAATGTTGCAAGACCTAATACAACAGCACGTAATTTCATAATTACTCCTTTTTATAAATGAAAATGAAATCGTTCCTTATGCTATGCTAAATCAGCAAAAATGAAAATAAAAAAAGTGAGAATTAGTTTAAAAAATCTTTGTTGTAATAGCACAAATAATCACAATATTTTATCATGTTGATGTCTAGACTAGTCACGACTAGTACCAAGCACAATGTAATCTATAAAATATCAATAGGAGTAACAATGTTAAACGATATTTTAACTGGCTATGGAATTTTCATTCTGGAAATTCTAACAATTTTATTACTCATTCTTGCTATTGTTGGTTTGGTGATTTCTTATCGTCAACATAACAAATCTAAAATAGGAGAATTAGAAATTAAAGACTTATCTGAAGAATTTGATCATCAAGTTCGTGTTTTACGTGATTTTAATCTTTCAGAAGAAGAGCTAAAACAGCAAGCTAAAGCAGAGAAAAAAGCTGAAAAACAAAAGGCTAAAAAACGTAAAGAAAAATTAAAAAAAGGTGAAACCTTAGATGACAAAAAGAAAAGCTATGTGTATGTCTTGGATTTTCATGGTGATATTTCAGCATCAGAAACGACCACACTTCGAGAAGAAATTTCAGCAATCTTAAATGTAGCAACACCTGAAGACGAAGTATTATTACGTTTAGAAAGCCCGGGCGGTATTGTTCATGATTATGGGTTTGCAGCCTCTCAGTTGTCTCGTTTGAAACAAAAAGGCATAAAATTAACCATCGCTGTAGATAAGGTTGCAGCAAGTGGCGGTTATATGATGGCTTGTGTAGCAGATAAAATTGTATCTGCGCCTTTTGCTGTTATTGGTTCTATCGGCGTCGTAGCACAAATTCCAAACGTTCATCGTTTATTGAAAAAATATGATGTTGATGTAGATGTTATGACTGCTGGTGAGTTTAAACGCACAGTAACCGTATTAGGTGAGAATACCGAAAAAGGCAAACAAAAATTTCAACAAGAGTTGGAAGAAACCCATCAATTATTTAAACAATTCGTCTCACAAAATCGCCCTTGTGTAGATATTGATAAAATTGCTACTGGGGAACATTGGTTTGGCCAACAAGCAATCAACTTGAAATTAGTCGATGAAATTTCAACCAGTGATGATTTAATTTTGGAAAAAATGAAAGAAAAACATGTAGTAAGTGTGAAGTATCGATTGAAAAAATCCTTGATAAAAAAATTAGGTCGTCAAGCTGAAGAAAGTGCAGTAAATATTATCCATCGTTATACTACAAAGCGAGCAAATGATTTTATACATTAAAAATAGATATCTTTACACTCCTTTACAAAAAAGAGGGATAATTCACTGATTTTATTATTTACAAGACAATTTTTTGCCTTTACTATGTACAGCGGAAGCTTTTACAGTTTTATAATATTTAATTCATGAAGTTTCATCATTCTCTTTCCGAAGAGCTATTGACAAATAAAAGGTAAAAAAAATGAAATTATCCCGCATTTTATTATCAACTGTTGCCATCGCAACTGCTGCAGCTTGTGGTAACTTGAGTAAGGTGACTGACGCTGGTAAACCAGAATATAAAGACGTAAATGGTGAACAAGTACCTCAATTAGTGTGGCCTAAAATTGATTCTGCGACATTTAACCACGATGGTAGCCAATTTGGTACCTGGCCAAATTGGGACAATGTTCGCATAATTGAAGCTGGAATGAATAAAGATCAAATTCGCCAATTAATTGGTAATCCACATTTTACTGAAGGATTGTATGGCGTGTCTGAATGGGATTATGTATTCAATTATCGTGAAAATGGCATTCATAAGATTTGTCAATATAAAGTATTATTTGACAAAAATCATAATGCGCAAAGTTTCTTCTGGTATCCAAACAGTTGTAATGGAAATTCAGCATTTAATTTGAGTGGTGACTTTTTATTTGATTTTAACAAGGATACTTTAACAGCTCAGGGTAAAAAGGTAGTTGATAATGTTGCATCTCAATTAAAATCTGCTGGTGCTAAAAAAGTTAAAGTTGCAGGTTATACAGATCGTTTAGGTTCTGAAACTTACAACTTAGAGCTTTCCCAACATCGTGCAGACAGAGTTAAAGCTCGTTTGATTGAAGATGGAATTACAGCTGAAATCACCGCTGTAGGCTATGGTAAAAACCCTCAAATAAAAGCTTGTGATGGTGTTAATGGACAAGCACTAAAAGATTGCTTACGCCCTAACCGTCGTGTTGAGATAACTGCTTCTGGTTCTGTATTAAAATTACAAGAAGGTGGTCAATCTAACGGTGGTACTCAAGGTCCAGCAAAACTATATCAAAAATAATTGATATTGAGCTTCAAAAATACTCCACTAACATAAATCAAGTAGAGTATTATTAATTTCAAGACTTGCGCATCTAATGGTTTAAATGATTAGATGCGCTTTTTATTCATCTCTCACAAAACGAGAAAATCTCAATTTTCTCTTTACCCTACCCCAAATTTTCTATTGTTATCGCGCCTATAAATGAGGATAATAGCCGACCTATACACAAGGCAGAAAGCAATGACACAATATATTTTATTAATTATCGGTACTGCACTGATTAACAACTTTGTATTGGTGAAATTCTTAGGACTTTGTCCTTTTATGGGCGTATCCAAAAAAATTGAAACCGCAGTGGGAATGGGATTAGCAACAATGTTTGTATTAACTGTCGCCTCCCTTTGCTCGTATTTAGTTGATCATTATATTCTTGTTCCCTTAAATGCTACTTTTTTACGCACATTAGTATTTATTTTGGTTATTGCCGTAGTTGTACAATTTACCGAAATGGTGATAAATAAAACTAGCCCAACACTATATCGTTTACTTGGAATTTTCTTGCCTTTGATAACCACAAACTGCGCAGTTCTCGGTGTCGCATTATTAAATGTAAATCTTGCTCATAATTTAACAGAATCTGTCATTTATGGTTTTGGTGCATCTCTTGGCTTTGCACTTGTATTAGTGCTTTTTGCTGCGCTTCGTGAACGTCTTGTAGCAGCCGATGTACCTTTAACTTTCAAAGGTTCATCTATCGCCCTTATCACCGCTGGTTTGATGTCTCTTGCTTTTATGGGATTCACAGGACTAGTGAAGTAATAAAATGATCTATCTTTTAATGGCTATTACCATTTTGATTTTATTTATTGGGTTCTCTCAGTATTTTTCAGGAAAAAGAAAGAAATAATGACCCTTTTATTCATCATAATCACTTTACTCGCTTTAATTTTCGGTGCGATTTTAGGCTTTGCTTCACTTAAACTCAAAGTTGAGGCCGATCCCATTGTGGAAAAAATCGACTCTATTTTACCACAAAGCCAATGCGGACAATGTGGTTATCCGGGATGCAAACCATACGCTGAAGCTATTTGCAATGGAGATGAAATCACAAAATGTATTCCTGGCGGTCAACCTACCATTGTAAAAATTGCAGAAATTTTAGGTGTTGATGTGCCAGCAATGGACGGTGTAGAAGAACCTATCGAGAAAGTCGCTTTTATTGATGAAAACATGTGCATTGGCTGCACAAAATGTATTCAAGCCTGTCCTGTTGATGCCATTATTGGTACAAATAAATTCATGCATACGATCATTCCAGATCTCTGTACAGGTTGTGAACTTTGCGTAGCACCCTGCCCAACAGATTGTATATCAATGATTCCCGTGAAAAAAAATATCGATAATTGGGATTGGAAGTTTGATGCAAAATTAGTCATTCCAGTAATGAATGTAAATGGCACTGAGAAAAAATTGGTTGTGGGGAAATAAATGGCGGACGTATTATCTCGTTTCAATTCTGGTAAATTATGGGATTTCAAAGGTGGCATTCATCCGCCTGAAATGAAATCACAATCTAATTCACAACCATTACGTCATCACCCTTTAGTTACGGATTTTTATATTCCTCTTAAACAGCACGCAGGAACAATGGGTAACCTTTTAGTAAAGGAAGGCGATTACGTATTAAAAGGTCAACCTTTAACACAAGGTGATGGCTTACGTATGCTACCCGTTCATGCGCCAACTTCAGGTACAATTAAATCGATTAAACCTTATGTCGCTGCACATCCGTCTGGTCTTGATGAAGCTGCAATTCATTTGCAAGCAGATGGCTTAGATCAATGGCTAGAGCGTAATCCTATTGATGATTTTTTAACACTCTCGCCAGAACAACTCATTAACAAAATCTATCAAGCTGGTGTAGCTGGCTTGGGTGGTGCAGTATTTCCGACTGCCGCTAAAATTCAATCAGCAGAGAAAAAAGTTAAACTCTTAATTATCAATGGTGCAGAATGTGAGCCTTATATTACTTGTGATGATCGTCTTATGCGTGAACGCGCCGATGAAATCATAGAAGGCATTCGTATTTTGCGTTATATCCTACGACCTGAAAACGTAGTCATCGCCATTGAAGACAACAAACCTGAAGCAATAGAGGTAATTCGTAAAGCGCTACAAGGAGCAAATGACATTAGCATTCGCGTGATTCCAACAAAATATCCTTCGGGTGCCGCAAAACAGCTTATTTATTTACTTACAGGAATGGAAGTACCAAGTGGCGTGCGTTCTTCTAGTATTGGCGTACTGATGCATAATGTTGGTACAGCCTTTGCAATTAAAAGAGCGGTTATAAATGACGAACCTTTAATTGAACGTGTCGTCACCCTTACTGGTGATAAAATTCCTAAAAAAGGTAATTATTGGGTTCGACTTGGTACACCAATTTATCAAGTATTGACGCACGCTGGTTATCAATTTGATGAACGTTATCCAGTGTTTGCCGGTGGCCCCATGATGGGATTGGAACTTTCCAACCTAAATGCACCGGTGACCAAAATTGTCAACTGCTTGCTTGCACCAGACTATTTTGAATATGCAGAACCAGAGCCTGAACAAGCTTGTATTCGCTGTTCTAGCTGTTCTGATGCCTGCCCAGTCAACTTGATGCCACAGCAACTCTACTGGTTTGCTCGTAGTGAAGATCACAAAAAATCAGAAGAATACGCCCTCAAAGATTGCATCGAGTGCGGGATTTGCGCCTATGTATGCCCAAGCCATATTCCGCTGATTCAGTATTTCCGCCAAGAAAAAGCAAAAATTTGGCAAATAAAAGAAAAACAGAAAAAATCAGATGAAGCCAAAATTCGTTTTGAAGCGAAACAAGCGCGAATGGAACGTGAAGAACAAGAGCGTAAAGCACGTTCACAACGTGCAGCAGAAGCACGTCGAGAAGAATTAGCGCAAACCAAAGGTGAAGATCCTGTTAAAGCAGCGTTAGAACGCTTGAAAGCGAAAAAAGCCAATGAAACAGAATCAATACAAGTTAAAACGATTACCTCAGAAAAAGGGGAAGTTTTACCTGATAACGCTGATTTAATGGCACAACGTAAAGCTCGTCGTCTGGCTCGTCAGCAAGCGGAATCTCAAGTCGAAAACCAAGAACAACAAACTCAACCAACCGATGCAAAAAAAGCAGCAGTTGCAGCCGCACTTGCTCGAGCAAAAGCGAAAAAACTTGCGCAAGCAAATGAAACCGCTGAATCAGTCTCAAATACTCAAACCGTAGAAAGTGCGGTAGAAAAAACAGAAGAAAATTCAACCGCACTCGATCCGAAAAAATCAGCCGTAGCCGCTGCTATTGCTCGTGCAAAAGCAAAAAAACTTGCTCAAGTGAATGGAACTACAGAATCAGTTCCAAGCACTCAAGCGATAGAAAGTGTGGTAGAAAAAACAGAAGAAAATTCAACCGCACTTGATCCGAAAAAAGCAGCCGTAGCCGCTGCTATTGCTCGTGCAAAAGCAAAAAAACTTGCGCAAGTAAATGGAACAACAGAATCAGTTCCAAGCACTCAAGCCATAGAAAGTGTGGTAGAAAAGACAGAAGAAAATTCAAGCGCACTCGATCCGAAAAAAGCAGCCGTAGCCGCTGCGATTGCTCGTGCAAAAGCAAAAAAACTTGCGCAAGTAAATGAAACCACTGAATCAGTCTCAAATACTCAAACCGTAGAAAGTGCGGTAGAAAAAACAGAAGAAAATTCAACCGCACTTGACCCGAAAAAAGCGGCGATAGCTGCGGCTATTGCTCGTGCAAAAGCGAAAAAACTGGCAAAAACACAAGCAACATTAGAAAATTATCAGGAATAAAATAATGTTTAAAATGGTTAGCTCTCCTCATACTCATTCGGGGAAACTCACAGCGCGTATTATGCTTTGGGTAATGTTGGCAATGATGCCAGCTTTTTTCACGCAAATTTATTATTTTGGATTTGGCGTGGTGTTTCAATCCGCATTAGCCATTGGTACAGCAATCATTGCGGAATTTATTGCAATAAAATTACGCGGCAAAAAGCCGTTAAATTATCTTTCAGATTTCAGCGTATCCCTGACTGCTTTAATTTTGGCAATGGCTATTCCACCTTATGCGCCTTATTGGGTCATCATCATTGGAACACTCTGTGCAGTTTTATTAGGTAAACAGATTTATGGTGGTTTAGGACAAAATCCATTCAATCCTGCGATGATTGGCTATGTAATTCTCTTGATTTCATTCCCGTTACAAATGACAACTTGGATGCCACCAATTAATTTATTACAGGAACCACCGACTTTTTTAGATGCATTTTCATTAATATTTTCAGGTTTAACCACTAATGGATTCACCCTTTCACAACTTACACATAACATTGATGGCATCACCCAAGCAACGCCTTTGGATAGCGCAAAAATTTTCTATAAAAGTCACACTCAATTAAATGATTTTTATGAATTAATTAAACTGCCTATCTTTATGGGTAATGGAACAGACTTTGCTCAAGGATGGTGGCAAGTCAACATGGCTTTCTTAACGGGCGGAATTTTCCTTATTTTAAAACGTGTCATTCACTGGCAAATTCCAGTGGCGATGCTTGTCACCTTTTTCTGTTTAGCCACCGCGACCGCTTTTACTGGCTTCACGCATTTAAGTGCGATTAGCCAACTCGTGAGTGGTGCCATGATGTTTGGCGCATTTTTTATTGCGACAGATCCTGTCACGGCCTCCATTACACCACGAGGAAAAATTATTTTTGGCGCATTAGTGGGGTTATTTGTCTATCTCATTCGCTATCACGGAAACTTTCCAGATGGTGTAGCATTCGCAATTTTATTAAGTAATATTTGCGTTCCACTTATCGATCATTACACACGTCCTCGAGTATCTGGTTATCCAACAAAAGGAAAAAAATAATGGGCACAGTAAAAATCACATCGCGTTACGGGATATTGTTAGGCTTTGTCGCCCTACTCTGCACAGCAATTTCTGCGGGTATTTTTTTCCTAACAAAAGATAAAATTGATGCAGTGATGGCGGCACAACAACGAGAATTACTTTTACAGGTCATTCCACAAGATTATTTCAATAATAATTTGCTAGAAAGTGCGGTTATCCCTCAAGATAAAAATTTGGTGGGCATTCAGAAAATTTATTTTGCAAAAAAAGATGGAAATATTTCTGCTTATGCCTATGAAACCACCGCGCCTGATGGCTATTCTGGCGATATTCGTTTGCTTGTGGGATTAGATCCGAAAGGTGAAATTTTAGGCGTACGAGTAATCGAACACCATGAGACTCCTGGCTTAGGCGATAAAATTGAACTCCGTATTTCCAACTGGATTCTAAATTTCACTCATCAATCGATTAATGAGCATAATTTAAGCGAATGGGCAGTAAAAAAAGATAGCGGAAAATTTGATCAATTTTCTGGTGCAACCATTACACCTCGCGCAGTGGTGAATCAAACTAAACGCTCAGCATTAATCATGCTAAATAACCAAGCCTTGTTACAACAGCTTTCAACACAAGTGAAATAATATGACAGATTTAACTGAAAAAAATACCGCACTTGAAGAAGAACAGATAGAAAGTGCGGTTGAAAATCAACAAAAATCCATGTGGAAAGAAATCTTTGCTCAAGGAATTTGGAAAAATAATCCAGCGGTTGTTCAACTTCTCGGGCTTTGTCCGCTTTTAGCGGTGTCTAGCACAGCCACCAACGCACTTGGCTTGGGATTAGCAACAATGCTTGTGCTCACTTGCACAAATACGGTCATTTCGCTTTTCCGTAAATATATTCCGAATGAAATCCGCATTCCAATCTACGTGATGATCATTGCGACCACAGTAACTGTCGTTCAACTTTTAATGAATGCTTATACCTATACGCTTTATCAATCACTTGGGATTTTTATTCCACTTATCGTTACCAACTGTATTGTGATTGGTCGAGCAGAAGCATTCGCCTCAAAAAACAGTTTACTCCATTCAGTTTGGGATGGTTTCTCAATGGGATTAGGAATGGCGCTTAGCTTGACAGTACTTGGCGCATTGCGTGAAATCATTGGACAAGGTACGATTTTTGACGGCATCGAAAATCTATTTGGCGAACAAGCAAAATTTTTAACACTCCATATTTACCATACAGAAAGTAGCTTTTTACTTTTCATTTTGCCTCCAGGCGCATTTATAGGATTAGGCTTGCTCCTTGCAATAAAAAATCGAATTGATAAATAAGATGAATAAATTAAAAAGAATCGAAATATTAACCCGATTAAGAGATCAAAATCCCCACCCGACCACAGAATTACAGTATAATTCGCCCTTCGAATTATTAATTGCGGTAATTCTATCGGCACAAGCAACCGATAAAGGCGTGAATAAAGCAACAGAAAAACTATTTCCTGTTGCAAACACGCCACAAGCGATTTTAGATTTAGGATTAGATGGTTTAAAAAGCTATATTAAAACTATCGGGCTTTTTAATAGCAAAGCAGAAAATATTATCAAAACCTGCCGTGATTTAATTGAAAAGCACAACGGTGAAGTACCCGAAAATCGCGAAGCCTTAGAGGCATTAGCGGGTGTGGGTAGAAAAACAGCCAATGTTGTACTAAATACGGCATTTGGTCATCCAACCATTGCAGTGGATACCCATATTTTCCGTGTATGCAATCGAACTAATTTTGCACCAGGTAAAGATGTTGTAAAAGTAGAAGAAAAACTGCTTAAAGTCGTACCTGATGAATTTAAAGTGGATGTTCACCATTGGTTAATTTTACACGGTCGATACACTTGTATCGCACGTAAACCTCGTTGTGGCTCGTGCATTATTGAAGATCTGTGTGAATATAAAGAAAAAATTGAGTTTTAATTTTTGCGATAAAACACCTTAATTATTTACCGCACTTTTTATTAAAAATAGGAAAACAAATGACAACAAACAACAAACAACGACAAACTTGGTCGAGCCGACTCACTTATGTCATGACTGTCGCAGGCGCAACTGTCGGTTTCGGCGCTACTTGGCGTTTCCCTTACCTTGTGGGCGAAAATGGTGGCGGAGCCTACGTGCTACTTTTCTGTATAGCAATGATCGTAATCGGTATTCCGATGATTCTCGTTGAAAACGTTATTGGCCGTCGCTTACGTGTAAACTCCATTGATGCCTTTGGCGATAAAATTCTAGATAAAGGAAAAGGCATTTCCAAATATTGGAAAATCCTTGGTTATATGGGCTTACTCGGTTCATTCGGTATCATGGCGTATTATATGGTGCTTGGTGGCTGGGTTATTTCTTATATCATCAACCTAATTAGCGGTACATTGGATATTTCAACACCAATTACAAAAGACATTGCCAAAGATTTCTATGAGCTGCATATTGGCAATAGTCCTTATGAAATTATGCTATACACCTTCTTATTTGTTATAGTGAATTACATTATTTTAGCTAAAGGGATCATTGGTGGAATTGAGCGCTCTGTAAAATATTTAATGCCATTGCTATTCATCTTCCTCATTGGAATGGTTATTCGCAACGTAACATTACCTGGCGCAATGGAAGGAATTACATTCTATTTAAAACCTGATTTCAGCAAAATTACGCCACAATTATTTATCTTCGTTTTAGGTCAGGTATTCTTCGCATTAAGCCTTGGTTTTGGCGTATTAATTACCCTTTCCAGTTACTTAAATAAAGAAGAAGACTTAATACAAACTGCAGTTATTACTGGTTTTACCAACACAATTATTGCCGTACTTGCGGGCTTTATGATCTTTCCATCACTTTTCACCTTTGGAATTGAACCAAATGCAGGCCCAACTTTAGTATTCCAAAGTTTACCTATCGTATTCTCTCACTTATGGGCGGGTAAATTCTTTGCAATTATTTTCTTCGGCTTATTATTAATTGCTGCGCTAACTACTTCAATCACAATTTATGAAGTGATCATTACCGCATTACAAGAAAAGCTCAGAATGCGCCGTGGCAAAGCGATTGTCTTAACCCTTACTGGAATTTTTGTCTTAGGCAATATTCCTGCAATTTTAGGTGATAATGTATGGAAAGATTTCACCATTTTCGACAAAAGCATTTTTGATTTCTATGATTATGTTAGTGGAAATATTCTCTTTATGCTGACCGCACTTGGTTGTGCTATTTTCGTTGGTTTCGTGTTAAAAGATGAGGCGAAAAAAGAACTTTCTCCAACACCTCACTCAACATTCACTAAAATCTGGTTTAACTATGTGAAATTCGTTGTGCCAGTGATTATTTTAGTCATCTTTATCAGTAACCTATTCTAAAAAAGAAAAACCGAGTCTTTACTCGGTTTTCTTTTTTAAAGGAAATATCTATAAAAATATTTGTGCCTTTAAGCCAATTCGCGTCCCTTCTTTTATAACATTTTCTAACCGCACTTTAAATCCATGTAATTCCGCAATTCGCATAACAATAGAAAGTCCCAAGCCACTGCCCTTTTCATTTTGTCCAGCTGGGCGATAAAAACGCTGACCAAGTTTTTTCAAATCTTCGGGTTCAACACCACCGCCATTATCTTCAACAATAATCTGAGAAGATGTGATTTTTACTGAAACGGTTGTATCTTCTGGGCAATATTTAATGGCATTATCGAGTAAATTTCTAAGCATCAATGAAACTAAAATTGGTTGCCCTTGTTTTGGCGTTAGTTCAGATTCTTTCTCAAAAGCCAACGTAATTTTACGTTTTTCTGCCACAAAATAACGCTCAGCGATCAGCGATTGAATGATTCCTTCCCAATCAATAGGCTGTAATTCTTCCAATTCTTGTAAATTATCCAGTTTTGAAAGCGTTAAAAGTTGCTCAATTAACTGCGATGCACGATCAATGCCTTGTGTTAAATGCAAAAGTGCTTGTTCTCGTAATTCACTATCATCACCAGCCAGTTGAGCAACTTCAGTTTGAATACGCAATGCCGCCAATGGACTACGCAATTCATGGGCTGCATCAGAGGTAAAACGACGTTCGCGTTGTAACATAGCCGAAGTGCGGTCAAAAAATTGATTTAAATTTTTTACTAAGGGTAAAATTTCAACGGGTAGCCCCTCAGTATTCAGTAATGACACATCACCAGATTTTCTCGTTTGTACTTCTTGGCTCAAACGTTTAATCGGTCGAAGTTCTTTATGAATCAACCATCCTAAAACAATAATCAAAATAGGCAAGCTAGCAAACCAAATCCACATTTGCCCAAAGATCATTTCTTCAATTAAATCTTCACGATAATCTAACTCTTGCCCTACTGCGATAATCAATTTCCCATTCGCTGCCGTACGCCAGAAAATTCGCCAGTTATCGTCATCATCATAAGTATGAGAATTATGAAAACCCATTTTATTATTAAAAATAAAATCTTTTCCATTTCGTCCATCACTGAATAAAAGTTTCCCAGTTTTAGAAAAAATAGCAAAGGCTAAGGCATCATCGTCATAACTTTTTTTTAATGCCGACAGTGAATTTTTATTTAGCGTTGTGCTAGATTCCACCAAAATAGTACTTAAATCTGAATTTGCGAGCCGTTCAGCAAAGAGAACTTGTTGTGCATCAAAAACTTTATTCACATCGTGGCGCACTTGCCACCAAGCGACAAGCGTAGAACCAAGCCAAACAAAAAGTGCGGTTAAACAAAGCACAGAAATAAGACGCAACGTAAGGCTTCTATTTTTCATTTTTCAATTTGTCCTAAAGCATACCCAACACCATGCACCGTGCGAATAAATTGTTTCCCCAATTTTTGGCGTAAATTATAAATATGCACGTCTAATGCGCCGCTGCTAATTTCCTCATCCCAACTTGATAATTTTTCTTCAATCGATGAGCGAGACAATACGCGATCTTTATTCAGCATAAATAATTCAAGCAATTTATATTCACGGCTTGTTAAAGAAATAGGTTGATTATTTAGCCAAACAGAACGCTGATTTGGATCTAGTTTAACGCCTTCGTGCTCAATCACCGAATGATGATGGCCATAACGACGACGAATCAGTGCTTGCAAACGCGCCGCAACTTCAGCCAAAGCAAAAGGCTTGCAAAGGTAATCATCTGCACCACTTTGTAAACCTTTAACACGTTCATCTAATGTATCTCGGGCAGTCAAAATCAATACGGGTATATCTTGATGCTTGGAACGCCATTGTTGTAATACCTCTAATCCATCAAGTTTAGGCAATGTCAAATCCAATACCACCGCATCATAAGGCGCAGACGCTAAGGCATCCATTCCTGTTTTACCATCTGCAAACCAATCCACCGCGAAACCTAGTTTCGTTAAACCAATCTGTAAACCATTGCCGATTAGATTATCGTCCTCTATCAATAAAATTCTCATAAAAATTGACCGCACTTTATAAACAAAAACAGCGAGCTAATGCTCGCTATCTTCAAAGATAATTATTCTGCTTTTTCGATACGCAATACATCAAGTTCTGCTTTCTCAAATACCTCGTTATCCAATTTTCCATAAATTTTAACTTTATCCTTTGAATCTACGTTTAAACCATTCCAAATGCGTTTTTTGATTTCAATCTTGATTTGCCCAGTCCCATCAGTAAACCAAAACTCATCGTCATCAATTTGCTGAGTGATATTCCCCACTAAAGTGATCATTGAATTATCTGCAGCAGATAAAGCTTGTTTTACGCTAATTGCTGAAGGGGTTGCTTGTTGAAAACCGCCTTGAGCATTTCCGCCATTAAAACCTGCGAATGCAGAAGTGGTTGCTAATGCGAAGATTGTTGCTAATGCAAATTTTTTCATAATGTTTCCTTTTTAAGTCAGTTAATTTCAAGCACCATTGCTTGGATGTGCGTATTAAAACAAATAAATCTTAAGAAAAGATTAAGAAATATAAAAAACCTAAATTTTTTTTAATTTAGGTTTCTCATAAATTAAAGTTTATTCAACTGCTCAATAGACGGTGCGTAATAATAAGCGCCCGTTACAGCCTTAGTGAAACCTAAAATGCGGTCAGTTTTTCCATCTTTTTCACCAAACATATTAAGTAACTGTTGTTCAATGTTATAAAGCGTTGCACAGTAAGCAATAAAGAATAATCCGTGTGTACCGCTGGCTGTACCATAAGGTAAGCTTTGACGTAAGATTTTTAATCCCTTGCCATTCTCTTTTAAATCTGTACGACCAACATGAGAAGTATCCGCCTTATCTTCCATTTCTACGCTATCCGTTTTGGTGCGTCCGAACACATTTTCTTGTTTTGCTGTATTTAATTTTTCCCATTTAGCGAGATTATGTTCATAACGTTGAGTAAACACATAACTCCCATCTTTATCATTGCCATTTGAAATTAATGCCACTTCTGCTCGTTGTGCATCCTTTGGATTTTCAGTTCCGTCAATAAACCCCGTGAGATCTCGTTCCTCCACCCAACGGAAACCATGAATTTCTTGCTGAACGTCAATAGCTTGAGCAAAAGCATTAACTGCAGCTTGTGCCACAGAAAAATTAACGTCAGGGCGTAACGATTGAATATGAACTAAAAGATCGGTTTGTGTACTTGGCGCAGTTAAATCACCTTTTCCTAAAGTAACAAAAGGTTTAAGCTCTGGTGCGTCCTGCCCACCAAGGGTTTTCCAAGCTTTATCGCCGAAAGCAACTACCGCCCCCAAACGTGCATCGGGATAAGTTTGTTGAAGCTGTTCTAAGCTAGTAAGGAATTGGCGAGCCGCCGCTGGAATCTGAGAATAATCTGAGATATTTGCTTCTAAAAATACGCCTGCTTTGCAACCATCAAGCAAAATACCAGTTTGTGCTGTCATAAAAATCTCCTAAAAAGGCAATTGGAAAACTCTTGCATTATAACAACAGCCATTAAAAAATCTTAAATATTCAAATAAAACTTGATCTGAGTAACAAAAATTCAAATTTATTGTTGAGATTTTTTCTCATTAGATATATCTTTCAAATAAGAATGGATTTCATTTATAAAGTTATTAGTTATATGCCCTACCTTTTACGTTATATCAGCATATCTTTACTCTTTTTATTTTCTCAAGCAGTCTTTGCCGATAATTATCAAAAATGGGTAGATGACATCACTCAACGCTTGAATCACACCGAACAACTTCTTAAAGAAAACAAAATTGATGATGCCAAAACCGAAGTTCAAATGGCCTATTTTGAGGTATTTGAAAATTTAGAAGGTCCCATTCGCATTAATTTTTCTGCGCAAAAAAGCTATCAAATGGAAGCCACTTTTGGTGAAATCCGCAAAATGATTGGCGAAGGTAAATCAATGAATGAGGTTCAAGCCAAAATCAACGGTTTAAAAAATGAATTACAGCAAGTTTTACCTTCTCTTGTTGAAGGGCATCAACTCAATGCTGATAGTCAGCACGGCGTTTATGATAATCAAGCCATCAAACCTTATTGGCAACAAAGTTTCAAAACCATTGATGATTTTATCGCTCAAGCCATTACCGCTTATGAAAGCGGTGATTTTGCCAATGCTAAAAAAGCATTCCAACAAGCTCAATATGACGGCTACAAAAATTCTGAAATGGAAATGTCGGTCAGAACCAACCGCTCTTCTGAAATTTCAGCCGCAATCAATCAACAATTCTATAATTTGATTCGTTTGAGCGAACAACCTGATCAAATGACGGAAATTGCTTACCAAAGCACTCAACTCTTGCAAGATATTGAAGAACAGCTTCCTAATTTGCCTACCACTCGCGATGAACAAAACGCTCAAGCGACACAATCACAAGCGCAAACTTCAAATAACGTTGCAGAGCAAGATTGGGCAAAAATTACGACCGAAATCAACCAACGTATTCAACAAGCTATCGCCCTTTATGAACAAGGTGATGCGAAAAAAGCCATGCTTGCAGTGCAAGACACTTACTTTGACGTATTTGAAAGTTCTGGCATGGAAAACAAAGTAGGCTCGCGCGATAGCAACTTTAAAGCAGAATTAGAAGGTTATTTCACCCGTTTAGTCAGTCTAATGAAAGCGGGAAATGGCGACAAATTACAGGAACAAGCTGCAGGTTTAAGACAAAACTTAGCCAAAGCGGTTCAAATATTGCAAGGTGGCGAACAAAGTGATTGGTCTATGTTCTTATATAGCTTGCTTATTATTTTACGTGAAGGCTTAGAAGCGTTATTAATTGTTGCCGCTATTGTGGCTTATATGGTGAAAAACAATCATCATGATAAATTGCCAGTTATTCGCCAATCCGTTTATGTGGCGTTAGGGGCAAGCATAGTTACTGCATTCATCTTCCAACTTATTTTTGAAAACTCAGGCCAAAACCGTGAATTGCTTGAAGGTTTCACGATGATTATCGCGGTCTTTATGCTGTTTAGTATGAGTTACTGGTTGCTTTCTAAAGTCGAAGCACAAAACTGGAAACGCTACCTCGAGGGCAAACTCTCAACGGCATTAACGGCAGGCTCTCTATTCGGCTTATGGCTTACCAGTTTCCTTGCTGTATATCGTGAGGGCGCAGAAACCGTATTGTTCTATTATGCCCTAGTTGGCGATGCGAAAAGTGCGGTCAGTTTAGCCTATCTTTTTGCCGGCTTTATTTGTGGGGTGATTTTACTCGCAATTTGCTACTTTATAATGCGTTACACCGTGGTTAAATTGCCATTAAAACCATTCTTTATGTTTACTGGTTCATTTATGTATTTAATGGCATTTGTGTTTGCTGGCAAATCTGTACTTGAACTTATTGAAGGTAAACTGTTTGAACCAACATTAATTAACGGTGTACCAGAAATCTCGTGGTTAGGTGTTTATCCTTATGTGGAAACCCTTGTGCCACAAGCGATCTTAATTCTTGCTGCTATTTTTGCTTTGTTTGTTATGAAATATCAAAGCAAAAAAGCGGTTTCCAATTAACTCAAAACTCATCTCAGGAGAGAAACTATGAAAAAAGCACTTCTTAGCGCAAGTTTATTAGCAGGAATGTTTGCAGCAACTTCTGCTTACGCATTCCAAGAATATCCAATCGGTGAAGCGGTTACCATGAATGACATGGAAATTGCAGCGGTTTACTTAAAACCAGTGGATATGGAACCTCGCGGCATGGGCTTGCCTGCAGCAAAATCTGACATTCACTTAGAAGCAGACATTCACGCGGTGAAAGGTAACAAAAACGGTTTTGGTGAAGGTGAATGGATGCCTTATTTAACCATCAACTATACTTTAGTCAATACCGATACTGGTGCTAAACAAGAAGGTACCTTCATGCCAATGGTTGCTGGCGATGGCCCACACTATGGCGCAAACATCAAAATGATGGGCGTGGGTAACTACAAATTAACTTATCATATCGATCCGCCACCAAAAGCTGGTATGCACCGCCACACCGATGAAGAAACTGGCGTAGGTCGTTGGTGGAAACCATTTGATGTAAATTATGAATTTAAATTTACTGGTTTAAAATAATAGTGCTGTAGGGTGGGCTTTAGCCCACCAATTAACAATCAGACATGAAAAAACGGTGGGCTAAAGCCCACCCTACCATTTAAAATTCTCTTTCTATGACTTATTTTTTCATTTTTGTTCTGCAATCTCTTTTGCCAATTTCGCTTTTACTCGGTGCATCTTGGGCAATCAAAAAAGGCAACATTTCGCCTAAAACGCTTATTTGGCTAAGTCTTATTGGCTTGGCTTTGGGTGTTGTCCTGCGACTCAATATTCCTAATAGACAAACCAGCAATCTTATTCTAACCATCGGTTTTTTAATTATCTTCTTACTTTTTGCAATCAGCCAATGGAGCAAATCATCAAACCTTGCCGCATTCTGGCAATTTGCATTAATGCTTATAGCAGGAGCAACTTGGGCAAAAGATCCAAACATCACCGCACTCACCAACACAGATGTTATTAACACTGACTTTATTTTAAATATAAGTGCGGTTATTTTTGGCGTAATTTTTAGTTTAGCTTCAAGTGCATGGCTCTATTTCTTACTTAAACAGCAACAAAAAACACAAGGGAAATCCACCGCACTTTTTGCACTCAGCTTTTTACTTTTTGTCGCTTTAATTCTTCCGCTTGTAGCAGAACTACTGCTTACCTTAATGAAATTACAACTCATTGAACTAACCAAAGTGCGGTTAAGTTTTGTGGCAAAATCAGGGGAAATCTCCGCTTGGCTCAATATCATTTGTGTTGTATTAATGCTCGTTGTGTTGTGTATTTTTACCATTCAAACACATTCAATACGTTTAAGAGAAGCAAAAGCCGAAAAAGATCTTATTGAAAAACGCAAAAAATTAGCCTTCGTACAAACATCAAAACGCACTATTTACTGGGGAATACTGGGTATTTTATTTGTTGCCGCAAGCCAACTTTATTGGGAAAAAGTTGCCTCTCAACCGCCACAACTTTCCGAAGCAATTCCAGTACAACTGAATGACAAAAATGAAGTGCATTTAGCACTAGAGCCACTTAAAGACGGTAAACTTCACCGTTTCGTTTGGATTGCTGATGATGGCAAAGCCGTACGCTTTTTCATTATCAATCGCCAACCGAATAAAGTCAGTATGGCGGCAGTATTCGATGCTTGCCTACTCTGTGGCGATCAAGGCTATGTCATGCAAGGCAATCAAGTAGTCTGTGTTGGTTGTGGCGTGCATCTCTTTATTCCATCCATTGGTAAACCAGGCGGTTGCAACCCTGTACCTATTGAAAATTGGCAACAAACTGAAAATGAAATCGTGATTTCTCGTAAAAGCCTTGAAGATGGCTTAAATCTATTCAGTACGATTGTGGAAATTGAAGTGCAAGATCCTATTAGTGGCGCCAAACTCAAAAACACTAAAACTGAATATAAATATAGCCACGAAGGGCATACTTATTTCTTTGAGAACGAAAAAAATCTCGATTTATTCCGCGATAATCCCGATAACTATCTCGGCATTAACAAAAACGAAAATCCAAAAGGGGAATAACAATGCTTGCTCGAATGTTATTTCAATCTTGGCGATTTGGTATCAAACGTAAATTACTCGCCATTATAACTATATTCTTAGCGGCAGGCTTAGTCTCTGCGCTGCTTGCCGTTTCCATTGATATTGGTGACAAAATGGCGAAAGAGCTGAAATCTTACGGTGCCAATATTTTGGTGGAGCCAGCCAGCAATGCGGCATTGCCTGATGAACTCAGCCATAGCGCATCATTATCTAGCCAAGATTTTTTAGATGAAAAAGAACTACCCAACATCAAAGATATTTTCTGGCGAAATAATATCGTGGGGTTTTCCCCGCTGCTTTCAGCAAATGTGCAAGTGACAAAATCTTCACAACATTCCACCGTACTTTCAGCGCCTAAAACGATTAATATTCTTGGTACCTTCTTTGATCATAATATTGCCGTGCCTGATGAAGAAGATTACCACACAGGACAACGAATCATTAGCCCTTATTGGAAAGTAAAAGGGGAATGGGTTGATGATTTAAACAATGACTTTGGCGAAATCGTCCCTGCACTTGCTGGCGAACAACTAGCCAAAAGTAATGATTGGAAAATTGGCGATAAACTTAGCTTAAGCTACACAAACGACAGCGGCGAAAGCCAACAAAGTGTGGTAGAAATTAAAGGTATTTTAAGTACTGGTGGAACAGAAGATAATCAGCTTGTGATACCCCTAAGTGCGGTACAAAATTTGCTTGGTTTAGAAGGCAAAGTGCAATCTGTCCGCGTATCTGCCCTCACCGTGCCAGAAAACGATCTTTCCCGTAAAGCGCGTGCCAATACGGATGCCTTAGATGCGGAAGCCTATGACCGTTGGTATTGCACCGCTTATGTTTCATCAATTTCCCATCAATTAGAAGAAGCAATCTCTGGTGCAATGGTTCGCCCAATTTGGCAAGTCGCCGCGTCTGAAGGTGTCGTCATTGGCAAAATCCAACTCTTACTTGCGGTCGTTACCTTCGCGGCATTAATCGCTGCAGCAATGGGGATTGCTTCCTTAATGAGCGCAGGAATTATCGAACGCTCAAAAGAAATTGGCTTAATGAAAGCCCTAGGTGCCTACCAATGGCAAATCACCTTACTGTTCTACTGTGAAGCGGTGTTGAGTGCATTAGTAGGCGGAATATTTGGCTGTTTAGCTGGATGGGGATTAGCCAAATTTATCGGTGCCGCATTATTCGGTGCGCCTCTTGATTTCGCTTGGATCGTCGTGCCTTGTGTTCTTGTGCTCTCCATTCTTATTGCTGTGATTGGCACTTGGTTCCCTGCACATAAAATCGCTAAACTTTACCCTGTCGAGGTGCTTTATGGCAGAGCATAAAAGCACAAAAACTCAAAGCATGTTCTGGCGATTAATTTTCCGCGCGTTGCGATTACGCCTCCAACGAGTATTCATTATTTTCACCGCTCTTACTGTAGGCGCAAGTATCGTCACTGCAATGGCAGCGGTTTACTTCGACATCAACACCAAAATGAGCCAAGAATTACGTACTTTCGGAGCAAATTTCTACATTGGTTCAGCCGATGGTGGAATGATGAATCAAGCAGAATTAAACGCAATTTTGCAAAAAGCACCCGATAGTTTTATCACGGCAGCCAGTCCTTATCTTTATGGCGTCGCACGCAGTGATTTAGAAAAAATTGTACTGATGGGCGTAAATTTTGATGCCATGCGAATCCTCGCCCCTTACTGGCAAATTACGGGATCAGCAATCAACGTAAACTTTGACGATCGCAATGCGATGATCGGTAAAACCCTCGCTGAACGATTACATGTGAAAGTGGGAGACAGCCTACAACTTTCTAAAAATGCCGTGGAAAAATACAGTTTCAACATTAAAGGAATTGTAGAAGCTGGTGATGCAACTGACAATATGCTTATTGTAAATGTTGAATTTGCACAAAATTGGTTGGATAAAGAAGGCGTAGTAAACAACGCCTTACTCAATGTACAAAATGAGCAAGGCGCCAATACAGTGGATCAATTTGCCGAAAAAATCATGCAACAATATCCTGATTTAACCGCTCGCCCGATCCGTAAAGTTTCAGCCTCAGAAGGACAAATTTTAGAAAAAATTAAAGGCTTAATGGGCTTAATTTCCCTTGTGATTTTGGTGCTTGCAACCTTATGTGTGAACACCACCTTAATTGCAATTGTTGGCGAACGCGCCAAAGAATTTGCCTTACAGAAAGCTCTGGGCGCGAGAAAATTAGACATCATTCGCCAAATCAGCACAGAAATTTTAATTATCGCTTTCTGTGCAATTATTATCGGACTTGGCTTGGGTTATTTATTAGCTCAACTATTGGGAATAACCGTATTCAAATCTTATATTGATATGCGACTTCCTGTATTGCCAATTACGATTGTACTTTCATTATTAGTGGCATTTGTAGCTGTTATTATTCCAACACGTCGAGCATTGAGTATTAATGTTGCGAATGTGTTGAAGGGTGAGTAAAAGTGAAACGCTTATAAATTATGTTCTTCGTTTTTACTTCTGCCAAATCTCCCCTACCCCTCTTTGCTAAAGAGGGGTAATTGAGGAAATTTTTAGTGCTGAGATTTAACCTACCATTTGAGATAATAAAAGTAGATAACACAGTTATAGTATATTTAACCACAAAACCACTCCCCTCTTTAGCAAAGAGGGGTAGGGGAGATTTGGCAGCCTTAATTCACGAAGAAATTAGATAATAAAAGTAGATGAAACAGTTATAGTATATTTAACTACAAAACCAATCCCCTCTTTAGCAAAGAGGAGTAGGGGAGATTTGGCAGTCTTAATTCACGAAGAAATTAGATAATAAAAGAGAAAAACATGACCAACTTTGTAATAGAAACCCAACATTTATATAAACGCTTCGGGCAAGTTACCGCGCTGGAAGATATTAATATTCAAATCAAACAAGGGGAATTTGTTTCCATTATGGGGGCATCAGGCTCAGGTAAAACCACGCTGATGAATATTTTAACGGGCTTAGATACCGCTAGCGAAGGTAACGTGATTTTGGATGGTGTTGATGCTGCCCAATTAGATGAAGTCGGTCGTCAACGTTTCCGCGCAGAAAAAATCGGCTTAGTGTTTCAACAATTCCATTTAATCCCTTATTTGACCGCACTTGAAAACGTGATGCTGGCACAACATTATCACAGCGTGATTGATGAAGCATCCGCCAAAGCAGTATTAGAACAAGTAGGCTTAGGCCATCGCATTGATCATCGCCCAAGCCAACTTTCAGGCGGTGAACAACAACGTGTTTGTATTGCGCGTGCGTTAGTGAATCAACCGCCCGTTATCTTTGCCGATGAACCAACGGGAAATTTAGATGAGCAAAACGAATCTTTAGTGCTAGATTTGCTTACAAAACTTAATCAACAAGGGCGCACTATTGTGATGGTGACACATAATCCAGAGTTAGGTGAACTCACCGATCGTGTTATTTATTTACATCACGGAAAATTTGTAAAGGAAGAAAATCATGCTAACAAATAAACTATTGAAATTAGTTGCCATAAGTGCGGTTATTTTTGGCGCTGTTTCTTGTAAAGATGAAGTTGCCTCAGTGGGGCAAAAAGCACCTGATATTGCCGCCTATGATCTTCAAGGTAATCCTGCAAACCTTGAGAATTGGAAAGGCACACGATTACTTATTTTTTGGTCAGAAACTTGCGGACGTTGTATCGCAGAGTTAAAAGAATTTGAAAAACTCGCAGAAGAGAATCCTGGCAAAGTTTCACTGATTGCGATTAATGTGGATAGCGATAAAATGGACACCAAAGCCGTCGTGGCTAAACGTGAACTCCATTTGCCTGTAATCAAAGATCAAATGAAAATTACAGCAGAACGTTATCAACTTATCGGCACGCCAACTTCATTTGTCATTAGCCCTGAAGGAAACATTCAAGCTAAATATGAAGGCAAAATACCCGAAGACGATTTAACCAAATTATTTAAAGGATAATCCATGAAAAGAATTTACTCTACTCTACTCTCTTTAAGCTTACTCACTGCCAGCCAACTTGTATTGGCTGATGTGAATGCGGAACAAGCTGAAAATTTTTATAAACGAACCTGTGCCACTTGCCATGGAAAATCCGCTGAAAAATCAGCATTCGGACAATCCAGAATTATCAACACGCTAAATTCAGAGGAAATTTACACCGCACTTTCCGATCGTAAAAGTGGAAAAATACAAGGTGCAGGCAACATGGTAAAAAGCAGATTGAGTGAAGAAGAGATAAAAATGCTGTCTGAGTTTGTGCCGACATTGAAAAATAAGTAAACAAAAATGCGGTCAATATTGACCGCATTTTTATCACAATCCAACATTATCTTTAATCCGTTCAGCAAACATACCGATGCTCAACGCAAAATAATTAGATTTATTCCAATCCAAAATAGTACGGAAATTATTTGAAACTAAAAATGCTCTGCCCGCTTCACGATCAGGGCGAACTAACCAAAGCTGAGCATTTTCAAGTGTATTTAATTTTGCTTGCTCCTGTGGATTGGTGCTTTTTAATATTAGCCCCATCGCTTGCCAATCTTTTAAAGAACGAGTTTTATTGCTTTCTGTACCAGAATAACTCAAATCAATAGGTTGCGTAAGCATCACCTCTACGCCCCAAGGCAAACTATTATCCCAGCCGACTGTATGCAAATAATTTGCAATAGAAGCAAAAGTATCAAATTGGTTTTTCCAAATATCTTTTACGCCATCATTATTTCCATCAGCCGCATAACGTAAGAAAGTGCTTGGCATAAACTGAGTTTGTCCCATCGCGCCCGCCCATGAACCTAACATACGTTCACGTTGAATATGATCTTTTTCAAGCATTTTCATAGCTGAGATAAATTCTTTCATAAATAATTTTTCTCTACGACCTTCAAAAGCCAAGGTTGCCACTGCAGAAAGTACATCATATTTACCTTGATAATGCCCGAAACTACTTTCCATTCCCCATAACGCAAGTAAATACTCCTGCTGAACACCATATTTTTGGCTTGCTTTTTGCAATGGCGCTTGCACTTCCCAATAACGCTCAGCCGCGACATTCACTTTATTTTGAGTTAGCACTCTATTGAGATAATTGCTCGTGCCATTCGGATTAGACACTGGAGGGGAATTAGGATCTCTTTTACGAATTTTACCGGCTTGTTCACGATCTAAATCTACTGCCTTTTGCATATAGAGAATATTATTTTGAGCATTCAATACCGATAATGACACACCTTCAGCGGCTGCTTTACCTTTTAAAAATTGAACATAATCATTAAAATTTTCTGGTGTTCTTTGCTTAGTATAACTAGTGCTATTAACTACAGGCTTAATATCAGACGAACTAGAACAGCCAACTAAAAAAAGTGCGGTCGATAATACAGAAATTTTAAATAACATATTCAATTTCATTGGATTTCCTATTTACGTAAAAAAGTTTGATAAAGGTTTTTTAATAACGAGGTTGGCAATAAACGAGAACCAAAACGCAATGCAAAAGTAAATAATCCAGATAACAATCCTTGAATTCCCAAACGATATTTTAATTTGAATAAACGCCATTCTGCTTTGGCTTGATTGACACCACGACGGCGACTCACCATGCCATTTCCTACTCGTGCATAAACTAAAATATCAGGCAAATTCGCGACATGTAAACCTTGCGCGACAAGTTTTATCCACAAATAATAATCTTCTTGAAGATCTTCATATCCACCACAATTAATGACCGCACTTTTTTGATATGCCACCGTCATGTGATTAAACGGACAACGTTTTTGCGTGAATTTGATAATTTCTTGAGCTGACGTTGGCACATTACGATATGCCACAATATCATTTACATTTTCACCAAATTCAGCAATTTGTCCGCCAAAAATAATGGTTTCAGGATGATTTTCAATAAACGCCACTTGCTTTTCAAAACGATCAGGCACGCAAATATCATCGGTATCCATACGGAAAACCCAGTCATAATCACAATGCAATAAACCTTCGTTCAAGGCTTTGCCTAATCCTCGATTTTGCGGCAATTTAACTAATTTTAGTGGCAGTTTTGTTTCAAACTCCGTCACAACAGATTCTAATTCTGGCGTTACTGCGCCATCAAAAACCAATACAATTTCATCTGCTTGACGAGTTTGTGCAACAAGACTTTCAAAACACTCCCGTAAGAATTGAGGATTTTCCTTAATATATAAGGACATTAGGACTGAAAATTTCATTTTATTTTCCCAACCGTTTTAAATTAATGGCTAATTTTGGCGAAATTAAAATAACCAAAGTAATAATAAATTGTTTAATGCTTTTTGTTTTCTTAAAAATATCAAAATAATATTTTGCTGCTTTACGCGATAAATTCATGATATGGGGATAAGCCAAAATATAGCTCGCGTTAATATCAAAATTACGAGCTTGCTCTACCGTTTTCACATAATGCTCGCGAATATAATCAATGGCTTTTTGTGTGTTGGTAGTATCCGTAGACACACTTGAACGTTTGGTATGGAAAGTACAATAAGTTAGAGGTTCATTAATTTTATAAGGGGTAAAACTTGGCTCTTGTAGCAGTTTTAATAAGAAATCATAGTCTTCCAAAGAACGAAGTGCGGTGGATAATCCACCTATTTTTAAAAACATCTCTTTTTTAATTGCAACCATTGGCATGCCACCAATCTTATTGGCTAACAAAATACGTTCTGTCGAGATTTCTTGGGGTTCAATCGGTTGAGTCACATAAGTAAACCCTTCATTGACCATTTCACACTTAGCTGGATGATAAATAAAATTAATATCTGGATTTTGCTCAATCACTTGTAATATTTTTTCGCATTTTTTCGGCATAAAACGATCATCATCATCGAGAAAAAGCAACCAATCTCCCTTTGATGCACGCGCGCCAATATTACGACTTTCTGCTGCACCTTGATTGGTTTCGTTACGGATGACCTTTACCACAAATGGATAAGATTGTGTCACTTCAACGGGGTCTTTCGAGCAATCATCCACAATAATCACTTCAAAATTACTTGATGTTTGTTGAGTTAAACCTTCTAATAAAACTGGCACTTCTGCTTTTCGATTATAAGAAGGCACAATAATGCTTAACATAATTCCTTCCTTTAATTAACCAAATTTTTCTTAATCGCAAAGATTTTTTTCAATGGATATTTCATTAATTTTTTAAACAAATTATTGGATAAAGATCCACGAACACTTTCTAAATTGCTTATCAATACAGGATTTTCAATGACCATGAGAGGGCGAACCACTTTATTTCTTATATTAAAATCCTGTTCAAAGAGTAAAAAATCATCTGCTAACCAAAATAGTTTGTTTTGAGAAACTTGCTGGATAAATGTTCTTGCAGCAGATTTTTTAATAAGATAGCCCACAGTTCCAGCAAAATAACTTTTATAAGGGAAAGCGTAATTTACATTGCCTGTTTTTTTGCATAAAAAAGAAAAAGTTGTTGGATAATTAATTTCTAAATCGGCATCATTGAAATCATTAATTTTTGACTGCCCAACCAATACAATTTCAGACTCAAGTTTTTCTGCTAAAAGTGCGGTTAAATTTTGCTGAAAATCTTGGTGGAATAAAGCATCATCTTCACAGACTAACGCATAGCTATCTTCAGCGATGTCGTTATCTTCGACAATTTTTTGGTACACAGAAAGATGGCTTAAGGTACAGCCGATTTCACCCTTAGTGACATTACGGCCATAATGTGCTTTAAATTGTTCAATATTAAAAATAGCCGCTAATTCATTCCAATCTTTTTGCATGGTATTAATAGCAGAAAAAATTTGGAAATCCTCAGTATTTTTTTGAGAAAAGAATAATTCCCGACGCTGAATATCTTTATCTAAAGAGATCAAATATTTTTTTAACATAAAATTATTCCTTATAAAATCGCTTTCCATTCTTCAATAATTTTCTCAATGCCATAATCTTCACTCATTACACGAGATTTTTCTGACATTTGCTGATAAAGTTCAGGATGATTCATTAATAAATCTAAACCGTTAACCATTTCTTCAATATTATTTTTTTCACAAAGAAAACCATTTTCTTTATGCTCCACTAATTGCTTTACACCCGGAGAACAATTAAAGGCAACAATAGGCAAACCAAATGCCATCGCTTCAATAACAACTAAAGGCAAGCCTTCTGTTTGTGAAGGTAAACAATAAATTGAACTACTTTCATAATAAAAAGCGACATCATTGGTACGAGGAATAAAATTAACTGAATCTTCAATATCCAATGCTTTAGCAAGATTTTTTAAATTCTCTTCTTCCTCACCCGATCCCACTATTTTTAAATTCCAATCGGGATGATTTTTTGCTAAAACTTGCCAGGCTTTTAATAAATAATCAAAACCTTTATAAGAAAATAAATGCCCTACAGATAAAATAGTTTTATTTTCCCATTTTGCTAATTTATTCTTTGGCAAAAGAGTATTTGGATTAGCAATACTGATTATATTGTTCGTTTTAAATTTTTCTTGCCACAGCGTTTTTTCTGACTCGGTTAATGTAACGACTTTATCACATCTTGTTGAAGCTAAATATTTACCGAGTGTGCGAACTAGACGATTGCCAGTAAAGTTAAAAGAATAATGCTCCCATAAAATATGCTTTACATGTAAATTGACCAATGCCAAGGCAGAAAAAAGCATAATCGCACCATCAACCACAATTAAGGTATCCAGCTGCAATTCTTTAACCAATTCTCTTAATTTTTTTGTGATAGAAAAATAATCTTTTTTCAATGAATAGGGCAATTTATTCATTGCGTAAATATTAATTTTTTCATCGACTTGGAAAAAAGGCTTATTACCGCCAATGCTAATAAAAGAAACATCATATCCCTGTTTAGCGAGAGCATTGGCAACATTAATAGAAACGCGCTCCGTTCCACCCGCACTTTCGATATTCATAATAAAGAAACCAATTTTTTTCATCTTAGATTTCCTTATAAATCGTTAATCCAAGTTCTGGGAATGAATCGTAACAGAATTGCCATCTTGGAATACTCGTTCTAATAAAACGAATTTCTACATTAGGATGACTTAATAAATTAAACGCAACAGAACTGAAGAACGTGTAAATAATCACTTTTTTATTCGATAAATTCTTAAATACGTAATCTTCAAAAATGAGTTCTGATTCAACATAATTTACCCCATCTACTCGGTAATCTTCTGCAGGATGAGGGAAATAATAGTCAAAAGGAATCTGATCTTTTAATTTTTTTATTAATGAGAGGTTTTCCTCTTTTGTATTTAACAAGGGCTGCCCAATAAAAAATGAGACCTCTCCATCTATATCGCAATCTACTTTATTATCCCATAAGGAAATAGGTTCAATATTGGAAACAATATTTTTGTAATTAGGATAAATCGTATAATGTTTTTTTATTTTTTTAAATAATTTATGCACATTATATTTATCGCCAATAAAGGCTTTAATCAGTTTATATTTAAATGTATCAGGCTCTCTCAATAAATTGGGGTGAGGGAAAATATTATCTGAGCCATCATCAAAGGTATAAAGCTCTTTAAATGAAACATGGCTAAGATAAGTTTGTAGCCATAATGAATTAAGATTAGCGAGAAAAACTTTATCAAAACCTTTGTGCGTAATTTTATTCTTGATCTGGCGCATTAACTTGAGAGAGTCGAAACCTTTTATATCTTTTCCCGTATCAATGTTCACCGAATCACTACAAACTTCCGCTAATTTACTCGCGTACAAGGTTCTTTTTTTATCCCACACACCACCAAACATGACGCCAAAGAATTGCTCGTTAGGATGTAATTCAATGATTTTTCTCGCAATTAATACTTGCAATGGTGTGCAACAAAGAATGAGATTCATAGGGTTTTACTCACTTTAGATGTCATAAAATAAAGAATAGGAATAATGGAAAGCGAACCAATAATTCCAGCATAAGGGATATATTTAATTTCTGTAAAAGTTAAAGCCACAAGGCTCGCTACATAAATGATTGTAGATAAAACCGAACATTGGGAAATAAGTTTATTTTTTCCATAATAAAAAAGATAATTAACTAAAATCAAATAAGGAATACTTAATGTGGTCGAAATTAAAAATAAAATAAAATAATATTTCGTCCCCACAAATTGGCTACCTAAAATCCAAACTAGCACATCTTCAGGAATAATCCACATGACTAAAGCAGGGATAGGTATCAGCAAAAACGAAAATAACGCCCATTTATGTAACTGTTGAATCACTAATTTTTTTTGTTTTAAGGCTTCATAAAAATAGGGAATGATCGCTTTATTAAGTGCTTGAATAGCAATAGAAACCACCAAAGCAAGTTGAGCGCCCATTGCATAAAGCCCTAAATCTGTTTCACTGAATTTATGATAAATAAAAATACGGTCTAACTGCCCTTTTAAGAAAAAGCTCGCATGATGCAAAATAAGCGGCAATCCAAATCCTAAAATATAAAATAATGCAGATTGATAATGTTTAAATTGATATTTTTTAGATGTTGCACTCTTTCTGTAAAGAAAATAAGAAAAAAACCAAACGACTAAATTGCTCAATAAAATTGCCAAAATTCTTTTTTCAACAAGATCATTTTGATAATACTCGAGCAATGCGACGGTAAATACCGCACCAGTAACAGTGAGTGAAAATTGAATAAAAGCATAGGACCAAGCCTTTTTCTGGCATTGTCTTACACTTAACTGAACATTTAAGAAAGATTGGAAAATTGAGGAAAGTGCAGCGTAAAATAATATTTCAGACTGAGCAATCCAACACCCCATTAAAATAATACTGCCAATTATCGTGGTATAAGCATAGCCAATGTTCACTACTAAATTTAATGAACGTTTTCCATAAAAATAAAAATAACGGGAAATTGCGCCCTCTTGAGTTAAAGAAACCACAATCAAAAATAAACTTAAAAAAGTTTGATAATAAGAAAGTGAGCCATACCCTTCTACGCCTAATTTACGCGATAAATAAGGCAAAAGTAAAAAAGGAACTAACTTTGACGATAATTCCCCAACAAGGTAAATGACACTGTCTTTAAAAACTTTCATAAATATAACCGCACTTTTGATGAATTCGAGCGTTTGTTTATCAAAAAATAAGGGGGCTTATTTTAACAAAATCAACATAGACAAGCTATGACTAATCATTATAATGAAACCGCTTCATATCAAGGATCTTATCTATGTTAGAACTAGGAAAACTTCTTACCGCACTTATCGCGCCACCTCTTAATACCTTTGTATTACTGATTATTGCAGCAATTCTTTATCGTGTTCATTTCAAAAAATTAGCCAAATTTATGGCATTTATCAGTTTCACGTGGCTTTATATCATGAGTGCACCTTTTACTGGTTTATTACTAACAGATAATGATGATATTCCAGCCCTTACCCTAGATGACTATAAACAAGCTCAAGCCATCGTCATATTAGGCGGTGGATCTTACCCAACCAAAGAGCTGTATGCAGAAACAGCTTCTGGCGCACCGCAACTAGAACGCTTACGTTATGCGGCATTTTTACAAAAAGAAACGGGCTTACCTATTTTGACTACTGGCTATTCTTTGATAGGCATTTCTGAAGGCGACTTAATGGCAAAAGAACTTAACCAATTCTTTAATGTGCCAACGCAATGGATCGAAAATAAAGCCCGTAATACGGAAGAAAATGCCAGTTTCAGTAAAAATATTTTAATTAAAGATCATATTCAAAAAATTATTTTAGTAACAAATCAATGGCATATGAAACGAGCCAAATATCTTTTTGAAAAACAAGGATTTAATGTACTTCCTGCTGCAGCGGCAAGCTATGTCAGCAAAGGAAATCTATCTGCAAAATCTTTTATTCCTGACTTAGGTGCATTGAATAGCAATATGATTTTATTAAAAGAGTGGATTGGTTATTGGAAAGCCCATTACTCACAATAATTTGCTTATAAAAACGAATCTTCTTTGATGAAAATCACAGCTTGCATATATATTTTCGGTTACCATAAAAATCACTCAATTTGATGTAGAGAACAAGTTATGAACGGAATCGAATTACGCATTAAAGGCAAAGTGCAAGGTGTGGGATTTCGCCCTTTTGTGTGGTTGTTAGCAAATGAATATGGCCTAAAGGGCGATGTAAATAATGATGGGCAAGGAGTATTAATTCGATTTGTAAATCCAGAAAAAGAAGCACTCACGCTTTTTTTAAAAGATTTACAGGAAAAACTACCGCCCTTAGCTTTAATCACAGATATTCAGCAATGTGAAAAACACTGGGAAAGTCTACCGCACTTTGCTGAATTTGTAATCCGAGAAAGCGAAAACAATGCGATGGACACACAAATTGTGCCTGATGCCGCTACTTGTCCCGCTTGCGTAGAAGATTTATTTAATCCTGAAAATCGTCGTTATCACTACCCTTTCACTAATTGCACCCATTGCGGGCCTCGTTTTACGATTATCAAAAAGATTCCTTATGATCGTAAAAATACATCGATGTCGGATTTTCCTTTCTGCCCAGATTGTGAAAAGGAATATAAAAATCCAGCAGATCGCCGATTTCATGCCCAACCTAATGCCTGCCCAGTTTGCGGCCCGCATATTTGGTTACAAGATACCGAACATCAACTTGCAACACATCAAACAGCCTTAAAACAAACCGCACTTTTGCTCAAAGAAGGAAAAATTTTGGCAATCAAAGGGATCGGTGGTTTTCATTTGGCTTGTGATGCAAAGAATTTCGATGCGGTTCAATTACTGCGAGATCGCAAACATCGTCCAAGCAAACCTCTTGCCGTCATGGTGCCAAGTTTAGATTTTTTACAAAATTTAACAGAAACCGAAATCAAATTACTCACTAGCACAGCTGCGCCAATCGTTTTGTTACAAAAAAATAAGGTGCCCAATCTCGCAGAAAATATCGCACCAAATTTAAATGAAATTGGGGTGATGTTATCGAGTAATCCATTACAGCATTTGCTTTTACGTGAAATCAATCAACCGCTCGTCATGACATCTGCCAATCCTAGTGGTCAGCCACCTGTTTTAGACAACGAAAGTGCGGTGAAAAAATTGAGTAATTTGGCAGATTTCTATCTTTGCCATAATCGCGATATTTTGCAACGTGCTGATGATAGCTTAGTGAGAGCCTCTTTTGATGGCGTAGAAACACTACGCCGAGCACGTGGCTACGTTCCTGATGAAATGCTATTGCAAACGGAAAATACAAAAAATATCTTAGCGTTGGGTTCTGATCTTAAAAATACATTTTGCCTACTAAAACAAAATAAAGCCGTTGTTAGCCAACATATTGGTGATACCTCTAATGAACTTGTGCAACAACAATTAGAAAATAATATCGACTTATTTTGCCAAATTTATCAATTCAAACCAGATTTAATCGCGGTGGATGCTCACTCAGGTTATTTTTCATCAAAAACGGGGAAAAACCTCGCAAAAAAATTATCGGTACCTTATGTGGAAGTGTTACATCATCATTCACATATCGCCGCTGTATTGGCAGAACATCATTGTCATGAACAAGTGATTGGTCTTGCCTTAGATGGTATTGGAATGGGGGCTAACGGGCAACTTTGGGGCGGTGAATGTTTATTAGTAGATGGCGAACAATCTCAACATTTAGGTGGATTGCCTGACGTTGCTTTGCCAGGTGGCGATCTTGCGGCAACTCAACCTTGGCGTAATTGGCTTGCTCATCTTCAAAAATTTGTACCGAATTGGCGTGACATCGCAGCTAAAACTTGTTCCGAATTACCTTGGGAACCTCTTTCCAATGCCATTGAACGTAATCTTAATTCCCCCCTTATTTCATCGGCTGGAAGACTATTTGATGCCGTAGCTTATGGGTTAGGTATTGTGGGCGAAAAACTCTCTTGGGAAGGAGAAGCAGCGTGCTATTTAGAAACGCTAGCCACAAAATCTGACTTTATCAAAGATGAAAAAAGTGCGGTCAATATTCAGGTTAAAATGCCAATCAAAAATAATCAATTGGATTTAGCCACATTTTGGCAAGATTGGCTGGATTACGATGATTCCAAAGAAAACAAAGCATTTATTTTCCATTATGCGCTGGCAAAAGGTTTTGCTGAATTAGCTCGTCAGCAAGCAAAACGCCACAATTGCAAAACCATTGTGCTTTCAGGCGGTGTAATGCATAACCAATTATTACGTCGTTTATTGAAACAAGCGCTTGCAGAATTTAATGTGCTAAGTGCACATCAATATCCAATGGGAGATGGCGGATTAAGTCTAGGGCAAGCGATGATCGCATCAAGATTGTCTGGCTAATGCCAAATTCATTTAAGCAAATGTTCTTATTCGCATATAAAAAACGATCGCCAGTTAAGCGATCGTTTTTTATGAATGAAGGCAATTACAATCGAGTAATTTCACCTAAATCGCCCCCATCCTTCAAAAATTCATAGAAAAATTCTACCGCACTTTTTACAGCTTCACTCATCGGAAAACCAAAGGAAACAAGATCAGGCTGGATACCAATAAAAATAACCTTAGGGATATCTTCCCTAATTGCTCGATTAAAAAGTTAAGTGGCAAATTATGCTAGTTATACAAAAATGTAGATTGAAAACACAATATTCTACTGTACTTCACCAAGTAGTTTATTCAGCCTAGCGATCTCTTTTCTTTGCATTTCTATTATTTCATTTTTATGTTTTAGTAGTTCTTCTTTATGAGCTAGTTCAGTCTTTAGTTGAGCAAGCTCAAATGTCAGCCCGTGTGAAGAGCCTATGATATTAATATTGCTATCACTTTCCTGAAATAAAACGACATTGCGTTCACCAACTGACATTAACTCAATAATATCCATATCCAAAATATTAACAATTTGTTCTAACTTTGGAATATTTAACCTTGTTTCCCCACGTTCGATTTTAGCGTAACCATTTGTTGACATCCCTAATTTATTAGCCATCTCTTCTTGAGATAAATGTTTACTTTCTCTTAAAAACTTAATTTTTTCATTCACTTTCATACTTAAACCCACATTTTAGGAAGAATTACAAACATTACGTTGTTTGAAGAACATAATGCCAACTAGCATAATATACACGATTTTACCCTCCTAAATAACTATATGGAATCACAAAAATGAATTGGTATATTCAAGTTTTAAAAAATTATGCAACATTTAGCGGACGAGCAAGAAGAAAAGAGTATTGGATGTTCGCGCTTATCCATTTTGTTGTCTTCATTATTCTAAGCATTTTAGATGGAGCCTTAGGAATGATAACCGAATCAGGCTTTGGTATTCTTTCTGGTATCTATGGTTTAGCGACTTTATTACCTGCTTGGGCTGTATGTGTAAGAAGATTACATGATACCAATCGCAGTGGCTGGTGGGTGCTTATCTCAATTATTCCGCTAATTGGTTTTATCGTATTATTAGTATTTATGTGCTTAGATAGTAAGCCTGAAGCTAATAAATATGGCGATGCTACAAAATAATTAAATCTATTTCTAGGAGGGTAAAATGTCAAAAAACACTTGGCAAATATTTAAAGAAGAATATCAGATATTTTGTTCATCTTTAAACATTAAGCAATCGCTTATTCCACTTATCATTATTACATTAACAATACTGATTTCAGTAAAGATCATTTATGAACCAAAATATTTAAGGTGGTCTGCCATTGGAATGAGTGTAGTAGTTTTATGTTGGACTAATCGTCTTCCTAAAAGGTAATTTTTATGAAAAAACTAATTTTGGCTTCAACTGCTTGTTTATTGCTATCCGGTTGTTTTTCTGAACTACCAAAATGTGATGATACTGAAGTAAAAAAAACGTTAGATAGTATGATTACGACTAACTTAAGAACATTAGATCGCTCGCTTAAGTTCATTGATGTAAAAAATATTGAAGAAACAGGATTTAATAAAAATAAAGAAATTCGTCTTTGTACTGCTGATATTCTAATCTCTAATGGAGAAGAAGAAAGTATTATTTACAATATTCACTGGCAAAATAAAAAGAATTCAATGTTTTATGTTGAAATTCAAGAATAACTCTCTCTTAAAATCTACCGAAAAAGGTAGATTTTATTCTATAAAAATCAACTAAATTAGGTTTTATATGAACAAATTACTACTACCTGTAATACTTGGGCTCTGTGCATTCAATACTCAAGCGGTAATGAATCCCAATACCCCTTTAGGTAAAGACACGTCAGGAAAAATAATTACCTATAAAGATTTTGAAAAAGTTTTTATAAAAGAACTTTCAAAAGGTGTAAAAATAGCAGAGAAAAACAATGAAGAAATTGAAGCCTGGGACTTTATTGAAGCAGTAAATGGCATTCGATGTGATGTGGCAACTGAAGTATTAGGAAAGGCACAAAGTACAGAAGGATTAGGCAATAAATATCCTACTGAATTATTCGAAGCAGCAATGCATGTAACAGAAAAATGCTTAATGAAAGAGAAATCGATCTTTAAAGCAGAATAAATTAAAGGACATAAAATGAAATTATTACACAAATCTTTGTGTATCTTTTTATTTGGATTGTCGACTATAAGTCAAGCATCTAAATATAATGATTCTGAATATGAACAAGCATTAGATAATCTTGTTACGTCCATACAAATGTTAGAAGAAGAAAATGTTCTTCAAGATAATCTTGATTATATCAAAACAATGCTATCTGAAATGAAGTGCTTAAATCTCACGCGCGTATCCAGTGATCTTGATGAAAAACCATTAAAAACATCAACAAGATTGCTTGTTAATCAACAAGTAAACGAGTTATTAAATGATTGTAATAAGCCGTCACAAGTTGCAAATACTCAAGTAAAAAATGAAGAATTAAATAAAAAAGACGCTGAAACTTCCAGATTTAGAGGTGTATATGAAAGTTTAAGAGATGAACAACGTTCAGATATTCCATTTAAACTATTAACATCAAATGATAAATATTATTCAAATGGAAAGGAACGGTATTTTAAAGATGTATTAGGAGAAATGGAATTTTTTATTAAAAGGCTAAGCTCAGATAATGTATTAAATTTTAATAATCTTATTGATACTATATCAGGGACTGAATGTTTACTCGCAGCGTCAATGTTTCATAACCTTGTTGAATCAGGTCCTGAACTTAGAAAAACCATTAGTGATCAAGAAATGAAAATAATTATTAAGGTAAGAAATGAAATATTTAGAACTTGCCAATCTCCTAAGCAAATATTTCAACCTGTAGATTAAAAAATAGCAAGCCTACTTTAGGCTTGCTTATTTTTCATCTACAATCTCGTTATTTCAGATAAATCCCCATGATCTCTCAAAAATCCATAGAAAAATTCCACCGCACTTTTTACAGCTTCAGTCATCGGAAAACCAAAAGAAACAAGATCGGGCTGGATACCAATAAAAATAACCTCAGGAATATCTTCCTCTAGTTGCTCGATTAAAAAATTAAGTGGCAAATTATGCGTGCTGACGAAGAACATTTCGGCAATAAGTTCTTTATCGATAATACGAATTTTGCCAACAGGCAATTCCATTTCTGTTGCATCAAAGATAATTAAACGCTTTGGTTTCATGGCTCGGATCTGATGCACAAGATTTTCTGGTGCTGAACCACCATCAAGTGCGGTCCAATTTGGCAACGGATTTTCACTACAAAGCTGAGCAAGATAAGGACCTGCACCGTCATCGCCCATCATTGTGTTACCAACAGTTAGAATTACATTTTCATTCATCACGACGTTTCACCATAATATACATCACAGGTTCACGCTGGATGGAAGCAAGCGTGTCCATTAAAATATCGACCCATTTTTGATGTTCAGGCGAAAAATTAGCTCTATTTTCATCAAGTGCCTTAGCCAATAAATTCACATGACTCGAATCAATCACAATTTCGCCAAATTTCATCAAGCCCGCAAATTTACGTTTTGCATCGCCTTCAGGGAAGGTATCTACAAAACGTTGATAATCTGCATAATCACAAATTAGCAATTTTTTAAAGCAGTCAATTACTCCAACGTGGTGACCAATCGCAAGGGAATAATACATTACTTGCTTGGCTTGCTCTGGAACTTGCTCATCGTTTTCAACAAAACGCTCATTGAGTAAATAGAAAAAAACTTGGGTTGTCATGGTACGTCCTATAAAACTTGTAAAGTAATTTCTTCGCTAATCAATACTGCCAAATCTCCCCTTACCCCTCTTTGCTAAAGAGGGGGATTTCTCTTTAGCAATAAAGCGTCTTCTCTCTCATTTTAATTTTCTGTTCTTAATGCAGAAAACTAGATTGAAATTGACTGCTCTTATTCCCCTCTTTAGCAAAGAGGGGTAAGGGGAGATTTGGCAGAAATCAAAACGGAGCTATTAGTTTATTTAGCAATCATTAGGCTATCCCGAAAACGGCATACTAATTGCATGTAATCGGTTTACGATTTCACTCAAACGAGGATCCGCTTCACGTTCCAAAAATTCGCCAAGGCGAACGCCAAACGGAACCTGATCTTTTTCAGACATCATACTCATAAATTGATTAGCAATGTCTCCACCTTGTCGATAACCCGCCAAACGACGCGCTTCACGTTCTAATTCCACGCGTAAATCTAATGGAATATTTGGGAAACGTAATTTAGCCTCTGCATTAGGATCGGCAATTTCTTGTTTACCTTTGAGTTTTTGATCAAGTAAACCAAGTGCCATTGCAAAACCATAAATAGTCGCGGCTGGAGTTGGAGGGCAACCAGGAATATACACATCAATTGGTACAATTTGATCGCTACCGCCCCACACGCAGTACAAGTCATGGAAAATACCGCCACCACAACCGCACGCTCCATAAGAAATACAGATTTTTGGATCGGGTGCAGCTTGATAAGCACGCATTGCAGGTGTACGCATTGCACGAGTTACCGCGCCGGTAAATAATAAAATATCCGCATGGCGAGGTGATGCAACAACCTTAATCCCAAAACGTTCAGCGTCAAAGGTTGGTGTAATGGTACTAAAAATTTCAATTTCACAACCATTACAACCGCCACAGTCAACACGATAAACATAAGCGGAACGTTGAATATTTTTCAACAAAGTTTGTTTCATTTTCGCAATGTTTTCATCCACACTAAATGGCGTTGAAATACCATTCACGGGCATTGGGATTTGTGTGTTCATCTTGCAATCTCCCTAACGTGATCAAATAACGCCAATTTCACGCGCATATTGGATTCCATATCGGCGGTTTTTTCCAAACTGTTTTGGCGTTTACAGGTTGGGCAAGTATTGAGCACCGCTAATTTATGTTTTACCAGTTCATCGTTATCCAACGTTTGTTTGAATAAATCCACGGCATAATTGAGTTCTTTATGAGAAACAAAAGGTTGACCACATTGATGACAAATCGTTGTAGTAAAGGTTGTTTCTTGATAAAGATCCTGTTTATTGCTGACTGATAATTCAAAATCTTGGCTTAAACGAATGGCTTTTGTCGGACAAACTTCTTCACAACGGCCACAGAAAATGCAGCGGCCTAAAAATAATGACCAAGTACGTTCGCCTGTTTCAGGATCAGTACGCATGGTAAGCGCATTAGCTGGACATGCCATTGTACAGGCTGCACAAACAATACATTGATCAGAGTTCAGTTCTGGTTTACCACGGAAATCAGGATCAACTTCATAGGGTTTAAACGGATATTTAGTGGTAACATCCCCCGCATTTAATACGGTTTTAAGTAATTTAAACATTGTGCGCCCCCTATTTTAATGGTGAATTTTTACGTTCAATGCCGTAGCGTTCGATTTCTTTATAAGAAACCGTTTGAGCTTTGCGTTTACGTACATCCACCACCGTCACACGGTCAGTACAAGAATAGCAAGGGTCAAGGCTACCAATGATAAGTGGCGCATCTGATACCGTATTGCCACGCAACATATAACGTAAAGTTGGCCAGTTTGCATAAGTCGCTGCACGACAACGCCAGCGATATAATTTTTGGTTATCGCCAAGCATTGACCAGTGAATATCTTCACCACGCGGCGCTTCCGTGATACCTAAAGCAAAACGTCCAGGGGTGTAATTGAAACCTTCAGTGATAATCGCACCAGTTGGCAAGTTATCTACCATATAATCAATGATATTCATGGATTCAAACACTTCATTTACCCGCACTTTCACACGAGAAATGACATCACAACCATCTTCAGTGAAAACATTGAATGGCACATCGCCATAACCTGAGAATGGATGAACTTTACGCACATCACGGGCAAAACCAGAGGCACGAATTAATGGCCCAACAGGACTGAAATCACGTGCTACTTGGCGTTCTAATTTACCTACGCCCACAGTACGTTGTTCCATATTTGGCGTATTGAGTAAAATGTCCACCAATGTTTTGATTTCTTCACGCATTTCTGCAATAAGCTTAATGCATTGTTCACGTTGATGTTTCAACATATCACGACGCACACCACCGATAAGGTTAATACCATAGGTTTTACGTGCACCAGTTAGTACTTCAGCCAAGGTCATGGATTTTTCACGCACACGGAAGAATTGCATAAAGCCTGTATCAAAACCGGTAAAGTGGCTAGATAAACCTAAGTTCAATAAATGACTGTGCAAGCGTTCAACTTCCAACAAAATTGCACGAATCCATTGTGCACGTTCAGGAATTTGAATACCTAACGCATTTTCGACTGAGTTAGCATAAGCAACGCTATGAGTAAAACCACAGATACCGCACACACGGTCAGCCAAGAAATTGACTTGATCGTAATCCATTCGGGTTTCTGCCAATTTTTCCATACCACGGTGTACATAGAATAAACGATAGTCCGCATCAATGATATCTTCCCCATCCACGAATAAACGGAAATGTCCTGGTTCATCCGAAGTGATATGTAACGGGCCAAGTGGAACAATACGTGCTTCGCCTTTTTCGTTAATAAACTCATAGGTTTCCGTTGCCGTAGTTGGATCTGGACGCAAACGGTAGTCCATTGAATCTTTACGTAATGGGTAAAGATCATCTGGCCAGTCATCTGGTAACACTAAACGACGTTGATCGGGAAGACCGACGGCTTTTAAACCGTACATATCGAATAATTCACGTTCGCCCCACACCGCCGCTTTGACTTTCGGTGTCACGGAAGGAAATTCGAGTGTGACTGGATCTACGAGTGCTTTAATCGTCACAAAAGTTTTGACGACACCTTCCATAGAAAGCACATAATACACTGCATAATGACCATGAATTGAGCGTTCATCGTTACCAAAAACTAATGGCAACCAGCCTTCATGTTGATAGTAAAGATATTCCACCACATCAGGTAACATATTAGTTTTCACTGTTAAAGTCACTTGATTCGGTGTAGACCACTCCTCATCTAAAATGGTATTCGGAAATTTTGCATTAACGGCTTCAATATAATTTTTGCCGAGCATTTTTACCGGATCGACCGATGTATTTTTAGTTAATTCCATTTTTTCCCCCAGTTGTCGATCATTTCGCTAAACTTTGCCAAGGTAAAACTAGCATATCGCCAAAGGACACATGTTCAGATCCAAGCACAATTCCTACCGCACTTTTTAGTAACTGCAAGATTGGCTCTGCAATATGGATACCCATTACAAACATTAACAACAATAGTATGGCCATTGCCGCCAAAGAGACTTTACTGACTTCGCCTGCTTCCACATTATCAGGTTGTTTGCCAAGCACTGTTTTTAATAGCATTAAGGCAAGTCCTGCAAGCACGATAGTGAGTAAAATTAAGCATAAAATAACTAACCAAGTTTTACCCGCTGTAATCCCTGCAACCACAACACTAAATTCACTCACAAATACGTTAAATGGAGGGATACTACCCAATGCCAACGCACCACCTGCGAAAAGCACCGCACTCACTGGTGCAACACGCCATAATCCACGCACTTGATTCATATCACGAGTTTTATATTTCAATAGAATATTACCCGATGCACAGAATAATAAGGTTTTCGCAAGACTGTGGTTGATGGTGTGAAGTAAACCTGCAAATACCCCAATTGGGCCACCAAGACCGAAAGCGAAACTGATTAAGCCCATATTTTCGATACTTGAGTAAGCAAGCAAACGTTTAATATCAAATTGCACGATGATAAATAACGCCGCCACAAGCACTGAAAGTAAACCAAAGATCAACATTAAAGTTTGTGGAAACTCTGCGCCAACCGCTTTTGAAACTAATGTGTAGTAACGCAACACCACAAGCATTGCACAGTTTAATAACACCGCTGATAAAATTGCACTCACTGGGCTTGGTGCTTCACTGTGTGCGTCTGATAACCAAGTATGCATTGGAAATAGACCGCACTTCGTGCCGAAACCAATCAATACGAAAGCGAATGCGATATACATCAACATTGGGTTTAAACCTGTGGCTTGTTGATTCACTGCTGACCAGAAAATCGCTTGGCTTGGATCAGCAAGCACGCCATTTGCATTAGCAAAGGTTAAAAGTGTTCCGTATAAACCGAAAGCGACGCCAACAGAACAGATGATGATGTATTTCCACGCAGCTTCAAGGGATGTTTTTTGTTTGTAAGTACCGACCAAAAACGCAGAGCTTAATGTTGTCGCTTCAATGGCAACCCACATTAAAATTAAGTTATTGGTGATAACTGACACAATCATCGTAAAGAAGAATAAGTGTAAGAAGCCGTGGTAATGTGCATAGGTTTTAAAATCAATATGCCATTCTTCCAATTCTGTGTTCATATAACCGATGGAATACACTCCAGCAAGTGAACCCACGACAGCAATTAAACCTAAGAAAATGGCAGAAAGACTATCAACATACACCCAGTTGTTAAATGCACTGATATTGCCTTTTTCCAACACGCCAGAAATGACCTGTACAGAAAAGAACAACATCAAAATTAACCCAGTAATATGGAATGCGGTACAAACTGTCCGATTTTTTGTTCCGCGTAGTGCAAAGCTTTCAAAAGCGATGACTAAAGGTGCGACTAATAACGCAATTATCCATTGTTCATACATAGCGTTACCCCTTCAAACTCATAAGTTGTTTAGCATCAACAGTGTTGAAAGTGCGGTAAATTTTATTCACCAACACCACCATAATGATGACCGCAAAAATCGCATCGGTGGTAATGCCGATTTCAACTAATTCTGGCGCATTGTTGGCAAGTAAAGCCAACGTTAAATGCGCACCGTTTTCCATTAAACAATAACCGAAAACTTGTTTCACAATATTGCGTTGGCTCACAATACACACTAAACCTAAAAGGAAGTGGCTAAGTGAGACTGACAACGCTGGTTTTAAATGTTCAACTAACGGTAAGTTCACTGGAATGACAACAAAGTAACATAAGCAAACGATGATAGATGTGATCGGGATCAACCAAGCGACATTCATTCCTGCAGGAGTTTGACTTTCATCAATTTTTCGTAAAGAAAAGATTAAAATTCCTGGCACTAATAATACTTTCGTGATGAATGCACTAATGGACCACATATAAAGTTCGTGAGCTTGCATTTCAAATGCCAAATAAACGAATAACACCACCAATACAAGAGACTGTAAGCCATAGCATAACGCGGATTTTTTTGCGGTTTTTGCCATAATGACACAAAGCGATGTAATGATGAGCAAACTCGCTAATACATTGATCATTAACATAATTCTCTCCTTAACCCGCAAGGCCTAACCAATAGGCAGCGATAAAGCTAGAACACACAGACATCACCATTAAAATCACTAAAACAAATGTCATAGAGAATGGCAATGGTTGTGCATTTTGCACGTTTTCAGATGGTTTACCGATAACACATTGACCAAATTTATAAAGCAACCAAACAAACGTTGCAGTAGATTCAATCAACGCAATCACCATTAACCAAGTTACCCATGAATATTCTTGTCCAAGATCGAAACCTGCGGCAAATAATGGGAATTTACTGAAGAAACCGTTAAACGGCGGCACACCAGCAATAGCCAATGCAGCAATACCAAATCCAGTACCAACCACAGGCATGGTGCGCATAATCCCTTGTAAACGAGGCATTGAACGTGTGCCTGTGGCATAACTCAATGAACCTGCAACTAAGAAGAATAAACTTTTCGCAAAGGCGTGGTTAAAGATATAAGCAATCGCTGCAACAAAAGCTAATTTAGAACCTAATGCTGCAAGAGAAAGCCCGATGAAAATGTAAGAAAGTTGAGTAATAGTTGAATACGCAAGTAAGCGTTTTAAATCCGCTTGTGGCAAGTACATTAAGAAACCATAAATCAATGTAATCATTGCCATCACAGTTCCCACCTCACCCACAATGTGCGGAATTTCACCAGCAGACATCACGGAACGAGCGAAAATATAGACGCCCACTTTTACCATTGATGCGGCGTGCAAATACGCACTGACAGGTGTTGGCGCTTCCATCGCATTTGGTAACCAAATTTGCATTGGAAGTTGCGCTGATTTACCCCATGCAGCAAACATCACGCCAAATAACACGATAGTTTTCGCTTCTGGCGCAAGATGTTCTAACGCCGTGATAGAGAATGTGCCAGATTGGCTAAATAAATAAGCCGCGGCAAGATATAAACCTAATGAACCTACGTGAGTGATAATCAACGCTTTCATCGCAGCCGCCATTGCTTTTTGGCTTTGATAATAGCTGATTAATGCCCAAGAACATCCCCCTGTGATTTCAAAGAAAAGCAACTGACCCGCTAAAGTTGATGAATACACCAAGCCCGCCATTGCACCGATGAAGATCAATAAGAAAGCATAAAAACGAGGTAATCCGTTATGCGGATGTTCACGGTTTTTATCGGTTAAATAACCACAAGAATATAAGCAAATTAAGAAACCTAACCCCACAACGGCAAAGGCAATTAAAGTGCTCACTGCATCTAAGGTCACGCCGAAGATTGCGGTATCACCAAATTTAACTAAATCATAGGTGACAGATTGTACGCCATTTGCATACCACTGCCCTGCCACAGCCAGTGTGCCAAGGGTAGCAAGTGCGGCAAAAATTGTGGCAATTTTTGGGAAAGATTGTTTGTTCAACCCCACAATAAACGCACCGACAAACGGCAAAATGATTGTAATTAGTGCTAAACGTTCCATATTTCCTCCTTACAATCCTGTGAAGTAAAACACAAACGCCAACACTGAAATGCCGAAACCGACCACAGTTAAACGTCCTGTTAGCATAAAACGGGTACGTGCCAATGTGTTTTCAAATACACATGCGGCGATAAATACCACGAGTAATTTCACAAAGAAAGAAACGATGCCTAAAATGACCGCACTTACCGTGAACTCTTGTGCTGCACCGAATGGGAAAAGCACACTCACAAAGATAGAGGCAACCACCATTGATTTTAAACTCAAACCGACTTTCAATAAGGCGAAAGAAGGGCCTGAATATTCAGTAAGTGGGCCTTCTTGAAGTTCTTGTTCTGCTTCAGCTAAGTCAAATGGGATTTTGCCCATTTCAATAAAGATCGCAAAAGCAGCGGCAACTAAGGCAATTACTGTTGCAACGGGATATTGCCAAGGTTGGCTAGAAAGTGCGGTGCTAATCACTGCAAAATTTGTAGAACCTGCAATTAAAGCAATCACAATGAATGCCAACATTAAGATTGGTTCAACAAGTACGCCTAATGTCACTTCACGGCTTGCACCTAAACTTGAGAAAGTACTGTTAGAATCCAAACCCGCAATTGAGAAGAAAAAGCGGAACAACGCGAACAAATAAATAACGGTGATTAAATCACTGCCTGCCCCAAACGGTGAGTGATGAGTAAACATGGGTAAACTCATCGCAACCACCATGACTGTGCTAATTAACACATAAGGCATAACACGAGATACCCAACCCGCATTATCTGGCCAAATATTTTGACGCGTCATTAATTTAGCAATGTCGCGATAATCTTGTAACAAGCCCGGACCACGACGAGATTGAATACGAGCCCGAATCATCCGTGAAATGCCTGAAAAGAGTGGTGCCAAAGCGAGAAGAATTAACGCTTGCACAATGGCTAAAAGGAACATTCCAGCGGAAGTGGAAATTTGTGAAGGTAATGAAATCATAATTTCCTCCTACATCAACGCAATGGAAAGTAATAACACAACCAAGGCAATCACGAAGTACACGCAATAAACGCGGAAGTCGCCTTGTTGTAGCCATTGAATTTTACGACCTAACCATGGGATAAAATGCGCAATCGGCATTGTTACTTTTTCTTCCCAGAATGGTTCTGTTTTGGTCGCACCTGAAATTAATGCATTGATACCTTTTGCACCAGCAGGCGCAGGATCAAGCACTTGACGCAAGGTATAAAGTGGTTTGAAGATAATACGAAGCGGACGAGTAAAACTACCCGCAGATGCTGCCATATCCATTTCGTAAGCATAACCACAAGCCCAAGGGTTGCCTTTTGCACGATCTGCCATACGATTGCCTTTGGTATAAGCGTAATACATAAACGGCAACACAAAAAATGCAATCAACATAATGCTCACCATTGGTGTAGAAAGCACCGTATTCGGTGTATTGCTTGCTACCACTACGCCATTTTCTGCTAAATTAAGCATTTCATTATGAGAAAGTGCGGTTGCAATATTGGCAATAATTGGAGTTACCACAGAAGCGCCAACGCCCAAAAGTACACAGAATAATGCCAAGATTGCCATTGCAATCACCATTGGTTTTGGCACTTCACGTGCATGTGCTGCTTTTTCGCTGCGTGGTGCACCACCAAAGCTAATACCATACACTTTCACGAAACAAAGTGCGGCAAGCGCACCTGTTAAGGCAAGCATAATGATTGCAACAGGACCAGCGATACGTAATACCACATCATTGTGTTGGCTTAGGCTGAATAAAGATTGATAAGTAAACCATTCACTCACAAAACCATTAAACGGAGGTAATGCAGAAATTGCCATGGTACCAATCAAGAAACAGAAAGCAGTAAATGGCATTAATTTGCCAAGTCCGCCCATTAAATCCATATCTTTTGAATGTAAACGGTACATCACAGAACCAGCACCCAAGAACAATAAGCCTTTGAATACCGCATGGTTAAGTAAGTGATATAAACCGCCAAGTAAACCGACAATAGCAAGTACAGGATTATGGATTGCCATACCAATCATACCGACACCTACACCCATCATAATAATGCCTATGTTTTCTACGGTGTGATACGCCAAAAGTTTTTTGATGTCATGTTCTGCTAAGGCATAAAGTACGCCAAGCACAGAAGAAACTGCGCCAAAAGCAAGCACAATCACACCAAACCACATATTGTGTGCGCCAAGTAGATCAATACCAACTTTGATAATCCCGAAGATACCGATTTTAACCATCACACCAGACATCATTGCAGAAGCATGAGAAGGCGCAGCTGGGTGAGCTTTTGGTAACCAGCTATGCAATGGAATCATCCCTGCTTTTGCACCGAAACCAAGAAATGCCAAAATAAATACCGTAAAGGCTAAAGGCATTGAAAGCTCGGTGTGGCGGAAGGCTTCAAATTCAAAGCTACCTGCGTAGCAATAGAAAATAAAGAAAGCGATCATAATCAACACAGAACCAGCGTGAGCAATGAAGAAATACAACAAGCCCGCATTGGTTGCGTTGTCATCTTGTTCGGTTAGTACTAAGAAGTAAGATGCCAAAGACATCATTTCAAAGAACACTAAAAAGTAGAAAGCGTTATCGCTGGTGACTAAGGCAACCATTGAGGCGATAAACAAATTCATAAAGAAGCCCATCGTGCCAGCGCCTTTACCAATGTATTCTTTCACATAGGAAAAGGAATAAAGTGCGGTGATAATAACCATTAAAGAAATGACACACACCATAAACGCAGCTAATCCGTCAATGCGGATTGAAAATTGGGCGAAGTCGAAAGGGGTTGAAAACACATCAACGACCGTATCGTTGCTGATAAGCACGGGAATGCAGGCAACAATGCCTAACAAGCCACCAAGTACACCGGTCACGCCGGATATATTGATTGAAAGTTGTTCATTTTTTCGCACAGCGAGAGAAATAAACGCACCAACGACATAAATCAACAAGGACGTGATGAGCAAACTGATTGAAGAACTCATAATTTCACTCCATTGATTAACGAGTAAACAAACAATAAACTTTTATCTTGGCACGACAGGAGAACCCACCATTGCCATTTCGCGTTTTTTGCGATTTGCTTGTTCGATACTCTCATCACTAATTAAGAATAAAGTTTTTGTTGGGCAAGTTTGAATACAAGCAGGGCCATCTTCACGGAAATAGCAAAGGTCGCATTTCACTGCGATAGCTTTTACACCTGGTTCCCATGCAAGCATATTATGAACATCAGTATTATTCGGTGCGGTGCGAATATCACGTTTTACCGCATCAGTGAAAGAGAAACTGTCGTAGTGGTTTGGTGCGTCTAATGGCGCGCTACCGTGTTGAGTAATCGCCCCGAATGGACAAGCAATGGCGCAAAGCTTACAGCCAATACACAAACCTTCGTTTAATTGAATAGTGTCATTTTCGTGCTTAATTGCATGCACAGGGCATACCGTAGCACAAGGTGAATCATCACAATGACGACATAAGATCGGCACAGTAATATCGTCGTTACGCATTACTTGTAACCGCGGAAAGGATTGTAATCCAAAAGCTTTGTGTACTTCGCTGCAAGCAGCCATACAGGTATTGCATCCAATGCAATCTTTCGGATCACCTATAACAAAACGGTTCATATTTTCCCCCAAAGTATGTATAGATAGAAACAGAAAGTAGGTGGAAGGCATTACACCAATACATCACAATAACCACTCTGGAAATAAGGATACTCCTTCAGAGTTACCCAGACTAGAGTAAAACGATTGTTTTATTGACTGAGATCATAAATTTTTTTGTTTTTATCGAAGGGAAAATTTGGTATTGAGATTGACTCTCAATTCAATTTGTTAAGATTGTAAGTAATTGAAACTATTAAACTAATTATTGAAAAACAATTGCTAATGCAATGTTAAAATCCTGTTGGCATTTTCTCATTTAGCACAAAAGTGCGGTAGATTTCTCGCAAGTTTTGGAGACTATTTTTAAGTGGATTTTCATCATAAAAATCCTCTTTTCTAAATGAGAATAAATAAAAAAGACATAAAAAACACCGCACTTTGCGGTGTTTTTTCATTATGTTTTCGCTACCAGCTGATTACCATTGGTAACCTACGCGAGCTGCAAGACCATTTTGCCCCTGATAGTTACCAGCTGCAATACCAACTAAGCTCTTACCTCGTGTATAAGCTTTCGGAATAGTTGCATCCTTTAAATGACCTACTGCATTCGTGATCGCATAACCATCATATATCTAATACATTTATCGTTAAAGGCACTGAAGATTTGCCTATCGGGGTGATTGTCAAGCCTGAGCCATTAATGACAGTCATATCTCCTATCGCATTGCTAAACGTAGCGCTAGCTAACCCCCAGCTAAATTGTTAGCTAATTTAAATCATAATGTTCCCTCATTTTTATAATTAACAACAATATTATTATCTGACAATTCTATTGCGGCCCCCTCTAGAAGGTTTAAACGACTCTCTTCCATACATCTTGACTCAATTTTTTAATACTGCATCAATCTTTTCTTAGCAAAATTATCACTTATAACTGTGGCCGCAACAGAATTGTCTCCCCCATATAGAAAAATTATCTCCAAAATTAGATTCTTTATCACACCATATAACTGTGATCCATTAATAACGTCTGTAAAAGAACTACAATAGCTACCGAATTATATCTCGTTGCAGTAGCACCACTCCTAATAACAATACTATTAACCTTATTAACACTTGAACTTGTATCAAGAGAAAAAGAAAGATCTCCTACTTGCACTTTTACTCCAGTAACTATATGCGGAAAATAAAAGGAAGTTAGAGTAAAAATTAGCTCAATTGTATCGATGCTAATATAAAATTTAAGTAAAAAAGCGGGTAATTTAGAGGAAGTTTTTAAGATTAAAGATTCTACACATTACAAATCAAATGAAACATGAATTGGTATAAATAAAATATTTAGCACAATAAAAAATCTGCCCTTAATCAGCTAGAATTTAAACTAACTTTTCAGGGCAGATGATTAAAGTGCGGTCTTTTTTATCAAGTTTTTTAATTATTCTTCGATAGAACGTAATAATTCGTTAATGCCTACTTTACCTAAAGTTTTTGCATCCACTTTTTTCACGATTACGGCGCAGTATAAGCTGTATTTTCCACATTTGGATGGAAGGCTACCAGATACCACCACAGAACCTGCTGGTACACGGCCGTAGTGAATTTCACCAGTCTCACGATCATAAATTTTGGTTGATTGACCGATGAATACGCCCATTGAAATAACACAGCCATCTTCCACAATAACGCCTTCTACCACTTCTGAACGAGCACCGATAAAGCAGTTATCACCGATAATGGTTGGGTTAGCTTGTAATGGTTCTAATACGCCGCCGATGCCTACACCACCAGATAAGTGAACGTTTTTACCGATTTGTGCGCATGAACCTACCGTTGCCCATGTATCGACCATGGTACCTTCACCAACGTAAGCACCAATATTTACATAAGATGGCATTAATACGCAGTTTTTAGAAATGTATGCACCTTTACGCACCGTTGCAGAAGGCACAACACGGAAACCTTCTTGAGCAAAACGTTCTTCAGTGTAATCCGCAAATTTTAATGCCACTTTGTCGTAATATTTTGTTTCTGCACCATCAATGATTTGGTTGTCATTAATACGGAATGAAAGTAAAACCGCTTTTTTTAACCATTGATGTGTTACCCATTCGCCATCAATTTTTTCTGCAACACGGTATTTACCAGAATCTAATCCTTCGATCACTTCTTCAATCGCTGCACGCGTTTCTGCATCAACGATTTTCGGTGTAATTTCTGCACGTTTCTCAAATGCAGCTTCAATAATTGCTTGTAAGTTTGACATTGTATTTCCTATGTTTTGTGTGAATAAGATGGAATCTGTTTTACCATATTTTCGCTTGCTGCGCAAAAACACCTAAAAAAATCACCGCACTTTGTATTAAAACAAACTGCGGTGATCCTAAAACATAATTGATTAAAAAATTGAAAGCGCTAAACCACAAACGACTGACATACTCAATACAACTGCAATCATTGCATAACCAAAATCACTCATGTTTTTCTCCTCACTAAAAATGGTGCCATATTGTAACAAGATTGTTTTAAGAAAATCACCTCTTTTACAAAAAAATTTCAATAAAAGTAACGAAATTTTTTACAAACCTTTATAATAGGCAAAAATTTTTGGGGATCGAAATATGGCAACAATTAAAGATGTCGCAAAAATGGCTGGCGTGTCCACCACAACCGTATCTCATGTTATTAATAAAACTCGCTTCGTTGCAAAAGATACGGAAGAAGCGGTGTTATTAGCAATTAAGCAGCTTAACTATTCACCCAGCGCTGTAGCGCGCAGTTTGAAAGTCAATACCACGAAATCCATTGGGATGATTGTGACGACCAGTGAAGCGCCGTATTTTGCCGAAATCATTCATTCTGTTGAAGAACATTGCTATCGACAAGGTTATTCTTTGTTCTTGTGTAATACACAAAATAAACCTGAAAAAGTCAAAAACCATTTGGAAATGTTGGCGAAAAAACGGGTAGATGGTTTGCTTGTAATGTGTTCTGAATATACGCAAGATTCATTGGATTTGCTTTCGTCATTTTCTAGTATTCCAATGGTTGTAATGGATTGGGGCCCAAATGCGAATACCGATGTAATTGATGATCATAGTTTTGATGGAGGTTATTTAGCAACCCAACACCTCATTGAGTGCGGCCATAAAAAAATCGGGATTATCTGCGGTGAACTCAATAAAACTACGGCAAAAACTCGTTATGAAGGCTTTTTAAAAGCAATGGCTGATGCGAATCTTGAAGTGCATAAACCTTGGATTTTCGAAGGGGCATTTGAGCCTGAAGACGGTTATGAATGTATGAATCGTTTACTGGCTCAAGAGGAATTACCAACTGCCCTATTCTGTTGTAACGATGTGATGGCACTTGGTGCAATTTCTGCACTGACAGAAAAAGGATTGCGCGTGCCCGATGATATGTCTGTTATCGGCTATGATGATATTCATGCTTCACGTTTCTATGCGCCTCCATTAACCACCATTCACCAATCGAAGCTACGATTAGGCAGACAGGCGGTGAATATTTTGTTAGAAAGAATCAGTCAAAAAGATCAAGGCGTTCAGCAATATAGCCGTATTGACATTGGCCCTGAGCTTATTATTCGAAAATCCGTTAAATCAATTTTATAAAACTTATTAAAAATAAACCGCACTTTTTAAATAATCTATAAAAAGTGCGGTTCTTTTTTATCTATTTTTTAGCTTTTCTTGATTATCTTCAAGGTTTCCTTGAATAGCATTTGCCCTATCTTCCGTTTTTAGCTATATCTATCGCCAACTTACGAATTTTATTTTTTACTTTTAGGAGTTCCTATGACACAAGAGTACCGCACTCTGCGCAATAACATTAGTATGTTAGGGCGTTTTCTCGGAGAAACTATCAACGATGCCCAAGGTGCCGATATTCTCGAATTAATCGAAAATATTCGTAAACTTTCTCGTAATTCTCGTGCGGGTGATGATAAAGCAAGACAAGAATTGCTCGACACGCTCGGTAGTATTTCTAATGAAAATATTATTCCTGTCGCACGTGCTTTCAGCCAATTTTTAAACCTCACGAACATTGCAGAACAATATCAAACAATTTCGCGTGAACATTCTCTAGCACAAAGTTCTTCTCAATCCTTAAGCGAACTTTTCAAACGCTTAAAAGAACAAAATGCCTCAGTGGAAGACGTGCATAAAACAGTCGAAAAATTATTAATTGAGCTTGTTCTTACCGCACATCCAACAGAAACAACACGTCGTTCACTCATTCATAAACACATTGAAATCAATAAATGTTTAAGCAAGCTAGAACATCATGATTTAACTGAAAAAGAACGCAATATTATTGAACGTCTATTACTTCGATTAATCGCTGAAGCATGGCATACCAACGAAATTCGTACTGTTCGCCCAACGCCATTTGATGAAGCAAAATGGGGCTTTGCGATGTTGGAAAACAGTTTGTGGCAAGCCGTGCCAGAATTTTTACGTCAACTAAACGAAACTGCCCGTGAATTTTTAGGTTACGATTTGCCAGTAGGATTAAAACCCGTACGCATTTCCTCTTGGATGGGCGGCGACCGCGATGGAAACCCATTTGTCACCGCACAAATCACCAAAAAAGTGCTTTATTTTGCCCGTTGGAAAGCGGCGGATTTATTCTTACAAGACATTAGCAAATTAGCCGATGAACTTTCAATGGTGAAATGTAGCGATGAATTTCGTGCTAAATACGGTGAGCATTTGGAACCCTATCGTTTCGTGGTGAAAAATTTACGCAATCATCTTACGGCAACATTAGCTTATTTTGATGATCTCCTATCAGATCGCACACCGCGCGTATCCGAAAGCGAGATTATTTTAGAAGATAATCAACTTTGGGAGCCGCTTTATGATTGTTATCAATCTTTAATCCAATGCGGTATGCGCATTATTGCCAATGGTTCATTGTTGAATATTTTGCACCGTATTAGTTGTTTTGGCGTGACACTTTCCCAAATGGATATTCGCCAAGAAAGCACACGTCACACCGATGCCATTGCTGAAATCACGCGCTATATTGGTTTAGGCGATTACTCTCAATGGACAGAAGACGATAAACAGGCTTTCTTAATTCGGGAATTAAGCTCACGCCGTCCATTGATTCCGCAAAACTGGACGCCATCGCCTGAAACCAAAGAAATTTTAGATACTTGCAAAGTGATTGCTCAACAAAAACAAGGTGTCATTGCGTGTTATGTTATTTCGATGGCGCGCAGTGCATCTGATGTTTTAGCCGTTCATTTACTCTTAAAAGAAGCGGGCGTGCCATACCATATTCCTGTCGTGCCATTATTTGAAACCTTGGACGATTTAGATGCAGCCGAAAAAGTCATGACTCAACTTTTCAATGTGGGTTGGTATCGTGGCGTTATCAATAATCGTCAAATGGTGATGATTGGCTATTCGGATTCGGCAAAAGATGCGGGAATGATGGCGGCCTCTTGGGCGCAATACCGTGCACAAGAAGCCTTAGTGAATTTAACGAAAAAACTTGGCATTGAACTCACTTTATTCCACGGACGTGGTGGCACCATTGGTCGTGGTGGTGCGCCAGCACATGCAGCATTACTTTCTCAACCGCCTCGTTCACTAAAAAATGGTTTACGTGTGACAGAACAAGGCGAAATGATTCGTTTCAAACTGGGTTTGCCCGCTGTGGCGGTAGAAACCTTTGATCTCTACGCTAGTGCTATTTTAGAAGCAAATCTTTTACCGCCACCAGAACCGAAACCAGAATGGCGCATGATAATGGACGAGCTTTCCACTATTTCTTGCGATATTTATCGTGGTGTGGTTCGTGGTGATAAAGATTTTGTTCCTTATTTCCGCAGTGCGACGCCAGAACAGGAACTCTCCAAACTGCCACTTGGTTCTCGCCCTGCAAAACGCAATCCAAATGGCGGCGTGGAAAGTTTACGCGCGATTCCTTGGATTTTTGCCTGGATGCAAAATCGCTTAATGCTACCCGCTTGGTTGGGCGCTGGAGCATCTATCCGTCAAATTATTGAACAAGGCAAAGGCGATATCATTCATGAAATGTGCGAAAACTGGCCGTTCTTTTCAACGCGAATCGGAATGTTGGAAATGGTATTTAGTAAATCGGATACTTGGCTTTCCCAACAATATGATCAACGATTAGTGAAAAAAGAACTTTGGTATTTAGGCGAAAATTTACGTAAGCAACTTGAAGATGATATTCAAACTGTGCTTTCACTTTCTCACCAAAGTGAACTGATGTCTGATTTACCTTGGATTGCAGATTCAATAGCATTGCGTAATATCTACACGGATCCACTCAATCTTCTGCAAGTAGAATTGCTTCACCGTTTCCGTGAAAATCCAGAGCAAGTCAATCCCGATGTGGAACAAGCATTGATGATTACCATTACAGGTATCGCGGCTGGGATGCGTAATACGGGCTAGAAGGATGAAAAAAGTGCGGAAAATTTTCCGCACTTTTTTATTCAAATCGATCACTTAATAAAAATTGTAAAACCGCATCCATTCTCAAATGAGGAATACTCTCCCCTTGTTCTAAAGGCTGAGGTTCAAAACTATCGAAATCAAAGTGCGGTTGTTTTTGCCAAAATTCTGTTCTTGGTAATTTACTTGGCACCGTTCCTGGATAAAGCGTAATCAGTTGTTTATCAATAGAACGAATCCCTTGAATTGCTTTAATTTCTTTTCCTTGCTGATTCACAATCACTTGCTTTGTGGTACGAACCGCAGCAATAGCGGTATATTCCGTATCGATTCCTTCAAATTCCACATGACGCCCCCCCTCTTGCACAATTTGACGCATTAAACTCACTAAATTTGGAATTTGATCCCGAGTAATATGATCCGCTTTCGTCGCAACAAACATTAATCGATCAATTCGCGGAGAAAACAAACGATGAAGAAAATTTCTGCTACCATAATGGAAATTATTAAATAACTGATTTAAGCCCATTTGCATATCTAAAAAGGCTTGCTGACTGTGATTTAAAGGCGTTAAACAATCCGCCAAAATAACTTGACGATCAAAAGTAGAAAAATAATTTTCGTAAAAACCTTTCACAATTTTATTGCGATAATAATTATAACGTGTTGTCAGCACGGCAAAATAACTATTCGATTTAGCTGTTTTTTTCAAGGTTTTCCACTGTTCTTCCGAAAGATGAATCAATGGGAAAAATTGCAATGCTGGCGCCCCCTCTAAATCACTGGGCAACACAAATCGCCCAGGCTGAATAAATTGCATGCCTTGCGACTTACATTGGTATAAATAATCTGTATAACTTTTCGCTATCTTGGCTAAAACATCTTCATTTGCGACCACACTTAAATCTAAACCCTGCAACATGGAAAACCAATTCTGTGCCAATTCTTCTCGAATGCCAGTTGTGACCTTGATTTGCTCTTGTGACCATTGTTGAAAATCTAGATTTAATAACGGCAAATCGAGCAGCCACTCTCCCGGATAATCAAAAATATCCAGATAAAGCGTACCACGTTCTTTCAAATGGCGTAGCAAGCCAGATTGACGTTGAAAACGAATTGCTAAACGTGTTTCACTCACACCCCGAGTAGATTGAAACCACTGAGGCGGATTTTGTGACAAATCATTTAAATTACTTTCATAATCAAAACGTGGCACACTGAGATCTTGTTGAGATACTCGTTTTACCGCCAAGATCGCACCATTTCTAGCTGCTTCAAATAATGGCAAATGCTGTGATGAATTTTGATTAATGGAGAGAAGTTGATTGATTAAACTTGTAATAAACGCCGTTTTTCCACTCCGACTTAACCCTGTTACCGCCAAGCGCAAAGTGCGGTCAAAACCACGATTAATGATTTGATTGATTTCGTTTTGAACCCTATTAAACATTCAATATCCTAGCCATTTTTACTAATATGCCTTACAATTTGGCACATAATTTATCACAATGCATTTGTTATGTTACGCAAAAATCTTACGTTTTTCTGTTTTCTATTTGGTATTGGCTTGAATTCCCAACTTCAAGCGGCTCCGCGCGTACCAGAACACCTAACAGAAAACGGACTAACTTATTGTACTAATGCCTCTGGATTTTCTTTTAATCCGCAAACTGCTGACGCTGGCACAAGTATGAATGTCGTAACAGAGCAAATTTATAACAAACTTTTTGAAATTAAAAACCATAGTGCGAACGTTACACCCGTGCTCGCACAATCCTATTCAATTTCACCAGATAACAAAGAAATTTTAATTAATTTACGCCGTGGGGTAAAATTTCATCATACTCCTTGGTTTACCCCAACTCGTGATTTTAATGCGGAAGATGTGGTGTTTTCAATCAATCGAGTGTTGGGTCATGATACTTACTTGCCAACCTTAGCAGAAACAGCAATTACCTATAAAAACCCACAATATAAAGTGTTTCACGAGCAAGCAAGAAAAGTTCGCTTTCCTTATTTTGATAGCATTAAGCTTAATGAAAAAATTAAATCAGTGACCGTACTTTCGCCTTACCAAGTGAAAATTGAATTATTTGAACCAGATTCATCGATCTTGTCGCATCTTGCCAGCCAATATGCCATTATTTTTTCACAAGAATATGCCTATCAATTAAGTGCTGACGATAATCTCACTCAATTAGATACTCACCCCGTGGGCACTGGGCCTTATCAAGTAAAGGATTATGTGTATAACCAATATGTTCGCTTAGTGCGTAATGAAAACTATTGGAAAAAAGAAGCAAAAATTGAAAATATTATCGTAGATTTATCTACCGATAGAAATGGGCGACTCGTCAAATTTTTCAATAATGAATGTCAAATAGCCTCTTATCCTGAAGTGAGCCAAATTGGCCTATTAAAGAGCGACGATAAGCACTACTATATGCAATCCACTGACGGAATGAATCTGGCATATCTTGCTTTCAATTTTGAAAAACCATTGATGCAAGATCGTACCATTCGAGAAGCTATCTCACAAAGTTTGAATCGCGCACGTATTATTCACAACATCTATCACAATACTGCGACAGTGGCGAATAATATTATTCCTGAAATATCTTGGGCTTCTAGCGTAAACACGCCAGAATTTGACTTTGATTACAGTCCAAAAATCGCGAAGAAAAAATTAGAAAATAAACATCTTTCGCTCAATTTATGGGTAATTAATGAAGAACAAATGTATAACCCAGCACCTTTTAAAATGGCGGAAATGATTAAATCCGATTTGGATCAAGTCGGCGTGAAAGTGAAAGTGCGGACAGTGACACGCACATTTTTGAGTGAGCAACTTCGTAATAAATCAGAAAATTACGATTTAATTTTAGCGGGATGGTTAGCTGGAAATCTTGATCCTGATGGATTTATGCGCCCTATTTTGAGCTGTAATACGCAAAATGAAATCACAAATTTATCTAACTGGTGTAACGAAGAATTTAATAATTTAATGGATCGCGCGATTGCTACCTCTAATTTATCTGAACGGGTGCGCGCTTATAATGACGCTCAAGAACTGATTCTACATGAATTGCCGATTATCCCTATCGCGAATGTAAAACGCATTTTGGTGGCAAATAGCCGAGTAAAAGGCGTGGAAATGACACCTTTTGGTAGTCTTAACTTTTCTGACTTACGCTTACACAAGGAGAAACCCTAATGTTGTGGTCTGTTATTCGCCATACCCTTTGGGTAATCTTGCTCTTGCTTGTGTTATCTTTGCTAAGTTTCGTGATTTTATTGCGAGATCCGCTTAATGCAGATCTCGTCACTCACAATATTTACACCAGTTATTTTAATTATTTAAGCACCTTATTACATGGCGATTTTGGGATTACTTATAACGGTGGAAAATCTCTGATAGATTTGATTCTAACGGTACTTCCACCCACATTAGAGCTCTGTTTTACCGCACTTTTATTAGCGTTCATTCTCGGCGTACCGCTTGGCATTATAAGTGCGGTAAATTCTCAGCATATTTTTGCCAAGAGTTTAAAAAGTTTATCTTATGTTGGTTTGTCGATCCCTATATTTTGGCTTGCGCCGATTTTACTTTATGTGGCGGCAGTAAATCATTGGGAAATTGCATCTATTGGGCAATACAATTTACTCTATGAAATAAAACCGATTACTGGTTTCCCAGTCATTGATGTTTGGTTTATAGATGTGCCTTATCGAACCAAAATTGTACAAAATGTTTTGCAACATTTAGCCTTACCGACACTTGTGCTTTGTATTTTGCCAACAATGGAAATTATCCGAATTATTCAACAACGAGCAGAATATGTTTTGAACCAAAATTTTGCCAAAGTTGCCACGACACGGGGTTGGTCAAAATGGAAAATTCTCCATCAATATGTATTCCGTAATACGTTTCCTCTGCTTGTTCCACAAGTACCGCGCGTGTTCACCCTAGTATTAACTCAATGTATGTTGGTAGAAACAGCTTTGGGTTGGCCTGGAATTGGTCGCTGGCTGATCGATGCCGTAATGCAACAAGATTACAATAGTATTTCTGCGGGTGTAGTTGTTATTGGCGTTTGCATTATTTTGATCGACACATTCATTAAAGCGCTTACTTTCGTGCTCGATCCATTTAAAAAGAAAGGTTGGTATGCAAGATAAAGAACCTGAAGAATTTCGAGAAAATACCTCAATATTCCAAATATGGCTACTATTTCGCAAAAATACCGTTGCGTTGTTCAGCTTTTATTTATTAACGTTGTTAATTCTAACCGCACTTTTCAGCGGTTGGATCGCACCTTATGCTCATAATATGCAGTTTGTTGGGCAAGAATTAATGCCGCCATCTTGGGTTGAAAAAGGGCAAATTGCCTTTTTCTTTGGTACTGATGATTTAGGCCGTGATGTACTAAGCCGGCTAATTATGGGCACAAGTTACACGATTGGATCATCGTTGCTAGTCGTACTTGCAGTTGCCTTAATTGGTGGAACGCTTGGCATTGTTGCGGGTATGTTGAAGGGCTTAAAAGCGCGTTTTGTCGGCCATATTTTCGATGCCTTTTTATCTCTCCCTATTTTGCTCATTGCCATCGTGATTTCCACTCTGATGGAACCGAGTTTATTGAATGCAATGTTCGCAACACTTTTAGCGATATTGCCGTATTTCATCCATGCAATTTATCGAGCCATTCAACAAGAATTGAAAAAAGATTACGTGCTCATGTTAAAACTCGAGGGCATTTCTAACTGGGAGTTATTAAAAAGTACGATTTTGCCAAATATCACCGTAGTCTATGTTCAAGAAATTGCACGCGCATTTGTTGTCGCCATATTGGATATTAGCGCCTTGAGTTTTATTTCTCTTGGCGCACAGCGACCAACCCCAGAATGGGGCGCAATGATTCGAGATTCTTTAGAACTCCTCTATCTTGCACCTTGGACAGTATTACTCCCTGGCTTTGCAATTATTTTTACCATTTTATTAAGCATTATTTTTAGCAATGGCTTAACTAAAGCTATCAACCAATATTACGAATAATTTATGGCACTACTAGACATCCGTAACCTAAATATCGAAATACAAACCTCAAACGGCCTCGTTAAGATTGTGGACGGCGTAAACTTATCGATTAATGAAGGGGAAATTTGTGGGCTTGTTGGCGAATCAGGTTCTGGTAAAAGTTTAATCGCTAAAGTAATTTGTAATGCCATCAAAGAAAACTGGATTATTACCGCAGATCGCTTTCGTTTTCATGATGTAGAGTTACTAAAACTCAGTCCTAATAAACGTCGAAAGTTAGTGGGTAAAGAAATATCCATGATTTTCCAAGATCCTCTTTCTTGTCTTGATCCAAGTCGGAAAATTGGTAAACAATTAATCCAAAATATCCCGAATTGGACATTTAAAGGAAAATGGTGGCAATGGTTTGGTTGGAAAAAACGCCGTGCCATTGAATTATTGCATCGTGTAGGGATAAAAGAACACAAAGATATCATGGCAAGCTATCCTAATGAATTAACGGAAGGTGAAGGACAAAAAGTCATGATTGCTATCGCAGTGGCAAATCAGCCTCGCTTGCTCATTGCCGATGAACCGACTAATGCATTAGAAGCTACAACAGCATTACAGGTATTTCGATTACTTTCGAGTATGAACCAAAACCAAGGTACAACCGTTTTATTGGCTAGCAATGACATCAGAAGTATTAGTGAATGGTGCGATCAGATTTCTGTACTCTATTGCGGGCAAAATACGGAATCAGGCACAACGCAAATGTTGCTTGAAAGTCCTCATCATCCTTACACACAAGCATTGATTAATGCCGTACCTGATTTTACGCAGCCTTTGGGATTTAAAACCAAACTAAGCACCTTAGAAGGTACCGTGCCAATTTTAGAACAAATGCCTATTGGTTGCCGTCTTGGTCCTCGTTGTCCTTTTGCACAGAAAAAATGTATTGAAAAACCAACTCGATTCAAAATAAAACAACATGAATTTTCTTGCCATTATCCAATTAATTTACGCGAGAAAACCTTCAAAGAAAAAGCAATGAGCGCACCATTAACCCTTGCAAGCAAAGGAAGTGAATAATGCCGTTATTACAAGTAGAAGATTTGACTAAAACTTTCAAAGGCCGCAAGCGTTTATTTGGTACGAGTGACTTTAATGCGGTAGAAAACGTAAGTTTTTCTCTTGAACGCCAACAAACTTTGGCGATTATCGGCAAAAATGGTTCTGGAAAATCAACGTTAGTAAAAATGATCGCGGGCATTACACAGCCCACTTCTGGCAGAATTTTATTTAACGATCATGAATTGCAATTTGAGGATTTTCAATACCGCGCGCAACATATTCGAATGGTGTTCCAAGATGCGAATTCAGCGTTTAATCCTCGCTTAAATATCGGTGAAGCATTAGATGCGCCGCTACGTTTAGCAACAGATTGGGATGAAGAACGTCGCAATCAAAAAATCTTTGAAACACTGTTACTTGTAGGACTTTACCCCGATTACACAAATCTAAAAATCAAAAATCTTTCTATCAGCCAAAAACAGCGTGTCGCTTTGGCTCGCGCGCTGATTTTAGAACCTGAAATAATTATTATAGATGATGCACTTGGTAATTTAGATGCCTCGGTACGCATTCAATTACTAAATTTAACCCTTGATCTGCAGCAACGTTTGGGCATCTCTTACATTTATGTAGGGCAAGACCTCGGCGTGATTAAACATATTGCAGACACAGTCATCGTGATGGATAAAGGGAGAATGATAAAGAGCGGTACGCCTAAAACGCTATTTACCGATCCACAAACAGATGTAACTGGCCGTTTAGTGGAAAGTTATTTTGGAAAAATTTTGGATGAAAGTGCCTGGGTAAAGGAAACTCATACGAACTAAGGAAAGAAAAAATGAACTCTCGTCCCTTTTATTTCGGACTTATATTTATCGCGATTATCGCTGTACTTGCTAGCTACTTAGGGAGTACCGACTTTTCTCATCACTATCATATCAGTGCCTTAATTATTGCCATCTTGCTGGGAATGGCAATCGGCAATACCATTTACCCGCAATTTTCTGCACAAGTGGAAAAAGGTGTATTATTTGCGAAAGGTCCTCTTCTTCGCACAGGCATTGTGCTGTATGGTTTTCGACTCACCTTTGGCGATATCGCAGATGTTGGATTAAATGCTGTTGTCACTGATGCGATTATGCTGGTTTCAACCTTTTTTCTTACCGCACTTTTGGGTATTCGTTATCTAAAAATGGATAAACAATTGGTTTATCTCACTGGGGCTGGATGTAGTATTTGTGGTGCAGCAGCGGTAATGGCAGCAGAACCTGTTACCAAAGCAGAATCTCATAAAGTTTCAGTGGCGATTGCCGTAGTGGTCATTTTCGGGACGCTTTCTATTTTTACTTATCCATTTTTCTACACTTGGTCACAAAATTTAATTAACGCTCATCAATTCGGTATTTATGTTGGCTCTAGCGTGCATGAAGTGGCTCAAGTTTACGCGATAGGGGGAAATATAGATCCTATCGTAGCGAATACCGCCGTCATTACCAAAATGATCCGAGTGATGATGCTCGCACCATTTTTATTAATGCTTTCTTGGTTATTAACACGTAGTAATGGGGTATCAGAAAATACATCACACAGAATTACAATTCCTTGGTTTGCTGTACTTTTTATTGGCGTTGCCATTTTTAATTCTTTTGATTTATTACCAAAAGAACTCGCGAAATTATTAGTTGAAATCGATTCTTTCTTATTAATTTCAGCAATGGCTGCGCTTGGCTTAACTACGCAAGCAAGCGCAATAAAAAAGGCAGGACTAAAACCTCTGATTTTAGGGATACTGATTTATTTATGGCTAGTGATTGGGGGATTTTTAGTGAACTATGGAATATCAAAATTAATATAAAATTCACTTAAGATTGACCGCACTTTTAAAGTGCGGTCTTTTTTATGAAGAATATTTTCAGATATGCTTATTTAAAGGATTAAATTACGCTCTATTTCAAAGTACGATTTAATAAACCATCCTCTAAAAATAAAGGACCAATTGGACGTTTAGGAATATCAAACTTTTGCGGATAAATCACATCAACCAAATACAATCCATCGGGTTTTGCTGTTGGTGCGGCAAGCTGACGATTTTTCTGCTCAAGTAGCCATTGCATCCATTCAATCGGCTTATTTCCAGCACCGACCTCAATCAAACTTCCCACAATATTGCGCACCATATGATGCACAAAAGCATTCGCTTGAATATCAACAATAATATATTTTCCAATACGAGACACATTCAAATGATGCACATTACGCCAAGGGGTATGGGACTGACATTGTGCAGCGCGGAAAGAGGAAAAATCATGTTCTCCTAATAAACATTGCCCTGCCTGATGCATTTTTTCGGCATCTAAATCTAAATGACAATGAGTCATTCCTCCCGCTAAAATCGCAGAGCGTAATTTATTACAATAAAAAATATAGCGATAACGGCGTGCTGTTGCAGAAAATCTCGCATGGAATTCATCATCGACTTGTTTTGCCCAACTCACTGCAATGTCATCAGGTAAATGAGCATTAGTACCAAAAGCCCAAGCCTTCTCTGGACGAACCGAATTCGTTTCAAAATGAACAACCTGCCCCGTTCCACTCACACCAGAATCCGTTCTGCCAGCACAAAATATTTCAATTTTTTCATTCGCAATACAAGAAAGCGCCTTTTCTAATTCTTCTTGTACACTGCGGACTTTTTCTTGTCTCTGCCAACCATAATAATTTTGCCCGTTATACTCAATGCCTAATGCGATTTTCATTTTTTACCTTTTGGCTTAATAAAGTGCGGTTATGGTAGCTCAAGTTTATTTGGAGCGCAAATTCACAAAATCACTCCAGAATTTATTAACAAATAAGTGATAGCTTCCAAAAATTACAGCAATAAATGTGACATTTTTGTGATAAAGATCTCATTCTGATAATCTATCATTAGAGTTTACACTCCAAATTACCTATAATTAATCAACATATTATGAAAAACTAAAAGGAAAATTATGAAAACATTGAGTGAATTTATTGTTGAACGCCAGGCAGAATACCCAAATGCAAAAGGAGAATTGAGTGGTATTTTGTCGTCAATTCGTCTTTTAGCGAAAATTATTCACCGAGATATTAATAAAGCAGGCTTAACAAATATTCTCGGCCAATCAGGTGTTGAAAACGTACAAGGCGAAAGTCAAATGAAACTTGATTTATTCGCTCATAACACGATGAAAGCGGCATTAATGGCGCGTGAAGAAGTGGCTGGTTTTGCATCTGAAGAAGAAGAAAGTTTTATCGCGTTTGATACGGAACGTGGACGCAATGCCAAATACATTATTTTAACGGATCCCCTTGATGGTTCTTCGAATATTGATGTAAACGTATCCGTCGGTACAATTTTCTCTATTTACCGTCGCGTATCTCCAATTGGCACGCCAGTCACCTTAGAAGATTTCTTACAACCAGGGAATAAACAAGTTGCTGCAGGTTATATTGTTTACGGCTCATCAACTATGTTGGTATATACCACTGGTCATGGGGTTAATGGTTTTACTTATGATCCATCAATCGGTACATTCTGTCTGTCGCATGAAAATATGCAAATGCCAAAAACTGGCCGTATTTATTCCATCAATGAAGGACAATACCTCAAATTCCCACAAGGTGTGAAAAAATATATTAAATATTGCCAAGAAGAAGATAAAGCGACCAATCGCCCTTACGCCTCTCGCTATATTGGTTCACTTGTAGCAGACTTTCACCGCAACTTATTAAAAGGCGGCATTTATATTTACCCAAGTGCAACTAACTATCCAAATGGCAAACTTCGTTTATTATATGAAGGCAATCCAATTGCATTTTTAGCGGAGCAAGCTGGTGGTGTAGCAACAGATGGTTATCGTCGAATTTTAGATATCGAACCAACCGCACTTCATGAACGAGTTCCATTATTTGTTGGTTCACAAGATATGGTGAAAAAAGCGCAAGAAATGATGGAAGAATTCAAAGAATAATAAAAATCTCCTCGATTAAAAGAGGAGATTTTTATCAATAAACTGATCAAAAAAACCGAACTTAATGTTCGGTTTTCTTTTTCATTATATGATACGGCGCGATTGAGTGTAAGTTCTAGCCCAATATTCTTCATCAAGGGAACTTATCGTCACACCTTGCCCTGTACTTGCATGCATAAATTGGTTGTTACCAATATAAACACCGACATGGTTATTTCTACGGAAGAAAACTAAATCGCCTTTTTTCAACTCTGATTTACTAATTTGTTTACCTAAATAGCGCTGTTCAGCCGTAGAACGCGGCAATTCAATACCAAATGCTTCAGAAAAAGTTGTTTGCATAAATGCAGAACAATCAATACCATGTTTAGTTGTACCGCCCATACGATAACGAGTGCCTACCCATTCATTATAAACACCAGCTAAAGCCTTATCACCCATCAATGCAGATGAACGGTTTGTTCTCACTTTGTGGAAAATCCCTGAACGATTACCTTTTTCTAAATTACTAATCAAACCGGTTAATTGAGCATCATCACTTTCTGAAATAACTTGATGATTTGCCGTTCGAGGACCATTAGAACAAGCGGTTGCAAGCGTCGCTAAACCGATAATAACTAAAATTCTTTTCAACATAATTTAAAATAATTAAAAGATATAAAAATACAATTTTACCCGAGACTATCAAAATTTGAATGAAATTGCCAGTAAAAATCCAATTTTAATGGAATTTTTGTGATCTTTTACGCAATTTTGGTTTAATTTGTACCACCTACGGTAATTTCATCAATTTTTAGTGCTGGCTGTCCAACACCAACTGGCACACTTTGCCCTTCTTTACCACAAACTCCGATACCTAAATCAAGTTCTGATTTATCTGCAACCATAGAAATCTTTTGCATCACTTCAATGCCACTGCCAATTAAAGTTGCGCCCTTCACAGGTTTCGTAATTTTTCCTTTTTCAATTAAATAAGCTTCTGAAGTAGAAAATACAAATTTACCAGACGTAATATCCACTTGCCCACCACCAAAGTGCGGTGCATAAATGCCCTGTTCTACAGAAGCAATCAAATCATCAAACTGACTTTGGCCAGCAAGCATATAAGTGTTAGTCATTCTAGGCATTGGTAAATGAGCATAAGACTCACGTCGTCCATTCCCCGTTGGCGCCACGCCCATCAAACGAGCATTCATTTTATCTTGCATATAACCTTGCAAGATCCCATCTTTGATGAGTACATTGCACTGGCTTGGCACACCTTCATCATCAATAGTTAATGAACCTCGACGATTTTCAATCGTGCCATCATCCACAATCGTACATAACGGTGAAGTCACTTGTTCTCCAATCTTGCCTGTGAAAAGTGAACTTTCTTTACGATTAAAATCCCCTTCTAAACCGTGACCTACCGCTTCGTGTAACAACACGCCTGGCCAACCAGCACCTAATACAACTGGCATTAATCCAGCAGGTGCCGCAATTGCGCTAAGATTTACTAAAGCTTGACGAACCGCTTCTTTAGCAAATCGAACTGCTCGAATATCGCCATCAACAACTTCAAAGAACCAATCTAAACCGAAACGCCCACCAGAACCACAACTGCCTCGTTCACGTTTGCCATTTTCTTCTACTAACACAGAAATAGATAAGCGAACTAAAGGACGAATATCTGCGGCTAGCGTACCATCCGTCGCCATGACTAATACTTCTTCATAAACGGAACTAAGGCTTGCTGATACGCGGGTTACGCGATGGTCTTCCGCGCGTGCTGTACGATCAACTAAATGTAATAGCTCAATTTTTTTCTCTTTAGTCAAACTTTCCAAAGGATTAATCGCTGCATAACGAGCAATCGGATTTACAACATTAAAAGCAGATGGCGAAATCAAATTCCCCTGTTTGACTTGCGCGATCCCCTTTACAGCCTCCGCACATTGCTGCAAAGAGGCGAGATTAATTTGATCCGCATAAGCAAAACCTGTTTTATCACCAGAAACTGCTCGCACGCCAACACCACGATCAATATGAAAACCGCCTTCTTTTATAATGCCATCTTCCAATACCCAACTTTCATCTTGGCTAAGTTGAAAATACAAATCAGCATAGTCAATATTACGATGCGACATCATATCGAAAATATTGAGCAATGCTTTAGTTGAAAGATTACTTGGTGTCAGTAATGTATTTGAAACTTGGTTTAACATATTTTTTCCAGTCTAAAAGTAAATATCTTGTAAGAGCTTGTGTCCGTTTGGTGCAACAGCACAGATTAACATCAGATGAATAAAGTGCGGTTAATTTTGAGGTTATTTTTCCAAATGCGCTAATCCAAATTGGTACAAAGCATTCTTCTTATAACCATACAACTCAGCAACAATAGCCGCCGCTTTTTTTAGCGGTAATTCTTCTGCAATTAATTCAAGCGCTTTCACTGCTTGTGGAGAAATTTCATCGTTATTGTCAGATTTTGGTTTGCCTTCCACAATCAAAACCATCTCGCCTTTTGTACGATTGGGGTCTTCTAAAAGCCATTCTCGTAAATTTTTAATCGTATTACCCGTAATCGTTTCCCAAGTTTTAGTAATTTCACGGGCTAACACAATATATCGTTCTTCCCCTAACACCGATTGCATATCTTCTAATGTATCTAAAATACGGTGAGTGGATTCATAAAAAATTAAAGTGCGGTCTTCTTCTGCGATATTTTCTAATTTATCTTTGCGAGCTTTACTTTTCGCAGGTAAAAAGCCTTCAAAACAAAATCTATCAGAAGCAATCCCCGATGCGCAAAGTGCGGTAATTGCCGCACATGCTCCAGGCAAAGGAACAACGCGAATGCCAGCTTCACGGCATTGGCGTACTAAATGAAAACCAGGATCACTAATTAATGGCGTCCCCGCATCAGAAATCAAAGCAATATTGCTACCTTGCTTGAGTTTTTCCACCAAAATATGGGCTTTTTCTTGTTCATTGTGATCATGCAAAGCAAAAAAGGGCTTTTTGATACCGTAATGACTTAATAAAAGACCACTATGACGGGTATCTTCTGCTGCAATTAAATCCACTTGCGCAAAAGTATCTAAAGCACGATGGGTAATATCCTGTAAATTGCCAATCGGTGTGGCAACAATGTATAAAATTCCGGTTAAATCAGTCATTTTTGTTTGCTTTTAAGTTATGAGATAAGTAAGATCTGCCACAATTATTGTCTGTTCATGATGGAGCAAGAATGTCTATTCTATTACAAGGCGGACGTTTTAAAAAACGTTTAATGCCAATTTTATTGTCAATGGCCTTAGCTGGCTGTTCAAATCTACTTGGCAGCAGTTTTACGCAAACTTTACAACAAGATGCGAATGCAAGTTCTGAATTTTATATGAATAAATTAGGACAAGCACAAGAACTTGAAGATCAACAAACCTATAAATTGCTCGCGGCTCGCGTGTTAATCAGTGAAAATAAAGTTGAACAATCAGAAGCTTTATTAAGTGAATTAGGTGAATTAAATGATGCGCAAAAATTAGATCGTGCATTAATTGAAGCGAGAATTTCTGCTGCAAAAAATGCTAATGAAGTCGCTCAAAATCAATTACGTGCATTGGATTTAAATAAATTAAGCCCGTCACAAAAATCTCGTTATTACGAAACCTTAGCTATTGTTGCTGAAAACCGTAAAGACATCATTGAAGCCGTAAAAGCGCGGGTAAAAATTGATGAGAATTTAACAGATGTACAACGTCGTCAAGATAACGTTGATAAAACTTGGGCATTATTACGTTCAGCAAATACTGGTGTAATCAATAATGCTTCAGATGAAGGCAACGCGGCTTTAGGTGGTTGGTTAACGTTAATCAAAACCTACAATGATTATATTCGTCAACCAGTTCAATTAAGCCAAGCATTGCAAAGTTGGAAAAATGCTTACCCAAATCATGCAGCCGCAACGTTATTCCCAAAAGAATTGCTTACATTGCTTAATTTCCAACAAACGAATGTGTCACAAATTGGTTTACTATTGCCATTAAGTGGTGACGGACAAATTCTTGGTACAACCATTCAATCGGGTTTCAACGACGCGAAAGGTAACTCAACCATTCCAGTGCAAGTATTTGATACCTCAATGAGTTCTGTACAAGATATCATTGCACAAGCAAAACAAGCGGGGATTAAAACGTTAGTGGGTCCATTACTAAAACAAAATCTTGATGTAATTTTAGCGGATCCTGCACAAATTCAAGGTATGGATGTGCTTGCATTAAATGCAACACCAAATTCTCGTGCAATTGGTCAACTTTGCTATTATGGACTTTCACCAGAAGATGAAGCAGAATCCGCTGCAAATAAAATGTGGAATGATGGAATTCGTAGTCCACTCGTCGCCATGCCGCAAAATGATTTAGGACAACGAGTAGGTAATGCATTTAATGTACGTTGGCAACAATTAGCGGGCACAGATGCGAATATTCGTTACTATAATTTACCGGCGGATGTCACTTATTTCCTTCAAGAAAATGGTTCAAATTCAACCGCACTTTACGTGGTCGCTAATCCAGATGAATTGGTTGAAATGAAAGGTTATTTAACGAATAGCGCACCAAATTTACGTATTTATGCAAGCTCACGCTCAAGCTCCAATACAGCAAGTAGCAATCCTGAGTTTGTCGCTCAAATGAATGGTGTTCAATTTAGTGATATTCCATTTTTTAAAGAAACCAATTCACCACAATATCAAAAACTAGCCAAAACAACTGGCGGTGAATATCAATTAATGCGTTTATACGCAATGGGTGCTGATGCTTGGTTACTCATCAATCAATTTAATGAATTGCGCCAAGTTCCAGGATATCGCTTAAGTGGTTTAACCGGTATTTTAAGTGCGGGTACAAATTGTAATGTTGAACGCGATATGACTTGGTATCAATATCAAGATGGTGCAGTTGTACCGGTCGCAAACTAATGTTTTCTTTAAAACGTCAACAAGGGGCGAGCTTTGAGCATCAAGCTCGCCTTTTTTTAGAATCAAAAGGCTTAAAATTTATTGCAGCTAATCAAAATTTCAAATGTGGTGAACTTGATCTTATTATGAGTGACAAAGAAACCATCGTTTTTGTTGAAGTTCGCCAGCGTTCTAATAATACCTTTGGCTCGGCAATAGAAAGCGTAGATTGGCAAAAACAACAAAAATGGTTGGATGCTGCAAATTTATGGCTAATGAAACAAAATATGAGTTTAGAAGACGCCGATTGTCGTTTTGACTTAATCGCCTTTGGCAAAACGCCCCAAGATATTCAATGGATTCCTAATTTTCTCGATTAATGGCTTTTTATGATGTTACAAAAAGTAAAAGATATTTATAGCGAAAGTATTCAAATTCAAATTGCTGCGTCTAGCATACTTTCGGAAAATATTGCTAACGCCACCCAAATGGTGATGCAATGTTTACTTGGTGGCAATAAAGTGATCGCTTGTGGCATCTCGCGTTCTTATGCCAATGCACAGTTTCTCGTATCTAACTTGCTTAATCGATACGATTTAGCAAGACCGAGTTTTCCCTCTGTTCTATTAAGTTTAGAAAGTGCGGTGGGTTCTTCTCTTGTTTTTGAACACTCGCCTGAAGAATTGTATTGTCACCAATTTAATGCCGTTGCCAAACCGGGCGACTTACTTATCGCTTTTGCACCTTTGGGAACAGAGAAAATCGTGCTAAACACTATTTCTCATGCAGTAAATAAAGAAGTTAATGTCATTGCACTCACTGGCTCTAATAACGATGCAATTCAAGGAATTTTAGCTGATAGTGATTTAGAAATATCGATTCCGGCAACCAAAGAAAGTCGAGTCCTAGAAAACCATCTTTTTGTTATCAATGCCCTTTGTGAATTAGTTGACCATACCTTGTTCCCAAGTGCTTGACAGCAAAATAAATCAATTTCAAACTAGCAGTAATTTAATCTCAAAAGGAGTTAATTATGACATTATCCCCGTTAAAAAAACTGGCTATTGTGCTTAGCACAACATTCTTTTTACAAGGCTGTATCGTTGCGGCTCTTGGTGGTGGCGCTGCAGCAGCTAAAGTAGGTACCGATCCTCGAACTGCTGGTACACAAGTAGATGACGAAACACTCGAATTCAAAGTAGAAAATGCCGTTGAAAAAGATGCTCAAATTAAAACTGAAGGTCGTGTAAATGCCGTGTCTTACAATGGTCGAGTACTTTTAATCGGTCAAGTGCCTAATAGTGGTGTAAAAGACACTGCCGCAGATCTTGCAAAAGGCGTTGAAGGTGTCAATGACATTTATAACGAACTGACTGTTGGCCCGAAAATCTCTTTTGCACAAATTAGCAAAGACAGTTGGATTACTACGCAAGTCAAATCAAAAATGTTAGTCGATGGTCGAGTTAAAGCAACCGATGTTAAAGTTATTAGCGAAAATGGAGAAGTTTTCCTACTCGGTACAGTGACTCATGCCCAAGCTGATGCAGCCGCAGATATTGCGAGCAAAATCAGTGGCGTGAAAAAAGTAATTAAAGTTTTTAAATATCTCAACTAATCTTTAAAGTGCGGTAAAAATTCAACGAATTTCAACCGCACTTTTCTCATTTTTACAAGTAAAAAATTTGATTTTTTTGCTCTTTCTAAAAAACCATTTATTTTTAAATAAGTTACCTATTGTCAATAATTCAAGCAAAAAATTTATTGCTTGATCTCAAGCAAAAAACACATTACCTTGTGCGTGATTTTATTACAAACACTATATCTTGTGTTTAACATCGCCATAATAACAAGGGTCGTACAATGAATAAAAGCTTAATGGTAACCAAGCGTGATGGCACGCAGGAACAAATCAATCTTGATAAAATCCACCGTGTTATTACATGGGCAGCAGAAGGTCTAGACAATGTGTCTGTTTCCCAAGTTGAGCTTCGCTCACACATTCAATTTTATGAAGGCATTCGTACTTCAGACATTCACGAAACTATTATTAAAGCAGCCGCAGATTTAATCAGTAAAGATACGCCTGATTATCAATTTTTAGCTGCTCGCTTAGCGATTTTCCATTTACGCAAAAAAGCCTACGGTCATTTCGATCCCCCTCGTTTATACGATCACGTCAAAAAATTAGTACGCATGGGTAAATACGATCATGCCTTATTGGATGATTACACCCGTGAAGAATGGGACACAATGGACGGATTCATCGACCATTGGCGTGATATGACGTTCTCTTATGCTGCCGTAAAACAATTAGAAGGTAAGTATTTAGTTCAAAACCGTGTGACGGGAGAAATCTACGAATCAGCACAATTCCTTTATTTACTCGTTGCCGCTAGTTTATTCTCTAAATATCCAAAAGAAACGCGTTTGGATTATGTAAAACGTTTCTACGATGCAACATCTACCTTCAAAATTTCCTTACCAACGCCAATTATGGCTGGAGTTCGCACACCAACTCGTCAGTTCAGCTCTTGCGTATTAATTCAATGTGATGACAGCTTAGATTCAATCAATGCAACCGCATCAGCTATTGTGAAATATGTTTCACAACGTGCGGGGATTGGTATTAATGCAGGTGCAATTCGTGCATTAGGTAGTGAAATTCGTGGCGGTGAAGCATTCCATACGGGTTGTATTCCATTCTATAAATATTTCCAAACCGCGGTGAAATCTTGCTCACAAGGTGGCGTTCGTGGCGGTGCGGCGACACTTTATTACCCTATTTGGCACTTAGAAGCAGAAAGCTTGCTTGTGTTAAAAAATAACCGTGGTGTAGAAGACAACCGCGTTCGTCATATGGATTATGGCGTTCAATTAAATAAATTAATGTATCAACGTTTAATTAAAGGTGGCGAGATTACTCTATTTAGTCCATCGGATGTACCTGGACTTTATGAAGCATTCTTTGCGGATCAAGATAAATTTGAAGAACTCTACGTAAAATACGAACAAGATCCAACTATCCGCAAACGTACTGTCAAAGCCGTTGAGATTTTCTCTTTATTAATGCAAGAACGTGCATCAACAGGCCGTATCTACATTCAAAACGTAGACCACTGTAATACTCACTCTCCGTTTGATCCACAAGTGGCACCGGTTCGCCAATCTAACCTATGTTTAGAAATCGCGTTACCTACGAAGCCGCTTGAGCACATTAATGATGAAAATGGAGAAATCGCACTTTGTACCCTCTCTGCATTTAACTTAGGTAAGATTGAAAACTTAGATGAATTAGAAGAACTTGCCGATCTTGCAGTGCGTTCACTTGATGCATTATTAGATTATCAAGATTACCCTGTTGTGGCGGCAAAACGTAGTTCACTTGCTCGTCGTGCATTAGGTATCGGTGTCATTAACTATGCTTATTACCTTGCGAAAAATGGTGTTCGTTATTCTGATGGTTCAGCTAACGATTTAACTCATCGCACTTTTGAAGCCATTCAATATTATTTATTGAAAGCCTCTATGAACTTAGCAAAAGAGCAAGGTGCTTGCGAATACTTCAATGAAACCACTTATGCAAAAGGCATTTTACCTATTGATACCTATAAGAAAGATTTAGATGCCTTAACACAAGAGCCATTACATTATGATTGGGAAAGCTTGCGTAAAGATATTCAAGAATTTGGTTTACGTAACTCAACATTAACCGCCTTAATGCCATCGGAAACCTCATCGCAAATTTCCAATGCGACGAATGGTATCGAGCCACCACGTGGTCATGTAAGTATTAAAGCGTCAAAAGATGGCATCCTAAAACAGGTTGTACCTGAATACGAAAACTTAAGCGATAACTACGAATTACTTTGGGATATCCCAAGCAATGACGGCTACTTACACCTAGTCGGTATTATGCAAAAATTCGTAGACCAAGCGATCTCCGCCAACACCAACTACGATCCAAAACGTTTTGAAGATGGAAAAGTACCTATGAAAGTGTTGTTAAAAGATCTTTTAACCGCTTATAAATATGGCTTAAAAACCCTTTACTATCAAAACACCCGCGATGGCGCTGAAGATGCTCAAGAAGATCTTGATGACGGCTGTGCTGGTGGGGCTTGTAAAATCTAACTATTTACTTTCAAATTATTAGCGGGCTTTAGTCCGCTACTTGTAACCTATTAATTACTATTGGCAAAATTAAGGTTGCCAAAACGGGGAACAATATATGGCATACACCACTTTCTCACAAACCAAAAACGACCAATTAAAAGAACCAATGTTCTTTGGTCAAAACGTTAACGTTGCGCGTTACGATCAACAAAAATATGAGACGTTTGAAAAGCTCATTGAAAAACAACTTTCTTTCTTCTGGCGTCCGGAAGAAGTAGATGTGTCGCAAGACCGTATCGACTATGCCGCGTTACCTGAGCATGAAAAACACATTTTCATCAGTAACTTAAAATATCAAACCCTATTAGATTCTATTCAAGGCCGTAGCCCGAACGTTGCATTATTGCCGTTAGTGTCTATTCCTGAATTAGAAACTTGGATTGAGACTTGGACCTTCTCTGAAACCATCCACTCTCGCTCTTACACCCACATTATTCGTAATATCGTGAACGATCCATCTATTGTATTTGATGACATCGTGACCAACGAAGAAATCATCAAACGTGCGCGCGATATTTCTTCTTACTACGATGATTTAATCCGTGACAGCCAACTTTACAGCCTATATGGTGAAGGCACTTACACTGTAGATGGTAAAGAATGTGTGGTGACATTACGCAACTTGAAAAAACAACTTTATCTTTGCTTGATGAGTGTGAACGCACTTGAAGCGATTCGTTTTTATGTATCCTTTGCTTGCTCCTTTGCCTTTGCGGAGCGTCAATTAATGGAAGGTAATGCGAAAATCATTAAATTTATCGCACGTGATGAAGCGTTACACTTAACGGGTACGCAGCATATTTTAAATATTATGGCTGCAGGTCAAGATGATCCTGAAATGGCAGAGATTGCAGAAGAATGTAAACAAGAAGCCTATGATTTATTCTTAGCGGCTGCAGAACAAGAAAAAGACTGGGCTGATTATTTGTTCAAAGACGGTTCTATGATTGGTTTGAACAAAGACATTTTGGTGCAATACGTGGAATATATCACCAATATCCGTATGCAAGCGGTCGGTCTTCCATTGCCATTTGGTGCTCGTTCTAACCCGATTCCATGGATTAACGCATGGCTTGTTTCTGACAACGTACAAGTGGCACCACAAGAAGTGGAAGTGAGTTCTTACCTTGTTGGTCAAATTGACTCAAAAGTTGATACGAATGATTTTGGGGATTTCGATCTCTAATTAAAAACACATAAGAAAATAACCGCACTTTGGAATATTCTTTTTAAATATTTAAAGTGCGGTTAATTTTTTGTTCATTTTAAAAGGCTTTCTAACAGAGAAAGCCTTTTATTTCTTAGATTTCTAATAACAATCTTGTTGGATCTTCCAATAATTCTTTAATCGTTACCAAGAAACCAACAGATTCACGACCGTCAATTAAGCGATGATCATAAGATAAGGCAAGATACATCATCGGACGAATCACCACTTGACCATTAAGCGCAATCGGGCGTTCTTTAATAGCGTGCATTCCTAAAATCGCACTTTGTGGTGGATTGATAATTGGAGTGGACATAAGAGAGCCAAACACGCCACCATTTGTAATGGTAAAATTGCCGCCAGTGAGATCTTCTACTGTCAATTTACCATCACGACCTTTTTCGGCTAATGCTTTAATTTGTTTTTCGATCTCTGCCATGCTGAGCTTATCGCAGTCGCGAAGCACTGGTGTGACTAATCCACGAGGAGTCGAAACCGCAATACTGATATCAAAATAGTTATGGTAAACAACATCATCACCATCAATAGAAGCATTAACTTCAGGATAACGTTTTAATGCTTCCACAACTGCTTTAATATAAAAAGACATAAAGCCTAAACGGACACCATGCTGTTTTTCAAATTTTTCGCCATAGGTTTTACGCAAAGTCATTATCGGTTGCATATCCACTTCATTGAAAGTAGTAAGCATTGCTGTACTATTTTTGGCTTCCAGTAAACGTTCAGCAATACGTTTACGCAAACGGGTCATTGGAACACGTTTTTCAGAACGTGCGCTATAAGCCACCGTACTAATCGTATTTTGTTCAGTGGCAGCTTCTTGTTTTGCTTGCAGTGCTTGTCGTTTTGCGATTTCACGTTCAATATCTTCACGTGTTAAACGTCCACCCACACCGGAACCTTGAATTTGCTCTGCTTGTAAATCATGTTCTGCTAATAAACGACGAATCGCAGGGCCTTGATCCGCATTATGATTATGACTATTTTCAATCGCTGCATGTTGACGATCAGATGGTGTAGGTTCATTCGTTGCTTTTAAAGTCGCGGAACTGACATCCCCTTCTTGAGCCGTAGAAATTTTGCCTAGCAGCTGTTTACTCACCACAGTTTCGCCCTCAGCTTGAACAACTTCTGCCAGTACGCCATCAGAAAGTGCGGGTACTTCTAGCACAACTTTATCCGTTTCAATTTCTACAATAACTTCATCACGTTTAACAGTATCACCTACTTTTTTATGCCAAGTAGCAACGGTTGCATCCGCAACTGATTCAGGTAGGTCTGGAACAAGAATTTCAATGGTCATTTTATTTTTCCTTATCTCTTAACTTAAAGTGCAACTTATTGCACTGAATTACTCTTTTACTTTTTATCCATGATGCAATAAGTGCATCTATACATTTATAAAAATATCTTAATTTTCAACCGCACTTTATAGGGTTAACGCATCTTCCACTAATTGTTTTTGTTGTTTAGTGTGAAGCGACATATAACCCACAGCAGGCGAAGCTGAAGCCGGACGCCCTGCATATTTGAGTTTAACGGATTCTGGAATTGCTGATTCAAAATTATGTTTGCTGCAATACCAAGCCCCTTGATTAAGAGGTTCTTCTTGGCACCATATATAATCCGTGACATGTGCATAAGGCTCAAGCGCTTTCTTCACATCCTCATGTGGGAATGGATAAAGCTGCTCAATACGAATAATCGCCACATCTTTTTGATTATTGGCGCGACGTTGTTCAAGTAAATCGTAATAAACTTTACCTGAACACATGACCACACGTTTTACATCTTTAGGATCAAGCTCGTCAATTTCTCCAATTACCGTTTGGAAAGCTCCATTAATCAACTCATCTAAACTGGATACAGCCAATGGATGGCGTAACAAAGATTTTGGAGAAATGGCAATCAATGGACGGCGCATTTTACGTAAAGATTGACGGCGCAACATATGGTACACCTGCGCTGGCGTTGATGGCACACAGACTTGCATATTTTGTTCAGCACAAAGTTGCAAATAACGTTCAAGACGAGCAGAAGAATGTTCAGGTCCTTGTCCCTCATAGCCATGAGGCAATAGCATAACTAAACCACACATTCTGCCCCATTTTTGTTCGCCGGAGCTAATAAATTGGTCGATAACAATTTGTGCACCATTAGCAAAATCACCAAATTGCGCTTCCCAAATGGTTAACGTTTTTGGATCTGTTGTTGCATAACCATATTCAAAAGCAAGTACAGACTCTTCTGAAAGTACTGAATCCCATACTTCAAAACGGCCTTGATTGGCGTGTAAATGTGTTAATGGTACATACCCCGTACCATCATTTTGATTATGCACCACGGCATGGCGATGGAAAAAGGTTCCACGCCCCGCATCTTCACCGGATAAACGAACATTAACACCTTCATCAAGCAAGGTTGCATAAGCCATGGTTTCAGCCATCCCCCAGTCGAGCAATTTTTCGCCTTGATACATTGCTTTACGATCATTATAGATTTTTTCTACACGAGGATGCGCACGTAAACTTTCTGGATATTCACATACACGTTTAGCAAGCGTTAAAAAACGTTCCTGTGAAAATTTGCTTTCATACGGCGCAGTCCAATCATAGTTGAGATATTGCAACCAATCCATTTTTGCCGTATCCATTTCTCGCCATTCTGATACGACTCGATCACCATTATCTAGCGCATCGCGATAATCATTCGCCATCTCGGTAACTTGCTCTTCAGTCATCACGCCTTCTGAAACTAAGCGATCTGCATAAACTTTGCGAGGTGTAGGATGTTTTTTGATGATGCTATACATCATTGGCTGAGTAGCTAATGGCTCATCAGCTTCGTTATGACCATGACGACGATAAGAAATTAAATCAATAAAAATATCTCGTTTGAATAAATTACGATATTCCACCGCCATACGCGCAGCAAAAGCCACCGCTTCAGGATCATCACCATTAACGTGAATAATCGGTGCTTGAATCATTTTCGCGATATCGGTGCAATACTCTGTAGAACGCGTGTCATTCGGATTAGATGTCGTAAAACCAATTTGGTTATTAATCACGATACGAATGGTACCACCCACACTGTAACCACGAGCATTTGACATATTCAATGTTTCTTGAACAACGCCCTGCCCTGCTACAGCGGAATCTCCATGTACGGTAATCGCTAAAACTTGACTACGCGTTGTATCATTAATGCGAGTCTGTCTTGAACGCACAGAACCCACCACTACTGGGCTTACAATTTCCAAATGAGATGGATTGAATGCCAACGTTAAGTGAACTCGCTTATCATCCACTGCGAAATCAGAAGAAAAACCTTGATGATATTTCACATCTCCCGTACGTTCACTCGAATGTTTACCTGCAAATTCATCAAATAAATCCTCTGGCTTTTTACCTAATACATTCACGAGCATATTCAAACGCCCACGGTGTGCCATTCCCATTACCACATCATTTACACCTTGGCGACTAGCATGACGGATAATTTCTTTCATCAATGGAATAAACGCATCACTTCCTTCTAAAGAAAAGCGTTTCGCCCCTGGGAATTTTGCACCTAGATAGCGCTCTAAACCGTCTGCAGCTGTCAGTTCACGAAGAAAATTAACACGTTCTTCAGATGTAAAAAGCGGTTTCTCTAACACACTTTCCATTTTGCTCTGAAGCCAAGTTTTCTGTGCCATATCTTGCACATGCATAAACTCTAAGCCAATTGAGCCACAATAGGTCTCTTTCAACATTTGAGCTAACTCACCAAGCTTAATGGTATCGCGTTTGTAAACGTAATGATTAATATTGAAGGTTTCGTTGAGATCTTGTTCGGTAAAACCGTGATGACGATAATCTAATTCAGGGACGGAAGATACTTTCCAACGATAATAATTGAGGGGATCGAGATTAGCCTCTAAATGGCCACGAAAACGATAGGCATTGATAAATTGTAGAACTTTCACCAATTTTGCACCAGCAGCAGGATCTATCACTGTCACCGCTTCATTATGATTTTCTCGCGCTAAGCGACGAAAATAATCTCGTACTGGTGTATGGGGTTGTTCAAGTGCGGTCATTTTTGGTAAAGAATCAAAAGTGGCTCGCCAGCTTTCCTCCACCGACTGCGGATCACTCAAATAGCTTTCATAAAGTTCTTCTATATAAGATTGATTTGCACCACCTAATGCTGTGCTAGCTAACCAATCATCAAATGCCTTGTTTTGCTGCATAATTACCTCTTTATTATGATTATTTGGAACAATCTTTTTCGCTCCATTTTTTATACATTATACATAGGATTGAAAAGGAAATAAGCCTCTTATCAGAAATTGTTACAGATTTGTGATCTGGCTCAAATGTTTAATTAATGACTTGGTTTAGTTAAATGAATATAACAAAATTTTCTTATTCAATATTCTTAAAAAACCAATAATTCGAATAACTCTATAACAAAAAAAATACTTGGGGATAAAGAAGAATATACTTATGATAGATAGAAAAAAGGCGGGTAATTCCCGCCTCATAATGTAAAAGGTTGTTGCTAGCTAACTAGCCAAAACTTTAACTAAATACTTAGAAAGTTAAGAATGGTGCTATTTTTTCAATAGTGGTTGAACCTAAACCATCAATTTTTGATAACTCTGCGATGTCTTTAATTTTGCCAACTTTATTACGATAGTCGATGATTGCTTGCGCTTTTTTCTCACCGATACCAGAAAGTTGTTGTAATGTGTTAGCATCCGCTTTATTAATATTAATCTTAGCAGAATCTACAACAGATTTAACGTTATCTTTTGCACTATTCATTTTTTCTGCTGCTTTTTCTTTCGTTTCTTTCACTTTGTCCGCAGCTTTGTGTTTTAAAGCTTTGTGACTATATTCTGATGAAGAATCTTTTAATGCTTTTGCTTTATCTTTTACTGAATCAACCTTTTCTTTCGTTGCAGCCATTTTTTCTTTCACAGAAGAAACGCCTTCAGTCGCTTTTTCTTTTGTTGAAGAAACTTTTTCTAAAACATTTCCTTTCGCAGCTGACGCAGAATCTTTTACTGATTTCACGTTTTCTGAAACAGTTGTTTTAACATTATCTTTCGCCACATCTTTTAATGTAGCCAATGGATTTTCATTTGCTAATGCAGAACCTGAAATAGCAAGGGTAAGTGCGGTAACACTTAAAAGAGATTTTAAAGATTTCATATAAACTCCTATTATAAAATTTGCCTGAGGCATACTTAAGACTCCCCCTATGGCAATAGGTTCAAAATACCATAAAAAATTCACCGCACTTTTAACGATTTAAAAATGGGTTTGTCTGTTTTTCTCGGCCAATGGTTGTATAAGGTCCATGCCCAGCAATAATAATCAGATCATCATTCAACGGTAATAGTTTTGTTCGAATAGAAGAAATCAATGTTTCATAATCCCCGCGAGGGAAATCGGTACGACCAATTCCACCTTGAAATAATACATCGCCTGTAAATGCCACTTTTTTCTCATGTTCAATAAAACCAATATGCCCTGGCGTATGCCCTGGTAAATGTAAAATCTCGAAATTAAAGCCATCTAATTTTAAAATTTCACCTTCTTGATTAAACCAACGATCAGGTAAAAAGGCTTCAATATTTGGAAAACCAAAACGTTGCGCTTGTTCTGGCAAACTCTCAAATAAAAATTTATCTTCTTCATGAGAGCCCCAAATTTCGACGCCAAAATGTTGTTTCAACTGCATGGCTGCACCAACATGATCTAAATGACCATGGGTAAGCAAAATCACTTTAAGATTTAAATCTAGTTCTTCAATACGCTGAATTAGGCGTTCGGCTTCGCCGCCCGGATCAATGATTGCTGCATTTTTGTCGTCATCCCAAATCAAAGAACAGTTTTGTTGAAATGCGGTGACTGGGATAATTTCAATATTCATGTTTGCTCCTTATAATCGATAAAATTGTTGAGTATTCAAAAGCATTTGCTCTTGAACATAATGTAATGGCAAAGATTTTAATTCAGCTACTTTCTTCGCTACTGCAAATAATTGCTCAGAAATTACCGCACTTTCAAATCCTTCATGTGGCCAAGGACTATCCGTTTCAATCATCAAACGGTTTAACGATAAATGTTGAGCAACATACTGTGTTTTAGGATTCCATAAAATATCAGGCGTTAGGCTCGCAAAATATGGTGTAGATAAAAATTTCTGAAAAGATTTTTCATCTGTCTTAAACCAATGAAAATGGGCACGTTGAATATTATGTTTCTGCAATAATTCAAGGGCAATATCCACATCATTATGCACAATATGTAAATTTAACGGCAAATCCCATTTTTTCGCTATCAGAATAAATCGTTCCAGTAATTCAATGTAAGGTGTGTAATCCAAATTTAAATTTTCACGTTTAGAATAATATGGCAACCCCACCTCGCCAATCGCAGAAATCGATGAATGATGTTCATCAATCCATTGAAATAATTCTTCTCGCTCTTCTAAATTCAGCAAGGGCTGTTCAGGATGAAAACCAACTGCAATATAAAGTTTCTCGGGATAAGCCTGTTTTAAATTCAATAGTTTTTTAGCACTTTTTAGATTCGTACTTACTGTAAGCATACCTGTAATCTTTGAATCACCAAGTGTTTTCTGAATATTCTCATCAGAGAGTTGATCCAAATGAAGATGACTGTCAAATAGCATAGTATTTTCCAATGAAAAACCGCACAAAAGTGCGGTCAATTTTAAATTTATTTTATACCCCTTTCCAGGTTCTAACAGGGCCAGTATCCACATGAATAAAATTACTTGTTGGATAATATCCTACTCCACCATTACTCAGATTTTCTGCAGCAGCTTTTACTTTAGACAAAGGCACGCCTGCAATGCGAAAATCAATGGCCTTTCCTTTAATATGATAACTATTACTTGCTACTCCGCTACTTTGACGATGGCGCATTGCATTAGTTGCAGCAGAACGATACCCACAAATTACTTCAATTTCAGCATTGCGTAACCCTAAATTTCTTTGAATGTTATAAAACTTGTGGAATAAATTTGGATCCATTCTATGAACTTGGTTTGTTCGTTTATCGCGCATAAAATGATCCAATTTCTTTAATATTGCGCTCGAGAAACCTTTGTGTACAGAAAATTCACCACTTAATCGCTCTCCCGTATTAATGTTACGGAACGTCAAGATACGAGGCTTAGGTGTTGAAACCATTGCTAAGACAGAATTTGGTAAAACTGATGCACCTAAAACAATTCCACCGAGCGACAGCCATTTACGTTTCTGTTTATCAACCTTATGCATCATCTCTCCTTTCTATTTTTTGATGGATTATTAAAGATATTTTTTAACGACATTCCAGTTAATTCCACTAAAATTCATCAATCCATCATATTTATAAATATCTGGCAATACCTGAATATTTCCATTCTCAACCCAAGATGTCACATAGTATATAAACACTGGGTTTTCCGAACGAATTGGGGCAGAAACCGTTTTTTTACTCTCTAAAACATTCTTTTTACGTTCATCAGACCACCCTGCTTCTTTCAATAAAATACTAGCAAGTTGATCTGATTTTTCCACACGAACACAACCAGAACTTAATGCGCGATCTTTACGGCTAAACAACCCATGATTTGGCGTGTCATGTAAATAAATGGCATCTGTGCTTGGCATATTAAATTTATAATTACCCAATGCACTATCGCCCGCAGCTTGTCGAACTCGATAAGGGAATTTATTACCAATAGATGCCCAATCAATAGAAGCTGGATCAACAACATTTCCCTGACTATCTAAAATTGAATAATTATGTTCTGCAATATAATTTGGATCCGCTTTCATTTTTGGCAATAAATCTTCATTAATTAAGCGAGTCGGGGCATTCCAAGGTGGATTAACAACAACATTACTCAATTTGCTATACATCACTGGCGTACGTCGTTCATCCTTACCAACAATAACACGAGACTCCAAAATTAAATTACCATCACGATAATACTGCAATTTATAACTTGGAATATTTACAAAGATGCCATTATGAAAATCAGGAATTACTCGCAAACGCTGTGCATTAATTGCAAGTTTCTGCCCAACCTCTGATAAGCCTGATGCAGATACCATTGATGACAGTGCTTTAACAGTTTGATGATATAAGTGATTATCACCCGATAAACTTTGTACAAAACTTAAAAGTTGGCCATTTTCTACCGCACTTAACCAACGTTGAATATGCTCATCTGCAGGTTGTTGAACTTGATAAGCGCTAGATGAATAAAGCCAGCGTTGAGCTTGCGCGCCCACATTTTGAGTATAATACAAATAATCTAGCAATATATCGCTCAATAAAACATCATAAGCTAACCCGTCTTGTTGTTCGATCAATTCAAAGGACTCTAAGGATTTTGCTGAACATTTAGAAATACCACTAGCCACCATTGCTGCGTAATCCTGTAATAATTGGCGAGCCGCAGCATTATCTTTCCATAATGGTGTATATTTACGTTCTGCATATAAACGAGCTAACAAAGGCTTAAACTGTAAAGCATGCTCGCCTATTTCATGGGTGAGAGACATCTCTAAAATCGATTGCTTTTCCTGTGATAAGCGCGCTTGATCTAATTTAATTTCTTCTTCGAGCTTTTGTTTTTCTTCCGGAGATAAATGCGAAACATCAATTCCATGAATTTGCGCAGATTTCCCATTGTTTGCAAAATCTGCTAAAGCGCATCCTGATGTCATCATTGACAATGACAACACAAATACTGAGAGCTTTGCAGTGCTTTTAAACATAGCCATTCCTTAAACATTTCCTAAAAACAACCGCACTTTATCTAAGTTCTAAAACAAAGTGCGGTTAAAATAATTTTATTTTTTCTCTTCTACTTTTTCTGTTGGTTTCTGAGCTTCTTTACCAATATCTTGCGCACTTGAATTCAACATGACAAAATCCGCAGCCATTTTTTCTGCTTCTTTTAAGAAGAAATCTGGCGCTTCATAATCTTTCGGTAAATCATCAATATCATTTAATGCTTTTTTACCTTCGCGTTTAAAACGATCATTAATATCTTTTAAGCGTCTTGCATCATCCTTATCATTTTCAGCTTTACGCGTTTGATAATTCAACGATAAGAATTTGCGATCACGGCGCTCATTACGAATTTTTAAATCTTCATTCAATGCAACAAATTCAGGATCTTTAGCAATACGCTCAAGATGTTTTTTATTTAATACATCAACGTCTTTGCGCGCATTACCAACTTCTTTATAAGTTGCGGATGGAATTTTATCCCACGGCAATGCATTATCTTCTTTATCTTCACCGTACTCTTTCGCATCGATAATTTCAGGGAAATTAATATCTGCCGCCACACCTTTTAACTGAGTTGACCCACCATTAATTCGATAGAATTTTTGGATGGTATATTGCAATAAACCTAACGGCGTCTGATCCAAATCATACACAAAATTTAAAGGACGACTTTGCTGAACGGTACCTTTACCGTAAGTATTTTGTCCAATAACAATACCACGATTGTAATCCTGCATTGCCGCTGCAAAAATTTCTGATGCCGAAGCACTGTAACGGTTAATCATGATAAACAAAGGACCTTTATATTGTTGCTCAGCATCATCGTCTTCATGTACACGAATTCGTTGATAAGCATCACGTACTTGCACAACAGGACCATTCGTAATAAACAAACCACTTAATGAAACCGCTTCTGTTAATGCGCCACCACCGTTCTCACGCAAATCAATAATTAACGCATCAGCTTTTTGTTTTTCTGCTTTAACCAATAATTTTTTAACATCATCAGTTAAACCAATATAGAAACTTGGCACTTTGATTATCGCAATATTTTTGCCATCGGCTTTATCCATGGTTAATTTTGCGGCTTGATCTTCAATACGGACTTTATCGCGCACTAAAGTAATGATACGGGATTTTCCCCCTTTAGACGGTTCAATTTCCAACCGCACTTTTGTGCCTTTTTTACCTTTGATTTTCTCAACAATATCTTCTAAACGCCAGCCAACGATATCTTCAATCTCGCCTGTAGCTTGTCCCACACCAATAATTTTATCTCCGGGATGTAATTTTTTACTTTTCTCCGCTGGTGCACCAGGAACAAGTGACTTAATACTTGTTTCATCATCTTCTGATTGTAACGTTGCCCCAATCCCCTCAAGAGAAAGATTCATGCTTTCGTTAAAACTTTTCGCTGTTCTTGGTGCAAGATAGCTGGTATGTGGATCAATTTCGCGAGCAAATGCATTCAAATAAGTTTGAAGAATATCATCAGCCTTAGTTTGAGTTAAACGGCGAATTGCCAAATTATAACGTTTGGTAAGTTTTGACTTAATTTCTGACCATTTTTTATCTTTTAATTTAAGATTGATAATGTCATTTTTTACTCGCTCTTCCCAAAGTTTGTTAGCTTCCTCTTCGGTTTTCGGAAATGCTGCTTTTTCACGATCAATTTCAATTTGATCCTGGCCATTCAAATTAGGCTCTTTATCTAATAAAGACAACGCATAAGCATAACGTTCATAACGACGCTTCATCATTACATCATAAATATCAAAAGCAGCAGAAAGATCACCTTGATTTAACTGGTCATCCAACTTAGCGCCATATTTTTGACGAAGTTCATCTACATCAGATTGCAAAAAGGTGTTATGGCTAAAATCAATATTTTTGATATAACGATCAAAAATCTTCTCAGAAAAAGCATCATCCAATGAGATCTTTCGATAATGCGATTGGGTTAATCGAGTCGTTGCACGCTTAGTCGCCAACTGATTCTCTTCGCTTGCTGTTGGAATAGTGATATCGCTCAGTTTTAATTTAGGCTGCACAGCCAAAGCAGGCACAGAGCCGATTAACAATACCGATAACAATGCGCTAGTAATCACATTTTTTGAAATATTAGATCTCATAACCTTTCCCGAGTAGAATTAAATCATTATGCAAATAAACGATCTGCAGCTACGCTCATAACCAAACCGTTTTCAAGTTCAACACGTGCTGAGTCTTTTAGCACTTCCACTACTGTTGCTTTTTTCGCATGATCACCAGCTTTTACTTTCACCACAGAACCAACAGAAATTTGTGAAAAATCAACCGCACTTAATGACGGTTTATTGAAATGTTTAGCATTTTTATTTACAGGTTTACGTGGGCGTTGTTTTTGTTGAGCTTTTTTCGCTGCAGCCTCTGCTTTACGTTTTTCGGCAACACGCGCTTTAGCATCTGCAAGCTGTTGAGCTGCATGGGCTACATGTTCAGCTTCTAACACGCCGGCTGGATTACCTTGTAAATCTACGCGCACTGCGCCTTCGCGACAGCCATGTAAATAACGCCAATTTGATGTGTATTGACGAAGAGCCTGACGCAACTGAGTTTTGCTTACACGCTCATCATCTTGTAATGCTTCCGCTAAATCTTGGAACAGACCAATTTTTAATGGTTTTGCTTCGCCTTCTAAAATAAAGCAAAGTGGGAATTTTTCAGCCAAATACGCAATAATATCTTTTGTATTGGTTAGTTTTTGTGAATTTACTTGCGCATCAGTGGTCTGAACGCCAGATTGAGAATCAGTCATGTTAGTTATCCTAGGGTAAATATAAACCGACTTAGTTTATCGCACTTTTTACAAAATTTACAATGAATCAAAACATTGTGAATAAATTTTGCACAAAAATAGTCAAGAACACTTCCCATATATACTTAAACAAGGCTAAAATGACCCGTTTTTAACAACCGAATAAAAGATAATCTTTCGTGCAAGAATCAAACCTCACACAAAAATCATTTCAAATTATAAAATGCGAAGAATGTGATGTTAGCGTAGAAACACCTTTAATATTAAATAAAGATGAACAAGCTGAATGTCCACGTTGTCATCACCATTTAGCGACAGGTGGGCGTTGGTCTGTTCATCGTTGTGCTATGGTTGCTTTATCGATCCTTATTTTGATGCCATTTGCCTTGGGTTATCCCCTATTAAGTCTTCATTTGTTAGGTGTAAAAATTGATGCATCTATTTGGGAAGGTATTTGGAAAATGTCAGTGGCAGGCTATGAATACACTGCCTTTATGGTGTTTATCTGTGCCGTTGTGATGCCAATTACCTTTGCAATTTTAGTCATCATGCTCTGGATTGCAAAAATTTTGCATATTAAACCACGTAGTGTTTTGCTTTTTTTAGGTTATATAAAACCTTGGGTTATGTTTGATGTTTATTTAGTTGCGCTAGGCGTGACGATGTTCAAGGTGCGTGAATATGCAACACTGGAAATTAATGTTTATTTAATTCCCTTTATTTTCACCGCACTTTTGACAACCTTACTTTTTATCAAATTAAACCTTAAAGCATTATGGAAAGAGTTTTATCCCGAAAATGAACCCGCTTATGATGCAAACAACATTGAATTATGTAATGCTTGTAACTATACATTTTCAAAAAACGGTATTCATTACGATAAAAAGAACAACCCACGATGTCCGCGCTGTTTATCGCCTGTTCATATTTCAGATAATATTAAGTTACAACGCACTTGGGCAAGTTTAATTGCAGGGATTATTATGCTTTTCCCAGCAAATTTATTACCCATATCAGGCATTTATTTAACAGGAGCACTCTCTGAAGATACATTAATATCTGGTGTAATTTCTTTTGTTAACATGGGCAGTTATTTTGTTGCTTTCGTGGTATTCTTTGCGAGTATTTTTGTCCCAATCAGTAAAGCGGCAATCTTACTTTACTTACTAAGTTGTGTTCATTTTAAATGGCAACATTCTATAAAATGGCAAATACGTTTATTGCATATTGTGCATTTCGTTGGGCGCTGGTCGATGCTAGATTTATTTGTATTAGCCTTAATGATGTCACTAGTAACTAGGGGTGAAATTATTAATTTTACCGTTGGTCCTGGCGCATTTTACTTCGGCGCTGCCGTATTTTGCAGCATGATTTCAACCTCACAATTTGATAGTCGATTAATTTGGAAAATTTATGACAGAGAAAAATAGTTCTTCAATGAAAGATCAACATACAGAAATTACAGCGGCAGTACGAAAAACTCGTCGTATTTCTCCATTTTGGTTACTTCCCTTTATTGCATTATGTATTGGGGCAATTTTATTCTTCCAAATTGTTAAGGAACGTGGCACAAGCATCACGATTACCTTTACCAATGGCTCTGGTATCGTTGCGGATAAAACACAAGTTCGCTACCAAGGTTTGCAAATTGGTGTGGTGAAAAAAGTAAATTTCACAGATAACATGCAAAAAGTGGAAGTTGTTGCCAATATCAATCCTGAAGCGTCAAGTATTTTACGTGAAAATACAAAATTCTGGCTTGTTCAACCAAATGTTTCACTTGCAGGAATTTCAGGTTTAGATTCTCTCGTATCAGGCAATTACATCACTCTTCAACCGGGTGATGGCGATCACGAAGACGAATTTATTGCGGAAGAACAAGGCCCCATTGCCCAAGTTTCGCCTGGAGATTTATTGATTCACTTAATTTCTGATGACTTAGGCTCAATTTCCATCGGTGCATCCGTCTATTTTAAAAAACTACCTGTAGGAAAAATTTACGATTACCGCATTAATAAAGACAATAAAGTGCAAATAGATGTGGTGATTGATAAAGCCTATGCACAGTTTGTGAAAAAAGATTCACGTTTTTGGAACATCAGTGGCATTAACGCTAACATTAGCCCATCAGGCTTAAATCTAAATGTAGAAAGTTTAAATGCGGTTGTACAAGGTGCTGTTTCTTTTGACTCTCCAGCTGATAGCCCAAAAGCAGATGAAAATAGTCATTTCACGCTCTATACCAATTTAAAAGCCGCAAAACGTGGCATTGAAGTCAACGTAAATATACCTGCATCTGCTGGTCTCGTTGCAGGACAGACCGAGGTTTATTCTCAAGATAATCCTATCGGGATTCTTTCTAAAATAAGTGCGGTTGAAAATAACGATGAAATTTTAGAAGGCAGTTTATTGATAGATCCAAACCAAGCCTCTTTATTTAAAGCGAATAGCAAAATTGTACTTCGCAATAAAAAAACGGATCTTGGTAATTTAGCAGATCCAAAAAAATTCTTTCGTGGCGAATATTTTGATGTCATTGCCGGAGATGGTGAAACTAAGCACCAATTTGATGTCATTAAAGAAAATGAGTTATTACTCAATGCACCTAATACATTAGTTTTAACACTCACCGCACCAGAAAATTATGGGGTAAGTGAAGGGCAAAATGTGTTTTATAACAACATGCCAATTGGACAAATTGTTTCACAAAAAGTCGACGTAAATGGTGTGCAATTTAAGGCAGCAATTGCATCCGAATATCGCAATTTAATTCACGAAAATACACAATTTGTCGCAGCAACCAACTTTGATATCAGCGTTGGATTAGACGGATTGCGTTTTGAATCCGCGACACCAGAAAAATGGTTACAAGGTGGCATACGAGTACTAACGAAACAAGGTCAGGGAAAAGCTAAAGATAGCTATCCGCTTTATCAAAATATTAGCAATGCTGAACATGGCATCATAGGAAATATTCTTACTCCAACGATAACCTTACAAACCCAAACGTTACCAAGCATTGATAAAGGCTCTCTCGTACTATATCGTCAATTTGAAGTGGGAAAAATTTTAAATATTAAACCTAAAGCTAATAGCTTTGATGTAGAAGTTTATATTTACCCTGCCTATCAACATTTGTTAACAGATAAAAGTCGTTTTTGGGTAGAAAGTGCGGCTAAAATTGATATCACACCTAAAGGTATTAGCATTCAAGCAACGCCACTTGCACGTTCCTTAAAGGGTGCGATTAGCTTTGATAATAGTGGTTCGGGCAATAATCGAACACTTTACGCAAATGAAAGTTATGCAAAATCTATCGGACTTGCAATCACCTTAACGGCAGATGATGCAACCAATCTGAGTAAAGGGATGAGTCTGCGCTATTTGGGTTTAGATGTGGGGCAAATTGACAGTATTCAGCTTGATGCGAAATCTAAACACATCACTGCAAAAGCGTTAATAAACCCTAATTATATGAATATGATTGCAAAAGAAGGTTCTAACTTTACGATTATCTCACCACAAATTTCAGCCGGTGGAATAGATAACCTTGATAGCTTATTACAACCTTATATCGATATTGAAATTGGGAATGGTAAACCAAAAACACAATTCAATTTAGCTCAAACAGCACCACAACGTAATAAATTTAGTAATGGTACGCCATTTATTTTAGAAACACGTGATGCCATGAATTTAAGTGAAGGTTCACCAATTCTTTATCGAGGCGTAGAAGTGGGTACAGTGAAAAAATTTGAGCTTAACAGTCTTGGAGATCGCGTCTTAGTGCATATTGCAATCATGCCGAAATATAGTCATCTTGTTCGACAAAATACAGAATTTTGGATTGCATCAGGCTATGACTTTACCTTAGGCTGGAAAGGTGCGGCATTTAATACAGGAAGTGTTCAACAGTTGCTAAAAGGTGGCATTTCTTTCTCCACACCAGCAGAAAAAGAAATTCAACCACAGGCGCAACCAAACAAACGTTTCTTACTTCAAATAAAACGCCCTGAAGAAGTGCAAACTTGGGGAAGCGGAGCATTACCACAATAAATAAAAAATGGATTAAACGGTAAAAGGTTTAATCCATTTTTTATTATCGATTTAAATAGTCCAATAAGTTTTTCCACTGTAATTGCATATCTTTTATACCCAACTCATACATTGCCTGCAATTTATTGGGATCTTTTTCAATACGCTTAATCTTCAAATCAACTGAAGGTCGAATAACAAAAATATCGCCTTTTTCTGCTAGCTTAATCACATTTTCAACTTGTCGATTATACATGGCATAACGCTGATTTACGGCACCGGCAAAATGTGGATAACGTCGATAAAACCATTTGGCAATCCAAGTCATTGGCTTAGATTTTCTATACTCTAAAGTGCGGGTAAGAATAACAATAATTTTATCGTATCCTAACTTCTGCATTTGTTCGACAGGAATAGAATCCGCAATAGCGCCATCCAAATAAGGAATACTGTCTATCTCAACTGGCCGAGAAACATAAGGCATAGCGGAAGTAGCACGCAACACCTCCATTTGCGCCAAAGGATCTATTAATTTGACATATTCCGCTTGGGCAGTTTGTAAATTAGTCACAGCCACATAAAAATCGATATCTGATTCTTTAAACGTTTTATTATCAAACACATCATATTTGAAAGGTACTTCATAAAAAGCAAAATCTTTATTCACGATATTTCCAGTGCTCACCAAACTTTTAAAACTGATATAACGCTTATCTGATATAAATTTCTTGTTATAACGAATTGCCCGACCTTTTTGCCGAGAAGGATAATTAACACCAAACAATGCACCTGCAGAAACAGAAATGATACCATCCACCCAAAAATCTTTATCTAAGAAGGCATCTAGTACACCTGCGGTGTACATGCCTCGCATCGCCCCACCTTCTAATACTAAGCCAATTTTCATTGATTTTTTAACTTCTTCCATTTGAAAACAACACATAAAAATATTGCGTGCCATTACTGAACACGCAATTATTTGAACAATCTGAATTAATCCCGTTTCCGACTCAGCAACCACCAAATCATCACAATAAATAGCAAACTTGGCATTAGCGCACCGAAAACAGCTGGCATGTTATAAACAACGCTCATTTGCCCGAAGATTTCATTTACTACATAGAACAAAAAGCCAAAACAGATGCCCGTTACAATTCTTGCCCCCGCGGTCACACTGCGTAGCGATCCAAAAATAAACGATAACGCTAATAACATCATTACACCAACAGACACAGGTTGGAAAATTTTCCGCCAGAATGTGAGTTCAAAGCGACTCACATCCTGACCCGTTTCACGTAAAAATGAAATGTAATTATACAAACCTGAAATAGACAGTGATGTAGGACGTAAAGAAACTGCGCCTAATTTATCTGGCGTTAAATTTGTTTCCCATTTTTCCGATAAGCGATTACTTGTCGTGATTTCATCCTTGCTAATCATAGAATGATTCACTTGACGTAAAGTCCATTTACTTTCATCTTCCGAATAACTTGCTTGGTTAGCATGTTTCAACTCCGTCAAATTACGATGCTGATCAAAAGTATAAATATAAATATCGTTTAATTTTGCGTCATCCGTCACACGTCGAACAAACACAAAATTATTACCATCTTTTGCCCAAACCCCATTTTTCATGGAAAGCATTGAACCACCAGAAAGTGCTCGAGCACGCATATCACGTGCGAACTGTTCTGTTTGCGGAATCCCCCACTCACCAATCACCATGGTTAACAACACTAATGGTAATGCGGTTTTCATCACTGCCATACCAATTTTAAAACGAGAAAATCCAGCAGCTTGCATAACAACGAGTTCGCTTCGACTTGCAAGATTACCTAAAGCCATTAGGGCACCAAGTAATGCCGCCATAGGAAAGAAAGTTTCAATATCTTTTGGAATGGTTAACCCAGTAAAAGCCACCGCTTGCCAAATATCATAAGTACCTTTACCCACACTACGAAATTGTTCCACAAATTTGATAATGGCAGAAAGCCCAACCAATGTAAGCAAAGTAGCAAAAATTGAGCCAAGAATACTTTTTCCAATATAACGATCGAGGGTATTCATCATTTTGCTTATCCTTTTCTACTGAATAAATGGCGGAATTTATACATCGCAGCGCTATCCCAACCGTTTAACACGATACCAAGCAACAAAAAGCCAATATTAACAAGAGGCATAAAAATAGCCGCATCTAATTTTCCTGCAGCCCCTGCAGATTTAAAGGAACTTTGTAATAAAAAATAAATTAAATAGAGTAAAAGTGCGGGTAAAATTTTGGCAAATCGACCTTGTCGAGGATTTACACGACTTAATGGCACAGCAATTAACGCCATTAATGGAACTGCCAGAATTAATGTAATACGCCAATGCAATTCAGACTTCGCAGAAGATGAATCTAAACCGATAAGTTGAGGCAATGTTAATTCTGCGACTTCATCATTCGTATTTTCTGTTTCCTGATGCCCCAAATAGGCTTGATATTCATCAAAATGCGTAATGCGGAAATCTGGCAAAACAGACGTGCCTTCAACTCGTTGAGTATTTTGTAAATTCAGAATTTGATCGCCATTTGGCAGCGCTTTTAATTCGCCTTTTTCAGCAGTCACAACTGATGGTTTCGTTTGTCCTTTTGGTGCCGTTTGGAACAAATACACGTCATTAATTTGATTTCCCTTAATACTATCAATAAATAAAACAAAATTGTTGTTATTCGTTGCTATAAACTGACCAGAAGCAAGCGCCCCCATTGTTGGATTCGCTTTGGCATCTTCCACAATTGCCGCTTGTTTTTGAATTGACCAAGGCGAAAGCCACAAGACGTTATAAGCAGCAAGTCCCGCAGTAATCAATGAAAGCATTAACGCCACACGCACTAAAACACGCTGTCCGACACCACAAGCACGCATCACCGTTATTTCACTTTCCGCATAAAGACGACCAAAAGTGAGTAAAATCGCAATAAACAAACATAATGGCAACATTAATTGCGCCATAGCAGGCATGCCTAGCCCAAGCAAGGAAAATACCAAATCAGCTGGCACTTTACCATTAGCCGCAGATCCCAGTACGCGCACTAACTGCTGAGAGAAAAATATCAGCAATAAAATGAACAAAATAGCGACTTGGCTCTTAAATACTTCTTTCGTTAAATATCGAATTAAAATCATCTTATTTCGTTTGTTTTTCTAAATCTAAAACGGGGGAAAACTGGATAAAATCGGTCGCGTATGATACCTTATTTTCGCTGAATTAAACAGAAATTTAAGGATATCAAATGAAATATCAAGCAAAAAACACCGCACTTTCTCAAGCAGCTGATTCCATTGTTTTAGGCGTATATGAGAACAATGAATTTTCAAAAAGTTTCCATGAAATCGATCAATTAACCCAAGGCTATTTAAACGATTTAGTGAAATCAGGTGAGCTAACTGGCAAATTAGCCCAAACCGTTTTACTTCGTGATCTTCAAGGTTTATCTGCTAAACGCGTATTAATCGTTGGCTGTGGGAAAAAAGGAGAACTCACGGAGCGTCAATATAAACAAATCATCCAAGCTGTATTAAAAACACTAAAAGAAACCAACACGCGTGAAGTTGTTTCTTATTTAACTGAAATTGAATTAAAAGATCGCGATCTTTATTGGAATATCCGCTTTGCCATTGAAACGATTGAACACACCAATTATCAATTTGATCATTTCAAATCTCAAAAAGCAGAAGCCTCCGTTTTAGAATCCTTCATCTTTAATACGGATTGTGATCAAGCACAACAAGCCATTGCTCATGCCAATGCGATTAGCTCAGGTATAAAAGCAGCACGCGACATCGCAAATATGCCACCCAATATCTGCAACCCCGCTTATCTTGCTGAACAAGCAAAAAATTTAGCAGAAAATTCTACCGCACTTTCTTTGAAAGTTGTGGATGAAGAAGAAATGTCAAAACTTGGAATGAATGCTTATCTTGCCGTCTCAAAAGGCTCTGAAAACCGTGCTTATATGTCTATTTTGACATTCAACAATGCGCCAGATAAAAACGCCAAACCCATTGTACTTGTAGGCAAAGGATTAACCTTTGATGCAGGCGGTATTTCACTTAAACCTGCTGCTGACATGGATGAAATGAAATATGACATGTGTGGTGCTGCCTCTGTCTTCGGCACAATGAAAGCCATTGCAGAGTTGAACTTGCCATTAAACGTTATTGGTGTTTTAGCTGGTTGTGAAAATCTGCCTGATGGCAATGCTTATCGCCCAGGTGATATTCTCACTACCATGAACGGTTTAACCGTAGAAGTGCTCAACACCGATGCGGAAGGTCGCTTAGTCCTTTGTGATGCACTTACTTATGTTGAACGTTTTGAACCTGAGCTTGTTATTGATGTTGCAACCTTGACTGGTGCTTGTGTGGTTGCCCTTGGCCAACACAATAGCGGCTTAGTTTCTACAGATAACGAGCTTGCCAATGCACTACTTCAAGCCGCAACAGAAACCACTGATAAAGCGTGGCGTTTACCATTAAGCGAAGAATATCAAGAGCAACTGAAATCACCTTTCGCCGATCTTGCCAACATTGGCGGTCGCTGGGGTGGCGCAATTACTGCTGGCGCATTTTTGTCTAACTTCACGAAAAAATATCGCTGGGCACATTTAGACATTGCTGGTACAGCTTGGTTACAAGGCGCAAATAAAGGCGCAACTGGCCGCCCTGTTTCTTTATTAACACAATTTTTGATTAATCAGGTTAAATAACCACAAAACTGGCACACGTTGCACCTTTAAATCGATTACTCTGCTAGTTCGGTTTGCTCGTGTGCCATCAGTTCCTGACCCACATCATCAAGCAAACTTAGATAACGTTCATATTGTTTCAACATATCGGCAATCAATTCATCTTGATCCATATATTGAACATCGTAACCGACTCGTCCATCAAAGAAATAAGTGTAAGGCTCGTAAGTAACACTATGCTGAATGTGCGGTAGATTTTCATCGTTAATTAATTGCTCTGACACTTCTCGCCCAACAGATTTAATACCATACATAAAATCTCGCATTGATTCTTTATGAATTACCAATTCCAAAGCTGGCTCTTCTTGTTCAAATAATGTGTTGATTTCTACACTTAAATTATATTTTCCTGTTAATTCTTGACGTAATTCTCGCATAGCGGGTAACGCCGTATTTTTAAGGAAACGTAAAATATCTTTCTCTTGAGTTTGGTTCATCATTTGCTCTAAATGTGATTTCCATTTATCGCCGCTCCAGAAAATACTAGTTGGATTGACTTTAGTAGAAAAATATTTTTTATCCGCAATTAAGCCTTTCCATAAACTAAAACACATTACCAACATCAATAAAGCAAAAGGCAAGGCAACAATTAATGTCATTGTTTGCAAATTAGCAAGTCCACCAGATTGCATAAGAACAATCGCGACAACTGACATCAAAGTTCCCCACATTATCGCTTGCCATGCAGGCGAGGCTAAACTTTTATCTCGAGATGCAATGTTATTTAACACATAAATACCTGAATCCGCCGAAGTGATAAAAAACAATGAAATCACTAATAAGCTCACAAAGCCTGTTATTGTTGGTAAAGGCAGATAATTTAAAAATTTAAATAATAAAATTTCTGGGGAAGAAATAAATTCGCTAAGCCCGCCCGCAGCAATGCCATCATTTAGCCATACTGCTGTATTACCAAAAACAGTAAACCATAAAATACCAAATAAACTTGGAATAACTAACACCCCAAAGATAAATTCACGAATAGTTCGCCCTTTAGAAATACGCGCAATAAATAAACCCACAAACGGAGCCCAAGAGCACCACCATGCCCAATAAAGAATCGTCCATCCACTAAACCAACTTGTGTGTTCTTGCTCATAAGCATAAGTTTTAAAGCTGAGTTGCACTAAATTACTAAAATAATTACCAATGTTGTCGCTAAATGCAGATAAAAGATATAACGTAGGCCCTGCAATTAAAACAAAAAGAAGTAAACAAAATGCTAAAGTTAAGTTAATTTCACTTAATATTTTCACGCCTTTTCCAACACCAGAAATAGCAGAAAAAACAGCTAAACTCATCACTACAATTATTATTCCAACTTGTAAAGTAAAGTTATTTTTGCTTACCCATCCCATTTGCTCCAAACCAGCGCCAAGCTGTGATGACCCAAAACCTAGCGTAGTAATGATCCCAAATAATGTTGCAAGTAACGCCATAATATCAATCATATCGCCGATTTTTCCATTAATACGATCTTTTAATAACGGATAAAAGCAAGAACGTAACGATAAAGGTAATTTATAACGAAACCCAAAATAAGCTAATGCTAAAGCAATGGTGCCATATACTGCCCAAGCGTGAATACCCCAGTGGAACAGGGTGTGAAGTAAAGCTTCTTGTTGTTTATGTTCGGCTGGACCCGTTGTAATATCAGAAAGATAATGGGTTAATGGTTCTGCTACGCCAAAAAACATCAGCCCAACCCCCATTCCAGCGGCAAATAACATCGCAAGCCAAGATAAGAAACTAAATTCAGGTTCTTCTTCATCCTGCCCTAGTTTTATATTGCCAAGACTACTTACTGATAAAATTAATAAAAATCCTAAAAACACTGAAAAAGTGAGAACATAAAACCAACTAAAATTGGCAAAAATGCTAGTTTTAGCTTGATTCAATAATGCTTGAGTTTGTGCTGGGACAATTAAAATCATCACCATAAGTAACAACACAAAAAATAATGTAACGCCAATTACCAAAGGATTAAATGACGTTCGCTTTGTCATAAATTGAAATAAAGACAAACTTTTCCCCTTAACGATTAAGTGAATAGATTAAAAAATAGATTTAATAAACATTGCCTAGAGGCAAAAATGTGTAATGGAACCACTACAAATGACAGCACATAGAAGTGCGATTTTGAAGGAAACGTTCAGTAGGAATTGAAGGTTTGTTTCCTAAAAGCCAATATATAATAGCAAAATGCAGTTATTATTTCAAATTAGTGAAGATTTGTTTAAAAGTGCGGTGAAAAATCAAATATTTTTCTTTATATAATTTTCTAAAATAAATCTTGATAAAGAGAAGGTGGGATGAACTTTATTAAAATAGAATATTTATTTAATAAAAACCGCACTTGGAGAAAAACAAAGTGCGGTCATTTTTACTACATCACCGACACCGCTTTAATTTGAACATAGACATCTTGCCCAATAGAAAAACGCAGTTCATTTTGCGCCCATTTACTGATACTTGCCCAAATCTTATGTCCATCCACCAGCACCGCAATATCCACTCGAGAATCTTGTATCTCAATTTGTGCAACTTGGCCAGGTAAAATATTACGAATGCTTGTTTGTTCTGGCTTTTTCAGTGTGATAGAAACATCTGAACTATAAATACAAACTCGCACTCGCTCGCCTACATTTGCAGGCACTTGATGAATCCAGAGCGCTTGTTCGTCTAACGAAAGTGCGGTCATTTTATAAGGTGGATTATGCAAATGAACGGGCAAGGCAAGTACACTACTCTGTTCGCTTTCCCCTTTCCAAGGGGCAAAAATAGGACTATTCCAAATTTTTTCTACGCTGTCATAGGCTTTCACAATGCCGTTTTCCATCAGTACAACGCGATCAGCTAAACGCAACAGTTCGTCCAAGCTATGTGTAACATATAAAATCGGGATATTAATTTCTTTAGAAAGACGTTCCAAATATTGCATTAGCTCGCGTTTACGGGGAACATCAAGGGCAGAAAGTGGTTCATCCATCAGTAAAATATCAGGATCAGTCAGCAGTGCCCGCCCGATTGCCACACGTTGTTTCTCTCCGCCAGAAAGCGTAAGCGGATAACGCTTTAATAAGTGAGTAATCCCGAGAAGATCGACAATATAATTAAAATCATCTTGCGAGACATTTTTCATACCATAGCGCAAATTGCCTTTCACAGTATAGTGAGGAAATAAGCGCGCATCTTGGAACACATAGCCAATTTTACGCAAATGAGTCGGCAATGATTCTTGGGTTTCCCTATCTACTAAAGTGCGGTCATTTAAACGGATGAATCCTTCGTCTGGTTGTATCAAGCCACTGACGAGATTAATCAGCGATGTTTTGCCTGAACCAGACAAACCGAAAATGGCGGTTACACCTTGATCTGGCACTTGTATATTCGCTTGCAAGGCAAGTTGCCCGAGCTGTTTTTTCACATTAATCTGCAACATTTCCTTGTCCTAATTTTTTCTGCATTCGCTTGCTCAACCACTCTGACAATAGCAAAGAAATCAATGAAAGAATGATAGCAAATAAACATAACCGAGCAGTTTGTTCTTCTGCTCCCGGTGTTTGAATAAAAGAATACATCGCAAGGGGAATCGTTTGAGTTTCGCCTGCAATGTTCGACACAAAGGTTATAGTCGCGCCAAATTCCCCCAATGATCGTGCAAAACCAAGCACCAGCCCAGCTAAAACCCCAGGTAAAGAAAGTGGCAAGGTTATTGTAAAAAATACACGCCAAGCGGAAGCGCCAAGTGTTTGCGCTGCTTGCTCCAATTTAATATCAATATTTTCTAAAGAAAGTCGAATCGCACGAACAACCAATGGAAAGGCAACCACTGCAGAGGAAAGCACCGCCCCCTTCCAACTAAAACCAAAAGATAAGCCAAACCACTGATATAAATACTTGCCAATCAAACCATTGCGTCCCATTGCCACAAGTAGTAGATAACCGATAACCACAGGTGGCAACACTAAAGGCAAATGAATCACGCCAGTAATCAGAGATTTTCCATAGAAGTTTTTGCGCGCTAAAAGCCACGCCACAAAAATGGCTAAAGGCAAACTCCAAAGCATAGAACTGACGGCGACACTCAGGCTTAAATTAATCGCTGATATTTCCATTGGAGTCAGATTGAAAAATGAAAAAAATTGGGTAAGCAAAATGAATCCTTATCTGAGTAGCCTCTCTTTAAATTCCTTGTTTATGAGAATATCCCACATTAATGAGAGGTAAGATGCTCTATAATAACAAAAGGGCAGAAATATCCGCCCTTCATGACTATTAAGATTCTATCTTATTTTGCAGAGAAACCATACCCTACAAGCACTTTCTTCGCAGCATCTGATTCTAAATATTTTAAGAAGTCACGAGCATCCGTATTATCATGATCTTTCAAAATAGAAACGGGGTAAACAACTGGTTTATGGCTATCCGCAGGGAACACTGCAACCGTTTTAACTTGTTGGCTAATTTTTGCATCAGTGCTGTATACAATACCGTAAGGTGCTTCTGCACGTTCCACTAAAGCTAATGCACCACGCACATCTTTTGCACGCGCTAAACGATCTTGCACTTTATCCCATAAATTTAATTTAGTTAATGCTTCTTCTGCGTATTGACCCGCTGGTACGTGCGCAGGATCGCCAACAGATAAATAACTATCTTTTAATGTATTAATCCATTCGCCTTTTGCAATATCCACAGAATTTACCGCACTTTTTGCTGGTGCGATTAAGACTAAATCATTGCCCACTAACACTTTTTCAGTTTCTTTCACGGTTAAATCTTTTTCAGAAAGATATTTCATCCATTTATTGCTTGCAGAGACAAAAATATCTGCTGGCGCGCCTTCTTCAACTTGTTTTGCTAAAGTTGAAGAAGAAGCGAAAGAAAACACTACTTCATTTTTCGGGTTTTGTTTTGCGTAATCTTTTGCGACTTGTTGTAAAGCATCTGTCATTGAAGCCGCTGCAAATACAGTCACTTTAGCAGATGCTGCAAAAGAAAAGCCTAATCCAGCGATTAAAAGTGCGGTTGAAATTTTAGTTAATTTTTTCATGAATCATCTCCTGTGATATAACGTTATTTACTTTATTATATATCAATAAAAGTATATAAAGGAAGTGTGAAACATAAAAAATCCCTACTCATTTTTAGTAAAAAAACCTATTAAACAATAGGATAATTTTGCTTTTAAAAGATCGTCGTAGCGAATCTTAAGATTAGTTCCAGAAGAAATTTTATCTCATTCTATTTTTCCAGTAGAATACTCGAATCATCACTGGGGAGAACCGAAATGAAAAACACCGAAATTTTACTCACCATTAAACTTCAACAAGAACTTTTTATCGATCCAAAACGAGTGCGTTTACTCAAAGAAATTCAACAATGCGGTTCGATTAATCAAGCAGCGAAAAATGCAAAAGTGAGCTATAAAAGTGCGTGGGATCATTTAGAAGCGATGAATAAAATCAGCCCTCGCCCATTGCTTGAACGAAATACAGGTGGAAAAAATGGCGGAGGCACGGCGCTTACCACTTATGCCGAGCGTTTGCTCCAACTCTACGATTTATTAGAACGTACGCAAGAACACGCTTTTCATATCCTACAAGATGAATCTGTGCCGTTAGATAGTTTGCTCACGGCAACCGCACGTTTTTCTTTACAAAGTAGCGCACGCAATCAATTTTTTGGGCGAGTGGCACAACAACGAATCATTGACTCTCGTTGTGTTGTGGATGTGAATGTACAAGGATTACCAACGCCGTTGCAAGTTTCTATTACCACAAAAAGCTCTGCTCGTTTGAAACTGATTACAGAAAAAGAAGTGATGCTGATGTTCAAAGCGCCGTGGGTGAAAATTAGTGAAAAACCACTGGAGAATCAATCTAATCAGTTCCCTGTAAATATCAAATCACTAAATGAAGAGGAAGCGATCCTTCAATTTGCTGAAAGCGATATTGAATTTTGTGCCACAGTCCACCAGCCGAATCAATGGCAAATCGGACAACAAGTTTGGATTCACATTGATCAAGAGCAAATTATTTTAGCAACGCTGGGCTAATTCCAAAGTGCGGTAAATGTTGGAAGAACATTTTAATCTCATAAAAAAACAGGCTTGATGCCTGTTTTTTCTTATCGAATAAAACCCAAAACTAATTAGAAAGATTTTTTACAATCAGCGTAATCCCATCCACACGTTCAACTTCAATCAATGCGCCAACAGTGAGATTATCGCCTTGAATACGCCAAGTTGTGTCACCAAAAGCGCCTCTACCAATTCCATTCGCGCCAAGTTCTTGAACAATGCCTTGTTTACCAAGTAAGGCATGATCGCGTTGATTTAATGTTGAATGAGATTGATCATGGCGATCTTTGCCATGTTGATATTTCCACCAAATCACAGAAAGTATACAAGCTAATAGCGCGTAAAAAATAGCAAGTGAGACAAGAGAAAGGCTTGGAAAAAGAAATTGCACAAATGCCGTCACTAAAGCCGCTAATCCCCACCATAGCAAAAATATCCCTGGTGTAAGCACTTCACCAATAAGCAAAATAAAGCCTAAAATCAGCCAGTGCCAAAGTGTCCAATTTATTAGCCAATCCGCCATAGATTCTCCTATTTGTTGTAAAGGCTTTTTATTACAAAAGTGCGGTGATAAGCGATTAAAAAAATCCGGTATTATGTAGCAGTTGCACAAAGATTTAATTTGTTGTTTCTGCTACATTTTCTTATCTTTTATGTACGAAAGGTAAGAATAGTCAATGACAAAACAAAAATCAACTTTGGAAAATGCGCTTGAAGAAGCGATTGAAGAAATTGAAACCGAAAAGAAAGAAATTGTAGCGCAAATCAAGCAACTCCATAAAGAATTAAAAGATCTTGATCGGAAGATTTCAGACTATCGTGTAGCATTAAATCACGCAAAAGGTCGGGAAGAACCGCCTTTACCGTCAAACCCCAAATTTAGAAATCTTCGTTTCCAAACTTCTCCTCAACAGTTGATTGCTCAGGTACTAAAACAAGAGCCTTCAAAATGGTTAAGTGTGAAGGAGATTACATATCTGGCGATGAAGTTAGATGGGCAAGAGATTGAAGAAGTCATACCGTATAAACAATCACAAACGATTGCTTGTACATTAAACTATTTAAAGTATAAATCGTTAGTGGAAAAATGCTTAATAGATAACTCACAACATTGGCGATTGAGAACACTTGAGCAAGGATAGTAAATAGCGGTAGAAATACCGCTATTTTTGTTTCCATTGCCAGTGAACCTCATTTCGGTTGATTTGAACTCTATTAATCCATTCCCTTTTATAAAACTCATTCAGTTGTTTACGCACGGAATCAAGATGCTTTTCAGACGGTGTATCAGGATTTTGTTCAATATCAAAAATGCGCTGCGTAAGCTCGGCAATTGTAAAGGTTTTATCTGGTGCTTCTCGCATCATTTGTACGATGTATTTACGAATTTTCCCTTTAAAGAGCTTATATTTGGAACGATACACAAAGTTGTCCGTATTATAAAGGGCTACATCAGTTTCCTGTTGAGTAAGCTCAATAGCACGTTTTAATGTGGCAATGTTCGCATCAAGTAACGCAAGATGATGTAATACTTGTTTACGCTCAAATTCAAACTCTTTGAGCTTCTTATCTAGGTTGTATGCCATATATCTATTGCCAAATCACTTCTTGATGAATAATTTTTCGTTGCCAATAACCGCACCATTCATTGTTATCGTTGGTGGTTTTCAAACATCGGCTTAATACATCAATAAACTGCGCTTTATTTGAGGTACGGCGATTGTCCTCACGGTAGGCAATTTCATTAGCATAGTTAAGTAAGTATTCATTGCCGATACGGTGAACTTGTCCGTAGTACATACGTTTGAAGCGACTGAATAAACTTTCTGCCTGATTGTTCGTTACGCCCAAATCACTGCGATATTCTTCCTTATGGTTTACAGTTCTCAAGTTATAGTAAGGCAACAAGACATCATAAGCAGTGCTTTCATCGGTATTGATTTGCGTATTCGGTTTAATAAATTTATCGGCAAAACTTTTCACTACCGATTGCGATTCCGTATGCGCCACAAAAACGTGAGAGCGTTTTGCCCCACAATGCAGCACATTACTGGCTTTTTCTTCTGGTGAATAATGCTCACGTGCAACCATTACACAACGTTTATCAGGATTCTGATTTTCCTTTAAACGATAGTCAATGCGGTCAGATTTCTTATTTGCTTTACGTGGTGCAGGATGAACATAAGTGCCGTCCATATCCACTACGCCTGAAAGGGGTTTCATATCACGACTTTCTAATAATGCTTTACGGAATTTATGCGATAAAACAAATGCCGTGCGAGGATTAAGTTTTGCATTACGAGCTAATTGAAGGGAAGATAAGCCTTTGACTGCATTTACCCATTCCATTAAAGCATAGAGATAAACCTTAATCGGTTTCTTGCGATTGGCAAAAATGGTGCCTGAAGTGACACTAAAAGTGTGATTACAATGTTTGCAGCGCCATTGTTTACGTGTAGAAATATAATAAGGCTTGTGTTGTACCCCACATTTAGGGCAAGTGATGAACTCTTTTCCACCCCATCTTAATTCACAAAGCAAATCATACGCTTCTTCTTCCGAGAGTTGTGCAATCTCGTAGGAAGAAAGCGTGCGAGCTTTGCTAGAAAGTAAGAAATGCTGAGTCATCGTCTTGTTTAAAATTTATGTTAATAGAGATTTTAAATATGCTCAAACGTGATAAAATGCGTTTAAACTAAAAACAAATATACGCTCATTTGCGTAATTTGTCAATTGTAAATTGAAAATGGAACGCTCAAATGTGCATATCAGAAAGATTAAGACAAGTTTGTGAGGCTAAAAATTGGAAAATTACGGACTTCGCAGAACAAACAGGAATAGCCTATCGTACGATGCAAGGTTATATCGGTGGTGAACGTGAACCCAATGCAGAAGGAATGTCAGGCATTGCTAAAGCAGGAGTGAATTTGAATTGGCTCGTGAGTGGTGAAGGTGAGATGTTTCAAGCTGTAACGCCAAAAAATACTATCTCAGAGCAAGAAGAAAAACTGATTGCAGACTATCGTACTATGCCTGAAAATTTAAAGGATGCCTTTGCTATTTCTTTTAAAGAAATATCAGAAAAACAATAAATACTAATTTGACACTAACTCAATAAGGAACAAAAATGTCTATACAAGCCTACAAGCCTACAAGCCTACAAGCCTACAAGCCTACAAGCCTACAAGCCTACAAGCCTACAAGCCTACAAGCCTACAAGCCTACAAGCCTACAAGCCTACAAGCCTACAAGCCTACAAGCCTACAAGCCTACAAGCCTACAAGCCTACAAGCCTACAAGCCTACAAGCCTACAAGCCTACAAGCCTACAAGCCTACAAGCCTACAAGCCTACAAGCCTAGTTTAATCTTGTCTTTTCAAACTTCCAACATTTTTTTTGGGAGTTTGAAATGTTAAAAAATACTTCTGCCAAAAACAACAATCTTCATGCGGCAAAACGCGGCAAAAATGACGAGTTTTACACGCAACTTTCTGATATTGAGCGCGAACTGCAACACTACACCGGTCATTTCAAAGACAAAGTGGTTTATTGCAACTGCGATGACCCACGAGTAAGCAATTTCTTTCATTATTTTTCCTACAATTTTGAACGCTTGGGGCTGAAAAAACTGATTGCCACATGCTACAAAAACCAGCATTCCGATGTATTCAGCCGAAACGACAGCGAGCAAGCCGTTTATTTGATTTACGAGGGCGACAAAGATGGCAACCGTGTTCCATCGCCCGATGAAGTTGAAGTGAAACCCTTACAGGGCGACGGCGATTTCCGCAGCGCGGAATGTATCAATCTGCTGAAACAAGCGGATATTGTGGTTACCAATCCGCCGTTTTCGCTGTTTCGGGAATATGTGGCGCAATTGGTTGAATATGATAAGAAATTCATCATTATCGGCAATCAAAACGCGATTACTTACAAAGAAATTTTTTCGTTAATCAAAGAAAATAAAATTTGGCTCGGTTACAAAAGCGGCGATATGGCATTTCAAGTGCCTGATTATTATGAAATGCGCGAAACACGCAGTTGGCGTGATGAAAACGGTAAAAATTGGCGCAGTTTGGGCAATGCTTGTTGGTTTACCAATTTAGACCATTCTAAACGCCATGAACCATTGATTTTATGGAAAACCTATACGTCCGAAGAATATCCGCATTACGATAATTATGATGCGATTAACGTTAATAAAGTTATAGATATTCCGATTGATTTTGACGGTGCAATGGGTGTGCCGGTTACATTTTTGGATAAATACAATCCTGAACAATTTGAGATTGTTGGACTTGACCGTTATGTTGAAGATAATCCCAATTATGGAAAACGGTTTACTTTAAATGGAAAAGAAACCTATGCTCGCATTCTTATTAAACACAAACATCCCAAAAAAGGCTAAATCATGAAAATCCAATTAAAAGAAATCTCCATCCGCGAATTAACACAAGATTATCAAGATAATGATGAACAGGGTGTATTCGGTTTTTCAGGCTGCCTGAATATCCGTCCGCCGTATCAGCGCGAATTTGTTTATAAAGACAAACAGCGTGATGAAGTGATTCGCACGATTATGAAAGGTTTTCCCTTAAATGTGATGTATTGGGCGGTGGGCGAAAATGGCGAATTTGAATTGATTGATGGACAACAACGCACAATATCTATTTGCCAATTTAGCCAAAGTCTGTTTTCGGTAGAGTTTGAAAAAGACAAACCACTTAATTTTGGTAATTTAACCGATGACCAACAAAATAAGTTTTTGGATTATAAATTGCAGGTTTATCAATGCACTGGCACAGATAGTGAAAAATTAGATTGGTTCAAAACCATCAATATTGCTGGCGAAAAATTAACCGAACAAGAATTGAGAAATGCGATTTATTCTGGTTCGTGGGTTTCGGCTGCAAAAAAATATTTCAGCAAGCGAAATTGTGTGGTTCAACAGCAATTTGGTGATTATTTGAAAGGCACGGCAGAACGCCAAGAGTTTTTGGAAACGGCGATTTCGTGGATTGCAGCGCGTGAAGATAAAACGATTGAGCAATACATGAGCGACCATCAAAAAGATGAAAGTGCAAGCGAATTGTATCAATACTTTCAAGAAGTTTTTGCGTGGGTAAAACGAATTTTCAGTAATCACAGCAAAGAACGTGTGAAACTAATGAAAGGGCAAGAATGGGGCATTTGGTATAACAAATACAAGGATAAACCATTTAATGCTGAAGAATTGGAACGAAAAATTATTGATTTGATTGACAATGATGAAGTGCAGAAAAAGAGTGGTATTTATCATTATCTATTGTCAGGTCAAGAAAAGCATTTGAATTTACGCGCATTTAGTGACAAAGATAAACAGAAAATGTACCAAAAACAAAATGGTGTATGTCCGCATTGCCAACAAAAATTTGAATTGTCGCAAATGGACGCAGACCATATTGTGCCGTGGTCGCAAGGTGGTAAAACCATATTAGAGAACGGACAAATGCTGTGTAAGCCATGCAATCAAACCAAATCTAATAAGTAGTTCAACATACTGCCATAAACTCATTTGGAACAAATAAAAAGTAGAAAGCCACCCATAATGGCTTTCTACTTAAAATATAATCAACACATCGTTAAAACACAGCCAAACAAATAAAATATAAAATGAATAATGATATTTTATCTATCTTATAAAGAATAACTTTCTATACATATAAGCAATCTCGAAAGAGGTTGCTTTTTTCTTCTTGCAAATCGATCAAACTTTGATCTAAAATCCTCCCGTTTTTAAGCAAATCTTCTCGTTTGCTTTTTTTATATTTAATTTGTTCAACCAATTTAACAAGAGAAACGCGACTTATTGGGCATAAAGCAATAAGTCAGGAGCTAATTATGAATGTTGAACAAATAAATGAAAAAGATGCAAACGCCACCACAATTACTTTCTGCCTATCGCAATTTATCTATCTCTGCGATTTATGATTTATCTGATAGTGAAGCCCTTATCTTTCTGAAAAATGCTCGTTGGGGAAATTCTCACTGTTTTCATACGGTTGAGTGTCCTCGTTGTCAGATTACGCATAAAGCCTATTTTATTTCCTCTCGTAAGCAATGGCAGTGCAAGCATTGCCAACATCGTTTTTCCGTAAAAAGCGGCACGATTTTTCAGCACACCAAACTTTCCCTAAGAAAGCTACTGTTATCGGTTTATTATTTCACTATCAATAGTAAAGGGATTTCTGCGCTTAACTTATCTCGTCATATTGGCGTGCAATATAAAACGTCATGGGCATTACTACATAAATTTCGTGAAGCAGTTGAAAAAACGCAAGATTACACACCACTCACGGGCATTATTCATATTGATGGTTGTTATGTGAATAACTACCTTCGCCCCAAAAATTTTAAACATAAGCGAATTGATAGACGTAAGAGATGTCACCAACGTAAAGATAAATCCTGCGTTATGGTTTTTCGTCAACAAGCTGCAAATCAGGAGATAATAAAAGGAGCCGACCGCACTCTCGTTGCATTAGTTAAAGAGGAAAATGCTGATGATATGCTTGCTTTAACACATCGCTTAGTCGCACCAAAATCTACAATTTGTGCTGATGAAAATCCTGCTTATGATGGCTTGGCATTTCACTATGATTTATGCCGAGTAAACCATTCGCAAGAATATTGCTCGATTGACGGCACCACCAATAACCTAGCTGAATCCTTCTTTGCAAGATTTAGAAGAATGATTATGGGTGTGTATCATAAGATGGGAAATAATTACATGATGCACTATGCGAATGAAACCGCATGGCGTGAGGATTTTCGTTACCAGTCAGATAAAGACAAATTTGACAACGTACTAAAACGCTGTTTGAAAGCCAGACCTTCACGAGATTTAACTGGCTACTGGCAGGGAAATAAGAAACCTGCGGCAAAATTCGGATTGGAAAGTTTATGTTTAGAAGCCTCAAACGATAACCAATATTTAGCCGTAGCCTAAATAATTTAAAGCAACACAAGGAGCAATAATGGAAACCATGACACACACTCCACTTAACGTGGATTTAAAAAAGATGGACTATGAAACATTCAAAACTTTTATGCGAGAACTGGCTCAGATGTATTCAAACGTAAAAGATGATGCCTATCTGTTGTTCTATCACAATTTGCGAGATCTTGCGAAAGAAGTCGGTACTTTACCCCGTAATCCGCTGATATTTTATGGAGCCTATGAAATCGCTAATAATCAGGTAGTTGTAGCAATATTTGAAATGCAATTTACCGATGAAGTGTTTGAAACCGAAGATGGGAAACCTTATCAGATGCTTTCTATTATTAGTAGTTTTGCAGAAGATAAAATCTATCTACGTTGCCCGACTAAAATTAGAGAACACTTAACCCAACCTGAATACGTTGCTCTCTGCGAACAGGCTTACCCTGCAATGATGGAACAAATGCTGCTAGAGGAGCAACGAGAAAGACTGTTTAGAAGAAAACGGAAAAGTGAGTAACGTAAAAATAAGTAGAATTCTGTAAAATACATTTATAAAAAATAATGCCCTTATCGAAATAAGGGCATTTTTGTATAGTTTTGTTTAAATTTTGGTCTTTGTGCAACTGCTACATAATACCGAAAAAAATCACCGCACTTTATCTAAATTAAGATTTTTTATCGCCCTTTAATAACTCCGCAATACCAGCAACAGAACCAATTAAATTGCCAGCTTCTAATGGCATAAGCACGACTTTACTGTTTCCTGAACTACCAATTTCTTTCAATGCTTCTGTGTATTTTTGTGCAATAAAGTAGTTAATCGCTTTGGTATCACCACTGGTAATGGCTTCTGATACCATCTGCGTTGCTTTTGCTTCAGCTTCCGCTGCACGTTCTCGAGCTTCAGCTTGTAAAAAGGCTTCTTGTCGCTCCCCTTCTGCTTTTAGAATTCTAGCTTGTTTTTCACCTTCAGCACGGAGAATCTGAGCTTGGCGAATCCCTTCAGCCTCTAATACTTCAGCACGTTTATTTCGTTCTGCTTTCATTTGAGCATTCATTGAATCAATCAGTTCACGAGGCGGACGAACATCACGAATTTCAATACGCGTTACTTTAATCCCCCATGGATTTGTCGCTTCATCCACAATAGCCAATAATCGACTATTAATAGAATCACGTTGGGAAAGCATTTCATCAAGCTCCATCGAGCCGAGCACTGTTCGAATATTTGTCATGGTTAAATTGATGATAGCTTGTTCCAAATGGTTTACTTCATAAGCCGCACTTCGAGCATCAATCACCTGCACAAAACAAACCGCATCAATAGAAACATTGGCGTTATCTTTAGAAATCACTTCTTGTGAAGGAATGTCTAAAACTTGTTCCATCATATTAATTTTACGACCAATACGATCAACAAAAGGCACCACTAAATTTAACCCTGGCATTAATGTTCTTGTGTAACGACCGAAACGTTCGATTGTCCAGTTATAACCTTGTGGTACAGTTTTCACTGTAGAAAACAAAATTAATGCGACTAATATCACAAAAATTAATGTGGAAATAGCGAATCCATCAAGCATATTTTTTCTCCTTTATTAGGGTAGATTTAATGAAAAAAGTCTATCAAATCCACCCGCACTTTTATAGCCTATTTTGTATAAAATTAAGGCAATTTTGCCACCACTGCATAGCCTTCAATTAAGCCTTCCACTTCATAAGAAGCACCTGCGGTAATGAAAGCTGCCTCACCTTGCTTCAAAGAAAGTGCGGTCGTTTCTGAGCGTAAATTTAACTGGCCATTCATCACCAATAAAATACTCGCACTTTGTGCTTTTAAATGATGAGTTTCACCACATTCATATTGAATATTTTGCAAAGCGAAATCTTGCGCCGGCGTAGCATAAGTAAATATACGCGCGTCTTGAGGTGCCGACGGGATAATTTTAGGCTCCACTTCACGACAATCGACAATTTTAAGCAATTCTGGAAGATCGACATATTTAGGCGTTAAACCACCGCGAATTACATTATCTGAACAAGCCATCAGTTCAATATTTTGCCCTCGCAAATAAGCGTGCGGAATGCCAGCATCTTGGTAAATTCCCTCGCCTTTTTTGAGGTGCACAATATTAAACAAATAGAAGCAAATTAAACCTGCATCTAATTTATCTAAAGAAATATTCATTGCATCAATGGTGTAAAGCACCCAATAATCTGGATTAGTTAAATCCAGATTATTAGCCTCATAATCTACTTGATTCGCCAACAGAATTGGGGAAAGCCATTGGTGTAATTGGGCCTGTTTTGCTTGCATAATATCGGCATAGAAAGCATGTAAATCTTGTTCATGCAATTTTTTTGCAAGCGGGACTAAAGATGATCGTGCCTCTAAAGTTTCGATAATATCTGATTTATTTTTAAAACCATGCAACAACCAGAAATCAGATAAAGCAATCATCATTTCAGGTTTATGATTGTTATCTTTATAAGTTCGTGTTGATGCTTTTAACTCAATGCCTTTCGCATTTTCTTCCGCAAAACCTATTTCAGCTTGCGTTTTTGTTGGATGAAGTTGAATGGAAAGAGGTTGGGCGACATCAAGAATTTTTAATAAATAGGGTAATTCATTACCAAAACTGGCTCGGCTTTGTGTGCCAAGTGCGGTAGGATTTTTCTGTAAAAATTCAGTAAGTAATACATTTTTACCATCGACTCCAATGGTTGAAGGCGCAGAATGATGTGCACCTAACCACCATTCAGCATAATATTGATTTTCTTCTGCAGGAATATTCAGTAATTGAGGAATATATTGATGCCCTCCCCATACATAATTTTGGAGTGAGCCAGTAAGTTTATAGATCATTTTTAATTTTTCCGTTGAATCCTATCTACACCACAGTTTTATTTACATAAATAAAAAATCCGCACAAAGGCGGACTTTTTTATCGTAAAGAAATTATTTAGTTAAGCTTAATACCACTGACTCTCCAGCGACCACTTCACCTGATTTTTTCACGATGCAAGAAACTTCATCCATATTGGAAATAACAACGGGTGTTAATACAGATTTTGCTTTTGATTCTAATAAAGGAAGATCAAATTCAATCACAGTATCTCCACGTTTAACTGATTGACCTTCTTGCGCAATACGAGTAAAGCCTTCACCTTTCAGCTCAACGGTATCAATACCAAAGTGTACAAATAATTCTACACCTTCTTTTGATTCCATTGAGAAAGCATGGTTGGTTTCAAAAATTTTACCAATCACACCATCAACTGGCGCAACGATTTTGTTACCAGTAGGGCGAATAGCAACACCATCACCCACGATTTTTTCAGAAAAAACCACATCGGGAACATCTTCAATATTTACAATATCACCAGAGATAGGTGCATAAATTTCAACTTCCACAGATTTGTTTTCTTTTGAACCGAATAACTTGTCAAATAAGCCCATTTTAATCTCCTATCAATTCATAGATGGCTGTTATTTTAACGTAAAATCAAACAATTTTGTTTAATTTAATGCATTTTCCGCCAAAAATTCTTCGATTAACTGCTCAATTTCCGAAGCGGTCGGTTTTTGTAATGCGGCATTAGCAAGGGCTTTTGCATCTTGGAAATTCACATTACGGATTAATTTTTTAATTCGAGGTACAGAAATAGCACTCATACTAAATTCATCTAATCCCATACCAAGTAACAATAAGGTTGCACGTTCATCACCGGCTAATTCACCGCACATTCCCGTCCATTTGCCCTCTGCGTGAGAAGCATCAATTACTTGTTTAATTAAACCAAGCACAGATGGCTGCATTGGATTATAAAGATGTGAAATTAACTCATTGCCTCGATCCACTGCTAAAGTATATTGGGTTAAATCGTTAGTTCCAATACTGAAGAAATCTACTTCTTTTGCTAAGAATTTTGCATTTACGGCAGCGGATGGCGTTTCAACCATTACCCCCACTTGGATATATTCATCAAACGCTTTACCTTCTGCACGCAATTCCGCTTTTAATGTTTCAATAACCGATTTTAATTCTCTAATTTCTTCTACGGAAATAATCATCGGGAACATCACTGCCAATTTGCCAAATGCCGAAGCACGCAACACCGCGCGTAATTGTGCATTTAAAATTTCACGGCGATCTAACGCAATGCGAATCGCACGCCATCCCAAGAATGGATTCATTTCTTTTGGTAAATCTAAATATGGAAGCTCTTTATCACCACCAATATCCATAGTACGAAGCACGGTTAAACGCCCGTTCATTGCTTCTACGACTTCTTTGTAGGCGATGAATTGTTCTTCTTCCGTCGGAAGTTGTTCACGATCCATAAATAAGAATTCAGTTCGGTATAAACCAATACCTTCTGCACCATTACGATCTGCCCCTTCACAATCACGGATTGTCCCGATATTAGCAACCACATCAACTTTATGTCCATCCAAGGTGATCGCTGGAAGATCTTTTAATTTAGCTAACTCTGCTTTTTCCTGAGAAATTTTAGCTTCAAGTGTTTTTAATTCATCAATCTGAGATTGTGTTGGATTAATATAAACTTGATTATTTATCGCATCTAAAATTAAGTAATCACCTGTATTGACTAATTCGGTCACATTATTTGTGCCTACAATCGCTGGTAATTCTAAAGAACGCGCCATAATAGAAGTATGAGATGTTCTACCACCAATATCAGTGACAACCCCTAATACTTTTTCAAGATTAAGTTGGGCGGTTTCTGATGGGGTCAGATCATAAGCAACAAGAATTGATTCTTCTTGAATATCGCCAAGATCTACTATGTACATGCCCAAAATATTTTTAATTAAACGGTTACCAATATCACGAATATCGCCAGCACGCTCTTTTAAATATTCATCATCGATCTCCGACAACATTGTGACTTGTTGATCAATAATTTTGCTCGCTGCAACTGCGGCATTGACTTTATTTGAACGAAGATAATCAAGAATTTCTTCTTCTAATTCTTCATCCTCAAGAATCATCAAGTGGCCTTCAAAGATCGCGGCTTTTTCTTCACCTAAAGAAATTAATGCGCGCTCTCTGATTGAATTAAGTTGTTCCACCGCCAATGCACGACCTTCATAAAATCGAGCGACTTCTGCGTCAATTTGATCATCAGTAATTTTTTGCGTATCAAGAACAATCTTTTCTTCTTTAAGAACAAGTGCCTTACCAAAGGCAATACCAGGTGATGCGAGAATACCAGAAATCATAGATACCTTCCGAAATAATTAAAAAGGAATAGATAAACAATAGCCATAAAATTTCACAATTTTATGGCTAAGTAAGAATTATTCTAAAGTTGGAATCAAAGCGACTAAATGCTCAACTGCCTGCTGCTCATCTTCGCCTTCAGCAGAAATGGTAATCACTGTTCCCTGTGTTAAACCTAGTGTTTGTAACTTAAACAAGCTTTTTGCACTTGCGCTCTTACCGGCAGATGTTACTGTGATATCGGAAGAAAATGCTTTCGCTTCTTTCACAAATTGTGCTGCTGGACGAGTGTGTAAACCGTTTGGCGCAGTGATTTCAACATCTTTTGAGTACATAATGCTACCTCTCTACTAAATAATAGTTAAAAAATACAAAGATAAAATCTGCCTTAGTATCCTTGTTCAAAAGCGAATAATCAAGAATAAACACTAAAAAAATTGAATTAGATCATAAAAAAACTCAGGATTTGTTTATTTATCATCCAGCTTGCGCAATCGTTAAACTGCTGAAAAATGACGTTGTGATTTTGTTTCACTTAAACTTTCAATTAATCGGTGATAATTATCATAACGAACAGGCGAAATTTTTCCTTGCTCCACTGCTTCACGCAACGCACACCCAGGATCGCTCAAATGTTTACAATCACGGAATTTACAGGTTCCCAAAACATATTGAAATTCTCGATACCCTTTTGTGATTTGCTCGGCATCTAAATGCCAAAGCCCAAATTCTCTAATCCCTGGCGAATCAATTAAATTACCACCTTGCGGCAAATGGTAAAGACGTGATGATGTCGTCGTATGCTGCCCTAAGCCTGATGTTTCGCTCACATCCCCTACTTGAGCGTTTACTCTAGGCAAAATATGATTAATTAAACTCGATTTACCAACACCAGATTGCCCAACAAAAATCGCCGTGCCTTGTGCCAAAAGTGCGGTTAATTTTTCCATATTTTCACCGCTCTTTGCTGAAATCATTAAAATCTCATAGCCAATATCTTGGTAAATTTTAAGATCTTTTTCAACTTCTTGACGCTGTTCTTGTGACAATAAATCCACTTTATTCAAAACAATGAGAGGCGTAATTCCCGCGATTTCACACACAACAAGATAACGATCGATAATATTTAAGGAAAGCGTTGGCAATACTGCTGATACAATAATAATACGATCAATATTCGCCGCAATGGGTTTCAAACCATCATAATAGTCAGGGCGGGAAATTTCATTTTCTCGGGGGTGAATTGCCTCAATCACGCCGCTCACACCTTGTAATTGTTCATTGCCTTTACGCCAAACAACTTTATCTCCCACCACCAAACTCGACAAGGTACGACGCAAATTACAACGATAAATTTCGCCTTGTTCATTTTCGACATCTGCATGAATCGAATAACGCGTGACCACAACACCTTCTTGTGATTCACCAAGCATTTCATCTGACCATTCAATCTCTTTTTTCTTATGGCGATGTAATGTTTTCGCATTATTCGATTGAATTCTTCTAGTTTGGTTCTGAGTTAATTTACGTTTAGCCATAAAAGTGAGGTCGTTTTTTCCCTTGTTTTTGGTAAAATGAAAAAAATTTTTGCATAGGATACCTGATATTATGTCATTCGATAAACAAAATCTTATTTGGATTGATTTAGAAATGACCGGTTTAGATCCGGAAAAAGAACGTATTATTGAAATTGCGACTATTGTGACAGATAAAAATTTAAATATTTTGGCAGAGGGCCCAGTATTGGCTGTTCATCAGTCTAATGAATTACTCAATAAAATGAATGATTGGTGCCAAAAAACACATAGTGAAAATGGCTTAATTGAACGCGTAAAAACCAGCAAACTCACCGAACGTGCAGCAGAATTACAAACCTTAGACTTTTTAAAAAAATGGGTTCCCAAAGGTGCGTCGCCAATTTGCGGTAACAGTATTGCCCAAGATAAACGATTCTTAGTGAAATATATGCCTGATTTAGCCGATTATTTTCATTATCGCCATTTAGACGTGAGCACATTAAAAGAACTTGCTGCACGTTGGAAACCTGAAATTTTAGAAGGCTTTAAAAAAGAGAATACGCATTTGGCGCTAGATGATATTCGAGAATCGATTAAAGAGCTGGCTTATTATCGCGAACATTTCATGAAATTAGATTGACGAAAACTTCAACAAAAAATTTCTTTTTATGAAATTGCCCTTGCAAGCCCTAAAAATATTTGTATAATGCGACCTCATTCACTGATGTGAACTGCGGGAATAGCTCAGTTGGTAGAGCACAACCTTGCCAAGGTTGGGGTCGCGAGTTCGAGCCTCGTTTCCCGCTCCAATTTCACATTATAGAAGCATTATTGCGGGAATAGCTCAGTTGGTAGAGCACGACCTTGCCAAGGTCGGGGTCGCGAGTTCGAGCCTCGTTTCCCGCTCCAAATTTCAATCCCTAGCCAAAAGGCTGGGGATTTTTTCTATCTATAAGAATAGATCGTCAAAATGTTAAAAAGCGCGGCGAATTTTCTCAAAAATAAAGGCTTGTGATTTAATAACACAAGCCTTTATTTTTTATGCTTTCTTCAATCGTTTTGCGCGACGTTTCATTCTTCTGACCCAACGAGTTATTCGCCATGCACGCGTAATTGAATAGACATAAAGGAAAAATAAAATGAAAAAGCCGACAAACATCGCCCACTCATTCACATAATAAACTTCCCCTAAAATACCGATAGTTGCACAAATTGCAGAAACAAACGTAATCAATAAAAAGGCTTGTCTTGATGTTAAACCTGCTCTCACCATTAAATGATGAACGTGTAAACGATCTGGGCGGAATGGGCTTTTACCTTTACGTACACGGCGATAAATAATCGCAACCATATCAATCAAAGGAATCGCAATAATCCAAAGTGCGGTTACTGGATTCATAGGATGCCCTTTTCCTTGCGTACTCAATAACAAAATCCAAATAATGGTAAATCCAATTAATGTACTCCCCGCATCCCCCATAAACACCTTATATTTTGGGCCAAATGGAATCCCTAGATTGAGCATCAAATAAGGTAAAATCGACACGATTAAAGCAAAACTCCAATGCGCCATATCCATTTGCCCATCTCGATACATCAAGAAACCAATCGCGGCAAAAGAAACGCAAGAAAGCCCACCGAGCAATCCATCAATACCATCAATCATATTAAAGGCATTAATAATCGCGATAGTGGCAAAGACGGTAATAATCAAACCAATTGAACCCAGCGTTAACTGGAAAGGCCCTAAAATTTGACCTAGATGATCAAGATAAACATTCCCAAGATCGATCATTAAAATAGCCAGTATTGCTTGAATCCCAGCTCTTAAGAAAGGACTGATATCAAATCGATCATCTAAAATCCCAATCGCCAATAAAACAAAAATACTGAACAAATAGAGATACGGTAATCGAAGTTGATCCCATTCCATCAGGTAATAGCAAAGATTTCCAACAAAAAGCGATACGCCACCGATTAGCGGAATTGCACCTTGATGACGTTTACGATAGTTTGGCTTATCAACTAATCCAATCCAATTGGCAACTGGTCGCATCACAATCAATGTTAAAAATGCGCCAAGGAAAGTAACAAAAATACTCAGCATAGTGTGACCCTAAAATGTTTTTGTAAAGGATAACATAAGGCAAATTTACCTAGAAATATATTTTTATAAAAAGGACTATCCAATATTTCGATACAGCACGTTACGTAATATTTCTCTTTGTTGAGAATCCAGAGCTTGTCCAAATTGGTTCGTCAAAATAAAAAAGTCCTCAGCTTTCTCGCCCACAGTGGTAATTTTCGCATTCAATAAATTGAGATTTAACTCACTGAAAATCTGGCTCACTTGGGCTAATAAACCCGGTTTATCCAACGCAACCAGTTCCATTTCAGTATGCTCTTTTTTGTTTTCATGTAAAAAACGCACGTCTGTTTGTACAGTAAAATGTTGAAGCTGACGATTCGGCGCAATAGAAAGTGCGGGTAATTTTTCACTTTGAAGGGCTAATGTTAGGGCTTGCTCTAGTTCTCGGCGACGATCAAATTCCACTAATTCACCGTTAAGTTCTGTGATGATAAAGCTATCAAAAACATAACCATCTTGTGTCGTAATAATCTGCGCATCATGGATACTGAATTTTTTTGCGCCAATGGTACTCACCACTTTATTAAATAAGTGCGGTTGATCTTGGCAATAAATAAACACTTCCGTGCCGCCAAGTGAAAAGCGATTACTAATTTTCACTAATAATGATTCAGCGAAATCCACCAACAAACTTGTATGCCACGCAATTTGTTTTGGCGTATTACGCACAAAATAATCTTCAGGACAACAAGCCCATAATTGCTCAATAAAGATTGGTGCAATATCTGAATAATCCTGCGTTAAAATTTGTTGTGCAAGTTTTCGGTTTTCTTCCGATTTTTCTGAATAATCAAGCAATTCTTTCATGCCTTGTGCAAATTGCTGTTCGGTAAATTCATATAAAGAGGCAAAAAGCGAACGTTTCCAGCTATTCCATAAATTGCTGTTGGTAGCACAAATATCCGCCACCGTTAAACAGGTGAGATAATCTAATCGAACTTGATTTTGCACAGCTTCCGCAAAATTCATGACGACTTCAGGATCATGAATATCACGGCGTTGCGCCGTAATTGACATCAGCAAATGGGATTTTACGAGCCAAGCAAGGGTATCAATTTCTCGACGATCTAAACCATGTAATTGCGCAAAGTCTGCCACATCTTCTACGCCAAGCTCTGCGTGATCACCGCCCCGCCCTTTTGCAATATCGTGGAACAACGCCGCAATATAAAGTAAAGAGCGGTCAGAAAGTTGACTAAAAATTCGATGAGCAATGGGATGTTCTTCCGCACTTTCCTGTGACAGAAAACTTTCCAATTTCAACATCACGCGCAATGTATGCTCATCCACCGTATAAATATGAAATAAATCAAATTGCATTAAGCCCTCAATGGCTTGCCATTGCGGAAGATACGCAGTTAATACGCCATATTGGTGCATCGGCATAAACGCACGCTTAATCGCATTAGGTTGATTAAACAAACGTAAAAATTTTTCTCGAGCCTCAGGGATTTCACATAATTTTTGTGGTAATTGCTCTAAGGAAATTTGTAATTGACGCAAGGTATCTGAATGAATATCAGCCTGTTCATACTGCGTTAAATAAAAGAATATATCTAAAATTCGCGCTGGTTTTTCTTGAAAAACAAGGCTATTACGCAAACATAAGGATTGGTTAATCAGTTGAAAATCATCGTCTAATTGGTCAATCACAGTATCCTGATTTGATGAGAGCACATTTTCTCGATAATGCTGAATCAGCAAATTACTAATCAGCGAAATTCGGTGCAATGCTTGGAAAAAACATTTCATCATTTTTTCCACAGCTTGATTGCCTTCCCCTCGGAAACCCAACAATTCACTGACTTTAATTTGACGATCAAACAACAGACGATTATCGTAACGTTTCAAAATCAAATGCAAAGCGAACCGCACTTTAAATAAAAATGCACGACTTTCTTGTAGTTGCTGATATTCTTGAGGATAAATAAAACCACTTTGTAAAATGGCCTCAAGGGTCAGCGCCCCCGAATGGCGCAAAGCCACCCAATACAACAAATGCAAATCACGCAAACCACCAGGGCTATACTTAATATCTGGCTCAAGGTTATAAGCCGTATTGTGATAACGCTGATAACGTTCTATTTGCTCTTGCACTTTGGCGTTAAAAAAATCCTCTTTCGACCAAAAATCAGCACGTTTTACCAATTCATTTAGCGCATCAAAGTGCGGTCGATTTCCAGTGAGAAATCTTGCTTCTAATAAATTGGTGGCAATCGTAATATCTTGTTTTCCTTCCGATTCGCATTGTTCTAAGGTTCGAACACTATTTCCCACCTCAAAGCCACAATCCCATAAAAATTGGATAAATTGAGTAATTTTTTCTTCAATTTCTGGGCTAGGTATTTGCTCGACCAAAATTAAAAAATCTAAATCCGACAAAGGAAACATCTCACGCCGTCCATAACCGCCCACCGCAATTAAAGAAATGCCTTGCTGTTCACTTAATCCTATTTCCTGCCAAAGTTGAATCAATAAGGAATCATAAAAATCACAGCGATTTTCAATAAGCTCAAAAATGGAATAACGAGAAAAATTCTCGAGCTCAAATTGCTTGAGATTTTCTCGTTCAATTTTGACCGTACTTGGCGTTAAAGGAGAAGATAATGACAAAGGAAACAGCATGTTGATTGCCTTTTAGTGGTTCGAGGTGGCGTTATTATAAAGAAAAATAAAAAGGGCGTATATCTACGCCCTTATCTTATAATTTAATATCAATTACACATTCACCATAATCCGTGAAATTCGGCCTTCCGCAATTTCTTCATCACGAATAGTCATTACTTCACAACCTGTTTCGGTGACAACAATTTGATGTTCGTATTGTGCTGAATGACTACGATCTTTGGTTTTTACTGTCCAACCATCTCCCATCACGCGCACTTCTTTTTTGCCCGCGTTAATCATTGGCTCAATCGTAAACACCATACCTGGTTTTAAAATCACACCGCCATCATCTGCGTAATAATGCAATACTTGAGGTTCGCAGTGAAATTCTGTACCAACACCATGTCCGCAATATTCACGCACAACGCTGAAAGTTTGACTTTCAGTATATTTTTGCACGGCTTTACCTATTTCATTTAAACGAATACCTGGTTTTACTGTACGCAATCCCACATATAGGGCTTCTTGTGCCGCTTCCACTAATTTTTTACTACGAATATTCGTTTCTCCGCCCACGATATACATTTTTGAGTTATCACCAAAATAACCGTCTTTAATCACCGTGACATCAATGTTCACAATATCGCCATTTTTAAGCACTTTATCTTCACTTGGAATACCGTGACAGACGACTTCGTTAATGGAAATACAGGTAGCCTTTGGGAAACCGTGATAATTCAAACACGCAGGGATAACCTTTTGTTCATTCACCATATATTCATGGCAAATTCGATCAAGTTCACCTGTAGTTACGCCTGCTTTTACGTAAGGTTCAATCATCACTAGCACATCAGAAGCCAATTTGCAGGCCTCACGTAGTTTTACAATTTCTTTTTCTGTTCTAATTGGAATAGCCATTTTATTTCACCTTTTTTGAAAAAAATTTTGCCAGATTATAGCACGATTTCTAGGAAAAAACTGGATTACACTTGAATGGAGTAAATGGTTATTAGATAATAACGGAATTCAAATTTTCGGGAAGCGGGAAATAATTATGACAGATAACATTGCAGTACCATTGATATTTACTGATGCAGCAGCGAATAAAGTAAAAAGTTTAATCAGCGAAGAAGAAAATACTAATTTGAAATTACGCGTGTATATCACGGGTGGTGGCTGTAGCGGTTTCCAATATGGTTTTACTTTTGATGAAAAAGTGAATGAAGGTGATTTAACGATTGAAAAATCAGGGGTTCAACTTGTGATTGACCCAATGAGTTTACAGTATTTAATCGGTGGTACCGTCGATTACACTGAAGGTTTAGAAGGCTCACGCTTTACTGTAAATAATCCAAATGCTACCAGCACTTGTGGCTGTGGTTCATCCTTTAGTATCTAAGATGGATTTTCAATTTACACATTATCAAGGCAATGTATCCGTAAAATGTTCGATGGAACACATTGCTCTTGCTAACTGGTTCAATACAGAAGTGCGGTCAAATCCAAAGGCGATTTTGACCGCACTTTCTACTGCGCAATCACTCTCTGAAAATCAAGAAGAGATCTTAATCGGCGCAGAATATACATTGTTTTTAGATGCTGATGAAATAATGGTGAGAGCGAATAATCTCGCCATTGAAACAGATGAAATTCTGGAAGACGATTTTCATTATTATGATGAAGAAAGCATCGCTTTTTGTGGCACGCAAGATTTTATTCATTTTCTCGAAGCTTATGTTGATTTTATCTCTTAACCGACTATGACCACCGAAAACGTTCAAAAAAATCCCGAAGAAAAAATACCTAAAAAACGCAGTTCTTTCAAAAGCTTTCTATTAAAAGTAGCGTTTACTGGTGCGGTATTAACTGTATTTTATGGCGGATATTTAGATTGGCAAATCCGTTCGAAAATGGACGGGCAAATTTGGCGTCTGCCCGCTGAAGTATATAGCCGCATTGAAAGTGTGAAAATTGCCGATAATCTCGCTTTCGATGAAGTGATTCAAATTTTATTAGATAACGAATATCGCCAAACGACCATGGTTGCTGCACCAGGCGATTTTAAATTAGAAGATGATACCATTGTAGTTCTTCGTCGAGCTTTCCCTTTCCCTGATAAACCAGAACCACAACGAGTTTTACGTTTACGTTTTGTCGATAACAAACTTAATCGAATTGAAGATCTCGTTGCCGTAAAAGCAATCGATGAATTTCGCCTTGCGCCAAAATTGATTGCAATGTTGGAATCTGATAATGAAGATCGCCTTGCAATTCCTTTACAAAATTACCCGCGCTTATTGATTGACGCCTTAATTTTAACGGAAGATCGCCGTTTTTATGATCATCATGGTATAAACCCAGTGGGGATTATACGAGCATTAATTACCAATATCCGTGCGGGGCAAACGGTACAAGGTGGGAGTACGCTCACTCAACAACTCGTGAAAAATTTATTTTTATCAAGCGAACGTACGATTACCCGTAAAGCGAACGAAGCCTTGATGTCATTGGTGTTAGATTGGCGTTATGATAAAAATCGTATTCTCGAAACCTATCTCAATGAAATTTATCTCGGACAAAATGGCGATACGCAAATTCATGGTTTTGAGTTAGCCAGCCAATTCTATTTTGGTCGTTCGATTCGTGAAATTAGCTTAGATCAAATTGCACTTTTAGTCGGTATGGTCAAAGGTCCTTCACTTTATAATCCTTGGCGTAATCCTCAAAATGCCTTAGAACGTCGTAATGTTGTTTTAAAGCTCATGCTTGAACATAAAATGATCGGTGATGAACTTTACCAATTATTAAGCCAACGACCTTTAGGTGTTCAACAAAAAGGACAAATCTCCCGTAAATATCCGTCATTTATTCAAACTTTACAGGCAGATTTACGTCGTGAACTAGGCGAACATAAAATATCCAGCTTACTTGGCGCACGGATTTTCACCACAATGGATTTAAAACAACAAGCCCAAGCAGAAAATGCAGTGGTGAATACAGTTTCACAACTACAACTGAAAACGAAAAATCCATATTTAGAAGGAGCCATGATTGTTGCCGATTACCGCGTGGGTGAAATTCGTGCGGTAGTAGGTGGTTTGCAAACACAATATGCGGGCTTTAATCGCGCATTAATGGCAAAGCGTCAGATTGGTTCTTTAGTAAAACCTTCTATTTATTTGACCGCACTTTCGAATCCAGAACAGTTCCGTTTGAATACCCCAATTAATAACCAGCCAATTACGATTAATGTTAAAGGTAGCCCGCCGTGGCAGCCGCGCAACTATGACAAAAAATATAGTGGTTCAGTGATGTTAATGGATGCCTTAGCGCGTTCTTTAAATATTCCGACTGTGAATATTGGGATGAAAGTCGGCTTGAGCAAAGTCATTGATACACAAAAAGCGATGGGATGGGATAATGTGGAAATTCCAAAAGTGCCGGCTATGTTGCTCGGGGCTTATACCATCTCACCTTATGATGTAACTAAACTTTATCAAACTATTGCGAATCAAGGTGGACGGATTGAACTCACAACTGTCGATACCATTGCGGATCGTCAAGGAAATATCATTTATCAACATGATAAAACCGCAAAACAAGTGGTCCCACAAGAAGCCGCATTCCAAACGTTATTTGCGATGCAACAAACTGTTGAACGTGGTACAGCTCGTAGCTTGCAAAATGATTATGCAGATTTACGTTTAGCTGGTAAAACAGGGACAACAAATGATGCCCGTGATACTTGGTTTGTGGGGATCGATGGAAAAAATATCAGCACAGTTTGGCTTGGTCGCGATGATAATGGCGAAACCAAACTCACTGGTGCATCAGGCGCATTACAGATTTATAAAGATTATTTAAGCCATACTTATATTGAGAAATTGAAGCTAAATAAACCTGCGAATATGAAATGGGTTGGCATTACCCAACATGGCAGCTGGGATTGTGACAGCAATCGAGTGATCCCAGTTTGGGTGAATAATGGGCAAAATTTCTGTGGAGGCACACCAAATGCTTCTCCATCGCCAGCTACTCCACCAGCTGAAACAGAAATTTCTCCTCGACAAGAAAGCGTCTGGGATGTATTGGATAACCCAAATCCACCCGCACAATAATTAATCGCGGTATATTTCTAATAATAAGCAAATTTTTTGAAGCGAAAAAACTACACTTCCCCTGAAATTTCAGGGGATTTTTTTATTTCTTTTAAAAAATAGCAAACGTTTGCTTTAAAAATGCGGTACAATACGCACCAGTTTTTACTTTCATACAGGTGCAAAACGATGACACAACAACTCCCCACTCTAAGTCTAAAAAAAATCTATTCAGGTAAAGTACGCGATCTCTATGAAATAGATGATAAACGTATGCTAATGGTTGCTTCTGACCGCTTATCTGCGTTTGACGTTATTTTAGATGATCCCATTCCACGAAAAGGCGAAATCCTGACTCAAATATCCAACTTTTGGTTCAACAAACTTGCTCACATTATGCCGAATCATTTCACTGGCGAGAGTGTTTATGATGTATTGCCAAAAGAAGAAGCTGATTTAGTCAAAGATCGCGCTGTAGTGTGTAAACGTTTGAATCCCATTAAAATTGAATCTATCGTACGTGGCTATTTAACTGGTAGTGGTTTAAAAGATTACAAACAAACTGGTACCATCTGCGGATTAAAACTACCTGAAGGCTTAGTTGAAGCCAGTAAATTACCAGAACCTATTTTCACCCCATCAAGTAAAGAAGCCGTCGGCAATCACGATATAAATATCAGCTATGCTGAATGTGAAAAACTCATCGGGGCTGATTTAGCCGCACAAGTAAAAGAAAAAGCAATCGCACTTTATACTGCTGCTGCAGAATATGCACTGACTAAAGGCATAATTATTTGCGACACAAAATTTGAATTTGGTTTAGATGAAAATGGCACGCTCACCTTAATGGATGAAGTATTAACCCCTGATTCTAGCCGTTTTTGGTCTATCGATACTTACCAAGAAGGGATTAATCCGCCATCATTCGATAAACAATTTGTACGCGATTGGTTAGAAAATAGCGGCTGGAACAAACAAGCTCCCGCACCGAAAGTACCAGAAAATATTATTCAGAAAACGGTTGATAAATATCAGGAAGCACTGGATTTATTAACAAAATAGAGATCAAAATCCCTGCTATTTACAGCGGGGATTTTTATGCATGATGACAACTAAAGATTTTCAGCCTTAATATATAAAAGGCTAGACAAACATAAAAAGTGCGGTTATATTTAAGTGACTTTTTATTCAAATAAAATGATTAATTATGCAATCTAATTTATAAACAAGGAAAAGATATGTCAAATACAATTCTACAACATTTACCTGAAGGGCAAAAAGTCGGTATCGCGTTCTCTGGCGGATTAGACACCAGCGCTGCATTACTTTGGATGCGTCAAAAAGGTGCAGTACCTTATGCATACACCGCCAATTTAGGTCAACCTGATGAAGATGATTACAGCGCAATCCCTAAAAAAGCAATGGCATATGGTGCAGAAAATGCTCGCTTAATTGATTGTCGTTCTCAACTTGCTCATGAAGGCATTGCGGCAATTCAATGCGGTGCATTCCATATTTCAACAGGCGGAATTCCTTACTTCAATACGACTCCACTTGGTCGCGCAGTAACCGGCACAATGCTCGTTGCGGCAATGAAAGAAGACGATGTGAATATTTGGGGCGATGGCTCTACATTCAAAGGGAATGACATCGAACGTTTCTATCGTTATGGTTTATTAACAAACCCGAATTTAAAAATCTATAAACCTTGGTTAGATCCACAGTTTATTGAAGAACTCGGCGGTCGTTTCGAAATGTCTCAATTTCTTATCGAAAATGGTTTTGACTATAAGATGTCCGTTGAAAAAGCCTATTCGACCGATTCCAATATGCTGGGTGCAACCCATGAAGCAAAAGACTTAGAGCAATTAAGCACAGGCATGAAAATTGTTAAACCAATTATGGGTGTCGCATTTTGGGATGACAAGGTAGAAATTAAACCAGAAACAGTAACTGTCACGTTTGAAGAAGGCGTCCCTGTCGCATTAAATGGTAAACGTTTTGATAATGCTGTTGATATTATTCTAGAAGCCAATCGTATCGGTGGGCGTCATGGTTTAGGAATGTCAGACCAAATCGAAAACCGTATTATTGAAGCCAAATCTCGTGGTATTTATGAAGCACCAGGAATGGCATTATTGCATATCGCTTACGAACGTTTAGTAACTGGTATTCACAATGAAGATACCATCGAACAATATCGTATTAATGGTATCCGTTTAGGCCGTTTGTTATATCAAGGTCGTTGGTTTGATCCACAAGCATTAATGCTGCGTGAAACAGCACAACGTTGGGTGGCAAAAGCAATTACGGGTACAGTAACCCTTGAACTTCGTCGTGGTAACGACTTCACTATCTTAAATACCGAATCACCAAACTTAACCTACGAAGCAGAGCGTTTAAGTATGGAAAAAGTGGAAGATGCACCATTTGATCCAATTGATCGTATCGGTCAATTAACTATGCGTAATTTAGATGTATCGGACACCCGAGGTAAACTTGGCATCTATGCACAAACAGGTTTATTAAGCGCAATTAAAGATTCAGTCTTGCCACAATTAGGCAAGAAATAAGATAAAAGTGAGGTAAAAACTGACCGCACTTTTCCGCTTATAAAAATGGCTACTTCATGTAGCCATTTTTTATTCACCCATCTTTTCTAATTCACCTTGAGAAAATGCTTGCAGCTTATGGATTTCATTTTTCGCTTTGTCAGAAAGCACTTTATTATCCTTTAGCATCTGCTCTGAACGCGCCATAATAAAACGTAAATAATCATAGTTTTGCGTTTTTTCAAATAAAGCCAGTGCTTGATACATATCAGCAAAATCCTTATTTGCTTGGGTAAGCAACATCTTTTGCCCAACCAAAACAATTAGTGCTAATGCCAATGCAATGACAGTGCCATAGCCATTTGTTGGATAATAAAGCAACCCTCCTATAACAAATAAGCCTGAAACCAGTCGAGAGCTGTTTTTAATATAAGTTTCAGTGGGTGGTGCTTGGATAAGTTCAGATAATTTCATTCAAATTCACCATAAAAAATAAGGGCGTTATCATCGCCCTTATTATTAACTTTCGCAAGGATTATGCAAGAATACCGGCCCAGTAACCTAAAATCCCTAAACCAAATAAACCGAAGATAATGACCATAGCATTCACTTTTTTACGTAATAAATACATACATAAGAAAGTCAGTAATAAGGCTAATAAACCTGGAAGTAGATCATTTAATACGCCTTGCAAGGTGACCACAACTTCTTCACCTAATTGGTTTTTATAGCGTGTAAGTTCTAATGGGACATTAATACTTGTCCATTTAGAAACAAGCGAGCCCATGACAAAGAGACCAAGAATAGAAGCACCTTGAGTGATTTTTTGTAAACGTCCACCGCCCATATCAGAAACGATTTCAGTGCCTTTTTCATAACCATATTTGAAACCATACCAGCGAGTAACAGCACGGATCATATTGATTAAGATAAAAAACAATAATGGACCTAAAATGCTACCTGTTAAGGCAATTCCAGCACCAAGTGCAGCTAAAACTGGACGTAAAGTTCCCCAGAAAATAGGATCGCCTACACCAGCTAGAGGCCCCATAAGTCCAACTTTTACACCGCTAATTGCCGCATCATCCACATCTTGTGCGCCATTCGCACGCTCTTGTTCCATTGCAGCAGTCACGCCCATAATTGCAGACCCGACCCAAGGTTGAGTATTAAAAAATTCAAGATGGCGTTTTAATGCCGCAGCTTGATCTTCTTTTTTGCTATATAGGCGTTTGATTGTTGGGATCATCGAAACACAAAATCCCATTGATTGCATACGTTCAAAGTTAAATGAACCTAAAAGGAACGTTGAACGGAAATAAGTACTTAAAATATCACCCTTGGTAAGAGTTACTTTTTGTTCTGACATAATGCGCTCCTTATAGACCTTCTAATTCGTTATCAGCAAGTTTTCTTTTGCTTGCCACTGGCATTGCGACCTGGTTAAAACGCGGATTTAATTGGATATAAAGCATTGCTAAACAAGTACCAAGAATACCCAATCCAACTAAGTTGTAATTAGTAAAGGAAGCAATAACAAAACCAAGGAAGAAGAATGGCATTAATGCACCTGCGCGCATCATATTAATCACCATTGCATAACCCACTACGACGATAAATCCACCCGCAATTTGTAAGCCACGAGTAATCACTTCAGGAATTGCATCTAATGCGCTAGTTACAGCATCTGTACCTGCGACCAAACCAACTGCTAATGCTGGAATTGCAACACGCAATGCTTGTAAGGAAAGCCCTGCAAAATGGCAAAGTTCAATCCCACGGAAATTAGCTTGCTCAGCAAATTTATCCGCTTTATGTTGTAAGAAGATCGTTAGTGTACGTACGAAAATAGTAAGCACTTGACCTGCAGCAGCAACTGGTACCGCGATAGCAATCGCCGTACCCACAGATTGACCGCCTTTAATAACAAGAATCGCGGAGATCACACTAGCAAGTGCTGCATCTGGCGCCATAGCAGCTCCAACGTTCATCCAACCTAGCGCGATCATTTCTAATGTACCGCCAAGGATAATACCGGTTTCAAGATCGCCTAATACCAAGCCAATCATCGTACAAGCAAAAAGTGGACGGTGGGTTTGGCGCTCATCTAATACGCTCCCCATACCGCAAATTGCCGCGACAAGCACGACTAAAATGAGTTCCATTGTTGACATAAAATGCGCTCCTAGAATTTAATTGAATCAAATTTTTCGCGAGTAAGTTCAACAGGCTTATTCACAGCCACTTTTTGAAGGGAAAGCTTCACGCCCATATCAAGTAATTTTTTGAATGCAGCGACATTAGATGGATTCACTGTGACTGCATCAGAAAGCTGTTTATTGCCTTCTTTATGCGTCATTCCACCCACGTTAATGGTATCAATACGCAAACCACCTTCGATTAAACGCACTGCATCTTCAGGCTTGGTTACAAGCATTAAAATATTACGGCTCGCATATTTTGGATTGTTGTAAACCTTAATCGCTTTATCCACAGGAATTACATAGGCTTTCAAATGTGGCGGAGCAATTTGAAGAAGCAATTCCTTACGCAATTCATCATTTGCCACTTCATCACTAATAGCAAAAATGGCTTCGCATTTCACTGCTTTTGCCCAAGAAGTAGCGACTTGACCATGAATTAAACGATCATCAATACGCAGTAAGTTGACACTCATACGTCCATTAGGATCGTATTGAGTATTATCTTCTTCGCTTTCTTGTTCTTCTTTTGCTTCCTCTTTTAGAGTTTCAGGTTGAGCGAAAGAGGCAATGTCATCTGGTTTCCGATAACTTTTCACTGCCATTACGCCAACTTCCTTGGCGACATCAGCAAGTGCTTCCGCTGATTTTGCATCATCCTTGGCATCTAATACTTCTAATAACATTGGTAAACTTACGCCAGTGACAATATCGTCTTGAGGGCGTTTTGCCGCTACTCGGGCTGCCGCGTTATACGGGCTACCACCAAATAAATCTACCAAAAATAACACGCTATCTGATGGCGAGCATTCAGCAATAATAGCCTCATACTTTTCCACCAAAGTGTCTTGCCCTTCTCCTGGAACGAATGTTACACCGTGGAGTCCTTCCACCTCACCGAACACCATTTCAGAAGAATTGACCAACTCAGCAGCAAGCTTGCCGTGAGCTGCAACGATTACTTGAATCATTGGATACTCCTAAGGTTGAAATAAATCCTCAAAAGCATAGAGTAAACAGTTGCCTAACTCAAGATAATTATAAGTGCTTGTACCATTAAAATTGACATACATCAATTATTTAGAACACAAAAAGGTATTGTAAACAGGATAATTTGGTATGCTTTATGCTTAATTACACTTCATAACTTTTGGATAAAAAGTGCGGTGTAAACTAAGAAAGTTTTTAAAAAGAAAAAACCGATTTTCAATCACTGAAAACCGGTTTAAAGAAGAACAATTTTATTGAACGATTTCGCCGACAATACTGCGCGTTAATTCTTTCACTTCCGTAAGTTTCACTTTCACAATATCACCTATTTTGTAAATACACTCACCTTTAATATAAAGGGCAATCTCATCAGAATTTACCTGCATTTCGTCTTTATTATTATGTAAAGTTGAAGCAGGTATAAACATTGAGGCGCCATTTTCTAATAATTGCACACGTAATCCACCACGCATCACATCTTGCACCTCTGCATCAAATTCAGCATTTTCTGCGACTTTATCAGCAAGATAGCGACAATATAACCAGTCTGCGATATCACGTTCAACCAAGCGATTTTGGCGGCGTGCTTCTTGTAAATGGGCCAGCACCTCATCTTGTGGCTTATTACAAGTTTGTTGTGTCAATACTGCTTTAATTAAACGATGGTTCACCATATCAGAATATTTACGAATTGGAGATGTCCATGTCGCATACCCTTCTAAACCAAGACCAAAGTGCGGTGCTAATTCCGATTTAAATTCAGCGAAAGTTAAATAACGACGTAAACGGAATTCTAAATAATCGCCTTCAATCGGTTCAATATCGTGGCGCATTTGGCAATAACCGTTTAATGTTGCCAAATTTTCTACCGAATAACGCTCCGCAAGTTCAGCTTGGTTTTGTTCATTGGCTAAATTTGCCATTAAGAAATTGTGCGCATTCTCTAAGAATTTCTTATCAAAACCGCTATGCGTATTGAAAATACCAGTTTGTGCTTGTTCGTCTAAGAATTGTGCAGCACAGATATTGGCAATAATCATGGATTCTTCCACAATTTGATTTGCAATACGACGATATTCTGCTTTGATTTCTGCCACTTTGCCATTTTCAGCGAGCACAAAAGAATAATCCGGTTTTTCTTTAAATAACAAAGAATGAGTCTTACGCCATTGAATGCGTGCTCTAGTAAATTGATGTAACCAATTAATTTGTTGTGTAATTTCTGATGTTTCGGGCTGCCATGCGTTATCTGCCTGTTCTAAATAATCCGACACTTTGTTGTAAGCCAATTTCGCTTTAGATTGAATATAAGCCGAAACAAAATGCGGTTTAGCCGTGATATTGCCTTCAAGATCCGTTTCGATATAACAAACAAGGGCTGGACGCGTTTCATTTGCGATTAACGAACATAATTCATCAGATAATTCGCGTGGCAACATTGGGATGTTAAAGCCTGGTAAATAATTGGTGAAACAACGCTGTTTCGCATCTTTTTCAATTTGAGAATCTAATGCAATATAAGCGGTTGGATCCGCAATCGCGACAACTAATTTCCAACCTGTTTGTTCACCATTTTGTTCGATAGGCTCGATATATAAGGCATCGTCCATATCCATTGTGCTTTCAGAGTCAATCGTCACAAAATGAAGTGCGGTCAGATCTTCACGGGTTTGCTGATCTAACATTTCATAACTTTCAGTGCCTTGCACAGGATAACGAGACTGGTCATGACGTGCCAATGTTACCCACCAAGGGGCAAATTCATCATCAGCTCGGCAAATAAACTGATTAATAGTAGCATAGAAAAAGCGATCATCACGTAATGGGTGAGTTTTTAAATTAGCAACCACCCAATCGCCCTCTTGTAATTCTTCTTTTACATATTTAGCTTGTTGTGCGCCAATCGGTTGGTTAATGCTTGGGTGATCAACCAAGACTTGCAATTTCTTATCTTTATTGAACCGCACTTTTGCAATGAAACGCGTCAACATTGGCTCAATTAAGGATTCCGGCTCGGCTTGTTCTTTATCACCTTGCTTTTCAATGGTGGCTTTGATTTTGTCACCGTGCATGACTTTTTTCATTGCCGGTGGGGCAATAAAGTAGCTTTTTTTATCGCACTCTAAAAAACCATAAGCTTTATCAGTACTTTTTACCACGCCTTCAACGTGTTCTTTGCTGTCGTGAATTTGTTGCTTAAGTTGTGCGAGTAATGGATTATCTTGGAACATAGTTATATTTAAAAAAAGAGAAAAGGCAGACTGAAAAGCCTGCCTAAAAATAGATTGTACGAAAAATTATTCTTCGCCTAATTCGCCCATTGCGGTGATGCTGAAACCTGCATCTACGTGAACGATTTCACCAGTGATACCCGATGCTAAATCAGAGCATAAGAATGCTGCTGAGTTACCCACATCTTCGATAGTCACAGTGCGGCGTAATGCTGCGGTTTTCTCAAATGCAGAAAGCATTTTCTTGAGGTTTTTAATACCTGATGCTGCTAAGGTACGGATTGGACCCGCAGAAATCGCATTCACACGAATACCTTCTTTACCTAAATCCGCTGCCATTACGCGAGTTGCCGCTTCAAGAGACGCTTTCGCTAAACACATGACGTTGTAGTTAGGAATTGCACGCTCTGCACCTAAGTAAGAAAGGGTTAATAATGCAGCGTTTGGATTTAAGTAAGGACGTGCTGCTTGTGCCATAGCAACGAAGCTGAATGCACTGATATCGTGAGCGATACGGTAGCCTTCACGAGTTGCTGCGTTTACGTAATCACCATCTAATTGGTCGCCTGGTGCGAATGCGATAGCGTGTACGAAACCATCAAATTTTTCCCAACGTTTGCTTAATTCAGCAAAGCAGTTTTGGATGCTTTCATCGGTCGCTACGTCTAAAGGAAGGACGATGTCAGAACCAAATTCTTTTGCAAATTCTTCTACGCGTGGTTGTAATTTATCGTTTAAATAAGTGAAAGCAAGTTCAGCGCCTTGTTCTTTCATTGCTTTTGCAATCCCGTAAGCAATAGAACGATTGCTTGCAAGACCGGTTACTAAAATGCGTTTACCTGTTAAGAAACCCATAATTTTTCCTATATTGTTAGCGTAAAAAACTTGCGTAGTATAAGCGAAAATTTGTCTTTGTACAACGCAGACCAATTTTTCTAAAAAACCAACCGCACTTTATTTACAAATTCGTTTGAGCAAAAACCTAAAATCAGCGAAAATAGCCCACATTTTTAATTGAACGAAGAAGAAACAATGAGTTATCCATTAGAAGAAGTTAATAAACGCCGCACTTTTGCAATTATTTCTCACCCCGATGCAGGTAAAACAACCATCACCGAAAAAGTACTTTTATACGGAAATGCGATTCAAACAGCAGGTTCTGTAAAAGGCAAAGGCTCGACTGCGCATGCCAAATCCGACTGGATGGAAATGGAAAAACAACGTGGAATTTCGATTACCACTTCCGTAATGCAATTTCCTTATAACGATTGCTTGGTGAACTTACTTGATACCCCGGGGCACGAAGATTTCTCTGAAGATACTTACCGCACTTTAACTGCTGTAGATAGCTGTTTAATGGTTATCGACTCCGCAAAAGGGGTTGAGGAACGTACAATTAAACTAATGGAAGTAACTCGCTTACGTGATACGCCAATCATCACCTTCATGAACAAACTCGACCGTGATATTCGCGATCCGATGGAATTGTTAGATGAAGTAGAAAATATTCTGAAAATTCGTTGTGCGCCAATTACATGGCCGATTGGTTGCGGAAAATTATTTAAAGGCGTTTATCATATCGCTAAAGATGAAACCTATCTTTATCAATCCGGTCAAGGCTCAACCATTCAAGAAGTTCGCATTGTCAAAGGTTTAAATAGCCCAGAATTAGATGCCGCTGTTGGCGATGATTTAGCACAACAACTTCGCGATGAATTGGAATTAGTGCAAGGCGCAAGTAATGAATTTGAACATGATGCCTTTATTAAAGGTGAACTTACACCAGTATTTTTCGGGACAGCATTAGGTAACTTCGGTGTGGATCATTTCCTTGATGGTTTAACACAATGGGCACCAAAACCAAAATCTCGTCAAGCAGATATAAGAACGGTCGAAAGTTCAGAAGAAAAATTCTCTGGTTTCGTATTTAAAATTCAAGCTAATATGGATCCAAAACACCGCGACCGTGTTGCCTTTATGCGCGTCGTTTCAGGCAAATATGAAAAAGGAATGAAACTAAAACATGTTCGAATTGGTAAAGATGTAGTGATTTCTGACGCACTCACCTTTATGGCTGGCGACCGTGCTCACGCCGAAGAAGCTTACGCTGGTGATATTATTGGTTTACATAATCACGGCACGATCCAAATTGGCGATACCTTTACGCAAGGTGAAACCTTAAAATTTACCGGTATTCCAAACTTTGCGCCTGAGCTATTCCGCCGTATTCGCTTGAGAGATCCACTCAAACAAAAACAATTACTTAAAGGTTTAGTACAACTTTCAGAAGAAGGTGCTGTTCAGGTATTTCGCCCATTAATGAATAACGATTTAATTGTAGGTGCGGTGGGTGTCTTGCAGTTTGATGTGGTGGTTTCTCGTCTAAAAACTGAATATAACGTAGAAGCGATTTATGAAAATGTGAACGTTGCAACCGCACGCTGGGTGGAATGTGCCGATGCGAAAAAATTCGAAGAATTTAAACGCAAAAATGAGCAAAATTTAGCTTTAGATGGTGGAGATAACTTAACCTATATTGCGCCAACAATGGTAAATCTGAATTTAGCTCAAGAACGTTATCCTGATGTCGTTTTTTACAAAACTCGTGAACATTAAAACGACATTAAAACGACAAAGTGCGGTGAAATTTCACCGCACTTTTCCAGAAAAAAGCGTTGAAATTTAATTCAACGCTTTTCTTTTATTTAGAGACTTTTTCTTGTCTTAATCGCCAAAGTTGATAAACATTCACAACGGCTAAAAATGCATTTAATAATGCAACAGGATAGGCGGCGATAATTACGCTATAGATAACAAATAAAATTGCTCCAATGCTGTTCACTATGCGTAAATGTACGATAGATTTAAACAAAAACGATACTGCAACAAAAAAGGTTGCGATATAACCCAATAATTCAACTAAATTCAATTCCATAATTCTGTTCTCTTCAATTAAAAATAAAAACGGGCGCCATGATAAAAGATTTTTAAAACAAGGAAAAGATCAGAAAAAAAAGCAACCGATTGCAAGCTGAAATTATTTTTTCTTATCAAAAATAAAGGTATTTTCACCATCATTAGTGCATAAAAAGCCGGAGACGAGTACGCACATCTAAATTTTGGGAGCTTATCCAATTTGGGGGAATTAGATAACATTAGCTCGCTCAACACGCACTTTGTTACCGGCTAAATTCTTTTAAGAATCCTGATGGTAATGCTATGAACAAGAAAGAAATTTAATAAAACGAGGTTCTATCTTTTATAATAACTAGAATTCCAATTTCTATTATTCTAGAAATTGGATTGATTATAAACTATGAAGTAACTTTAGATTCAAGAGGATTATAGAGAAATGAAAGTTATGATTTTATTCTAAATAAAGACAAGTTGTACTAAAAGCATATAGAAAAGCGTACCAACAGCAATAGATAGAAACATATTTTTCTTCCAAAAATGCAACCCTAGCACCACTATGCCTGCAAGAAAATCAGGGATACCATGATAACCAGTTAAAACATCAACATTCTTATAGCAATAAACTACAAGCATACCAAACATAGCTGGAGGTAAAACTTTCCCAAGATAGCGAATATATTGTGGAATCGGACGATTGGCTGGGAAGACAAAAAATGGCAATAAGCGCGTAAATTGCACCGTAAGCACACAAATTCCAATCGTCATAATCTGTTCTGTAAGTGTCATTTTAGTGACTCCAATTTTGTGTCTAATTTAGGTCCACGCATAGTTAGAATTAACCAGATACCAATTAATGTTGGAATTAAAAAATATTCTTTGCCTACAATCAGTAAAAAAGCCAATGCAATCCCTAAACCTAAGAGAGAGCTTTCATGGGATTTTTCCTTTATCCAATTTTCTGCAAAAATGACTAAGAAAAGAGCGGTCATAGAGAATTCCACACCTTTTAAATCAAAAGGTAAAACAGAGCCAAATAAGTTACCAATTGCAGCACCAACCACCCAATAAATATGCAAATATAAGCTGACAAAAAACATATACCAACCTTTATCTAAGTGCTGTGGAATTTTGGCCATATAATTTAAAGAAAAAGATTCATCTACAAGGGTAGTAATTAAATACCAACGTTTATGACCGATATGTACCCCATATTTTTCTAACATTGATATGCCATAGAAAATCTGACGAGTACTGATCATTAAGGTAATTAATAACACACTGATAGGAGAAAAAGGTGCAATAAGTGCCCCTGCAGCAATAAACTCAACCGAACCGGCATAAATAAGTAAAGCCATAAAAGTAGGATATAAAAATCCGAAACCAAGTGCCTTCATATAAATACCGTATGCCACACCAAGAAATAGAAATCCGGCAATCATTGGCGCACTATAAGGAAAAGCTGCTTTAGCCGCCGCACTAATTGGGTGAGGCTGCTGATTTTGTTGAGAAAAATTCATTTATTACTTCTATAAATCTAAAACGGATAGCCCTGGTAAAGTTGAAAAACTTTGAGCTTTTACGGTTTGATAAAAATCTTCTAAATAAGAAAGGGATTCATCTTCTTTGCGAATAGCCGCATATAGATTGCTATATAAACCCTCTTTTGTGACTTTTCTTGCTACGACATAACCCTTTTCCAAATAAGGCAACGCAGCCCAATAAGGGATAGTCGCAATACCACGACGACTCGCTACTAATTGAATCATAGCAATAGTCAATTCAGTTGTGCGGCGAGTAGGATTAATGCCTTTTGGTTTAAGCACTTTACGCAATAGATCTAACATATCATCAGGAACTGGGTAAGTTACCCAGGTTTCATACGCAAAATCTTCCGCGTCCCAAATGTCTTTTTCAGCTAAAGGGTGATCTTTTGAGCAAATTCCAACCATCTCATAAGAAAAGAGCGGTTTAAAAATTACATCATCATTATGCTCTACTTCTGATACTATCGCCCAATCTGCTCGGTGAGAAAGTAATAAACCAACAGGATCCGTATGAAAACCAGATACAATATCTAACTCAACTAGCCCCCAATGCCGACGGAATTCATCCATAGCAGGCATTAACCAATCAAAACAAGTATGACATTCCACAGCTATTCTCAGCTGCCCCGCATCACCATGTTTAACGCGTGCAAGATCACGTTCAGCATCAACAACTTTTGGCATCACTTCATTAGCAAGACGAATTAAACGCTCTCCTGCCGAAGTAAAACGAAGTGGATTACTTTTACGCTCAAACAAAGGTAAACCAAACTGTTCTTCTATTAATTTAATTTGGTGAGAAAGGGCTGATTGGGTTAAATATACTCGCTTTGCTGCCAAAGAAACGCTCCCTGTCTCTTTTAAGGCTAATAAAGTTTTAAGATGTCTAAATTCTAGAAAGGTTGGTTTCATTAAAAATATTCATACAAAATAGAAAATTAGATGATAGATATAATACCTTAAAATACGAAATATTCGAATTAATATTCTATAGATAAACAAAAACCCCATACCTTTCGATACGGGGTTCTTCTTTTTTATTTAATTTAACTTAGATAAGTATTTGGTAACCTGGCGGTGCCCTACTCTCACATGGGGAAGCCCCACACTACCATCGGCATTACAGCGTTTCACTTCTGAGTTCGGTATGGTGTCAGGTGGTTCCACCGCACTATCGCCGCCAGGATAATTCTTTGATAACGTTTATTTTAAATTCTATCTATGTTCTTCATTGGCCACAAGCTGAACGTTTAGTTAATTTCTTTTTCTTTCACTCTGTTTTCCAAAAACACTTGAGCGTTGTATAGTTAAGCCTCTCGGGCAATTAGTATGCGTTAGCTCAATGTATCACTACACTTACACACCGCACCTATCTACGTCTTAGTCTTAAACAACCCTTACAGATTTATAATCTGGGAGAACTCATCTCTTGGCAAGTTTCGTGCTTAGATGCTTTCAGCACTTATCTCTTCCGCACTTAGCTACCCGGCAATGCGTCTGGCGACACAACCGGAACACCAGTGGTGCGTCCACTCCGGTCCTCTCGTACTAGGAGCAGCCCCAACCAATTCTCCAACGCCCACGGCAGATAGGGACCGAACTGTCTCACGACGTTCTAAACCCAGCTCGCGTACCACTTTAAATGGCGAACAGCCATACCCTTGGGACCTACTTCAGCCCCAGGATGTGATGAGCCGACATCGAGGTGCCAAACACCGCCGTCGATATGAACTCTTGGGCGGTATCAGCCTGTTATCCCCGGAGTACCTTTTATCCGTTGAGCGATGGCCCTTCCATTCAGAACCACCGGATCACTATGACCTACTTTCGTACCTGCTCGACTTGTCTGTCTCGCAGTTAAGCTTGCTTATACCATTGCACTAACCTCACGATGTCCGACCGTGATTAGCAAACCTTCGTGCTCCTCCGTTACTCTTTGGGAGGAGACCGCCCCAGTCAAACTACCCACCAGACACTGTCCGAGACCGCGTTCCGCAATCTTCGTTAGAACATCAAACGTTAAAGGGTGGTATTTCAAGGACGACTCCATAATCACTGGCGTGACTACTTCTAAGTCTCCCACCTATCCTACACATCAAAATTCAATGTTCAGTGTCAAGCTATAGTAAAGGTTCACGGGGTCTTTCCGTCTAGCCGCGGGTACACCGCATCTTCACGGCGATTTCAATTTCACTGAGTCTCGGGTGGAGACAGCCTGGCCATCATTATGCCATTCGTGCAGGTCGGAACTTACCCGACAAGGAATTTCGCTACCTTAGGACCGTTATAGTTACGGCCGCCGTTTACTGGGGCTTCGATCAGGAGCTTCTCTTTCGATTACACCATCAATTAACCTTCCAGCACCGGGCAGGCATCACACCCTATACGTCCACTTTCGTGTTTGCAGAGTGCTGTGTTTTTAATAAACAGTTGCAGCCAGCTGGTATCTTCGACCGGTTCAACCTTCGCCCGCGAGGGACTACAATCTACGCCGGCGCACCTTCTCCCGAAGTTACGGTGCTATTTTGCCTAGTTCCTTCACCCGAGTTCTCTCAAGCGCCTGAGTATTCTCTACCTGACCACCTGTGTCGGTTTTCAGTACGGTTTAGATAAACCTGAAGCTTAGTGGCTTTTCCTGGAAGTGTGGTATCGGTTACTTCAGCTCCGTAGAGCCTCGTCATCATCTCTCAGTGTTTAATAGAAGTCCGGATTTGCCTAAACTTCCCACCTACCAACTTAAACGCACATATCCAACAGTGCGATAACCTAACCTGCTCCGTCCCCACATCGCAGTTTATCCAAGTACAGGAATATTAACCTGTTTCCCATCGACTACGCTTTTCAGCCTCGCCTTAGGGGCCGACTCACCCTGCCCCGATTAACGTTGGACAGGAACCCTTGGTCTTCCGGCGAACGGGTTTTTCACCCGTTTTATCGTTACTTATGTCAGCATTCGCACTTCTGATACGTCCAGCAGCCCTCTCGAGCCACCTTCATCCGCTTACAGAACGCTCCCCTACCCAACAGACTTACGTCTGATGCCGCAGCTTCGGTGCTATATTTGAGCCCCGTTACATCTTCCGCGCAGGCCGACTCGACTAGTGAGCTATTACGCTTTCTTTAAATGATGGCTGCTTCTAAGCCAACATCCTAGCTGTCTAAGCCTTCCCACTTCGTTTCCCACTTAATATAGACTTTGGGACCTTAGCTGGCGGTCTGGGTTGTTTCCCTCTCCACGACGGACGTTAGCACCCGCCGTGTGTCTCCTGAGTATCACTCTTTGGTATTCGTAGTTTGCATCGGGTTGGTAATCCGGGATGGACCCCTAGCCGAAACAGTGCTCTACCCCCAAAGGTGTCCGCTCAAGGCTCTACCTAAATAGATTTCGGGGAGAACCAGCTATCTCCCGGTTTGATTGGCCTTTCACCCCCAGCCACAAGTCATCCGCTAATTTTTCAACATTAGTCGGTTCGGTCCTCCAGTTAGTGTTACCCAACCTTCAACCTGCCCATGGCTAGATCACCGGGTTTCGGGTCTATACCTTGCAACTAGACGCCCAGTTAAGACTCGGTTTCCCTTCGGCTCCCCTATTCGGTTAACCTCGCTACAAAATATAAGTCGCTGACCCATTATACAAAAGGTACGCAGTCACCCTTTCAGGCTCCCACTGCTTGTACGTACAAGGTTTCAGGTTCTATTTCACTCCCCTCACCGGGGTTCTTTTCGCCTTTCCTTCACAGTACTGGTTCACTATCGGTCAATCAGGAGTATTTAGCCTTGGAGGATGGTCCCCCCATCTTCAAACAGGATATCACGTGTCCCGCCCTACTTATCGTTAACTTAGTACCACAGCCTGGATGTCGAGTACGGGGCTATCACCCTGTGTCGCTAAGCTTCCCAGCTTATTCCTCTATCTCTGCTGCTATCATTAACAGGCTCTTTCGCTTTCGCTCGCCGCTACTGACGAAATCTCGGTTGATTTCTTTTCCTCGGGGTACTTAGATGTTTCAGTTCTCCCGGTTTGCCTCACCTACCTATGTATTCAGTAAGTGATAGTAGATTCTTCATCTACTGGGTTTCCCCATTCGGATATCTTGGATTAAACGCCTCTTATCGACTCATCCAAGCTTTTCGCAGATTAGCACGTCCTTCTTCGCCTCTGATTGCCAAGGCATCCACCTTGTACGCTTAGTCACTTAACTATACAACCTCAAATGTTTTCAATCACTTTAAGTTTTCACTTGAAAGTGCGGTCAATTTGATGCGTATCTTCATTCAACTAAACACTTGATTGCTTTTGTTCAATCAAGATTTTATGCAAAACAGGTTTTATTTTTAGATTTCCCTTTTCAGTTCCCTCTTTCACTTTCCTGCCTTGCCTACTCAGACTTTCTCTCGAAAATCTCTTGTTTTCAGCTTGTTTCCAATTTTTTAAAGAACAGTAAGATAATCTAACAAAGTTATCTTTAATTGGCGTCCCCACGGGGATTCGAACCCCGGTTACCGCCGTGAAAGGGCGATGTCCTAGGCCTCTAGACGATGGGGACATCAATTAAAGATACTCTATCTTATTCTTATCTTTCAACGTTGCTTTCGCTTCGTTTCAAATCTTGTCTACAACAATCAGCCAATCTGTGTGAGCACTCGCTGTCTCTCGTCTTTGGTAAGGAGGTGATCCAACCGCAGGTTCCCCTACGGTTACCTTGTTACGACTTCACCCCAGTCATGAATCATACCGTGGTAAACGCCCTCCAAAAGGTTAAGCTATCTACTTCTGGTACAACCCACTCCCATGGTGTGACGGGCGGTGTGTACAAGGCCCGGGAACGTATTCACCGCGACATTCTGATTCGCGATTACTAGCGATTCCGACTTCATGGAGTCGAGTTGCAGACTCCAATCCGGACTTAGACGTACTTTCTGAGATTCGCTCCACCTCGCAGTTTCGCCACCCTCTGTATACGCCATTGTAGCACGTGTGTAGCCCTACTCGTAAGGGCCATGATGACTTGACGTCATCCCCACCTTCCTCCAGTTTATCACTGGCAGTCTCCTTTGAGTTCCCGACCAAATCGCTGGCAACAAAGGATAAGGGTTGCGCTCGTTGCGGGACTTAACCCAACATTTCACAACACGAGCTGACGACAGCCATGCAGCACCTGTCTCATGGTTCCCGAAGGCACTCCCGTATCTCTACAGGATTCCATGGATGTCAAGAGTAGGTAAGGTTCTTCGCGTTGCATCGAATTAAACCACATGCTCCACCGCTTGTGCGGGCCCCCGTCAATTCATTTGAGTTTTAACCTTGCGGCCGTACTCCCCAGGCGGTCGATTTATCACGTTAGCTACGGGCACCAAGCTTTAAGCCCAATCCCCAAATCGACAGCGTTTACAGCGTGGACTACCAGGGTATCTAATCCTGTTTGCTCCCCACGCTTTCGCACATGAGCGTCAGTACATTCCCAAGGGGCTGCCTTCGCCTTCGGTATTCCTCCACATCTCTACGCATTTCACCGCTACACGTGGAATTCTACCCCTCCCTAAAGTACTCTAGTTACCCAGTCTGAAATGCAATTCCCAGGTTAAGCCCGGGGCTTTCACACCTCACTTAAATAACCGCCTGCGTGCCCTTTACGCCCAGTTATTCCGATTAACGCTCGCACCCTCCGTATTACCGCGGCTGCTGGCACGGAGTTAGCCGGTGCTTCTTCTGTATTTAACGTCAATGATGTCTACTATTAGCACACATCCCTTCCTCAATACCGAAAGAACTTTACAACCCGAAGGCCTTCTTCATTCACGCGGCATGGCTGCGTCAGGGTTCCCCCCATTGCGCAATATTCCCCACTGCTGCCTCCCGTAGGAGTCTGGACCGTGTCTCAGTTCCAGTGTGGCTGGTCATCCTCTCAGACCAGCTAGAGATCGTCGGCTTGGTAGGCCTTTACCCCACCAACTACCTAATCCCACTTGGGCTCATCTTATGGCATGTGGCCCGAAGGTCCCACACTTTAATCTTTCGATATTACGCGGTATTAGCTACAGTTTCCCGTAGTTATCCCCCTCCATAAGCCAGATTCCCAAGCATTACTCACCCGTCCGCCACTCGTCAGCAAGAAAGCAAGCTTTCTCCTGCTACCGTTCGACTTGCATGTGTTAAGCCTGCCGCCAGCGTTCAATCTGAGCCATGATCAAACTCTTCAATTCAAGTTCAATCGCTCAATAAACTGCTTAGCTATAAATAAAACACTACTTAAAAAAGTAATTATGAATTTTCAGTTAAGCACCTATTAAGACTTCAAAATTAAAAATATTTTAAAACAAGTCAATCAACAAGTGCCCACACAGATTGTCTGATATATTGTTAAAGAGCAAAAAACAACGACGCACTTGTAAACTTAAATACTTCACAACAGTGCGTCGTTGTGTGCGGTGCATTATAGGGATTTTCAAATCCCTTGCAAGTACTTTTTTGTAAAAATATTTAAAAAAATGATCTTTTGAATAAAGTTAATACAAAAAGGTCTATTTAACATCAATTTTAGTCTATTTTTATTACATCTAAAGATTCAAATCCCCATAGGTGTAAAGCTTTTTTAAATTGAGATTCTTCAGAAAAATGGTCGGTACAAAACATTTGATTATATTTTTCACCTTGAGCACGTATACTTTTACCATCGAGCAAATATTTTATCCGCTTAGCAATCGCCGCGCCAGGATCCATAAAATATTTAATTTGTGGCAAGCACAAGTGAATTTCATCTTTGATGAGTGGAAAGTGAGTACAACCTAAAACTAATGTATCCAAATCTGCCATGTCTGCCCACAGAGATAACTCATCTTTTAAACTAATTAGATCAACGGAATGACCACGAATTTTTTGCTCCGCAATTTCTACTAATTTTGTTGTTCCCAATCTCTCAACAACACAATCTTGCGCAAATTTATCAATCAAATCATCTACATAATGACGTTTTACAGTACCTTTTGTAGCTAATAAACCAATATGTTTTGTCTTTGTCATTTCTGATGCAGGTTTAATAGCGGGTACAGTCCCAACGATAGGAATATCAAAAGCAGCTCGCAAAGGAGGAAGTACAACTGTACTCGCTGTATTGCAAGCTATCACAATTGCATCTAATGGATAACGTTGATTAATAAGTTGGCAAACTGCTAAAGTGCGGTGAATAATACTTTCTTCTTCACGTTCTGAATAAGGGAAACCGGCATTATCGAAACAATAGAGATAATGCCAATTTGGTAATAATTTTTTGGCTTCACGATATACGCTAAACCCACCCACTCCAGAGTCAAAAAAAAGTACAGTTGGGCGTTTTTCTTTTTTATCCATTTAAAACTCTTTGAAAATTGACCGCACTTTTAAGCGTTCGAGTAAATCTCTTTATTATTTAACCAACGACGAATCAGACTTTCCGCTAGATCTGGGTATTTTTGGATAAGTGATTTCGCATAAAATTGCACCGTTGGTATCATTTTTCTATCTCGCATTAAATTTGCTACTCGCAATTCAGCAATGCCCGTTTGTTTCGTTCCAAGTACTTCACCTGGCCCACGAATTTCTAAGTCTTTTTCCGAAATAACAAACCCATCTTGGCTATCTCGTAGCACTTGCAAACGTTTTTGCGAAACTTTGCCTAGAGGAGGTTTATACATTAGTACACAAAAAGAAGCCGTACTGCCTCGACCGACGCGCCCTCGTAACTGATGAAGTTGTGATAAACCTAAACGCTCTGCATTTTCAATAATCATCAAACTCGCATTCGGAACATCAACACCCACTTCGATTACTGTCGTTGCCACCAATAAATCCAATTCTGCATTTTTAAAACGCATCATGACATCTTGTTTTTCTTGTGGTTTCATCCGCCCGTGCACTAACCCAATATTTAACATAGGTAATGCCTTAGTTAGATCTTCCCAAATCGCTTCAGCTGCTTGAGCTTCTAAAACCTCTGATTCATCAATTAACGTACACACCCAATAGGCTTGGCGTTTTTCATTAACACAAGCGTTTTTTACACGCATCACAATTTCAGCGCGACGTTCTTCAGAAACCACCACTGTTGTTATAGGCGTACGACCGGGAGGCAATTCATCAATAATTGATGTATCCAAATCGGCATAGACAGTCATTGCTAACGTTCTTGGTATCGGCGTGGCCGTCATAATTAACTGATGGGGATAAAATCCCGCTTTTTCGCCTTTCTCACGCAACATTAATCGTTGATGCACCCCAAAACGGTGTTGTTCATCAATAATCACTAATGCTAAGTCAGAAAACTCGACTTCTTCTTGGAATAAAGCATGCGTTCCCACCACCATTTGCACCGCACCAGTTTTAATTTTTTCAAGCTCTGCTTGTCTTGATTTTCCTTTTACTTTACTGGCTAACCAACCAACTTCAATACCGAAAGGCTCAAACCACCGTCTAAAATTATTCGCATGCTGTTCTGCTAGTATTTCTGTTGGCGCCATTAAGGCGACTTGTTTGCCATTATCAATTGCCGTTAAAGCAGCCAATGCAGCAACCAATGTTTTTCCCGAGCCGACATCCCCTTGCACTAAGCGCATCATCGGATAATCTTTGATAAGATCTTGTTCAATATCCGACACGACTCGTTTTTGCGCATTAGTTGGTTGAAATGGCAAGGTGGCTAAAAATCGCTGTTTTAAATCTGTTTGATAATGTAGCGGTAAGGCAGAAAATTGCTGCGTTCCTAACCGCACTTTTTGCATAGCTAAATTATGCGCCAGCAGCTCTTCAAAGATTAAGCGCTGTTGCGCAGGATGCTTACCTTGCTCTAACATTTCTAATGAAATGTCGGGCGGCGGACGATGCAATAATCGTAATGCCTCTTTTAAGCTATATTGATGTGGATTAAATTCATTAGGCAAAATTTCTGCAATCTGAACTTTGTCGAGCAATGCCAAAGCCTGATCCGTTAATTTTCGTAATGAATTTTGTTTGAGCCCTTCCGTCGTAGAATAAATCGGCGTTAGCGTTTCTTCCAATACAATAGGCGCATTATCTCGCACAATTTGATATTCTGGATGATGAATTTCTGGCATATGGCGACCACGTTTCACTTCGCCAAAAGCCTTTACTCGCACACCAACTTGAAAACTATTACGCATTCCCGCATTAAAATTGAAAAAACGTAACATAATTTTCGATGTGCCGTCTGACAAACTCACAGACAGAATCGGGCGACGGCCAAAAGCGACTTCACTGGTTTGTACAATTCCTTCAATGGTAAAATATTGTTCGGGGCGGAGATTAGCGATTGGCGTAATTCGCGTACGATCTTCATAGCGAATAGGTAAATGAAAGAGTAAATCTTGCAGGTTGTGAATGCCGATTTTAGCCAGTTTATTAGAAATGGCCGCACCAACACCAGAGAGGCTGGTCAAAGGTACGGCATCAAGAAGTTCAAGGCTCATAGCTCATTAATATTACGTTTGACATTAACGACGCCAGTGATGCCTTTAATGCGATGAACGATATTGGCAAGGTGTTTGATATCTTTTACACAAACCTGCAAAATCACAAGCAATAAATTGTTCTCTAATTCTTCCGTCCAAATATTTTGAAGACTGCTTTCGCTCGCAGAAATTGCAGTCATTAAACTAAGCAAGGCATTCTGCTCATTCAATATTTCTATTTGTAATTCAGCCTCAAAATTCACCGCACTTTGAACATTATCCCATTTAGCCAGCGATTGGCGACAAGCATTTTTCAAACTTGCACAATGTTGATGGTGTACCACAACGGTATTTTTTTCTGTACAACATCCCACAATAGGATCACCTGGGATTGGATGGCAACATTGAGCAAATTGTGTTTTACCCACTTGCATTGGTGCAATAGTGAGTATTTTTGATTCAAATTCAAAATTCTGAGTATTAGAAGATTCTAATGGCACGCCCACAAATTGATGTGCAATGATGGAGGCAGACTGATTGCCTAAACCAATTTCTCGTAATAATTCATCTAAAGAAGAAAGCGCTAAAGCATCTAATACAGTTCTAATTTGTTGAATAGAAAAATCACCTAAATTATGAGGCTGTAATGCTGCATTAAGTTCAACTTCACCTAATTTCACTGCATCCTCTTCACAACGCTGTTTGAGGTAATGGCGAATCCGTGTTTTCGCACGAGCCGTTACCACGAAATTTAACCATGCGGCTTCAGGATGCGCATTTGGATCGGTGATGATATTGACCGTTTGACCAGACTCAAGGGCTTGTGAAAGCGGATAAGGTTTACGCTCAACACTCACGCCAACACAAGTATTCCCCACATCTGAATGCACAGCATAAGCGAAATCCACGGCCGTTGCGCCCATTGGCAATTCAACAATTCGACCTTTTGGCGTAAAAACATAAATCTCTTTAGGAAAAAATTCTGATTTTACATTCTCAATAAACTCAAACGAATTACCTACACTTTGTTGAATTTCGACCAAACTTTGCAGCCAACGTTGCGCGCGAATTTGTGCGGTTGTACTGTCGTTTTTACCATTTTCTTTATAAACCCAATGAGCAGTAATGCCCATTTCGGCGACTTGTTCCATATCCTCTGTATGGATATGAACTTCTACGGGAACACCTTTCGGCCCAATCATTGAAGTTTGCAAAGATTGATAGCCATTTGCTTTAGGTACCGCGATATAATCCTTTACTCGGCCAGGGCGTGGCTTATAAAGATTATGCATTTGTCCCAAAACGCGATAACAATCATCAACATTTTTCACAATCACACGGAACGCATAAATATCCATAATAGAGTGGAATTCTTGATCCTTTATGCGCATTTTTTGATAGATCTTGTAAAGGTGTTTTTCACGCCCCCACACTCGGGCAAAAATTCCTGCGTTTTCTAACCGCACTTTAATCTCTTGTGAAATACGTTCGATTAAATCTTGTCGATTACTCCGCGCCACATCAATGAGTTTTTTCAACACCTCATAACGATGTGGATGCATTGCTTGAAAAGATAAGTCTTCTAATTCATTTTTGATATGCTCAATACCTAAACGATGAGCAAGCGGACAATAAATTTCAAGCGTTTCTTTCGCAATACGGCGGCGTTTATCTGGTCGTAACGAACCAAGCGTGCGCATATTATGCGTGCGGTCAGCAAGCTTGATTAACACAACACGAATATCACGCGTCATCGCCAAAATCATTTTGCGAAAATTCTCGACTTGTGCTTCTTGGCGAGTACGAAATTTCAACTTATCGAGTTTTGATACACCGTCCACGATTTCAGCCACACTGGCACCGAACTCTTCTTTCAGTTGTTCTTCCGTATAAGGTGTATCTTCAATAACATCGTGCAATAGCGCAGCCATTACCGCTTCGTGATCTAAGTGAAGTTGAGCAATAATGGAGGCTACCGCCACAGGATGGGTAATGTAAGGTTCGCCGCTGGAGCGAAATTGTCCTTCGTGCGCATCTCTTGCAATCACAAACGCACGCTTGATGAGTTCAATTTTATCTGCGGGCAAATACCCTTGAATAATTCGATCTAAATCCGCAAACAGTTCCAAAGGAGACCTACTTATCGTTGAAAGAGAAAGTGCGGTTAAAATATCGTGATTTTTTACCGCACTTTTAAAAGATTATTCTGTAATTAATGCAATAGCTGCTTCTTCCGTTTCTTGCACTTTCGCCATTTCTTGGAATTCTTGTGCATCCATAATATCTTGATTAATCAAACCTTTTTCGATTTCACGCAATGCGATTACTGTTGGTTTGTCATTATCTTCTGGCACTAACGGTGCACTTTGATTAAGTTGTAATTGTCTTGCACGACGAGCAGCCGTTAAAATTAAATCAAAACGGTTACCAATTTTTTCTACCGCATCTTGCACTGTAACACGAGCCATAATTTACTCCGATTTGTCAAAAATTACTCTATTGAAAGGGCGCTATAATACTCAATTTCGCCCTATTTTGCTAGTAGCTGTTGAATTAACATTGCATTTTGTTTTTGTTGATAATCTTTAGTTAAGCGTTCCGATTGCAAAATACTTTGCAAATCTTTTAATGCTTTCTCAAAATCATCATTCACAATGACATAATCATATTCGTCATAATGCGAAATTTCACTTATCGCTTTTGACATTCGTTCAGCGATAACCTCTTCACTATCTTGCCCACGACCAATTAAACGACGCTCTAATTCAGGCAATGAAGGCGGTAAAATAAAAATGCTTTTTACTGAAGGCACTTTTTTACGGATTTGTTGGGTGCCCTGCCAATCAATATCTAAAAATACATCAATGCCTTTTGCTAAATTTTCTTCAATCGCAGGTAAAGAGGTTCCATAATAATTGCCACCAAAAACTTTGGCATATTCTAGAAATAAATCTTGCTCAATGAGTGATTCAAACTCTTCTTTTGATACAAAATAATAGTGTACACCTTCAACTTCACCTGGACGTGGGGCACGTGTCGTATGTGATACAGACACCATTTTTTGAGTTGAGCTATCTAATGCCAATAACGCTGAAATTAATGAAGATTTTCCTGCACCACTTGGTGCAGATAAAATATAAAGATTACCTTGGGACATAGATCATTTAACCTTTTCTAACAATTTCAGTCTATTATGCAGATTTCTCTATAAAAAATCATCAAAAGTGCGGTGATTTTTTACGGTACTTTTTCATTCTAATGATGATTTGATATAGATCACAAAAAAGTGGTAGGGTTTATAGTTTTATAAAAATGCTCGTGCTATACTCTGTGTGCTGTCTTACTGAGTGAGCAGTATTACTCAAAGCAAACAGATTTGTTTAACTTAAATAAAAGGTGAAAATCTTATGGCAATTAAAATTGGTATCAATGGTTTTGGTCGTATCGGCCGTATCGTATTCCGTGCGGCACAACACCGTGATGACATCGAAGTTGTAGGTATTAACGACTTAATCGACGTTGAATACATGGCTTATATGTTGAAATATGATTCAACTCACGGTCGTTTCGACGGTACTGTTGAAGTGAAAGATGGTAACTTAGTGGTTAATGGTAAAACTATCCGTGTAACTGCAGAACGTGATCCAGCAAACTTAAACTGGGGTGCAATCGGTGTTGATATCGCTGTTGAAGCGACAGGTTTATTCTTAACTGATGAAACTGCTCGTAAACACATCACTGCAGGCGCGAAAAAAGTTGTATTAACTGGTCCATCTAAAGATGCAACCCCTATGTTCGTTCGTGGTGTAAACTTCAACGCATACGCAGGTCAAGATATCGTTTCTAACGCATCTTGTACAACAAACTGTTTAGCTCCTTTAGCACGTGTTGTTCATGAAACTTTCGGTATCAAAGATGGTTTAATGACCACTGTTCACGCAACGACTGCAACTCAAAAAACTGTGGATGGCCCATCAGCTAAAGACTGGCGCGGCGGCCGCGGTGCATCACAAAACATCATTCCATCTTCAACAGGTGCAGCGAAAGCAGTAGGTAAAGTATTACCTGCATTAAACGGTAAATTAACTGGTATGGCTTTCCGTGTTCCAACTCCAAACGTATCTGTTGTTGACTTAACTGTTAACCTTGAAAAACCAGCTTCTTACGATGCAATCAAACAAGCAATCAAAGACGCAGCTGAAGGTAAAACTTTCAATGGCGAATTAAAAGGCGTATTAGGTTACACTGAAGATGCGGTTGTTTCTACTGACTTCAACGGCTGTACTTTAACTTCTGTATTTGATGCAGATGCTGGTATCGCATTAACTGATTCTTTCGTTAAATTAGTATCTTGGTACGATAACGAAACTGGTTACTCAAACAAAGTATTAGACTTAGTAGCTCACATTTACAACTACAAAGGCTAATTAAAACTTTGAAAAAATTAACCGCTCTTCGGAGCGGTTTTTTATTATCTAGAATTTAGTTTACGATCTAAAAATGAACAAAGGATCACTAAGAATGATTTAAAACAATCAATATTCTTCTGGCTTTCATTCCTATTTAAGATTATATTAGCGCACAACCGTTCGCTCAATGAAATAAAAAATAGGGTTAATATGAATCTCGATCTCCATTTTGTCCATCGTATTCAACAACAAGCCAAAACTCGTGCAAATATGACCGCACTTCGCTATAAAGAACACAGCTTGTGGAGAGATATCTCTTGGAAAAACTTTCAAGAGCAACTCAATCAACTTTCTCGAGCATTGCTTGCTCACAATATTGACGTACAAGATAAAATCGCCATTTTTGCCCATAATATGGAACGTTGGACAATCGCTGACATTGCGACCTTACAAATTCGAGCAATCACAGTACCTATTTACGCAACCAATACAGCCCAGCAAGCAGAATTTATCCTAAATCACGCCGATGTAAAAATTCTATTTGTCGGCGATCAAGAGCAATACGATCAAGCATTGGAAATTGTTCATCATTGTCCACAATTACAAAAAATCGTGGCAATGAAATCCACCATTCAATTACAACAAGATCCTCTTTCTTGCACTTGGGAAAGTTTTATTGAAACAGGTTCAAACGCCCAACAAGATGAACTAACCCAACGCTTAAACCAAAAACAATTATCGGATTTATTTACGATTATTTATACATCAGGCACAACGGGAGAACCTAAAGGTGTCATGTTAGATTACGCTAATCTCGCTCACCAATTAGAAGCTCATGATCTTTCACTTAATGTGACAGATCAGGATATTTCACTTTCTTTCTTACCGTTCTCTCATATTTTTGAACGGGCATGGGCGGCTTATATTCTTCATAGAGGTGCAATACTTTGCTATTTAGAAGACACCAACCAAGTGCGGTCAGCTTTAACAGAAATTCGCCCAACTTTAATGTGTGCCGTCCCACGTTTTTACGAAAAAATTTATGCCGCCGTATTGGATAAAGTTCAAAAAGCACCAAAACTTCGCCAAATTATGTTCCATTGGGCAATTTCCGTAGGACAAAAACATTTTGATTTACGTGCGAATAACAAAACTATTCCATTCTTATTGAAAAAACAATTTGCTTTAGCGGATAAATTAGTGCTCTCAAAACTTCGCCAATTATTGGGTGGTCGTATAAAAATGATGCCTTGCGGAGGAGCTAAATTAGAACCTGCTATTGGGCTATTTTTCCATGCTATTGGTATCAACATAAAATTAGGCTATGGCATGACAGAAACAACTGCGACCGTTTCTTGCTGGCATGATTGCCAATTTAACCCAAATTCAATCGGCACACTGATGCCAAAAGCGGAAGTGAAAATTGGGGAAAACAATGAAATCCTCGTGCGTGGCGGAATGGTGATGAAAGGCTATTACAAGAAGCCAGAAGAAACGGCTCAAGCCTTCACAGAAGATGGTTTCTTAAAAACTGGCGATGCGGGAGAATTTGACGAAAAAGGTAATTTATTTATTACCGATCGCATTAAAGAATTAATGAAAACCTCAAACGGCAAATATATCGCGCCACAATATATCGAAAGCAAAATTGGTAAAGATAAATTTATCGAACAAATTGCGATTATCGCCGATGCAAAAAAATATGTATCTGCACTTATTGTACCTTGCTTTGATAGTTTGGAAGAATACGCTAAACAGATCAATATTAAATATCATGACCGTTTAGAATTATTAAAAAATTCTGAAATTCTAAAAATGTTTGAGCAACGTATTAATGCGGTGCAAAAAGAATTGGCTCATTTCGAGCAAGTAAAAAAATTCACACTACTTTCTCAAGCATTTAGCATTAAATTGGGTGAAATTACACCAACATTAAAATTACGTAGAAAAGTTATTTTAGAACGTTATCGTAAGCAAATTGAAGATATGTATAATTCAAAAGAATCAAAAAATTTATAACTAAAAGGCTCTCGTTTGAGAGCCTTTTTCTTGCTAATTATTCAGGAAATTTTTCTTCCAAAATTAATGCTAACCCATCTTCATTATTGGTCGCAGTGACTACATTTGCAGCTTGTTTAATTTCATCAGGTGCATTTCCCATTGCCACCCCAAGCCCAACATGTTCTAGCATATCCAGATCATTAAAGTTATCACCAAACGCAATCACCTCATTGGTTTTTACGCCAAAACAATCTTCCAAAAAACGCACCGCACTTCCTTTGGTTGCCCCCTTGTGCATCACCTCTAAAAAGTTAGCATGAGAACGACAAATACTCAGATGTGGAAATTTTTCCTTTAAAATAATTTCAATCTCAATGATTTCTTGTGCTTCCCCAATAATCTGAATTTTATGTGGCGAACGTGTTGCTACTTCATCAAAAGGATGAATCTCAATTTTGGTGACGCTGCGTTCATAAATCACCCATTTATTTTCTACGTCGCGAGCATGGCAATCATTATTTGTATAATAATTCACGCCAAGCAACGGATGATCCGCCAAAACGGCATTAATATCTAAAATATCTTTTGGTTCAATTTGTACGCTATAAATTGGTTCAAGATGTTGATTCAAAATAAGCGCGCCACTAAATGCAACAAGTACATTATTCGTTTCAAGCTGTTTCCAATAAGGCAAAATACCTAAAGGAGAACGCGCCGAAATTGGCACAAAAGGAATGCCATTCGCCGTTAAACGCTTAATTGCTGCAACAGTTCGAGGGGAAATGGTATGTTGAGAGGTTAATAAGGTGCCATCAAAATCACTAAATACCGCTTTATACATCATTACTCCGAATAAAGATTATTTCTCTGCTAGATAAGGATCATCAAAACCTAATCCTTGCATAATTTGGGTTTCTAAACTTTCCATTTCTTCAGCTTCATCGTCTTCAATATGATCATAACCGAGTAAATGTAAGCAACCATGCACGACCATATGCGCCCAATGCGCCATTAATGGTTTCTCTTGTTCTGCAGCTTCTCGCTCCACGACTTGATGGCAAATAACGAGATCCCCTAACAATGGCAACTCCACCTCATCGGGGCATTCAAATGGAAATGAAAGTACGTTAGTCGGGCGATCCTTGCCACGATAAGTTAAATTTAAGTCATGGCTTTCGGATTCATCCACAATACGAACCGTCATTTCAACTTCATCCCCTTCTGGTTGAACAGCAGCTGTTGCCCACTGCACAATCTGTTCTTCTGTTGGCAAACCCTCTATATTTTCTGTGGCAATTTGCAGATCAACGAATATACTTCCCATTTTACTCTCCTAAATTCTTTTCAATTTCTGACCGCTCTTTTTCACGTTCGGCTTTACGAAGCTCCGCTAATTCTTTGCGACGAATTTCATCTTGCACTTCCCATTCTTCGTATGCTTGCACGACTTTAGCCACCACCGGATGACGCACAATATCTTTGCTATCAAAATAGTTAAAACTTAATTCTGGTACTTTTTCCAACACTTCAATAGCATGGCGTAAACCAGATTTTGTGCTACGAGGTAAGTCAATTTGCGTAATATCGCCCGTAATCACAGCTTTAGAATTAAAACCAATACGGGTTAAAAACATTTTCATTTGCTCAACTGTCGTATTTTGGCTTTCATCTAAAATAATAAAACTATCATTAAGTGTACGCCCACGCATATAAGCCAAAGGCGCAATTTCAATAACATTACGTTCCATTAATTTTTGCACACGCTCAAAACCTAACATTTCAAACAAAGCATCATAAAGCGGGCGTAAATAAGGTTCGATTTTCTGACCTAAATCCCCTGGTAAAAAACCTAGCTTTTCGCCAGCTTCCACCGCAGGTCTCGTCAGTAAGACACGACGAATTTCTTGACGTTCTAAGGCTTCAACTGCAGCAGCAACAGCTAAGAATGTTTTCCCCGTTCCTGCTGGGCCAATACCAAAACTAATATCGTGAGTTAAAATATTATGCAAATATTGAACTTGATTTTCGCCTCGAGGTTTAATCACACCTCGTTTAGTTTTAATCGTTGTACTAAAAACATTATTTTCAGCACGGTTCGGTTCAGCTTGAGATAACATTCGGCTTTCTTGTAAAGCCATATGCACATCTTCCAAATCTAACTCTTTCACTTTACCTTTTACAGGCGCAGTTTCTACATATAAATCTTGGATTAATTTCACCGCACTTTTTATCAATTTTGCACGATGAGGTTTTGGCTCCTCTTCCACTGTATCAATATTAAAAGTGAAATTATGACGAGCAATGACAAGATTAAATTCTTTTTCGATAAGTTTTAGATGATCATCAAATGCACCACATAAAGATTGCAAACGTGCGTTATCTTGAGGTTCGAGAGTAAATGAAAGCATGAGGATACTAAGCTGGTGAAAATTGCGGTTATTCTAGCGTAATTACCACTTCATGGGAAATAATCATCACTTTGTTTTCTCCCCCATATCCTCTCTATAATATGCATGCTTAATTATATGACAAGTTGGATATATTATTATGACCTAACATAACCCTTACGACGAACTTAGATTACATCCAACCAGCCACACTATAAACAAAATTCAAAGCAATCAATCTATTGAAGGAGAGCTAACCGCTCTCCTGTTTCTTTGCCAAAAGAAAAATTGAGAATTATTTGCATTTGAATAAGTTTATAAATAGAATAAAGGCTATTCAAACTTAACTAAAACATTCATTCTCATAAAACAAGGAGTTTTCAATGACATTCAAATCTTTCAAAATTGCGACACTCGCTGCTGCACTTACATTCTCAGCAAGTAGCTTTGCCGACATTACCGTTTACAATGGCCAACATAAAGAAGCTGCAAAAGCCGTAGCTGATGCATTTACGCAAGAAACCGGCATCAAAGTCACTTTAAATAGTGCTAAAAGCGAACAGTTAGCTGGTCAACTTAAAGAAGAAGGCGATAAAAGCCCAGCCGATATATTCTATTCAGAACAAACATCTCCATTTGCCGCACTTTCTGAAGCAGGTTTATTAGAACCACTTTCAGCCAATACGATCAAACAAACCTCTCACCAAGGTGTACCAGTGGCGCCTAAAAAAGATTGGATTGCATTAAGTGGTCGTTCTCGTGTTGTGGTTTATGATCACACTAAATTATCTGAAAAAGATATGGAAAAATCAGTGCTTGATTACGCTACACCAAAATGGAAAGATAAAATCGGTTATGTACCAACCTCTGGTGCATTCTTAGAACAAGTTGTAGCTATTGTTAAACTAAAAGGCGAGAAAGTTGCGCTTAATTGGTTAAAAGGCTTAAAAGAAAATGGTAAACTTTACGCGAAAAACAGTGTTGCATTGCAAGCTGTTGAAAATGGCGAAGTACCTGCAGCCTTAATTAATAACTACTACTGGTATGCATTAGCAAAAGAAAAAGGCGCAGAAAACTTAAAAACTCGCTTGTACTTTATTCGTCATAAAGACCCTGGTGCATTAGTCACTTACTCTGGTGCTGCAATCTTAAAATCATCTAAAAATAAAGAAGAAGCGAAAAAATTCGTGGACTTCTTAGCAAGCAAAAAAGGTCAAGAAGCCTTAGTTGCTGTACGTGCAGAATATCCATTACGTACAGATGTGACTTCTCCATTCAATATGGAACCTTATGCTAAATTGCAAGCGCCGGTAGTTTCAGCAACTACTGCTCAAGATAAAGAACAAGCAAATAAATTAATTGAAGAAGCTGGTTTAAAATAAGCCCGCTAACGTCGCAACTGTATTTTCACTAAAAGTGGAGATACAGTTGCCACATATAAAGGACTATCTTTTGACCCGAACGCCCCCACTTTGGCTCACCATCATTATTTTACTTATTGGTTTACCGCTCTTATTACCATTTCTGTATATTCTTTTCCGTGCGATTGAAGTCGGATTAGATCGTAGCCTTGAGCTTCTTATTCGTCCGAGAATGGCGGAATTACTGAGCAATACAATGCTTCTTATGGTCTGTGTGACTATTGGTTCCATTTTTCTCGGTACGCTTTGTGCATTTTTAATTGAACGCTATCATTTTTTCGGCAAATCATTTTTTGAAGTGGCGATGAGTTTGCCACTTTGTATTCCAGCCTTTGTGAGCTGTTTTACTTGGATCAGTCTCACCTTTCGAGTAGAAGGTTTTTGGGGAACAATTGGTATCATGACATTAAGCTCTTTCCCACTCGCTTACTTGCCTATTTCAGCCACACTTAAACGACTTGACCGCTCTCTTGAAGAAGTAAGTCTTTCATTAGGAAAAAGCCAAACTTACACCTTTTGGCACGCTATTTTCCCGCAATTAAAACCAGCAATCGGTAGCAGTTTGTTACTGATAGCATTACATATGCTGGTAGATTTTGGTGCAGTTTCAATTTTAAATTACCAAACATTCACCACAGCTATTTTCCAAGAATATGAAATGTCTTTTAATAATAGCACCGCAGCACTACTTTCCGCTGTATTAATGGCAATTTGTAGCATTATTGTGCTGGGAGAAACATTCTTCCGTGGTAAACAAACGCTTTACAACAGCGGCAAAGGTGTCACTCGTCCTTATCCAGTAAAAACGCTTTCTTTTGGCAAACAATGTTTAACCTTCGGCTTTTTCTCTAGCATATTCATCTTAAGCATTGGCGTGCCTGTGATTATGTTAATTTACTGGCTTATCGTAGGTCATTCACTCGAAAGTGCGGGTGATTTTTCAGAATTTTTATCGGCATTCAGCAGTTCATTTATTATTTCAAGCCTAGGCGCATTGCTTACCGTAATTTGTGCTTTGCCATTGGTTTGGGCAGCTGTACGCTATCGTAGCAAATTAACAATTTGGATCGATCGATTACCTTACCTATTACACGCCGTACCTGGCTTAGTTATCGCATTATCGCTGATCTACTTTACGATCAACTATGCCAACAGCTTATATCAAACCTTTTTAGTTATTATCGTAGCTTACTTTATGCTCTATTTACCAATGGCACAAACCGCACTTAGAGCCTCACTTGAGCAACTATCTGATAATATTGAGAAAGTCGGACAAAGCCTAGGACGAAGTCCATTCTATATTTTCCGGACTTTAACATTACCCGCAATGCTACCAGGCATTGCGGCGGCATTCTCTCTAGTATTTTTGAATTTAATGAAAGAGCTTACTGCAACACTTTTGCTCACGCCAAACGACATCAAAACCCTTTCGATTGCCGTTTGGGAATATACCAGTGATGCGCAATACGCCGCGGCAACGCCTTATGCCTTAATGCTCGTTCTCTTTTCAGGGATTCCTGTGTTTTTATTGAAAAAATATGCATTTAAATAAAATGATAAATAATCCGTTATTATCCGTTAAAAATCTCAATAAATTTTTTAATGAACAACAAGTTCTACACGATATTTCCTTTACCTTGCAACGAGGTGAAATCCTCTTTTTGCTTGGTGCTTCTGGTTGTGGAAAAACAACGTTATTGCGAGCGATCGCAGGATTTGAACAACCCAATACGGGCGAAATTTGGCTAAAAGAGCGGTTAATTTTTGGTGAGAATACGAATGTGTCAACGCAACAGCGTCATCTAGGTTATGTGGTGCAAGAAGGTGTGCTTTTCCCTCACTTAAATGTCTATCGCAACATTGCTTACGGATTAGGGAATGGAAAAGAGAAAACGGATGAGGAGAAAATGCGGATTGAGCAGGCAATGCAACTCACTGGAATTAGTGAACTGGCAGAACGTTTTCCTCACCAACTGTCAGGCGGACAACAACAGCGTGTTGCCCTTGCACGAGCACTAGCGCCGAATCCCGAACTGATTTTATTAGACGAACCTTTTAGTGCCTTAGATGAACATCTTCGCCAGCAAATTCGTCATGATATGCTGAAAGCACTACGTCAAAGCGGTGCATCAGCGATTTTCGTCACCCATGATCGTGATGAAGCATTACGTTATGCAGATAAAATCGCGGTTATCCAACAAGGAAAAATTTTACAAATCGACACGCCTCGTACACTTTATTGGTCGCCTAATCATATTGAAACCGCAAGTTTTATTGGTGACAACATCGTGTTATCGGCGAATCTGATTGATGAAAACACAGTTCAATGCCAATTAGGTAATATTCCTGTAAAAAATAAATCAATCTCGCTGAAAAAAGGTAAGATTTTGCTTCGTCCAGAACAATTCAGCCTGTTTAAAACATCGGAAAATCCAATCGCACTTTTCAAAGGGCAAGTAAAACAAATCGAATTTAAAGGGAAAATTACCACTATTCAAATTGAAATTAATGGCTACGCAATATGGATTGAGAACATCATTTCCCCTGATTTATCTATTGGCGATGAGCTACCAATTTATTTGCATGGAAAAGGGCTTTTTTACGCCTAAGAATAAAGCCTTATCTTCACGATAAGGCTTTATTTTTAAACAATATATTCAGAAAAAATTTGTTCAAGATTTGATATTAAACAGTCTGCGCCTAAAATATTTTCCCCTTTCCATGCCTGTTGCAAAATGTCTGGAGAAAATTGCTGGCTTGCCAATTCAGCTAACGGCAAATAACTGATATGCCAAGGCTCCCTCCCCACTTTCTTATTGGACTGCATATTTATAAAAGGTAAAGCAAAATCAAAGTGCGGTAAATTTTCGGTAAGAAATTCACTCAATTCAAAGAAATAGCCGCCTTTTTCATATTCCCAAGGCTCCAGTTGTAAAGATTGACCTTGTGGCAAAAGATCAGGATCGAAAATATCCACTTCCGTTCCCCAATGATGACGGCTCGCCCCCGGTAATGCAGACCAACGTAAAATCGCCTGACATTTTTGCCAGTCATCTAATTGGTTCAAATCTAATGCCTTTCCTGTGTCATCATGGACTTTTCTCTCGCCCTTAAATTTGCTGTTCCAAATAAGCTGTTGCCGTTCAAAATCACGAAAACTGCTCGCTGGCTGTAAATTAAAGCCATTTTTTGCCGCACTTTTTTGCAGCCCTTGAAATGCGTTCACAGCTTGCGTTTGCAAAAAATGATTTGATGAATGAGTTGCGGGTAAATTGACTAAATGCTCACGGGACTTTCCTGTAAGCATTTCTGGGGTTAATTTCATTTTAGTTATCCAATAAATTCACTAACATTTTTTGATAAATTTCACCGCACTTGCCAAGATCTTCTACACAGACGCATTCATTTACTTTATGAATTGTTGCGTTAAGTGGACCAAATTCCACTACTTCTGCGCCCATCAATGCAATAAAACGACCGTCTGACGTGCCACCACCTGTTTCGGCCTTTGGCGTTATGCCTGTGATTTCCTCAATAGCGGAGGTTATCGAATCTAATAATTTACCCGGTTTTGTTAAAAACGGTTTACCTGATAAATTCCATTCAATACGATATTTCAAATTATGTTTTTCTAGCATTTCAACCACTTTTTGCTTGATGATTTCATCTGTTACTTCTGTGCAATAACGCAAATTGAACTGAATATATAACTCGCCTGGAATCACATTATTACTTCCTGTACCCGCATGAATATTAGCAATTTGTAGGCTTGTGGGAGGGAAAAACTCATTGCCTTCATCCCATTGGTAAGTTGTTAATTCTTGCAAAAATGGGGCTGCTTTATGGATTGGGTTTTCGGCTAAATGCGGATATGCCACATGCCCTTGAATCCCCTGAATATAAAGATTTCCTGTAATTGAACCGCGGCGACCATTTTTGACAACATCGCCTAAGTTTTTAGCACTCGATGGCTCGCCAACCATACAATAAGTAATTTTTTCACCACGTGCCATTAAAGCTTCAACCACACGCACTGTACCATCTTTTGCAGCAGCCTCTTCATCAGATGTAATCAATAATGCAATGGTGCCCTTATGATTAGGATTTGCTTTTACATATTCTTCTGCCGCAACAATCATTGCAGCAAGGGAGCCTTTCATATCCGCCGCACCGCGACCATAAAGCATGCCATCAATAATTTCAGCAGAAAACGGCGAATATGACCATTGATTTTCATCGCCTGTAGGCACAACATCCGTATGTCCCGCAAAAGCAATCACAGGCTCACCCGCTCCGTGCTTTGCCCACAAATTCAGCGTATCATTAAAAGGCATCCATTCAATTTGAAAACCTAACTTTTCTAAACGTTCGGCGATAATTTGCTGACAGCCTTCGTCATTAGGGCTAATAGACGGTCGACGAATTAAATCTTGCGCCAACGAAACCACTTTTTCTCTCATAAAAACTCCTAAGAAAATAACCGCACTCTAGGCAAAAGCAGCCTGATATTCCTTCTCATTAAAACCAATTAATGCCTTCCCATCTTGTAAAATAATTGGGCGTTTAATCAAGGTTGGATTCTCAGCCAACACGGAAAGTGCGGTAGCTTTATCAAGAGAATTTTTAACTTGCTCAACCAAATTACGCCAAGTTGTACTACGTTTATTTACCAACACATCCCACCCAAATTGAGCTTCCGCTTGGACTAAAAAATTTGAATCTAAACCATCAACACGGTAGTCGTGAAGTTTGTGTTCAATATTGTGATCCGCCAGCCATTTCAACGCTTTCTTCACCGTATCGCAATTTTTAATGCCGTAAACTGTAATCATATTTCACCTAAAAAAGAAAAATCCCCAATCTAATTAGACTGAGGATTTTAACCCTTATACTACTTCATCTCAAATGAATTAACCTAACAACTTATTGATACGTTTAATAAACGCAGCTGGATTTTCCAAAGATCCGCGCTCTGCTAACATAGCTTGTTCAAGTAATAATTCCACCCAATCAGCAAATTCAGCTTCATCTGCAATATCAGCCACTTTTTTCACTAAGTGGTGTTCTGGATTCAGTTCAAAGGTGTATTTTACTTCTGGAACGGGTTGCCCTGCGGCGGCAAACAATTTCGCCATTTGGGTCGTCATTTGATCATTATCCGTAGAAACCACCGCTGGTGTATCCGTTAAATTGTGAGTTAAACGCACCGTTTTCACACGTTCACCAAGCAAGTTTTTCACACGCTCAATAAAACTACCAAAGGCTTCATCTTGTTGTTTTTGTGTTTCAGATTCTTTATCTGCTAAATCACCTAAATCCAAATCGGCTTTTGTAATACTTTGTAATTGTTTACCATCGAATTCAGTTAAATAGCTTAACATCCATTCATCAATGCGATCGGAAAGCAATAAAACCTCAATGCCTTTTTTATTGAATAATTCCAAGTGTGGGCTATTTTTCGCTGCAACATAGCTGTCCGCTGTAATGTAATAGATAGCTTTTTGCCCCTCTTTCATACGCGAGATGTAATCTTCTAAAGACACAGTTTGCTCGCTACTATCATTATGTGTCGAAACAAAACGCAATAACTTAGCGACAGTTTCTTTGTTAGCAAAATCTTCTGCAGGGCCTTCTTTCAAGACTAAACCAAACTCTTTCCAGAATTGAAGATATTTTTCTGCATCATTTTTTGCTAATTTTTCTAGCATTTGTAATGAACGCTTAGTTAATGCTTTGCGTAATGCAGCCGTAATTTTGTTATCTTGCAAAATTTCACGAGACACATTTAATGGCAAGTCATTGCTATCGATTAAACCACGCATAAAACGGAGATAATTCGGCATAAATTGCTCAGCATCATCCATAATAAATACACGTTGAACATAAAGTTTTAAGCCGTGTTTATGTTCGCGATTAAATAAATCCCAAGGTGCTTTAGCTGGCACATAAAGCAAACTAGTATATGCTTGATTTCCTTCCACTTTGTTATGCGCCCAAGTAACAGGATCAGCAAAATCATGGCTTAAGTGTTTATAAAACTCTTTGTATTCCTCATCGGAAACATCATTTTTAGAGCGCGTCCAAAGTGCATCGGATTTATTAATTTTCTCCCATTTTTCACCGCACTCTTTGCCTTCATCATCGTATTCTTTCGTCAGCATTTCCACTGGCAAGCCAATATGGTCAGAATATTTACCGATAATTTCACGCAAACGCCATTCGTTTAAAAATTCTTTTTCATCTTCGCGTAAATGTAAAATCACATCTGTGCCACGGGATTTTTTCTCAATATCCGCTACAGAATATTCGCCTTCGCCCGCAGATTCCCAAAGTACGCCTTTATCAGTTGCCTCACCTGCCGCACGGGTTTTCACCGTGACTTTATCGGCAACGATAAACGCCGAATAGAAACCTACACCAAATTGCCCAATAAGTTGGCTATTTTTTGCTTGGTCTTGGCCAAGTGCGGTTAAAAATTCTTTTGTTCCTGATTTCGCAATCGTACCCAAATGATCGATGACTTGCTCGCGAGTCATACCTATGCCGTTATCGCTAATTGTGATCGTTCCTTTATCCGCATCAAAGCTAACACGCACACGCAAGTCGCCATCGCCTTCATATAAAGCAGGGTTGGAAAGTGCTTTAAAGCGTAATTTATCTGCTGCATCAGAGGCATTAGAAATTAATTCACGTAAAAAAATTTCTTTGTTGGAATACAAAGAATGGATCATTAATTGGAGAAGTTGTTTGACTTCAGATTGGAAGCCGCGAGTTTCTTGATTTTGTGACATAATTTTTTCCTTCATAAAGATAAAAATTGAACGTCATAGATATAAGAATAAAAAGAAAGATTTCAAGGAAAAGCAAAGTGCGGTGAATTTTCACCGCACTTTTATCAAGCTAACATCAATTACTCTTTTCTTTCCTTCACATTTTCAACCCAGCGTTCTATTAATCGTTTCGCCTCTTGATCCGAACCAAATTTGATGAAATCAATATCAATCAATTTAAGTTTCGCAGGATCAGAAAGATGTGGATGCGCTTTGGCATGAATATTTGTTGGCAGTTGGTAAGAATCCGCCTCACGCCAAGGAATTTCTTGAGCTTCTGCAGAAAGAACAAAATCGACAAAGCGTTTAGCATTATCTAAATTGCGTCCATTTTTAATGATACTGACCGCCCCTAACGTATAGCCAGTGCCTTCGCAAGGTAAAGCACCAATAACCGGTGCACCTTTATCCTTTTCACGCACATAAGTATGCATAAAACCAATATCAACAGCGGCTGCGCCCGTAGAAATATTAGCCGTTGCTAATCCAGTTTTCGTGTATTGAGCAATGTTTTTGTCAAGTTCTTTCAAATAAGCAAAGGCTTTATCTTCGCCCATAATTTCAATTAAAGTTGTAAGAATAGTGTAGCCAGTACCCGATACTCGAGGATCTGGATATTGAATTAACCCTTTAAATTCTGGTTTTAATAAATCAGCATAACATTGAGGTTTCGCGATATTTTTTTCAGCTAGCAGTTTTTCATTCATCCCAATGCCAAGCTCCATAAGATAAATAATCGACGTAGTATCGCCACGTTGTTCCGTGAGCTTTTTGAATTGAGGCATAATTTCTTTTTGCAGAGGCGAACGATAAATTTCTAACAAACCTGCATCTCGTGCTTGAAAGTGCGGTTCCAATGTACCGCCATACCAAACGTCTGCTTGTGGGTTTTCTTTTTCAGCTTTGATTTTGCCTAATACAGTCCCTGTGCTATTACGCACAAACTGAGTGTCCACATTATATTTTTTGCTAAAAGCGTGAGCGACTTTTTCACAAGTCGTGTTTTGGACGCTGCAATAAAGCACTAATTTGCCTTCTGCTTGAGCAGGCGTTGATAAACTTAATCCTAATAAGCCGCAACCAAGCACGCTGGAAAGTGCGGTCAATTTAAAAGAATTTTTTAAAGAAAAAGAGAGTGTCATGATGCATCCTTACTTATATGAATACAGAAAAAAGTAAGTCAGCCCTTTAAGTAAGAAGGAGAGATTAGTTTCCTACGCCAGTGCTAACTGTTTCAGGTTCACGGGTATTTTCTCAGCGATGTCCGCACCCCGACTAACCTCGAATCAATATAAGTTGTAATACTATTTTTGTAAAGTCGGATAAGTTTATGATTTTCTTGATTGTGATATAAAAAAATTAGACTTATAATTCCTGTAAATTTGAACAGATAAAAATTTCATCATGGATATTTCTGAATTACTTGACGGACTTAACGATAAACAACGCGAAGCCGTAGCAGCCCCTCTTGGTAATCACTTAGTGCTAGCGGGTGCAGGCTCTGGCAAAACGCGTGTATTGACGCACCGTATCGCTTGGTTAATTGCGGTAGAAAATATTTCTGAAGGCAGCATTATGGCGGTGACATTTACTAATAAAGCAGCAGCAGAAATGCGTCATCGTATTCAATCTACCCTTGCCAAACACGCACAACATCAATTATTTGGTATGTGGATTGGCACCTTCCACAGCATTGCCCATCGTTTATTGCGAGCTCATCATTTAGATGTGGGATTGCCACAAGATTTCCAAATTTTGGATTCAGAAGATCAACTTCGTTTAATTAAACGGTTATTAAAATTACATAATTTTGATGAAAAAGCTTTTCCGCCTAAACAGGCTTGTTGGTACATCAATAACAAAAAAGATGAAGGCTTGCGACCAAATGACATTGAAGATTTTAATGATCGTCAAGAGCGTGAATGGATTAAAATTTATAAGATCTATCAAGACACCTGCGATCGCGCAGGATTGGTCGATTTTGCAGAATTATTAATTCGGGCCTATGAATTATTTGAGAAAAAACCATTAATTTTGCAACGTTATCAACAACGTTTTCAGCATATTTTGGTGGATGAGTTTCAAGATACCAATAAAATTCAATATAAATGGATCAAAATTCTCGCGGGAGAAACAGGCAAAGTCATGATCGTGGGCGATGACGATCAATCTATTTATGGTTGGCGTGGCGCACAAATCGAAAATATTCAAAAATTCTTGAAAGATTTTAAAGCCGAAACAATTCGCCTTGAACAAAACTATCGTTCTACCGCCAATATCCTAAACAGCGCAAATGAATTAATTGCAAACAATAGTGATCGTCTTGGTAAAAATTTATGGACAGAGGGTGAAAAAGGCGATCCCGTGGGCATCTATGCTGCGTTTAATGAATTAGACGAAGCAAAATTTGTCGCTTCACAAATTCAGGATTGGGTAGAACATGGCGGAAAACTTGATGATTGCGCTGTACTTTATCGTAGTAATAGCCAATCACGGGTTATTGAAGAAGCCTTAATTCGTTGTCAAATTCCATATCGTATTTATGGCGGTATGCGTTTCTTCGAACGCCAAGAAATTAAAGATGCGTTAGCCTATCTTCGTTTGATTAATAATCGTCAAGATGATGCGGCTTTTGAGCGTGTAATTAATACGCCAACCCGTGGCATTGGCGACCGCACTTTAGATATATTGCGTAACTTAACACGCGAACGCCAAATTACCTTGTGGCAAGCAGTACAAGTCGCGACACAAGAAAATATGTTGGCTGGACGAGCCTCAACAGCATTATTGCGTTTCCAGGAATTAATTAATTCACTACAACTTGATACCGCAGAAATGCCGCTTTTCGCACAAACTGATTTTGTGATTAAACATTCGGGTTTATATGAAATGTATAAACAAGAAAAAGGTGAAAAAGGCGAAGTGCGTATTGAAAACTTGGAAGAATTAGTTACCGCGACCCGTGAATTCATCAAACCTGATGATGCAGAAGATATGACGGAACTCACCGCCTTTTTAACTCACGCCTCTTTAGAAGCGGGTGAAGAACAAGCTTCTCCACATCAATCTTGTGTAGAAATGATGACATTACACTCCGCTAAAGGCCTAGAATTTCCTCGTGTATTTATGGTTGGCGTAGAAGAAGGTTTATTCCCAAGTTACCGTTCTTTTGAAGAACCTGGGCGTTTAGAAGAAGAACGTCGTTTAGCTTACGTCGGTATTACTCGCGCGAAGAAAAAACTGACCATCTCTTATGCGGAAAGCCGTCGATTATATGCCAAAGAAGAACGCCATTTACCATCACGTTTTATAGCCGAATTACCGAGAGAATGTATCCAAGAAATTCGTTTACGAGGAACTGTCACGCGCGCGATGAATCTAGCAAAAGTCGGTTCATTGTCGAATACCTGTGCGGTCGAAAATGAATGGAAAATGGGTCAAAAAGTCAAACATGAAAAATTCGGTTTTGGCACCGTCATTAATGTCGAAGGATCAGATAACAATACTCGCCTACAAATTGCCTTCCAAGCGCAAGGCATTAAATGGCTCATTGCACATTTGGCAAAACTGGAAAAAGTGCGGTAGAATCCAAGAGAGTTTTACTTCTACCGATTAATTTCTTTGAAAAGTGCGGTGAATTTTAACTGCACTTTTTTGTATTTGAGTGATTGAATGTTTAAATTTTTCTTCAAACGTATCTTAATGGTAATTCCAACTTTTATTGCCATTACTTTTATCACTTTTGCCCTTGTGCATTTTATTCCTGGCGATCCAGTTGAAATAATGATGGGTGAACGTGGCTTAACACCTGAAATACATCAACAAATGATGCATCAATTAGGATTAGATCTTCCTTTGCATGAACAATATTTTCATTATATTGCTAAAGTGCTACAAGGTGATTTTGGGGCATCATTCCGCACTCAACAACCTGTTCTTACCGAATTCTTTACACTTTTCCCTGCCACAGCTGAATTAGCATTTTTTGCGTTATTTTGGTCGTTATTAGGCGGAGTGATTTTAGGGACGATTGCAGCAGTAAAAAAAGATAGTTGGATTTCTCACACAGTTACAGCTGCATCGCTCACTGGTTATTCTATGCCAATTTTCTGGTGGGGATTGATTTTAATTTTATACGTTTCACCACAACTCGGTTTACCGCAAGGTGGACGTTTAGATAATGAATTTTGGATCGATACGCCGACAGGATTTATGCTCATTGACAGCTGGCTGTCTGGTATGCCCGCCGCCTTCGAAAATGCGGTTAAATCCTTAATTCTTCCTGCAATAGTCCTAGGCACAGTTCCTCTCGCCATTATTACGCGTATGACACGATCTGCGATGTTGGAAGTGTTAGGTGAAGATTACATTCGTACGGCAAAAGCAAAAGGTCTAAGTTATACTCGAATCGTTATTGTGCATGCATTGCGTAATGCATTAATTCCTGTTGTCACTGTGGTCGGATTAATTGTAGGTCAATTACTTTCTGGTGCAGTACTCACAGAAACCATTTTTTCATGGCCAGGAATTGGAAAATGGATTATTGATGCCATTCAAGCGCGCGATTATCCGGTATTACAGGGTTCTGTACTAATTATTGCGACGATTATTATTGTGGTGAATTTAACCGTCGATTTACTTTACGGCGTGGTCAATCCGCGTATCCGTCATTAATTGTAGGAGAAATTATGTCTGACACGCCTTCAACTTTCGCGCCGAAAACGCCCTTACAAGAATTTTGGTTTTACTTCAAACAAAACCGAGGCGCGCTAATCGGTTTAACCTTTATTGTGATTGTTGCCTTAATCAGCATTTTCGCGCCTTATATTGCGCCTTTTGATCCAACAGAACAAAATCGTACCGCACTTTTACTGCCTCCCTCTTGGTATGAAGGAGGCAATCCAGCCTATTTACTCGGAACAGATGATATTGGGCGAGATATCCTTTCTCGCATCATTTACGGAACGCGAATCTCTGTCTTTGCGGGATTTGTCATCGTATTACTATCTTGCGCCTTTGGTACCAGTCTTGGCTTGATTTCTGGCTATTATGGCGGCGTGCTAGATACAATTATTATTCGCCTAATTGATATTATGCTCGCGATTCCAAACCTGCTCTTGACGATTGTAGTCGTCTCTATTTTAGAGCCATCACTCGCCAATGCCACTTTAGCGATCGCCGTTGTATCAATTCCTAGCTATGTGCGTTTAACTCGAGCTGCGGTGATGAATGAAAAAAATCGTGATTATGTCACCTCCTCTAAAGTCGCTGGCGCAGGTGTTCTTCGCCTCATGTTTATTGTGATTTTACCAAACTGTTTAGCGCCCTTGATTGTGCAAATGACGATGGGAATTTCCAATGCAATCTTAGAGCTTGCGACACTTGGTTTCTTAGGCATTGGTGCAAAGCCACCAACACCTGAACTTGGTACAATGCTTTCAGAAGCTCGTGGTTTTATGCAAGCGGCAAACTGGTTGGTTACAATTCCTGGCTTAGTGATTTTATCTTTAGTGCTCGCCTTTAACTTAATGGGTGATGGCTTGCGTGATGCACTTGATCCAAAACTCAAACAATAGGAAAACAGAATGGCATTATTAGACGTAAAAGAACTTTCTGTTCACTTTGGCGATAAAAAAACGCCATTTAAAGCCGTGGATCGCATCAGCTATCAAGTTGCACAAGGCGAAGTGCTTGGCATTGTGGGAGAATCAGGCTCAGGTAAATCTGTAAGTTCTCTCGCAATTATGGGATTAATTGATCATCCAGGACGTGTATCGGCAGAATCCTTGCAATTTGAAAACACAAATTTACTCACTTTAGAGAGTAAAGCTAAACGTCAGCTTATTGGCGCTGATGTTGCGATGATTTTCCAAGATCCGATGACAAGCTTGAATCCAGCTTATACTGTGGGGTTCCAAATTATGGAAGCGTTAAAAACTCATGAAGGCGGTACAAAAAAGGCAAGAAAAGACCGCACTTTAGAGCTTTTAAGATTGGTCGGTATTTCTGATCCTGAATCTCGGATTGATGTTTATCCCCATCAGCTGTCTGGTGGAATGAGTCAGCGTGTGATGATTGCCATGGCAATTGCTTGCAGACCTAAATTATTGATTGCCGATGAGCCAACAACTGCGTTAGATGTCACTATTCAAGCACAAATTATGGAGCTCTTACTCGAATTGCAGAAAAAAGAATGCATGTCGCTGATTTTGATTACTCATGATCTTGCGCTTGTTGCTGAAGCTGCAGATCGAATTATCGTGATGTATGCAGGACAAATTGTTGAAGAAGGCACCGCAAAAGATATTTTCCGCGAGCCAAAACATCCTTACACTCAGGCCTTGTTACGTTCATTACCTGAATTTGCAGAAGGAAAATCTCGCTTAGCGTCATTACAAGGTGTAGTACCTGGAAAATACGATCGCCCAACAGGCTGTTTATTAAATCCTCGCTGTCCTTATGCAACCGAATACTGTCGCCAAGTCGAACCTCAATTGCATCATATCGGTTCTCGCAAAGTAAAATGCCATACTCCGCTGAACGAGCAAGGCAATCCCGTTGAATATCAAGGAGCTTAATAATGACGAATGAAGTAAAAGAAAATGCGCCATTATTAAATGCGATTGGCTTAAAAAAATATTACCCTGTAAAAAAAGGCTTGTTTGCAAAACCACAGCAAGTAAAAGCGTTAGATGGTGTCTCTTTTCAGCTTGAACGAGGTAAAACTTTAGCTGTCGTGGGTGAATCAGGTTGTGGAAAATCAACGCTAGGCCGTTTGCTAACCATGATTGAACAACCAACCGAAGGCGAGCTGTATTACAAAGGGCATAATTTTTTAGAAAATGATCCTGAAACAAAAGCATTACGTCGTAAAAAAATTCAGATTGTTTTCCAAAATCCTTATGCATCATTAAATCCACGCAAAAAAATTGGTTCAATTTTGGAAGAACCATTGATCATCAATACAAAATTTTCTGCCAAAGAACGTCGAGAAAAAGTTTTATCAATGATGGAAAAAGTGGGATTGCGCACTGAATTTTATGATCGTTATCCTCACATGTTCTCAGGCGGACAACGCCAGCGTATTGCCATCGCTCGAGGTTTAATGTTAGATCCTGATGTTGTCGTTGCCGATGAACCGGTTTCTGCATTGGATGTTTCCGTGCGTGCTCAAGTACTGAATTTAATGATGGATTTACAAGATGAATTAGGCTTGTCTTACGTGTTCATTTCACACGATCTTTCTGTGGTAGAACATATCGCTGATGAAGTGATGGTGATGTATTTAGGTCGTTGTGTCGAAAAAGGAACAACAGAGCAAATCTTCTCTAATCCTCAACATCCTTATACCAAGGCATTACTTTCCGCGACACCACGTTTGTCGCCAAACTTGCGCCGTGAACGTATAAAACTGACAGGCGAATTACCAAGCCCGATTAATCCGCCAAAAGGCTGTACATTTAATCCTCGTTGTTGGAAAGCGACAGAAAAATGTCGTGAAAATCAACCGTACTTGGAACAATATACTGATGGAAAATTAATTGCTTGTTTCCATATTGATTAAATTCATTTTGCCAGACTGATAAATAAGCTCATTTTTTCTATCGCCAATAGGTTGCAAATCGAGGTTTTCCACGACTCGTGATACCTCGATATTTATAAGTAATCACAGATCCTATCGGAGGGGGATTTTCCCGTTCGTTTAAATTAAAACCCGAACCGATTTTAAATTCTCCCCGATGATTTTTACAAGTTAAAGCACCCATCACATTTTCAAATTGTCCTTTGCCTTTATGATGTGCAATGACCGTACACTCTTCATCTTGAGTTGTTTTCAATTTTAAAATCCGATGGCTACGTTTTCGTTCATAAGATGCATGAGGATCTCGAACAACGACGCCTTCCCCCTTCAAAGACTCGATTTGACTAAGAAACTCATATAAATGCGCTTTATCTCTCACTGGGATTTGTTCAATAATTTCAATGTAAGTTGTTGGATGTTCAAGTAAATACGCTTTCAATTTAGCTAAACGATCAAATAAATTGCCCTCTGCATCAGGCACATCAAAAACATACAATTTAAGTTTGTCCCAACCATTGCCTTTAAAAGATTTTGTAATTGATGAAATTTCTTCAAAATGATTCCGCCCACTAAATAATTCACCATCAATCGCAAAAGGCGGAAAATCCTTAATGAAATAGGCGGGCGGAGATAAACGTTGCCCTTGTCGAGTTAATAATTGCTTTCCATCCCAATAACCGCGTACACCATCTAATTTTTCAGACATCACCCAACCTTCTATTGGTTGATTATCGTAGGTATGAAGAAGCATTAAATCTATGTTAGCCAAAGCGAAAGAGCTCACGAAGAAAAGTAACAAAGTGCGGTAAAATTTCATAATGTTTTTGTAAATTTTAGTACTGGTCATTTTTCTCAGAATAAGTTTATCTGGAGTAATCCCAAAACGTGTCATTTCACTATTGCGATCTAAATCGCAAAAAATCATTACTTCTTCGGAAAAAGATGAATTTTTATTTACGCTAGCGAAGAATGTTTATCTGCTATACAATGCCATCGCGATTTTATTCCCAACAAGGAGCAATCAATGTATTTAGAGCAAATCAAAGCAGAACTTGTGGAAGCACAAGATGTGTTAAACAAATTTATTTCTGATGAAAATAACATTAAATTAATTCAAAAAGCCGCATTATTAATTTCAAATAGCTTCAAACAAGGAGGCAAAGTGCTTTCTTGTGGTAATGGCGGTTCGCACTGTGATGCGATGCATTTTGCAGAAGAATTAACAGGTCGTTATCGTGAAAATCGTCCTGGCTACCCCGCTATTGCGATTTCAGATGTAAGTCATTTAAGCTGTGTAAGTAATGATTTTGGTTATGAATATGTCTTTTCACGCTATGTTGAAGCGGTGGGTCAAAAAGGTGATGTGTTATTCGGTTTATCGACTTCAGGTAATTCAAAAAATATTTTAAATGCTATTGAAGCCGCAAAAGCAAAAGGCATGAAAGTCATTGCGATGACAGGAAAAGACGGGGGAAAAATGGCTGGATTAGCGGATGTTGAAATTCGTGTGCCACATTTCCGTTATGCAGATCGTATTCAAGAAATCCATATCAAAGTCATTCATATTTTAATGATGTTAATTGAATTCGAGATGGCTAGAGAAGCGTAAAATGCGGTTGATTTCAATCAAATTTTTAAAATCCCAAGTTTTTTTGGGATTTTTTATTTACGCCACTTGCATAATTATGCATAAAAATGTAATATTTTTTCATCTTAAAAGACGAGAAAATTGAAATGACTATTCGTGTTAAAAATCTAAATTTCTTTTACGGTTCATCTCAAGCATTATTTGATATTAATCTTGAAGCTAATGAGGGTGATACCGTTGTATTGCTTGGCCCAAGTGGCGCAGGTAAAAGCACATTGATTCGCACATTAAATTTATTAGAAGTACCAAAATCTGGCGAATTAAGCATTGCAAACAATGATTTTAATTTATCCAATGCAATAGCAAATCCCAAAGCAATCCGACAATTACGCCAAGATGTAGGAATGGTATTTCAACAATATCATCTTTGGCCGCACTTAACGGTAATTGAAAACTTAATTGAAGCGCCAATGAAAGTGCGGGGCATAAGCGAAAATGAAGCCAAAGCAGATGCAATGGAGTTGCTAAAACGTTTACGTTTAGAACAACTGGCAGATCGCTTTCCATTACATTTATCAGGCGGTCAGCAACAACGTGTTGCAATTGCCCGCGCACTGATGATGAAACCACAAGTTCTTCTATTTGATGAACCAACGGCAGCGCTAGATCCAGAAATTACAGCGCAAGTTGTAGATATAATTAAAGAATTACAAGAAACTGGCATTACCCAAGTGATTGTGACCCACGAAGTCAATGTTGCACAAAAAGTCGCAACGAAAGTGGTGTATATGGAACAGGGAAAAATTGTCGAAATAGGCTCGGCAGATTGTTTTGAAAACCCGAAAACCGAACAATTTAAACAATATCTTTCTCACTAGAGAATAAGGATTTTATTATGAAAAAAACATTGTTAACTACAATTTTATTAGGCGCATCCGTAGCAGCAAGCGCACAAGAGCTTACTTTTGCAATGGAACCTAGCTATCCACCATTTGAAACCACAAATGAAAAAGGTGAGATTATTGGTTTTGATGTCGATGTGGCAAATGCAATTTGTAAAGAAATCCAAGCAACCTGTAAATTCAAAGGCGAAGCTTTTGATGCATTAATTCCAAATTTAAAAGCAAAACGCTTTGACGCTTCCATTTCCGCTATTGATATTACCGATGCGAGAGCAAAACAGGTTTTATTCTCTGATGCATATTACGATAGCACTGCAAGCTATGTAACCCTTAAAGGAAAAGCAACGTTAGAAAGTGCCAAAAATGTCGGCGTTCAAAATGGAACCACATTCCAACAATACACAGTAGCTGAAACTAAACAATATACAACTAAGGCTTATGCGAGCTTACAAAGCGCAATTTTAGACTTAAAGAGCGGTAGAATTGATATGATTTTTGGTGATACCGCAGTACTTGCAGATATGATTAGCAAAGAACCAGAAATGCAATTTGTTGGCGAAAAAGTAGCAAATAAAAAATATTTTGGTAATGGTTTAGGCATTGCTATGCATAAATCAAATAAAGAATTAGCTGAGCAATTAAACAAAGGTTTAGCTGCAATTAAAGCAAATGGTGAATACCAAAAAATCTATGATAAATGGATGACAAAATAATCTATGAGTTATGATTTTCTTTCTTTAATGCTTACCGCAGCCCTAATGACTTTAGGGCTTGCGGTCTGTTCATTAATCCTAGGCTTATTTTTAAGTCTAATTTTTGCCGTACTTGAAGCAAACCGTTTTGTTGGTAAACCAACGGCAATACTTATTGCCTTATTGCGTGGCTTACCTGAAATTCTCGTTGTATTACTCGTATATTTTGGTTCTACTGAATTAGTAGAAATGCTAACAGGAGAATACATTGAATTTGGGGCATTTGGCTGTGGTGTGTTTGCGCTTTCTCTCATTTTTGCAGCTTATGCTTCACAAACATTACGCGGCGCAATTCAAGCTATTCCGAAAGGTCAATGGGAGTCTGGCGCAGCGTTAGGCTTAAGCAAAAGCTATACGTTCATCCACATTGTCATGCCACAAGTATGGCGCCATGCCTTACCAGGTTTAAGCAATCAATGGCTTGTATTACTAAAAGATACAGCATTGGTTTCATTAATTGGCGTGGACGATTTGATGCGCCAAGCGGATCTGATTAATACCAATACACATCAACCCTTCACTTGGTACGGTATTGCTGCATTAATTTATTTGGCAGTGACATTAATTAGCCAAGTTGGTATTCGAAAATTAGAGCTACGTTTTACTCGTTTTGAAAGGGGCGTGAAATAATGTTTCAAGAATATTTAAGCGTAATCGCACAAGGGATTCCAACGAGTTTGTTGCTTACAGTCGTATCGTTGCTGATTGCCTTCTGTTTGGCATTATTTCTCACTTTTTTACTTTCAATGGAAAATAAATGGATAAAAAGTGCGGTCAATTTATACCTTACTTTATTCACAGGCACGCCACTATTAGTACAGTTCTTTTTAATTTATGCGGGGCCTGGCCAATTCCAATGGATTATTGACAGCCCATTATGGTATGTCTTATCCAATGCCTGGTTCTGTGCCGCATTAGCTTTAGCACTAAACAGTGCGGCCTACTCTACACAATTATTTCATGGTGCAGTGAAAGCTATTCCAAAAGGACAATGGGAAAGTTGTGCCGCATTAGGATTAAACCGCATACAAACTTTAAAAATTTTAATTCCTTATGCCTTAAAACGTGCGTTGCCTTCTTACAGTAACGAAATTATTTTGGTATTTAAAGGCACGGCATTAGCTTCCACGATTACGATTATGGATATTATGGGTTACGCACGCCAACTTTATGGTACCGAATATGATGCACTGACAATTTACGGCATCGCAGGCGCGATATATTTAATTATTACGGGCATTGCAACTTTATTGCTACGTAAATTAGAGAAAAAAGTATTAGCATTTGAACGTTTTGAAGTAAGCAAAGCGTAAAGTGCGGTAAAATCTTTAGTCATTTTTAAATCCCAACCTAGGTTGGGATTTTTTATATTTTAATGTGATAGTTTTCTCAAAAAGCTATTTAAAAATAAGATTTCCGAGAATTTTAACTGAACTTTTAGTCAACTATTTTCTACTCCGCCCTAAAATAAATAACGGTGATCGCCTTAGACAATCACCGTTAAATTAAAGTGTTTAATAAAAAGAATTTTACGTATTGTAAAAATTAGAATCCGTAACCTACACCAACTTTCGCACCATAGTTATTAACTTTGGTGTTATCAAAACTACCTAGGCGGTTATACTCAACACCACCATTTGCATACCAGTTACCATCTAATTTATATTTAGCACCCGCTACAACACCATAGCCAATTTTAGTTTCAGAAGAACTTTTATATACTTGGTTAGCTCTATTATCATATTTGAATTGGTTAGCTGCAACACGAGCCCCTACATAAGGTTCAACTTTAGAATTTGTATCAAAATCATATAATACTGATGCACCTAAACCGTGAATTTTCGCACCATCAACTTTTCCGTGATGAGTATAATCACCCGCAACACGCGTATTTCCTAATTTATAACCAACCGCTACACGAGGTTCAATTCGAGTGTTATTACTACCGTTTGCTTTAGTTTGAGATAAACCGATATCGCCTTCAGCATAGATATTCGCATTTGCAACAGAAGCAAAGGCAAATGCACCCACAATAACTGCTAATAAAGATTTTTTCATTGGATAACTCCTTTATTTATTGAATATAACTGGAAGAATATATCACAAAAATCATTCTGTTTCATCGACAAAAACTAATTTTCCTTTACATTTTCTACATAAATATTCAATCTTTTCTCTTACTATTCTATTATGGCGACGAATACTTAGAAAATGAGTTTGACACGTACATCGATATTCAAAGGTTTTACCTTGCACATTTTTTGTATCAAATTGATGGCAAGTATCTGAGGGAAGCTTAAAAATTTCATTCATTACAATCTGCCATTCCCGCCCATGTGGTTTTACACGACCAAACATTTGATACACAATCAAATGCGCAACCTCATGCGGCACGACTTGTCGAATAAATTCATCCGCGTTTTCTAATAACAAAGTGCGGTTAAATTTTATTTCATTTTTTTGTAGGTAAGCCACGCCTGCCTTTATGCCACGCAACTCATAATTTACCTCAGGCATTGTAAATTTTCGCTTAAAATAAGCCTCTGCAAGCTGCAAAGACTGATTCAATTTACGTTGCACTTGCATTTTTAGATGACGAAATGGAATTTGCTCTATTGATGTCATGATTGAAAAGAAAAAACCGCTAGATAAGCGGCTTTTATATAATTTACTAAATTAAAAAATAAGATTATTTTAATCCTGCTGCAACACGTAATTCTGCTGCACGATCCACTTTTTCCCAAGGGAATTGCTCACGACCGAAATGACCATAAGCTGCTGTTTCACGATAGATTGGTTGAATTAAATCTAACATTTTAATTAAGCCATAAGGACGTAAATCAAAGAATTCACGAACTAATGACACTAATAATTCATTCGCAACTTTTCCAGTTCCAAAGGTTTCAACCATGATTGATGTTGGATCAGCCACACCAATCGCATAAGAAAGTTGAATTTCACAACGATCTGCAAGACCTGCTGCAACAATATTTTTTGCGACATAGCGTGCAGCATAAGCAGCGGAACGGTCAACTTTAGATGGATCTTTTCCTGAGAATGCGCCACCACCGTGACGAGCGGCACCACCGTAAGTATCTACGATAATTTTACGACCAGTTAAACCACAATCCCCCATCGGTCCACCAATAACAAAACGGCCAGTCGGGTTAATAAAGAATTTTGTTTCTTTAGAAAGCCATTCACTTGGTAATACCGGTTTGATAATTTCTTCCATCACACCTTCATGTAAATCTTTTTGGCTAACTTCTTCAGAATGTTGAGTAGAAAGCACAACCGCATCCACACCAACAATTTTATTATCTTCATATTTTAACGTTACTTGGCTTTTCGCATCTGGGCGTAACCATGCTAGTTTACCGCTTTTACGCACTTCAGCTTGTTTTTCCATTAAACGGTGTGCATAAGTAATAGCTGCAGGCATTAATACATCCGTTTCATTTGTAGCATAACCAAACATTATACCTTGGTCGCCTGCGCCTTGATCTAATGGATTTTCACGATCAACGCCTTGATTAATATCTGCAGATTGTTTACCAATCGCATTTAGCACCGCACAAGAATGGCCATCAAAACCCATTTCAGAATGTTCATAACCAATATCACAAATCACTTTACGCGTTAAATTCTCAATATCGACCCATGCTGATGTGGTAATTTCACCACCAACCAATGCCATACCGGTTTTTACGTAGGTCTCACAAGCTACTCGTGCTTTTGGATCTTGTTTTAGAATTTCATCAAGTACCGCATCAGAAATTTGATCAGCAATTTTATCTGGATGCCCTTCAGAGACTGATTCGGATGTAAATAAATAGCTAGACATATTTTCTCTCTTTTTCTTTTAAATTTAGATGTATTGACGTATAGACGTCTATAATACGTATTTTTGCTTAATAAGCAAGCGCTATTATTGATTAATCGCAGCAGGAATAGTCAACCAATTACGCAAAATTTGCTCACCGAAGTCTGACATATAAGACTCTGGATGAAACTGAACACCATAAATTGGTAAAGATTTATGCTCCATAGCCATGACCACGCCTTCATCACAAAGTGCGGTAATTTCTAGGCAACTAGGAAAATCTTTTTTCTGTACGCCCCAAGAATGATATAGCCCGATATTAAATTCGCTTGGAAGGCTAAAAAATAATGGAGAATTTGACCGTACTTTTAAAATTCGTTTCTGGCCATGACGGACTTTCTGTAAGTTATACAATGTACCACCAAAAAATTCACATAAGGTTTGATGCCCTAAACACACACCTAAAATAGATTTTTGCTGATAATATTTTTCCAACATAGAAAAAAGTTGTGGATAAACTCGTGGTACATCAGGCCCTGGCGAAATCAATATATGACTATATTTTTCCGCTGTACTTTCCTTTAAATCTTCCACGTTTAAAACATCATAAGGCACATTTAATTTTCGAATTAAATCCACCAAGTTAAAAGTAAAAGAATCGTGATTATTAATGATGAGTAATTTCATAACCGCTCGGCATTCGTTATAATCGAGCAATTTTACGCAAAATGACACAAAGCACAATGCAACATTTTATTGAACAGGCTAATCATTATGGCAAACAACGCACGCCATTTTTCTTTCTCATTGATTTTGAAAAAGAAAAACCATTGATTTGTCCTCTCGAAAATTCTGCACAACAAGGCATTTATTTTGATATTTTAGGGAAAAGAAATTGCACAATTTCTCCACAACCTCTCCCTCTTAATTTTACCAAACATCCAATACCCTTCTCGCATTATCAACAAGGTTTTGAACTTGTTCAAAGTGAATTGCAAAAAGGCAATTCTTATTTATTGAATCTCACCTATCCGACTGAAATTTCAGGAAATATTTCACTTGAACAAATTTTTCATCAAACAAATGCACCTTATAAATTGTGGTTACAAGATCAATTTGTTTGCTTCTCACCAGAATGTTTTGTCAATATTCATGACAACAGCATTTTTACTTATCCCATGAAAGGGACAATTAATGCCTCTCTGCCCGATGCAGAAAATCAGTTACTCACAAATGAAAAAGAACAACGCGAGCATTACACAATTGTTGATTTAATGCGTAATGATTTATCCATGGTGGCAGAAAACATTCAGGTGAAAAAATTTCGTTATATCGATCGCATCAAAACACAAAAAGGTGAAATACTCCAAACCAGTTCTGAAATTTGCGGAAAATTGAATGAAAACTGGCAAAATCAAATTGGAGATATTTTATCGAAACTCTTGCCTGCTGGTTCAATTAGTGGCGCTCCAAAAGAAAAAACCACACAAATTATTCAACAAGCAGAAAAACAAAAACGCGGTTATTACACAGGAATTTTTGGCATATTTGATGGTAAAACACTACAAAGTGCGGTGGCCATTCGATTTATTTCCCAAGTAGATGAAAAATTTTATTTTCATAGTGGAGGCGGGATTACCATTCATAGCAATGTGCAAGATGAATATGAAGAATTGTTAGAAAAAGTCTATTTACCGATTGAAGGTGCTGATTAATGTATTCTCTATTTGAAACCCTTTGTATTGAAAACGGGACAATTCAAAATATCGATTTACACCAAACACGGTATGAACGTAGTTTGCGTGAATATTATGGCAAAAGTGCGGTGAAAATTTTTAATCTTTTTTCACTCATTCAACTGCCTGCTTACTTACAAAATCGATTAGTTCGCTGCCGCATTAATTACAATGCCGAAACCACACAAATTCAATATTTTGAATACCATCAAAAAATTTACCGCACTTTTCAACCTGTAATTTGTGATGACATAGAATATGGCTTGAAATACGCTGATCGCAGTTTAATTAATACATTATTTGCTCAACGTGGTGCTTGTGATGAAATTATTATTATCAAAAATGGAAAAGTGACAGATTGTTCCATTGGTAATTTAATTTTCCGCCAAGGAAAAAAATGGTACACGCCAGACACGCCATTGCTTTTAGGCACACAACGAGAAAAATTATTACAAGAAGGGAAAATTCAAGAAACCACTATATTTCAAGAAGATATTGTCAATTTTGATGAAATTAAAATCATTAACGCAATGAATAGCTTATAAAAAATAAGCCGACTGATTCAGCCGGCTATTTCATTACAATTATTTTTCAGAATTTTTCAATAATTCCGCATGAGCTTTTTTCTGACTTTTCATTTTCGCACTGATCTCACGACGTTGCGTAGAAAGCTCTGCATTGCGAATCGTATAATCATCAACACGACCTTCATAGTCATCACGCATACTTTCAATAATTCCACGCACCTCTTCGATGGTCATATCATCACGAATGTATTGATTTAAGTTATCTAACAATAATACGCGTTTTTGATTGTCACGGATTTTACGATTATTGTCTTCAATATCGCGCTTAATTTTGTTTTTCGAACGATACATACGCACGTATTCCAACACCTCTTGGAAAGATTGCTTGTTTACAGTTTCCATAATGACTCTCTTTTAGTAAGAAAATTGATGGCGGTAATGTAGCCTCTTTTTGGTAATTCGTCAAAAGCTGAAAGTAAATTTTGTGAGTCAGCTCAAAAAAATTTTTTATTTACCCAAAAAGCGTTTGATTCTCTGCTTTTGTAATGATAAAACAGATTCAACTATCTACAAAAATAAGGAAACACAATGTCACAAGTCTTTAATTTTAGCGCTGGCCCAGCGATGATTTTTCCAGAAGTACTACAAAAAGCACAAGGTGAACTGACAAACTGGCTCAATCAAGGTGTGTCCGTGATGGAAGTAAGCCATCGCGGTAAATATTTCATGGAACTTATTGCTCAAGCAGAAAAAGATCTACGTGAGGTTTACAATATTCCTGATAACTATCGCGTACTTTTCCTACAAGGCGGTGCTCGCGGTCAATTTTCAGCAATTCCGATGAACTTAATCGGTAAAAAAGGCAAAGCCCTTTATTTAAATAGTGGGCATTGGTCAGCTACAGCAGCAAAAGAAGCAAGAAATTTTGCAGAAATTGATGAAATCAGTATCGTAGAAAATGGCGAACAGACTCGAATTACTAATCTTGATTTTAGCCATATCGCTGATCAATATGACTACGTTCATTATTGCCCGAATGAAACTATCAGTGGTGTAGAGATTTTTGATGTACCAAATGTGGGCGATGCCATATTGGTCGCTGATATGTCTTCAAATATTCTTTCACGCCAAATCGATATCAGTAAATTTGGTGTAATTTATGCTGGTGCGCAAAAAAATCTTGGTCCTGCGGGCATTACATTAGTCATTATTCGTGATGATTTAATCGGTAATGCACGTAAAGAAACCCCATCTATTTGGAATTATGCTACTCAACGTGATGCAGACTCAATGATCAATACACCACCAACATTTGCTTGGTATTTATGTTCCCTCGTATTTAAACATCTTAAAGAAATGGGTGGCTTAGAGGTGATCGCAAAACGTAATACGCTAAAAGCACAAACCCTTTATGATTATATTGATTCGAGCAAACTTTACCGCAATGTGGTAGCAAAAGAAAACCGCTCAACAATGAATGTCACTTTCATCACAGGCAATCCTGAATTAGATGCCAAATTTGTCGCAGAGTCTACTGCTGCGGGCTTACAAGCATTGAAAGGTCACAAGGTTTTAGGTGGAATGCGAGCATCTATTTATAATGCTATGCCACAGGAAGGTGTTGAAGCACTCATTTCATTTATGAAAAAATTTGAAGCTGAAAATCTTCCTAAATAGTTAAAGAACATTTTCAATGGGCGTATTCACTACGCCCAAATTTACTTGAAAATTCATCCTAATCCACATCAATATTTTCAAATAACACTATGCAGTACATCAACATTGCCAATCATGGCGTAAAATCCTTATCACCTTACCAAGCTGGTAAACCGATTGAAGAATTAGAACGAGAAATTGGTATTTCCAATATCGTTAAACTTGCCTCAAATGAAAACCCATTTGGTTTTCCAGAAAGTGCAAAAAAAGCAATTTTCGAACAATTAGATAAACTGACTCGTTATCCAGATGCGAATGGCTTTGAACTAAAACAAACTATCGCAAAAAAATTTGGTGTTCAACCAAATCAAATTACGCTCGGAAATGGCTCAAATGATTTATTAGAACTTTTTGCTCACACCTTTGCAACCGAAGGCGATGAAATCATTTATTCACAATATGCCTTTATTGTTTATCCTTTAGTAACTAAAGCGATTAATGCAGTTGCAAAAGAAATTCCAGCTAGAAATTGGGGACACGATTTACAAGGATTTTTGACTGCACTTTCTGATAAAACAAAGCTAATTTACATTGCTAATCCCAATAATCCAACGGGTAATTTTTTAACGTCACAAGAAATTGAAGATTTTTTAGCAGAAGTTCCCCAAAATGTAATCGTGGTATTAGATGAAGCCTACACTGAATTTACCAGATCTGAAGAACGAGTAGACTCTTTCAGTTTATTAAAAAAATATTCAAATTTAATTATTTCACGCTCTCTTTCTAAGGCCTATGGCTTGGCGGGTTTACGCATTGGTTATGCTGTATCTAATCCTGAAATCGCAGATTTATTAAATCGAGTTCGACAACCATTTAACTGTAATTCTTTGGCGTTAACCGCTGCTGTTGCCGTAATGAATGATGATGAATTTGTTGAAAAAGTAGCTGAAAATAATCGATCAGAAATGAAACGTTATGAAGAATTCTGCCAACATCATCAATTAGAATATATTCCTTCCAAAGGAAATTTTATAACGATTGATTTCAAACAACCTGCCGCACCAATTTATGATGCATTATTACATGAAGGCGTAATTGTTCGCCCAATCGCTGGGTATGGCATGCCGAATCATTTGCGCGTAAGTATTGGTTTACCTGAAGAAAATGATCGATTTTTTACCGCACTTTCTAAGGTATTAAAGCTTGCCTAGACTATTTATTCAATAAAAAACAAATTTATTTGTATAAAAAAACCCGCTATAAGCGGGTTTCATTTTTCTCATATCTTAAGCGTGTTTTGCTGCAACTTCAGCTAATAAAGTTTGTAATTCACCAGATTGATACATCTCTAAAATGATATCACAACCACCAATTAATTCTCCCTCCACCCATAATTGTGGAAAAGTTGGCCAGTTTGCATATGCTGGTAATTCAGCACGAATATCTGGATGTTGCAAAATATCTACATAACCAAAAGGTACTTTACAATTCATCAATGCTTCAGATGCACGAGCAGAAAATCCACAAGATGGTAATTTTGGTGAACCTTTCATATAAATAAGAATTGGATTTTCACTAATTTGCTTTTTGATTTTGTCTAAGGTTTCCATAATGTTCCCTATAAATAAATGAGAACCGCATTCTATCATAAGTTAAAACTTGATTGAAATGCTTGGTTTTAGATTCATATAAAACAAAAGGCCTAAACCGAAGTTTAAGCCCTTTGCTGTATTTAATCTTTCGTTAAACGAATACTAAAATTATTTAGTACCGTTAACTGCGATTTCTACACGACGGTCTGGAGCAAGACAAGCGATAAGCGCTTTACGACCTTTAACTTGGTCACAAGTTGCGCCAGTCACTGGGTTTGCTTTACCATAACCAGTTGCAGAGATTGCATCTGCAGAAACACCTTTAGCTACGAAGTAGTTAGCTACAGTGTCAGCACGACGTTGAGAAAGTTTTAAGTTACCAGCGTCAGAACCGATACGGTCAGTGTAACCAGCAACAGCTACTTTAGCGTTGTTAACTTGTGCGATTTCACCGTAGATACCATCTAAAGCTGCTTGAGCTTGTGGTTTTAAGTTTGCTTTACCGAACGCGAAAGTTACATCAGAGTTTAAGTTGAAAGTTTTGCTTACAACTTCAGGTGCTGCTACAACTGGAGCAGCGCCTTGACCGAAACGGTAAGAAACACCAGCATTGATAGAACCAATCCATGGAGAATAGTTTACACGATGACCGTCTTCATCATTAAAACGACCCACCTTATTCACCCATTGATATTCTAAACGAGCTGCTAATTCAGGCAAAATAGCATATTCTAAACCAGCTGCAAACACAGGGGAAACATGTAAATTATGTTGTTTACGTTTTCCATCAAAAGTTGCATTTTCTTGAGGATCTGCTGCATATGCTGCTTTAGTAATTTTAATATCAGATCGAACTAAAGCGACACCTGCACGTCCATAAAGATCTAACCCATTTAAACCTACTAGGCTACCCACATCATAACTACCTTTTAAAGTTAGATGAGCACCATGAGCGGTATGCTTACCTAAAGGTTGAGCATCTGAACGGTATCTAACACGACCAAAATCGTCATAACCTAATTCAACCGCTAAACCTAAGTTATCTTGATTTAAAATTTGATAACCACCGAATACTCCATAAGTGAAAGAATTACGGTGATAACCTGGAGCTAGATCTCTGATACCATTATGGAAAGATGCTTGACCAGCTTTAACACCTGCATAGAAAGTGTTTTCTTGTGGAGCTGCTTGAGCTACTGAAGCTGCTGCTAAACCAGCAACTACTAATGCGATTGCAGTTTTTTTCATTTTTGATGTCCTCTATTTAGTCATCGAATAGTAATAAAAAAGTGTCCTTGTTTATACTGAACTTTTAATTAAAGTTGCATTCTAAACAGTCGCTTAACTAGGGTTTTGAATTTGCCCTACTTTTTACCTTTTGACAAATTCAATTCCTTTGTTTACGCCAAAGGAACGTTCAAAAGTGCGCTTATTATCCTATAAAAATCGAAAAGATCAAATTCTTTTGAACTTTTTGTTTGTTTTTTATCCAAAAATACTCTTTTCTTGACTAATTTACTCCATAAAACGCTTCTTAAAAACGCTCAAAATCTAATTCGACATTGTTCGCACCTTAAGATATTATCAAGAACCTGCCGTTTTTACCTTCAAATGAGTTAAATGCTATGTTGCCAAGTCTAAATCACACTCCACAAATTGAACAAGATGTCCTTAACTATCTCCAAGCACTTAAAAAGCAGCACTTTGAAGGTGATATAGCGACAAACTATTCAGATAGATTAAGTCTTGCTACGGATAACAGCGTTTACCAACAGCTTCCTCAAGCGATTCTTTTTCCAAAAACGGTTGCTGATATAGTGCGTATAACAAAATTGGCAAATTTACCTGAATATCAATCGCTCAGCTTTACACCTCGCGGTGGAGGTACGGGCACAAATGGACAATCTATCAATAACAATGTAATAGTGGATCTCTCTCGCTATATGACTGCTATTTTAGAGCTCAATGTAAAAGAACGTTGGGTTCGAGTACAAGCCGGCGTAGTAAAAGATCAACTTAATCAATTTTTAAAACCACATGGTTTGTTCTTTGCCCCAGAGTTATCCACCAGCAATCGAGCGACTTTAGGCGGAATGATTAATACGGATGCATCAGGACAAGGTTCATTGCAATATGGTAAAACCTCTAATCATGTTTTGGCATTACGCGCAGTATTAATGAACGGTGAGATTTTAGATACAAGTGCGGTCAATTCTATTGATGTTTTAGAAAACATCGATGCGCTTGAATTAAATGAGTGTAGCAAAAGACTCCATCAAACCATTGCGCAACACTGTAAAGAAAAAAGAGCGGTAATCATTAAAGATTTGCCACAACTTAACCGTTTTTTAACGGGATACGATCTCAAAAATGTATTCAATGAAGATGAAAGTGAATTTAATCTCACTAGAATTCTCACTGGCTCTGAAGGTTCTCTCGCATTTATTTGTGAAGCCAAACTCAATCTTCTGCCAATTCCTCAGTATCGCACGCTCATCAATATTAAATATCGTTCTTTTGATGCGGCATTACGCAATGCACCCTTTATGGTGAAAGCAAATGCGCTTTCTGTGGAAACCATTGATTCCAAAGTATTAAACCTCGCCAAACAAGATATTATTTGGCACTCGGTGAATGAACTTCTTACAGAAGATGAAAAAGATCCAATTCTTGGTTTAAATATTGTGGAATTTGCTGGTAACAATAAAGAAAAAATAGACCGCCAAGTCACCGCACTTTGTCGCTCACTTGATGAAAAAATTGAACACAATCAAGATCACATTATTGGCTACCAAGTTTGTTCTGATTTACCTTCTATTGAACGTATTTATGCAATGCGCAAAAAAGCAGTGGGCTTACTTGGCAATGCAAAAGGTGCAGCCAAACCGATTCCTTTTGTAGAAGATACTTGTGTCCCCCCAGAAAATCTTGCAGATTACATCAGTGAATTTCGCGCTTTATTAGACAAGCACAATTTACAATATGGCATGTTTGGGCACGTCGATGCGGGCGTGTTGCATGTTCGCCCTGCGCTTGATTTATGCGATAAAGAACAAGTGAAATTATTTAAACAAATTTCAGATGAAGTGGCAGAACTTACGATTAAATATGGTGGATTACTCTGGGGAGAGCATGGAAAAGGCGTGCGTTCCCATTACGGCGAAAAATTCTTTACGCCAGAACTCTGGCACGAACTTCGTTATATCAAAACCTTGTTTGATCCGAACAATCGCTTAAATCCTGGTAAAATCTGTACGCCTTTGGATTCCAAAGAGGAACTTTATTCTATTCTTTCGCCGATGCGAGCTGATAACGATCGTCAAATTCCTATCCAAATACGAGATGAATTTAAGGGTGCGATGAACTGCAATGGGAACGGATTATGTTTCAATTTTGATGAACACAGTATTATGTGCCCATCGATGAAAGTCAGTAAAAACCGCGTATTTTCACCTAAAGGTCGCGCAGCCATGGTTCGAGAATGGCTTCGATTGATGGCAAATAAAAATGTTTCGCCCGAACAATTAGACTTACGTAAAACAGAAATAAAAGTAACCGCACTTGTGAAAAGACTAAGCAATACGGTTCAAAAATGGCGAGGCGATTATGATTTTTCTCACGAAGTGAAAGCTGCAATGGACACTTGCCTTGCTTGTAAAGCCTGTGCGAACCAATGCCCGATTAAAATCGATGTACCAAGTTTCCGTGCGAAATTCTTTCATTTTTATCACAGCCGCTACTTACGACCGGCAAAAGATCACATTGTGGCAAATTTAGAAATCGCTGCGCCTTATATGGCAAAACAGGCAAAATTCTTTAATTATTTTACCAAGCTAAAAGTCACGAAAACATTAGTGGAAAAAACGCTAGGCATGACCGATTTGCCTTTGCTTTCTGAACCCAATTTGCAACAACAGCTGGTGGAAATTCATTATCAAGGCAAATCCTTGGAAGAATTGGAAGGCCTAAGTGCGGTAGAAAAAAACGATATTTTATTTATTGTGCAAGACCCTTATACCTCTTACTATGATGCGAAAGTGGTACGCGATTTTGTTATGCTTACGAAGAAATTAGGCTTTACACCAATTCTGTTGCCATTTAAACCAAACGGCAAAGCAATGCACATTAAAGGTTTCTTAAACCGCTTTAGCAAAACCGCACAAAACCAAGCCGAGTTTTTAAATCGAATGGCAAAATTAGGCATTCCACTTGTAGGCGTTGATCCAGCCATCGTGCTGTCTTATCGAGACGAATACAAAGAAGCACTACAAGAAAAACGGGGCGACTTTCACGTTCTCACCGCACATGAATGGTTAAAACAAAGATTACAAAATGCGGCGTTACAAGATAAACTGAAAAACATCGCCAAAACTGACCGCACTTCCGATTGGTATTTATTCCCGCATTGTACGGAATCTACTTTTATGCCCAACAGTCCAAAAGAATGGCAAGAAATTTTTGGAAGATTTGGACAACAACTTAATGTAGAAAAAGTAGGATGTTGCGGTATGGCTGGTGTATTTGGACATGAAGTGCAAAATCAAAAAATGAGCCGAGAAATTTACGATGTATCGTGGCATAAAAAGCTGCATGGAAAAGATCCGCACTTTTGTTTAGCAACTGGTTATTCTTGTCGCAGTCAGGTAAAACGTTATGAACATGTGGTGCTAAAACACCCTGTGCAGGCATTATTAGAAATTTTAGCGTAATGAAAGGAACATCATGATTTGGCAAAAAAACTTCACGCTCGAAAACTTAAATCAACTTTGCTCCAACAGTGCAGTTAGTCATCTTGGGATTGAAATTTCTGCTTTTGGCGAGGACTGGATTGAAGCGACAATGCCTGTGGATCATCGCACTATTCAGCCATTTGGTGTGTTGCACGGCGGGATTTCAGTTGCTTTAGCTGAAACAATTGGTTCTCTTGCGGGTTCGCTTTGTTTAGAAGAAGGCAAAACTGCGGTTGGATTGGATATTAACGCCAATCATCTTCGCCCAGTTCGTTCAGGTAAAGTAACCGCAAAAGCCACGCCAATTAATTTGGGCAGAAATATCCACGTTTGGCAAATTGACATCCGCACAGAAGAGAATAAACTTTGTTGTGTTTCCAGATTAACCCTTTCCGTAATTAATTTATGACAAAACCAGTGAAAATCGGCGTATTACTTGCCAATCTAGGTACGCCAGATAGCCCGACACCGAAGTCAATTAGCCGTTATTTATGGCAATTTTTAACGGATCCTCGCGTGGTAGATTTACCGCGTTGCAAATGGTATCCACTGCTAAAAGCCATTATTTTGCCATTGCGTTCAAAACGTATCGCTAAAAATTATCAATCGATTTGGACAGAACAAGGCTCGCCTTTACTTGCCATTTCACAACAACAAAAAGACGCATTACAAGCCTATTTAGATAAGCAAAATATCGATACTCAAGTAGAAATTGCCATGACGTACGGCAATCCCTCAATGCAAAGTGCGGTGAAAAACTTGCTTAAAAATCAAGTTGAGCGAATTATTGTTTTGCCTCTTTACCCACAATACTCTAGCTCAACCACGGGCGCAGTATTTGATGCATTCTCTAATGCTCTTAAAGAAGAACGAGGATTAGTGCCTTTTGATTTCATCCATTCTTATCATGTTGATGAAAATTACATTAACGCCTTAGCCGATTCCATAAAAGTGCGGTTAAAACCCGATGAGTTTTTACTATTTTCTTATCACGGTATTCCTCTGCGTTATGAAAAAATGGGCGATTATTATCGTGAACATTGTAAACAAACGACTATTGCAGTTGTTAATAAGCTGGGCTTAACAGAAAACCAATGGGGAATGACGTTTCAATCGCGCTTTGGGCGTGAAGAATGGCTACAGCCTTACACCGATAAATTTTTAGAATCAGCTGCAACACAGAACATTCAAAAAATTGCCGTTATTTGCCCAGGTTTCTCCGTAGATTGTTTAGAAACCATTGAAGAAATTGACAAAGAAAATCGAGAAAATTTCCTAAACAATGGCGGACACTCTTATCAATATATTCCCGCACTTAATGTAGAGCATGCACATATTGAAATGATGGGAAAATTGATCCTAGAAAAACTTGCTTAATAATAGAAATGGTAAAACGTTTCTAAAATCTTCCGCACTTTGCTAAAATCAGCCATTATTTTTTCACAAGGATAAAACATGGCTGATTTTCCTTTAATCGTTGACATCAACGAACAAAATCTTACTGAAATACTGCAACAATCCTTAGAAAAACCACTTGTCATCAATTTTTACGCGCCAACACATAAAGAATCGGCGGATTTTTTGGCACTACTTGAGCAAGTTGCAGAACAATATCAAGGACAATTTATTCTTGGGAAAGTAAATTGTGAAAAAGAGCAAATGATTGCCGCACAATTCCGCATCCAAGCATTGCCAACCACCTATTTGTTTAAAGAAGCACAGGCATTAGATGCATTCCCAGGTGCTCTTGATAAAGCGTCGTTAATCCAACGATTAAGCATTATTTTACCTAAAGAGGAAGATTTAAAATTCCAACAAGCATTAGATTTCTTGCAAGTAGAAAACTATGAGGCTGCATTGCCATTGTTGAAAGACGCATGGGAGCTTTCCGATAAGAAAAATAGTGATGTTGCCCTACTCTACGCTGAAACCTATATTGCAATGAAGAAAACGGAGCCAGCACAGGAAATTTTAAATCAAATTCCATTACAAGATCGCGATAGCCGTTGGCACGGATTACAGGCACAAATTGAGCTACAAATTCAAGCAGCCGATACACCTGAAATCCAGCAATTACAAGCCGATTATGCTAAAAACCCAACAGCTGAAATTGCAATAAAACTTGCTATACAACTTCATCAAGCTGGACGAAATGAAGAAGCGCTGACACTACTTTTCGGTATTTTAAAAACAGATTTAGGGGCACAGAATGGTGAAGTGAAACAACAATTTTTATCCATTTTAAGTGCAATGGGCAATGCTGATCCATTAACAAATAAGTTTCGCCGATTGCTTTATTCACTGCTCTATTAATCGAAAGGTTTATAATTGATAAGCTGTATGGAACAATTTCATGCATAGCAATCATTAGAATAAGCTTGAATTTAATTAATTCTCCTTTTACGAAAAACAAGGATTCTTTATGTCAGATATCAAACACGCAAAACTTTTAATTTTAGGCTCAGGCCCTGCTGGTTATACAGCAGCCATTTATGCGGCACGTGCAAACTTAAAACCTGTATTAGTGACTGGTTTGCAACAAGGTGGCCAACTTACCACCACAGATGAAATCGAAAACTGGCCAGGTGATTTTGAGATGACTACCGGTTCAGGTTTAATGCAACGCATGTTGCAACATGCAGAAAAATTTGAAACAGAAATCGTCTTCGATCATATCAATCGCGTAGATTTATCGTCTCGCCCATTCAAACTTTTTGGCGATGTACAAAATTTCACTTGTGATGCGTTAATTATCGCAACAGGCGCCTCTGCACGCTATATTGGCTTACCTTCAGAAGAAAACTACAAAGGTCGTGGCGTTTCTGCTTGTGCAACCTGTGATGGTTTCTTTTATCGTAATAAGCCAGTTGGTGTGATTGGTGGTGGAAATACTGCGGTAGAAGAAGCGCTTTACTTAGCCAATATCGCAAGTACAGTGCATTTAATCCACCGTCGCGATAGCTTCCGTGCGGAAAAAATCCTTATCGACCGTTTGTACAAAAAAGTGGAAGAAGGAAAAATCGTTCTGCATACTGACCGCACTTTAGATGAAGTGTTGGGTGACAACATGGGCGTAACCGGATTACGTTTAGCCAACACTAAAACTGGGGAGAAAGAAGAACTCAAATTAGATGGCTTATTCGTAGCGATTGGTCACTCGCCAAATACGGAAATTTTCCAAGGGCAACTAGAATTGAATAATGGCTATATCGTTGTAAAATCTGGTCTTGAAGGAAATGCAACTGCCACTTCTGTGGAAGGCGTGTTCGCAGCTGGCGATGTAATGGATCACAATTATCGCCAAGCCATTACCTCTGCCGGAACAGGTTGTATGGCAGCATTGGATGCAGAACGCTATTTAGATGCTCAAGAAGCATAAATTCTCTAACTAATTCCCCTCTTTTTAAAAGAGGGGAACTTTTTCTATATCACGATAAAACTATGAACAAACTTCGCCAAAAATATTTACAAAAATGGCTTCGCGCACAACAGGAACCTATCAAAAAATTAATGCGCGCAAACATTGTCCTAGCTACGCTTTCTGCACTCATTTTAGTCGCGCAAACTTATTTTCTTGCGACTTTGCTTGATAAACTGATTATGCAAAATGTGCCTCGTGATGAACTTATTCCTTATTTTCTCGGGCTAATTATCGGCTTCGGGATGCGTGCTATTATTTTATGGGCACGAGAAAAAATTGGTTTCCAAAGCGGACAATTATTACGCAATCATATTCGTCAAAAAATTCTGGATAAAATACATCTTGTGGGCCCTGCGACAATCAATCAAAAACCAGCTGGAAGTTGGGCAAGCATTATGTTGGAACAAGTAGAAAACTTACATAATTTCTATGCCCGTTTTCTGCCTCAACAAAGCCTTTCCGCTATTGTTCCAGTCGTTATTTTAATTGCTGTATTTCCGTTGAACTGGGCTGCAGGCTTAATCTTAATGATTACCGCACCGCTTGTTCCTCTGTTTATGATCATTGTCGGTATTGCTGCGGCTGACAACAGCCAAAAAAATATGGACACCCTTTCTCGCCTCAGTGCCCAATTTTTAGATCGCTTACGCGGCTTAGAAACCTTGCGTCTTTTTAACCGCACTTCTGAACAAACAGCGCATATTGAAAATGCCACTGAAGATTTCCGTGAAACCACAATGGATGTGCTAAAACTCGCTTTTCTCTCTTCTGCCGTATTGGAATTTTTTACCTCTATTTCCATTGCACTGATGGCGGTCTATTTTGGTTTTAGCTACTTAGGTCAAATTGAATTTGGCACCTATAATGCACCGCTTACACTTTTCACAGGTTTCTTTTGTTTAATTCTTGCACCTGAATTTTATCAACCCTTACGCGATCTTGGCGCTTATTACCACGACCGAGCAGCGGGTATTGGGGCAGCAGATGCCATTGTTGATTTCTTAGAATCCGATTATTTAACCGTTCATCAAAATGAAAAAACAATATCTTTAGAAAGTGCGGTTGAAATTTCTGCCGAAAATTTAGTGGTGCTTTCGACACAGGGTTCAGCGTTAACCAAGCCGTTAAATTTCCAAATCCCAGCAAATCACAATGTTGCACTTGTAGGACAAAGTGGCGCAGGGAAAACCTCGTTAATGAATGTAATTTTGGGCTTTTTACCTTATGAGGGCTCTCTCAAAATTAATGGTCAAGAACTTCGAGAAAGCAATCTAGCTGACTGGCGCATACATATTGCCTGGGTAGGACAAAATCCATTGTTATTACAAGGCACAATTAAAGAAAACTTACTACTTGGCGATATTCAAGCCAACGATGAAGAAATTAATCAAGCATTAATGCGTTCTCAAGCGAAAGAATTTACCGATAAACTTGGACTTCATCACGAAATAAAAGATGGTGGATTAGGCGTTTCTGTGGGTCAAGCGCAACGTCTTGCCATTGCTCGTGCTCTGTTACGCAAAGGCGATTTGCTTCTGCTCGATGAGCCAACCGCAAGCTTAGATGCGCAATCAGAAAATCTTGTTTTACAAGCATTGAATGAAGCAAGCCAGCATCAAACTACACTGATGATTACCCACCGAATTGAAGATTTGAAACAATGTGATCAAATTTTTGTGATGCAACGAGGAGAAATAGTACAGCAAGGTAAATTTGCCGAATTACAACATGAAGGTTTCTTTGCTGAGCTACTCGCTCAACGACAACAGGATATCCAATAATGCGCACATTACTTCCGTTTATACGTTTATTTAAATTCGCCAAATTTCCTCTTATTTTAGGCTTGGTGCTGATGATTTTAGGCTTAGGCTCTAGCATGGGCTTGCTTACCGTTTCAGGCTGGTTTTTAGCTGCTACAGCCATTGCAGGACTAGGCACGCTATTTAACTTTTTCTACCCATCAGCCAGCGTGCGAGGTTTAGCTATCGGACGAACCGTCATGCGCTATTTTGAAAAAATAGTGACGCATGATGCAACATTCCGTATTTTGTCCAAATTACGCGTACAAGTATTTGAAAAAATCATTCCTTTAAGCCCAGCAGTATTAAATCGTTATCGCAACAGCGATTTGTTAAATCGTTTAGTGTCCGATGTGGATACACTTGATAGTCTCTATTTACGTTTACTTGCGCCATTTTTCACTGCTGCATTTGTAATCATTGCCATGACGATTGGACTTAGCTTTATCAATATTCCACTCGCTCTTGGTTTAGGCTTATTTTTGTTAATTTTATTAATAATTATCCCAACTGTTTTCTATCGACTAGGACAGCAATTTGGTGAACGCTTAATCCAAGCACGCGCGACCTATCGAACCCAGTTTTTAGAATTTATCCAAGCACAAGCCGAGCTTTTATTATTTAATGCGGAAGATAAATTAAAAGAGAAAATGTCAGCTACAGAAAAAACATGGCAGGAAGATCAAGCCAAAGAAGCAAAATTAAGCGGATTTTCTACCGCACTTGTTCTCTTTCTTAATGGTTTATTAATTTCTGGAATGCTATGGTTTGCAAGTAACGCCGATTTTGGCACAGATGAATATCGCACGGCTTATATTGCACTTTTCACTTTTGCTGCACTTGCAGCCTTTGAGATCATCATGCCATTGGGTGCAGCATTTTTGCATATAGGTCAAGTTATTGCTGCTGCAGATCGAGTAACCGAAATCATTGAGCAAAAACCGCTTGTTGAGTTTAATGGCAACGAGGAATTTGAAACAAAAGTGCGGTTGATTTCTGCGAAGGATTTAAGTTTTTCCTATCCAGGGCAAGAAACGCTTGTATTAAAAAATCTTACATTAGATTTAGAACAACGCCAAAAAATTGCTATTTTAGGCAAAACTGGAAGTGGGAAATCTTCACTCCTTCAACTTTTAGTGCGCAATTATGATGCGAATCAAGGTGAACTTTTATTAGCAGAAAAACCCATTTCAGCATATTCAGAAGAGACATTACGCCGCAAAATTTGTTTTTTAACTCAACGTGTTCACGTATTCAGCGATACACTTCGTCAAAATTTACAATTTGCAAGTACGGATGAAATTTCTGATGAGAAAATGATTGAAGTGCTACATCAAGTTGGCTTAAGCAAATTACTTGAGCAAGAAGGAAAAGGTTTAAATCTTTGGCTTGGTGATGGCGGTCGTCCACTCTCCGGTGGGGAACAACGCCGTTTAGGTTTAGCGCGTATTTTACTCAATAATGCGCCAATTTTATTATTGGATGAACCAACAGAAGGCTTAGATCGCGAAACTGAACGTCAAATTTTACGTTTGATTCTACAACATGCCGAAAATAAAACCCTAATTATGGTCACTCACCGTCTCAGTTCAATTGAACAATTCAATAAAATTTGTGTAATTGATAACGGAAGATTAATCGAAGAAGGCGATTACAATAGCTTAATCACAAAAGAAAATGGGTTCTTTAAAAGATTGATTGAGCGGGTATAAGAAAGGAAGTTGGGCGGAAACCTTCCCAGCTTCTTCTCGGCACACAGTAATTCCGACTTTGGCTGCTTCCTTCCGGACCTGACCGAGTAAACCAGACACCGTTGCGAGAGACCGAGAAGGTTTCCATTGATATCGCAATGCGATTGCGCGCTATTATGCAGAAATTACCGCCGTATTGCAAAGACTAATTCAAAAGTGCGGTGAATTTGGCGAGAATTTAAGCCACATTTTCAGGATTTTAATGAAATGAACTACCTCCAATACTACCCGACCGATGTGATCAATGGCGAAGGTACAAGATGTACACTTTTCGTCAGTGGATGTACGCATGCTTGCAAAGGTTGCTATAACCAAAAAAGTTGGTCATTTTCAGCGGGTGTATTATTTGATGAAGAGATGGAACAACAAATCATCAATGATTTAAAAGACACACGCATTAAACGCCAAGGGTTGACGCTTTCAGGTGGCGATCCACTTCATCCGCGCAACGTAGAAACATTATTGCCATTTGTGCAACGCGTAAAACGAGAATGCCCTGATAAAGACATCTGGGTTTGGACGGGTTATAAACTAGATGAATTAGATAAACAACAACGTGCTATGTTGCCTTATATTGATGTGTTAATTGATGGGAAATTTATTCAAGAACAGGCAGATCCAAGTTTAGTTTGGCGAGGTTCAGCAAATCAAATTATTCATCGATTTAAGTTATAAAAGTGCGGCTAAAAATTCATTTAAAATTTCAACCGCACTTTTCAATAAAATCAAATTATTCTTCTAAAACAACTTTACCGATGTAGCCTAAATTACGATGGCGTTGCGCGTAATCGATACCATACCCAACCACAAATTCATCAGGAATTTCAAAACCAATCCATTCAACAGGCACTTCCACTTCCCGACGAGAAGGTTTATCAAGTAAAGTACAAATTGCAAGGCTAGCAGGCTCACGCAAATTCAAAATATCACGCACTTTTTCCAAGGTATAGCCCGTATCAATAATATCTTCCACAATTAAAACGTGTTTACCTTTTATATCACCGTCCAAATCTTTGGTAATACGAACGTCGTGATTAGTGGTCATGCCAGTGCCATAACTTGAAGTTGTCATAAATTCAATTTCCACAGGTAAATTTATCTGACGAACGATATCCGCCATAAACATAAAGGAACCACGTAAAAGCCCCACAACAACAAGGCTATCGATCTGTTTTTCTTGATAAAATTTTGTAATTTGAGCACCTAATTCAGCAATACGAGCATGAACATCGTTCTCTGAAATTAAAATGTCAACGTGGTGTTTTTTCATTGTGTTTCCTTATTAAATAACAGGGGATAAAATCGTTTGCTATTTTACAAAAAAAAGGCTGAAGTTTAAACCTTCAGCCTTTTTGAACCCTAACGAATTTACTTTCTACTCTACCTGTTGGAGCAACCTGCAATCGCTTAACAGATGTGCGTATAGTAACAGACATTTAGTTATTGTCAATAAGAATAATTCTCAATTTTAAAAATATTTTTTAATTTCCTGAAATTTTCATCTTATCTAACAAAATAGAACCAGTTTGGATGTTAGAACGATGCTCTATATCTTCAGCTACAGCAACCATATTCTTCAACATATCTTGCAATTGTCCCGCAATAGTAATTTCGGCGACTGGATATTGAATTTCACCATTTTCCACCCAAAAACCTGATGCGCCACGCGAATAATCGCCTGTAACAATATTGACACCTTGTCCCATGACATCCGTTACTAACAATCCTGTTCCCATTTGACGTAAAAGTGCGGTCAATCCTCCAGTTAAATTTGGCTTAACAAGCCAGTTGTGAATTCCACCAGCATGGCCAGTGCTTGGCATACCGAGTTTTTTACCACTGTAACTTGTCACTAAATAAGTTTGTAATATTCCATCTTCGACAATTTCACGATCTTGTGTACGAACACCTTCACTATCAAAAGGCGTTGAAGCCAAACGGCGCAATAAATGTGGTCTCTCACTGATATTGAACCAATCAGGTAAGACCTGTTTACCCAAATGATCGAGCAAGAAACTCGATTTTCTATATAAACTGCCACCACTTATTGCTGCGGCAAAATGAGAAATAAGGCCAGTTGCAACATCATTTAAGAAAATAACTGGCACTTCTCGTGTACTAAGTTTTTGAGGATTTAAACGAGAAACGACTTTCTTTGCACAATTTTCGCCAACCCAAATTGGCGATTGGAGTTTGTCAAATTCACGGGAAATTGTGTATTCGTAATCATTTTCTAAGGCATCTTCTACGCCACCAATAACCGAACAAGATAAGGAATAACGGCTTGATAAATAACTTTGCAACATGCCATGACTATTTCCATACACTTTCACGCCTGTATGTGAATTAAAACTTGCGCCATTACTATTTACAATGCGTTCATCAGCTTCTAAAGCCGCCTTTTCAGCCTGAAGTGCAAGTTCTGTTGCTTTATCAACATCCACATCAGCAGCATGATAAAGCGCTAAATCAGGCGCATCAAAAGCCATTAAATCCTTATCCGCAAGGCCTGTGCAATCATCGGGTGAAGTGTATTTTGCAATAGCAAGTGCGGCTTCCACTGCGTTTCGAATTGCACCTTCACTTAAATCTGATGTTGATGCATTGCCTTTTTGTTGTCCCATATAAACGGAAATACCCAATGCACCATCATTAGTAAATTCAACATTTTCAATTTCTTGCAAGCGTGTGGATACTGACAATCCGCTCACTTTAGTGACGGCGACTTCTGCAGTCGCGCCTGATTTTGTTGCTAATTCAACAGCAAAGCTAACTGCTTGACGTAATTCTTGTTCTTGAGCTTTCAAAAGTGCGGTTTGATTTTCGGCTATTTTCATTATTTTTTCCCGTTAAAAATTTGTCACATTTTATATTATTTTGAAACTTTGTGCTAAAATACGCGCCAAATTTTAGTTGAGAGAAATTATGGCAAAACGTAAGAAAAAAGAAGCTTTCGATTGGGAAGATAAAGACCAAGAAGAAATTATTTGGGTAAGTAAAAGCGAAATCAAACGCGATGCTGAAGATTTAAAACAACTTGGTGAAAAGATTGTCAATTTAACCAAAGCTAATCTTGCCAAAATCCCACTTGATGAATCCTTACTTGATGCCATTGAACTTGCACAGCGTTTACAAAAAGAAGCTCGTCGCCGTCAATTACAGTATATCGGCAAATTATTTCGAGGAATTGATGTTGAGCCTATTCGTGAAGCATTAGATAAAATCGAAAATAAACATAACCAACAGCAGGCCATGCTGCACAAAATCGAAAAAGTGCGGGATGAATTAGTAGAAAAAGGTGATGAGGCCCTAACCGATTTATTCAATGATTATCCTGATGTAGATCGTCAACAACTACGTAATCTTATTCGTTCTGCACAAAAAGAACGTGAGCAAAATAAACCATCGAAAGCCTATCGAGAAATTTATCAAATGCTCAAAACATTGATGTTAGAAGATTAAAAAATATTAAATTTTTATCCGCACTTTTCGAGTAACAAATTTAAAAATATGAATATTCGTTGGAATGTAATTTTGGGTCTTATCGCTCTCGGTTCACTGGGATGGTTTTATTCTTTAAATAGCGATAAACCTGATTTGTCAAACTTAGTAAAAAAACCAGATAGTCCAGATTATATTGGAAATAAAATGGAAACTACGGTGTTTTCTCCTGAAGGTAAGAAACAATATCTCTCGACCGCAGACAAAGTGAAACATTATACAGTTGATGGCCATACTGAGTTTGAAATGCCTTTGGTGTACTTATTCGATGTCTCTACATCTAATAATGCTGAAAAATCAAATAATTCAGCAAAATTATTAGAATCACAAAGTTGGAAACTTAGCGCAAAAAAAGCCAAATTGACGAAAGATGAAATGCTTTATTTAGAGGGTGATGTCGTTGCTGAAAGTTTAGAACCAACTTCTCGTTTACAGCGAATTGAAACACAAGTTGCAGAGGTTAACTTAAAAACTCAAGATATTTCATCAGATACAATGGTGAAAATAAACGGACAAAATTTTAACTCAACTGGCTTAAAAATGGTTGGCAATCTACGCCAACAAATTGCGACATTAAAAGAACAGGTAAAAACATATTATGAAATTAACAAACAATAAAATTATTTTACTCGCCACATTAATCATGACCTCTTTCTCTGCTTTCGCGTTGAAAGATGATACGAATCAACCAATTAACATTGTTTCCGATAATCAATCATTAGATATGGAAAAAAGTGTTGTCACTTTTACTGATAACGTTTCAATTACTCAGGGTTCAATTTTAATCAAGGCAAATAAAGTTGTCATTACACGCCCACCTGAAAATTCAGGTAAAAAAGAAACCGTAGAAGCATTTGGTACTCCAGTAACATTTCATCAAAAGCTAGATAATGGTAAGCCAGTAGATGGAAAAGCAAACAAAGTTCACTATGATCTTGGTACTGAATTTTTAACATTAACTGATAATGCTGAATTAAAGCAACTTGATAGTAAGATTAATGGACAACTAATTACCTACGATGTGAAAAAACAACAACTTAAAGCTAATGGTAATGGAAAATCACGTGTAACAACAGTCCTTATTCCATCGCAATTACAACAAGCTAAAGGGAAGTAATTTATGTCAATTCTGACTGCTGAAAATTTAGCTAAGAGCTATAAAAGCCGTAAAGTTGTTTCGGATGTAAGTTTAACTGTAAACTCTAATGAAATTGTCGGTTTGCTCGGACCAAACGGCGCTGGGAAAACAACAACCTTCTACATGGTTGTCGGATTAGTTCGCCAAGATCAAGGTAAAATTATTATTGACGGAGAAGACATTAGTTTGCTCCCAATGCATAATCGTGCGCAACGTGGAATCGGTTATTTGCCACAAGAAGCCTCTATTTTTCGTCGTTTGACTGTATACGAAAATCTAATGGCTGTATTAGAAATACGCAAAGATTTAACCTCTCAACAACGTCGAGAAAAAGCTGATGAGTTGATTGAGGAATTTAATATTGGCCATATTCGGGATAGTTTAGGTCAGTCATTATCTGGCGGTGAACGTCGTCGAGTGGAAATTGCACGAGCATTAGCTGCAAATCCTAAGTTTATTCTATTAGATGAGCCATTTGCTGGTGTAGATCCAATTTCTGTGAGCGATATTAAGAAAATTATCACCGACTTACGTAACCGAGGATTAGGTGTTTTGATTACCGATCATAATGTACGTGAAACACTTGATGTATGTGAACGGGCTTATATTGTTGGCGAAGGTAAAATTATCGCAACGGGTACACCAGAACAAGTTATGAACGATGAACACGTTAAACGAGTTTATTTAGGCGAACAATTCAAATTATAAAAATGAAAATAACTGAACTATTAAGCCCTGAGAATATTCGTCAAGGCGTTAGTTTTTCTAGCAAAAAACGATTATTTGAATCTATCGCACATTTTGTAGAAGAAAAACTTCACTGTGATAAAGGTGAACAAGCGTGCTTTGAATCCCTTTTTGAGCGAGAAAAGCTGGGTAACTCAGGGCTAGGCAATGGCATAGCAATGCCTAAGGCGAAAATGCCTCTTGAGGTATGTGACAAAGCAATTGCCATGTTTATGCAATTGGATACCCCAATTAATTATGATTCGCTTGATGGTAAACCTGTAGATTTAATTTTTGCTATACTCATTCCGGAGAATCAGTGCGAAACATACATCCCTATCTTGGCATCATTAATCGAAAAACTTACCGATAAAAATATGTTAAAACAATTACGCTCCGCCAAAAGTGCGGATGAAATTTGGCAAGTTTTTGAGATTTCAGATAGAGCAGAAAGTTCGCCGGAAGAAACGCAAGAATAATTTAAAGGGGGAATTATGGAAATTATCATTATTAGTGGACGTTCTGGCGCAGGAAAATCTGTAGCCTTACGAGCATTAGAAGATGCCGGATATTATTGTGTTGATAATATTCCTCTAGATTTACTTCCTCAATTGACGGATATTCTATCCCAATCCCAATCTTCGGTCGCAATCAGCCTTGATATTCGTAATATTCCTAATTCAGCCAATACTCTTGAACAAACTCTAAATACCTTACAAAAATATCATCAATTAAAGATTATTTTCCTTGAAGCAGATCGTGGCACATTGATTCGTCGTTATAGCGATTCACGCCGTCTGCACCCACTTTCCTTGAAAGATTTATCTCTTGAAGCAGCAATAGATGAAGAATATCGCTACCTTGAGCCATTAATTCAACACGCAAACTTTATTATTGATACCACTCATCTTTCTACTCATACCCTTGCGGAACGCCTACGCGAATTTTTACGAGGAAATAGTGATAAAGAACTAAAAATCGTTGTTGAATCTTTTGGCTTTAAATATGGAATTCCTTTAGATGCTGATTATGTTTTCGATGTACGTTTCTTACCTAACCCACATTGGGATCCAACATTACGCCCAATGACAGGATTAGATGCACCAGTAGCAGAATTTCTAAATAGTCACACGCAAGTGAATGAATTTATCTACCTCACTCGTAACTATATTGATACTTGGTTGCCAATGTTAGAAAAAAACAATCGTAGCTATTTAACCATTGCTATTGGATGTACTGGGGGAAAACACCGCTCCGTTTATATAGCACAGCAGTTAGGCGAATATTTTCAAGCTAAAGGGAAAATAGTCCAAATTCAGCACAAATCTTTAGAACGAAATAAAAAAGCATAAAAAAGTGCGGTCAAAAATAATTTTATTGACCGCACTTTCTTATAAATTAACTGGTTTTACAATCTCGCTAGGATAACAACCTAAAATCTTTAGATAGTTACTACAATTCTTTAACTCTTCCAAAGCTTGCTGAATATCAGGATGATGGATATTCGCTTCTATTTCGAGATAAAACATTTCTTCCCAAGGTTTCCCATAAATTGGACGAGACTCTAATTTCGTCATATTAATTTGATGTTTTTTGAAAACTAAAAGTGCATCAACTAATGAGCCAATTTGCTGTGAAGTTGTCATTAACAATAATGTTTTTGCCGGGATCTGTGGTGAAACCTCACGCTGTTCTTTAGCAACGACAATAAAACGCGTAATGTTGTTCTCTTGATTAGCAATATTAGTTTTTAATACGCTAAGTCCATATAATTTACCACCATCTTCATTCCCTAATGCCGCAATATTCGGCTTATTTAAACTTGCAATAAGTTGCATTGCATGGGAGCTACTTTCACAATACTCAATATGTACTCGATCAAGACTATGTATAAATTGACTACATTGTTGAATCACTTGAGGATGACTATATAAAGTATCGATTTGACTTAATTCAGTCGTGCCATTTACCAAAACACAATGCTGAATTGGGTAAGCTAGCTCGCCTACTAATGATAAGTCAGTATGCTGGAGCAAATCATAGACCTCATTAATAGCGCCTGATGTTGTATTTTCTAAAGGCAATACACCAAAATCTGCTTCACCATTTTGCACTTTTTCAAATACTTGCTCAAAAGACTGACATCCTAGCTCTACAAATTGTTTTTGATAACGAGCAGCATAATTACGTGCAGCTAAATTTGAATAAGACCCTCTCTTACCTAAAAAAGCAATATGTAAATTTTGATTACGTTGTTCATTAAGTTTATTCTGCAAATAGACTTGCTGGGTCAATACTGAATCTTCAATAATTTTTTGGAAAATTGAAGTGATATATTGTGGTTCAAGTTGATAATTCTCATTTTCTGAAAATTGAACTAATTCTTGTAAAAGTTGCTGTTCTCGCTCTACATCACGTAAAGCTTTTTGCGAGATCTCTTTACTTCTCACTACATCGAAAGCTAAACGATGACGCTCAGAAAGCAATTTTAATAAACTACGGTCTATTTGCGTAATTTGTTGACGAATTTCAGATAATTCTAGCTTCATAGCATCCTCTTATAAAAAACGAGAAAAACAAACAGCACTTTTAAGCATTAGCCATTTAAAGTGCGATGAAAATAAAAAAGCTATACTTCTTAGCAGAAATATAGCTTTTTCAAAAATAAAATGATTAGATAAATACTTGAACAGGAGCAACATATCCTTGCGGTACTTGTTCTTTATCTTCGAAAGTTACAAACTCCCACGCTTCTTGATTTGCTAATACAGCACGTAGTAACTTGTTATTTAAACCATGACCAGACTTATAAGCTTTAAAATCACCAATAATGTTATAACCAGCCATATAAAGATCGCCAATTGCATCTAACATTTTATGACGAACAAGTTCATCTTTAAAGCGTAAGCCATCTTCATTTAAAATTCTATAATCATCAAGAACAATAGCATTATCAAGGCTACCACCTAATGCTAAACCTTGAGATTGAAGATATTCTATATCTTTCATGAAACCAAATGTTCTTGCTCGACTAATTTGATGAACAAATGCTTGAGCAGAGAAATCCATGACATAATTACGAACATTTTTGCCAATAGCAGGATGATCAAAATCAATAGTGAAATCTAAACGGAAACCATTGTAAGGTTTAAATTCAGCCCATTTATCACCATCTTCAACTCGAACATATTCTTTAATACGAATAAATTTCTTAGGTGCATTTTGTTCTTCAATTCCAGCATCTAATAACAAATAGATAAATGGACTCGCGCTACCATCCATAATAGGAATCTCAGGCGCATCAACCTCAATAATGATATTATCAATACCAAGACCAGATAATGCTGCATTCAAATGTTCAACGGTAGAAATTCGTACACCTTGCTCATTAATTAATGCAGTACAAAGCATTGTATCACGTACTGAATTAGGATCAGCTGGGAATGCCACAGCTGGATTTAAATCTGTACGATAGTAAACAACACCAGTATTTGGCATAGCAGGACGTAATGTTAAAGTCACTTTCTTACCGCTATGCAAACCAACGCCTGTTACTTTAATACTTTGTTTTAATGTTCTTTGTTTAATCATTCTACTACCTTAATATTCCAGGTATTTCTTAAAACCAATTAAATTAATTCTCTTCACGTTGTGCAGGATTAAAGAAACTATTTTTCTTAAATGCTTCTAAACGATCTGTGATAGGTTTATCCAACGGACGATGATATTCTTCTGCTGGAGTTTTTTGAGTTTCTACAGGCTCACGAGTATGTATATCAGGCACAATATTTACGCGACCTGTACCTTCTGGCTCAACTGGACGAGAAGGACGCAATACTTGAACAGACTCAGTTGGAGCGATTTCGCCTAATCCTGTTGCCACAATAGTCACTCGAATTTCATCACTCATCTCAGGCACTAAACTCGTACCAATAACCACTGTTGCATCTTCTGAAGCAAAGCTACCGACAGTTTCACCAACAATATTAAATTCTTCAAAAGAAAGATCCATACCAGCTGTGATGTTTACCAAAATACCTTTAGCATTAGAAAGATCGATTTTTTCCAATAAATCATTACGCACTGCAATACGAGCGGCTTCTTCTGCTCTACCCTCACCTGCAGCACCAATAGCAGAACCGAAACCAATCATCGCTTGTCCCATTTCAGACATAACTGTTCTTACATCGGCAAAGTCCACATTGATTAGGCCAGGCGATGTAATCATATCCGAAATACCCATAACCGAATTACGTAACACATCGTTTGCTGCAGCAAAAGCATCAATTAATTTAGCATTTTTAGGGAGAACTTTTTGGATTTGTTGATTAGGAATAATTATCATCGAATCAACATACTGAGCTAAATCTTTAATACCAAGCTCTGCAAATTGCATACGCTTTTTGCCTTCAAAAGCAAATGGCTTGGTCACAACAGCAACAGTTAAAATGCCCAATTCTTTAGCAATTTTTGCGACAACAGGCGCTGCACCAGTACCAGTGCCCCCCCCCATACCAGCTGCAATAAAGACCATATCCGCACCTTCAAGCATTTTGCGAATTTCTTCCTGATCATCTTCCGCAGCTTTACGGCCAACATTTGGATTTGCCCCAGCGCCTAAACCTTTGGTAGTTTCTCCACCAATTTGTACGGTTTGTTGAACTTGGCTTTTACGTAATGCTTGAGCATCTGTATTTACAGCGTAAAAAATAATACGACCATGCTCTTCTGAAGTTAATGAGCTTTCACCTAAATAAGTACCACCCATTTCTTGCTTTACCATACTCATAACCATATGGTTTACAGCATTACCGCCACCGCCGCCAACGCCTACGACTTTGATCAGTGCGCCGGATTCATTAAAATTATCGTACTCAGGGTACTCTGGGTATAGCATTGATGTTCTCCGTTAAAGCCAGATAAGCTGGCTCAATATAAAACCTAAATTCTCTCTATTGTAGATGAAAAATCAAAATAATCAAAATTCTGACCGCACTTTATTCACAATTTTTTTAATTCCATTCCAAATTGGTTTTAGTACTCCGTCATCAGATTCATCATTTCCTGAAATCAAATCATCATCACTGTTACTATGGTTATACTGCAACAAACCCACCACCGTTGAATATTGAGGACGATTCACGTAATCTGTCAATCCAGTAATATTCAGCGGGCTACCAATACGTACTTGGCAATTAAATACGTCAGATGCACATTCTTTCAAATCTTCTATTTGGGCCCCACCGCCAGTAATCACTACGCCAGCAATAAGCTCAAACTTCACATGTTTTGTTTCCAACTCAGACTTTAATTTATCTAATTCATCTTTCACAACACCTAGAAGTTCCGTGTAGCGAGCAGATGTAATTAAGGATAAATCACTCTTTGTTAATGAACGAGGTGCTCGCCCACCAATACTTGCAACTTCAATTTTTTTATCACCGTGCAAACGAGCCGGGTAAAATGCACTTGCATAATTAACTTTAATTCGTTCAGCTTCTGCACGCGAAATAGTACAAGCGTGGGCAATATCGTTAGTCACAATATTTCCCGCATAAGGAATAACCTTACTGAAACGTAATGCTCCGTTTGTATAAACCATCACATTCATTGTGCCTGCACCGAAATCTATCAAGCAAACACCAAGATCTTTTTCATCTTCGGTTAATACTGAATGTGTTGCTGCAAAACCAGAAAAAACGACTTTATCCACTTGTAAACCACAGCGCTCAACCGCTTTTTTCAGGTTGTTTTGCCAATCTTGATGACAGGCGATTAAATGTACTTGTGCTTTTAAACGAACACCTTGCAAACCCAATGGATTTTTAATATTCAACTGGCGATCCACCGCATATTCTTGAGGAATCACATGCAATAAGGATAAGCCTTCAGGCAACTTGATGGAGCTCGCTGTATGCAGTGCGGAATCAATTTCATCTTGTGTTACTTCGCCATCTGAAATTGGCACAAAACCACTTTCATTTAAACTTTGAATATGTTCACCAGTAATTGCCAAAGTGACACTCATAATCTGACAATCAGCCATAGATTCAGCGGCTTCAATGGCTCTTTGAATAGAATTTACGACAGCTTCAAGATCGGTGATACTGCCACGATCAATCCCTTTAGATGGGCAACTACCAACACCTAACACATTCACTACACCATCAGGAAATACCTCGCCCACTACGGCAACAACTTTTGACGTACCGACTTCTAATCCTACAATTGTTTTAGCTTCCACACCTTTAACCATTTTCGCACCTAGTTTTTATTTATCAGCCATACCCACAGCAGCACCTGCCGCATATCGTAAATCTACATAATCTATTTTTTTATTTTCTGGAACATCAACTTGCGGATAAATCGTGACAAATCGTTCAAGCTTAGATTTCCATTCTCCACGACCTAACTTTAACACAATGTCATTATCAAGTGTTACTTGCCATGCACCGCGTTCATCAATATTCATGCCTTTTGCAATTAAATTTTTTGATTTAAAATCGGCATAAATCTGATTCCATGCTTCCAATACTTTTAAACTTTGATAATCTGGCCCACCTAAATAAGGCAAAGTATTCTCTTTTAAGCGTTCAATTGGAAGTTGGAATACAACACCATCCTGAGTAACAAATTGGTTCTGATTCCAAAATGCCACTGGTTGATATTCAGTAATCCAAATACTTAAACGATTTGGCCATATTTTTCGCACAATTGAGCTTTTAACCCAAGGTAAAGCTTCTATTTGCGCTTGAATTGGCTCGACATCTTGCCCCCAAAACCCTTTAAGAGAACCCATTTTTAATAAGCTTTCCTTAATATCGGCATCCGTGGTAAAAATCTTTTGTCCAGCCAATGCAAAACCACTAATAGGCTTATCATCCATTTTCTCTAGCAGAGTTTGCCAATTAAAATAGATGCTAAGAGCAAAAAGTATACCAAGCAAAGCCAAGAAAGCCCGAATATGAAAATAATATTTAGGCTTTTGTTCACTAAAACGAATATTCTGTGGAGTTTTCCTTTTCAGAATGTTCATTACACACTTAGCTCCAAGATTTTCACAACAAGCTGTTCAAAAGAAATACCCACGCTTGCGGCAGATTTTGGGAATAAACTATGGCTCGTCATTCCTGGATTCGTATTCACTTCAACTAAACGGAAATTACCTTTCGCATCGCACATAACATCAATACGGCTCCAACCACGACATCCTACTGCATCATAAGCGCGTTTCACTAATATAGCTAACTCTTGCTCGCGCTCAGGCGTTAAACCTGCAGGACAGAAATATTGAGTATTATCAGAAATATATTTCGCATTGTAATCATAGAACTCACCTTCAGGAACAATACGAATAGCTGGAAGTACCTGGCTATCCAATACGGGCACTGTTAATTCATCGCCAGCTAACCATTCTTCAATCAGAATCGTATTATCAAATTTAAGTGCATATTCCACCGCACTTTTTAGCTCATCCACGGCTTTAACTTTAGTTAATCCAACACTAGAGCCTTCCAAAGAAGGTTTCACCATTAATGGTAAGCCTAGTTTTTCCACTACAGCCTGAGCGTCTAATTCAGCAAAGGTTTCTCGGGTTACTACTTCCATATCTGCTACAGGTAATCCAAATGCTTTCCACAACATTTTTGTACGCATTTTATCCATAGTTAATGCGGAAGCCATCACCCCACAACCAGTGTAAGGTAAACCAATTTGCTCTAATAAACCTTGCATTGTGCCATCTTCACCACCTCGGCCATGTAAAATATTAAACACTCGATTAAAGCCATCCTTTTTAAGATTAGCAACATTATATTCTTTAGGATCAATAGGATGAGCATCATAACCTTGGTTTAACAAAGCCTCTAATACTGCTTTACCTGAATTAAGAGAAACTTCACGCTCAGCGGATGTTCCGCCTAATAACACTGCAATTTTTTCTTGTTTTAAATTCATTTTATCCTACTTATATATCTTATTCTGATATCCTTAATTAATAGATAAGGCCATCTCAAATTTCTAAAATCTGTTTATAAACGTCTTAATTTTTCCAAGATTGAGCTAAGCCACGAGAGATTTTACTTACGCTACCCGCACCTTGTGCCAAAATCAAATCGCCATCTTGAATAATTTGATCAAGAACATCGCCTAATTGTGATGTGTCAGAAACTAAAATTGGATCGATTTTTCCTAAGTTTCTAATTGAACGACAAAGAGATTTACTATCAGCTCCAACAATCGGCGCTTCTCCCGCTGCGTACACATCAAGCATAATTAATGCGTCCACTTGCGAAAGCACTTGTACAAAATCATCAAATAAATCACGAGTACGAGAATAACGATGCGGTTGGAAAATCATAACAATACGTTTATCTCCCCATCCTTCTCGTGCGGCTTTAATCGTTACGTCCACTTCTGTTGGGTGATGACCATAATCATCAACTAAACGAACCTTACCATTTGGACGAATAAACTCACCTAACTGATCAAAGCGACGACCTGCACCTTGGAAATCAGCAAGGGCTTCTAAAATAGCTTCATTGCCAATACCTTCTTCTTTTGCTACAGCAAGTGCAGCCGTTGCATTTAACGCATTATGTTTTCCTGGCACATTTAACAGTACATTAATACGTTCATTATTTGGGCAAATCACTGTGTAATGACCTTGAAAACCTGTTTGTTCATAATCTTCAATGCGATAATCTGCATGTTCACTAAAACCATATGTAATCACTTGGCGACCAACTTTTGGCACAAGTTCCATTAATACTGGATCATCTGCACACATCACGGCTAAACCATAGAAGGGTAAATTATGTAGAAACTTCACATAGGTCGCTTTCATTTTTTCGAAATCACCTTCGTAGGTATCCATATGATCTGGTTCCATATTAGTCACAACAGATACCATTGGCTGCAAATGCAAAAACGAGGCGTCACTTTCATCCGCTTCTACAATTAAATAACGACTTGCGCCTAGATGTGCATTTTTACCTGCTGATTTCACTAAACCACCATTAACGAACGTTGGATCGAGCTTTGCTTGAGTGTAAATCATGGAAATCATAGCGGTTGTTGTCGTCTTCCCATGGGTTCCTGCAACAGCAATACCATGGCGGAAACGCATGATTTCAGCCAACATTTGTGCTCGTTGAATCACTGGAATACGTTTTTGTTTTGCTGCAACTAATTCAGGGTTATCATCTTTTATCGCACTGGATACGACAACAACACTGGCACCTTCAATATGTTCTTCTGCATGGCCAATGTAAATTTTTGCTCCAGCCTGAGCTAAACGTTGAGTTACTAAGCTATCAGCAATATCTGAACCAGAGATTTGATAGCCTTCATTCAATAAAATCTCAGCAATACCACTCATTCCTGCGCCACCAATTCCAATAAAATGAATTTGTTGCACTCGACGCATTTCAGGGATAATTTTTCTAATTTCTTCGTGGGAATGTTTCATTTATTTTTCCTTTTTGACACATTTGGCAAAATATTGGTGCCTATTCTAAAAGTGCGGTTAAAAATCGCAATATTTTTCTTATTCTTTGGAATGTCAGTTAGTTTGAATTTTCTATAATAACCTCAGAAACTCGGTGTGCAGAGAGAGGTGTCGACATTGCTTTCGCTTTCTCAGCCATTTGTAATAAATTTTCACGAGTAAAGTTTTTTAAATAATTCACCAGAATTTCAGGCGTTAAATCTGCCTGTTCTACAATCTTTGCGGCACCCACGTCCGCCAAATATTTCGCATTCAAATATTGTTGACGATCTTTATGTTGGAAAGGTACAAAAATAGCTGCAGTGCCAACTGCCGCAATTTCACATACAGTTAATGCGCCAGAACGGCAAATTATCACATCTGCCCAGGCATAAGCCTCAGCCATATCATCAATAAATTCTGTTATTTTAACTTGTTCTGAATTCTCGCCATAAAGTTTGCTAACGTCTTCTACCGCACCTTTACCTACTTGATGACGAACGTCTAATTTATCTGCAAGCTGGGCGACTACTTTAGGTAAAGTATGGTTAAGCACTCTCGCGCCTTGGCTACCACCGACCACTAAGACACGTAATTTCTCCTCACGCTCCGCAAAACGAACTTCAGGATATGGCATCTTAAATAAATCTTCCCGAACTGGATTACCAACAACTTCAGCATGAGGAAAAGCACTTGGAAATGCTTGCAATACACGAGTTGCAATTTTTGCTAACCATTTATTCGTTAAACCCGCTATCGCATTTTGTTCATGCAAAATTATCGGTACACCACAAAGTTTTGCAGCAAGACCACCAGGACCTGAAACATACCCCCCCATTCCAAGTACAGCATCAGGCTTTTCTTCTTGAATAATTTTTTTTGCCTGCAATATAGCTCGGAAAATAGCAAAAGGAGCGCTTAATAAAGCTTTTATACCTTTACCACGCAAACCCGAAATTTGGATAAATCTAATCGGGATTCCATGTTTTGGTACAAGGTGAGCCTCCATTCGATCTTTCGTACCTAACCAGCAAATATCCCATCCTTGTTTTTGTAAAACTTGAGCAACAGCTATCGCTGGAAAAACATGGCCACCTGTTCCACCAGCCATCACTAATAATTTTTTATTTTTCATCTTCTTTATCTCTAATCATCGCGTAGGCGAGCTTGACCTGCGCGAAGTAAACGGTTTTCGTGATCAATACGTAATAAAATGCCAATAGTCGCTGACATAATAATAATACTCGAACCACCATAACTCACGAGTGGAAAGGTTAAACCTTTAGTCGGCAACATTCCAAGTGCCATACCTAAATTAACAAAGCCTTGGAAGAAAATCCAAAAGCCAATGCCTAAAGCTAAAAATCCTCTAAAACGTTGTTCTAACATTAAAGATTCCTTTCCGATCTTCAACGCACGAAATACAAGCAACCCGAGCAAAATAACAACAATTAAAATGCCTATAAAGCCAAACTCTTCACCAATAATAGCCATGATAAAGTCAGTATGCGCTTCAGGTAAATAATCTAGTTTTTGAATTGAATTACCTAACCCTTCCCCCGTTATTTCTCCACGACCAAATGCCATAAGAGAGTTCGTTAATTGGAAGCCTGTACCATAAGGGTCTTTAAATGGATCTAAAAAACCGGTGAAACGTTTTAAACGATAAGAAGCAGAGATGATTAACCAAGCGCCAAGAATTACACCTGTTGCACCAAGCAAAATAAATTGGAAAAAGTGCGCGCCGACGATAAATAGCATACCGAAAGTAATAACAAACAGTACAACTGTACTTCCCATATCAGGCTGAACTAAGAGGAACATCCCCATCACGCCCATTACAATAAAGGGTTTTATCGCACTAAATTTTCTACCTCTTACCTCATCATAACGACGAGTAAAATAGCTTGCCAAAAAACAAGTCAGTGCAAGCTTCGCAAATTCAGCTGGCTGAAAATTCAAAATTCCCAATGAAATCCAACGTTTAGCACCATTCACTGATGTACCGATAAATAATACGGCTATCAATAAAGCCACAGCTGCCCAGAAAATATTTACATTCCATTTTTCCAACTTTTCAGTTGGAATATACAACATGGCATAACAAGTCGCTAAAGAAAGAAATACATAAAAAGCATCGCGTTTTGCAAAGTAAAAAGAATCATTAAATAAACGAGAGCTATAAGGAATAGATGCAGATGTTACTGAAACTAAACCAATTAAAAGCAAAATAACAAATAACCAAAATAGCGCACGATCATACAGCAAACCTTGCGGTGTGATGCGTGTCCATTCATCGTAATTTTTTTTGATGTTTTGTAAAAATTCCATCTTATTTTTATTAATGACTAAATTGGGCTGAATATTGCGCTAAACGAGTAAATTCTTCACCGCGCTTTTCAAAAGAAGCAAACTGATCGAGGCTTGCACAAGCTGGCGACAATAATACCATATCTCCGCTTTGCAATGTTGGGCGTAAAAATTCTATCGCTTGCTCCATTGTATCGAACAAATAGCTTTGCGATGAAAGCTTAGCGAGTTGCGCACCATCTCGACCAAAACAATAACAAATAATATGTGGTTGATTAATTAAGTCAGCTAATTCTGAAAAATCAGCCCCTTTTCCATCACCGCCTAACAACAAATGCAATTTTCCTTCAACATAAAGGCCTGCTAATGCGGCAACTGTACTCCCTACATTTGTTGCTTTAGAGTCATTAATCCAACGAATTCCATTAGCTTGATGCGCTAATTGAAAACGATGTTCTAACCCTTTGAAATGACGAAGTGCGGTACGAATTGAATCTAAATTAATACCGACAGCTTGTGCCAATGCCGTTGCCGCCAAAATGTTCATATGATTATGGCGACCGACTAATGTTGCTTCTTCACAAGGCAAAATCACTTCATCTTTTGCCATTAAGTATTGCTTGCCGTTTTCCGTTTTCCGCCAATAATCTGCTGTATTTTCCGCAAAAGAAACGGTTTGTTTCGCTTGATTTTCACCTTCACCAAAAGTCAGCTTATCCTCATTATTCAAAACTCCGACCTCAGTATTGTGATAAATGCGTAATTTTGCTTGGCGATAATCTTCTAAATCCACATAGCGATCCATATGATCTTCTGTCACGTTCAAGACAGTTGCAGCGGCAGCTTTTAAGCTATAAGTCGTTTCAAGTTGAAAACTAGAAAGCTCTAGTACATAAAGTTCACAATCTTCATTCAACAATGACAAAGCTGGAATTCCAATATTGCCACCCATACCAACTTTCACGCCAGCAGCTTTCGCCATTTCATAAACTAAAGTAGTAACAGTACTTTTTCCATTTGAACCTGTAATCCCCACAATTGGCTTTGTCGCCGCGCAGCAGAATAATTCAATATCACCGATTACTTCTACGCCGGCTTTAAGTGCGGTTTGAATTTCAGGTGTTTTTACTGCAAGCCCTGGACTGATAACAATCATATCGCTTTCAAGTAACCATTCTTGATTTAAACTACCAGTATGAAGAGGGATATTTTTAGGAAGTTTATCAACACCAGTAGGATTTTTTCGGGTATCAATCACACGAATATTAGCCTGTTGGGATAAGAGATAATCCACGCAAGAAAGACCTGTTTTGCCAAGCCCGATGATAGTAATATTTTTGTTTTGATAGGCGTTCATTTTCTTTCTTCTTAATTGCTATAAATTTTAAAATTATATTATTGATGGAATATAAATTTCCTTTACTAACGTAAAAAAGGTCGCCCTTTCAAAAACTGAAAGAGCGAACCTAGCTATATTTATTAACGCAACTTCAAGGTGACCAATCCCATCAATACCAACATTAAGGAAATAATCCAAAACCGAATAATCACTCTTGGCTCTGGCCATCCCTTCAATTCAAAATGGTGGTGAATCGGTGCCATTCTAAAAATGCGTTGTTTACGTAACTTATAAGACCCTACTTGCAAAATAACAGAGAGCGCTTCAACAACAAATACCCCGCCCATTATCACAAGTAAAAATTCCTGACGAACTAGAATCGCCACGACACCAAGTGCTCCACCTAATGCAAGAGAACCTACATCACCCATAAAGACTTGCGCGGGATAAGTATTGAACCACAAGAATCCTAACCCTGCACCAACGATGGCGGTACAAAATACAACCACCTCAGAACTATATTTAATGTATGGGATGTGCAAGTATTCTGCGAAATTCACGTTACCCGTCGCCCATGCAATTAACGCAAACGCGCCTGCGACAAGCGCTGTTGGCATAATCGCTAATCCATCCAAACCATCTGTTAAATTCACCGCATTACCCGTTCCAACAATCACAAAGTAAGACAATACGATATAAAACAAACCTAATTGAGGCATAATGTCTTTAAAGAATGGAATCACTAAACGGGTGGCATCGGTGTTGTGGCCAAGCCAATAAAGCCAAAGGATTGCCACTAATGCCACAACAGACATCCAAAAATATTTCCAACGAGCAATTAAACCATCTGTATTTTTACGAGTAATTTTGCGGAAATCATCCACAAAACCAATTGCACCGTATCCAAATAATACAAATAAGCAAACCCAGATATAAGGATTCGCGAGATTTGCCCATAATAACGTACTTACGCCAATAGAGAATAAAATCATCACACCGCCCATAGTGGGGGTGCCTTTTTTGGCAAAGTGACTTTCAGGACCATCATTTCGCACTTCTTGGCCAAATTTTAAGATCTGTAAACGTTTGATCACTTTTGGGCCAATCCAAAGTGAGATAAAAAGTGCGGTTAATAATGCAAGAATTGCACGGACCGTAATATAAGAAATCGCATTAAACGCGGTTTCATAACGAACAAGATATTCAGCAAGCCAGACTAACATTTAATTTTATCCTTTAATGAATAGATTACATCTTCCATTTTCATTGAGCGCGAGCCTTTTCCTAGCACCACGACTTTGTTATTTTGTTGTAATTGGGTTTCAATCAATGGCACAAGAAAATCAACCATTTCCACCTTATCAGTAAAATGCTTACCCGAAACAGCCTCAGAAATAACCGCACTTTCATTGCCATAAGAACAAACTAAATCTAAATTTGCCGAGTTGGCATGTTGTCCTACTTCACGATGAATAGTGAGAGAGTTTTCGCCCAACTCTTTCATATCACCGACACACAAAATACGGAAAGCATCATAACCTTTTAAAACATCAATCGCAGCACATAGAGAATCTTTATTCGCATTATAAGTATCATCTAACAGCAATAAATTAGGCGTGACTTGAATGGGGAATAAACGCCCTTTCACTTGTGAACGTTGTTCTAATCCAGCTTTTACATCTGTAAGAGTGGCACCGACATTCATTGCAAGTGCGGTAGCAGCCAAGGCATTTTTTACATTATGTTCCCCCAGATAAGGCAAGTTAATCTCAATTTCACCTTGTGGGGAAATAAGTGTAAAAGTGGAACCTTGAGCAGTATGATGAATATTTTTTGCGGAATAATCTTTACCGTTGAAATATTGAATTTCATGTTCACCGATTTCTTTTTGCCAAACATTTAAATGATTATGTTCTGCGTTAATAATCGCTACACCATTCAATGTTAAACCGCGATAAATCTCACCTTTAGCTTGTGCTACGCCCTCTAAAGAACCAAAGCCCTCTAAATGCGCCGGCGCAATATTATTAATCAATGCAGCATCAGGTTGAGCTAATTTTGTGGTGTAATCAATTTCACCTTGATGATTTGCACCAAGTTCGATCACAGCGAAACGATGTTTTTCTGTTAAGCGAAGAAGGGTTAAGGGCACACCAATATCGTTATTAAAATTGCCATTGGTAAAAAGTACCGCTTCTGAATCACAAGCTGTATGTTGCAAAATACTCGCCGTCATTTCTTTTACCGTGGTTTTACCAGAAGACCCTGTCATCGCGACAGTACGCGGATTAATTTTCTCGCGTAACCATTTTGCAAGTTCGCCTAAAGCAATTCGAGTATCCTTAACCACAAGTTGTGGAACAGAAATGGATGAATTTTCTTGCTGAACAACCACGGCTACCGCACCTTGTGCTACCGCTTGTTCAAGATATTGGTGAGCATCAAACTTTTCACCTTTCAACGCAAAAAATAAACTATTTGATACTCTTTTTCGAGTATCTGTATTAATTTCTTCAACTTGCACATTTTTATCGCCAATTAATTTAGCTTGAAGAATCTGTGCTAATTGTTCAGTAGAGAGTTTAATCATAATTTAATTGTTATTATTTTAAAAAATCATGGGCAATTTCTTGGTCGGAAAAATGTACAATTTCAGTGCCAATAATCTGATAATTTTCATGACCTTTGCCAGCAATTAAAATCACATCACTTTCAACCGCACTTTCAATCGCAAATTGAATGGCCTGTTCTCGATCAAGAATAATGCCGACTTTATCCATATTTTTAAAGCCAGCGACAATATCTGATTCAATTTGGCTTTGTGATTCTGTTCTAGGATTATCTTTTGTCACGATAACCTTTTCAGCAAACTGCTCTGCAACTTGTGCCATTAATGGACGTTTACCTCTATCACGGTCTCCACCACAGCCAAAAATACACCATAACTCACCTTGGCAATGTTCACGCGCTGCCATCAAGGCTTTTTCTAGTGCGTCAGGTGTATGCGCATAATCTACAATAACTGTTGGTTTATTTGGATATTGAATCATTTCCATTCTTCCACATACTCCTTTCAAAGATTTCGCCGTAGCGAGTAAATTTTCTAATGGATAACCAAATGATAATAACGTGGTCATCACTAATAACAAATTGCTTACATTGAAAGCACCGATTAATGGACTATGCAATACACCATTACCCCAGCTAGATTCAAAAGTAATATCTGCGCCTTTAGCATGATAGTGGATATCTGTTGCCTTCATCCATTGATGTAAGTTTAATTGGAAATCAGCGCTCGTACTTACCGCAATAGCATTGGGCAATTCACTTAACCATTGGCATCCAATCTCATCATCAGCGTTAATCACTTTAATTTGCGTATCTAATTCTGTGAACAAGCGTTTTTTAGCGGAAGCATAATTTTCCATGGTCTGGTGATAATCTAAATGATCACGCGTTAAGTTCGTAAAAATCCCTGCTTTAAAACGCAGCGCCTCAACACGATGTTGTGCCAAACCATGCGATGAAACTTCAATAGAGGCAAAATCTGCGCCAGCTTGCTTAAAACTGAAAAGTGATGATTGAATTTCCACTGCTGAGCCCGTTGTATTTTTAGCTTCTACAACTTGACCTAAAAGGCCATTACCAATGGTTCCCATGACAGCCGCACGATGGCCTAATAATTCCGCCCATTGTGCTAATAATTGAGAAATAGTGGTTTTGCCATTTGTCCCCGTGACACCAACAAGCGTTAATTTTTTTGAAGGCGAATCATAGAAAATATCCGCCAAAGACGAAAGATGACGTGCAAGTTGATAAAACTTAACTACTGGCACATTCCCGATAAACGCTACAGTTAAATGCTCGCTAGATAATTCTGTCTCAGAAACCACCGCACTCGCACCAGAATGAATAGCCGAATCAATAAATTGATTTCCATCGACTTGATGCCCTTTTATCGCCACAAGAAGATCGCCAGCTTTAACTTTACGGCTATCCAACACCATATCATGGAGTTCTATATCATCCTTTAATTCAGGCAAATTAAAAAGTGCGGTGAGTTTTTTCATAATTTTTCCTTAATTCACTTTTTGATTCTTGTGATCACCAACATATACGATACGTTTTGCGCTTTTAGTTGCTGTTTTTTCAACAGGTTCAGCATCTTGTGGAATAGCATTTGCACGCAAAGCATAACCCATAATGCTAGAGAATACTGGCGCAGAAACTGCACCACCATAATATTCACCAGCTTTTGGATCATTAATCAAAATCACCAATGCATAACGAGGGTCACTAATCGGTGCAATACCCGCAGTAAATGCAACATATTTATTTACATAATGTCCATTTTCAATCTTACGTGCTGTACCTGTTTTCACGCCAACACGGTAGCCTTCCACCATTGCGCGTTTATTTTTAATTGCTACTTTCTCTAAAATCCCTACTATATCTTTAGTTATTTTTTCAGAGAAAACGCGTTTTCCAATGACTGGCGGATCGACTTTAGTGATCGACAGAGGGCGATAAACGCCAAAACTACCAAGGGTTGCATATGCTCTAGCGATTTGTAAAGGTGTCGCAGTAATACCATAACCATAAGCAACTGTTGCACGTTCAATATCTGCCCAGCGTTTACGGTTTGCGTTCAAAATCCCAACTTGTTCACCAATCAAGCCTAAATCTGTCGGTTTACTTAAACCTGCATTTTGATAAGTTTCCATCAATGCACTAGGCGGCATACGCAATGCAAGGCGACTCACACCACGGTTACTAGAATTAATTAAAATCTCATCTAAAGTTTGTTGTGCACGAGGTGCAACGTCCACAATTTCTTTACCACTCACTGTGAATGATCCCGTGTTGATGATTTCATCACGGCGCACTACTCCACGTTGAAGTGCTGTTAAAACTACGAAAGGTTTTACAGTAGAACCTGGCTCAAACGTATCGGTGATTGCACGGTTACGCATTAACTCAGATTTCACACCGACACGGTTGTTTGGATTGTAAGATGGTGCAGTAGCCATAGCCAACACTTCACCAGTTCTAACATCAACTAACACCGCAGTACCAGACTCGGCATTATTATCAGACACCGCCTTTTTAATCTCACGATATACCATGGATTGTAATTTTTCATCGATACTTAAGGTGACATCTTGCGCATCATATTTTTTCTCATCCGCAATATGTTCAACGATGTTTCCGCGTTTATCTTTACGGACAGTACGTGAACCATCTTTACCCACAAGCATGGAATTAAAGCTTTTCTCAATGCCCTCAATACCGTTTCCATCAATATCGGTATAACCCACCACATGCGCAGCTTCTTCTACGCGAGGATAAAAACGACGATGCTCAGTTTCTAAATTAATACCTTTAATCTTAAGTTTACGAATATAATCTGCCTTGTTAGATTCTACTTGACGGGCCAAATACAAATAACCAGATTTAGAATTCTTCTCGATTTTTTTCACCAAATCATTTTCGCTCATACCCAATTCTTGTGCCAACGCAGTAACCCTTTCTTTATCAGCAAGTGCATTTTCTTTTAACATGGTTTTCGGATCTGCAACCACAGCATTCATCGGTACACTTACAGATAAAAGCTGACCATTACGATCTAAAATTGAACCACGAACAGATAACACTTCATCCTTACGCAAAGAACGTTTATCAGCCTCTCCAGATAAGGTACTCGAATCAACAGACTGCACATAAGCCGCACGAGCGACTAAAGCACATAAACCGGCCAAAATAAAAAAAGCAGAAACCCAATAACGAACACGCATAAAACATTTTTCAAACACAATTTTCGGTTTGTTATGTTTTACGGCTTCAGGTGCGGCCAATTTTCTAATTGTTTTTTTTGCTTTACCTGATTTACGAGAAGAATTGAACTTAACCATCTTTTCTACCTATTATTCTCTAATTTCAACTTCTTGTTCTGGGGATATTGTTTTCATTTTTAAGGTTCCAACAGCAATAGATTCCACTCTAGTACTGTCTCCTTCTGTTGCTTCTTGCACTTGCAAATTTCGATATTCACTTTCAAGCGCTTGGCGCTGTAAAATCAATTGACCATTTTCAGAAATTAATCGACGTGCCTGATGAGTTACCCAAATCACGCTCATTGATGAAATCAAAATTGCAACCAATAACAACACAATTAATTTATTTGAAGAAAATAGATCTTCAACCAAAATCTGCTGTAACGGATAACGAGGTTTATTATTTTCAGACATCACTAAATTCTCTCCGCCACACGCAATACCGCACTTCTTGAACGAGGATTTGCTTGAATTTCTGCATCACTTGGTTGAATTGCTTTACCAATAGTTTTTAATTTTTGATTACGTTGAATTTGGTCTTCTCGCAATGGCAAACCTTTAGGGATATCCTCGCCTTTACTTTGTTTTTTCATAAAATGTTTCACCATTCTATCTTCTAAAGAATGGAAACTAATAATTGATAAACGCCCTTCTGGCGCTAGCATGTCTAAAGCAGAATTGAGTACACTTTCCAATTCATCTAATTCTGCATTGATGAAAATACGAATAGCTTGGAAACTACGAGTAGCTGGATGTTTATGTTTATCTTTGAAAGGTACCGCTTGTGAAATGAGCTCAGCTAATTGACTAGTTCGCGATAAAAATTCTGTGCCATTTTTAGCCGCACTTTTGTTGTAATCAACAATGGCAGTGGCAATACGTTTAGCAAAACGCTCTTCGCCAAAAGTTTTCAAAACCCAAGTTAAATCCTCAACCGATACTTGTTTTAACCATTCTTCTGCTGATAAACCTTGAGTCGTGTCCATACGCATATCAAGCGGGCCATCTTTCATAAAACTAAATCCACGTTCAGCTTCGTCAAGTTGAGGGGAAGACACACCAAGATCAAGCAAAATGCCGTCAATTTTGCCAACCAAATTTAATTTTTCACAAATTTCAGGAATATGGGAAAAGCTGTTGTGTTCAATCTGAAAACGTGAATCTTGAATTTTTTGAGCTTCAGCAATGGCTCTAGGATCGCGGTCAACGCTAATGAGACGACCATTTGGGGATAATTTAGAAAGGATTAAGCGAGAATGACCACCACGGCCAAAAGTACCGTCAATATAAATTCCATTTTCCTTCAATGCCAAGCCATTCACGGCTTCATGAAGTAAAACTGTGATATGTTCAGGTGAAGAAAAGGAATTTTTGGTATCCATAAATACAATATAAAAGTAAAAAACGGTGAATCATTTTCTATAATGAGAAATCTTTCAAAGCCTCAGACGCAAAGTCTGCACTTGAACCAATTTCCATATCTTCTTCAATTTGGGCATGCCATTCTACAGCACTCCAAATTTCAAATTTATTAAGTTGTCCCACCAACATTAAACCTTTTTCTAATTTTGCATGTTGACGTAATGGTCCACTAAGCAAAATACGGCCCTGAGCATCCATCTCACATTCAGTGGCGTGACCAAGCATTACTCGTTGCAAACGGCGTTGGGTAGGATCAAAGTTAGAAAGTGCGAGAAGTTTTTGTTCGATTTTTTCCCATTCATCAAGGGGATAAAGTAAAAGGCAAGGTTGGCGAATATCTACAGTACAAACCATTTGCCCTTGGTTCTTTTCAAGAATTTCAGAGCGATAGCGGGTTGGGATCGCTACACGTCCCTTAGAATCTAAATTAACCGCTGTTGCACCACGAAACATATTACGCCTTCAAATTAAACTTATTTTGAGAAATTTTTCTAAAAATCTCCACAAAACACCACTTTTCTCCACATCTACGTAAGTTTATAATTTGTTTGTTTAAGTTGCAAGCGATTATCCCTGAAATAACCCTATTTTTTATCAAAATAAAAAGCCGTTTGAGACAATATCTCAAACGGCTTTTTTCAACCAAATTATCTTGATTAATTATTCACATACGCTTCTTCATCACGCTCACCTAATGGCTTAAGCATAGCGAAGAATAACACGATACAAACAATTGTTGTTGCAAAACCAAGATAAACTGAAAGTTGATAATCTAAACCAAAACCGATTTTATTGTAGAACAAGTACGTTGCACATACTGTTGTAATAAACCAAGCCGGAATAGACGCAACCCAGTGGAATTTATGGTAGCGATATAAGTACGCAGCTGCAGTCCATAACATTACCATTGCTGTCATTTGGTTTGCCCAAGTGAAATAACGCCATAACACGCTAAAATCAATGGTTGACACAAAATAGCCCAATACGAATAGTGGTACAGCAATTAATAAACGTTTAGGTAATGAACGTTGGTCGATATGGAAAATTTCCGCTAATTGTAAACGAGCTGCACGGAATGCGGTATCGCCAGAAGTAATAGGTAAAACCACAACTCCTAACACTGCAAAAATACCACCGATAAAACCTAAGAAGTGTAATGAACTGTCATATACAACTTTAGATGGTGAACCTGCTGCAATTGCATCTTGTAATGCTTGTGGGTTTTCATAGAATGCAAGACCAACCATACACCAGATTAACGCGATTACACCTTCAGCAATCATTGCACCGTAAAAGATAAAACGACCTTCTTTTTCATTTTCAGCACAACGCGCCATTAAAGGAGTTTGAGTTGCATGGAAACCAGATAATGCACCACAAGAAATAGTTAAGAACAATAATGGCCAAATTGGAACATCACCCTTCACTTGGAAGTTTTGCGTGAATTTCTCTAAAGTTAAACCTTGACCATCTGCATTGATAGTACGGAAGAACTCAATAGGGTCCACAGCACTAAAGTGTGCAGAAACTAAGCCATACACCATACCCACAGACATAAATAGCAACAATGCGCCAAAGAGCGGATAGATTCGACCAATAATTTTATCGATTGGCAATAAAGTCGCAAGAATATAGTAAGCAAAAATAATAATCGTCCAAATTGCAACAACAGTTGCTTTATCCATTCCCCATACTTTGATACCACCCGCTTCAACTGCATGATGAACAGCCTCAGCATCACCTAATTGTAATGCACCTTGAGATGCGCCCAATAAGTCCATAGTAATCGTACCCATTAATTGAGCTGGGCTTGATACAAACACAACACCTACTAATAATAAAAGTATAAGTGCTAATGTGTTAATAAATACTTTTACAGGGCGACCTAAGAATTTACCAGCTAAATGAGGCATCGTTGCACCACCATGACGGATACTCAACATACCACAGAAATAGTCATGTACTGCACCGGCAAAAATACAACCGATTACAATCCAAAGCATTGCCACTGGTCCGTATAACGCACCAAGAATTGGACCAAAAATAGGACCAGTTCCAGCAATGTTTAATAATTGAATTAACCAAATTTTGGTTTTTGACATTGGCATATAATCCACGCCATCATTTACCCGGTAAGCAGGGGTCTGACGTTGTGGATTAATCACAAATATTTTTTCGATAATTTTTCCATAAACAAAGTAACCAAGAATCAAAATGGCTACACAAAAGAAAAACCATAACATAGAAAGGCTCCTCAAAAGATAAAAGAAAGTATTTAGTAGATGCCCTAAACAAGCTGCGGTATTCTATTTCAAATTATTTAAAATCAAAAATTGAATTTAAGAAATTTTATGGATTTGTGACTTGCATCACATTTGTAAAACCGAAGAATTCTATTAGAATACTAATAAATAAGTAATTTTATAATTATAGAGATAAAGATGGCCTTAACTCGATGCCCTGAATGCAGAAAAAAGATTAGTGAAAATGCAGAAAACTGCCCTAATTGTGGTTTTTCGTTCAAACAAGCAGATTTAGAAATTTATAAACAACAATTAGAAACACGTCGACAGCATAATGCTGAAATCAATCGGAAAAGTACAAAACTTCACATAATTTGGTTTTGCATCTTTGCTATTTTTATCGCGCTAGCTAGTTGGATTACAAATAAATAGAAAAATATCTCGTATGTATATAAAGTTACTTCAGATATCAACTATTAATTCGTTCATATCCACTATAGATATTCCCTTTACCTTCTCTTGCAAAACCAATCAAAGTCAAATTATGTGCTTCAGCCATTTTCACAGCAAGATCAGTTGCCCCAGAAATTGTCACTAACATTTCCACCCCACAAGAAATAGTTTTTTGAACCATTTCATAACTTGCACGACTCGAAGCAACAATAATTCCATTAGGCCTGCCTGATTTTGCATGCCAGCCAAGTAATTTATCAAGTGAAACATGACGCCCCACATCTTCAAAAATAGCAAGCATATTGCCTTCTAAATCAAAAAAACCACAAGCATGAGTCGAACCTGTTTGCTGACCTAATCGTTGATTTTTATGAAGTTCTGACAAACAACCATCTAGTAAATTCAAATCAAACTTAAAAGCGCGGCCTAATTTTGGAAAATTTTTATATACTTGATTAAGCTGCTCCGTGCCACAAATACCACACCCAGTACGCCCAGTTAGAGTACGACGATGCTCTTTTAATGCCACAAATTTTCGGCTAGACAGTTCAATTTGCACTTCAATACCATTGCAAACTTCCACAACATCAATACCGTAAATATCCGAAGGTTTTTCAATAATTCCTTCAGTGAGAGAAAACCCCAAAGCAAACACCTCTAAATCTTTCGGAGAACACATCATAACCGTATGAGAAATACCGTTATAAACTAATGAAACTGGCGTTTCGACAGCTAGAAAATCTTCTTTTGATTGTAAAAGTGCGGTTGAATTTTCTATACTTTTATTTCTTTTAAAAAAGTTAATCGTTTGTTTAATCAGCCAATCCATTCTTTACCTACCCATTACTAAAATGTAAAAAAAATGTTAATATTTTTATAAATTTATGATCTAGATCATAATATTTATACGTTATAATGCCATTTGATTATAGATTTATCGTTAAAAAATCGTTATTCTAGGCTCCCATAAATTGGCTTGTTTTTGAACCAATTTGCGATGTTGAGTAACGTTATTTTAACGAAATCAACCAAATTATCTAGTTACACTAGACGAATTTATTACTATCTAAACATCTCAACAACTTGTTGTTGAAAGGAGTGATTATGCAGATCTCAAGAAGAAAATTCTTTAAGGTCTGTGCAGGTGGTATGGCGGGAACATCGGCTGCGATGTTGGGTTTTGCTCCAGCAAGTGCGTTAGCTGCACCGCGTGAATACAAATTATTACGCGCATTTGAATCTCGTAACACTTGTACATATTGTTCCGTAAGCTGTGGTATGTTGCTTTATAGCACAGGCAAACCTTACGATACGTTAAGCGGCCACACTGGCACCAATACTCGTTCAAAATTATTCCATCTCGAGGGCGATCCTGATCATCCGGTTAGCCGTGGTGCACTCTGTCCTAAAGGTGCTGGCGCCCTTGATTACGTAAATAGCGAAAGCCGCTGTTTATATCCTGAATATCGCGCACCAGGCTCTAATAAATGGGAACGCATTTCTTGGCATGATGCTATTAAGCGTATTGCCCGTTTAATGAAAGATGACCGTGATGCCAACTTCGTTGAAAAAAATGCTGCAGGTAATACTGTAAACCGTTGGACCACCACAGGGATTATGACCGCATCCGCTATCAGTAATGAAGCCGCGTTACTCACCCATAAATGGATTCGAATGTTAGGGATGTTGCCAGTATGTAACCAAGCTAATACTTGACACGGACCAACGGTAGCAAGTCTTGCTCCATCATTTGGTCGCGGTGCCATGACAAATAACTGGGTTGATATCAAAAACGCAAACCTTATTCTTGTTCAAGGTGGTAACCCTGCTGAGGCTCACCCTGTCGGTTTCCGTTGGGCAATTGAAGCGAAGAAAAACGGTGCGAAAATCATCGTAGTTGATCCTCGCTTTAACCGTACTGCATCAGTTGCTGATCTTCACGCCCCAATTCGTTCTGGTTCTGATATTGCGTTCTTAATGGGCGTAATCCGTTACCTATTGGAAACTAATCAGATTCAACACGAATACGTTAAACACTATACCAATGCTTCCTTCTTAATTAATGAAGGCTATAAGTTTGAAGACGGTTTATTCTCTGGCTTTAACGAAGAAAAACGCAATTACGATAAATCAACTTGGAATTACCAATTTGATGAAAACGGCAATGCAAAACGTGATATGACATTACAACACCCTCGTTGTGTCATTAATATCTTAAAAGATCACGTTTCTCGTTATACTCCAGAAATGGTTGAACGCGTTACTGGCGTAAAACAAAAAGTGTTCTTACAAATTTGTGAAGAAATCGGTAAAACTTCTGCGCCAAATAAAACAATGACGCACTTATATGCATTAGGTTTTACAGAGCACACAATCGGTACACAAAATATTCGTTCTATGGCGATGATCCAATTACTTTTAGGTAATATTGGTATGCCTGGTGGCGGTATTAATGCACTTCGTGGACACTCGAACGTTCAAGGTACAACTGATATGGGTCTACTACCAACAATGTTGCCAGGCTATATGCGTTTACCAAACGAAAAAGAAACCTCTTACGAACAATATATGAATGCGATTACGCCGAAAGATATCGTGCCTAATCAAGTCAACTATTATCGTAATACCTCAAAATTCTTCGTAAGTATGATGAAAACCTTCTACGGAGATAAAGCTACAAAAGAAAATGGCTGGGGCTTTGACTTCATCCCTAAAGTTGACCGTGTTTATGACCCTATCACACATGTAAAAATGATGCATGATGGTGAATTAAACGGCTGGATTTTACAAGGTTTCAACGTATTAAACTCTTTACCGAACAAAAACAAAACTGTTGCGGGTATGAGTAAATTAAAATTCTTAGTTGTGCTTGATCCATTACAAACTGAAAGTTCTGAGTTCTGGAAAAACTTTGGTGAATCTAACAATGTAAATCCAGCAGAAATTCAAACCGAGGTATTCCGTTTACCAACAACCTGTTTCGCAGAAGAAGATGGTTCTATTGCCAACTCAGGTCGTTGGGCACAATGGCACTGGAAAGGTTGTGATCAACCTGGCGAAGCGATGCCTGATGTTGAAATTCTTTCCATGATTCGTGAAGAAATGCACGACCTTTATAAAAAAGAAGGTGGTCGAGGTATTGAATCCTTTGAAGCGATGACCTGGAATTATGCTCAACCACATTCACCAACCTCAGTTGAACTAGCCAAAGAGCTTAATGGTTATGCACTTGAGGATCTTTATGATGCGAATAACAATCTCATCTATAAGAAAGGTCAATTATTAAATGGATTTGCTCACTTAAGAGATGACGGTACTACCACATCTGGAAACTGGCTCTATGTTGGTCAATGGACAGAAAAAGGTAACCAAATGGCAAATCGTGATAATTCTGACCCTTCAGGATTAGGTTGTACTGTAGGTTGGGGCTTCTCATGGCCTGCGAACCGTCGTGTTCTTTACAATCGCGCATCATTAGATATCAACGGTAATCCATGGGACAAACACCGCCAATTAATTAAATGGAATGGTAAAAACTGGAACTGGTATGACATTGCTGACTACGGCGCGCAACCACCAGGTTCAGATGCAGGTCCATTTATTATGTCTGCGGAAGGTGTTGGTCGTCTATTTGCGGTTGATAAAATCAATAATGGTCCGGTACCAGAACACTTTGAACCGATTGAAAGCCCAATTGATACGAACCCACTTCATCCAAACGTAGTAACGGATCCAACTATCCGTATCTATAAGGAAGACCGTGAGTTTATTGGCTCAAATAAAGAGTATCCATTTGTGGCTACAACTTATCGTTTAACTGAACACTTCCACAGTTGGACAGCTCAATCTGCTCTAAACATCATCGCTCAACCACAACAGTTTGTGGAAATTGGCGAGAAATTAGCTGCAGAAAAAGGCATCCAAAAAGGTGATATGGTAAAAGTCACTTCAAGACGTGGTTACATCAAAGCGGTTGCCGTTGTGACTAAACGTTTGAAAGATTTAGAAATCGATGGACGCACAGTTCACCATATTGGTATTCCAATTCACTGGAATATGAAATCCTTAAATGGTAAAGGTAACCGTGGTTTCTCAGCAAATACCTTAACACCATCTTGGGGTGAATCAATTACACAAACACCAGAATATAAAACTTTCTTGGTGAACGTAGAAAAGGCGGAGGCATAATATGCGAGCAATGGATGTACAATCTCAAGATATTATTAAAATCTCCGCAACTTCAGGTTTAACGCCTGCACCACAAGCGCGTGATCATAAAGTTGAAGTGGCAAAATTAATCGATGTCAGTACATGTATCGGTTGTAAAGCTTGCCAAGTAGGCTGCTCAGAGTGGAATGACATCCGCTCTGATGTAAATGCGCAGTGTCATGGTATTTACGATAACCCTGTAGATCTAAATGCTAAAGCATGGACTGTGATGCGTTTTAACGAAGTAGAGGAAAACGATCGTTTAGAATGGCTAATCCGTAAAGATGGATGTATGCACTGTGCTGAACCAGGCTGTTTAAAAGCCTGTCCATCACCAGGTGCTATCATTCAATACAAAAACGGTATCGTCGACTTCCAATCTGATAAGTGTATCGGATGTGGTTATTGTATTGCTGGCTGTCCATTCAACATTCCACGTATGAACCCAGATGACAACCGTGTGTACAAATGTACCCTTTGTGTGGACCGTGTTTCTGTAGGTCAAGAGCCTGCATGTGTGAAAACTTGTCCAACTGGTGCGATTCGTTTTGGTTCTAAAGAAGAAATGAAACTCTACGCGGAAAAACGCATAGCTGATTTAAAATCTCGTGGTTATGAAAATGCAGGACTTTACGATCCTCCAGGCGTAGGCGGAACACACGTAATGTATGTGTTACATCACGCTGATAAACCAGAGCTTTACAATGGTCTTCCAAAAGATCCACAAATTGATTTAAGTGTGACCTTATGGAAAGATGTATTGAAACCAGTAGCGGCAGTTGCAATGGGTGGCTTGGCATTAGCTGAAATCGCTCACTACTTAACTGTAGGTCCTAATATTGAAGAAGATGTGGAAGATCATCACCACGAATTTGAAGAAGAAAAATCATCTAAGGGGGAAAACAATGAGTAAAATTGAGATCAACAACGATACTCGAATCGTCCGCCATAGAACACCAGCGCGTATCAGTCACTGGATGTTGGTAATTTGTTTCTTTATGACAATGTTCACTGGTGTTGCGTTTTTCTTCCCTGATTTCGCATGGTTAACAGAAATTTTAGGTACACCACAAATTGCGCGTGCAATTCACCCATTCACTGGGATTTTAATGTTCTTTGCCTTCATCTACTTGGCATTATTGTACTGGGATCACAATATTCCAGAGAAAAACGATATTCGCTGGGCAAAAGGTGTCGTTGAAGTTCTGAAAGGGAATGAACACGCGGTTGCTGATAATGGCAAATATAACCTTGGTCAAAAAATGCTCTTCTGGACATTAAATTTGGCGATGGTAACGTTATTAGTGACTGGCATCATTATGTGGCGTCAATATTTTTCGCACTACTTCTCAATCCCAGTATTGCGTTTCTCGATTCTGCTCCATTCTTTGAGTGCATTTATGTTATTCACTGGTATCTTAGTGCATATGTATATGGCATTCTGGATTAAAGGTTCAATTCGAGGAATCATAGAAGGTTGGGTAACCGTTCGTTGGGCGAAAAAACACCACCCGAAATGGTATCGCGAAGAAATTTTACCTGAGCTTGAAAAAGATTTACTCAACGAGCAATCAGGTAAAAAAGGCAAAACCAAAGTATTATTTAAAGGATTTGGCAAATAAGCTGAAATCTTGAAAAAGAAAAAAGTGCGGTTAAAATTGACCGCACTTTTTATTATGAAAGTGAGAAAAGAACATGAGTATCAAAATCTTATCAGAATCAGAAATCAAACAAGCAGCGAATTCTTTCCAAACACCTGCTGTATTATTTGCCAATCCTAAAAATCTTTACCAACGCAGAGCAAAACGTTTAAGAGACTTAGCACAAAATCACCCACTATCAGATTATTTATTATTTGCTGCAGACATAGTTGAAAGCCAACTTTCCACGTTAGAAAAAAATCCTTTACCGCCACAACAGTTTGAACAGCTAAATGATATCGAGCCACTAAATGCGAAAACCTTTAAAAGAAACAGCATCTGGCGTGAATACTTAACTGAAATTCTTTATGAGATTAAACCAAAGGCTAATGAGCAAGTCGCCTCAACAATTGAATTTCTTGAAAAAGCATCCTCTGCTGAATTAGAAGAAATGGCAAATAAACTATTAGCACAAGAATTTAATTTAGTCAGCAGTGATAAAGCCGTCTTTATTTGGGCCGCACTTTCCCTTTATTGGTTACAAGCAGCTCAACAAATTCCTCATAATAGCCGAGTTGAAAACGCCAAAAATTTACATCACTGCCCTGTTTGTGGTTCTTTACCTGTGGCAAGTATGGTACAAATTGGTACATCACAAGGTTTACGCTACTTACATTGTAATTTATGTGAAAGTGAATGGAATTTAGTACGTGCACAATGCACCAACTGTAATAGTCATGACAAACTTGAAATGTGGTCGTTAGATGAAGAACTTGCACTTGTTCGTGCTGAAACCTGTGGTAGCTGTGAAAGTTACTTGAAAATCATGTTCCAAGAAAAAGATCCTCATGTAGAGCCAGTAGCCGATGATTTGGCTTCTATTTTCTTAGACATTGAAATGGAAGAAAAAGGTTTCGCACGCAGCGGATTAAATCCATTTGTTTTTCCAGCAGAAGAAGCATAAAAAAATATAGCCTAGGATAAACATCCTAGGCTATATCATTCATGTCTATAAATAACAGGCCATTACTACGGCATTTTCTCGTCCACCACTGGGTTTCGGATAATAATTTTTTCGAATATCGACTTCATTAAAACCAATTTTTTCATACAAGAAACGAGCAGGATTAGACTCTCTAACTTCTAGCCATAAGGTCTGTACGCCTTTTTCTTTCAACCTAGCGATTAACTCATTCAACAATAATTTCCCAAATCCATTACCTTGATGAGTCGGTACAATAGCAATATTAAACAAAGTCGCTTCATCCAATACCGTTTGGCAAATAGCAAAACCAATAATCTGATTATTCTCTATTAATTTTAAATTGAGATAACGCTCACCTTGATTGTTTTTTAACGTACCAAATGACCAAGGCACAAGATGTGCTTGCTGCTCGATTTCATACAATCGGTCGAAATCACTGGCTTCAATTTGAGAAATAATAGACATAATTAAGGCTGCTGAATTTGTTGCCACAACTCGAGTTTGGCTTGGTGATTAAATTGAAATTGTTGCCAACTTGGCGAGCGATAAACACACTCAGCCTGCATACAAAATGATAAAGTGCGGTCAATTTTGTCGCTATTTTCTGATAATAACCAGTAACGAATAGGCTGCTTACATTCGATATGCTGGATTTGATCGTAATTCAAACATAAGCAATCTTCTTTTTTAAGATCAAGGCTAAGTAACACATCAGCCAACAAAGGCGAGCCACTTATATTTTCATCAGAAACAGTGATAAAGCGAATATTCTCAGCAACACTAATTCCTACCGAACCTTGTAGCACCTCTGGGCGATATAACGTCCACTGAGAAATACCCATTTCTTGTAAAAGAAGATCGCGTCTATTCATATTAACGAGCAATACTATCAAATGGATAATCGACTAATGCCTTAATAATCGCACGTTCTTCAGCCTGTGTGGGTTCCACTTGATATGAGGTATAACTACGATAAGCAATTATATTTTTATCTTTATGCACTAAAGCAACGTAACGTTTAAATTTATCACTGGCACAAGCATAATAATCATGAATATCTGATTTCACAGCTTGTAACTGACAGGTCTCTTTATTTTTTGCAAAATAACGTTCCGTAATAGCTTTCTCATGAGAAACATCAGTTAAATAGAATGTATCACTTAACACAGCTTTACGTGCCTCACTATTTTTACTTAATGCCAAACTCACAAAACGAGGATCATCACCTTTTACCGCTTGTGTTTGTTTCACATATTTCTCACCATTGAATTCAATTTCGATACCTTTAGCTGAAATACGCTGAAACTGTGCATCTAATTTTTGTAATACTTCAGTTTGAGCAGGCGTTAATACCGGCTTTGATACTTTAGATACCTTTTGAGGCGTACCTTGAACAAGGTCAAGAACTTGACATCCAGATAGTAACGTTGCCATTAAGGTTGCAGAGAGAATTTTTTTCATAAAGGATTTTCCTAAAATAGTTTTAATCAATTTTTATTAATAATTTTGCTAAAATAGCGCGTAATTTTAACTAATAACCCACAGGATTCAAAGCGTGATTTCTCTAGAAAGCCAAGTTTTAGAACGACATCTTTCATTTTTTGATGGAAAATCAGTATTATTTGCTGGCGGTATTTCTGATAATTTTCCTCAAACATTAGCCTCTAAATGCCAATCAATCCAAATTTGGAGTTGCTATTTTGACTATGCAAGAACACAAAATGCGGTCAATTTTTCCGTTGAATTTCAAGGTCAAACTGATTTAATCGTTTATTATTGGAGTAAAAACAAACAAGAAGTCAATTTCCAACTACTTCAACTATTAGCTCAGGCGCCTATTGGCCAAGAAATATTAATTATTGGAGAAAACCGTTGTGGCGTGCGTTCAGTCGAAAAAACATTAGAACCCTATGGTGAAATAGCAAAAATTGACTCTGCTCGTCGTTGTGGGTTATATCATTTTTCACTACAAAACAAACCGCACTTTGAACTTAAAAATTTCTGGAAAACCTACCAACATCCTACGATACAAGACTTAACTATATATAGTTTACCTGGTGTATTTAGTGCAGCGGAATTAGATACGGGCACAGAACTGTTACTTTCAACTATTGATAATAAAATAAAAGGAAAAGTGCTCGATCTTGGCTGTGGGGCGGGAGTAATTGGATCTATGATCAAAAAACGCTCTCCTAACACACAAATTACCATGACTGATATTCATGCGATGGCGTTAGAATCAGCGCGTAAAACACTTTCTGAAAATAAATTACAAGGCGAAGTTTACGCCAGTGATGTCTTTTCTGATATAGAAGGAAAATTTGATTTAATTATTTCGAATCCACCATTCCATGATGGTATTGATACTGCCTATCGAGCTGTGACAGAACTCATCACTCAAGCAAAATGGCACCTCAATCAAGGTGGAGAATTACGCATTGTCGCCAATTCATTTTTGCCTTATCCCGAATTACTTAGACAACATTTCGGTGATTACGAAATTCTTGCTCAAACAGGAAAATTTAAAGTGTATTCAGTGAAAAATTAGAAACAAAAAATCCCCACTACAATAATGGGGATTTTTCTATTTATTGCTTATGGATTTCACCGCACTTTATTCATCCATATATCCTAAACTACGCAGTGCACGTTCATCATCGGCCCAACCAGATTTGACCTTAACCCAAAGTTCGAGGTGAACTTTGTTATCAAATAAACGTTCCATATCAGCACGCGCTTCCATACCAATAGTTTTAATTTTTTGACCGCCCGCACCAATTACCATTTTTTTCTGACCTTCACGTTCAACGAGAATTAAGCCATTTATTTCATAAGTGCCACGTTCATTCACTTTGAACTGTTCAATTTCAACAGTAACAGAATAAGGTAATTCTTCACCCGTAAAACGCATTAATTTTTCACGGATTATTTCCGAGGCCATGAAACGTTGCGAACGGTCTGTGACATAATCTTCTGGAAAATGATGCACACCTTCACGTAAAGATTGGCGTACAATTTTCTCTAACTCATGAACATTATTACCACGCTGTGCAGAAATTGGTACAATGTGAGCAAAATTAAATTTACTGCTAAGTTCTGTAATAAACGGCAATAAATCATCTTTATTTTTAATGTTATCTACTTTGTTAATAGCTAACACAACGGGTGCTTTTACATTGCGTAATTTGTTTAGCACCATCTCATCATCTGCATTCCAGTATGTACCATCTACGACAAAAATAATTAAATCAACATCGCCGATAGCACTACTTGCTGCACGATTCATTAAACGGTTAATCGCACGCTTCTCTTCAATATGAAGTCCCGGAGTATCCACATAGATTTCTTGATATGCCTCTTCAGTTTTAATCCCAACAATACGGTGACGCGTGGTTTGTGCTTTACGCGATGTAATTGAAATTTTTTGTCCTAAAATTTTATTTAAGAGTGTTGATTTACCCACATTTGGGCGACCTACGATAGCAATAAAGCCGCAATAGGTTTTGTCGAATTGTTCGGTCATTTGATGTCCAGTTCTTTTAAAATTTGTTCTGCTGCCGCTTGTTCAGCTTTACGACGGCTAGATCCTTTTGCCACAAAAGTGCGGTCAATTTTATCCGCACTTTTCACTTTGCATTCAACAGTGAAAATTTGGCAATGGGCTTCCCCTTGAATATTGACCACTTCATAAGTTGGCAATGGCAGATGTTTACCTTGTAAATATTCTTGCAAACGAGTTTTCGCATCTTTTTGGTTATCACCTGGTTTGATTTCAGCCAATAATTGTTGATACCAATTTCGAATCACTTGAGTCGTCACGGCTAATCCTTGATCCAAAGACATTGCGCCAATAATCGCTTCTACACAATCGGCAAGAATAGATTCGCGGCGAAAACCACCGCTCTTTAGCTCACCAGAACCAAGAGACATATAATCGCCCAATTCAAATTGACGCGCTAAAATCGCTAAAGTGGGTTCTCTCACCAAAGTAGCACGCATACGGCTCAATTCACCTTCATTACAACGTGGAAACTGATGATAAAGCGCCTCAGCGATAGTGAAATTAAGAATAGAATCTCCTAGAAACTCTAGGCGTTCATTATGTTGAGTCGCCGCACTTCGATGCGTAAGTGCCTGCTTTAAGAGCGCAATATCATTAAAACGATAGCCGATTTTACACTCAAGTCGATCTAAATGATTCATCTTATTTTATTGCTGTAAAGAAACGATCAAAACGGAAACCTGTCGGCCACTCATTCGCTTCTTTTTCTAAGCTCATCCAAATATAAGTGGCTTTACCCACAATATTTTTTTCAGGAACAAAGCCCCAGAAACGGCTATCATCACTGTGATCGCGGTGATCTCCCATCACAAAATACTGTCCTTCTGGCACAAGCCATTCTGCAGTTTGCATACCTTCTTGTGGGAAAAATTCAGGACCTGAATAACGACGATATTCACTAATTAGCACGTTATGTGTTACATCGCCTTTTTCAGTCAATTCTAATTCATTCGGAAAAGCAGGATTTGTTGGATTTTGTGTATATTCAAACGCCTTGGTTTCGCAATCAACCTCACAAGCTTTACCTTCTTTGCCATATACCACTTTTAGCGTTTTTTGTTCCGCATCAAAAATTATGCGATCTCCGCCCTTTCCAATAATACGCTTAATATAATCGACACCAGACATATTATCTTTTGAACTTAACGCTAGATTTTCTGCAAAAGCCGCTCGCGTTGCCCCAAGACCAGTACGAATTAAAGCTTGTTGTGGTGCTTTAAACACAATCACATCGCCACGTTGTGGTTTTTCGCCCTCAATAATGGTGTTTTGGAAAATCGGATCTTTCACACCATAAGCATATTTGTTCACGACCAAAAAGTCACCAACTCGTAAGGTCGATTCCATTGAACCAGATGGAATTTGAAATGGTTCAAATAAAAAAGAGCGTACTAAGAATACGACAGAAAGCACCGGAAAAAGAGATGATAAAAACTCAGAGGCTTCGGAAATCGGTTCAATTTTTGCTTTTTCTTCGTTAGTTAATACTTGACCTGAACGCTGTTCAGCACGTGCAATTTTACGATTACGCTTTGGCGTTACCACAAAATAATGGTAGCACCATAATACGCCTGAAAGTGCGGTCAAAATTAGCAATACAATACTAAATGTGTTTGGTAATTGAAAATAATCTAAAACTTTCCAAACACCAAAACCAACAGCCAGTAAAATCACAAAAAATAAATTTGACATAATTTCCCTTATTTATCTTTTCCTACATGTAAAATTGCTAAAAACGCTTCTTGTGGTACTTCTACGTTACCTAAAGACTTCATACGTTTTTTACCTTCTTTCTGTTTCTGTAAGAGTTTTTTCTTACGGCTCACGTCACCACCATAACATTTTGCCAATACATTCTTACGTAATTGTTTCACCGTAGAACGAGCAATAATATGGTTTCCAATCGCGGCTTGAATAGCAATATCAAATTGCTGACGAGGAATTAACTCACGCATTTTTTCAACCAATTCACGACCACGATATTGTGAATTATCTTTATGAACGATTAAAGCCAAAGCATCTACTCGTTCGCTGTTAATCATAATATCCACGCGAACCATATCTGCAGCTTGGAAACGTTTGAAACCGTAATCTAACGAAGCATAACCACGCGATGTCGATTTTAAACGGTCAAAGAAGTCTAGAACAACTTCGCCCATTGGAATCTCATAAGTCAGCGCAATTTGATTACCGTGATATACCATATTGGTTTGTACGCCACGTTTTTCCACACAAAGTGTAATGACGTTACCTAAATATTCTTGCGGCACTAACATATTGCATTCAGCAATCGGTTCACGGATTTCAGCAATATTATTAAGCGGAGGCAATTTCGATGGGCTATCGACGTAAACAACATCACCATTCGTTAATTGCACTTCGTAAATAACCGTTGGCGCAGTAGTAATGAGATCTAAATCATACTCACGCTCTAGACGCTCTTGAATGATTTCCATGTGTAAAAGACCAAGGAAACCACAGCGGAAACCAAAGCCAAGTGCGGTTGAAGTTTCCGGCTCATAGAAAAGTGAAGCATCATTTAAGCTCAACTTACCCAGTGCATCACGAAATGCTTCATAATCATCTGAACTAACTGGGAAAAGACCTGCATACACTTGCGGTTTTACTTTTTTAAAGCCTGGTAAAACTTCACTTGCTGGATTATGTTGAAGCGTTAAAGTATCCCCAACTGGCGCACCTAAAATATCTTTAATCGCACAAACTACCCAACCAACTTCACCGCATTCTAAAACGGTAGTATCTTCTTGTTTTGGCGTGAAAATCCCTAAACGATCTACATTGTAAGCTTGTCCGGTAGACATCACTTTAATTTTATCGCCTTTACGTAATACCCCATTTTTAATACGCACTAAAGACACCACGCCCAAATAATTATCGAACCAAGAATCAATAATCAATGCTTGTAACGGTGCATCAGGATCACCTTCTGGAGCGGGAATTTTCGCAACAATTTCTTCTAATACATCTTCGATACCCACACCGGTTTTAGCTGAACAACGTACCGCTTCCATCGCATCAATACCCACGATGTCTTCAATTTCTTCTGCAACACGTTCAGGATCCGCGGCTGGTAAGTCAATTTTGTTTAAAATCGGTACTACTTCTAAATCCATTTCAATTGCGGTATAACAGTTTGCCAAGGTTTGAGCTTCTACCCCTTGACCAGCATCAACCACCAACAAAGCCCCTTCACAAGCAGCAAGAGAGCGAGACACCTCATAGGAAAAGTCCACATGTCCTGGTGTATCGATAAAATTTAATTGATAAGTTTCGCCATCTTTGGCTTTATAATTTAAAGTAACACTTTGTGCTTTGATGGTAATTCCGCGCTCACGCTCAAGATCCATTGAATCTAGCACTTGCGCTTCCATTTCACGATCCGAAAGGCCACCACAAGTTTGAATCAAACGGTCAGAAAGCGTCGATTTACCGTGGTCAATATGGGCAATAATAGAAAAGTTGCGAATATTCTTCATAAAAGATAGTTTTTCTCAAAAAATCAATAAATTTAACTGGCGGATTGTACCTGAAAAGTGCGGAAATCGCTAGGGATGAAAGGGAAAAGTGCGGTCAAATTTTTTAACCTTTTAGATAAAACAAAACCCCGAATTACTTCGGGGTTTCTTTTTTCACTCAAACTGAAATTATAGGCTTTCAGTGAAAGTACGAGTAATAACGTCGCGTTGTTGTTCTGGTGTTAAAGAGTTGAAACGTACTGCGTAACCAGAAACACGGATAGTTAATTGTGGATATTTATCTGGATTGTTTACCGCATCTTCTAAAGTTTCACGACGTAATACGTTTACGTTTAAGTGTTGACCACCTTCAACTTTAACAGTTGGCGCTACGTTTACCGGTAATTCACGGTATTCGATTTGACCTAATTCGCTAACTGCAACAACTTGGTCTTCAGCGAATTCGCCTTTTGCACATAAGCAACGCGCTTCATTTTTTTCGCTGTCTAATAACCAGAATGAATTAAGCAAATTGTCATTTGCCGCTTGAGTAATTTGAATACCTTTAATCATAATAGCCTCCTAATTAGCATTGGAATAATCATAAAAACTGTACAAATTTTATCAAATAATTTGAAGATTTCAAATTATTTTGGATTTTTTTTGATAAAGAACAGGTTATCTTTTTAAGACAATTTTACAAACTTGATCTAAATTAAACTTTACTTATTTAAATCACGATCCCCCCAAATAATTTAACATTAATTTAACCTTTAAACTTTTTATTGCCTTAATCTTTTTGTTTATAATAAGAGCAAACTTATTAATAGGATCAAAATAATGAAAACCTGGACAGATGTTATCGGAAAAGAAAAAGAACAACCTTACTTTCAACACGCACTACAACAGGTTCATCTTGCAAGAGCAAGCGGGAAAACGATTTATCCACCACAAGAAGATGTATTTAATGCATTCAAATATACCGCTTTTGAAGATGTAAAGGTGGTGATTTTAGGACAGGATCCTTATCATGGACCAAACCAAGCTCATGGATTGGCTTTTTCAGTAAAACCTAAAGTCGCCATTCCCCCTTCCCTAGTAAATATGTATAAAGAGCTTACACAAGATATTTCGGGATTCCAAATGCCATCACATGGTTATTTAGTCAAATGGGCAGAACAAGGGGTATTGCTGCTCAACACTGTGCTTACCGTAGAACGTGGCATAGCACATTCACATGCTAATTTCGGCTGGGAAACGTTTACGGATCGTGTTATTACAGCGCTTAATGAACATCGTGAAAAACTCGTGTTTTTACTTTGGGGCAGTCTCGCACAAAAAAAAGGGCAAATTATTGACCGCACTCGTCATCTTGTTTTAACGGCTCCACATCCTTCCCCACTTTCAGCTCATCGAGGTTTCTTTGGCTGTCATCATTTTTCCAAAACAAATTCATATTTGGAAAGCCACGGAATAAAACCGATAGATTGGCAAATCTAAAACCATATATCCCTAAAAAAATAACCGCACTTTAATTTCTCAAAGTGCGGTTAAATATTTCAAGATTTCAATTAGCCGTGATAACGCCCTACACCTAATTCATCTTCTTTACGTGTGCGATTCATCACTTCTTGTGGAGATTGCGCAATACGTAATCCCATTTCATCTTCTGTACGCACCACTTCACCGCGTAGAGAATTGGTATAAACATCAGTGATTTTCACATCCACAAATTTACCAATCATCTCCGGAGAACCTTGGAAATTGACAATACGATTCGTTTCAGTACGTCCCGTCAATTCCATAATGTCTTTCTTCGACGGCCCTTCAACTAGCACGCGTTGTTCTGTGCCAAGCATGCGACGGCTAAACTGTGCAGCTTGTTGATTAATACGCTCTTGTAACACATAAAGACGTTGTTTCTTTTCATCTTCCGTTACATCATCTGGCATATCTGCAGCAGGCGTACCTGGTCGGGCTGAGTACACAAAACTGAAGCTCATATCAAAGTTCACTTGTGCAATCAAATTCATAGTTTGCTCAAAATCTTCCGCAGTTTCCCCCGGGAAACCAACAATAAAGTCTGAGCTGATTTGAATATCAGGACGCACAGCACGAAGTTTACGAATAATAGATTTATATTCTAATGCTGTATGACCTCGTTTCATCATCGTTAATACACGGTCAGAACCCGCTTGGACTGGAAGATGCAAGAAACTCACCAATTCAGGCGTATCACGATATACGTCAATAATATCATCCGTAAATTCTATTGGATGACTGGTTGTAAAACGTAAACGGTCAATACCATCGATAGACGCCACGAGACGAAGCAACTCAGCAAAGCTACAAATTTGACCATCATGTGTCGGACCACGATAAGCATTTACATTTTGACCAAGTAGGTTGACCTCACGCACACCTTGATCCGCAAGCTGCGCAATTTCAAATAGCACGTCATCCACAGGACGGCTAACTTCTTCACCACGTGTATAAGGTACAACACAGAAAGTACAGTATTTATTACAGCCTTCCATAATCGAAACAAATGCTGTTGGACCTTCTGCACGAGGTTCAGGTAAGCGGTCAAATTTCTCAATTTCAGGGAAACTTACATCTACAACAGAACTCTTACCACCACGAATTTGGTTAATCATTTCAGGCAGGCGGTGCAAAGTTTGTGGACCAAAAATAATATCTACATAAGGTGCACGATGGCGAATATGTTCCCCTTCTTGAGAGGCCACACAGCCGCCCACACCAATCACTAAATTTGGCTTATTTTTCTTTAACTCTTTCCAACGACCAAGTTGGTGGAACACTTTTTCTTGTGCTTTTTCACGAATAGAACAGGTATTCAATAATAATACGTCTGCTTCTTCAGGAATTTCGGTAAGTTCTAATCCATGAGTACTTAATAAAAGATCTGCCATTTTAGATGAATCGTATTCGTTCATCTGGCAGCCCCAAGTTTTAATATGTAATTTTTGAGTCATTTTCTACAATATCGTCAGGTGTTATAAATAATTAGTCGAATAAAGCGGTCGGCTATTTTACAGGCTTGCAATAATTCTGGCTAGTAAATATTCGGTGAAACAAAACATCAAAAATAAACCGCACTTTTGTGACATGCTAAAAGTGCGGTTTAATTCAGCGCAATTTTTAATTATTTCACTAATCCGCCACTGGCTTGTAAATCAGCGTGATAAGAAGAGCGAACAAATGGTCCACAAGCCGCATGTTCAAAGCCCATTTCATTGGCTTTCTCACGGAATTCATCAAATTCAGCTGGCGGAACATAACGCGCAACTGGCAAATGATGGCGGCTAGGTTGAAGATATTGCCCCAACGTGAGCATTGTCACACCGTTATCACGTAAATCTTGCATGACTTGTAAAATCTCTTCATTAGTTTCACCTAATCCCACCATTAAACCAGATTTAGTTGGGATATTCGGGAACATTTCTTTAAATTCACGCAATAATTTAAGTGACCATTCGTAATCTGCCCCTGGGCGAATCTCTTTGTATAGGCGCGGCACGTTTTCTAAATTATGGTTAAAGACATCTGGCGGATTATCTTTTAATTTTTCCAATGCCTGTGTAATGCGACCACGGAAATCAGGCACTAAAATCTCAATCTTAATGTTAGGATTAAGTTCACGCACAGCTTTTACACATTCTGCAAAATGACCTGCGCCACGATCAGGCAAATCATCACGATCCACCGATGTAATCACCACATATTTAAGTTTCATATCTTGGATAGTTTCAGCTAATTTTTGTGGTTCTTCAGGATCGGGCGGTAATGGTTTCCCATGTGCAACATCACAGAACGGGCAACGGCGCGTGCAAATTGCGCCTAAAATCATAAAAGTTGCTGTTCCATGATTAAAACATTCGTGTAAATTTGGACAAGATGCTTCTTCACAAACGGAATGTAAACCATGACGACGCATTCCATTTTTGATGCTTTCAATTTTAAGTGAATTTGCCGGAAGTTTAATTTTCATCCATTCTGGCTTTTTCAATAGCTCTTGGTTTGGATCAATATTTTTTACTGGAATAATCGACGTTTTTGCCGCATCGCGATATTTTACACCACGTTCCATTTTGAAAGGCGTTGACATAAGCGTTCCTAAATAAAAATGCCCAAATAGGGCATTTTTGATCATTAAATATTACAAATTTGTTACATTATAGCCTAAAAGCTCGGCAAAGTGTTTAATTAATTTTGGTGAAACCTTATCGCAATTAGCTTCATCTTGATTAACAAAATCCGCTACTTGACACATTTCAAGACCAGCATAGCCGCATGGGTTAATATAATGAAATGGATTCAGATCCATATTGATATTCAATGCTAACCCGTGAAAAGAGCACCCACGACGAATACGCAGTCCAAGAGAACAAATCTTTTTTCCATCCACATACACGCCTGGTGCATCAGGTTTTGGATAACTTTCAATACCATATTCAGCTAAGGTTTTTACCACCGTTTGCTCAAGTGCGGTAACTAATTGACGCACATTTAAATTCTCATGACGCTTAATATCAATGAGCACATACATCACTTGCTGACCGGGTGCATGATAGGTTATTTGCCCACCACGATCCGACTGCACCACAGGTATTTCACTACGCTGTAAAAGATGCTCAGGTTTACCTGCTTGCCCTTGGGTAAATACAGGAGGATGTTGCACCAACCAAATTTCGTCTTGCGTTTCCGCGGTGCGACTATCTGTGAAATTCTGCATTTTATGCCAAATTTCTTGATAATCTTGCAACCCTAACTGGCGAACGATAAGGGAATTATTCATACTAGATAACCATTTTTACGCCTTCAACTTTAGCAAGTTCTTTATAAAGTGTTTCTACCTGCTCAAAGTTTTCAGCAATAATGTCGATTGAAACCGAATTGTAGGTACCTTTACTACTCCGTTTTTCCTTAGGAATATAATCACCTTTAATATATTTTTGAACGACTTGAATTAGATCTTGCGCTAACCCCTCGCGATTAATTCCAGCAACTTTAAATGTCATTTTTGCTGGAAATTCCATTAATTCTTTAAGTTTTGCGTAATCGTTTTCTGTTGTCATATTATTTCCCAATAATAAAAATGATGTGTGGATGGTACACCACCCACACATTACGAATGCCTCAGTTAAAAATGAAAAAAGTGCGGTAAGTTGCTGGCATATTTTATGCAAATAAGCCTTTTACAGTGAGCACGAGCCAATCCCAAGCTTTTCCGAAAATACCAGCTTCGCCCACTTCATCCATCACTTGTAAGTTTACCGCTGCAATATCTTTACCTTCTAATTGATAAATGACTTTACCTACGACTTGGCCTTTTGCTAAAGGCGCTTGTAAGTTTTTACTTTCTAACTCATAGCGAGCTTTCAGCTCATTTTGTTTGCCTTTCGGAACTGTGATAAAGCTATCTTGTAATGTGCCTAATTTCACACTATCTTTATTACCGTAATAAACAGGTTGCTCTGAAATTTCTTTGCCAGCCTCTAAAGTTTTAAATGTTTCGAAATTAGCAAAACCCCATTGTAAAAGTTTTTTACTTTCTACTTCACGACCTTTGTAAGTTGGGACACCCATTACTACAGAAATTAAACGCATATTATTTGGTGTAGTCGCTGAAGCAACTAAGTTATATCCAGCTTGGCTAGTATGACCTGTTTTCATTCCATCAACATTAATCGTTTTATCCCATAATAGTCCATTACGGTTAGGTTGTTTGATTTTGTTAAATGTAAAATCTTTTTCTGAGTAAATTTTATATTCTTCAGGTAAATCACGAATAATATGCGCACCAATAAGCGCCATATCACGCGCGGAAGAATATTGATTAGGATCGTCTAAACCATGCGGCGTGGTGAAATTTGTATTTTTCAAACCAAATTGTTGAACATATTTATTCATTGTTTCTACAAAGTTCGGTACATTGCCAGAGATATGTTCAGCCAATGCCACTGTTGCGTCATTACCGGATACAACAATCACACCACGATTCAAATCTGCTACAGATACTTGTGTATTTAAATCTAAAAACATTTTTGATGAGTCTGGGAAATTACGCCCCCATGCACTCTCACCAATGGTTACCATATCGGTATTGTGAATTTTACCCTGTTTTAAAGCACTCCCTACCACATAACTTGTCATCATTTTAGTTAAAGATGCGGGATATTGACGCTCGTCAGGATTAAGTGCGGCCAAAATTGCGCCAGAATTGTAATCCATCAATACATACGTTTGAGCAGTAATTTGTGGCGGAGTTACGCCAAACTGCATATCCTCTGCAGATACCGAAAAAGCACTAAGTGCCACAAAACTTGATAAAAATGCGATTTTTGTTGTTCTTTTCAACATAGTGTATTCCTACAATTAATTTTTATATGTGTAAACAATTAATGGCTTATTGACTGCCATTTTTTGTAATTTGGTTCTCACTTGTGACATTTGTGTTTCGTTATCAAAAGGCCCAATGTGAATTTCGTATTTATTGCCTGAACGATTTACTTCGGCTTGAATATTATCTAATGCGAGTTGTGTAATTAACTTATCAGCTTGGCTACGAGAGGTAACTTCAAGCATTTTCAAACGATAAACGTCATTTCCTTTTTTTTCATTTACCATCTTAAACGACTTATTAGAAGATGCAGTAAATTTTACTAAACGATCAGCTGCTTCTTTAGTTTTCGCATGCTTAGCCAACGTTCTTGTCGCAGCGCCCGATAAACTCCCATTTTTGGCAACATGCAACGCCTCAATTCTAACATGCCCCATACCGCGAGAAATTAATCCTATTTCTTTCGCCGCCGCATGAGAAAGATCAATTAAACGTTTATCACTAAAAGGCCCACGATCATTAATACGTACTATAACTTTACGGTTGTTATGTAAATTAGTCACCAAAGCATAAGAATTTATTGGCAATGTTTTATGTGCCGCAGTAAATTGTGTTGAATTATAAACATCACCACTTGCAGTTCTACGCCCATTAAATTTGAGATGATAGTAACTAGCCATCCCTTCTTTCGCATAGGATTTAGCATCATCTTCAGTTTTTGTCGTATAAGTTTGCCCTTTAACGGAATAAGTACTAGGGGCAGGTACTTTGGTTATAATCGAAAGTTTATCCCCTTGGATACCATACATTTTGTGAGTGTCTGCATGTACTGAAAAGCTAGTAATTATAGCAAACAAAGCAAATGCGGTCAGATTTAATAATGTTTTTAATTTCATAAGCGTTGACTATTTTCATTTATTTACCCTTTTAAGAAAAGTAAAAATGAAATTAGTTCCCTTTCATAAATTTTACTTGATGTGTATGAACTGACATCACCAAGCCAAAAGCAGCCATAATAGCAACGTAAGATGTACCGCCATAGCTGAATAAAGGTAATGGCACACCCACTACAGGCAAAATACCACTTACCATGCCTATGTTAACAAACACATAGACAAAGAAAATTAACGTCGTTGCACCAGCAAGAATTCGCCCAAAAGAAGTTTGCGCGTTCACAGCAATAATCAAACCACGTACAATAATGAACATATAAATGGAGATCAAAATAAGAAAACCAATCATTCCATGTTCTTCACTCATTACAGCAAAAATAAAATCTGTATGAGGTTCAGGTAAGAATTCAAGCTGAGATTGCGTACCCTGCATCCAGCCTTTTCCCCAAAGCCCCCCAGAACCAATCGCAATCTTTGATTGTAAAATATGATAGCCGGCACCGAGAGGATCTTTTTCTGGATCCAATAATGTGAGAACGCGAGTGCGTTGATAATCGTGCATTAGATATAGCCACATGATCGGAATAAATCCAGCTAAGCCAATCACTGCTGCTAAAATTAGCCACCAACTCATTCCCGCTAAAAATACTACAAATAAACCTGACGCACTTACCAAAATTGATGTGCCTAAATCTGGTTGTATAGCCACAAGTAAAGTCGGAATCATAATCATTGCAATCGCAATAAATGTTTCACTTAATTTAGGTGGAAGTGGTCGATTACCTAAATACACAGCAACCATTAATGGAACCGCAAGCTTTACAATTTCAGAGGGTTGAAAACGAATAAATCCAAGATCAAGCCAACGCTGTGCCCCTTTACTGGTTGTTCCAATAGCATCGACTAAAATCAACATGATAAAGCCTATCAGATAAAGATAAGGCGCAATGCGTTGATAAAATTTAGGTGGAAATTGTGCCATGACGAGCATAACAGTAAATCCAAGAAAAACCTGAATAATCCGGTTGTTAAACATAGTTTCACTCGCACCAGTGGCACTATAAAGCACAAGCATGCCATAGGCTGTTATTGCAACTAAGCCAATAAAAAGCCAAAAATCAATATGCAAACGTTGCCATGCGCGCAACCAGAAAGGGATTTTATCTTCCATTTATTTGCTCTCTCTCTTGTGGTAAATCTTCTTTTTGCTGAATGGTTGCATTATATTTTTCAACTTGTGGTAAACGCTGATTTAAATAGTAATCCATCACTTTACGCGCTAAGGGTGCGGCATTACTTGATCCACCACCCGCATTCTCTAAAATAACTGTCACAACCAATCTAGGGTTTTCATAAGGCGCATATGCGGTAAACCATGCGTGATCATGTAGTTCTTTTTTCAATCCCGCCGCATTGTATTTTTCATTTTCTTTTAAACTAAACACTTGAGCAGTACCTGATTTTCCTGCTACACGATAGTTTGCTCCAGCAAAAGCCTTTCTCCCCGTCCCTAAAGCTGAATTGACAACATTATACATTCCACGTTTTGCAGCATCCCAATAGCTTTGTTTAGCCTCTGTAATATCAGGATAAAGCAAAGGATCTTCATAAGGTTTTAGAGTAGATACTTCAATTGCTTTCATCAAATGTGGGGTATTCACCTTTCCATTGTTCACCAATACAGCTGTTGCTTTTGCTACTTGTAATGGTGTCGCAGTCCAATACCCTTGACCAATCCCCACAGAAATAGTATCACCTAGTACCCAAGGACGTTTATAACGTTTTTGTTTCCATTCGCGCGTTGGCATATTGGCTGCCGTTTCCTCTTGAATTTCAATCCCAGTTGGCATACCAAAGCCAAATCGTTTCATCCAATCAGAAAGACTATCAATTCCCATACTATGAGCCACTTGATAAAAATAAGTATCGGATGATTCTGTAATTGCTTTATTTAAATCTGTATAACCATGACCGCTCTTTTTCCAATCTCGGAATCGCTTAGTCGTATTTGGCAATACCCAATAGCCAGGGTCAAAAATCGTCGTATTTTGACTAATCACATTTTCAGTTTGTGCAGCTACTGCAATAAAAGGTTTCACCGTAGAAGCAGGAGGGTACACACCTTGGGTCGCTCGACTATAAAGCGGACGAGCTGGATCATTTAATAGGCGCTTATAATCTTCTGAGGAAATACCATCAACAAACAAATTATTGTCATAACTTGGCGTGGATACCATAGCCAGCACACCACTATCTTTAGGATCCAATACAACAATCGCGCCTTTTTGCCCTGCCAAAAGATCTGTGATGTAACGCTGCAACTCTAAATCGATAGTAAGATAAATGCTTTTTCCTGCTACTGAAGGTTGTTCACGTAACTTGCGAATAACTTTACCACGATTATTAATTTCTACTTCTTCAAAACCTGTTGTGCCATGTAACGCATCTTCGTAATAGCGTTCAATCCCCAATTTGCCCATATCATTGCTACCAGAATAATTGGCAAATTTTTCATCTTTTTTCAAACGTTCAACGTCTTTATCATTGATTTTGCCCACATAGCCTAAAATATGCGTCATAATCTCGCCATATAAGTAATAGCGTTTGAAATAAGGACGTACATCTAAACTCGGGTATTGATAGCCACTCACTGCAAAACGTGCGATTTGTTCTTCTGTTAAATTCGGTTTCAATAAAATAGGCGTGTAACGTGTTCCGCGGCGACGTTCCTTTTTAAAATTTTCAATATCGTTATCCGTCAATCCCACAATGTAGCGTAATTCATCTAAAGTGCGGTCTAAATTTTCGGTTTTTTCTGGCACAATGTATAAACCAAAAAAAGTAAGATTTTCGGCTAATAATTTACCGTAACGATCATAGATTAAGCCACGTGTTGGAGGTAAAGGTAATAATTTAATTCGGTTACCATTAGAACGAGTTTGGTAAGTATCGAAATTAACAATCTGTAGCTGATAAATATTGGTAAATAACACTCCTGTTAGCAACAAAATCCCCGAAAAAGCCACAAAAGTTCGGCGTGCAAAAAGGTTACGCTCCGCTTTTTTATCGCGGAACGGTTCATGAGTTGACGTATTGAAGAATCGTTTTAAATTCATCTGACTAAAAATGAGGATTTACTATTCTCGGTGATAAGGATGATTAGTCGTGAGCGACCACGCTCGATATAAACTTTCAGCCACCACAACACGAACAAGCGGATGAGGTAATGTCAAAGGTGAAAGCGACCAACTTTGTTCTGCAGCTGCTTTACATTCAGGTGAAAGTCCCTCAGGTCCCCCGATCAACAAACATACATCACGGCCATCGTTTTTCCACGCTTCTAGTTGCTCGGCTAACTGTGGTGTGGTCCAAGGTTTACCTGGAATGTCTAACGTCACGACTTTACCTTTCCCACAGGCAGCTAACATCGCTTTACCTTCTTGTTCTAAAATACGTTTAATATCAGCATTTTTTCCACGCTTGCCTGCTGGGATTTCAATCAGTTCAAAAGGCATATCTTTAGGAAAACGGCGTTGATATTCCTCAAAACCCGTTGTAACCCAAGAAGGCATTTTTGTTCCGACAGCAATTAACGTGATTTTCACAAGTCATCCTTATCTAAAAAGTGCGGTTATTTTTCACCGCACTTTACTAAAATTTACGCCCAAAGTTTCTCTAATTGATACATTTCACGCGCGTCACGTTGCATGATATGTACGATTGCTTGACCAAGATCCACCACAATCCAATCTGCAGTATTTTTACCTTCTTCACCAAAAGTTTCAAAACCTGCTTTTTTACATTCTGTAATTAAATTATCTGCCATTGCAGAAACTTGGCGGCTCGACGTCCCCGTGCAAATAATCATATTATCGGTAATCGATGATTTTCCACGTACATCAAAATGTACAATATCTGTTCCCTTTAACCCATCTAAGGTTTTCATCAAAAATTCAACTAATGCCATTTTGTTCTCGCTTCGCAATAAAAGTGCGAGATTCTATCATTTAATACCCTCTCGCGCAAAATCCACGCAAAACAAGTATGTTTTAATATTTTAATAAATCCCCCCACCATAAAAACTTAAAACTAATCTATTCATTATTACAATTATGGCTATATTCAAGGTAAACTAAAGAGTCAAGTCCTATAAATTACAAAATTCACTTTCTGAGTGAGGGAAATATAATCCTTCGAAATCAGATTAGCCATGGACTTTCGATAACAGTAATAATGTTTTAGGAGATTCGATGAAAAGTTTCAAATATTTTGCTCAGAGTTATGTGGATTGGGTTATTCGTCTTGGGCGCCTTCGTTTTTCTCTTTTAGGCGTGATGATTCTTGCGGTTTTAGCACTTTGTACTCAGATTTTATTTAGTTTATTTATTGTTCATCAGATTTCTTGGGTAGATATTTTTCGTTCGGTAACTTTTGGCTTACTCACTGCGCCTTTTGTTATTTATTTTTTCACTTTATTGGTCGAAAAGCTTGAACATTCTCGTCTTGATCTTTCTAGCTCGGTGAATCGGTTGGAAAATGAGGTCGCAGAGCGAATTGCCGCTCAGAAAAAATTATCCCAAGCATTGGAAAAGTTAGAAAAAAATAGCCGTGATAAAAGCACCTTACTTGCCACAATAAGCCATGAATTGCGCACGCCATTGAATGGGATTGTGGGGCTTAGCCAGATTTTACTTGATGATGAATTGGATGATCGCCAGCGTAATTATTTAAAAACTATCAACATAAGTGCGGTCAGTTTAGGCTATATTTTTAGCGATATTATTGATTTGGAAAAAATTGATGCCAGTCGAATTGAATTAAATCGCCAGCCAACAGATTTCCCCGCCTTATTAAACGATATTTATAATTTTGCTAGTTTCCTTGCTAAACAAAAAAATCTTATTTTTTCTTTAGAGCTTGAACCTAATTTGCCTAATTGGTTGAATCTTGATCGTGTTCGCTTGAGCCAAATTTTGTGGAACTTAATTAGTAATGCGGTGAAGTTTACCGATCAGGGAAATATTATTCTTAAAATTATGAGAAATCAGGATTGTTACCATTTTATTGTGAAAGATACAGGAATGGGGATTTCACCTGAAGAACAAAAACATATTTTTGAAATGTATTATCAAGTGAAAGAAAGTCGTCAGCAAAGTGCGGGTAGCGGTATTGGGTTGGCTATTTCTAAAAATCTCGCTCAGTTAATGGAAGGAGATTTAACAGTTGAAAGTGAGCGAGGAAAAGGCGCTACTTTCCATCTTACTCTCCATGCTCAGGAAAGTTCTGAAAAAGAATCCGTTAAGAAAAATATTCCATCCTTGAACATTCTTTTAGTGGAGGATGTTGACCTCAATATTATGGTTGCGAAAACTATTTTAGAAAAACTTGGGCATCATGTTGATGTTGCGACAAATGGCAAGCAGGCGATCACTTTATTTGAGAAAAATGTTTACGACATTTTATTGCTAGATATTAAATTACCAGATATGAGTGGTTTTGAAATCGCCCAATATTTGCGAGAGAATTATGAGAACGGTATTTATGATTTTTTACCGCCAATGATTGCTTTTACTGCCAATGTTATGCAAAGCGAGCAAGAATATTTAGAAATGGGCATGGATGGCGTATTACGCAAACCCATTTCAATTAAGGATTTACACCATTGTTTGCAGCAATTTTTTGCGGATGAAAGCGAATCTATTATAGACATGAATGATGATAATGAGCTTTCAGAACAGTTTGATTTAGAGCTGATAGAAACACTTGGAAAAAAACAAATTTTAGAAAATTTATCTTTATTCAAACAAACTATGCCAAATTATCTGACTCAATTATCAAAAGATAATATGAAAGACACAGAAGATACTGCCCATAAAATTAAAGGGGCTGCGGCATCAGTAGGGTTAAATCATTTACGTCAATTAGCGGATGCTTTAGAAAGTGCGGCTAAAAATTCTGATATTTTTAATTGTGGAGAATTGATTGATGAAATGGGGAATCATTGGTTAGAAAATGTAGAAGATTTAGCTAAATTTTGTAAAGTTGAGGAATAATCCTTTTAGGAATTTATTTAGATATCAAAGGTGGTTTATAGTCTGATCTTATAAGATAAAAATAACCCGGCTTTGGCCGGGTATTCTGTTTTTATTTTAATTATCTATTTAATATTCCTTTATGTCTTAACAACGCATCTAATTGCGGTTCACGGCCACGGAAGCGTTTGAAGAGTTCCATTGGTTCTTCAGAGCCACCACGAGTGAGAATTTCATCTAAGAATGATTTGCCAGTGATTGGGTTGAAAATACCTTCTTCTTCAAAGCGAGAATAAGCATCTGCTGATAAGACTTCAGCCCATAAATAGCTGTAATAACCTGCGGCGTAGCCCCCTGCAAAAATATGGCTGAAGCTGTGCGGAGTTCTTGCCCAATCTACACCTTTTATGACGGCAACTTGTGATTTCACCGCTTTAAGTGTCTCTAAAATTTGATTGGTTTTTTCCGCATCAAAGGTGTGATGCAAACGGAAATCAAAAATCCCAAATTCAAGTTGGCGCAAGATAAACATCGCAGCTTGAAAATTTTTCGCTTTTAATAATTGCATAAGTTTTTCTTTTGGCAACGGCTCGCCTGTTTCGTAATGTCCTGAAATAAACGCTAAAGCCTCTTCTTCCCAGCACCAGTTTTCCATAAATTGACTTGGTAATTCCACAGCATCCCAAGGCACGCCGTTAATACCCGCTACATCGGAGACATCAATTTGCGTGAGCATATGATGAATGCCGTGACCAAATTCATGGAATAGCGTGGTGACTTCATCGTGCGTAAATAAGGCTGGTTTATTCCCTATAGGTGCATTGAAGTTGCAAGTTAAATAAGCCACAGGAGTTTGAATGCTGCCATCCAGTTTACGCTTACGTCCGATACAATCATCCATCCAAGCCCCGCCACGTTTGTGTTCACGCGCATATAAATCAAGATAGAAACTGCCACGGAGTTGATCGTTTTCATCAATTAAATCAAAGAAGCGCACATCTTTATGCCAAGTATCCACGCCTTTGCGTTCAACTGCACGAATATTGAAAATACGTTTAATCAATTCAAACAATCCCGAAATTACGCGATTTTCAGGAAAATATGGGCGAAGTTCTTCATCATTAATGGCATATAAATGTTGTTTTTGTTTTTCGCTGTAAAAACCAATATCCCAAGGCGCAAGTTCAGTGACACCAAATTCTTTTTCGCAGTAATCTCTCAATTCTTGCAGTTCTTTTTCGCCTTGTGGTTTGGCACGTTCGGCAAGATGATCTAAGAAATTGAGCACTTGTTGTGGGTTTTCTGCCATTTTGGTGGCAAGTGAAAGTTCGGTGTAAGTATTAAAACCGAGTAATTTTGCTAGCTCTACGCGTAATGTAAGAATTTCTTCCATAACTTTACTGTTGTCCCATTTGCCAGCATTAGGGCCTTGTTCTGAGGCGCGTGTTGCATAAGCATGGTACATTTCTTCACGCAATGCACGATTTTCACAGTAAGTCATCACAGGCAAATAACTTGGAATTTCTAACGTAAAACGATAGCCTTTTAATCCTTTACTTTCGGCAGATTGTTGTGCAGCTTGTAGTGCAGATTCAGGTAACCCAGCAAGTTCTGCTTCGTTTTCAATGAGTTTTTCCCAACCCATGGTGGCATCTAATACGTTATTGCTAAATTGTGAATTTAATTCCGATAAGCGCGTCACAATTTCGCCATAACGTTGTTGTTTGTCTTCTGAAAGCCCGATACCTGAAAGTTCAAAATCACGCAGTGAATTTTCAATGGCTTTCTTTTGCGCAATAGAATAGTCAGTAAATTCAGCACTATTTTTTAACGCCAAATAGGCATTATAAAGCCCTTTATGCTGACCAACCCAAGTGCTGTATTCAGAAAGTAACGGCAAGCACACTTGATAGGCTTCACGTAATTCAGCACTGTTTTTTACTGAATTGAGATGAGAAACGGGTGACCAAGCTCGGTTTAAGCGATCATTGGTTTCCGTTAAAGGCAAAATGAAATTTTCCCAAGTAAAGTGCGGTTGTTTTAACACTTGTTCTATCGTATTGCGACAATCTTGAATTAATTTTTCAACAGCCGGTTGAATATGTTCTGGTTTTATTTGTGAAAATGGCGGTAGGCCTTGAATGTTAAGTAATGGATTTGACATAGACATAAATGTTCCTTTTTTGAAAATTACTCTTTATGTGACGGCAAATTCTATAATATCAAGGTTGAAAAATCTAAAAAATCAGTAATAATGGTTCGCATTTTCTTTTTATTAGGAACATTATGAAGTTTATTTACATTGTTTTAGGTTTTCTTTCTCTTGCACTTGGCATCATTGGAATTTTCCTTCCTATTTTACCGACCACGCCTTTTTTATTGCTTACCTTATTTTTCTTTACAAAAGGTTCAAAACGCTTAGAACAATGGTTTTTAGGCACAAGTATTTATCAAAAACATCTTAAGTCTTTTAATGAAAATCGATCATTAAAGAAAAATACCAAAATTTATATTTTGAGTTTTTCGACCACAATGTTGCTTATTGGTTTTTATTTCACGCCAAGCGTAATAGGGCGTAGCGTTATTGCAGCGTTGATTTGTATTAAGTATTGGTTCTTCTTGTTTTGGATTAAAACTGAAAATGAATAATTTTCTCGCTTTGTGCCAGCGAAGTACAGTTATTCTTTCTATCATTTTTACGGTGGTGGCTTGTGATAAATTGGATAATCCAAAATCTGCTTCACCACAAGTTGAGACACCTAAAAATACTCAATTGGAATCTAACCGAGTTGAATTAAAACGTGGTGTTTATAGCGATTTTACTTTGCAACCTTGGCAAGCACAAAACGAAGAACAAACGCAATTATTACGGGATCTTTTTGAGGGCTTAACAGCTTATGATGCCCAAGGTAATCTTGTTCCTGCCGTGGCAGAAAGCTGGCAAACTAAAGATAATAAAACGTGGATTTTCATTTTGCGTGAAAATGCCAAATGGTCAAATGGTGAAGCGGTGACTGCCTCTGATTTTGTACAATCTTGGCAAGCACTTTCTCAATCTGAAAGTCCACTTAAAAATTATTTGGCTTTCATGAATCTGAAAAATGCGAAGGCAGTATTGGAAAAAACACTAACTGTGGAATCGCTTGGATTGTTCGCTGAAAATGACCGCACTTTACGCATTGAATTAGATAAAGCATCGCCATATATACCTTCTATGCTGGCGCACGTCAGCCTTTTGCCTCGCTATACAAAATCGCCTGAAATGCTTATCAGCAATGGCGCCTATCAATTACAAAGCCAGGCTGAAAATCAGCATATTTTAACTGCCAATCCTTATTATTGGGCAAAGGAAAAAGTGATATTTCAGCAAGTGAAGTATCAAAAAATTGCAGCAGATAGAGATTTGTCTGATTTTGATGTTGTAATAAATCCGCAAAAAACAGTTCAAAATATCCAAGATTATCCGCAACTTTGTACTTACTTCTATGAGTTTAATCTTGCCGATCCTATGTTGCAAAAAAGTGCGATAAGAAAAGCGATTGCTTCGATGATTTCTACGAAAAATTTGGTTGCAGATATTTCTCATCTTCATCCAAGTAATACTTTTTTACCTAAATCTATGCTAGGTGAGCAAGAATCTGTTTGGGAGCCAGTTGTTGCAGAACAGCTTCTTCCCCATAATCAAATTAGTGAAACTAACCCGTTGAAATTACGCATTCGTTATGATGATTCGTCTCTGAATCAAACCATTGCAACGCGATTAAATCGTCAGTTATCGCAATCAGATTTATTACGAGTTGAACATCAAGGGATGAGTTGGCAAGAATTGCAAACGGCTCGCACAAAAGGCGATTTTCAATTAATTCGATCAGGTTGGTGCGCAGATTTTAATGATCCTGTCGCTTTCTTAAATTTGTTCTATTCCAAAAGCCCTGATAACAAAAATGGCTATAAAAATGCAGAATTTGATCGTTTATTTGAAAGTGCAATGACGACAACATCCGAAAAAGTGCGGTTAGAAAATTACGCGAAATTAAAAGGGATAGTTCAACAAGAATATTTAGTGTTACCCATTTTTCAATATAATACGCCAGTTTATCTTACGCCAAGTATAATGGGCGCACAAGCGAATTCTGTTGGAACCATTTATAGTAAAAATTTGTGGCGAAAGGTTAAAAATTAGTAATTTTAGATTAACTATGATTAAAAATAAAAACCATACTATTTTACCTGGATCATAATTAGAGATCTTTACTTTATAAGTATTAATTCTGCCATATATACTATTGAAACTACTTTCAATATTGGCATGTGGGAAAGAATAGCTTGTAAGAATTAAATTTTATAATCCTTACCAGCTTTTTTATTTGAAAAATCCTGCATAAATAAGATCTTATGCTTTCTCGTTAAACTAACGTGAGTAGCGTAATTTATTCTCAAGCACCTTAAACCGTCCTTTTATCCTATTTGTAGTTTTTTCAATATTTAATTCTATATATTTCTCATAAGTAAAAATATATTCATAATATAGGGAGTTAAGCACATTTTTAGCAACTATTTGATCCTATAGGCCTCCATATTTCATAACTGTAATAATAAATAAGCTATGTATGTATTCATATAAAAATACTTAATCTTTATCATTAATGATATATCTTACTAACATTTGTAATTCAGGAATAACTTGCTCTAGAAACCAAGGATTCTTTCTTACCCAAAGCTGATTACGTGGGGAAGGATGCACGAGAGGCATAAAGTGCGGTAAGCATTGACGATAATTTTTTACAGTCCCAGTTACATTATCTTTGTTTTCAGGTAGATAATATTTCTGTGCATATTGCCCAATAAGAATAGTGAGCTGAATATTAGGCAGGTGCTCTAAAATTATCGGATGCCATTTTTCTGCAAAACCTTGACGAGGTGGTAAGTCACCAGATTTACCTTTTCCAGGATAATAAAAATCCATAGGAAGAACCGCAAACATCCCAGAATTATAAAAATAATCGTAATCCACACCTAGCCAATCACGCAGACGATCACCGCTTTTATCATTCCAATATAAACGAGTCTGCTCAGCTTTTAACCCTGGAGCTTGACCAACGATATTAATTCGAGCTATTTTAGGAGCCGAAAATAAAGGGAAAATTCCACGTTCTGTAAAATTTTTATTTTGAGGATCAGCGATAATACTTGAAGTTATTTCGTCTAAAGTTTTAAACATAATGGCTGTCATTAGAAATGAGTGTATAAAGTCTATTTAAAAAATATGAAAAATCCAAACTCTAAATGATATAAATAGGTATATTTATTAAAACTATATTGTAGGCAATACAAGACTAAAAACTTAGTGCTGAAATAAAATCTCTATTTCCTGCTTTAATTCTTTTCATGAAATAATAAGTAGATTGTAAAAAACAAAAACCCCATATCTTTCGACACGGGGTTCTTCTTTTTTATTTAATTTAACTTAGATAAGTATTTGGTAACCTGGCGGTGCCCTACTCTCACATGGGGAAGCCCCACACTACCATCGGCATTACAGCGTTTCACTTCTGAGTTCGGTATGGTGTCAGGTGGTTCCACCGCACTATCGCCGCCAGGATAATTCTTTGATAACGTTTATTTTAAATTCTATCTATGTTCTTCATTGGCCACAAGCTGAACGTTTAGTTAATTTCTTTTTCTTTCACTCTGTTTTCCAAAAACACTTGAGCGTTGTATAGTTAAGCCTCTCGGGCAATTAGTATGCGTTAGCTCAATGTATCACTACACTTACACACCGCACCTATCTACGTCTTAGTCTTAAACAACCCTTACAGATTTATAATCTGGGAGAACTCATCTCTTGGCAAGTTTCGTGCTTAGATGCTTTCAGCACTTATCTCTTCCGCACTTAGCTACCCGGCAATGCGTCTGGCGACACAACCGGAACACCAGTGGTGCGTCCACTCCGGTCCTCTCGTACTAGGAGCAGCCCCAACCAATTCTCCAACGCCCACGGCAGATAGGGACCGAACTGTCTCACGACGTTCTAAACCCAGCTCGCGTACCACTTTAAATGGCGAACAGCCATACCCTTGGGACCTACTTCAGCCCCAGGATGTGATGAGCCGACATCGAGGTGCCAAACACCGCCGTCGATATGAACTCTTGGGCGGTATCAGCCTGTTATCCCCGGAGTACCTTTTATCCGTTGAGCGATGGCCCTTCCATTCAGAACCACCGGATCACTATGACCTACTTTCGTACCTGCTCGACTTGTCTGTCTCGCAGTTAAGCTTGCTTATACCATTGCACTAACCTCACGATGTCCGACCGTGATTAGCAAACCTTCGTGCTCCTCCGTTACTCTTTGGGAGGAGACCGCCCCAGTCAAACTACCCACCAGACACTGTCCGAGACCGCGTTCCGCAATCTTCGTTAGAACATCAAACGTTAAAGGGTGGTATTTCAAGGACGACTCCATAATCACTGGCGTGACTACTTCTAAGTCTCCCACCTATCCTACACATCAAAATTCAATGTTCAGTGTCAAGCTATAGTAAAGGTTCACGGGGTCTTTCCGTCTAGCCGCGGGTACACCGCATCTTCACGGCGATTTCAATTTCACTGAGTCTCGGGTGGAGACAGCCTGGCCATCATTATGCCATTCGTGCAGGTCGGAACTTACCCGACAAGGAATTTCGCTACCTTAGGACCGTTATAGTTACGGCCGCCGTTTACTGGGGCTTCGATCAGGAGCTTCTCTTTCGATTACACCATCAATTAACCTTCCAGCACCGGGCAGGCATCACACCCTATACGTCCACTTTCGTGTTTGCAGAGTGCTGTGTTTTTAATAAACAGTTGCAGCCAGCTGGTATCTTCGACCGGTTCAACCTTCGCCCGCGAGGGACTACAATCTACGCCGGCGCACCTTCTCCCGAAGTTACGGTGCTATTTTGCCTAGTTCCTTCACCCGAGTTCTCTCAAGCGCCTGAGTATTCTCTACCTGACCACCTGTGTCGGTTTTCAGTACGGTTTAGATAAACCTGAAGCTTAGTGGCTTTTCCTGGAAGTGTGGTATCGGTTACTTCAGCTCCGTAGAGCCTCGTCATCATCTCTCAGTGTTTAATAGAAGTCCGGATTTGCCTAAACTTCCCACCTACCAACTTAAACGCACATATCCAACAGTGCGATAACCTAACCTGCTCCGTCCCCACATCGCAGTTTATCCAAGTACAGGAATATTAACCTGTTTCCCATCGACTACGCTTTTCAGCCTCGCCTTAGGGGCCGACTCACCCTGCCCCGATTAACGTTGGACAGGAACCCTTGGTCTTCCGGCGAACGGGTTTTTCACCCGTTTTATCGTTACTTATGTCAGCATTCGCACTTCTGATACGTCCAGCAGCCCTCTCGAGCCACCTTCATCCGCTTACAGAACGCTCCCCTACCCAACAGACTTACGTCTGATGCCGCAGCTTCGGTGCTATATTTGAGCCCCGTTACATCTTCCGCGCAGGCCGACTCGACTAGTGAGCTATTACGCTTTCTTTAAATGATGGCTGCTTCTAAGCCAACATCCTAGCTGTCTAAGCCTTCCCACTTCGTTTCCCACTTAATATAGACTTTGGGACCTTAGCTGGCGGTCTGGGTTGTTTCCCTCTCCACGACGGACGTTAGCACCCGCCGTGTGTCTCCTGAGTATCACTCTTTGGTATTCGTAGTTTGCATCGGGTTGGTAATCCGGGATGGACCCCTAGCCGAAACAGTGCTCTACCCCCAAAGGTGTCCGCTCAAGGCTCTACCTAAATAGATTTCGGGGAGAACCAGCTATCTCCCGGTTTGATTGGCCTTTCACCCCCAGCCACAAGTCATCCGCTAATTTTTCAACATTAGTCGGTTCGGTCCTCCAGTTAGTGTTACCCAACCTTCAACCTGCCCATGGCTAGATCACCGGGTTTCGGGTCTATACCTTGCAACTATTCGCCCAGTTAAGACTCGGTTTCCCTTCGGCTCCCCTATTCGGTTAACCTCGCTACAAAATATAAGTCGCTGACCCATTATACAAAAGGTACGCAGTCACCCTTTCAGGCTCCCACTGCTTGTACGTACAAGGTTTCAGGTTCTATTTCACTCCCCTCACCGGGGTTCTTTTCGCCTTTCCTTCACAGTACTGGTTCACTATCGGTCAATCAGGAGTATTTAGCCTTGGAGGATGGTCCCCCCATCTTCAAACAGGATATCACGTGTCCCGCCCTACTTATCGTTAACTTAGTACCACAGCCTGGATGTCGAGTACGGGGCTATCACCCTGTGTCGCTAAGCTTCCCAGCTTATTCCTCTATCTCTGCTGCTATCATTAACAGGCTCTTTCGCTTTCGCTCGCCGCTACTGACGAAATCTCGGTTGATTTCTTTTCCTCGGGGTACTTAGATGTTTCAGTTCTCCCGGTTTGCCTCACCTACCTATGTATTCAGTAAGTGATAGTAGATTCTTCATCTACTGGGTTTCCCCATTCGGATATCTTGGATTAAACGCCTCTTATCGACTCATCCAAGCTTTTCGCAGATTAGCACGTCCTTCTTCGCCTCTGATTGCCAAGGCATCCACCTTGTACGCTTAGTCACTTAACTATACAACCTCAAATGTTTTCAATCACTTTAAGTTTTCACTTGAAAGTGCGGTCAATTTGATGCGTATCTTCATTCAACTAAACACTTGATTGCTTTTGTTCAATCAAGATTTTATGCAAAACAGGTTTTATTTTTAGATTTCCCTTTTCAGTTCCCTCTTTCACTTTCCTGCCTTGCCTACTCAGACTTTCTCTCGAAAATCTCTTGTTTTCAGCTTGTTTCCAATTTTTTAAAGAACAGTTGATAAAACTTTTCAGTTATCATCGTTAAATAAACTAAATAAATAAATTTACTTAACGATGATAAGTGGTGGAGATAAGCGGGATCGAACCGCTGACCTCCTGCGTGCAAGGCAGGCGCTCTCCCAGCTGAGCTATATCCCCATGTCATCGTTTATTTATCACCTTATTCACCTTCATCACTCACTCAGTTTGAGTGGTGGGTCTGAGTGGACTTGAACCACCGACCTCACCCTTATCAGGGGTGCGCTCTAACCACCTGAGCTACAGACCCAAGGGAATAACGGCTTTCTGCTCGATATTGTCTACAATATATCAATCAATCTGTGTGGACACTTATTGTCTCTCGTTTTCAGTAAGGAGGTGATCCAACCGCAGGTTCCCCTACGGTTACCTTGTTACGACTTCACCCCAGTCATGAATCATACCGTGGTAAACGCCCTCCAAAAGGTTAAGCTATCTACTTCTGGTACAACCCACTCCCATGGTGTGACGGGCGGTGTGTACAAGGCCCGGGAACGTATTCACCGCGACATTCTGATTCGCGATTACTAGCGATTCCGACTTCATGGAGTCGAGTTGCAGACTCCAATCCGGACTTAGACGTACTTTCTGAGATTCGCTCCACCTCGCAGTTTCGCCACCCTCTGTATACGCCATTGTAGCACGTGTGTAGCCCTACTCGTAAGGGCCATGATGACTTGACGTCATCCCCACCTTCCTCCAGTTTATCACTGGCAGTCTCCTTTGAGTTCCCGACCAAATCGCTGGCAACAAAGGATAAGGGTTGCGCTCGTTGCGGGACTTAACCCAACATTTCACAACACGAGCTGACGACAGCCATGCAGCACCTGTCTCATGGTTCCCGAAGGCACTCCCGTATCTCTACAGGATTCCATGGATGTCAAGAGTAGGTAAGGTTCTTCGCGTTGCATCGAATTAAACCACATGCTCCACCGCTTGTGCGGGCCCCCGTCAATTCATTTGAGTTTTAACCTTGCGGCCGTACTCCCCAGGCGGTCGATTTATCACGTTAGCTACGGGCACCAAGCTTTAAGCCCAATCCCCAAATCGACAGCGTTTACAGCGTGGACTACCAGGGTATCTAATCCTGTTTGCTCCCCACGCTTTCGCACATGAGCGTCAGTACATTCCCAAGGGGCTGCCTTCGCCTTCGGTATTCCTCCACATCTCTACGCATTTCACCGCTACACGTGGAATTCTACCCCTCCCTAAAGTACTCTAGTTACCCAGTCTGAAATGCAATTCCCAGGTTAAGCCCGGGGCTTTCACACCTCACTTAAATAACCGCCTGCGTGCCCTTTACGCCCAGTTATTCCGATTAACGCTCGCACCCTCCGTATTACCGCGGCTGCTGGCACGGAGTTAGCCGGTGCTTCTTCTGTATTTAACGTCAATGATGTCTACTATTAGCACACATCCCTTCCTCAATACCGAAAGAACTTTACAACCCGAAGGCCTTCTTCATTCACGCGGCATGGCTGCGTCAGGGTTCCCCCCATTGCGCAATATTCCCCACTGCTGCCTCCCGTAGGAGTCTGGACCGTGTCTCAGTTCCAGTGTGGCTGGTCATCCTCTCAGACCAGCTAGAGATCGTCGGCTTGGTAGGCCTTTACCCCACCAACTACCTAATCCCACTTGGGCTCATCTTATGGCATGTGGCCCGAAGGTCCCACACTTTAATCTTTCGATATTACGCGGTATTAGCTACAGTTTCCCGTAGTTATCCCCCTCCATAAGCCAGATTCCCAAGCATTACTCACCCGTCCGCCACTCGTCAGCAAGAAAGCAAGCTTTCTCCTGCTACCGTTCGACTTGCATGTGTTAAGCCTGCCGCCAGCGTTCAATCTGAGCCATGATCAAACTCTTCAATTCAAGTTCAATCGCTCAATACTGCTGACATAAAATGTCACTACTTAAAAAGTATAATGAATTTCTAGTTAGCACCTATTAAGACTTCAAAATTAAAAAATATTTTTAAAACAAGTCAATCAACAAGTGCCCACACAGATTGTCTGATACATTGTTAAAGAGCAAAATAAAGTGGTCGGCGAGATAGGATTTGAACCTACGACCCACTGGTCCCAAACCAGTTGCGCTACCAAGCTGCGCTACTCGCCGTCAGATCTTATAAAGATAAGATGGGGTGGCTAATGGGATTCGAACCCACGACAACTGGAATCACAATCCAGGGCTCTACCAACTGAGCTATAGCCACCATTAAAAGTTGTTATTGCACTGACCTGGCGCGCTCGACAAGATTCGAACTTGCGACCTTTGGCTCCGGAGGCCAACGCTCTATCCAACTGAGCTACGAACGCGTTATTGCGTCGTTGCGGAGGCGTATATTAATGATTTAATAAAACCTTGTCTAGCACTTTTTGAAAAAAAATGTTTGAGCGATAGTTTTTTATTCAGTTTGTTTAAAATTCACTATTTTTTCGACTATTTTTACAACTTAGCAAATCATTATATATGTTGAATCATCCAACAATTATGAATTTGTTTATTACGTTCAAAATCTAGTGGTAACGTTTTATGCGAAATTTCTGCCGCACTTAAACCTAATTCTTCCAACTCAACTAAATTCATTTTGAATCCACGTTTATTATTCGAAAAAACAATTGTGCCATTATTCGACAAAACTCGTTTTAGATTGCTCATCAATTTCACATGATCTCGTTGAACATCCCAACTCTCTTCCATACGTTTAGAATTTGAAAACGTTGGTGGATCCACAAATATCAAATCAAATTGACGATCACATTTTTCTAACCATTGAAGGCAATCTGCTTGAATTAATTTATGTTGTTTACCTTCAATATCATTCAAAATAAGATTTTGCTCCGCCCAATTAAGATAAGTATTGGACATATCAACGGTAGTTGTCGATTTAGCGCCACCAAGTGCTGCATGAACAGTGGCAGAACCTGTATAAGCAAATAAGTTCAAGAAATCTTTACCCTTTGCCAACTCACCAATCATTTTTCTTGTTAAACGGTGATCTAAGAATAATCCAGTGTCTAAATAATCTGTCAAATTTACCCAAAGTTGCGCGCCATATTCATTCACATAAAAGTATTCACCTTTATTGGCTAATTTCTCATATTGGTTGGTACCTTTTTGTTTCTGACGAACTTTGAGGATCAACTTATTCGTTTCTACACCTGTAACGTGCAAAGTTGCAGTAACAGCATCTAATAAACGTTGACGCGCTTTATTTTCATCAATATTTTTCGGCGCGGCATATTCTTGCACAACAATGTAATCTGCGTAACGATCGACGGCTAAATTATATTCAGGCAAATCAGCATCATATAAACGATAAGCGTCTAATCCTTGTTGCTTTGCCCATTTGCTAATTTTCTTAATATTTTTTTGTAATCGATTAGCAAAATCGGTTGCCACCTCCGAAGTGCGGTTAAATTCTAGTGCCTTTTCATCTGTAATTGCGTCAGATTTTCGTTCTGAAACTTGATAATTCTTCTGCACACAATCTAGTGGGCCATTTTTTGCTTTAAACTGTCGGCTGGCACGCATTCTCAAACAATCAAGCAATGTGGATTCGCTACTAAAAACAGAAACATTCCAACTGCAAAATTCTTTTTTAAGTCTTTGCCCAAATACAGAATAGAGCGCGATTAAAGCTGGGGTTGTGCCTAAACGTTCCCCATAAGGTGGATTACAGATAACCGTACCGACTTCATTTAAACGAGGATTTTTCAACGCTGCAACATCACCTTGTTGCCATTTAATTAAATGTGAAACACCTGCATTTTGTGCATTCTTCTGCGCCTTTTTTAATACGCGGTGATCGAGGTCAAATCCATAAAAGTGCGGTTGAATTTCACTTTGTTTTTCTTCTGCTAATTCAATCGCTTCATTTTTTACTTTTTCCCAAGCCGATTGATTATGCGCTTTCCAAAAATCAAATCCCCAATGTAAACGATAAAGTTGCGGTGCAATTTTGGCTTCCATTTGTGCCGCTTCAATTAAAAGCGTGCCTGACCCACACATTGGATCTACTAATGGAGAACCCGCTTGCCAACCTGAACGCATAACAATTGCCGCAGCTAGAGTTTCACGTAAAGGCGCTTGACCTGCATCTTCACGATAGCCTCGCAAATGTAATGCTTCCCCACTTAAATCTAAAGAAATCACTAAATTTTCACGATTCAAATAAGCATGAATACGTACGTCCGGCTGAATTTTATCTACATAAGGACGAGTTTTACCTTGACGTTCAAAGTAATCGACAATTCCATCTTTAACGCGCATCGCACCAAATTGAGTATGACGAATTTCTTGGTTGGTTCCATTAAAATCTACAAAGAATGTAACTCGTTCATCAAATTGCGCTAACCAATTAAAGCCCGAAACAGCCGCATAAAGATCCAAATCACTGTAAATTTTGGTTTCAATCAAAGGAAATAAAATGCGTGAAGCAAGGCGTGACCAAAGCAAAGTGCGGTATAAAGTTTCGTTATCTGCTTGATAATGAACGCCCCCTTGAACTACTTTTGCCTCTTGCGCGCCAAGTTCAGTGAGTTCAACTTTTAATAATTCTTCAAAGCCACGAGAAGTCGTTGCAAATAATTGTTTCATTTAGGTACCGATTTTAAAAATTTTGAGGGATTATAGCATAGAAAAAGATGATCTAATTGAGATCATCATAGCGAGTTAAACTGTAAAAAGAAAAGCCCTGATTTTCTTAAATCAGGGCTTTATAATTTGTTGGTTGCGGGGGCCGGATTTGAACCGACGGCCTTCGGGTTATGAGCCCGACGAGCTACCAAGCTGCTCCACCCCGCGTCTGATGTGGTGCACTATACGCTATTAATATTTTTTTGCAAGAATTAAACAAAAGTTTATGTTTCATTTGTTAATAAAATGTTCAATGTGCGTTTTTATTAATCAGCTTGACTAAATAACACTGGTCGTTTTGAAGGATTTTTGATAGCGTATGCAGCCTTATTTAAGCTTATTTAGGATTAAAAATGTCAGTTCGAAAATTTTTCTCATTAAAAACATTTTCTATTGCAGTGACAACCGCACTTTTAGTTGCCTGTGGTTCTTCTAATACAACAAAAACTCAAATTCCAACCACCTCAAATGGCAGCGATCCTCGACAATTTGGTGCTAAATATTCGGGTCGTAATTATCAACAAGCTGTGTTTATGCCAGTTTCTCAAGTTGAAAACCAAAGTGCGGTCATTAATCAGGGTGATTTTTTAACGCAACTTTCAAATGTACAAAGTTATTCAAGCAAACTATCTGATCGTTTCTATGGCAACTATGAAAAAATTACGAACTGGGTACTTTCTGGCGCCAATGTCAGTGAGCTTTCTAAATTTGGTATTAACCCGCAAATTATGCGTGGGTTCGATGGATATCAAAATGTTTTGATGACAGGCTACTACTCGCCTGTCCTTCATGCACGCCGTTCACCGCAAGGTCAATTCCAAAATCCAATTTATCGTATGCCAGCAAATAAACGTTTTAGCCGTGCGCAAATCTACGCCGGTGCATTAGCGGGTCAAGGATTAGAATTAGCATATAGTGATTCCATGTTAGAGAACTTTTTACTTGGGGTACAAGGCAGCGGCTATGTAGATTTTGGTGATGGCAACCTTAATTACTTCGCTTATGCAGGACAAAATGGCTTTCCTTATACCGCTGTTGGCCGTTTATTAGTTGAAGATGGTGAAGTACCAAAAGAGAAAATGTCTATTCAAGCAATTCGTGAATGGGGCAATCGTAATCCCTCTCGCGTACAAAGTTTGTTAGAACGTAATTCTTCTTATGTATTCTTTAAAAATGATCCGAGTGGCAAAGTAAAAGGTTCTGCTGGCGTACCACTTGTACCAATGGCTTCAGTAGCATCAGATCGTAGCGTTGTACCATCTGGTACTGTTCTTTTAGTCGAAGTGCCTGACATTGATAATAACGGAAACTGGCTTGGTACACACAAATTGCATTTAATGGTTGCACTTGATGTGGGCGGTGCGGTGAAAGGCCACCACTTTGACTTATATCGTGGCATTGGTGATCAAGCAGGCCATATTGCGGGATTATCAAAACACTATGGCCGAGTATGGGTGTTACAATAATGGCGCCAGTGGACAATTATGAACAGCGATTTGGCGGTATTGGTCGACTTTATACACCTGATGGACTCGCGCGCTTACGCAAAGCCCATATTTGCGTAATAGGCATTGGTGGCGTGGGTTCTTGGGTCGTAGAGGCCTTAGCACGTTCAGGCGTTGGTGAACTCACATTAATTGATATGGATGATATTTGCGTCACGAATATCAATCGCCAACTTCCTGCAATGAGCGGCACAATCGGCAAACTAAAAACTGAAGTGATGTCAGAACGAGTAAAGCTGATTAATCCTGAATGTACCATCAATATTATTGATGATTTTATCTCGCCAGAAAATCAATCGGATTACCTCAATCGAGGCTATGACTATGTCATTGATGCTATTGACAATGTGAAAACTAAAGCGTCGCTGATTGCTTATTGTAAACGCAACAAAATTAATGTGATTACTATTGGTGGGGCTGGCGGTCAAACTGATCCAACCCAAATTCAAATTGCCGATCTTAGTAAAACTATTCAAGATCCGCTGCTCGCTAAAGTGCGGTCAGTTTTACGCAAAGATTACAATTTTAGCCAAAATCCAAAACGCAAATTTAGTATCGATGCGGTATTTTCAACACAACCTCTAATATTCCCACAAATGACTGAAGGTTGTGCAATTTCTGCCACAATGAATTGCGCAAACGGATTTGGCGCAGCCACGATGATTACGGCAACCTTTGGTTTTTTTGCTGTTTCTCGTGTAATAGATAAATTACTAAAGAAAAAATCTTAATCTCCTCTTGAAAATGCACATTGACCATAAATGTGCATTTTTTATCGAATGAAACCTATTTACTTTGAAAATGAAAAATTTTCCCTCAGGTTCTCTATAAAATCGTTGCAATTTATATAAAAAGGCGTAGTCTTTTTCCCTTTGAGAATTATTACTAACAAGTAAGGAAACAGAAATATGAAAAAACTTTTAAAAATTAGCGCCGTTTCTGCCGCACTTTTAAGTGCGCCAATGATGGCGAATGCCGATGTATTGGCATCAGTAAAACCTTTAGGTTTTATTGTTTCATCTATTGCAGATGGCGTAACTGGCACACAAGTCCTTGTTCCTGCAGGCGCCTCTCCGCATGACTACAATTTGAAATTATCTGATATTCAAAAAGTAAAATCTGCAGATTTAGTTGTATGGATTGGTGAGGATGTTGATTCATTTTTAGACAAACCAATTAGCCAAATTGAACGTAAAAAAGTGATTACCATTGCAGATCTTGCTGATGTAGAACCTTTATTAAGTCAAGCTCACCACGAGCATTTCCATGAAGATGGCGATCACGATCATAAACATGAACATGAGCACAAACACGAACATAAACACGATCACGAACATGAACACGACCATGATCATAAGCACAAGCATGAACACCACGACCATGATCACGATCACCATGATCATGACGAAGGTTTAACAACAAATTGGCACGTTTGGTATTCTCCAGCGATCAGCAAAATTGTTGCACAAAAAGTAGCGGATAAATTAACTGCACAATTCCCAGATAAAAAAGATTTAATTGCACAAAATCTTTCAGATTTTAACCGCACTTTGGCAGAACAAGGTGAAAAAATTACGGCACAACTTGCGAATGTTAAAGATAAAGGTTTCTACGTTTTCCACGATGCTTATGGTTATTTCAACGATGCTTATGGTTTAAAACAAACCGGTTACTTCACCATCAATCCATTAGTTGCACCGGGGGCAAAAACTTTAGCGCACATTAAAGAAGAAATCGCAGAACATAAAGTAAATTGCTTATTCGCAGAACCACAATTTACGCCAAAAGTGATTGAATCTTTAGCTCAAAATACTAAAGTCAATGTAGGACAACTCGACCCAATTGGCGATAAAGTCAATTTAGGCAAAAATTCTTATGCAACATTCTTGCAATCTACCGCAGATAGTTACATGGAATGTTTAGCTAAATAAACCTTTCTAAAAACAATGACCGCACATAAAAGTGCGGTCATTTTCTTTTCTAAATTTGATATTTAGTTTTATCTCCAATGTCAAAATGCAAAGGCATTCGCCATTTTTGTATCGCTAAAACTAAAAGTAATACGCCAGAAATAATAGAAAAAATTCGTAGCGCAATAAGATTATTTAACACCCACGAAACCCACAAGCAAGCCACAAATATCGGCTGTAAATTTAGCAGAGGTACGCGGAAACAAAAATATTCTTTAAAACACAAACCACCTAAAGTAAGTAACGCACCGCCAAGAGCCAAAGCGGGATAATGATTAATATAAAAAAGTAATCCTATCCAAGTAGCAAATTGAAAAAGCAATCGGAAGGATTTGAGATAAATGTGTAATGAAGAGGCACAGCAAGTTGCCGCAATTAATATAAATGTAAGCGATAAATCTGGATACCAAGTCATAGCAAGAATAGCCAAGGCCGCTATCACAAAGCCAGAGCGATAAATAATGACGGTCAGATTATCTAAAAAATCCATCGGTGATTTAATATGTGGATCAGCCATTCTACAAAGATTCCTTTTATAAATTACAAATTAAAAATAAATGTTACGTTAACTCAATAAAAAGTGCGGTCAACTTAAAAACATTTTCTAAATTAACCGCACTTTGATTATTTCTGTTTAAGCTTATCAAGAATTTTTTGATGAATGCCACCAAAACTGCCGTTAGACATCACCAAAATATGATCTGTAGGTTGGGCCTCAGCGACAATCATATCGACTAATCGATCTAAATTTGCATTCCAATAGGCAGGTTGTACACATTGGTTTGCAATATCTGCCACTTCCCAAGGAAGCTGTTCTGGTTGAAGCATAAACACTTCATCAGCTCGGCCAAGTGCAGGCGCAATTTCATCTTTATGAACACCCATTTTCATTGTGTTAGAACGAGGTTCAAGCACTGCAAGAATTCGCACGCCACCACCTACTTTATCTCGTAAAGCCGTTAGCGTAGCAAGAATAGCCTCTGGATGATGAGCAAAATCATCATAAACAGTGATACCATTAACTTCACCTTTCACTTCTAAACGACGTTTAGCATTTACAAAAGATCCTAATGCTTTACATGCATCTTCAATAGACACACCCGCATGATGAGCAGCCGCTATTGCCATTAAAGCATTATGCATATTATGTTGTCCCACTACATTCCATTTTACTTCTGCCACTTTTTCACCATGATGGAAGACCGAAAAATGTGAGGCATCATTTGTAATACGTTCAGCAAACCACTCATTATCTTTGCCTAAAAATTGTTGTTGTGACCAACATCCCAATGCCAAAGTTTCTTTTGCACTTTGTTCACTCGCCGAACTTAATACCAAGCCACTTGCCGGAATAGTTCGAATCATATGATGAAATTGGCGTTGGATCGCTTTGAGATCATCAAAAATATCTGCATGGTCAAAACTAATGTTATTTACGATAAGTGTACGAGGATTGTAATGGACAAATTTCGAACGTTTATCAAAGAAAGCTGTATCATATTCATCAGCCTCAATAACAAAATAAGGACTGTCTCCTAAACGAGCTGAAATGCCAAAATTACCTGCAATTCCACCGATTAAAAAGCCTGGTTTTAAGCCATTTTGTTCTAAAATCCACGTTAGCATGCCTGTTGTAGTTGTCTTTCCATGCGTACCAGAAACTGCCAATACCCAACGATCGCGTAATAAATGATCATGTAGCCATTGAGGACCAGATGTGTATTTCAAATTATTTTCCAACACATATTCGACGCAAGGATTACCGCGTTTCATCGCATTACCAATGATTACCATGTCAGGCGCAGGTTGTAATTGTGCAACATCATAATTTGGAATAATCTGGATGCCTTGCTCTTCTAAAAAAGTGCTCATTGGAGGGTAAACATTAGTATCAGAACCCGTCACGTGATAGCCCATTTGTTTAGCAATCATCGCCACACCGCCCATAAAGGTGCCACAAATACCTAAGATATGAATATGTTTCATTATACTTCTCTACTTAGTCAAGGAAAATGAAAAGTATAATAAAACAACTTCTAGAACTTTCAAAATAAAAGACAGCAGTAAGAGGTTACATGGACTATAATTGAACCCTTAAAAAATAAGTACAACTCAGCTAACAAAATATAATGAAGGAATTTACAATGAAATTTAATAAATCTTTTCTCTTTGCAAGTATCATCGCCGGTTCAATTGCATTAACCGCTTGTAACGATAAAGAAGAAAAAGTAGCAGAAAAACCAGCAGCTAACAGAAACTACTCAATCGGTTCAACAAGCAGTACAACAACCTCAAGTAAAAACGGATGATTTAGTCACTCAAGCAAATGCAGAATTCCTAAAAGTTGCGAATGTAAAAGTAACAAATGTTTCTGTAACAGATGATTTAAAATCGTTTTCTATCACTTATGAAATCACAAACTTAAGTGATAAAGCTATTTTAGAAGCGCAATGGTTAACTGTTTATAAAGAAAATAACCAACCATTCTATGTAACAAATCTTCCAGCATTACAATTTGGAAAAACAATTGCACCAAAAGCTAGCGAAACAGTAACATTATCAACAACTGAAGAAGCTGTGCTTTCGCAAATTCGTCCACACTTACAGTAAGGAAAAAATATCCAAGTAGATATTATCGGGACTTCAGTACATTTTGCTGACGGTTCAAAAGTTGGCTTAGTGTCAGAGCAAAAATAATCCTATAAAAAATGCCTGTATAAAACAGGCATTTTTTTATCCGCACTTTTAAGCAATTCGCTCAAATCCAGCTTTTAAATCTGCAATCAATTCATCTACATCTTCAAAGCCGATATGCACACGAATTAATGAACCTGTAAGGTTACGTTTAATATTTGGACGAATATGTGCAATTTCTTCTGGTTGATTACAAAGAATTAGAGACTCAAATCCTCCCCATGAATAAGCCATAGTGAAAAGTTGAAAATGATCCATGAAATTTGAGACTTGTTCTGATGTCAATCGCTTATTTAATTCAAAAGAAAATAAACCGCTGCTACCACTAAAGTCTCGTAAAAAGAATTCATGGCCAGGGCAACTTGGTAAAGCTGGATGGTACACAGTTTTTACCTCTGGTTGCTCACTCAACCATTTTGCTACTTTAATACTGCTTTCCTGATGTTGTTTTAATCGTACACCCAATGTACGAATACCACGAGCGGTCGTATAAGCAGAATCCGCATCCACCATTTGTCCCATTAAATAGGAATGTTCTCTAAGTTGATCCCAAGTTTGCACATTCGCAACGGCAGTACCAATCATGATATCAGAATGCCCCACTAAATATTTCGTCCCCGCTTGAATAGAAATATCAATATCATGCTCTAACGCTTTAAATAGAACACCTGCAGACCAAGTATTATCAATCATAATCACAATATTAGGGTTCACCTTTCTTGCAGCCTTCACAATAGTCGGAATATCGGGAATTTCCATTGTGATAGAACTCGGTGCTTCCAAGAAAAGCACTTTTGTATTCGATTGAATAAGCGTTGCAATATCAGCACCAATAAGTGGATCGTAATAAGTTGTATCGATCTGCATTTTTTTTAGCACAATATTACAGAAATCTTGGGTTGGCTCGTAAGCTGCCCCGCTCATTAATACATGATCGCCAGTTTTAACAAAAGAAAGAATCGAATTAGTTACTGCTGCTGCACCACAAGGATAAAGATAACAGCCTGCCCCTCCCTCCATTTCACACATTAAATCTTGTAAAGCAAAATGTGTTAGTGTACCTCTTCTGCCATAAAATAATTCGCCTTTTGCTCTATGTTGAGTAGCGTGTTTTTTATCTTCAATACAGTCAAATACTAATGAAGAAGCTCGCTGTAAAACGGGGTTTACCGATCCTTGTGAAAAGCGTTTTTTACGCCCTGCATGGACAAATGTTGTTGAGAGATTGTGTTGTTGCATATTTCCACCTTATTTTAGATAAGATTAATTGCTTTAATAGATAAAATCGAGTATAAAATGTCGGCGTTTCAAATAGAACCGAGCCGCTATTTTGTGTGGCAAAACTTTAACTTAACTTTATATAGGAATTATGACTATGGTATTAGTAACCCGTCAAGCACCAGATTTTACTTCATCTGCTGTATTAGGCAATGGCGAAATCGTTGATAACTTCAACTTTAAAAAACACATTGCTGGAAAAGCTGCAGTAATCTTTTTCTACCCATTAGACTTTACCTTTGTTTGCCCTTCTGAGTTAATCGCATTTGACCACCGTTATGAAGAATTCAAAAAACGTGGCGTAGAAGTAGTTGGTGTTTCTATCGACTCTCAATTCACTCACAATGCATGGCGTAACACCCCAACTGAAAATGGTGGTATTGGCCAAGTTAAATATGCATTAGCAGCAGACGTAAAACACGAAATTGCTCAAGCATACGGTATTGAACATCCAGAAGCAGGCGTTGCATTACGCGCTTCATTCTTAATCGACAAAAATGGCGTCGTTCGTCACCAAGTAGTAAATGATCTTCCATTAGGTCGTAACATCGATGAAATGTTACGTATGGTTGATGCATTACAATTCCATGAAGATCACGGTGAAGTTTGCCCTGCTCAATGGGAAAAAGGTAAAGAAGGGATGAAAGATAACCCTGAAGGCGTTGCAAAATACTTAAAACAAAACGCTGATAAACTTTAATCCGTAATTATTTACAAGAAAGCCACATAATGTGGCTTTTTTTATATTCTTAGATACTTTAGAATAGGTGTATCTCTAACACCAAGAGCGGTTCATTTCTATGAAATTTAATATTCCTATTTTCCTAACGATGTTTCGTGTAATCCTGATTCCGTTTTTCGTGATTGCATTTTATTTACCTATCGAATCCTCCCCTTTTATTACTACATTCATATTCTTTATTGCTGGTGTTACTGATTGGCTTGATGGTTATTTGGCTCGTAAATGGAAACAAACTACAAGATTTGGCGCTTTTTTGGATCCTGTTGCGGATAAAGTAATGGTTGTCGCAGCCTTGGTTCTCATCGTTGAATATCAACACTCTCTTTGGATTACGATTCCTGCCATTATTATGATTTCTCGCGAAATTATAATTTCTGCATTACGTGAATGGATGGCAGAACTCGGAGAGCGTAGTAAAGTCGCTGTCTCTTGGTGGGGAAAATGGAAAACAACAGCCCAAATGTTAGCCCTAGGCGGATTATTATGGCGTTACAATAACTATATGGAAATTGCCGCTATAATCTTGCTTTACATCGCAGCCATTTTAACAGTATGGTCAATGATCCAATATTTACAAGCAGCAAAAGGTAGCCTACTAGATGACCTAAAACTCTAATTCTGGATAAAGTGCGGTATTTTCTACCGTACTTTTATTATTTTGTCTTATTTTTAATCAAATAAAGTTTTTTTTTATTTTTTCATTTGACACAAGACTATAAAACCGTAAAATACGCCCCGTTGTCACGCAGCAATGCTGATTGGTGATAAATGCGGGAATAGCTCAGTTGGTAGAGCACGACCTTGCCAAGGTCGGGGTCGCGAGTTCGAGCCTCGTTTCCCGCTCCAATTTGCCCGAGTGGTGGAATCGGTAGACACAAGGGATTTAAAATCCCTCGCCTTTCGAGGCGTGCCAGTTCAAGTCTGGCTTCGGGCACCATTTCAAAATGATTCCAGTGGGTCGTTAGCTCAGTCGGTAGAGCAGCGGACTTTTAATCCGTTGGTCGAAGGTTCGAATCCTTCACGACCCACCACTTTAAAATAAAGTAAGCACCGAAAGGTGTTTTTTTGTTATCTAAATTCCTGAAATTTACTATAAAAAATCCCCGACTCAAAGAATCAGGGACTTTTACAATCAAATGTGTTTATTAATTAACGCTCATTCCAACGTTTAATAGACTCACGAATCACTTCTTTCGCTTCTTCTACATCGCCCCAATGCGTTACTTTCGTTGAGCCAGGTTTCTTAAGCGCTTTATAGTTATTGAAATGGAACTCAATTTGTTTAATTAAGTTTGCTGGTAAATCTGCTAATGAATTGTACGCATTGCCTGTATCACGATCATCTGCAGGAACACAAACGATTTTGTCATCCACTTCGCCATCATCAACAAATTTCATGACACCAATTACTTTAGCTTCAAGGAATACACCTGTTGCTAATGGTTGGCGAGTGATTAATAACACATCTAACTCATCGCCATCTTCATCTAAAGTTTGTGGAATGAAGCCATAGTTAGTTGGTTTTGCAAAAATTGCTGGCTCAACACGATCTAATTGGAATGCCGCAACTTTACGGTTCCATTCGATTTTATGGCAGCTACCTTCTGGAATTTCATTTACTACATTGATAATGCCAGCATCTACATCGCCTGGCGTTAAAATTTGATTAAAATCAGCCATTTTGTTTCCTTCATTTTATCAAGTTAAAAAACGCGACAAGTATAGCAGTTTTTCTGCTGACTCGCAGTCTCATTTGTAGAGAAAATCAGCAAATAGATTATTTCATAACTATTCATAATTTTGACCGCACTTTATCCTAAACAAAACTCACGCAAACGTTTACTTATCATTTTTATGATGTAAAATAGCGCACCTTATTCACTTCAATTTTTCACTCAACTTTAAGGAACACTATGCCAACTTTAGAAAAAACATTTGAGCTCAAGCAACGTGGTTCAACTGTTCGTCAAGAAATTATCGCAGGTTTAACCACGTTCTTAGCAATGGTTTATTCTGTAATCGTGGTACCTAATATGCTAGGTGCTGCAGGTTTTCCTGCGGAATCTGTCTTTATTGCCACCTGTTTAGTTGCAGGGTTAGGCTCTATCTTAATCGGCTTATGGGCAAATGCACCAATGGCAATTGGTTGTGCAATTTCTCTTACTGCTTTTACAGCATTTAGCTTAGTGATTGGTCAAAAGGTCGCCATTCCCGTTGCGCTAGGCGCAGTATTCTTAATGGGGGTTGTGTTTACCTTAATTTCTGCCACAGGTATCCGTGCATGGATTTTACGTAATTTACCATCCAGTATCGCTCACGGGGCAGGCATTGGTATCGGACTCTTTTTACTTTTAATTGCCGCAAACGGCGTTGGTTTAGTCGTCAGCAACCAAGCGGGCTTACCAGTAAAATTAGGCGATTTCACCTCATTCCCAGTCATGATGTCCTTAATTGGTTTAGCACTCATTATCGGCCTTGAAAAAATGAAAATTAAAGGCGGTATTTTATGGGTAATCATTGCTATTACTATCGTAGGTTTAATTTTTGATCCAAATGTAAAATTTGGCGGAGAGATTTTCACAATGCCAACCTTTGGTGAAAATTCTCTTTTCTTACAATTAGACTTTATGGGCGCACTACAACCAGCAATCTTACCTGTCGTATTTGCTTTGGTGATGACTGCCGTATTTGATGCGACTGGTACAATTCGCGCAGTTGCAGGTCAAGCCGACTTACTTGATAAGGATGGTCAAATTATCAATGGCGGTAAAGCCCTAACTTCCGACTCAATCAGTAGCTTATTCTCAGGTTTATTCGGTACAGCACCAGCTGCCGTTTATATTGAGTCAGCAGCAGGGACAGCAGCTGGCGGTAAAACAGGTATTACTGCTATCGTTGTTGGTGTGTTATTCCTATTAATGCTTTTCTTCCAACCATTAGCGTTCTTAGTGCCAGGATACGCAACTGCCCCAGCATTAATGTACGTTGGTTTATTAATGTTAAGCAATGTAAGCAAATTAGATTTCGATGATTTCGTTGGCGCGATGAGCGGATTAATCTGCGCAGTATTTATCGTACTTACCGCTAACATCGTAACAGGCATTATGTTAGGTTTTGCGGCATTAGTGATTGGAAGAATCGTGAGTGGCGATATTAAACGCTTAAATGTAGGGACTGTGATTATTGCAATCGTACTCGTTGCATTCTATGCAGGCGGTTGGGCTATTTAATAACAGAAATAAAAAAGGGGAAAATCCTTCCCCTTAATTATAATCACAAAAGCGCGGTGAAATTTCACCGCACTTTTTTTATGTCTGAACTACTCTTTCTTCAATAAGAAAATACCGTGATCAGATAAATTGACATAAGCTTGTTTTAAATCGGCATTAAAATCTTCTGGCTTACAATTCACCAATAAATCTTTTCCTGACCAATTTGCGACCACTTCCCAATGGTTGCCCATATAGACCGCACTTTTAATCTCACAACGTTGAGCATCGTTGCCCTCTGCAGCAAGATAAATTGCTTCTGGGCGAATACCAACTAAGCATTCACCATCGGGTAAATTAAACTGTGCAGCGTCTTTTAAAGGTACATAATAGCCATTAATATCCACCACGCTATTTTCTAATTTTCCATCGAAAATACTAGATTCACCCATAAAGTTTGCTAAGAACAAAGAATTTGGTCGGAGATAAAGCTCTTTCGCTGGCGCTTTTTGCATAATTTTACCTTTATGCATAACGATAACTTCATCAGATACCGCAAAGGCCTCTGTTTGATCGTGTGTCACATAAAGCGAAGTAATGCCTAAACGTTGTTGCAATTCACGGATTTTTTCACGCATTGAACGACGTAAGTTTGCATCCAAATTACTTAATGGTTCATCAAACAATAGGACTTTTGGTTTCAATACCAAAGCACGAGCCAATGCAACACGTTGTTGTTGACCGCCAGAAATTTGATCTACAAAGCGGTCTTCGAACCCTGCTAAATCCACCAATTCTAAAGCCTCTTTTACACGCTGAGCACGTTCTTCTTTGCCAATGCCTTGCATTTTTAAGCCGTAGCCCACGTTATCGCCAATGCTCATATGCGGGAAAAGCGCATAAGATTGGAAGACAATACAAATATCTCGATTTTGAATAGAAGATTTTGTTACATCTTCACCATCAATAAAAATTTGGCCTGATGTTGGATTTTCTAATCCGGCAACCAAACGCAATACAGTTGTTTTGCCACAACCTGATGGCCCTAACAATGTCACCATCGTGCCCCGTTTGATCGTTAAATCTAAATTATCAATGACGACCGCTTTACCAAATGCTTTGGTAATATTTTTTAATACTAAGAAATCATTATTACTCATAATTTTTACCTACAACTTAACGAGTTAATTCATTTTTTTCGCTTTAGAACGAGAGATACGTGTATCACCTACAATCCAGTCGAAGAATAAAATAATTGCCATCATGACAACAATTAAGATTGAGCCGTATGCAATAGCGACACCGTATTCACCATCTTCAACGCGATTTAGGATATAAGCTGTTGCAACCCGAGTATCTGCTGTCACTAAGAATATAATTGCGCTCACCGTCGTCATTGCACGAACGAAGCTGGTAACAAGCGCTGAAAGCAATGCTGGTTTTAATAATGGCAACACGATATACCATAAGGTTTTCCACGAACTTCCTTTTAAAGAAAGCGATGCTTCATCAAGAGATTTATCAAGCTGACCTAAACCAGCAATCGCTGCTCGCATACCAATTGGTAAATCACGCATAACCATTGAAATAATCACGATAATGCCAGTTCCCGTAATATAAAGCGGCGCATTGTTGAAGGCTAAAATGTAAGACACCCCCGCCACGGTACCTGGCACGGCAAAGCAAAGCATGGTTAAGAACTCAAGGGATTTTTTACCTTGGAAATCTTTACGCACCACAATGTACGCAATCAATAATCCAAAGAATGCGGTCAATGGTGCGGCAATACCTGCATAGATTAAGGTATTGATTAGTGACGGCCACGCTCCATCGCTCAATCCTTGGCCGAATAACATGGCATAGTTTTTCAAGGTTAAAGTGTAATCTACGCCCCAGTTTACAGTGAAGCTTCCGTAGAAAATACTTCCGTAAAGCGCCATATTAAAGATTACCCAGAATCCAAGCATGCCGATGATGGTATATTTCAAACCAGTTGGAAGATCTTGCACATCACCACGATAAGATTTACCTGAAACGGTGACATAAGAGCGGTTACCAATCCAAATGTATTGAATGATAAAAATCGCTAGAGAGAAAATTAATAATATTGAACCTAAGGTACTTGCTGATGCGTAATCTAATTGTGAACCAGCAATATAGAAATAGATCTGTGTTGCAATCACATCAAAGCTACCACCCAATACCAATGGGTTACTAAAATCTGCAAGCGATTGGATAAATACAATTAAAAATGAGTTCGCCAATGCGGGGCGTAACAATGGAAAAATAATATTATAAAAAGTTTGATAGCGATTGGCTCGTAACGTATAAGAGGCTTCTTCAATAGAAGGATGTACCGATTTTAATGCGCCATCTAAAATCATAAAAGAAATCGGAGCAAATGCGAGAATTTGAGCAATCGCAATCCCATTAAAACCATACAGCCAGTTATGATTGGTGAAACCAAAATTCGTACTTAAAAATTCGGTTACATAACCAGAACGGCCAAGCATCAAAGTTACCCCTAATCCCACAACAAATGGTGGCGTAACAATTGGCAAAATAGAGAAAATTTTTCCGATAAATGCTGTTCTACGAGCGATACGCGTGGTATAAAGCGCAAAGGCTAAACCAAATACAGTAGACACTACGCCCACAAAGCCCGATAAGAAAAGAGAATTGGTAATTACGCGAACAATATAGCTCTGCGTTAAAATACGCATCACTTGTTGTGGCGCAAACGTGTCTCCGTCATAAAACATTGAAACGAAAATCGCCAATGTTGGACAAACGATAAAAAAGAAAATAAGCAAAATAATACAAAGTAAAGAAGCGATGATAAATTTATCACCTTGCATCACTTTTAGTTTTGCCAATGAAAGTGTTGCTAATGCGGTATAGCCCACAAGTAACACAATTACAGAATAGCCCATGCTGATTTTGTACACCGTCGCACTGATAAACATAAACAGTACAGAAAGTGCGGTCAAAAATAGCTCTGTTTTTGCTTGGGTTTGCTGTGGCAATCTAAATAACGGCAAAGCACCATACACAATAACAGGCAGGAACCAAGCCCAAGTTAAATTGAAAGAAGACCATCCCATTGCATCTAAATATTCATCTGAAGTACTTTCAAACAAACCGTAATCAAGTGCATTGGAAGGTAGGAGCGCAAACGCCAATAAGGATAAAATAATCCAAAAATAAGCAGAATGCATTATGGAAAGTTTTTTTGCGTTCATACAACCTCGCATAAGGTAAAAAAACGAAGCGATATGCGACATATCACTTCGTTAGTGACATCATTATTTGGCTAATTTTACTTCATCAACCCATTTTGTGATTAAGCGTTTACGTAAATCAGTCGCACCGTATTTATCAAAATCATAGTTAATTAAATTAATAGATTTAAAATCTAACGCATAAGGCGATTGTTGTGCGGTGGTGTTCGTTAAAATGGAATACGCCTCACCTTTTTGCCAAGTTAATTCTTGCGCCTCTTTGGATAACGCCCAATCAACAAAAAGTTTCGCATTAGCTAAATTTCGAGCGCCTTTAATGACACTCACACCGCCAATTTCATAGCCAGTACCTTCACAAGGTACAACTAATTCTACTGGCGCGCCTTTCGCTTTTTCTAAAGAATATTCATGTAAGAAACCAATGCCAATTGCCGTTTCTCCACGCGCTGTATTACGTGTTGCCGTATTACCAGATTTGGTATATTGCGATACGTTTTTATTCAACTCTTTTAAGAATTTAAACGCCTCGTCTTCTCCCCAAAGTTGCATATAAGTGGCTAGCTGAGTGTAACCCGTACCAGAACTTTGTGGATCTGCGGCTTGAATTTCATTTTTGTAAATTGGATTAGCTAAATCCTTCCAGCATTTTGGAATAGGTAAATTCAATTTTTTCAACCGTTCTGGATTTACCCCAAAACCTAACACGCCTAAATAAATCGCCGAAGAATAATTCCCTTTCATTTTGGCTGGATCACGGAATTTTTCTACGATCTGAGGAAGATTGGATGATTTATAAGGTTCTAATAACCCCATTTCCCCCGCTTGAGAATGAGGATCCATCGTTCCACCATACCAAACATCGCCTTGTGGATTATCTTTTTCAGCATCAATTTTTGCTAAAATGGTTCCCGTACCACCACGAATAAAACTTGTTTTAACATCAAATTTTTTCTCAAACGCCATCGCTTCTTGCTCACACATCGTATTTTGTGCACTGCAATAAATGACTAGACGTCCTTTTGCAAAAGATGGATTACTTAACACTAATCCACTTAGCATCACACCAGACAAGGTTACTGCGATTTTTGATAGTTTCATCTGATTATAACTCCCTTATGAATGAAGGTTTTGCAATATCTTAGAGGGAAAACGAAATCACATTAAAAATACGAAAAAGTGCGGTCAAAAACTTCAGTATTTTTTACCGCACTTATTCAGCGCTATTTCGCTAATTTAACTTCTTGTACCCATTTTTCAATTAAGGCTTTACGTTGTTCTGTTGCACCGTATTTTTCAAAGTCATAATTGATTAATTTAAGTTTATTTGGGTCAAACGCGGTTGGTGATTGCTCTGCGGTCGTGTTAGTTAAGATTTGTAAAGAATCCCCTTGTTTCCAAGCTAATTCTTGACCTTCTTTTGATAAAGCCCAATCGACGAATAATTTTGCATTATCAATATTACGCGCACCTTTTAAGATACTCACGCCACCTAACTCATAACCGGTTCCTTCGCAAGGCACGACTAATTCTAACGGTGCGCCATTGCGTTTTTCTAATGCATAATCATGTAAGAAACCTACCCCTATTGTCGCTTCACCACGCGCAGAGTTACGTGATGGCGTGATACCCGATTTGGTATATTGAGACACATTAGGATGCAATGCTTTTAAGTATTCAAACGCCTCTTTTTCACCCCATAATTGGACGAAAGTTGCCAATGCTGTGTAAGCTGTACCCGCACTTTGAGGGTCTGCAATTTGAACTTCGCCTTTTAAGCGTGGATCTGTTAGGTCTTTCCAGCATTTCGGCACTTCTTTAATGCCCAATTTTGCCAAACGTTCAGTATTCACACCAAAACCTAAGATACCCATATAAATTGAGGAAACATAGTGGCCTTTCGTTTTCGCAGGATCACGGAAACGTTCTACGATTTCATCAATGTGCTTGGATTTATAAGGCTCAATTAAGCCTAATTCTGCAGCTTGAGCTTGAGGGTCAAAAGTACCGCCAAACCAAACATCCGCTTGAGGGTTATTTTTTTCAGCTTCAACTTTAGCAAAAGTACTGCCTGAACCATTGCGAATAAAGGATGTTTTCACATCATATTTTTCGCCAAATGCTTTTGTGGTGGTTTCGCACAAAATATTGGTTGCACTACAGTACACAACTAAACGACCTTTAGCGTTAGCAGAACCAGAAATAGCCAAGCCTGCAGCTAAAAGTGCGGCAGAAACAGAAAGAGAAATTTTGTTGAACTTCATAATAAATACTCCTTATTGGATAGAATGATTCGAATCCTACGTGAAAAAGGCGAATAATACCGTGATGAAGCTCACACTTTTTAAAATTCAAGTGAAAAAATAAACGTGAAATTCACCGCACTTTTACTTATAATTGCCGAAATTTCCCTTACATCAAAACACAATTATGTCAGATTCTTGTATCATCATCGCCATCACTGGCGCATCCGCATCAGGCAAAAGTTCTATCGCCTCTACCGTTCACAAAGAACTCTGTAATGAATTAGGCTGCCAAGAAATTGGTATTATTGCCGAAGACAGTTACTACAAAGATCAAAGCCATTTAGAAATGAGCGAACGTATAAAAACAAATTATGACCATCCAAGCTCAATGGATCGCGATTTGCTCATTCAACATTTAAAAGATTTAAAATCAGGAAAATCGGTTGATGTGCCTGTTTATAGCTACGTTGATCATACTCGTACAGGTGAAACCACAACATTTACACCAAAACGTATTGTGATTTTAGAAGGGATTTTACTGCTTACTGATGAACGTGTTCGTCAACTTGCGGATATCTCCGTATTCGTGGATACACCATTAGACATTTGTTTTATTCGTCGTTTACAACGCGATATGGAAGAACGTGGTCGTTCCCTACAATCGGTTATTGATCAATATCGTGCAACCGTGCGCCCAATGTTCTTACAATTTATTGAGCCTTCTAAACAATATGCGGATATTGTTATTCCTCGTGGTGGTAAAAACCGTATTGCAATCAATATGTTAAAAGCTCAAATCCTTCATTTATTGAATCAAAAATAGGAAATCTTATGCGTCTTTGCGATACTGATATTGAACGCTATCTCGATGATGGCATTATTTCTTTAACTCCTCGTCCAAGTAATGACAAAATCAACGGTGCAACAATTGATGTTCGCTTGGGTAATTCTTTCCGCGTATTTCGTGAGCACTCGGCGCCTTTCATTGATTTAAGCGGCCCGAAAGAAGAAGTGTCCGCCCAGCTTGAATCGGTGATGAGCGATGAAATTATTGTGCCTGAAGGCGAAGCATTTTTCTTACATCCAGGTACTTTAGCATTAGCAACTACACTTGAATCCGTGAAATTACCCGCCAATATTATCGGTTGGTTAGATGGTCGATCTTCTTTAGCGCGTTTAGGCTTAATGGTACACGTCACGGCACACCGTATTGATCCAGGTTGGGAAGGAAGAATCGTGTTAGAATTTTATAATTCAGGGAAATTACCATTAGCATTACGTCCAAACATGGTGATTGGTGCATTGAGCTTTGAAATATTAAGTGGCGAAGCGAAACGACCATACAGTAGCCGCAAAGATGCAAAATATAAAAATCAACAAAGTGCGATTGCGAGTCGTATTGACGAAGACAAGGAATAATCAATGAAAAAGTTCGCGCTTGGCGTAGGGATCGTCGCTTTGGCGATCTTTTCTTTTTTGTATATCCAACTTTATCGAGTACAAAGTGCCATCGATGAACAACTAGCACAACAAAATATTGCGGTTCAATCAGTCAATTTATCTCTATTTCCACCCGCACTTTCCCTTAAAAATATAAAAACCACGCAATTTTCAATTCAAAAACTTGAGGCTAAACTCAATTTCTTGCCTCTTTTTTATGGCAACGCAAAACTTCACTCACTCAATCTTCAACAAATTACTCTAAATCAAAACGCACAAAACAGCGCAAATGTGTCAATGGATTTAGCTCCGTTTTCCTTAAATCAATTGTTATCTAAAAAAGTGATGTTGAATGGTGAAAGCCATATTCGTATTGAACTTGATAAACCTGTATATGGAAATAAAACATTCAATTTTACTTTCAACAAAGCGAATTTAGATTTTTCAAAAGCGAAATCAGCTCTAATTCAATTTGTAGATGCAAGCCTAAATAACCAGCCTCTTGGTTATATGGAAACCCACGCAGATTTTACGTCCCCACGCCAACACATGGTGACTTATATAAAACCGCAGTGTGATAACGATTGTTTAGCCGTATTGAAATATCAACAAATAGACAATCAAAGTGCGGTAAATTTATCAGGCAAATATTTCCCAGTTAAACGCTTATTCGCGCTATTAAATTTGCCAGAAATGTTAAGTGGACACTCAGATTTTAATATTGATTTCACATTTTTACATTCGCAACTTATTCAAGGAAAATTAAATATCCTCGCCCAAAATGGCGAAATTCTTGGTGTGAATTTATTGGATATGATCAGCCAATATCTCCCTATCAATTACAACGGTGATCTGTTACAAAACAAAGAATTAAACACTCGCTTTGAACAATTTTACTTACAATTATTTCTCCAACAAAATCAACTTATTGCTGAAAAACTTGAATTAAAAACACCCGCACTTTTGGGGCAAGGAAAAGGCATCATTGATTTAAATCGAATGGAATGCAATATGGATATCAATTTACATTCTACTGATCAACGCTATCAAAATTTAACACTACCAATCAATTTTTTTGGTAACTGCAGTTCACCACAATATAAAATTAATTTTACGAAGAAATTCCGCCATCAATTAATTGATGCGATTAAAGAAAAGTTACGTTAATGTCGTTATATTTAAAAGCTGAAAAAATCCAATCATGGCGCGTGCTTATTATGGCTTGCGCAGGATTTATTTTTAATACTACAGAATTCGTGCCCGTTGCAATGTTAAGTGACATTGCACAAAGTTTTAATATGCAAACCGCCGATACCGGTTTAATGATGACAGTTTATGCTTGGACGGTGCTAATTATGTCTTTACCGGCCATGCTTGCCACAGGCAATATGGAGCGTAAAAGTCTGCTTATTAAGCTTTTCATTATATTTATTGTTGGGCATATTTTATCAGTCATTGCCTGGAATTTCTGGATATTACTTCTCGCTCGAATGTGTATTGCATTAGCCCATTCAGTGTTTTGGTCAATTACTGCCTCACTTGTGATGCGCATCGCACCTAAACACAAGAAAACTCAAGCATTAGGAATGCTCGCTATCGGCACCGCACTTGCCACCATATTAGGCTTACCGATTGGACGAATTGTCGGACAGCTCGTCGGTTGGCGGGTTACTTTTGGCATTATTGCGGTACTGGCATTATCCATCATGTTTTTAATTATTCGATTATTGCCAAATTTACCCAGTAAAAATGCGGGCTCTATTGCAAGTTTACCCTTGCTAGCTAAGCGCCCATTATTACTTTGGCTTTATGTAACAACGGCAATCGTCATTTCAGCACACTTTACTGCTTATACTTACATCGAACCATTCATGATTGATGTCGGGCACTTGGATCCAAATTTTGCCACGGCTGTATTATTAATTTTTGGTTTCTCAGGTATTGCCGCAAGTCTATTATTTAACAGATTCTACCGACTTGCGCCCACAAAATTTATTATTGTTTCGATGAGTTTATTGATCTTCTCTCTCCTGCTACTCCTCTTTTCGACCGAAAGAATGATAGCAATGTTCAGCCTTGTGTTTATTTGGGGGATTGGCATTTCTTGTATCGGACTCTCTCTACAAATGCGCGTACTAAAACTTGCGCCAGATGCAACAGATGTTGCAACGGCTATTTACTCGGGCATTTTCAATGCAGGAATTGGAGCTGGCGCATTATTTGGAAACCTTGCGACAACCTATCTAGGATTAAACGAAATTGGTTATACGGGCGCTGCATTAAGTTCAATCGGCTTCATCATTTTTATTACAACGCACTTAAAATATCGCCATACGTTTCTTCTGCAAAACAAATAAAAAAATAACCGCACTTTAGTTCTCCCAAAAGAGTTTTAAAAGTTCGGTTAAATCTTTCTAAGTTTTATCTATCTCGAATTTAACGTTTCGCTTTCTTAATAAACTTCATCAAACGCTTACGTTTACGCAATTGGTTCGGGGTAAGTTTATTTTTACGCCCCGCAAATGGGTTCGAACCTTCTTGGAAAAGAAGGCGAATTGGTGAGCCAATAATTTTCAAACTCTTACGATAATAATTAGATAAATAACGTTTATAAGAATCGGGTAATTTATCCATTTGGTTACCGTGAACCACTATAATCGGCGGATTATAACCACCTGGATGAGCATATTTTAATTTAATTCGACGACCGCCAATCATCGGAGGTTGGTGCTCATCGGTTGCCATTTGTAAAATACGAGTTAAAAGCGAGGTCGTCATTTTTTGAGTCGCACAAGCATAGGCTTCTTTAATCGAATCAAAAAGATTACCCACACCACTGCCGTGCAATGCAGAAATAAAATGCACGCGAGCAAAATCAATAAAATCTAAACGACGATCAAGCTCAGATTTAACGCGGTCTTTCACATCTTGATCTAAACCATCCCATTTATTCACAACGATCACTAAAGAACGGCCTGCATTTAAAATAAAACCGAGCAAAGATAAATCCTGATCAGAAATGTTCTCTCTCGCATCAATAGTCAGTAATACAACATTAGCATCTTGAATCGCTTGCAAGGTTTTAATCACGGAGAATTTTTCAACAGCTAAATGTACTTTACCACGCTTACGCACACCAGCTGTATCAATCAACGTATATTGCTGTCCATCACGCTCCATTGGAATATAAATACTGTCGCGTGTCGTACCTGGCATATCGTAAACCACCACACGATCTTCACCTAAAATACGATTGGTTAAGGTAGATTTACCCACATTTGGGCGGCCAACAATGGCAATCTTAATATTTTTATCTTGCTCTTCTTCCGATTCTTCTAACGCCTCATCAAGCAAGGCCGTATCTTCTTCTGAATCAAAATCGAATTCTTGTTCCCATTCGTCTTGTTCCTCCTCAGAAGTGCGGTCATTTTCATCGGAGTTTCCCATTTGTTCCGCAAACGGTGCAAGCACTTGTTCCATTAATTGAGTAACACCACGACCCTGCGAAGCAGCGATTTGCTCAATTTCTCCTAAGCCTAACTGATAAAATTCAGCACAATGAGAATCCGCATCAATACCATCAGTTTTATTTGCCACCACAATCGTCGTTTTGTTTTGACGTTGACGTAAGTAATTAGCAATACCAATATCAGCTGCCGTTAAACCCGCTCTAGCATCCACAAGGAAAAGAACAATATCGGCTTCATCAATAGCAAGCAAAGATTGCTCCGCCATTTTTTCTTCTACGCCCTCTTCAGTTCCATCAATACCGCCAGTATCAATAACAATAAACTCATAGCCAGCAATATGAGCATGACCGTATTTTCTATCACGAGTTAGACCAGGAAAATCAGCGACTAACGCATCTCTTGTACGAGTAAGGCGATTAAATAATGTGGATTTTCCCACATTCGGGCGACCAACAAGGGCCACAACTGGAGTTGCCATAAAAAATCTCTTATTTTGTCAAAAATGGCGGCTATTATATCGGAAGTTAAAGGATTGGTAAAAAATGATTTCAACAAGGAAAAGAAAAAGCCACAGGATACAATCCTATGGCTTTCTAAACACTGTTTATTTATCTATAACTTAACGTTATAATAATCTCGCTTTCAAGTCATCACCTTGAAAGCGAGTGTTGCGCTTTTTCGCAACGTTTGAAGAGGATAAGAACATGATGAAACTCATTATCCTTGTTGTCATTTTATTATTAGTGAGCCCACCCGCTTACTAATAAGACAACATACTAGGGAGTTACAGCTCCCTAGTTCTTCAAATCTTAAAAGTTTACTTTATTTTTGTCAAGGATGAAGCAAATTTCACATACAAAAAAAGCACCATTAGGTGCTATCTTTATTTATCTTAATTGGCGGAATGGACGGGACTCGAACCCGCGACCCCCTGCGTGACAGGCAGGTATTCTAACCAGCTGAACTACCACTCCGAGATAAGATATTAATTTTAAATTGGCGGAATGGACGGGACTCGAACCCGCGACCCCCTGCGTGACAGGCAGGTATTCTAACCAGCTGAACTACCACTCCGCTAAGTGGTGCGTATCATAATGACGAACATAAATCTCGTCAATCTTTTTTTATTAAATTTTGCTTACCTGCTTAAATTCCAAACGATTAATGCACATTATCATTGCCAAAGCGTTTATCCCAAAGACAATTATTTCCACTTTTTTTATTAATCATTTTTAATAATTCCAAATGCGCTTGTAGTTCATCATCAGTAGGTTGAAGTAATTTTAAATTGTGCGCAAAATCCACCGCACTTTTTATTTCTTCCACAGCTTTTTCTTGCACAACATGGATAACTTCAGACTCAACAGATTCTTCTTCATCGAATAAATTTGTTTGTCCCCCCGTCATCATCAAATAAACATCCGCCAAGATCTCGGCATCCAGTAACGCACCGTGCAAAGTACGTTTGCTATTATCAATACCTAAGCGATCACAAAGTGCGTCCAAATTATTACGTTTTCCGGGATACATCTGGCGCGCCATTTGCAAAGTATCTGTCACCAAACAAATATCGTTAGTTTTCACATTGAGGTTAAGTTTACGAAATTCATAATCCATAAATCCAACGTCAAAGGGCGCATTGTGAATAAGCAATTCCGCACCATTAATATAATCCAAAAAATCTTGGGCAACTTCTTTGAATTCTGGTTTATCCGCTAACATTTCATCAGTAATACCATGAACTTTAATCGCATCAGGATCAACGGGACGATCTGGTTTAATGTAAATATGGAAATTATTACCTGTGTAACGACGATTTATTAATTCAACTGCACCAATTTCAATAATGCAGTGTCCTTCATAATGCGCGCCAAGCTGATTCATACCTGTAGTTTCAGTATCTAATACAATTTGGCGATTGGGATTAATCATTTGTTCAACCTATCTCTTTCCATTAAAATACTTGTCATTCTACACAACAACCTTTTTGTTATGCAAAAACAGATTGAAATTTTTACTGATGGATCTTGCTTAGGTAATCCCGGTGCGGGCGGAATTGGCGCCATATTGCGTTATAAACAGCATGAAAAAATGCTCTCAAAAGGCTATTTTAAAACTACCAATAATCGAATGGAATTACGTGCTGTCATTGAAGCATTAAATGCATTAAAAGAACCTTGTTTGATCACGATTTATAGTGATAGCCAGTATATGAAAAATGGCATAACAAAATGGATCTTTAACTGGAAAAAAAATAATTGGAAAGCAAGTTCTGGAAAGCCTGTAAAAAACCAAGATTTATGGATAGCCTTAGATGAATCCATCCAACGTCATAAAATTAATTGGCAATGGGTGAAAGGTCATGCAGGACACAGAGAAAATGAAATTTGCGATGAATTAGCTAAAAAAGGAGCAGAAAACCCAACACAGGAAGATATTGGCTACATGGAAGAATAATATAGAAACCGACATATCATTCTATTCCCCAATACCTAAAAATATTTATAGACGATACTCAAGCCTCAGAAACAGAACAAAAAACAGACAAAAATATACAAAAAGTGTGATCTCGATCAGATTTCAAGAAAATTAAAATTTTGGAGAGTTGACATCAAAATGCGAATTTGCAATGATTCGCCATGTCTATTTAGGCGGTTGGACAATCTTATATAAAAAGAGTTCAATCATAGATAGTAAACAACCATAAGGAATACAAATTATGAAAAAAACACTTGCAGCATTAATCATCGGTGCATTCGCAGCTTCAGCAGCGAACGCAGCAGTAGTTTACGATAACGAAGGAACTAAAGTTGAAATTGGCGGTTCTATTCGTGTTCAGTTAGAAAAAACTAACAAAGGCGGCAATAAAGCAGATACTAAACGTACTCATTCTGGATTAAAAAATGCTGGTTCTCGTTTAGAAGTTAAAGTAAAACATAATTTAGATAGCGGCTATTACGCATTAGGTCAGTTACAAGTTCGATTTGATGGAAAACAAGGAAATGGCGCTAAGGGCGACGGTTTCGGCGCTTTAGGTACTAGACGTGCGTTCGTTGGATTAGGTCACAAAGAACGTGGTGAACTTACATTTGGTCGCCAATTAACCACAGCAGACTCTTTAAGCACAGCTAACGATTACACCTACGGTATTATTGATAAAGACGAATATATCCCAACAGAAGGTGATTCAGTTATTCGCTATGCTTACAAAGGTATTGAAGGTTTAGTTATCAGTGCAGATTACTTATTCGCAAATGAACGCGATGCAAATAATGAAGTGTTAAGCGGTAAACTTCAAAATGGTTTCCAAGTTGGTGCATCTTATGAAAAAGATGGAATTATCGCTAAATTAGGACTTGGACGTACAAATTATAAAACTGGCACAGAAACTATTACTAAAGTAGTTCCTGGCGCAGCAAATGCCCCAGCTACAACTAAAATCACTACTGAAGACTATACTACTCAACATAAAGATGCAGTTCTTGCAAGCCTTGGTTATGAATTTGATGGTCTTACTCTTTCTGTAGATGGTGGTTATGCTAAAACTAAATTCATTAACACACCTAAGAATGAAAAACGTTTCTTTGTATCTCCAGGTTTCCAATATCAAGTTACTGATTTAAGTAGTGTATATGGTAACTATAAATACGAACAAATTAAAAATGGCGATGATTATCCAAAAACCAAACAACACGGTTTCTTGTTAGGTGTTGACTATAAACTTCATAAACAAGTTGTAACCTATGTTGAAGGTAAATACCAAGTTACTAAAGGGTATGATGCACAAGGTAATTACGACCAAAATAGTAAAGTTAAAGACAAAGCTATTGGCGTAGGTATGCGTGTATTCTTCTAATTAAACAATTAGAAACTATGAAGGCGAATCGAAAGGTTCGCCTTTTTGTTTGTTCTAAAATCAAATAAAGCAATCTAAAGTTTTTTAAATATTTAAGGCCGATAGGAATTGCAAAGTATGCAACGTTATTTTATAGTTATTCATTTCAATTTTTATCCACATTAAATCCTTCCATATATATCTATTCAATAATAGATACCACAAAATTCAGCTAAAGAAGATTTTGAGAATTATGAGGGAAATAAGATAAAGAATGAGTTATGTAAAATAAATATCTTGTGAAAGTTGAAAGAATATTTCATCGAACAAAAACGGTACAAACCATGAAGCTCGTACCGTTTTTCAAAGAAGGGAAATTATCTTGTTTTAATTTTGCTATAAGCTAATGCAATAACAAAAAAGACAGCTTGCAACAGAATAATACAAGCTCCAGTTGACGCATCAAAATGATAGCTCAATATTACGCCAATTAGGCTTGATGTAATGGAACTGACAATAGCAATCCATAACATTTTATCAAAAGATTTTGTAAGCGTAAGTGCGGTAATTCCTGGCGCAATTAACATTGCCACCACCAAAATAACGCCTACCACTTGCATCGTGCTTACAATGGTTAAAGCAAGCAACATTAATAAGCCATAATGTAAAATCTTTGGAGAAAGCCCTGCAACACGAGCATGACTTGGGTCAAAACAATAAAGTAAAAAGTCTTTACGTTTAAAGACAATCATACAAAAAATTATCGCAGAAATGACCGCACTTTGAATAAGCTCTTGATGACTAACACCCAATACATTACCAAACAAAATATGCGTTAAATGCTGTTCTGTTTGAATTTTGGTGAACATAACAAGACCAATGGCAAACATTCCAGAAAATACAATGCCCATTGCTGTATCTTCTTTTATACGACTATTTTCTTTTAAATATCCCACGCCAAGGGAGCAAAAAATGCCTGAGAAAAATGCGCCAATCGCTAAAGGAATTCCTGCCAAATAAGCAAGCACAATACCAGGCAACACCGCATGGGAAATCGCATCGCCCATTAACGACCAACCTTTCAAGACTAAATAGCAAGAAAGCAACGCACAAATAATTGAAACAATAAATGCAGTCAACAAAGCATTTTGCATAAACTCAAATTGTAGCGGTTCTAAAAGCCAATCAAACATTTTCTACCGCCTTTTTATTACGAGTGAGCAAACCATATTTTGGTGAAAATAAGAAAGCAGCCAAGAATAATAATGTTTGCAATGTCACAATCACACCGCCTGTGGCACCATCTAAATAATAGCTAATATAAACACCAACAAAACTTGTCACCGCCCCTAAAATAATCGCGATGATTGACAAGGTTTTGAATTTATCTGTCAGTAAATATGCTGTCGCACCCGGGGTAACGACCATCGCAATCACTAAAATTGCGCCGACAGTTTGCAATGCAGCTACCACACAAGCACTCAATAATGTGAAAAATAAAATTTTATAAAATAATGGAGAAAGACCAACTGTAATCGCTTGAGTTTCATCGAAAAAAATCAGTAGTAAATCCTTCCAAAATAATAAAAGCAATACTAAACAAACACCGATGATAATTGCCACTTGGTAAATATCTTCGTCAGCAATGCCTAAAATATTGCCTAAAATGATGCTTTGCACATCTACTGATGTTGGATTTAAAGAAATGATCAATAGACCTAATGCAAAGAAAGTACTGAAAATAAAACCTATCACAGCATCTTCTTTCAGTTTAGAAATGGATTTAATCCAAAGAATGGAAAGTGCGGCTAAAATTCCAGCAAAAAATGCACCAAGGGCATAAGGCAAAGAAAAGGCATAAGCTATCGCGACACCAGGCACAACAGAATGAGAAAGTGCATCACCAATCAAAGACCAGCCTTTAAGCATTAAATATGAAGACAAAAAAGCACAAATCCCACCCACTGCCGTACTCAAGATCATCGCCTTGAGCATATAATCATAGGAAAAAGGTTCTAATAATAATGCTAACATGCCTTAACCCTCCTCTTTTTTCACCGCACTTTTACAAGGACAGTCTTCGAAATGGCAATCCTTTGTTGTTGGTGCTGGTGGATCTTGTTTAGTTTCACCATAGAATACAACGGCTTTTTCATCATCCGTCAAGACGGTAACAGCACGTTTATCTTCATCGTTATGTAAATCTTCACCCAACAATTTAATATGGCGTAATACCCCACCAAACACAATTTCCAAATTATGTTGGTTAAAGGTATCTTCCGTTTTCCCTGCTGCAATCACCGTACGATTAATCATCACCACTTGATCACAAAAATCAGGAACAGAACCTAAGTTATGAGTTGAGACAAGAATCAGATGACCTTCTTCTCGAAGCTGTTGAAGAAGATCAACAATGGCATTTTCAGTTTTCACATCAACGCCAGTGAAAGGTTCATCCAATAAAATAATTGGACTTTGTTGTGCTAAAGCGCGGGCCAAAAACACGCGTTTTTTCTGCCCGCCAGATAACTCTCCAATTTGACGATGCGCGAGATGTTCAATGTTCACTCTCTGCATCGCCTCTTGAACTTTTTGTTTATCAATCGCCTTGGGAATACGAAGGAAATTCATATACCCATAACGTCCCATCATCACGACATCATACACTGACACAGGAAATTGCCAGTCAACTTCTTCAGATTGTGGAACATAAGCAACCAAATTACGTTTCAGTGCTTGGGAAATTGGCAGATCACAAAGTTTGATTTCGCCTTGTTGTGGCTTCACAAGCCCCATTATGCTTTTAAATAATGTGGACTTTCCACTGCCATTCACACCCACTAATGCACAAATAGTTCCACTGTTTAATGAGAACGTCATATTGTGAATAGCTGTGTGGCCATTGTTGTAACGAACAGTTACATCATTAACCCAAATTGATGTCGAGAAAGAGTCCATTATTTTCCGAATCCTTTAACAATGGTTGATACAGTTACGTTAAGCAAATCAATATAAGTTGGCACTGGGCCTTTTTTCGCAGAAAGAGAGTCAACATACAACACGCCACCGTATTTTGCGCCACTTTCTTTCGCTACTTGTTGTGCTGGTTTTGGTGAAATTGTACTTTCACTAAACACAACAGGAATATTGTTTTTACGAACTAAATCAATCACTTTACGCACTTGTTGTGGTGTGCCTTGTTGTTCAGCATTAATTGGCCATAAATAACCTTCTTTTAAGTTGTAATCTTTCGCCAAATAACTGAAAGCACCTTCACTTGTCACAAGCCAGCGTTGAGCTTCTGGAATCTGTGCTAATTTTGCACGAAGTGGCTCATCAAGTTGTTTAATTTTTTGAGCATAATCAGCAGCATTTTTTTCGTACATTGCTGCATTTTGTGGATCATATTTCACCAATGCATTTTTAATATTTTCAATATAAATTAATGCATTAGATGGCGACATCCACGCATGTGGATTAGGCGCATCTTTATACGGGCCTTCATAAATAGACAATGGTTGAATACCTTCAGTCACCACTACTGCTGGTTTGTCTTTAATATTTTGGAAGAAACGTTCAAACCAACGTTCCAAATTTAAGCCGTTCCATAGAATTAAATCGGCAGACTGTGCTTTCACAATGTCTTTTGGAGTAGGTTCATATTCATGAATTTCAGCACCTGGTTTGGTGATAGATTCCACTGTAGCTGCATTGCCTGCCACATTTTGTGCGATATCTTGAATCACGGTGAAGGTGGTGACGACTTTGAATTTTGCATTAGCCTGCATTGCAAATAAACCAAGTGCAAGTGCGGTCATAATTTTTAATGAATTTCGCATAAGATGTCCTTATAAAAAAGTATTAGATTGGATGCCTGAATAATCGCTCAACAGCTCAACAATTATTCATCACAGGTAATAGTACTATTTTTATTACGCATTTCAAATGAAAATAATTATCAAATTAAGTGATTATTTTTAATTATATAGAGAATAACAAAAAATGTGATAGATTTTCCCTATGTGTTCAACGGTTATTCTATTAGCCTGATACTTTCTTTATTAGGTCATTTAAACCTTCTTCATCATAACCATCTTCATATTGTGCCTCGCCTTCAACATCATGAATGGTTCGTCCATTCAATGCAGTACAACCGTATTTTTCTAATTTGCTTTTAGTAAAGCTAGAACGATATGCAGAAGAAGAATTATTGAGACTAATTACACCGATGGTAGAACTTTTACATGGGTGTTTATTGATGAAAACAAGGTTATAACCAGATTCTCGAATGTAGCCAGTCTTATTTACCACAGCATCAAAAATTTCATCACGCACTAATTTATTTGTATTTTTCATTAATACACTATGTCTTCCTGCTTGGATATTCGTAGCGCTGATGTTAGATAGTTGTCGAATTTCAGGTTTATTTAAAGAATGTCTAGCAAGTTTAACTAAATCCATAGGACTCGAGATATTGCTACTCGATAAACCAGAACTATCATGAAAACGAGTAGAATACATGCCTAATTGACGAGCTTTTTCATTCATTTTATTAATAAATTGTATTCTGCTCATTCCTGCTGCACGAGAAAGCGCATGGGCGGCATAGTTATCAGAATGTACAAGCATCGCCTTTAATAATTCTCTGCAAGCCATAGGAACATTCATCGGTAATTTGGTGCTTGTACCTTTAATGTAATCACGATCGTCACTGGTTATCGAAATGGTACAATTAGGATTTGTATTATTTTCTAGAAACACGTTTGCCGTCATTAATTTCGTTACAGAAGCAATGGGCTGAACGCTATCAGGCGCATAGCTTTCCAACACTCGATTATGCGTAAAATCGTACACAACATAAGACTGTGCCACCGCAAAAGAAGGACACAAAGAAAAAATAAATAAAGCTTTTTTAAACATTATTGGTCACCTTAGAAAATAGGCTTACATTTTACCGCACTTTTTACGCTGTAATTGGAAATATTTGCGATCTAGATCGCAAAAAATGCGGTGATATTTTCCATCGTTTTTCAATTCCGCTAGATTATGCGGTGACAAATCTGTACAATCGCCGTTCATTTTTTAATTGCGAATTTTTCGTTGTGAGTTTTTAATAAAAACACCAGCACAACGCTATCGCCACAATGTGTAATAACGAGGCTAAAATGTCAGAATTATTGTCAGTGCAATCAGATGCACCAGCTAAAAAAATTAATCTAATGGATTTAACGCGCCAACAAATGCGCGAATTTTTTAAAGAACTCGGCGAAAAACCATTCCGAGCCGATCAGTTAGTAAAATGGATTTATCATTTTGGCGAAGATAACTTCGACAATATGACAAACATTAATAAAAAATTACGAGAAAAACTTAAAGCTGTTGCAGAAATTAAAGCACCAGAAGTTGCCGTTGAACAGCGTTCAGCCGATGGCACGATAAAATGGGCAATGCAAGTAGGTGAACAACAAGTTGAAACTGTGTATATTCCCGAAGCAGATCGCGCGACGCTTTGTGTATCTTCCCAAGTTGGCTGCGCCTTAGCTTGTACATTCTGTTCAACCGCACAACAAGGGTTTAATCGCAATTTAACGGTTTCAGAAATTATCGGCCAAGTTTGGAGAGCCTCTAAAATTATTGGCAACTTTGGGGTGACTGGCGTTAGACCAATTACCAATGTGGTAATGATGGGAATGGGCGAGCCCTTGTTAAATGTCGCTAACGTTGTTCCCGCAATGGAAATTATGTTAGATGATTTTGCCTACGGTTTATCAAAACGTCGTGTCACTTTATCGACTTCTGGGGTTGTGCCGGCACTAGATAATTTGAGCAAAATGATCGATGTGGCTTTGGCTATTTCATTACATGCCCCAAACGATGAATTACGTGATGAAATTGTGCCAATCAACAAAAAATATAATATCAAAATGTTGATTGACTCGGTAAATCGTTATTTGAGTGTATCAAATGCGAATCACGGCAAAGTGACGATTGAATATGTCATGCTCGATCATGTAAATGATGGCGTTGAACATGCTCATCAACTTGCAGAAGTATTAAAAAATACGCCTTGTAAAATTAATTTAATTCCGTGGAATCCGTTCCCAGAAGCACCTTATGCAAAAAGCTCGAATACACGTATTGACCGCTTCCAAAAAACCTTGATGGAATATGGCTTTACCGTGATTATTCGTAAAACTCGAGGAGATGACATTGATGCAGCTTGCGGACAGTTAGCTGGAGATGTTATCGATCGAACTAAACGTACGGCAATGAAACGCCAATTTGGACAAAATATTGGGGTGACAGAAGTTAATTAATATTCTAGGCATGTGAATTAATCAAGTTCACATGCCCTATATTCTCATACAAATTAAAGCATATTAAATATTTCTTCCTGCCCTGTTAAAAGGAGAAAAAATGCAAACAATAAGTAAACAACTAAGAAGTAAACAACTCGGTGCGGTTATTTTCCCTTTCATTTTTTCTGCTTGCGTTTCGCAATCAACTATTCAAGATTTCAATCAACAATCAGCAGCTAAAGCGCGCTTAGAACTTGCCCTCGGTTACCTTCAACAAGGTAATCCTCAACTAGCCAAAATCAACTTAGATAAAGCACTTCAACACGATAAAAATTACTATCTCGTGCATTCAGCGCTTGCGCATTATTATCAACAACAAGGTGAAATTGAGAACGCACATCGTGAATATGAAATCGCTTTAAAACTCAATAATCAACAGGGAGACTTACATAATAATTTTGGCACATTTTTATGTCGTCAAAAGCAATTTGAACAAGCTCAACAGCAATTTCAACTCGCACTGAATTCACCTAATTATTATCATCAAGCAGATACATTTGAAAATATGGCTCTTTGTGCTTATTCCGCTCAAAAAATGGATATTTATCAACAAGCATTACAAAAATTGCGACAAACTGATAGTAAACGAGCGGAAAAATTTAATACCTTCAAATAAAGCATTGCCAAATCAAGCGTTGGACTTTAAAATTTAGTCTTTATTTATCGCATATTATTTGATTGAATTTATGAATCCAACAACTGAGCAAGAACTTTCACCAGGTGAGATTTTTCGCCAAGCACGTGAAAACTTGAATCTTTCTCTCGAAGACGTCGCCAAAGAAATTGCGCTACGTCCTTCCATATTACAGCAACTTGAAAACAACGAATTTATTCAAAAATCTACCCCTGCAATCTTTGTAAAAGGTTATGTGCGTAGCTATGCCAAGTTCTTACGCTTACCCGATTCTGTATGGGGAAATATTACATTTGCAGAAAATGATAAAAACGATCTGAGTAAAAATGCTCGTTCAACTCGAGAAGTAAATCAATATTCATCGCACTCTCGCTGGGTCGGGCGTTTATCTATCATTGTACTTATTTTAGTCCTTGGCATGACTGGACTTTGGTGGTGGCAAAGTTATCAGCAAAATAACCAAGAACGTGATGACTTAGTACAAAGCTATGTTGCTTCTACCGAAAACAATCAGCCAGCCACAGCTCTTGTAAAAACAGAAGAAAGCAATAAAACTGCACAAGAAACAACAGCAGCTGTCTCACAACCAGTAGAAATAACAAATAATGTGTTACCAGAAATAGCACAAGAAAATGCCGTTCCACAAACAAAAAACGATGAAAAATCAGTTTCAGACACTCAAAGTGCGGTAGAAAATCCATCAATTTCTCCAGCGGCTCCTACTGTTAAAGGAGACTTGATTGTAGAAATCTTAAATAATACGAGCTGGCTCAGCGTAAAAGATAAAAATCGCCGAGTATTAGCACAAAAAGAGTACAAAAAAGGTGAAATATTAACTTTTAATGGCGATGAGTTTTCATTAATTGTTGGTGCACCAAGTAATGTACGTATCACCTATAAAGGTGAAAATTATCCACTCAAAGTGGATGGCCGCATTGCAAAATTCAAACTTTCACAACCTTAATAAGGAAAAAGATGTCAGCTTTTCAACCAAGCATTAAGCGTCGTGAATCGACAAAAATTTATGTAGGAAATGTACCAGTTGGTGGTGATGCGCCAATTGCCGTGCAGTCAATGACAAATACTCGCACCACTGATGTGGAAGCGACAGTTGCTCAAATTAAATCATTAGAACGTGTTGGTGCAGATATCGTTCGCGTATCCGTTCCAACAATGGATGCTGCAGAAGCATTTAAACAAATTAAGCAGCAAGTAAATGTCCCTCTCGTAGCAGATATTCATTTCGACTATCGTATCGCGCTAAAAGTCGCAGAATATGGAGTAGATTGTTTACGTATCAATCCAGGCAATATTGGTCGTGAAGATCGCATCCGTGCCGTTGTTGATTGTGCTCGTGACAAAAATATTCCCATTCGTATCGGCGTAAACGCAGGCTCTTTAGAAAAAGATCTGCAAGAAAAATACGGCGAACCAACACCAGAGGCATTATTAGAATCAGCATTACGTCATGTAGAAATTCTAGATCGCCTTAACTTCGATCAATTTAAAGTGAGTGTAAAAGCCTCCGATGTCTTCTTAGCGGTAGAAGCTTATCGTTTACTTGCTAAATCTATCAAGCAACCATTGCATTTAGGGATTACAGAGGCAGGTGGCGCGCGTGCAGGTGCGGTCAAATCTGCAATAGGTCTAGGCATGTTACTTGCCGAAGGTATTGGCGACACATTACGTGTATCATTAGCTGCTGATCCCGTAGAGGAAATTAAAGTAGGCTTTGATATTCTTAAATCTTTACGAATTCGCTCTCGTGGCATTAATTTTATTGCATGCCCAACGTGCTCTCGCCAAGAGTTTGATGTAATCGGTACAGTAAATGCGTTAGAACAACGCCTTGAAGATATTATTACACCAATGGATGTATCAATTATCGGTTGCGTAGTGAATGGTCCAGGCGAAGCACTCGTATCTGATCTCGGGGTAACCGGTGGTAACAAAAAAAGCGGTTATTATCTTAATGGCGAACGTCAAAAAGAACGCTTCGATAACGAAGATATTGTTAACCAATTAGAAGCAAAAATTCGTGCAAAAGTCGCACAACAAGATCCCAAAAACAGAATTATTTAAGGAAAGCTCGTGGCTAAAACTATTCAAGCAATTCGTGGAATGAACGATTGCTCCCCTACTGAATCTCCATTATGGCAATGGATTGAAGCGCAAGTACGCCAAGTATTAAACAACTACGGTTATTCCGAAGTGCGTATGCCAGTTGTAGAAAGTACACCATTATTCGCTCGTGCAATCGGTGAAGTAACAGATGTTGTTTCAAAAGAGATGTACACATTTTGGGATAACGATGAACAATTAACCTTACGCCCTGAAGGCACTGCAGGTTGTGTGCGTGCCGCCATTGAACACGGTTGGATCTATAACAATGAACAACGCTTATGGTATATGGGGCCAATGTTCCGTCATGAACGTCCACAAAAAGGTCGTTACCGTCAATTCCATCAAGCAGGTGTTGAGGTATTCGGTATTGCGAATCCAGAAATCGATGCAGAATTAATCATGCTTACCTATCGTTTATGGAAAGCATTAGGTATCGATCAATATGTTACACTTCAACTTAACTCAATTGGCTCTTTAGAAGCTCGAGCAAATTATCGCTCAGCTTTAGTTGGATTCTTAGAAAACCATCAAGATTTAATGAGCGATGAAGAAAAAGATCGCTTGGTAAAAAATCCGCTTCGTATTTTGGATACCAAAAATCCAGAATTACAAAAAGTATTAGATAACGCACCAAAATTGCTTGATTATCTAGATGATGAAAGCCGTGAGCATTTTGAACAATTATGTTCATTATTAGATGCAGTGGGTATTCAATATGAAATTAATCCTAAACTCGTGCGTGGCTTAGATTATTACAACAAAACTGTATTTGAATGGGTAACCTCTGCTCTTGGCGCACAAGGTACTGTATGTGGTGGCGGACGTTATGACGGTTTAGTAGAACAACTTGGCGGACACTCAACACCAAGCATTGGATTTGCGATGGGTTTAGAGCGTTTAGTCCTGTTGGTACAAGAAGTTAATCCAAATATTCCTGTGAAAAGTGCGGTGGATATTTATGTTGTTTATCAAGGTGAAGGCGCAACATTAGCCGCTTTTGAATTAGCGGAAAAAGTACGCTCAGAATTACCGCACTTAAATACGATGTTACACTGCTCTGGTGGTAATTTCAAAAAACAATTTAAACGTGCAGATAAATCTGGTGCAACATTGGCATTAGTTATCGGCGAAAGCGAAGTACAAAATAAACAAGTCGTTGTTAAACACTTGCAGGGTGGTGCAGATCAGCAAACCTTAGATTTAGTGAATATAATCGACTATATTCAAACTCAATTTTAATTTAAAAGGGGAAAAACATGGCTTATTCCATTGAAGAAGAACAAGAGATTAACCAGTTGAAAGACTGGTGGAAAGAGAATGGCAAAACAATTATTGTCGCTTTTATCTTAGGTGTTGGTGGTATGTTTGGATGGCGTTATTGGCAAGCCCACCAAGCAGAACAAATCGCTCAAGCTTCTGCACAGTATGATGCTCTAATCTATTCCACACAACAAGATGAGCAGGCTAAAAAAGCAAATATAGAACAATTTGTGCAAACTAACAGCAAAACTGTATATGCTGTCTTTGCTTTGTTAGATGAAGCGAAAAAAGCGACAGAGAAACAAGACTTTGCAGCAGCAGAAGCAAACTTAAATCAAGCATTAACGCAATCTCAAGATGAAGTATTAACATCTATTGTTGCATTACGTCTCAGTGCGGTGCAATTTCAATTGGGTCAATTAGACAATGCATTAACCACCTTAAATCAAGTGAAGGGTGAAAGTTTTGATGCTCGTAAAGCGATTTTAACTGGTGATATCCAAGTCGCTAAAGGAGATAAAGTTGCGGCCAAAAACAGCTTTGAGCAAGCACAACAAAGTGGTAGCCAATTAGAACAACAAATGGCCAAAATGAAATTAAACAATCTTTAAAAAAGAATACCCGCATCAAAGTGCGGGTATTTTTTCAATCAAATTTCTAATTATTCAAATTCATCCAACCATTTCAACAAAATAGCCTCAAGAATTGCTTCGTTTGACTTATTAGGATCGTCATCAAAATCCTCAAGTTCACAAATCCATTTATGTAAATCAGTAAAACGAACTGTTTTTGGATCTAAATCTGGATTACGATCGTAAAGTTCTTCTGCAATTAATTGTGCATCAGTCCATTTCATTAGTGGGCCGCCTCATTGGCATGGTTGATGTTATATTTCGGAATTTCTACCACAAGATCTTCGTCTCCCACTACACATTGGCAAGATAAACGACTATCCATTTCTAATCCCCAAGCTTTATCCAGCATATCTTCTTCTTGATCACTCGTTTCATTTAGCGAGTCAAAACCTTCGCGGATAATCACATGACAGGTTGTACAAGCACAGGAGCCATCACAAGCATGATGAATTTCTACTCCTGCATTGTGTGCAACTTCTAATAAATTATCACCTGCAGCTGCATCAACTACCATACCTTCGGGACAAAATTCTTCATTAGGTAAAAAAATCACTTTTGGCATAACACTTTCCTCAAAATTATTTAATAATCTGACCGCACTTTTACGGTTTTTCAATATCTGACAAATTTTTGCCTGTCAAAGCTTTATTAATTGATGCATTCATTCGACGTGCTGCAAATTCTTGGGTAGCAGTATCCAAGGATTTAATTGCTTGCGCGATTGCATCACGATCTGAACCTTGTTTTACATCCATTAATTGTTTTAACACACTTTCAATATGATGAAATTCTTCTGTACTCAGCAATTCATCCCCATCTGCTTGTAACGCAACAATTACGCTTTCAATCACTCGATCTGCTTCTACTCGTTGCTCTGCTAATTCACGAGCTTGTAAATCCTCTTGCGCATTATCAAAAGAAGATTTTATCATTGCGGTCACTTCTTCATCGGTTAAACCATAGGAAGGTTTAATTTGAATTGATGCCTGCACTTTCGTCGATTTTTCCATTGCAGTCACACTTAATAAACCATCTGCATCGACTTGATAAGTCACTCGAATATGAGCAGCCCCCGCAGCCATTGCAGGAATACCTCGTAGAGTAAAACGCCCTAAAGAGCGACAATCATCTACCAGCTCACGTTCACCTTGTACGACATGAACGGTCATTGCTGTTTGGCCATCTTTGAAAGTAGTAAACTCTTGTGCACGAGCTACAGGAATTGTTGTGTTACGAGGAATAATTTTTTCCACTAATCCCCCCATCGTCTCAATTCCTAAAGAAAGCGGCACGACATCCAGCAACAACATATCAGAATCAGTTTTATTACCGACTAAAATATCCGCTTGAATTGCAGCACCAAGTGCCACAACTTTATCTGGATCAATGGAGGTGAGTGGTGTTTTACCAAAAAACTCGCCAACTTGTTCTCGTACGTATGGCACTCGAGTTGAACCACCAACCATCACCACAGCTTGCACTTCTTCAGATTCAACGTTGGCATCTTTCAAAGCTCGACGACAAGTTAGCAATGAACGTTTTACAAGTGAATGAATCAACTCATTAAATTGTTCCCGTGAAATTTCTACTGAAAAATTCTGCCAAGAAATGACCGCACTTTTCTCAGTACTTAAAGCAATTTTGGCTCGGCTCGCAAGGGTTATCAGTTCGCGCTGTTGATTTGGGGTTTGTGGTTTTAGTTGGGTTTGTTCTACAACCCAATCTGCTATTAAATGGTCAAAATCATCACCACCTAGCGCAGTATCGCCACCCGTTGCTAGGACTTCAAAGACACCTTTTGATAAACGTAAAATTGAAATATCAAATGTACCGCCACCTAAATCATAAACTGCAATAATCCCTTCCTGCCCGCTATCCAATCCATAAGCAACTGCAGCTGCAGTAGGCTCATTCAATAAACGTAATACATTTAGCCCTGCTAAACGCGCAGCATCCTTAGTACTTTGACGTTGAGCATCATCGAAATAAGCAGGAACCGTAATCACAACCCCAGAAAGCTCACCACCAAGGCGTTGTTCTGCAATATGATTTAAACGCGATAAAATATCTGAAGATACTTCAATTGGACTTTTGGGGCCCTGTGCCGTAACAATTAAAGGCAATCCATTTTCACTCGCCACAAATTCATAAGGCAAACTAGAATAACGAGACTGAACATCAGCAAGACTACGACCAATTAGACGTTTTACTGAAATCACCGTATTTTTTGGATCAAGTGATGCTTGTTCAAAGGCTTCTAAACCAACTTTCTTCTCTTCAACGCCATAATGAACAACTGACGGCACAAGACTACGTTCTTGTTCATCATTAAGAATCACGGATTGCCCACTACGCACGGACGCAACTAAAGAATTGGTTGTTCCTAAATCAATCCCAACGGCTAAACGATGTTGATGCGGTGCAGCAGCTTGTCCGGGTTCTGCAATTTGTAATAATGCCATATGCTATTTTTCTACTGGTTATGCGACGGAATACGCCAAATCAAATTTATTTTTTTCTGCAAAGCTTGCTTGGTAATGGGTTTCAATATTGACTTCATGTTTTTGACGTTCATCAATCGCTATTTTTCTATCTTCACTTAAGTCAGGCGAGAATACAAAAATTTGATTACCATCCAATTGTTTCACATCATCTTGCCAATTTTGCCAAAATAGACCTTGATAAAAAGCCTCTAAATCACCATTCAATACCCAAGCTAAAAATTCTGTATAAGTAAAATTTAAATTATGCCAAGTGAGATCTTTCGGTGAAAAATAATAAATTTTGCCAAGGTTATCGCCTAACGAACCACCATTTAATGCAAAGTAACCGCCTATCACATCATCTGCAACCAATAAATATTTTGGTTTTTCATCAGACTGACTAAAAGACTTACTAAAATTCCAATCCATCAATCCGCGCGGTAATTTCAAACTTCCTGAACCTAAAATACGCAACCAACCATAATGAATTAAAATCCCACCTGTTTCATAAATCACAGCCCCCATTGGTGATGATGTAGGCATTTGCATGGTAAAAAGTTCACGTTCTGCACTTGATTGATCTTTTTTAATGACATAACAATGATTACGTGCACTTTCAATCCATTGGGAAAGTATAGGCCAAGCAGAATTTTCAGGAGATATTAGTTGTTCGAGAGTTTGCATAATATCAAGAGATATTGAGATATAGATCTATTACAGTTCAAAAAGGCGTTCTTCTACACGTTCAATTTCTTCATAAAGCTTACGAGTAAAACGTAATTTATCACACTGTTGAGATGCTTTCGTCCATTGTTGGGATTTCAGACTCTCAGAAAGTGTGGTCAATAATGACTGAGTTTCTTGTTTAATTTCTTTTGCAAAAGAATTTAATGCTTCTTCATCTTTCTGATGTTCAAGTTCTTCTAGTTGTTCTCGCCACTGTAACTGTTGCATTAAAAACGCCACATCTTGCGTACTTTTTTGTTCAAGATCGATCTGTTCACCTGTATTAAGGGCAATGATAGCTTCTGCTCGCAAAATTGGGTCTTTTAACGTTTTTAAGGCATCATTCACTTCGGTGGATTTTTGCATCGCAACGCGTTGTTCTAACGCACTACTTGATACAAAATTATCTGGATGCAGCGCCTTTTGTAATTCTAAATAACGTATATTTAGCGCCTTCTCATCTAACTGAAGATCAACAGGTAAATCAAAAATTTGAAAAGGATTTAACATTAGATTATTACCTTAAACATGGAAACTTTCGCCACAGCCACAAGATTCTTTTACATTTGGATTATTGTATTTGAAGCCTTCATTTAAGCCTTCTTTCACGTAATCCAACTCAATACCATTAAGATAAACTAAGCTTTTTGGATCGACAATAATATTCACACCGTGCTGTTCAAAAACTTGATCTTCTTCATTTAAGACATCAACAAATTCAAGCACATAAGCTAAGCCAGAGCAGCCTGATGTTTTCACACCTAAACGTAAACCAATACCTTTGCCACGATTATCCAAAAAAGCTTTCACTCGTTGAGCCGCTTTTTCTGTTAATGTAATACTCATATATCTCCCAAAACCACTAAAAGTGCGGTCAAAACCGACCGCACTTTTTCATATTATTCGCCTTTTTTGGATTTGTAATCAGCAATTGCCGCTTTAATTGCATCTTCCGCTAAAATGGAACAGTGTACTTTCACTGGTGGCAATTCTAACTCTTCTGCAATTTGGCTATTTTTGATAGCGCCTGCTTCTTCTAAAGATTTACCTTTCACCCACTCTGTAATTAATGAGCTAGATGCAATAGCAGAACCACAACCATAAGTCTTGAATTTTGCATCTTCAATAATGCCGTTATCATTTACTTTGATTTGTAACTGCATTACATCGCCACAAGCTGGCGCACCCACCATGCCAGTACCAACATTGCTATCTTTTTTATCCATGGAACCCACATTGCGCGGATTTTCATAATGATCGATTACTTTTTCGCTATAAGCCATTTTAACTTTCCTTTTTTAAATCCTTGAGAAATGCCATTTAATAATAGCAGTTAAATCCTAGTGAGCTGACCACTCAATGGTACTAAGGTCTATGCCTTCTTTAAACATATCCCATAATGGTGATAATGCACGAAGTTTTTCCACCGCACTTTTCATTAAATTAATGGTATAATCAATTTCTTCTTCAGTAGTGTAACGACCCAACGTAAAACGAATTGAGCTATGTGCCAATTCATCATTTAAACCAAGTGCGCGCAATACATAAGATGGCTCTAGGCTAGCTGATGTACAAGCAGAACCAGAAGATACAGCGATATCACGTAACGCCATCATTAAAGATTCACCTTCAACATAGTTAAAGCTAATATTTAAGTTACTATCTAAACGGTGCTCCATTGAGCCATTTACGTAGGTTTCTTCAATATCTTTTAAGCCATTATATAAACGATCACGAAGAGCTTTTATACGTGGCATTTCAGATGCCATTTCTTCTTTTGCAATTCGATAAGCCTCGCCCATTCCCACGATTTGGTGGACAGGTAATGTACCTGAACGCATTCCACGCTCATGACCACCGCCATGAATAATCGCTTCTAAACGAATACGTGGTTTACGACGAACGTATAATGCACCAATACCTTTAGGTCCATAAAGTTTATGGCTAGACATAGATAATAAATCAACTGGTAGCTCTTCCAAGTTAATCGCAACCTTGCCCACACTTTGAGTTGCATCCACATGGAAAATCGTTTTATTTGCACGACAAAGCTCACCAATAGCTTTAATATCTTGCAACACACCAATTTCATTATTGGCATGCATAATTGAAACTAAAATAGTATCAGGACGAAGTGCGGCTTTAAATTTTTCTAAATCAATTAAACCATCAGACTCAGGTGATAAATAAGTCACTTCAAAACCTTCACGCTCTAATTGACGACAAGTATCTAATACGGCTTTATGCTCTGTTTTGCAAGTGATGATATGCTTACCTTTAGTTTGGTAAAAATGCGCAGCGCCTTTAATTGCAAGGTTATCTGATTCTGTCGCACCAGAAGTAAACACAATTTCACGAGAATCGGCACCAATAAGATCTGCAATTTGATTACGAGCCACGTCAACCGCTTCTTCTGCTTGCCAACCAAATTTATGCGAGCGAGAAGCTGGGTTACCGAATGTACCGTCAATGGTTAAAAATTCCATCATTTTCTTCGCAACACGCTCGTCCACAGGACAAGTTGCTGCATAGTCTAAATAAATAGGTAATTTCATTTTTCACTCCTAAATCATTCTAAATTTGACCGCACTTTAATGCATTCTGCACTGTACGGACTACTTTCCTTTATTGATTAACAATTAATAAATTCTCAAAATCGCTATGAGTTTGGCGTTTTGACTCACGTTTACTCACCAATTCAGCCAAAGTAATTTCATTGAGAAAACTTTCAATGCGATTACTCAGATCTTCCCACAATGTATGAGTTAAACATTCTACGCCATTTTGACAATTTCCACGACCAAGACATTTTGTCACATGAATATTTTCATTTACCGCTGAAATAATCATTCCCACTGAAATTTGATCACTTGGTAAACCTAGCTGATACCCACCGCCAGGTCCACGAACACTTTTTACTAATCCATCACGACGTAATTTAGCAAAAAGTTGTTCTAAATAAGATAACGAAATATGTTGACGTTCAGAAATATCTGCAAGGCTCACAGGACCTTTTTCTGCATTTAAAGCGATATCTAAAACCGCAGTGACTGCATAACGACCTTTCGATGTAAGTTTCATAAAGTGTTCCTAAAAAGTGATGTTGCAATATTTACATATCCTACCAAATCAGTCAATTAATCTAAATCAAGATCAATTCGTTTTTCGACCGTACTTAGCATGCCATTTAAAATATTTAATTCATTTTTTTCAAGTTGAGCGCGATAATATAAACGCTTTAATTTTTGCATAACACCTTGATTTTGAATGAATCCGAGTGACTGATATACACGCTCAGTATGCTCAAAAAAATAAGCGAGTTGTTCTGCAGTTGGATAGTTTTGTTCTATTAAAGAAAGTGAATTTTCCTTATTATCTTGAGCTAAAAATGCCATGCGCAATTCATAGCTTACCAACTGTACCGCCATTGCCAAATTTAAAGAAGAATAATCAGGATTAGCTGGGATATTCAAATGGTAATGACATTTCAACAATTCTTCATTCGTTAATCCAATACGTTCACGACCAAATACAATAGCTATCTTGCCTTCATGCGCTACAACTTTCTCCGCGCATTCTCTAGGCTCGATCAATGTACTTTGTAAATGACGTAAACGAGCACTTGTTCCAATCACCAGAGAGCAATCATCGACGGCCTCATCAAAACTATCGACAACTCTAGCATTTTTTACAATATCTTCTGCACCAGCTGAAAGAGCATAAGATTGTTCATCAACGGATTTTGGTGAAACAAGACAAAGCTGGGTCAATCCCATTGTTTTCATTGCTCTAGCAGCAGAACCAATATTACCGCTATGCGAAGTCTCAATTAAAACAATACGAATATTTTCCAACATAATGATGCCCGACTAAAATTTAAGGGTATTCTACCACAATAACCGCTAAAAATAGTCAAGAATTTAAGCAACTTAAAAGAAATTTAAAATATTAGAGATGAATAATACAAATAAGAATGGTGGGTTGTGAGAGGCTCGAACTCTCGACCAACGGATTAAGAGTCCGCTGCTCTACCAACTGAGCTAACAACCCAACTGGACAACTAAATCAGAGAGTGGTGGGTCGTGAAGGATTCGAACCTTCGACCAACGGATTAAAAGTCCGCTGCTCTACCGACTGAGCTAACGACCCACTGTGTTGATGAATTAATGATAGCGCATTTGTTTTAGAATCAAAAGAATAAATTCATTCTTTCAAGCTAATTGGTTAAATTACAAACGATGAAAACAAAACAGGATCCAATAAAAAATGGATCCTGTTTTTCAAGCATTAGAAATACTAAGAATTAGTACGCTAATACTGCACGACGGTTTTTAGAATATGCAGCTTCATCGTGACCTAATACTGCAGGTTTTTCTTCACCGTAAGATACTGTGCCTAATTTACCAGCATCAACACCTTTACCAGCTAAATAACCTTTAACTGCATCTGCACGACGTTGACCTAACGCGATGTTGTATTCTGGTGTACCGCGTTCGTCAGTGTTACCTTCTACTAATACTTTAGCAGCTGGAGTTGCATTTAAATATGCTGCGTGTGCATCTAAGATTTGAACGTATTCACCTTCGATGTTGTATTTGTCAAAACCGAAATATACGGTGTTGTAACGTTGTTGAAGATCAGAAACAGAGTAACCGCCAAAAGTTTGGCCTGCGCCATTGCCAGCAGCATCGTTGTTAGATGAACTACAAGCAGCTAATGCAGCTACAGAACCTGCAACTAATAATGATTTAACAAATTTGTTCATTAGATTTCTCCTCAATGAGTTTTCTTTATTTAGTTAAGTATGGCGACCAAGCAGGAAATTTCACTTGGCCATTACTTCCTGGAAGGCTCGCTTTGAAGCGACCATCTGCAGAAACTAATTGTAGCACCTTTCCTAAGCCTTGTGTAGAGCTATAAATAATCATAATTCCATTTGGTGAAAGACTTGGACTTTCGCCTAAGAAAGAGGTACTAAGTACTTCTGATGCACCAGATGTGAGATCTTGTTTAACAACATTATTGTTTCCATTAATCATCACAAGGGTTTTGCCATCAGCGCTAATTTGTGCACTACCGCGACCACCAACCGGTGTTGCACCACCACCGTTTGCACTCATACGATAAACTTGTGGTGAACCACTTCTATCGGATGTAAATAAAATTGAGCTACCGTCTGGAGACCAAGATGGTTCTGTATTATTACCTGCACCACGAGTTAATTGAGTCGGAGCGCCGCCGTGAGAGTTCATCACGTAAATATTTAATGAGCCATCCTGTGAAGAGGCGAAGGCTAAACGTGAACCATCTGGAGAGAATGCAGGAGCACCATTATGTCCAGGAAAAGAAGCCACCACTTTACGAGCACCAGAATTTAAATCTTGTACAACAAGTTGTGATTTTTTATTTTCAAAAGATACATACGCTAAACGTTGACCATCTGGAGACCAAGCTGGTGACATGATTGGTTGAGAGCTACGATTTACGATAAATTGATTATAGCCATCGTAGTCTGCAACACGCACTTCATAGGGTTGTGAACCGCCATTTTTTTGCACAACATAAGCGATACGAGTTCTAAACGCACCACGGATCGCAGTTAATTTTTCAAACACTTCATCACTAACAGTATGAGCACCATAGCGTAACCATTTATTTGTCACTGTATAGCTATTTTGCATTAATACCGCCCCTGGCGTACCTGATGCACCAACGGTATCAATTAATTGATAAGTAATACTATAACCATTACCAGATGGAACAACTTGTCCGACCACAATTGCGTCAATTCCAATATTAGACCAAGCTTCAGGATTTACCTCAGCTGCTGAAGTTGGACGTTGAGGCATCTGAGACACTGCAATAGGATTAAATTTACCACTGTTACGTAAATCATCAGCAACAATTTTGCTAATATCTTCCGGTGCAGATCCAGCAAACGGCACAACAGCTATAGGACGTGCACCATCAACCCCTTCATCAATTACAATGCGAACTTCATCATCTGCGAATGCATTGCTTGCAACAGCAAGTACAATCGCTAATACGCTCACTAAACGTTTTAATAATTTCATTTTGTTACCTTTAAAATTTAACAATAAATTTTTATAAAGAATTATCGAATATCAAAGTCAATAATTGGCGATTTATATTTCTCATAGATAGCATCCGATGGCGCTGCTGGAACTTTTTTCGTTCTAGCCACTGCACTTAATGCTGCTGTACAAATATCATCAGGACCTGAAATTTTTTGATATCCCAAGATTGTTCCATCTCGACTCAATTGAATTTTAATACGACAAACTTTCCCTGCAAAACTTGGATCTTTTAAGAAACGACGTTGAATCTCTTTCTTAATCACTCCAGCGTATTGATCTCCTACTTTGCCACCATCGCCAGAACCAAGCGCAGCACCGCTACCTTGAGATCCACCTTTATTCGCATTTCCGCCTTTAGATGCACTACCGCCACCAATATCTCCGCCATTTAAGAAATCATCTAAACTGGCTTGGTCCGCTTTTCGTTTTGCTGCATCCGCTTTAGCTTTAGCATCTGCAGCAGCCTTAGCTTTCGCCTCTGCCGCAGCCTTAGCTTCTGCATCTGCTTTTGCCTTAGCATCAGCAGCGGCTTTAGCTTTTGCATCTGCTTCAGCTTTCGCTTTAGCCTCAGCTTTTGCTTTAGCAGCGGCTTCAGCTTTTGCCTTGGCTTCTGCTTCTTGTTTTGCTTTTTGTGCTGCAAGTTCTGCCGCTTTAGCTTTCGCCTCTTCTTCAGCTTGTTTTGCTGCGGCAGCTAAACGTTTAGCTTCTGCATCTGCTTTTAATTTTGCAGCTTCAGCCGCTTGTTTAGCCTTAGCCTCTTCAGCTTGTTTCTGTTTTTCCGAAGCTTCTTGACGAGCTTGCTCTTGTTGTTTTTTTATTTCTTGCTGACGTTGCTGTTCTTGCTGACGTTTTAACTCTTCTTGTCGTTGAACTTCCTGTTGACGCTTAATCTCTTCTTGATTAGGTTGTGGCGGTTTTTCTTCAACAACGGGTTCTGGACGTTTCTGCTTATCCGCTTGCCCTTTTTTCTGTTGTTGAATTCTACCCCATTCTTGCGCTGCAGAGCCAGTATCGACCATTACCGCCCCCATTGCATCGCCCTCACCTTCACCACCACCCATAATTTCAACTGTATGGTAGAAAGAGCTGACAATCAACAATCCAAACAAAACAAGGTGCATCACTATAGAAATAACAAATGCATTTGCGCCTTTTTTTTGTCGATTATTTTGCACGGTTACCTACTTAGTTAAATTGGGTTTGTCATTAAACCAACAGATTTAATTCCAGCAAGGTGGAGCAGATTAAGTGCTTTAATCACTTCTTCATAGGGAACTTCCTTAGCTCCACCCACTAAAAATAGTGTGTTATTATCTTTATCAAATTCTTGTCGAGATAACTGTCTCACCATTTCTTCCGTTAACCCTTCTTGACGTTCTCCGCCAATAGAAATCGCATATTGTCCAACCCCTGAAACTTCAAGAATTACCGGCACTTTATCTTCATTAGATACATTTTGACTTTGCACTGAATCCGGCAATTCCACTTGTACACTTTGGCTAATAATTGGCGCTGTTGCCATAAAGATCAACACAAGCACTAACAATACATCCAAAAACGGGACAATATTAATTTCAGATTTAATATCTTTACGCTGACGACGAGCCATAATTCAAATCTCTCTTATTTTTCACCGCACTTAACGAAAGAGTGCGGTGTATTTTTTCTATATTTTAGTGTGGTGCTTTGCCGAAAGCTTGGCGATGTAAAATCGTCGTAAATTCATCAATAAAGTTACCATAATTCTGTTCAATAGCATTCACACGTAAACTTAAACGGTTATAAGCCATTACAGCTGGAATCGCAGCAAATAAACCGATTGCAGTAGCAATCAATGCCTCGGCGATACCAGGAGCAACCATTTGTAAAGTTGCTTGCTTAGCACCACTTAATGCCATAAAAGCGTGCATGATACCCCAAACGGTTCCGAATAAACCGATATAAGGGCTAACAGAAGCTACTGTAGCCAAAAATGGTACGCGACTTTCAAGGCTTTCAACTTCACGATTCATTGTAAGATTCATTGCTCGCGTGGTTCCTTTAATAATTGCCTCTGGCGCATCAGGATTCACTTGTTTCAAGCGAGAAAACTCTTTGAAACCAACAAAGAAAATTTGCTCACTACCCGTTAAAATATCACGACGATTTGATAATCCTTCATATAGCTTATTCAAATCTTCACCAGACCAGAAACGATCTTCAAAAGTATTCGCTTCTTTTAAAGCAGCCGTTAAAACTCGGCTACGTTGGATAATAATCGCCCAAGAAATAATTGAAAATGAAATCAAAATCACAATTACAAGTTGAACAACAATACTTGCTTTTAGAAAAAGATCTAAGAAATTCAATTCTGCAGTCATTGCATACTCCGAAAAGTTTATTTTAGGTTGTAAAATGCAGCTTTTACTTCTTTAGGAAGAGCCACAGGTTTCATATTGCCAAGATGAACACTGGCTACCTTGACTGTAGCCTTTGATAACATCACCGTATCACGCATAAGTCTTTGCTCAAAAAGGATTGTTGCACCTTTTATCTCTATGACATCTGTTTCTACCGTGAGTAAATCATCCAATTTTGCCGCAACGCAATAATCAATAGCGAGCGATTTGACAACAAACGCGAGTTGTTGTTCTTGTAATAAAGTTTGCTGCGTAAAATTTAACGCTCGCAAATATTCTGTTCTAGCCCGCTCAAAAAAATGCAAATAACGAGCATGATACACAACGCCACCAGCATCAGTATCTTCATAATATACTCGAACGGGAAGATAGAAGGTTTTTTCTGACATTATTAAGCTTTGCCCACCGCAATAGGTCGGATATTTTAGAACCTGTTTTTTAGATAAGCAATATGCCGAAGAAAAAAATCATCCTCGTAAATAAAAATGCTCTACAGCACTAATCAATATAATGATATAAGCGATATAAGGTAAGAAAAGTAGTTTCCAAATTACGCTTTTAATTTCAAATCCGATTCCATGAATCCAAACCGTAATCAATCCCCAAAAGATCATCAAAATCCACCAAGGAGAATCATTTCGTAACAACGTTGAAAAATTATCAATATTAAAGAAAAATACGGCTGTTAGTCCTAGCGCTAAAATAAATGAAAGGGTTCGAAACGAACCCTTATTAATTAATTGATAGAGTGAATGAATCATATTACTCGTCAAATTTTCCTGCTTTTTCTTTGCCAATGGTTAATTTTGCGCTGGCAAATATAGCTAATAACACACCCACTACCCAAATTACATATAACATATTAATCTCCTTAGTATAATGAGTGTTTATTTTCATCAATGAAATTCGCATCTAAGCGACCAAACATCTTCGAATAAGACCAAATGGTATAAACCAAAGAAATAGCCACAAAGATAAGTGCAAAAATCAACATTAACGTTAATGTTAATTCACTTGAAGTTGCATCCCACATTAACAAACTCTGTTCAGGGTGTGAGCTTGAAGGCATCACAAATGGGAACATAGATACTGCAGCAGTAATAATTACGCCAGCCATTGTTAATGCAGAGAAAAAGAATGCGAAACCACAACGATTAGCTTTAGAAAATGCCGCATTTAATAGCGCAGCAACTACTGCTAATGCAGGGAAAATCCAAAGAATTGGCATTTCATTGAAATTTCTAAACCATGCACCAGTTTCGACAGCAACTTCTTTATTTATTGGAGAAGATGGAGCGTAATGATCCACAACACTCGTTACTACATACCCCTCTTTAAAGTATAACCATGCACCAGCTAATACAAACGCAATTAAAGTGACAATAGCACCGATTTGGCTCACTGAGCGAGCGCGATCACGTAATTCTTCGGTTGTTTTCATTTGTAACCAGTTCGCACCGTGAGTCACAAGCATAGATAAGCTAATAACACCACACAACAATGCAAATGGATTTAATAATTCGAAGAATGAACCGGTATAAGTTACTTGAGTCAATTCATTGAAATGGAATGGAACGCCTTGTAATAAATTACCAAAAGCCACACCAAATACTAATGATGGTACAAAACCACCTGCGAATAGTCCCCAATCCCAAACAGAACGCCAAGTCGGGTTATCAATTTTTGCACGATATTCAAAACCCAATGGACGTAAGAATAACGCAGCTAAAACCAATACTAAAGCGATGTAGAAACCTGAGAATGAAACTGCATATACAATTGGCCATGCCGCAAATACTGCGCCGCCTGCAGTTAATAACCAAACTTGGTTACCATCCCAATGTGGGGCAATAGAGTTGATCATAATACGGCGTTCCACTTCTTTTTTACCTGTTACAGGTAAAAGTGCGGTCACGCCCATATCAAATCCATCAGTTACAGAGAAACCGATCAACAATACAACGACTAACACCCACCAAATAAAACGTAGAAATTCATAATCAATCATAATTCATCTCCTGCTTATTTAGATGATTGTTCAAAGTAGTATTTGCCGGTTTTTAACGCACTTGGACCCAAACGCGCATATTTAAACATCAAATACATCTCAACAATAATGAACGCAAGATAAAGCGCACAAATTAAACCAATAGAGAACCATAAATCGCCAGTACTTAACTGAGACGCCGACACTCCAACAGGTAAAACTTCATAAATTGCCCATGGTTGACGACCAAATTCAGCTAAGAACCAACCAAATTCAATCGCTAAGAATGGCAATGGAATACTCCAAAGTAATGCTTTAAGTAATAAGCGAGAAGAAGTCACTTTGTTACGTAAATTCTGAACAAATGCACCGAAAGCTAATAAGATAATTAAACCACCAGCCGCTAACATACCACGGAATGCCCAGAAGTTAGGACCGACATTTGGAATAGTATCACGTGCTGCTTGTTTAATTTGTTCATCCGTTGCATCAACAACTTTATCTGTGTAACGTTTTAATAATAAACCGAAACCTAAATCACCTTTGACTTCATCAAATTTAGCTTTAGTTTCTGGACTTACTTGGCCTGCTGATTTTTTCTCTGCTTTTAATTGTGTGAATAAATCATACGCTACCATACCATTACGAACACGACCTTCATTTTTCGCTTGAATATCTTTCAAACCAACAATTTCAGTATCTAAAGAACGCGTTGCAATTAAACCACCTAAGTAAGGGATTTCAATCGCAAAATCATTTTTCATTTCAGCAGTATTTGGAATCGCAACTGGATGGAATGGTGCTGGAGCTGCATGAGTATCAAACTCAGCTTCCATTGCAGCCAATTTCACAGGTTGTGCTTTACCGATGTCATAACCTGATTCATCACCCATAATTAATACCGCTGATGCAGCAATAAAACCAAATGTTGCCGCGACAGAGAATGAACGTTTAGAAAAACCAATATCGCGACCTTTTAATAAATAGAATGCGCTGATACCTAATACAAACATTGCACCGGTTGTATAACCTGCTGTTAATGTGTGTAAAAATTTACTTTGCGCAACTGGATTTAACCAAAGATCTAAGAAGCTAGTCATTTCCATACGAACGGTTTCAAAGTTAAACTCTGCCGCTACCGGATGTTGCATCCAACCATTTGCCACTAAAATCCACATCGCAGAAAGGTTTGAACCAAAGGCTACGCAGTAAGTTGCGAGTAAGTGTTTACCTTTAGTTAAACGATCCCAACCGAAAAAGAATAGACCCACGAAAGTGGACTCTAAGAAGAACGCAAGTAATGCTTCGATTGCTAATGGCGCACCGAAAATATCACCTACATAATGAGAATAATAAGACCAGTTAGTACCGAATTGGAATTCCATAATGATACCTGTGGTCACCCCAAGGGCAAAGTTAATACCAAATAACTTACCCCAAAATCTTGTCATATCTTTATAAACTTCTTTGCCTGTCGTCACATAAATGGTTTCCATAATCACAAGGACGAATGACAAACCTAATGTCAGCGGCACGAAAATGAAGTGATACAACGCAGTTAAAGCAAACTGCAAGCGAGAAAGGTCAACAACGTCCAACATTCTCAACTCCTCTGTATAAACAACATTAGTTCCAACAATGATTAAAAAGGCAAAGCCTTAAATAATCCCTAATCACTCAACTCCAATTAGCTAAGTTTAAATTGGTTTATCTACATAATCATTCTCAAATGGTTAAAAAACACCAATTATTATAGAGATAAACCAAATTGGCGGGTATTCTACTACTAAACATAAGTATAAAAAACAGTAAAAACCATATCTAGATCACATTTTTGACATAAAATATAAAATACCCATTATTTAGTAAAAATAATTTAGTTGATATAAATCAATTTTGCTATTTTTTGTACAAAAATATATGTTACACGTGATCCTTATCACAATTTAGAAGAAGAAATGACTTCAAAAGCTAGACATACTAAGTATATTTTGCTATTTTCCCGCCTAGTTTAATTTTTAGATTTCATAATAAAGAGAAACAAGGACTTAAAATGAAAAAAACATTCCTTATTTTAACCGCACTTTTCTCTGCTGTATCAACCTCTACTTTTGCATCAAATATTCTGCCACAACAATGTGAACAACTATTTAAAGAAACAGAGAATTTGATTGCGCAAGCAGAAAAACAACCAGGTACACATACACAAGTAGGAAAAATTAAAAATAAGTTAAACCAAAGTAAGCAACAGATTCTTCAAATGGAGTTAGCGACTCAGTTAAAAAGTTGTGAAGTGGGTTTAGCAAAATTAAGTAATTTGAAAAGTTATAGTGAGTAATTAAAAAAGCCTTATTGAGTACAATAAGGCTTTTTTAGTGGTTAAATTTATCTAGTCTGATAATTTCTGCAGACCGAAATGGCGATAAGTTTGCGATGTTGCGATACGGCCACGCGGCGTTCTTTGTAAAAAACCCTGTTGAATCAAATAAGGCTCTAACACATCTTCAATGGTATCGCGTTCTTCACTGATTGCAGCAGCAAGATTATCCAGTCCTACTGGCCCGCCGTCAAAACGCTCAATAACTGCAGACAATAATTTTCTATCTAAATAATCAAATCCGGCATCATCTACATCTAGCATTGAAAGCGCTTGTTTTGCCACATCTACAGAAATTACTCCCCCATTACGTACATCTGCATAATCACGCACGCGTCGTAATAAACGGTTTGCAATTCGAGGCGTGCCTCGTGAACGACGAGCTATCTCAAAAGCGGCTTGCTGTTCTAATTCAAGATTCAAACACCCCGCACTTCTTGCAACGATAGATGTTAAATCTTCTACAGAATAGAATTCCAAACGTTGTACAATACCAAAACGATCACGCAATGGCGAAGTCAAAGAACCCGCTCTTGTCGTCGCGCCAACCAAAGTAAAAGGTGGCAAATCTAATTTAATAGAACGCGCAGCAGGCCCTTCACCAATCATAATATCCAATTGATAATCTTCCATTGCTGGATAAAGGACTTCTTCAATTGCAGGGGAAAGTCGATGAATTTCATCAATAAATAACACATCGTGCGGTTCAAGATTAGTTAGCATTGCAGCCAAATCTCCCGCTTTTTCTAATACTGGCCCAGATGTCGTACGAATATTCACGCCCATTTCATTTGCCACAATATTAGCAAGAGTGGTTTTTCCTAAACCTGGAGGGCCAAAAATCAATAAATGATCTAAGGCATCTTGACGTAGTTTGGCTGCCTTGATGAAAATATCCATTTGCTCGCGCACTTGCGGCTGCCCAACATAATCTGCTAATAATTTCGGACGAATAGCGCGGTCAATAACATCTTCATCAAGTTTAGCTTGCCCGCTAATAATTCTATCTGCTTCAATCATGTCTCACCTACAGTGCGGCTTTTAAAGCTTCGCGAATAACTTGCTCACTGGTTAATTCTGGCTTAGCAACTCGTTTCACCATTTTTTCTGCTTCTGCAGGTTTATAACCTAAAGCAATCAAGGCTGAAATAGCTTCATCAGATGAATTTTCTACACGCGATTCAATAGATGGAAGTGACGGAATATGAGTACTTTCTACAAAGAAATCACTTTGTTTTACGCCTTTAAATTTACCTTTGAGCTCAACTAACAAACGTTCACCTGTTTTTTTGCCAACTCCTGGAATTTTAGTGAGTTTAGAGAGCTCTTCTCTCTCAATTGCGTAAGCAAATTGTTCGACTGACATGGCGGATAAAATCGCTAAGGCTAATTTAGGCCCCACCCCATTTGTTTTAATTAATTCACGAAATAAAGTGCGGTCTGTTTTCTGAGCAAATCCAAAAAGTAAATGAGCATCTTCACGAACAACAAGATGGGTGAATAAAGTAGTTTCTTGTCCAATTTCTGGTAAATCATAGAAACTCGTCATAGGCAAAAGCAATTCATAGCCTACGCCTTGCACATTGAGTAAAATTTCTGGAGGTTGTTTTTCTAAAAGAATGCCTTGTAAGCGACCGATCATAATTCTTCCGAATGATAAAAAACGTAACGCATAGAATAAAATAAAACTGGACGAACATCCAGTTAAATTTTTAATCTAAAGCGTCCTCGACTATATCTGGTCTTTAAAAGTGCGGTCATTTTTTCTTGCGTTTCTGTCATTTTCACAGAATTGGCAATATGTAAAGAATGTTGAATAGAATGAGCGTGTGTAATCGCGATAGCCAATGCATCCGCGGCATCGGCTTGAGGTTTATCTGACAACTTCAAAATACGAGTCACCATTTCTTGCACTTGCACTTTATCTGCGGAACCAATGCCCACAACCGTTTGTTTGACTAAACGTGCGGCATATTCAAAAACAGGTAAATCATGATTTACCGCGGCAACAATCGCCGTACCACGAGCCTGCCCGAGTTTCAAAGCTGAATCCGCATTCTTCGCCATAAACACTTGCTCAATCGCAAACATATCAGGTTGAAATTGCGTGATGATTTCAGTTACTCCAGCATAAATACGTTTCAAACGGGTTGGTAAATCTTCAACTTGAGTACGAATTGCGCCACTGCCAAGATATTCCAAATGTCTTCCTGTTTGACGAATCACACCATAACCAGTTACGCGAGAACCTGGGTCAATACCTAAAATAATGCTCATAATTTCTATAAAAAATGGGTAATTAAATTACCCATTTATTGCATTATTAAAGTTGAGATGCCACTTCGTCACTGATTTCACCGTTGTGATATACGTTTTGTACGTCATCACAATCTTCCAACATATCAATTAAACGAAGTAATTTTGGTGCAGTTTCAATATCAAGATCAACGGTTGTTGATGGAATCATCGTCACTTCAGCTTCTTGAACTTTAAAGCCAGCTGCTTCAATGCCATCACGTACTGAACCTAAATCTTCCCAAGCAGTATAGATTTCAAATGAACCATCATCTTGTGGTTGAATATCATCAGCACCCGCTTCTATAGCCGCTTCAGTTAACGCATCTTCATCTGCTTGTTCAATTAAAATTAAACCTTTTTTGCTAAATAAATAACCAACAGAACCTTCTGTTCCCAAGTTACCACCACATTTAGTAAAACTAGGGCGCACTTGTGAGATCGTACGGTTTGCATTATCACTTAAACATTCAACCATAACCGCTGTACCGCCTGGGCCATAGCCTTCATAGATTTTGGTTTCCATATTGGTGTCATCGCCACCACCTACGCCACGATCAATAGCGCGGTTGATAGTATCGCGTGTCATATTGTTGCTAAGCGCTTTATCTACTGCTGCACGTAAACGCGGGTTAGCACTCACATCGCCACCACCAATTTTAGCTGCGGTAACAAGTTCACGAATTAATTTAGTAAAAATTTTACCGCGTTGTGCATCTTGTGCTGCTTTGCGGTGTTTAATATTAGCCCACTTACTATGGCCTGCCATGTTGTTTTCCTTCTATTTATCTTTAAGAATATATTTTCTAATTGCTTCCGCGTTATTGGAAGATTTTGTCATTTGGATTGCTTGTTCAGGGGAACCCCATTGATATGCCAAATGCTCACTTAATACTGGTTCGAATTCTTGCTCCATTGCCAATAAAAACCAATGTTCACGGCAATGCGTCACATTCGGTGCGTATTTATATCGGAAATGTGGAAAAATTTCAAATTCTATGCTCTCTTTGCAATCAAAAAATGCGGTGGAATTTTCTGAAATTTCTAACCGTACTTCTTCCCAAAGCTCACGAATTGCTGTTTTTTTTGGTGTTTCACCACTTTCAATGGTGCCAGTAACAGACTGCCAAAAATCAGGATCATCTTGGCGTTGGAGCATTAAAACTCGGTTTGTATCTTTAGCGTAAATTACAACGAGAACCGATTGATTATTTTTATATTGCATCATTAAAAATGCGGCCAAATCTGACCGCACTTCATTCCTAATATTTCAAACTTATTCTGCTTTAACGACAGAAATTGCCAACTCACCCAACGCCTGCGGATTCGCAAAACTTGGTGCTTCTGTCATTAAACACGCTGCCGCGGTTGTTTTCGGGAATGCAATCACATCACGGATATTTTCGGTGCCAGTTAAAAGCATGGTTAAACGGTCTAAACCGAATGCTAAACCAGCATGTGGAGGTGTACCGAATTTTAATGCATCTAACAAGAAGCCGAATTTTTCGCGTTGCTCTTGTTCGTTAATACCAAGAATACGGAATACGGTTTGTTGCATTTTCGGATCGAAAATACGTACTGAACCACCACCTACTTCGTAGCCATTAATTACCATGTCGTAAGCATTTGCTACCGCACTTGTTGGATCGGCTTCTAATTGCTCAGGACTAAAATCTTTTGGTGAAGTGAATGGATGGTGCATTGCTGCAAGATTACCCTCTTCATCACGTTCAAACATAGGGAAGTCGATCACCCAAAGTGGTTGCCACTCATCTAAACGCGTTAACCCTAAATCGCGACCAAGTTTCAAACGCAATGCGCCCATTGCATCAGTAGTGGTTTGCCATTTATCTGCACCGAAGAATAAGATATCGCCAGTTTGTACATTCACACGTTCTGCTAATGCTTTCCATACATCTTCATTTAAGAATTTCGCAATCGGGCTTTGTACGCCTTCAAGGCCAGCATGAATGTCATTTACTTTCGCCCAAGCCAAACCTTTTGCACCGTAAATACCAACAAATTGTGTGTATTCATCAATTTGTTTACGAGTGATTTCAGTACCATTTGGTACACGAATCACTGCCACACGGCCGTTTGGATTGTTTGCAGGCTCATTAAATACTTTAAATTCAACATCTTTAATGATATCTGCCACATCGACTAATTCAAGCGGGTTACGCAAATCTGGTTTATCTGAACCAAAACGAGTCATCGCTTCTTGCCAGGTCATTTGTGGGAATTTACCTAAATCCACACCAATAATGTTTTGCCATAAACCGTGTACCATGCGTTCCATGATCTCACGTACTTCTGGTGCAGTTAAGAAAGAAGTTTCCACATCGATTTGGGTAAACTCAGGTTGGCGATCTGCACGTAAATCTTCATCACGGAAACATTTCACGATTTGATAATAACGATCAAAACCAGACATCATTAAAAGCTGTTTGAAAAGCTGTGGTGATTGCGGTAATGCATAGAATTTGCCTTTATGTACACGACTTGGCACTAAATAGTCACGCGCACCTTCTGGCGTTGCTTTGGTAAGCATTGGGGTTTCAATATCAAGGAAACCATTATCATCCATGAAACGACGCACAAAGCTGGTGATTTTTGCACGGGTTTTCAAGCGTTGAGCCATTTCAGGGCGACGTAAATCTAAATAACGGTATTTTAAACGTTGTTCTTCGGTGTTATTTTGGTTGAAGTCTAATGGTAAAACGTCAGAAGCATTGTAGATGCGTAATTCTTTCGCTAATACTTCTACTTCGCCTGTCGCCATATTTTTATTAACTTGATTATCAGGACGCGCAATCACCTCACCTTTAATTTGAATACAGAATTCATTACGTAACCCAGCAGCCGCTGTCAATGCATCTTGATATTTCGGATCAAAACAAACTTGCACAATGCCATCACGATCGCGCATATCAATAAAAATCAAGCCACCTAAATCACGACGGCGGTGAACCCAACCGCTTAATGTTACATCTTGTCCAATATGGTTGCGGTTTAATGCACCGCAATAATGTGTACGCATCATATTCAATTCCTTAACTCTCTATAAAAATGGAAAAATACCGCAGAATTATACGGAAAAAGGCGCGTCTTTTAAATCTTAAACGGAAATTTATTTGACCCCTTGAAAACTTTCCTTAAAATGACCGCACTTTTTAAATATTTTCTAATTCGTAGGGTATGGAAAAGTGAAAAACACACATACTCCACACAATGTAAACCATGAAAGATACTATTTTTTCTGCTCCAATTGAAAAACTCGGCGATTTTACCTTTGATGAAAACGTTGCTGAAGTCTTTCCAGATATGATTCAACGATCCGTACCTGGCTACTCCAACATTATCACGGCGATTGGTATGTTGGCTGAGCGTTTTGTGACTGCTGACAGCCAAGTCTATGATTTAGGCTGTTCACGCGGTGCGGCAGCTCTTTCTATGCGACGTAATATTAAACAACCGAATGTGAAAATTATCGGTGTCGATAATTCTCTGCCAATGGTGGAACGCTGCCGTCAGCACGTTGCGGCTTATCATAGTGATGTACCCGTAGAAATTCTTTGCGATGATATTCGTCAAATTGAAATTAAGAACGCCTCAATGGTAGTGCTCAACTTCACATTGCAATTTTTACCACCAGAAGATCGTGTAGCCTTGCTCACAAAAATCTACCAAGGTTTAAACCCAAACGGTGTGTTGGTGCTCTCTGAAAAATTCCGTTTTGAAGATGAAAAAGTGAATGAGTTGCTTATTGATCTCCATCACCAATTCAAACGTGCTAACGGTTACAGTGAGCTTGAAGTGAGCCAAAAACGCACTGCACTTGAAAATGTCATGCGTACTGACTCGATTAACATTCACAAAGAGCGGTTAAAAAACATCGGATTTTCACACGTAGAATTATGGTTCCAGTGTTTTAACTTTGGCTCGATGATTGCAGTTAAATAATTCATAACAAATTTATTTAATTCAACTTTTTTGTGGCATAATGCCCGCACTTTTTATCACAAAAGGATTAAACCAATGCGAATTTTACACACTATGTTACGCGTGGGCGATTTAGATCGTTCAATCAAATTTTATCAAGATGTTTTAGGTATGCGTTTATTGCGTACGAGTGAAAACCCGGAATATAAATATACACTTGCTTTTTTAGGTTATGAAGATGGCGAAAGTGCCGCAGAAATTGAATTAACATACAACTGGGGCGTAGATAAATATGAACATGGCACAGCATATGGACATATCGCTATCGGCGTGGATGATATTTATGCGACTTGTGAAGCTGTTCGCGCAAGCGGTGGTAACGTTACTCGCGAAGCAGGGCCAGTGAAAGGTGGCTCAACCGTAATTGCTTTTGTTGAAGATCCAGATGGTTATAAAATTGAATTTATCGAAAACAAAAGCACTAAATCTGGTTTAGGCAACTAAAGTGCGGTCAATTTTTATTGTATTTTTAATAACGTAGGGATTCCTACGTTATTTTATTTTTAAGAGATAGATTATGTCCGATTCTCAAGAAATCCCTTATCACAACCAATTAAAAAATCGCTTTCGTGGCTATTTCCCCGTCATCATTGATGTTGAAACTGCAGGTTTTGATGCAAAAAAAGATGCATTACTCGAACTAGCCGCAATCACATTAAAAATGGATGAACATGGTTATTTGCATCCTGATCAGAAATGCCATTTTCATATCGAGCCTTTTGAAGGGGCAAATATTAATCCAGAATCCTTGAAATTTAATGGCATTGATATTCATAATCCATTACGTGGTGCGGTGTCTGAACTCGATGCAATCACAGGGTTATTTCAAATGGTACGTCGAGGACAAAAAGATGCAGATTGCCAACGTTCTATCATTGTGGCGCACAATGCTGCTTTTGACCAAAGTTTTGTGATGGCTGCCGCTGAACGTACTGGCGTAAAGCGTAATCCCTTCCACCCTTTTGGGATGTTTGACACGGCAAGTTTAGCGGGCTTAATGTTTGGTCAGACTGTTCTCGTTAAGGCCTGTCTTGCCGCTAAAATCCCATTTGATGGGAAACAAGCGCACTCTGCGTTATACGACACCGAACGTACAGCAGAATTATTCTGTTATATGGTCAATCATTTAAAAGATTTAGGTGGCTTCCCACATATTGCGTCTGAACTAGAACAGGAAAAAACAACTGAAAAATAGACCGCACTTTAAGAAAAATAAAAAAGTGGTTGCAATAGTTTTATTTTTCCAGTAGTTTAAAAGCAATTCTTATTTGGAGATAAAAAATGAACATTATCCGTCGTCACCATCATCACCATTCAACTGAATAATCTTTCAGGTTTTTGGTGTGCTTGGAAGATTTCTTCCGAGCTGACAGGATAATAAAAATCTTACCCCTCGGAAGGCAACTTTCGAGGGGTTTTGTTTTGTTACTACACAGGAGTCATCAATGCAACGACATTATTATTTATTCGACAATCAAAAATTTTAAAGTAAAGTATTCACTATTTAATTCACAAGGAAAAATACAATGTTAACAAATCCCGTTGTTATTTCGATTATCGTTTTACTAGCACTAAGTTTGCTACGTATTAACGTAATTATTGCGTTAGTTATTGCCGCACTCACTGCCGGACTCTGTGGCGGTCTAGGTTTAAGCAAAACAATTGAAACCTTCACTGGAGGTTTAGGTGGCGGCGCAGAAGTCGCGATGAACTATGCGATGCTTGGTGCATTCGCGATTGCGATTTCTAAATCAGGTATTACCGATTTAATTGCCTATAAGATCATCACTAAAATGAATAAAACACCAAGTTCCAGCAACTTAACTTGGTTTAAATATTTAATTTTTGGTGTATTGGTATTATTCGCCATTTCTTCACAGAACTTACTTCCTGTACACATTGCTTTTATTCCAATCGTCGTGCCGCCGTTACTTTCTATTTTTAATCGTCTAAAAATAGACCGTCGCGCTGTAACCTGCGTACTTACATTCGGTTTAACCGCAACTTATATGTTACTTCCTGTAGGGTTTGGTAAAATCTTTATCGAAAGTATTTTAGTAAAAAACATCAATCAAGCTGGGGCTGCTCTAGGTTTACAAACCAATGTTGCTCAAGTATCCCTCGCGATGTTATTGCCTGTAATTGGTATGATTTTAGGGTTGCTCACCGCAATATTCATCACTTATCGCAAACCAAGAGAATATGATGTAACTATTCAAGAGCCAACCACAAAAGAAATTGAAGCGCACATCGCAAACATAAAACCAAAACAAATCACTGCAAGTTTAATCGCCATTGTAGCGACCTTCGCAACACAATTAGTGACAAGTTCGACTATTATTGGTGGTTTAGTTGGGATAGTCATTTTCGCAATATTTGGCATTTTCAAACTGAAAGAAAGTAACGATATCTTCCAACAAGGTTTACGTTTAATGGCTATGATTGGATTTGTTATGATTGCGGCATCCGGTTTCGCTAATGTTATTAATGCCACAACGGGCGTAACAGATTTAGTTCAAAGCTTAAGTAACGGAGCGATTCAAAGTAAAGGTTTGGCCGCATTCTTAATGTTACTGGTCGGATTGTTGATTACAATGGGAATTGGTTCATCATTCTCAACGGTACCAATCATTGCCTCTATCTATGTACCACTTTGTTTATCTTTTGGTTTCTCACCATTAGCCACCGTTTCAATCGTTGGTGTTGCTGCTGCATTAGGAGACGCTGGCTCCCCTGCATCTGACTCGACCTTAGGTCCAACATCAGGTTTAAATATGGATGGTAAACACGACCACATTTGGGACTCTGTTGTACCCACCTTCCTACACTACAATATTCCATTATTAGCGTTTGGCTGGATTGCAGCAATGTACCTTTAACGATTATAATCCCCCGAATTGGGGGATTTTTTATGACAGTTCAACAACTTATCCAGATTTTAGAGCAAAAAGTTCAGAGACTTTGTGAAGCTCATTTATCCAAACGAGAAGAAAAAATCTTCGCCAAATTTGACCGCACTTTGTTCAGTGAAAATGGACAGAATATTTCCTTTTATCTAAAGGAAATCAATCAAACGCTAGATAGAATAAAGACATTAGAATCTAGCAATCTTAATCACTATAATTTTCTGACAGAGCGTTTACTCGCCCAATGTTCCGTTCTTTCAGAAGCCCTAACTCGCAAGAATACTCATCTAACAGCCTCCCAAAAAATAACGAAACAAACCATTAAAAAATCTCAACATAGCATTCATAAATTACCGCCAAGAGAACGATTGGAAAAATACTATGAAGCATTAGAACGCTTGAATAAACTTTATCAACAACATAAAGATTTAGCACAGGCAGAAAAAAATAATGATGAAAAAATACGTTACGCTCAACTTGCGGAAGGTTATAAAAAACGCCAGCAAAAATGCCAAGAAGCAATAGATCTTTTAGAAGAATATTTGGTATTTAAAGAAGAAATGGAAAACCGTGAAAACACAGAAAATAGATGATCAGAAATAAAAAAACTAATCCTTTCGAATTAGTTAACTTTAAAAAGTTGATGGCGGAGGAATAGGGATTCGAACCCTAGGAGGGCGTAAACCCTCGCCGGTTTTCAAGACCGGTGCCTTCAACCACTCGACCATTCCTCCGTGATTTAATGCGCACGCATAATACGTTTTTTGAGAAAGACCGTCAAGCAAAAATCATCTCGTTTTTATCAAGTGATTATTTTTACTGCAACCTAAAAATAAAAAGAATTGACGTAATAAACATCACGCCAATTCTAATTTTTTATTTTAGATTACTCTGATTTTGCTCGGGTAGGCTCAGAATATACATGGCTAATCGCACAATGATGCCCTGCTGCCCCTTTACCGTAAAAATAATAGCGAGAATCTTGCCATTCAGTAATTGGGAAAGCTTCTGGCATTTCATCACTTGCTTTCGCCAAAGTCACCTCTGCTTTTGTATGAGTCACTGAAGAAATGGTACCTAAACGCCCATTAAACTCATAAGTGCGGATAAAGGCTGGTTCATTTACAGTTTCAGACTCATTTACGGTAATCGTTGACTCAATAGACTCAACTGTTTCCTGAGGTTTATGAAAATTTAAACGCTCTAAAGATTCTTGTACTTTTTTCTGTACAGATTCATTAGCTGGCTGAGTAATAAAATCTAATGCTGGTTTTACTTCAAGAGATTTTTCTTCAACCACAATACCCATTGCTGGCGTGATAAAACCTTTTTTAGTTTTTTCTTGCTCAAGCAATTCATCCACCGATAAGAAATTATTTTCTTTCGGAGTATTCACTGTTGAATAGTCCACCCAAGCTTTTCCACTTGCCAATTCAGGTGAAGCCACTGCAGCAAATAATGGCATTGGCGATTTAGGCTCTTGATTACGGCGACGACGTTGATTATTCGCTGCACGTAAATGACGTGGAGTGCGGCGTTGGCGATCTTGACGTTCAGAACGCTCTTGGTTTTGACGAACTGGTTTTTCATCATCTTGAACGGCCTGAACTTCGACAACATCCACTTCTGGCATTTGTTCAACAATGATTTCGTTATTTTCAACAGAAATCTCATTATCTTCAACGCGCACGCGTTTACGTAAATCACGACGTTGACGGCGTTGAGTCACTTGCTCAGTTTTTTCATCCTGAGCCTCAAAAACCGGTGTAGAATTTACCGCACTTTCAGCGATACTTTCTTCCACTAAGTTACGGCGAGGACGGCGTTGATTACGCTCGCGGATATTACGAACTTGCTCTTCGGTTCTTTCCGTTTCGTTATTTTCAGAACGTGGTCGACGAGAAGTACGGCGATCCTGTGGACGACGTTGATTACGATTAGAATTGCGCGAAGTGCGGTTATTTTTCGGTTTATTTTCTTCGGATTCAGAAGCAAACAAGCCTTTAATCTTCGCGATAATTTTAGCTAATAAAGACGGTTCATTCGATTTACGCTCAACTGGAGTTGGAGCTGCTTCAGAAATAGAAAGTGCCACTGCCGCACTTTCAACTGCTGGTTGTTCAGCAACAACAGTTGTTTCCACATTACGAGAAACAAGAGATTCCTCGGTACTTTCATCTTTCTCACAGTGAATTTTCGCTAAGTTATAGCTCAATTCATTCACCTCTTCGCCATCGCGTAAGCGGAAAACGCTAAAGTGCGGTGTTTCCATTGCTTCATTTGGCGCAACAATGACATCTACATTGTGACGTTTTTCAATATTGCTAATTGCTTTACGTTTTTCGTTAAGAAGATAAGAAGCAATTTGTATAGGCACAATCGTATGCACTTGCTTGGTGTTTTCTTTTAACGCTTCTTCCTCGATTAAACGCAAGATAGACAAGGAAAGAGATTCGTTATCACGCACTTTACCTGTTCCTTGACAACGAGGACAAATGTGATGTGAAGACTCACCTAATGAAGGACTTAAACGCTGACGCGACATTTCTAACAAACCGAAACGAGAAATGCGGCTAATTTGAATACGAGCACGATCTTGGCGAACGGCATCACGAATACGATTTTCCACTTCACGTTGGTGACGAACTGGCGTCATATCAATGAAATCGATAACAACTAAACCACCTAAGTCACGCAAACGTAATTGACGCGCAATTTCATCTGCCGCTTCAAGATTAGTATTCAATGCCGTTTCTTCAATATCGCCACCACGAGTAGAACGCGCGGAGTTAATATCAATAGCAGTTAAGGCTTCAGTTACATCAATAACGATTGAACCACCAGAAGGTAAACGCACTTCACGTTGGAATGCTGACTCGATTTGAGATTCGATCTGATAGTGGCTGAAAAGAGGCACTTCGCCTTGATAAAGTTTCACACGATTGATGAAATCAGGGCGAACAAGTTTGATATGCTCTTTTGCTTTTTCAAACACTTTCGGGCTATCAATAAGAATCTCACCAATATCACGGCGCAAATAATCACGAATAGCGCGCACAATCACATCACTTTCTTGATGAATCAAGAAAGGCGCTGGACGATTTTGAGATGCTTGTTTAATCGCTTCCCAATGGTGAAGTAAAACTTTTAAGTCCCACTGCAACTCTTCTGGAGATTTCCCCACACCAGCAGTACGAACAATCAAGCCCACGCCTTCAGGCACATCTAATGAACTTAATGCCTCTTTTAATTCAGTGCGCTCATCCCCTTCGATACGACGAGAGATCCCACCGGCACGCGGATTATTTGGCATAATAACCAAATAACTACCCGCAAGAGAAACGAAAGTGGTTAAGGCTGCGCCTTTGTTTCCGCGTTCTTCTTTATTAACTTGAACGATAACTTCTTGGCCTTCGCTCAAGATATCGCGAATATTCGGACGGCCTTGGAAAACATAATCATCGGGAAAATATTCACGAGCAATTTCTTTTAATGGCAAAAAACCATGACGTTCTGCACCATAATCTACAAAAGCCGCTTCTAAGCTTGGCTCAACGCGAGTAATTTTCCCTTTGTAGATATTCGCTTTTTTTTGCTCGTGTCCTGGACTTTCAATATCCAGGTCAAATAAGCGCTGTCCATCAACAAGCGCTACACGCAACTCTTCTTTTTGAGTCGCATTGATTAACATTCTTTTCATTGTCAATTCTCTTATTAAATTTTTAAAAGGCCTCAAAATAAACCGCACTTTGCTTCGTTATCGACCTCGTGTTTCTCGCGCCAGTCAATCTCACGACTGTATGTTGCTGGGTGCATTGATAACGTTATTAAGCATAAACGTTTGCTTTATAAAACAACGCGATATTCCACACGCGTTGCAAGCGGCTAATTTATTTCAAGAAAAATGTTGATTATCAATGTCTTATGCCGATTGCTGCATTGAGTTTTCACCAACAAAACTCATCCTTTTTTACGCAAATTCTTAGGCGCAAAAAGACGCTCTATTATCCATAGAAAACGATTAATTAGCAAGGTGAATATTACGTTCATAGAGTTACGTTAATAGCGCCTTTGTGATATGATTCGCGCCAATTTTCAAAAGGAAAAAAGATGACAGAACAAAACGAAAAAATCATTAATTCATCAGTAAAAATGCTGACAATTAGTGAAGATGAAAGCGGCCAACGTATCGATAATTATTTATTAGCAAAACTCAAAGGCGTGCCCAAAAGTTTAATTTATCGTATTGTGCGTAAAGGTGAAGTGCGGGTAAATAAAGGCCGGATTAAGCCAGAATATAAACTGCAAACAGGTGATATTGTTCGCGTTCCGCCAGTGCGTGTGGCTGAAAAAAACGACGCGTCGATTTCAAAAAATCTCAATAAAGTCGCCGCACTTGAAAACCAAATTTTGTTTGAAGATGATTGTTTAATTGTTTTAAATAAACCTTCAGGAATCGCTGTGCATGGCGGGAGTGGTTTAAATTTTGGTGTGATTGAAGCCTTGCGGGCATTGCGTCCAGAAGCACGCTTTTTAGAACTGGTTCATCGTTTAGATCGCGATACATCAGGCATTTTATTAATTGCTAAAAAACGTTCAGCATTGCGTAATTTACATGAACAACTTCGCGTAAAAACTGTTCAAAAAGATTATTTAGCGTTAGTACGAGGGCAATGGCAATCCCATGTAAAAGTTGTTCAAGCACCGCTTTTGAAAAATGAATTATCCAGCGGAGAGCGCATTGTGCGTGTCAGCGAGCAAGGCAAACCATCTGAAACCCGATTTAGCATTGAAGAACGCTATATAAATGCTACGCTCGTGAAGGCTTCACCAGTCACGGGGAGAACTCATCAAATTCGTGTACACACACAATATGCAGGACATCCTATTGCATTAGATGATAAATACGGTGATAAAGATTTTGATAAACAAATGAGTGAATTGGGATTGAATCGTTTGTTCCTACATGCCTTTTCAATTCGGTTTGAGCACCCTAAAAATGGCGAAACACTACGTTTCAATGCACCACTAGATCATAAAATGAAAGCAATTTTACAAAAGTTACGGGAAAGCAAATAGACAATATTTGTGTTTATTGCTACACTTGCGCGCGGAGACAACTAGTTTCTATCAGCAAAATTTCATAATAACGACAACAAAGGATAGCAAAATGGCAAAAGGACAATCTTTACAAGATCCTTATTTAAATGCGCTTCGTCGCGAACGCATTCCTGTATCAATCTACCTTGTAAACGGAATCAAACTTCAAGGTCAAATTGAATCATTCGATCAATTCGTGATTTTATTAAAAAACACTGTGAACCAAATGGTATATAAACACGCAATTTCAACTGTTGTGCCTGCGCGCTCTGTTTCTCATCACAATAGCAGCCATCATGTAGCAACAACTGAAGCCGTTGAAAGCGTGGAAACTCAAACAGAATAATCACAACTCCATCAATGGATAATCAATATTTATTAAGTGCGGTTGAAAATTCTCAGGAAATTTCAACCGCACTTTCTTCATCCCAACAATCTGAAAAAACGCGTGATACCGCCATCGTGGTTCACGTTTTCTTTGCGCAAGATAAAAACACTGACGATCTACAAGAGTTTTTGCTACTCGCTGATTCTGCCAATGTAGATGTATTGGATACAATCACCACAAGCCGTAGCACTCCTCAAGCTAAATATTTTGTAGGCGAGGGAAAAGCTCAAGAAATTGCAGATGCAGTGCAATCACATAATGCTGATGTTGTACTTTTTAACCATCAATTAACCCCAGCACAAACACGTAACTTAGAAAGTTTATGTCATTGTCGAGTGGTCGATCGCACTGGCGTCATTTTAGATATTTTCGCCCAACGAGCGCGCTCTCATGAGGGAAAATTGCAGGTTGAACTTGCGCAATTAAAACACTTATCTACTCGATTAGTCCGTCGCAAAACAGGCTTAGATCAACAAAAAGGGGCTGTAGGATTACGCGGGCCAGGTGAAACTCAGTTAGAAACCGATCGTCGCTTGATTAAAGTACGCATTTCTCAATTACAAAATCGCTTGGCAAAAGTGGAGAAACAGCGTAATCAAAATCGCCAAACACGCCAAAAGGCAGATATCCCGACCATTTCACTTGTTGGCTATACCAATGCAGGGAAATCAACCTTATTTAATCGTTTAACCAATGCAGAGGTTTATGCCGCAGATCAGCTTTTTGCAACATTAGATCCCACTTTACGAAAATTACAGATTCAAGATGTAGGTACAGCAATTTTAGCGGATACGGTAGGATTTGTTCGACAGCTTCCGCATGATCTGGTTTCAGCCTTTAAATCGACTTTACAAGAAACGGTAGAAGCCAGCTTATTACTCCATGTGATTGATGCGGCTGATTCACGAAAACAAGAAAATATCGATGCAGTCAATGATGTGCTAGAAGAAATTGGTGCAGGAGAAGCTCCTGTTCTATTGGTATATAACAAAATTGATTTGTTGGAAAATGTTACGCAGCATATCGAATACAATGATGAAAACCAGCCTGTTGCAGTCTATCTCTCTGCGCAAGATGATCTGGGTATTCATTTATTGTTTGAAGCCATTAAAGTGCGGTTAAAAAACGAGATACTTTCTCTTTCTTTAATTTTGCAACCGCACGAAGGCAAACTTCGCCATACTTTTTATCAGCTTGATTGTGTACGACATGAACAAATTTCTGAACAAGGAGAATTCTTGTTAGATGTGCAGATTGATAAGATTATGTGGTTAAAGTTATGTAAGCAATTTTCTAGATTAGCAGATATTAAAATATAATCTGAGAATGCTTAATTTATAGAAAATTATTTTCCAATCCCATATTGTTTCAATTTATTCGCAATCGCAGTATGGGAAACGCCTAAACGCAGAGCTAATTTTCTCGTGCTTGGGTATTCTGCATAAAATAATTTTAGAACTTGTGCCTCATAAGAACCGATGATTTCATCTAAGGTTTTATTTTCAAATTCATCCAAAGAAATCACTGCACTTTGTGGCGGAGCAAGATTTAAACTTTCGATATTTAAATGATTATCTTGTACCAGAGAGCAGGTACGATAAAGGGTGTTATAAAGCTCACGAACATTCCCTTTCCAATCATATTTCTGCAAATAAAGAAGAAAATCTTTATCGAAAGTTGGTTTGGCAATTTTTAATTCTTCACTGATTTCCTGTAAAAACCCTTGTGCTAGCGGCTCAATATCTGCCATGCGATCACGTAATGGTGGCACATTAATAGTGAGAACATTTAAACGATGAAACAAATCAGCACGCACTTTACCTTGCTCAACAAGCAAATAAAGCGGAACCTGTGATGTGCAAATCACTCGTACGTTTGCATGATGCTCCTTCTCTTCACCCACTCGACGGAAAGATCCATCCGTTAAAAAACGTAATAATTTAGCCTGTAAACCCAATGAAAGTTCTGCGATGCCATCTAGTAATACGGTTCCCTCATTCGCGTATTCAAAAAAACCGATGGTTTCACTGTCTCCAACTTTTCGACCAAACATTTCACTTTCGGCATCTTCATCAGGCAAACCTGCACAGTTTACTGCGATAAATTTTTTATCACGACGCAAACTCTGATAATGGCAGGCTTTCGCCAACAAATCTTTTCCAGTCCCTGTTTCGCCTTGAATTAACAAAGGCGCATCAAACATAGCAAAACGTTTCGCGTTTTCTACAGCTCTTTTCATGGATTCACTTTGCACAATAAAACAATCAAAAGGATTTTGTGGATTAAATTTGAAACTGGTCATATATCAGAAATGTAGGGAAAATAAGATTGGATTATGATAGTTTTTTTACATAAAGGTGTAAATATTATTTTACACATTAGGGAATGAAAATGCGGTCGTATTTGACCGCACTTTATATGATTATAATTTTAACATTCGCTCTGCTTCACGTGCACGAACAAGGAATTGTTTACGTTCGGCAGTTCCCATACCACTACTTGTACCAGGCAATTTAACCGTCAACGGATTGACCGCCCGTCCATTAATATGGAATTCATAGTGTAGATGTGGTCCTGTTGAAATTCCGGTATTACCAGAAAGCGCAATTCTCTCACCTTTTTTAATTTCTTGTCCTGCGCGTACAAGCGGTTTACTTAAGTGCATATAAACAGTCTCATACTCACGACCATGGCGCATAACAATATAACGTCCAGCACCTCCAGCCTGATATGCCACTTTTTCAACTACGCCATCTGCAGGGGCGATAATCGGTGTACCTTGAGAAACGGAGAAATCCACACCTTTATGCGGTCGTACACGCCCAGTTACTGGATGGCGACGATTCGGATTAAATGATGAAGAAACTCGCGCTTGTCGTTGCAATGGATAACGAGCAAAACCTTTACCTAAGGTTTCCCCTTGTTGGCTATAGTAACGACCATTGGCAGCCTGAACTGCATAATAACTCTTACCTTCAGACGAAATATGTAACGCTTCAACATTACCTTGACCAGTCAGTTTATCGCCTAAATATTCGCGAGAAACTAAAATTGCAAATTTAGTCCCCTTTTTCAACTTCTGAATGCTCACTTGCCATTGAAGTGCGGTGGTTAATTGGTTGATTTGACGATTATCCAATCCCTGAGCTTTTAAACTAGTTGCAAACGTTCCGTTAATTTCACCTTTTAATACTTCTTTTCGCCAAACACTTGTTTTTTCAACAACTTGACGTTTAAACTTACCACCTTCAACACGTTCATAAATGCGTTCTTCTTTTTCAGATACAAGCCAATTTAAATATTCTAGTTCATCATTTTTATCTAAAATCCAATAGAACTGTTGACCCGCTTTCAAATTTGCCAATTCCCCGTCCACAGCAATTAAACGCTGTGCGGTATCATCTTCCAAACCAGAAAGTTCCAATACGTCTTTTAGGCTATCGCCACGCGTCACAGTATGGCTAAATTGATCGGTAATACGAATTGCTTGATCGGCAGCATCTAATAAGCCACTTAATGCATCTTGTGCATTTTGCGGCAAATTATCCAGTTCATCTGTTGAAGGCTTCACTTCATCAACTTCATCATCTTTAGCCTGTAATTCATCATCATAAGATGTTGCATCTTCATCATTAAGATGCCCAGTTGCCTGATGCTCAACTGAAGTGTGTACTGTTTTTTCTTCTTGTTTATTTGAGGTATTTAATGATTGATATTCAACATTATCTACCACCGCTGGAATAACTTGTTCCGGTGAATCATGATGTTCTGAATTATCTTTTAGAGTAAGTAAAATCCCTGAGAAAATCAGTAAAATAGCAATAAAAAACACTCCCTCTTTAATACGAGAGCGTTTTTTTCTTCTATCTCTAGCTAATTTTACGTGTTGCACAAGGATTCCTAAAATAAAAAAGTTTTCAGCATTCAGACTACATATTATAAAGAAAATTCATTTCTACGGGAAAAGCATTATTCAAACGCTTAAATATTCGACATTGGCTAGAAAATCTTGAGAATTCTATAAAAATGCGTTATTTTCCCCAACCATTGTTGAAAACACGGCGATTTTATGAATATCACAGCCATTCGCAACGAGCAAAACCAACAACCGCTCATTCAATTAAAAAATATCAATGTGGTTTTCGCACAAAAAACTGCACTACAAAATATTAATTTAAATATTTATCCGAATTCTATTATCACTATTGTTGGGCCAAATGGTGGCGGCAAATCAACGTTATTAAAAACCTTATTAAAACTACAAACGCCCACTTCTGGCGAAGTCATTTACAGTAAAAATGTTCGCATTGGTTATGTACCACAAAAAATCCATTTGGATCATAGTTTGCCTATTACGGTTGAGAGATTTCTTTCACTAAAAAAAGGTCTTAAAACACAAGAAATATCCATCGCACTTGAGCAACTTTCAATTTCACATTTACGCAAAAGTAATATGCAAAAACTTTCTGGCGGTGAAATGCAACGCGTATTATTGGCGCGTGCAATTTTAAATAAACCAAATTTACTTGTGCTAGACGAACCCACTCAAGGCGTAGACATTACTGGACAAGCAGAGCTTTATCAGCTCATTCATCAAACCCAACAAAAATTAAATTGTGCCGTATTGATGGTATCACACGATTTACACATTGTGATGGCGGATAGTAAAGAAGTATTGTGTATTAACCAACATATTTGCTGTGCTGGCACGCCTGATGTTCTCTCAAATGATCCAACATTTATGCGTTTATGGGGAAATCAGCTCGCACAAAATGTCGGCTTTTATACCCATCATCATAATCATCACCACACCTTACACGGTGATGTGTGCGGTTGTAATTCATCAGCAGTGCATTGTCAAAATAAGGATAAATAATGTTTGAGATTTTATTTCCTGCCCTTTTAACAGGCATTTTGCTTTCGCTAATTACCGCGCCACTTGGCGTATTTGTGGTGTGGCGGAAAATGGCTTATTTTGGCGACACCCTTTCTCATTCTGCCTTGCTCGGTGTGGCATTAGGTATTTTCTTACAAGTCAATCCTTACATTGCGATTATCGTGCTGACCTTGATTCTTGCTATCGCAATGGTGTGGTTAGAAAGCAACACGCAATTTTCCATTGATACCTTGCTCGGCATTATCGCCCATAGCTGCTTATCTCTCGGAGTTGTGACAGTGGGATTACTACAAAATGTAAGAGTAGATTTGATGAGTTACTTATTTGGGGATTTGCTCGCAATTAATTATACCGATTTAATTTATATTGGGATTGGTGTGATAATAGTGCTTTCAACATTAATTTACTTTTGGCAATCCTTACTTTCCACCACCGTATCGCCAGAACTCGCGCAAGTTGAAGGCATTAATATCAAAAAAATGCGTTTTATTTTGATGATATTAACCGCATTGACTATTGCCTTGAGCATGAAATTTGTCGGTGCATTAATTATCACATCCTTATTAATAATCCCTGCGGCAACCGCTCGTCGTTTTGCGAGAACGCCAGAATCTATGGTGGGCAGGGCAATTGTAGTCAGTATGTTATCGATTATAGCTGGGCTAATATTATCAGCCTTTTATGATACCGCTGCTGGGCCTTCCGTTGTCATTTGTTCCGCATTTTTATTTGTCTTATCACTCTTCAAAAAAGAGCGATTATAAGCTTGCCCAACCAGTGAAAACCATTTGCGCCACAGTTTAATTCTTGATAAAGTGCGGTCAATTTTTACGGTCTTTTTAGGATAAGAAAATGAGCCAAGAATATTTAGATTTTGAATTGCCGATTGCAGAATTAGAAGCAAAAATTGAAGCATTACGTGCAGCATCGGATGATAAAGTTGATTTGACTGATGAAATCAAACGCTTACAAAAGAAAAGTAACGAACTCACTAAAAAAACCTTTGCTAACCTCGATGCTTGGCAAGTTTCACGTATGGCGCGTCATCCAAACCGCCCTTATACATTAGATTATATCGAACATATTTTTACTGAATTTGAAGAACTTGCAGGTGATCGCGCATTTGCTAATGATAAAGCGATCGTGGGCGGTCTTGCACGTTTAGATGGTCGCCCAGTGATGGTGATTGGTCATCAAAAAGGTCGTTCCGTAAAAGAAAAAGTACAACGCAATTTTGGTATGCCGGCACCTGAAGGCTATCGTAAAGCGTTACGTTTAATGGAAATGGCTGAACGTTTTAAATTGCCAATTATCACATTTATTGATACCCCAGGAGCTTATCCAGGTATTGGCGCAGAAGAGCGCGGTCAAGCGGAAGCTATCGCTCGCAACTTACGCGAAATGGCGCAACTTACCGTTCCCGTTATTTGTACCGTTATCGGTGAAGGCGGTTCTGGCGGTGCATTAGCTATTGGCGTGGGCGATAAAGTGAATATGTTACAGTATTCCACTTATTCTGTTATTTCTCCAGAAGGCTGTGCTTCTATTCTTTGGAAAAGTGCAGAAAAAGCATCAACCGCAGCTGAAGTAATGGGATTAACTGCAAGCCGTTTAAAAGAATTAAATCTCATCGACAGCATTGTGCAAGAACCTTTGGGTGGAGCACATCGTAATTATGCGAAAATGTCTGAAAACTTAAAACTTCGTTTAAAAGAAGATTTAGCAGAGCTCGATGGACTAAGCAAAGAAGAATTATTAAATAGACGCTATGAACGTTTAATGTCTTACGGTTATTGCTAACTAACATTCTAAAAGAGCGGTGATTTTTGCCGCTCTTTTTTGATCTAAATATAACAACAAAGGAGCAAACACAATGAAAAACGTACTTTCGATCCAATCCCACGTGGTCTATGGTTTTGCGGGTAACAAATCCGCGACTTTTCCAATGCAGTTGTTAGGCGTAGATGTATGGGCATTAAATACCGTTCAATTTTCTAATCACACCCAATACGGAAAATGGACAGGCATGGTCATTCCACAAGAACAAATCCGAGAAATTGTGACCGGACTCGATAACATTGAAAAACTACAAGAATGTGATGCCTTGTTATCTGGTTACTTGGGTTCTGCGGAACAAGTTGATCAAATTCTTTTTGCCTTAGAACAAATCAAACTGCGTAATCCAAATGCGCTTTATTTATGCGACCCTGTAATGCCACATCCGAAAAAAATCTGCGTGGTTGCCAATGGTGTTCGCGAGGCTCTTATTGAAAAAGCGATTCCAGTGGCAGACATTATGACGCCAAACTTGCATGAATTGCGTCAGCTCACAGAATTCCCAATTAATACCTTTGATGATGTGTTAAAAGCAGTGAATGCGCTGATTGCAAAAGGCGTGAAGAAAGTTCTTGTTAAACATTTAGGCAGTGCGGGTAAAATTAACGATCCTGATACATTTGAAATTATTATGGCAACCCCAGAGGGTGTTTGGCATTTAAACCGTCCGCTTTATAAATTTAACTTTGAACCTGTTGGTGTGGGTGATTTAATTGCGGGGACTTTCTTAGCAAATTTACTCAATGGCAAATCTGATGTAGAAGCCTTTGAAGCTATGAATAATGAAGTAGCGGGCGTAATGAAAACCACCTTTGAACTGGGTTCTTACGAATTACAAACCATTGCCGCACGTTTTGAAATTCTCAATCCAAGCAGCCATTATAAAGCTGAAAAAGTTGCCTAATGGACTTACTTTCAGACATTGAAAAACAACTCAAACAAACCACCTATCAAGCATTTCTTATTGCCTTGAGTGGTGGTTTGGACTCCACTGTACTTCTTTCTTTATTTGCAAAGCTTCGTCAAAAACAACCGCACTTACCGCCTTTATCAGTACGAGCAATCCACATTCATCACGGATTAAGCCAAAACGCAGATAATTGGGCCAAACACTGCCAAAACTTATGTGATCAATTTCAAATTCCGTTGATTATCGAGCGCGTACAAGTAGATAAAACCAATGGTATTGAGGCTGGGGCGCGTGAAGCACGCTATCAAGCCATAAAAAAACATCTTCAAACACAAGAAATACTCGTCACAGCGCATCATCTAAACGATCAAACAGAAACCTTTTTCTTAGCCCTAAAACGTGGCAGCGGACTACAAGGCTTAGGCGCAATGCAACAACAAAGCGTATTATTCGGCATGCCAATTTTACGTCCTTTGTTAGGCTTTACTCGCACACAGTTAGAAGATTATGCACAAAAAGAAAATCTCAACTGGATTACAGATGAAAGTAATGAGGATAATAGATATGATCGTAATTTCTTGCGCAATGAAACTTTGCCAAAATTACGTGAACGCTGGGCTCATTTTGATTTAGCCGTACAACGTTCCGCACAACATTGTTTTGAACAGCAACAATTAATTAATGATTTATTGAGCGAATCCTTTGCAGAACATTGTCAAATTAAAAACCAATTTAAACTGCTCCAATTTCGCCAATATTCACCTGCAAAACAAACCGCACTTTTGCGTATGTGGCTTGCCGAAAACCAACTTGAAATGCCAAGTAAACGCCAGCTTACACAACTTATTAATGATGTTGTTTTTGCAAAAGAAGAGGCAAATCCTCAATTTCAGCTTGTAAATAAAGTTATTCGACGTTATCAAGATAGTTTATATTTAACTAAGCCGTTTTCAGATCTAACTAAATACACCCTAAAATTAGAACAAAACACGCTAAGTTTACCTGATGATTTAGGGAATCTCACAATTCAAGAAAATGAACACAATCTGATTTTCTACTGGCAGGATTACTCTATTACACTAGACAAAACAGACTTGCCTATTTCTATCCGCTTTAGCTATTCGGGCAAAGTTAAACATCATCCGAAACGCCCAAGAGAAGATATAAAAAAAATCTGGCAAGAATTAGGCGTGCCAGTTTGGGAACGAAATCGGATCCCTTTAGTTTTTTATGGCAACAAACTAAAAAGTGCGGTAGGTTTTTTTCGTGTTTTTGACGAATATTAAAATCAAGTTAAAGCGAATTTACATCTAAAAACGCTTTCAAAATTTGAGCAGTGAATTCTTTTCTTAGATAAAAACCTAAAGGCAAGGTATCTATAATTTCGCCATTTTTTCCTATGCCTTTTGTCACAGCACGGCTATTTGCACCCTTCGGGCGAAGTTGCATAACCTCCCCAATTCGAGCGGTAATCTGCTCCAATTTGCCAAGTACAATTAAATCCATCAATTCTTCCCAATCTTTTCGTAATTGATGATCCTGTTCACTCGAAGGTTGCCATAAGATAGGTTGGCCAATATGCCGCTCACGCAAAGGAATATCACGACTGCCTTCAATGGGAATCCACAAGACTTTCGATAATTTATGACGAACGTGTGAATTTTCCCAATTCACTCCCGAATTTTGAACTAAAGGTGCAAGGCTCACAAATGTAGTTTCTAACGGAAAGCCTTCTGCATTAATGGGTAACGTTTTTAATTCAATGCCTAAATGGGAAAAATCCTGCTCTGCTTTACTGCCAGCAGTCGCTCCTAATGCGATTTCGAGTAACATTCCAACCCACCCTTTATCGCGTTTTAAATCGGGTGGAACGGGAATATTTAACTCATCTGCAAGTTCGCCAAAGGTTAACCCCGCAATAGATTGTGCTTTTTCTAATAAGGCTTGTTCGGTTTGTGGGATCATTCGTGGTATTTCTTCAATAATTTCGGTTTAACGTATTCTACGCCTTTGTCTATGTAAGGAATATTTTCTAGTTTCAATAAAAAGCGTTTTGCCGGCAATCCACCACCAAAACCGGTGATTTCACATTTTTTCCCTAATACACGATGACATGGAATGATAATACTAATTGGATTACTCCCAACAGCACCGCCAACGGCTCGCACCGCCTTAGAGTTATTAATACTTTCGGCTAATCCACCATAACTGGCTGTTTTACCATAAGGAATTTGACGCAATGCTGTCCAAATCGCTTGTTGAAATGCGGTACCTTTAGGCGATAAAGGTATATCGGAGAAACTTTCTGGCTCGCCATTAAAATAACGCCTTAAAGCGCACCGTACTTTTTCAAAAAGCGGTAAATCTTCTCGTAAAATCCAATTTGGATTTGGCGTGGTTTGTTCTAACTCACAATCTAAATTTGTAAGGTTTTCACCATCAGAAAGCATTAATAACCGACCAATTGGTGAATCCATATAAGCATAAAAAAGTGCGGTCATTTTTCTCTCATTTTTATGAAGTCATATAAGAAAAAAGCACACCGAACATACATTCGGTGTGCTACGTATTATGCTAAATTTTTTACAAATTAGAAACTGTAGTTTAAGTTTAAACCGTAAAGGTTAGCACTTGCTTTAGACGTATAGTTTGCTGTAACAGTCGCTAAGTTGCTAATTGATTGTTTCTCGGTAAAGTTAAGTTTTTTACCACGTAAGTGAGCAAAGCCCGCATCAATAGAAAGATTCGGGGTAAATTTATAAGTTGCTCCTACGCTATACCACATACGATCAGTATCAGGAATAGACGCACTTGCGTGTTCAGTTGGCGCTGCTGCTTCATCATAAGCAATACCTGCACGAACTGTTAATTTATCATTCACGTCATAGGTTGCACCTAATGCATAACGAGAGTTGCTACGGTATTTTTCATCTTTATGGAAAGCCACTTCACCATCATTAAATGTTGCGTGTAACTCTTTGAAACGGCTCCAATGTGTAAATTTGTAGCTATAGTGCAATGCCAAATTATCTGTAACTTGGTGGAAACCTGATAATTCTAAATAATCTGGTAAGTGTAGTGTTAATCCACCTTTTGCTGGGCCTTGGCCGCGAAGTGTACGGCTCGCACTCACCGCATTATCATCTTCAAAATCGATATCGACTTTTGAGTGATAGGCTAAACCAACTCGGTTGCGCTCATTAAACTCATAGGCTAAACCTGCGTTCCAACCAAAACCCCATGCATTTTTATCTTGTAAGTGGGTTAATACAGTTTCTTTATTCACACCTTGTAATTTTGCTAAAGAAGCGGCGGCGTTTGGTGAAACTTGTCCATTTCTCACTAATGCAGGAAGTAATGGTGCAACATTTTTCACTGCATCACTTAAAATACCAGCACGACGCTCAATTTCCGCTTTTGCATAAACTGCATTTAACCCCACACCAGCAGTTAAACCTTGAGAAACACGATATGAACCGCTTAAATTTAAGTTAATCGCGCTTAAATCGGTTTTACCGCCGAATACACCTGCATTGTAATCTGATTCATATTCACTTTTTAATCCAAAATTCACATTCATACCACCACCAATGGCAAATTTGTCATTAATTGGTGCCACAAAATACATATTTGGAATCAATGAACCAGGAACAACACTATTATGAGCTGCAGAACCAACAGCAACGGTACGACCTAGTGCATTAACTGTAACTGGACCACTCATGTGAATTTTAGAATCCACATAAACGCCCCCAACAGAAAATTGATTCGTTTTAAATAAACTCATCAACGCTGGGTTCGTTGCCACTACAGATGCATTATCTGCTACTGCTGCATTACCTGCATAAGCCATACCAAGACCCGAAGTCGATACTTCCGCCAATTGAAACGCTGCAGCATTTGCCCCACCAGCAGCGAATAACATTGCAGTTACTAAGACAGATTGATTAAATTTTTTCATTTGGAAACCTTTGTTATAAATAAAAATCTGGGCGATTCTAAAACCCGAATCTATTGAGTGCAAATCCATTTCCTTGTTTTTATTAGAGTTCCGACCAGTTAGCGGGAACTTTTTGCATTTAATGGGCTATTTTGTTCAATTTTTGTCATTTATGGACAAACAGAAAAATGATAAAATGCACAAAAATATTCATATAAGGAAAAGAAAATGACCGTAAAATGCAAAGCAGAAGAATCCTTAACTTGTAGCTGTGTTGATGTAGGCACGATTATTGATGGCTCTGACTGCACCGTAGAAGTACATCAAGTTTATAACACAGAAGCTGATGCTAATGCGGCGCTTGAACGATTAACGAAGAAAGCGCGCGATACAGAAAGTGATCCTTGCGAAATTAAAAGCGAAATCGTGGCGGTTGAAAACGGTGTTCAATTAAATGCCTCTTTTACTTTTAGTTGCCAAGCAGAAGCGATGATTTTTGAACTCGCAAATCGTTAAAAACAATGAGAAACTCGACCGCACTTTTTCTAAAGTGCGGTCTTTTTTTATCTCAAAATTTAAATCGCAAACGTTTGCTTAAGCTGTTAAAATAAATGGCAATTTATTTTTCAATACTTATCGATATAGGAAAACACTGTGAGCAAACAATCATTAAGCTATAAAGATGCCGGAGTTGACATTAATGCTGGCAATGCCTTGGTTGAACGAATTAAACCAGAAGTAAAACGTACCACTCGTGCAGAAGTGATCGGGGGATTAGGTGGGTTTGGCGCCTTATGTGCGATACCAAGCAAATATAAAGAACCTGTTTTAGTATCTGGCACCGATGGAGTCGGCACGAAATTACGCTTAGCCATTGATTTAAAAAAACACGACACGATTGGCATTGATTTGGTCGCTATGTGTGTCAATGATTTAGTCGTTCAAGGTGCTGAACCACTATTTTTCTTAGATTATTATGCAACAGGAAAACTAGATGTTGATGTAGCTGCTGACGTTGTAAAAGGAATTGCAGATGGTTGTGTGCAATCGGGTTGTGCATTAGTGGGTGGCGAAACAGCAGAAATGCCTGGCATGTATCATGAAGGCGATTATGATTTAGCTGGATTCTGTGTAGGCGTTGTAGAAAAATCTGAAATTATTGATGGTAGCCGTGTAAAAAATGGTGATGCGTTAATTGCCTTAGGTTCCAGTGGCCCACATTCAAACGGTTATTCTTTAGTTCGTAAAGTGATTAATGTCGCGGGCGTTAATCCTGCAACAGAACTGCTTGATAATAAACCATTAAGCGAGCATTTACTTGCGCCAACAAAAATCTATGTCAAATCCGTGTTAGCACTTATTAAGCAATCCGATGTACATGCGATTGCGCATTTAACAGGTGGCGGGTTCTGGGAAAACATTCCGCGCGTATTGCCTAAAAACACCAAAGCAGTAATTGATGAAAAAAGCTGGGAATGGCCTTCCGTGTTTAATTGGTTACAAGAAAAAGGCAATATCGACACATATGAAATGTACCGAACCTTCAATTGTGGTGTGGGCATGGTAATTGCACTTCCTCAGGAACAGGTCGAAACTGCATTAGCGATCTTAAAACAAGCGGGTGAGAATGCATGGTTAATCGGGCGTATTGAACACGCTGAAGACGATGCTGAACAAGTTGTGATTGCGTAATAAAATCATAAAAAAATGGTACAGATTTACTGATGTGTACCATTTCTAACGAGAAAAAAGTGCGGTGAATTTTCACCGCACTTCAATTTGATTAATACCCTTCTTCTTGCATATTCGGCAAAAATTCCGCTTGCTGAATGCGCTTTACTTCCGTACGAATTGAACCATCTGAATGTAGCTCAATTTCACGCCAACCTGGCTGTAACGTATCAAGAGAAAAATACTGGCAATCAGGTTTAAATTGAATACAAGTCGCTGGTGTTGCCATCACTTGATAACCATTCCATTCACTGTTTACTTCTTGATGAATATGCCCATACAAAATAGCCTTCACATTAGTAAAAGGCGCAAGCACTTCTGCCAATTCGTGAGAATTACGAAGGTTATGTTGATCAAGCCATGCAGAATTAGTTGGTAATAAATGATGGTGTAATACAACTAACGTATAACGTTCAGGATTTTTTTCTAAGGTTTCTTTTAATAAATCGAGTTGATACTGACTTAGTTGTCCATGCGGCACACCATACACTTGGCTATCCAACAATAAAGCTTGCCAATGTTCGCCTAGTAGAAGATGTTTTGCTCCATCCATTGGCAACTGATTTAAGAATTCCGCCATTTTAGGCTGAAAATCGTGATTTCCCGGAATCCAAAACACAGGTTTATTGAAAGGTTTCATCATTTTTACAAAACGAGTGTAACCCTCATCACTACTATCCTGCACAAGATCGCCTGTAGCAAGAATCACATCAAATTCGTTATTTTCTTGCTGAATTTCCTTTAATACTTGAGCAAAACTTGCTTGTGTATTTACCCCCAATAATTCCGCACTTTCATCTTTAAATAAATGGGGATCCGTAATTTGTAATAACTTAATAACAGGCTTTTCCGCCTGATAAACAAACGTATTTTTCATTAATGCCCCCTAACTACATTTCCAACTTTGTTGTAACTGAGCATAATTTAATTGAAGCCACTGCAATCCAATCACTGCAATGCCATTATCAATTTTCCCCTCGCACATCCATTGATACGCCTGTTCACGTTTTACTACGTGTACTCGAATGTCTTCATTTTCTTCAGCCAAACCATGAATACCTTTTGCTTGTGAACTATCAACCTCACCAGCAAACAAATGAATTCGCTCCACTGTTCCACCTGGGCTATCCCATACACTTAAGCAATGCGTTAAATTTTTTACTTGAATTCCCGCTTCTTCTTCACTCTCACGCAAAGCAACGTCTTCCGGGTTTTCACCTTTTTCCACCATGCCTGCAATTAATTCGAGTAACCAAGGCGAACGATGAGATTCAGGATAATAAGCCGCGCCAATACGAACTTGTTCAACTAAAATCACCGAATCTTCTTTTGGATCATAAGCGATGACGGCAGAGGCTGCACCTTTAATAAGTAATTCACGCATTACTACATCGCTTTCACCACCAGCAAAAAGCTTATGTTTAAATTGAATTCGTTTGAGTGTGAAAAAACCTTCATACAAAGTTTGTTCACCCAATATTTCTATATCTTGTTGGCTAAAGTGTTGAATTTCTGACATCTTTTTCTCCAAAACTGCGCGCAAAATCATACGCTTAAAAGACTATAAAAAAAATAGAAGGTTTCCACTTTTTGTTGAAAGTTTGAAGTGAGTCACAAAAAAATAAAATGCCATGATTATTTATTCAACAATCACAGCATTCTTTTTTAGAAGTAAGCGAAACAGTATTTCACTCCATTTTTATGAAATAGGCATCCTACAAAACTTTACTCACAATTTTTCCATCAGCCACTTGAGTTGTAATTAAGTCCCCTTGATTGACATCTTTCATGCTAACAATGGCTTTACCTTGCGGGTTCTCTGCAATGGAATAACCTCTTGCCAATACCTTCAACGGGCTTAAACCATCCAATTTTCCGCATAACGTTGCCAGTTTATTTTGACGTTCTGTCACTTGGCGATTGACACAAAAATTTAACCGCACTTGTAACTGCTCTAAGCGTTGTTGATGACGTTGCACTCGATATGGCAATGGATTTTGTTTCAAACGAGAAGAAAGTGCGGTAAATTTTTGTTGTGTATTTTCAAATTGACGCCACATAGCAAGTTGCAAACGATGCATAAGCTGTTCATTTTTTACTTGTTGAGCTCGTAACTGATTCTGCGGATGCTGATTTTGCAATCGTAAGGTTAGCTGTTTCAAACGCTGGCTTTTTCGCGTAAATAAACGATCAAATGCCATATCTAAACGTTGCTGTTGATGGCGAAATTGTTGCAATAATTCATCTTGATTACGACTAACTAACTCTGCCGCTGCAGAAGGGGTCGGCGCACGAAGATCTGCAACAAAATCGGCAATCGTCACATCTGTTTCATGTCCCACCGCACTGATAATGGGTAAGGTTGAATGAAAAATCGCTCGCGCCACTTCTTCTTCATTAAAACACCAAAGATCTTCTAATGAACCACCACCACGCCCCACAATTAATACATCCACTTCTTGTCGCGCATTAGCAAGTTCAATCATTTGCACAATTTCTGCGGTCGCCTCTTTACCCTGAACCGCAGTGGGATAAATAACAACTTTTAAACTTGGATCACGGCGTGCCAAAATATGCAAAATATCTTGCAATGCTGCACCTGTAGAAGAAGTTATAATTCCAACCGCTTTACTAAAGTGCGGTAGATTTTTCTTGAGGTTTTGAGCAAATAATCCTTCCGCAGCCAACTTCATTTTTAACGCTTCAAATTGCTGTTGCAACAAGCCCTCGCCAGCAGGGTGCATAGAATCAATAATAAGCTGATAATCACCACGAGGCTCATATAAACTCACATTAGCACGCACAAGCACTTGCATCCCATTTTGCGGACGAAAAGCAACACGCAAATTTTTCATGCGAAACATCGCACAACGCACCTGAGCGTTTTCATCTTTCAGCGTTAAATACCAATGCCCAGACACAGGTTGCGTAAAATTGGAAATTTCACCCGTTAACCAAATTTGTGAAAATTTGCCCTCAAGCATCTGACGCGCAGCAGAGTTGAGTTGAGATACGGAATAAATATTGTCTGACATAGTTTGTTCTATATTAAAGGTAAAAGATAATCCCCCTCTTTAGCAAAGAGGGGGGAAGGGGAGATTTGGCAGAAGTAAAATCAACCTCGTAAGTAATTAAACATCGTTATCAAATCTCCCCCATCCCCTCTTTTCTAAAGAGGGGAGCTTGATTATTCTATAATTACCCAACCATCATCGACCCAGTTACAAATTGAATCCAACAACAAATCCATCGAAGTTTCAGGATCTTCGGTTTCATTCACTAAATTAGATAGAAATGCCCAATCCAAACTTTCACCATCAGATAAACGTTTCAATACTTCGGTCTCAATCACATTAAGTTCATCTAGCCATTCACCGTTCGCATAAATACGCAACGGATTTTCAGTGTAAAGCAATTTACAATTGTTGTCTTGAAAAAGGAATGCTCCATCCTCTTCTAAAATTGACCGAACTTCATCAGGATCACACATTTCATCAGAGACTAATAACTCGTAACGACGAGAACTCACCGCACTTGCTACGGCTTGTTTAAACAATGCATCAAAAGCTTCTGAATGAGCCAATTTATCTAATAAAAGCTGTTTCATTGCTTGAATATTTTCATCCGCAAGTTTACCTGTACGTTGTTCAGACTGGCTTAAACGTAGCGGCAAATCAAACTCACTTAAATTCAAATCAGGATCTTGATGACAAAAACCTTTGCTTATTCCATCAATCAAATTACTTAAATTTGGATAACGCAAGCCAAAAGAGAAGGTTAAACAATCATCTTCAGCTACGCCATAATGTGCCATACGCGCTGGAATATAGAGGATGTCGCCCGGATTCATCACTTCATCAATCACCAATTCGCCCATATCATCAAAAATTCGGATTGGCTGATTAGGTTTAAATTCGGTACTTGGATCACACCATTTACCTAATTGCCAACGACGATGACCATATCCTTGCACCAAGAATACATCATACTCATCATAATGCTTACCAACTGAGCCTCCTTTCGGTGCGTAAGACACCATAATGTCGTCACGTTGCCATTGAGGAATAAAGCCAAATTTATTCCAAAGTTGTCCTAATTCAGGCGACCATTGCTCCAAATTTTGAACCAACACCGACCATTTTTCTGGCAATTTTTGGAAATCCTTTTCGCTTAAAGGACTAAAAAAAACTTTCCAATCATCAGAAAATGTCTTCACTAAACGAGCGGTGACATCTTCATTTTGCGCGAGCTCAATAATATCTTGTGGCTCAAACTGCCCAACAATTTCAGGCAAACCGTTCCGAATCACAAGTGGCTTTTTCTGCCAATAATCACGTAGAAAAATTTCTGGCGTGATATGTTCAGGTAAACAAAAATCAACAGATGAAAGTGCGGTCATTTTTAAGCTCCTTTTTCTTTGTCTTTGGCTGCAGCTTGCTCTGCTGCACGCTTACGGCGAATTTCTTTCGGATCAGCAAGTAATGGACGATAAATTTCAATACGATCGCCCTCTTTTAATACATCAGTCAATTTTATTGGACGACTGAAAATCCCAATTTTATTTGTGCTCAAATCAATCTCTGGAAATTGGCTTAAAATCCCTGATTGCGTAATCGCCGTTTGCACGGTGATTCCTTCATCAAATTGAAAAGATTTCAAATAATAACGTTCGGGCAAAGCATAAGCGATTTCAATATTAATCTGATTCATTTTTACTTCTTTGTTAAAAAATTTTAACCATTATAACGGAAAAGTGCGGTGACTTTTAATGATAAATCACGAGCAATAACATCACTCAATTATAGCGGCTTGTTTTAGCGTTATAGATTGAGAATTTAAGGCTTTTTCGCTACAATACGCCACTATTTTTTACATCATCAAATAAAAATGTCAGAAATAAAACTCATTGTTGGTTTAGGAAATCCTGGCGATAAATATACCGATACGCGCCACAATGCGGGCGAATGGCTTATTGAACGCTTGGCACGTCGTTTTAACGTTTCGCTAAATCCAGAAAGTAAATTCTTCGGAAAAACTGCCCGCACTTTAGTGGATGGAAAAGAAGTTCGCCTTTTAGTGCCGACAACTTTTATGAATTTAAGCGGTAAAGCGGTTGGGGCATTGGCAAGTTTTTACCGTATTAAACCTGAAGAAATTTTAGTGATTCATGATGAATTAGATTTACCGCCAGGCACAGCAAAACTCAAACAAGGCGGTGGGCACGGCGGACATAACGGCTTAAAAGATATTGTGGCTCAATTAGGCAATAACAATAATTTCTACCGCTTACGTATTGGCATTGGACATCCAGGCCATCGTGATTTAGTGGCGGGTTATGTTTTAAATAAACCATCACCGGCAGATCGCGATGCACTTGAAAAAGTGCTAGATGAGGCAACCGATTGTGTAGAAATGATTTTCAAAGATGGAATGGTCAAAGCAACCAACCGTTTAAACAGTTTCAAAATTTAAAAGTGCGGTTAGTTTTACAACCGTTTTACTCAAAATAAGGAAAAATTATGGGATTCAAATGTGGTATTGTGGGATTGCCAAATGTCGGCAAATCTACTCTTTTTAACGCGCTCACTAAAGCTGGTATTGAAGCCGCAAACTATCCATTCTGTACTATCGAACCAAATACGGGTGTAGTACCAATGCCAGATCCGCGTTTAGATGCATTGGCAGAAATCGTTAAACCTGAACGCGTATTACCCACCACGATGGAATTCGTGGACATCGCAGGCTTAGTTGCGGGAGCAAGTAAAGGTGAAGGCTTAGGTAACAAATTCCTCGCTAATATTCGTGAAACCGATGCGATCGGCCACGTTGTTCGTTGCTTTGAAAATGACGATATCGTACACGTTGCGGGGAAAATTGACCCACAAGATGACATTGATACCATCAATACCGAATTAGCCTTAGCAGACTTAGACAGCTGCGAACGCGCGATTCAACGCTTACAAAAACGTGCCAAAGGTGGAGACAAAGAGGCTAAATTTGAACTTTCCGTTATGGAAAAAATCCTCCCTGTGCTTGAAAATGCTGGAATGATTCGCTCTGTTGGGTTAGATAAAGAAGAATTGCAAGCAATCAAGAGTTACAACTTCTTAACTTTAAAACCAACAATGTACATCGCAAACGTGAATGAAGATGGCTTTGAAAATAACCCATATTTAGATCGCGTTCGTGAAATTGCCGCAAAAGAAGGGGCGGTAGTTGTTCCTGTATGTGCAGCGATTGAATCTGAAATTGCAGAACTTGATGATGAAGAAAAAGTCGAATTTTTACAAGATTTAGGCATTGAAGAACCTGGATTGAACCGCGTAATTCGTGCTGGTTACGCACTTTTAAATCTTCAAACTTACTTTACCGCAGGCGTAAAAGAAGTACGAGCTTGGACAGTTTCAGTCGGCGCAACCGCACCAAAAGCAGCAGCTGTAATCCATACCGACTTTGAAAAAGGCTTTATCCGAGCAGAAGTTATCGCTTATGAAGACTTTATCCAATTCAACGGTGAAAACGGTGCAAAAGAAGCGGGTAAATGGCGTTTAGAAGGCAAAGATTACATCGTACAAGATGGCGATGTAATGCACTTCCGATTCAACGTATAAAAATACACAAAAAATAACCGCACTTTTTAAGTGCGGTTATTTGTTATGTTCACTTGATGAGATCAACTAACTTTTCACCAATAAGTTTGCGCCATCCAATCAGCAACTCTGGTAGTTTGTCTTGAGAACAATCATATTTCCAAACCCATTTAATCAATTCTTCTAAAGTTCGTTTACTTGCAACGATTTCAGGGGTTAAACCTTCCGGTGTTAAGCTATTCACTTTTTCTTGTAATAATCGAATTGTTTTTTTATAACGAGGATCTTCAGAAATACGTTCAATAGTTTTTGGATAGTCATTAGAAGAAACTCGTCTTGCTTGAGCAAGTAATTGCAAAATCTTTTTACCACGTACACGCACTTCATTTTCAGTTAATCCCATTTCTAACATTTCAGATGTATTACGTGGATTATTCTTTGCCACTTTCCAAAGATTATCTGATTTCACAATATAAGAAAGTGCTAAATCACGCTCTATTGCGACGTTTTGTCGCCACTGCGCCAAAATTCTTAAACGAGACAATTCTAATGGATTTAATTTCCAAACATTTGGAATGTCTAAATAAGCTTTTTCTGAATCTCGTTCTTGCAATTTATGCGTTTTAGAAATAGCAAGTTCGCAATCATCTCTTAGTGCTTGTTCCCAAGGTGTTTTCGCTAACTCTTTTTCAAGAATATGATAAAGCGGCAACAAATACCAAACATCACCTGCGGCATATTGAAGTTGAATATCAGAAAGGGGGCGCTTAATCCAATTGGTGCGAGTTGCGCCTTTATCGATTTCTACATTTAAGTATTGTTGTGCTAATTTAGCCAATCCTACTGATGTACCAAGCCCAAGAAAGCGCGCCATAATTTGCGTATCAATCATTGGGCGTGGAAGCTGATCAAATTCTTGTAAAAAAACCAATAAATCTTCACTACAAGAATGTAAGATTTTTAATACCTTAGGATTGGCTAATAGTGCAACAAAAGGCGAAAAATCCGTAATCGCTAAAGGATCAACTAAAGAGACGCGCTCGCCATCATAAAGCTGGATTAATCCCAATTTAGGAAAATAAGTGGAAACACGCATAAATTCTGTATCTAGGGCAACCGCACTTTGCTGCTGAGCTAAATTGCAAATTTCCAATAGCGCAGTATTATCCGTAATGACTGTAAAGTGCGGTAGATTTTGACATTCTTTTATCATAGTGATTTTTTATTTAAAAAGAACAAAAATGGGATATTGCTATCCCATTTTGACATTAATGTTTTGAACGTTTTGCGATCTCTTCATCGCGTAAAACCCGACGTAAAATCTTACCTACATTGGTTTTTGGCAGTTCGTCTCGGAACTCAATTTCTTTTGGTACTTTATAGCCAGTGAGATATTGGCGACAATGGTTTCGAAGTTCATCACGGGTTAAACTATCATCTTTTTTCACCACAAATACTTTAATCGTTTCACCAGAAACTTCATGAGGTACACCGATTGCCACGGCTTCGGCAACTTTGTAATTCAACATAACGACATCTTCAATTTCATTTGGATAGACATTAAAACCAGAAACCAAAATCATATCTTTTTTACGATCCACAATGCGTAAGCTATATGATTCATCCATAATGACAATATCGCCAGTTGCCATCCAACCATCTTTTAAAACTTCGCTAGTTGCTTCTGGTCGTTGCCAATAGCCTCGCATGACTTGGTCACCTTTAACCCATAATTCACCAGGCTCGCCAATTTTTGCGTCTAAACCATCATCTTTAATGATTTTTATATCAGTATTTGGCACTGGCACACCAATAGTGCCATTATGTTTCACAACATTAATCGGACAAGCAGCAATTAATGGCGAACACTCCGTCATTCCATAACCTTCAATGATGTTACAGCCCGTCAATTCATGCCAACGTGTTGCTACAGACTGTTGAATAGCCATACCGCCACCTACAGAAAGTTTTAAAGCTGAAAAATCAACTTCTTTGAAATTTTCATTATTTAATAGAGCATTAAATAAGGTATTCACACCCGTGATTGCTTCAAAACGATATTTTTTCAACTCTTTCACAAACCCTTCAATATCTCTCGGATTGGTGATTAAGATCGCCGTAACACCTAACTCTAAAAATAATAAGCAATTTACGGTTAAGGCAAATACGTGATAAAGGGGCAAAGCTAAAATAGCTGAGCGAGTTCGAGAATGATCACCGATAAATGGCTCTGCAATCCATTTTGCTTGAAATACATTGGTTATAATATTTCCGTGCGTCAGCATTGCACCTTTCGCTACCCCCGTTGTGCCGCCAGTATATTGTAAAAAGGCCAAATCTTCACGCTCCATTTCAGGACGAACATATTGGCGATATTTACCAATACTTAATACTTCTCGGAACGTCACTGCGTGCGGTAATTTATATTTCGGCACCAGTTTCTTCACATATTTCACAAAAAAATTGACTAAAGTACGTTTACCAAATGAAAGTTGATCGCCCATTCGGGTAAGAATAACGTGTTTAACATTGGTATTGAAAACGACTTTTTCCAAGGTAGAAGCAAAATTTGATACCACGACAATCGCTACCGCACCACTATCTTGCAACTGATGCTCTAATTCTCTCGGTGTATAAAGAGGATTCACATTTACTGCAATTAAGCCCGCACGCAAAATACCAAAAAGTGCGATAGGATATTGCAATAAATTTGGCATCATTAATGCCACACGATCACCACGTTGAAGTTTAAATTCATTTTGCAAATACGCGGCAAATGCACGACTACGCTCTTCTAATTTACGGAAAGTAAGTACTTGCCCCATATTAATGTAAGCGGGGCGATCTGGATGTTCGCGCACAGCTTTGTCGAACATATCCAAAATAGATTCATATTTTGAGGTATCCAGAAATTTTTCAGAACCTTCTGGATAATTTTGAAACCAAATTTTTTCCATTTTTAATCCTAATTTATTGGAAAATCTTTAAGATTTTATCATTTAATTCAAATAATAGCGAATTTCAGGCTGAACATACCAAGGGCGATGTCTCCATCTAAAAAATCCCCAATCATCGTCTTCATCCCAATCATCTGTCGGATAACCATAGGTGGTACTGAGTGTCCAAATACGGTATTTATCAGGTTGAATAACAGGATAAGTATAATCAGCTTGTTCTATCTTGCCTTTCTCTGTTCCAGCTAATAGCCCGCCCACAGTAATATAACGTTCTTTTAAATTTTCAGGGTCAACAAAACCATTGAAATACACGATGAATCGGCCATCTGATTGAAATTCAACGAATGGTTTACCTGAAATTGATGACACCGGTAAACTTAACACTTCAATTTTTGTTTGATTTGGTAAAACAGCCGCCTGAACAATTTTCCCGCCAAGTCGAACAGTTTTACAATGACAGGTTAAATCTTGAGGTGAAATATCGCGATAGGAATTAATAGAAAACCGCTCTTCTTCTAATCCTTTCGGCGGTACCATACAGCCTGTCAATCCCAAACAAAGTGCGGTAAAAAATAAGGTAATTTTTCCTTTCATTTTCTATCCTCCAGTTATTATTCACGTCCTGGCAATTTCTTCCAAGTAACTTCGTTCCGTAAATAAATCGGTTCAATTTCTAAAGCTGATATTGTGCGTTTTTGCAAGTATTCTACTCGTGCGAGCTCCAGCATATATAATGCATTAGGCAACGCTATATCTGAGCTCGTTAGATTTTTTTCAGTAAATTGAGAATACGCTGCCCAACCTGTTCCAACTCTAAATGCATTATGATCTCGAAGCTGATTAATCGCTTGTTCTGGGGAACAAACTTGTTCAGTTATCATTTCTCGCCATTGAAAAAATTCCCCGACATCAGACCGCACTTTTTCTCTCACTAATTGAGAAAAATAAACTTCGTTCATTCTCGCATCAATCGCTGCAACGACATTTTCTACTTGATGTAATTCAAATGCTGCCTGTGCCATTGCGGTTAAATTTGAAATAGGAATGACAGGCAAATCCGCACCAAACGCTAAACCTTGTGCAATCCCAGCACCAACACGAACACCAGTAAAACTCCCCGGACCTCGCCCAAAGGCAAGTGCATCAACTTGATTTAAACCTACCCCTGAATTTGCCAAAATTTCATCGATCATAGGTAAAATTCGTTTGGTGTGAGTGCGTTGAGCAAGTTCATTAATATGTGTTTTCTCACCACGATACAATAAAGCGACAGAACAAGCCTCAGTTGAAGTATCTAGCGCCAATAAAGTTAAATTTTGCATTATTATTCTCGTTTATTTATTTTGTAAGAATTGTATCACTTTGTTGAGATCACGGGTACGACTTGAGTTAGGTAAACTTTTCAAAAAAGTTTCGCCATAATTGCGCATCACTAATCGATTATCACAAATAATCACAACGCCACGATCTGTAACATCGCGAATTAAACGCCCAACGCCTTGCTTCAAGGTAATTACCGCTTCGGGCAGCTGAATGTCGTTAAATGGATCGCCACCTTGCAAACGACAATCCTCAATACGGGCTTTCAACAAAGGTTCATCTGGCGCGGTAAAGGGAAGTTTATCAATAATCACTAAAGAAAGTGCATCACCGCGCACATCTACCCCCTCCCAAAAGCTAGAAGTTGCTACCAAAACACTATGCGTTTCTTTTATAAATTGCTCGAGTAATTTTCCTTTTGAGGTTTCACCTTGTAATAGAATAGAAAGATTACTTTTTTCACGAAAGTATTCTGATAAACCACGCATCATTGAATAAGAAGTGCAAAGAACAAAGCAACGCCCTTTGTTTGCTTCAATCACGGGTAATAACATTTCGCCTAGTGAATTTAATGTATTCACTTGATTGGTATTCGGCAAATATCGAGGCACACAAAGCAAAGATTGTTCAGGATAATTAAAGGGACTATATAAAATTTTTTGTGTCGCATTTTCAATACCTAAACGTTGGCAGAAATGATTAAAAGTCCCCCCCACCTCTAATGTCGCGGATGTAAATATCCAAGCGGCTTCTTTAGCTTCAAGCTGAGCACCAAATTTATCGGCCACCGTCAATGGCGTCATATGTAAACCAAACTGGCGACCATTTCCTTCATACCAATAACAATAACCTACAATATTTGTTTCAGATAAACGCTTGAGCTGAATTTTAATGGATTCAACACGTTCAAAAATACTATCCAAAGTTTGGGAGCGACCAAGAGCTAATTTAATTACCTCAGCTAAAAAATCTATTTTCTCCTGTAATAATTCAAAGGATTTTTTCACCGCACTTTGCGTGTAAAGCTCACGCCAATTTCCTCGAACATTACTCCCATTACCCAGTAATAAACGAAAATCTTGTACAACCTTCAGTAAGGTATCAGATGTTGTGCCAAGCTGCTGCATATCTTTAAGTTCTGTGCGATAGACAATATTAATATCCTTACACAAATCAAAAAGCTGGCGTGATGTTAAAGATTGACCAAAATATTGACTCGCAATATCTGGTAACTGATGAGCTTCGTCAAAAATAATCACTTCTGCATTCGGAATGAGTTCTCCAAAACCACTTTCTTTCACGGCCATATCTGCAAAAAATAAGTGATGATTAACTACAACTAAATCAGCATTTAATGCTTTTTTACGCGCACTTGCTACATAACATTCTGAATAATTAGGGCAATCGGTACCTAAACAACTTTCCGCTGTACTAGTAAGTTGAGGAATAATTGGGCTATCTTCTGCAAGCTCAATACATTCTGTAAAATCACCTGTCTTAGTACTGTTATTCCATTTACGTACTTTGCTTAATTCAGCTAAAACAGACTTATCTCCAAGCACACCCTGAGCAATCACTTGATCTAAACGCTCTAAACAAAGATAGTTTGCCCGACCTTTTAGCAACGCAATTTTTCCTGTGAAATTAAGGGCTTTTTTAATAGCAGGAAGATCTCGATTAAAAAGCTGATCTTGAAGATTTTTAGATCCTGTAGAAATAATTGTTTTTTTACCAAATACTAGAGCTGGAGCCAGATATGCGAAGGTCTTTCCTGTACCCGTTCCAGCTTCAATAACAAGGGAAGATTTATTTTGGATTGACTCGCCAACAGCACGTGCCATTTCAATCTGCTCAGTTCGAGGTCTAAAACCTTTGATACTTTGACTTAATTCGCCATTAACAGAGAAAATATTAGAAATGCGATCTTGATAATTCATTAAATTAGGAAAACATAAATTTTTATTAGTTTAACAAACTTATAAAAAATCGTATATGAAGATAGTTGTTTTATTAAAACTAAAATCAGACTCTTGTTTCTTTAATATTATAAATAGATTATGAAAAACAAAAACCCCATATCTTTCGACACGGGGTTCTTATCTTTTATTCTACTCTGCTTTATTCTATTTATGTATTTGGTAACCTGGCGGTGCCCTACTCTCACATGGGGAAGCCCCACACTACCATCGGCATTACAGCGTTTCACTTCTGAGTTCGGTATGGTGTCAGGTGGTTCCACCGCACTATCGCCGCCAGGATAATTCTTTGATAACGTTTATTTTAAATTCTATCTATGTTCTTCATTGGCCACAAGCTGAACGTTTAGTTAATTTCTTTTTCTTTCACTCTGTTTTCCAAAAACACTTGAGCGTTGTATAGTTAAGCCTCTCGGGCAATTAGTATGCGTTAGCTCAATGTATCACTACACTTACACACCGCACCTATCTACGTCTTAGTCTTAAACAACCCTTACAGATTTATAATCTGGGAGAACTCATCTCTTGGCAAGTTTCGTGCTTAGATGCTTTCAGCACTTATCTCTTCCGCACTTAGCTACCCGGCAATGCGTCTGGCGACACAACCGGAACACCAGTGGTGCGTCCACTCCGGTCCTCTCGTACTAGGAGCAGCCCCAACCAATTCTCCAACGCCCACGGCAGATAGGGACCGAACTGTCTCACGACGTTCTAAACCCAGCTCGCGTACCACTTTAAATGGCGAACAGCCATACCCTTGGGACCTACTTCAGCCCCAGGATGTGATGAGCCGACATCGAGGTGCCAAACACCGCCGTCGATATGAACTCTTGGGCGGTATCAGCCTGTTATCCCCGGAGTACCTTTTATCCGTTGAGCGATGGCCCTTCCATTCAGAACCACCGGATCACTATGACCTACTTTCGTACCTGCTCGACTTGTCTGTCTCGCAGTTAAGCTTGCTTATACCATTGCACTAACCTCACGATGTCCGACCGTGATTAGCAAACCTTCGTGCTCCTCCGTTACTCTTTGGGAGGAGACCGCCCCAGTCAAACTACCCACCAGACACTGTCCGAGACCGCGTTCCGCAATCTTCGTTAGAACATCAAACGTTAAAGGGTGGTATTTCAAGGACGACTCCATAATCACTGGCGTGACTACTTCTAAGTCTCCCACCTATCCTACACATCAAAATTCAATGTTCAGTGTCAAGCTATAGTAAAGGTTCACGGGGTCTTTCCGTCTAGCCGCGGGTACACCGCATCTTCACGGCGATTTCAATTTCACTGAGTCTCGGGTGGAGACAGCCTGGCCATCATTATGCCATTCGTGCAGGTCGGAACTTACCCGACAAGGAATTTCGCTACCTTAGGACCGTTATAGTTACGGCCGCCGTTTACTGGGGCTTCGATCAGGAGCTTCTCTTTCGATTACACCATCAATTAACCTTCCAGCACCGGGCAGGCATCACACCCTATACGTCCACTTTCGTGTTTGCAGAGTGCTGTGTTTTTAATAAACAGTTGCAGCCAGCTGGTATCTTCGACCGGTTCAACCTTCGCCCGCGAGGGACTACAATCTACGCCGGCGCACCTTCTCCCGAAGTTACGGTGCTATTTTGCCTAGTTCCTTCACCCGAGTTCTCTCAAGCGCCTGAGTATTCTCTACCTGACCACCTGTGTCGGTTTTCAGTACGGTTTAGATAAACCTGAAGCTTAGTGGCTTTTCCTGGAAGTGTGGTATCGGTTACTTCAGCTCCGTAGAGCCTCGTCATCATCTCTCAGTGTTTAATAGAAGTCCGGATTTGCCTAAACTTCCCACCTACCAACTTAAACGCACATATCCAACAGTGCGATAACCTAACCTGCTCCGTCCCCACATCGCAGTTTATCCAAGTACAGGAATATTAACCTGTTTCCCATCGACTACGCTTTTCAGCCTCGCCTTAGGGGCCGACTCACCCTGCCCCGATTAACGTTGGACAGGAACCCTTGGTCTTCCGGCGAACGGGTTTTTCACCCGTTTTATCGTTACTTATGTCAGCATTCGCACTTCTGATACGTCCAGCAGCCCTCTCGAGCCACCTTCATCCGCTTACAGAACGCTCCCCTACCCAACAGACTTACGTCTGATGCCGCAGCTTCGGTGCTATATTTGAGCCCCGTTACATCTTCCGCGCAGGCCGACTCGACTAGTGAGCTATTACGCTTTCTTTAAATGATGGCTGCTTCTAAGCCAACATCCTAGCTGTCTAAGCCTTCCCACTTCGTTTCCCACTTAATATAGACTTTGGGACCTTAGCTGGCGGTCTGGGTTGTTTCCCTCTCCACGACGGACGTTAGCACCCGCCGTGTGTCTCCTGAGTATCACTCTTTGGTATTCGTAGTTTGCATCGGGTTGGTAATCCGGGATGGACCCCTAGCCGAAACAGTGCTCTACCCCCAAAGGTGTCCGCTCAAGGCTCTACCTAAATAGATTTCGGGGAGAACCAGCTATCTCCCGGTTTGATTGGCCTTTCACCCCCAGCCACAAGTCATCCGCTAATTTTTCAACATTAGTCGGTTCGGTCCTCCAGTTAGTGTTACCCAACCTTCAACCTGCCCATGGCTAGATCACCGGGTTTCGGGTCTATACCTTGCAACTATTCGCCCAGTTAAGACTCGGTTTCCCTTCGGCTCCCCTATTCGGTTAACCTCGCTACAAAATATAAGTCGCTGACCCATTATACAAAAGGTACGCAGTCACCCTTTCAGGCTCCCACTGCTTGTACGTACAAGGTTTCAGGTTCTATTTCACTCCCCTCACCGGGGTTCTTTTCGCCTTTCCTTCACAGTACTGGTTCACTATCGGTCAATCAGGAGTATTTAGCCTTGGAGGATGGTCCCCCCATCTTCAAACAGGATATCACGTGTCCCGCCCTACTTATCGTTAACTTAGTACCACAGCCTGGATGTCGAGTACGGGGCTATCACCCTGTGTCGCTAAGCTTCCCAGCTTATTCCTCTATCTCTGCTGCTATCATTAACAGGCTCTTTCGCTTTCGCTCGCCGCTACTGACGAAATCTCGGTTGATTTCTTTTCCTCGGGGTACTTAGATGTTTCAGTTCTCCCGGTTTGCCTCACCTACCTATGTATTCAGTAAGTGATAGTAGATTCTTCATCTACTGGGTTTCCCCATTCGGATATCTTGGATTAAACGCCTCTTATCGACTCATCCAAGCTTTTCGCAGATTAGCACGTCCTTCTTCGCCTCTGATTGCCAAGGCATCCACCTTGTACGCTTAGTCACTTAACTATACAACCTCAAATGTTTTCAATCACTTTAAGTTTTCACTTGAAAGTGCGGTCAATTTGATGCGTATCTTCATTCAACTAAACACTTGATTGCTTTTGTTCAATCAAGATTTTATGCAAAACAGGTTTTATTTTTAGATTTCCCTTTTCAGTTCCCTCTTTCACTTTCCTGCCTTGCCTACTCAGACTTTCTCTCGAAAATCTCTTGTTTTCAGCTTGTTTCCAATTTTTTAAAGAACAGTTGATAAAACTTTTCAGTTATCATCGTTAAATAAACTAAATAAATAAATTTACTTAACGATGATAAGTGGTGGAGATAAGCGGGATCGAACCGCTGACCTCCTGCGTGCAAGGCAGGCGCTCTCCCAGCTGAGCTATATCCCCATGTCATCGTTTATTTATCACCTTATTCACCTTCATCACTCACTCAGTTTGAGTGGTGGGTCTGAGTGGACTTGAACCACCGACCTCACCCTTATCAGGGGTGCGCTCTAACCACCTGAGCTACAGACCCAAGGGAATAACGGCTTTCTGCTCGATATTGTCTACAATATATCAATCAATCTGTGTGGACACTTATTGTCTCTCGTTTTCAGTAAGGAGGTGATCCAACCGCAGGTTCCCCTACGGTTACCTTGTTACGACTTCACCCCAGTCATGAATCATACCGTGGTAAACGCCCTCCAAAAGGTTAAGCTATCTACTTCTGGTACAACCCACTCCCATGGTGTGACGGGCGGTGTGTACAAGGCCCGGGAACGTATTCACCGCGACATTCTGATTCGCGATTACTAGCGATTCCGACTTCATGGAGTCGAGTTGCAGACTCCAATCCGGACTTAGACGTACTTTCTGAGATTCGCTCCACCTCGCAGTTTCGCCACCCTCTGTATACGCCATTGTAGCACGTGTGTAGCCCTACTCGTAAGGGCCATGATGACTTGACGTCATCCCCACCTTCCTCCAGTTTATCACTGGCAGTCTCCTTTGAGTTCCCGACCAAATCGCTGGCAACAAAGGATAAGGGTTGCGCTCGTTGCGGGACTTAACCCAACATTTCACAACACGAGCTGACGACAGCCATGCAGCACCTGTCTCATGGTTCCCGAAGGCACTCCCGTATCTCTACAGGATTCCATGGATGTCAAGAGTAGGTAAGGTTCTTCGCGTTGCATCGAATTAAACCACATGCTCCACCGCTTGTGCGGGCCCCCGTCAATTCATTTGAGTTTTAACCTTGCGGCCGTACTCCCCAGGCGGTCGATTTATCACGTTAGCTACGGGCACCAAGCTTTAAGCCCAATCCCCAAATCGACAGCGTTTACAGCGTGGACTACCAGGGTATCTAATCCTGTTTGCTCCCCACGCTTTCGCACATGAGCGTCAGTACATTCCCAAGGGGCTGCCTTCGCCTTCGGTATTCCTCCACATCTCTACGCATTTCACCGCTACACGTGGAATTCTACCCCTCCCTAAAGTACTCTAGTTACCCAGTCTGAAATGCAATTCCCAGGTTAAGCCCGGGGCTTTCACACCTCACTTAAATAACCGCCTGCGTGCCCTTTACGCCCAGTTATTCCGATTAACGCTCGCACCCTCCGTATTACCGCGGCTGCTGGCACGGAGTTAGCCGGTGCTTCTTCTGTATTTAACGTCAATGATGTCTACTATTAGCACACATCCCTTCCTCAATACCGAAAGAACTTTACAACCCGAAGGCCTTCTTCATTCACGCGGCATGGCTGCGTCAGGGTTCCCCCCATTGCGCAATATTCCCCACTGCTGCCTCCCGTAGGAGTCTGGACCGTGTCTCAGTTCCAGTGTGGCTGGTCATCCTCTCAGACCAGCTAGAGATCGTCGGCTTGGTAGGCCTTTACCCCACCAACTACCTAATCCCACTTGGGCTCATCTTATGGCATGTGGCCCGAAGGTCCCACACTTTAATCTTTCGATATTACGCGGTATTAGCTACAGTTTCCCGTAGTTATCCCCCTCCATAAGCCAGATTCCCAAGCATTACTCACCCGTCCGCCACTCGTCAGCAAGAAAGCAAGCTTTCTCCTGCTACCGTTCGACTTGCATGTGTTAAGCCTGCCGCCAGCGTTCAATCTGAGCCATGATCAAACTCTTCAATTCAAGTTCAATCGCTCAATACTGCTGACATAAAATGTCACTACTTAAAAAGTATAATGAATTTCTAGTTAGCACCTATTAAGACTTCAAAATTAAAAAATATTTTTAAAACAAGTCAATCAACAAGTGCCCACACAGATTGTCTGATATATTGTTAAAGAGCAAAAAACAACGACGCACGTGCAAACTTAAATATTTCACAACAGTGCGTCGTTGTGTGCGGTGCATTATAGGGATTTTCAAAACCCTTGCAAGTACTTTTTTGTAAAAATATTTAAAAAAATGATCTTTTGATGGAAATATAAACATTTCATCAAAAAGTGCGGTTAGAATGCTCAAATTTTTATCGCTATAATTTCTTACGTAATGAAACTTCACCACCATTAAACATCTGAATTTTATTGCCACATAATACTTTTAAATAACCGTGTTCATCTATGCCTTGTTCAATACCTGAAATAACGCCTTGTTCAGTCAGCACATTTACTTCACTATTTGAAAATGCATTATATAATTGCCATGCTTGTTGAAATTCCGTATTAATACCATTTTTCTCAAAGATATTTAAACGTGTATATAAATGTTGTGTGAGTTTGGGTAATAAGGTTTGTCGGTCTACATCAGGATCTATTTCACATACTTCCGCATAAGGCTGACTAATTTCTGTTTGTTTTGGCAACAACACATTAATACCTACGCCAATCACTAAATTGAGCATACCATTTTTATGGTTAGCGATTTCAACCAAAATTCCACCTAACTTTCGCCCATCAAACAAAATATCATTAGGCCATTTCACTTGCACGTTTAACACTTCAGCAATCGCCAAACCAATGACCAAACTCAGGCCTTCGATAGGTTTTCTCGGATCAAACGTCCAATAAAAACTAAAAATGATTTGCCCGGCAAAAGGCGATAACCATTGGCGACCACGTCGACCGCGTCCTGCAGTTTGATATTCAGCCACACAAAGATCGCCTTTTTTTAAGGAAGGAATATTTTGTAGTATCCATTCATTTGTAGAGGAAATAATCGGCTGATAATGGATACTATAAGGAAAAAGTACGGTTGAAATTTGCTGAGGATTTAATAAAGGAAGGCTAGGCACTAAGCAATAATTTTGGCCATCAACGACAATTTCCAAACCTAGCTCGCATAATTGTTTAATATCCTCTTCAATATCCAGAGAAAACTTTTCCAATTCTAACCGCACTTTCGACTGACAGTCAGCTAAATATCTCAATAAAGCGAAATTCATTATTTATTCCTTGTACCAAACGGAGCGAAAATCATAGCACAAATCCAAAAATTTCGTTTTCAAAATCAAGTAAAATCTGTATAATCCCACCGCAATATTTTTTAACTTCAACTTAGCGAGAATATTGCAATGTCATTACGCATTAAACAAGAAGCCCTTACTTTTGACGATGTTCTACTCGTCCCGGCACATTCAACTGTGCTTCCAAATACAGCCAATCTTTCAACCAAACTCACTAAAGAAATTAGTTTGAATATTCCTATGCTTTCAGCTGCAATGGATACCGTAACCGAAACCAAACTTGCGATCTCTTTAGCACAAGAAGGTGGCATCGGCTTTATTCATAAAAATATGACGATCGAACGCCAAGCGGATCGTGTTCGTAAAGTGAAAAAATTCGAAAGTGGTATCGTTTCTGAGCCTGTGACTGTTTCGCCAGATTTAACTCTTGCAGCACTTGCTGAAATGGTGAAGAAAAACGGCTTCGCTGGCTATCCTGTTGTAGACGGTGAAAATAACTTAATCGGTATCATCACTGGCCGTGACACACGTTTCGTAAAAGATTTAAGCAAAACTGTTTCACAAGTAATGACGAAAAAAGAAAACTTGGTGACAGTAAAAGAAGGGGCTAGTCGCGAAGAAATTTTGGAATTAATGCATCAACACCGTGTTGAAAAAGTGTTAGTGGTTAATGATAGTTTCAAACTTAAAGGTATGATTACCGTTAAAGACTTCCAAAAAGCAGAACAAAAACCAAATGCATGTAAAGATGAATTCGGTCGTTTACGCGTGGGTGCCGCTGTAGGTGCAGGTCCTGGTAACGAAGAACGTATCGATGCTTTAGTGAAAGCAGGTGTAGATGTATTGTTAATCGACTCTTCACATGGTCACTCTGAAGGCGTGTTACAACGCGTTCGTGAAACTCGTGCAAAATATCCAAGCTTACCGATCGTTGCGGGTAACGTAGCAACCGCTGAAGGTGCAATCGCATTAGCAGATGCAGGTGCAAGTGCTGTGAAAGTAGGTATTGGCCCTGGTTCTATTTGTACTACTCGTATCGTGACCGGTGTAGGTGTACCACAAATCACCGCTATCGCAGATGCTGCTGCGGCATTAAAAGATCGTGGTATTCCTGTAATTGCTGACGGTGGTATCCGTTTCTCTGGCGACATTGCGAAAGCTATCGCCGCAGGTGCAAGCTGTGTAATGGTTGGCTCTATGTTTGCCGGTACTGAAGAAGCACCAGGTGAAATCGAACTTTATCAAGGTCGTGCATTTAAATCTTACCGTGGTATGGGCTCATTAGGTGCCATGGCGAAAGGCTCATCAGACCGTTATTTCCAATCTGATAACGCAGCCGATAAACTTGTACCAGAAGGTATCGAAGGCCGTATTCCATACAAAGGTTACTTAAAAGAAATCATCCACCAACAAATGGGTGGCTTACGTTCTTGCATGGGCTTAACTGGCTGCGCAACCATCGAAGAATTACGCACGAAAGCGGAATTTGTTCGCATCAGTGGTGCGGGTATTAAAGAATCTCACGTTCATGATGTGACGATTACGAAAGAAGCGCCTAACTACCGTATGGGCTAATCCGCAAGGTGGGCTTTAGTCCACCTTTTGTTGTTTTAAAGTGCTGCTAATTTTAAAAATATTTCTTACTTATTTTTCAATACAAGGAAATTCTATGTCATTTGATGCAAAAGTATATAAAGTTCTAATCGCTAGTCCTGGTGACGTTCCAGATGAAAGAACCGCAATATCAGAAGTTATTTCCAATTGGAATAACATCAATTCAGAACAACAAAAAGTGGTATTAATGCCTGTTGGTTGGGAAACTCACTCTGCTCCACTATTAGGTAAACGCCCTCAAGGAATTATCAATGACCAAATAGTAACTGGTTGTGATATGCTTATCGGAGTATTTTGGACAAGACTTGGCTCACCAACAGGTGTGAGCGATAGTGGTACAGTAGAAGAAATTGAGCACTTCATTCAAGCTGGCAAACCAGTAATGCTGTATTTTTCAGGAAGAAAAGTAGAATTAGCAACTTTAGATCTATCCCAATTACAAAATTTGCGTGAATTCCAAGCAAAAATGCAAAAAATAGGTTTAATAGGCTCTTATGTAGATATTAATGATTTTAAAGAGCAACTCAGAAACCAAATTAGTATAAATGTTAAGAACCTTTTAACAAATACTACTATAACTCCGCCTACGGTAAAAGAAAGAACCGAACAAGTAAAATCCATCGAAAAAATTTTAAAGCAAGGCAAAATCTATATCGAAGACTATAAGAAAGATGACGAAATTAAGTCCTTTTTAGTCAAGGGAGATACTAGTCCAATTAAAGAGGATATTAAAAAACTAGGAGGAAAGTGGAATAACTCTCTTAAAGGGTGGATATTCCCTAAATTTAAAGAAATTGAAATCGCTGAATTTATAAAAAATTATTTGAATAATAAAGCATAAATACTACTGGTACACAAAATGACAAACATCCACAACCATAAAATCCTGATCCTCGACTTCGGTTCACAATATACACAACTGATTGCACGTCGTGTGCGTGAAATCGGTGTGTACTGCGAACTTTGGGCCTGGGATGTGACTGAAGAACAAATCCGTGAATTTAATCCAGGCGGTATCATTCTTTCTGGTGGCCCTGAAAGTACCACTGAAGAAAACAGCCCGCGTGCACCTGAATATGTATTTAATGCCGGAGTGCCTGTATTGGGTATTTGCTACGGCATGCAAACCATGGCAATGCAACTTGGTGGTTTAACTGAGACCTCTGATCATCGTGAATTCGGCTATGCTTCTGTTTTAATGGATAATCCAACCGCACTTTTCGCTCATTTAAATGATGGCGATAGCAAATTAGATGTATGGATGAGCCATGGCGATAAAGTAACGCGTTTACCTGAAAACTTCCAAGTTACCGGTACGACTCCAACCTGCCCAATTGCGGCAATGTCTGACGAAAATCGTCGTTTCTACGGCGTACAATTCCACCCTGAAGTAACCCATACCAAAAAAGGTTTGGAATTATTGATGAATTTCGTGGTGAACATTTGTGGTTGCGAAACCAAATGGACAGCAGAAAACATTATCGAAGATGCCGTTGCTCGTATTAAAAAGCAAGTGGGCGATGATGAAGTGATTTTAGGTTTATCTGGTGGTGTGGACTCTTCTGTGGTTGCATTACTTTTACACCGTGCTATCGGCAAAAACTTACACTGCGTATTCGTGGATAACGGTTTACTCCGCTTACACGAAGGCGATCAAGTCATGGAAATGTTCGGTGACAAATTCGGTTTAAATATTACCCGTGTTGATGCTGAAAGCCGTTTCTTAGGCGAACTTGCTGGCGTATCCGATCCTGAGGCGAAACGCAAAATTATCGGTAAAGTGTTCGTGGATGTATTCGATGATGAATCGAAAAAACTCACTAACGTGAAATGGTTGGCACAAGGTACGATCTACCCTGACGTGATCGAATCTGCAGCAAGCAAAACTGGTAAAGCGCATGTGATAAAATCACACCACAACGTAGGTGGCTTACCAGACTATATGAAACTTGGTTTAGTTGAACCTTTACGTGAATTATTTAAAGATGAAGTACGTAAAATCGGTTTAGCATTAGGCTTACCGGCTGAAATGATCAACCGTCACCCATTCCCTGGCCCAGGTTTAGGCGTGCGTGTATTAGGCGAAGTGAAAAAAGAATACTGTGATTTATTACGCCGTGCAGATGCAATCTTTATCGAAGAATTGCGCAATAGCGGTTGGTATGAAAAAACCAGCCAAGCCTTCAGCGTATTCTTGCCAGTGAAATCTGTAGGTGTGATGGGCGATGGCCGTAAATACGATTGGGTTATCTCACTACGTGCAGTAGAAACCATCGATTTTATGACCGCACATTGGGCGCACCTGCCTTATGATTTATTAGGCAAAGTGTCTAACCGCATCATCAACGAAGTGAACGGCATTTCCCGCGTGGTGTATGACATTAGCGGAAAACCACCAGCCACTATCGAGTGGGAGTAAAAAAGCACTTTTTCAGATACGTTCTAATTATTTCAGTAACTTTAATAAGTGCGGTTAATTTTCACCGCACTTTATTTTTGTTTAAAAGCCCTTCTATGCCAATCACAATGAGACTTAACCAAATAGGCACATAGGTAAAATAGTCGCTTGTGGTTATTTGATTATCCAGCACAAAGACAGCTATTAAAAAAAGCAATATGGGTTCGATATAACTCAACACCGCAAAAATACTGACTGGAATTTGTTGGCTTGATTTTAAGTTGGCTGAAAGCGAAATCGCACTCACCATGCCAAGTGCTGGTAGCAATAACCAATAACGATATTCTTGCGTAACTAAAGAAAGCGTCGTACTTTGATAAAGAATATAAATAACGCAAGGAATCGAAATTAAAATAATATCCAATGTAATCCCTTGTAGGGCAGGGATTTTCATCAATTTACGGCTTAGATAATAAAATGGATAAACCGTACAAACCCACAAGCTTGTCCATGAAAAACTTTGAGTGTGCCATAATTCATGTGCAACACCGCAGGCAGCCAGTAAAAGTGCGATTTTCTGAATAAGTGATAAGCGTTCTTTTAACCAAACCCATCCTAAAACAGCCATAATCAGCGGAAAAAGGAAATATCCCATCGCAATATTTACCCCTTCGCCATTGAGCGGAGCCCACATAAAGAGCCAGAATTGACTTCCCGCATCTAATGTCCCCAGTAAAAATAAAACCCAACGCATCCAACTTTTTCCTAAAGTTGTCGTAATAAGAGACAAAAGAGAGCGGCAACCAATAGTCGGGAATAAAATTAAAAGTAACCCAAAGATCATGGTTAACATACGCCACGCAAAAACATCCGTTCCGCTAAGTGGTTGGAGCCATATGCTAAATAAATACAATATGCCAAATAAACATTGTGAAAAAATGCACAATAATACGCCTTGAGTGACTACTTTCATCTTGGACCTCATCTCATCAATATGATTATTATAAAATCCCAAGACAATAAAAAATCTCAACTTTATTTTTATTGTGATAATATTTTTCCCAATTATTACATTTTTGAGAAATTATCTTATGCAAACACTGGATAAATTAGATCGTCATATTTTGAATGTATTACAACAAGATGCCATGATTCCGTTAAAAGAATTGTCAGAAAAAGTGAATAGTTCTGTTGCAACCTGTCAACGACGTGTACAAGCATTAACTGATTCGGGAGTTATTACAAAACGAGTTGCGGTAGTTTCCCCAAAAGCCGTTGGGCGTACGATTAGCGTGTTTGTTTATGGTTGAAATGGACAATCAACACTCTTATTATCAAGAGCAATTTGAACGAAAAATGCGCCAAGAAGACGAAGTGGTGAGCTGTTACGAAATCTCAGGTGACTATGATTTTATGTTGCTACTCCATGCAAAAGATATGGAAAGCTATCACGCATTCACACGTCGAGTATTGACTGGCGAATTTCATGTAAGAACTTATAAAAGTTTATTTGTAATGAATTTTACCAAAGCAGATAGTGGAATTATCTTATAGAACAAGTGCGGTAAATTTTGCTCTTCTCCCACAAAGTGGAGCTAAATAATTACCGATAAATTCAACTGAAATTAAAAGGACTGGGTTCGATACAATATCGTCATCAGTCCTCAAGTAAATAATTTAGTTTTTGAGGTCAAAGCAAATTTACCGCACTTTTCTTATGAACCTAAGCGCTGACGTACAATTTCAAATAAACATACCCCTGTTGCGACAGATACATTTAATGATGAAACTGAACCAGCCATTGGAATACTAATCAGTTGATCGCAATGTTCACGCGTTAAACGACGCATCCCTTCGCCTTCAGCTCCCATAACAAGTGCTAGTGGCCCTGTCAGTTTGCTTTGATAAATGGTTTCAGTTGCTTCGCCAGCAGTGCCAACCACCCAAATATTATGATTTTGCTGTAAATCGCGTAGCGTGCGAGAAAGATTGGTTACACGAATTAACGGCACAGTTTCTGCTGCACCACAAGCAACTTTACGCGCGATAGATGTTAATTGTGCTGATTTATCTTTTGGTACGATCACGGCCACTGCGCCAGCCGTATCAGCTGTTCGTAAACATGCTCCCAAGTTGTGTGGATCCGTCACGCCATCCAAAACTAATAAAAGCGGATTTTGTTTATTTGCAAGAATTTCATCAAGATCATTTTCATTAAGTTCTTTTGCCGCTTGTACTCGAGCAATGACACCTTGATGAACTTCGCCATCGGCTTTTTTATCGAGTGTTTGCCGATTAACGAATTGCACACCAATTCCGAGGGAATAAAGCTCATTTAAGAGTGGCTGTAGGCGTTTATCTTCACGTCCTTTAAGTACGAAAACTTCAATTAAACGTTCTGGTGAATGGGTTAAAATACTATTAACAGCATGAATGCCGTAGATTTGTTCTGACATAAATTTCTCTTTTTCTTATTTGAATTTTTAATTCATTCTTACAATGGGAAGTGAATTATTTTCGTTTTCTAGATGTTTTCTTCGAAATTTTTTTCTTTTTTACCGCACTTTTTCGTTTTTGGGAGGCTTTAGACGGTAGTTCTTTAAAGACTTTCTTGGATTTTTCTTTCGCGGTTTTTCCAGCACGACGAGGTTTACGTTCACTGCCCATCAGCGAGAAATCGACCATTTTATTTTCTAAATGTACTGCTTCAACTTTGATGCGAACTTTATCGCCTAAGCGATATTGCATTCCGCTATTTTCGCCGATTAAACGTTGTTTTGCTGCATCGAATTGGTAATAATCATTTTCTAAGGTGGAAATATGGACTAAACCATCGATGAATAAATCATCTAAGCGTACAAATAAACCAAACCCCGTCACAGATGAAATAACACCGCTAAATTCACCGCCAACATGATCTTGCATATATTCGCATTTCAGCCAATCAGCCACTTCACGAGTGGCGTCGTCAGCACGGCGTTCCGTCATTGAACAGTGATTGCCAAGTAAATCCATTTCATCAAAAGAGTAATGATAACCGCCAGTATCCGTTGTTTTACGTTTTGCGCCTTGTTCTTTAGCGAGTAAATACTTGATGCCTCGATGAAGTGTTAAGTCAGGATAACGGCGAATTGGTGAAGTAAAGTGTGCATACTCTTCCAAAGCTAAACCAAAGTGCCCAATATTATCAGCGTGATAGACAGCTTGGCTTAATGAACGTAGCAACATTGTTTGAATAAGTTCATGATCTGGTCGTTCTTTAACTTTTTCTAAGAGAGCAGCATAGTCTTTTGTGGTTGGTTTTAATCCACCTTCTAAAGTTAAACCAAACTCACTTAAGAAAGTGCGGAACGATGTTAATTTTTCTTCGCTCGGGGTGGCATGAATACGATATAACGCAGGCTCTTTATGTTTTTCCATAAAATTGGCTGCTGCGATATTCGCAAGAATCATACATTCCTCAATGATTTTGTGGGCATCGTTACGAACAACGGGTTCAATGCGCTCGATTCGCCCCATTGCATTGAAAATAAATTTAGTTTCAATGGTTTCAAAATCGATCGCACCACGTTGATGACGTGCACTAAGCAAAGCTTGATAGAGTTTATAAAGTTCTTCTAAATGAGGCACAAGCGTAGAATAACGAGTGCGTAATTCTTCATCGCCTTCAAGCATTTTTGCTACTTTGGTATAAGTGAGGCGGGCATGAGAATTCATCGCCGCTTCATAAAAGCGATAATCTGTGAGCTTACCTTTGGCAGAAATTTGCATCTCACACACCATACACAAACGATCCACTTGTGGGTTAAGAGAACATAAGCCGTTTGATAAAATTTCAGGTAGCATTGGTACAACTCGGTTCGGAAAATAGACCGAGTTACCACGATTATGCGCTTCTACATCCAAAGCGGAACGTAAACGTACGTAATAACTAACGTCCGCAATCGCTACCCAAAGTTTCCAGCCTTTACCATGTTTTTCACAATAAACAGCATCGTCAAAATCGCGAGCATCTTCACCATCAATGGTCACAAGCGGTAAATTTCGTAAATCCACACGGCCTTTTTTGGCTTCTTCAGGGACTTCTTCAGTGAATTTTTTTACGTATTTTTCCACCGCACTTGGAAACTTATGGGGAATATCGTGATTACGCAAGGCGATTTCCACTTCCATTCCTTTCGCCATATTGTCGCCTAGAATTTCAGTGATTACGCCAATTGGTTGGCTAAAACTGGCAGAGCGTTCTTGCAATTCGACAACGACAACTTGTCCCATTCGTGCGCCATTACGATGTTCATTTGGAACGAGAATATCTCGGCCGATTCTGTTGTCATCAGGCACCACATAGCTAAAACCGTTTTCTAAGAAAAAGCGACCCACAATTTGTTTTTTACGACTTTCTAATACGCGTACAATTCGTACTTCACGGCGACCACGACGATCTAATCCTGCAGGTTGCGCTAAGACAAAATCTCCATGCATGACTCTTTGCATTTGATGGTTTGGAATGAATAAATCATCTTTTTTGCCATCGACCTGTAAAAAACCAAAACCTTCGCGATGACCAATTACCGTGCCTTTAAATAAATCTAATTTTTCTGGTAAGGCATAGCGTTTACGTTTGGTGAACACTAATTGGCCGTCATTTTCCATCGCGCGTAATCGGCGACGCATCGCTTCTATTTGCTCTTCATTTTGAATGGAAAGTGCGGTCAAAATTTCATCCCGATTCATCGGCGCATTATTGTCTCGAATAACGCTTAAAATAAATTCACGGCTCGGGATTGGATTGCCGTATTTTTCCAATTCTCGTTTGTAATGAGGATCTTGGTTGATTAAGTTTTTACGTTTTTTTGTCATTATTTTTTACAGTTTTAAAAAGTGCGGAAAGTTTGACACTGTAAGGGGGATAATGCAAGGAAAAGAAAATCTGCACTCATGATGAGTGCAGATAAAAAGTGAATTAAGCCGATTTTTTGGTAAAGCCAATATAGGCGCAGAATATAAATCCAAGAACTAAAGCGTAAGGCGTGAATTCACCAATGCCAGAGCCTGAAGCTGCAAGGCTTAAACGATGTGCAGCGGCTGCACCTAAAAGCATACCAAGCACAAAAATAGCGGAGTCATTATCGCCTTCACCAAGATGAACTAAATGTTTGCCTGGGCAACCACCGCCAAGGGCGAAGCATAATCCGCAAAGTGCCATGCCGAGGAAATTCCAAAGATATTGATTATGTGCGCCAGGTTGTTGTTCAAACCCTAAATGGAATTGACCAAGTAAAGCATTGGTAATAGCAGCAAATACCACTAAAGCGATGACCCCATTCAATAATGAAGAATCACGGAATAGAATGAAATTGCGAAATGCGCCAATTGAGCAGAAACGTGATTTTTGCATTAATACGCCTATGATTAACCCGCCTGCTAAAGATAATGCCCAAAATGCATGTTGTGCGCCGGGGCCTTTTTGTGAGAAATAAAGGGGTAAGCCTTCGCCAAAACTAAATTGTGTGATAACGCCAATAAGTAATAAACCCGCGATAATCACAGAAATCCAGCCTGTAATAGGAGCTTGTTCTTTTGCTTTGCCGAGCGAAAATCCTCGATTGCTAAAGAAAATTCCGACTAGTACGCCGACAAATAAACCGACTATACCTGCAATCGCAGATAAATCTCCGCCTCCTAAACGCAAATATGCACGCCATGGACAACCTAAGAATGTTAGGGCACCAATCATGGCAAATGCCCCTAAAATTAAACGAATAAATGGTGATGAACCACCACGAGCTCGGAATTCTTTTGCAAATAACGCACTCACTAATGCACCGAATATTAATCCGATGAGTTCTGGGCGAATATATTGAAGTGGAGCGGCTTGATGTAAGCCAATGGAGCCAGCTGTATCGCGTAAGAAACAGGCCGCGCAAAATCCCATATTGCCAGGATTTCCGCTATAAGTAAGTAGTGGAGCGATGATACCAAGTGCAGCACCTGCAACCACAGGCCATTTTGATCCTTTCATAATGAAACCCTTGTGATATCTAAAGTTAAACTAAATTGTGTACTCTCGAATACTCGAAAAGCATGTTCATTTTAATCTAAGAAGTTAAATGGTAAAGAATGTTTTGATGAAAAGATGAGATAAATCAAAAATTTGGTAGGAAGAAAGTGCGGTAAAATTTTTATTGATTGTCGTAATGAAAATAAAAGATCTATACTAACTCCGTTTATTTTTTACTCGGAAGATACGATGACAGAACGTTCAGCCAATATCATTACCCACGATCCTTTTGGTAGCTTACTTGGATATGCGCCTGGTGGCGTGGCAATTTATTCCTCAGATTACAATACTGCGGATGATAAAGAGTTCCCAAATGATGCTGCATTTCGGAGTTATCTAGGGCGAGAATATATGGGCTATAAATGGCAGTGTGTGGAATTTGCACGTCGTTATCTATATCTCAATCATGGCGTCGTGTTTGCTGATGTCGGTATGGCGTATGAGATCTTTTCTTTACGTTTTTTACGCCAAGTAGTGAACGATGCCTTGTTGCCCTTGCAGGCATTTGCTAATGGTTGCAAACGTAAACCTCAAGCAGGTTCCTTATTAATTTGGCAAGAAGGGGGCGAATTTAAACACACGGGGCATGTGGCAATTATCACTGAGGTATTGGCTGATAGAATTCGAATCGCCGAGCAAAATGTGATTCATTCCCGCTTGCCAAGTGGTCAGCAATGGACGCGTGAATTGCCGATGATTGTTTCAGAACAAGGATATTTTTTACAGGATACTTTTAATGATACTAAAATTCTTGGTTGGATGATTCAAACGAACGATACTGAATTTTCAGAACCTCAACCTTTTCCAAAATCAACCGCACTTCGGTTACAAGCTCATCATGTTGATAATCATGGGCAATTTAGTGGGAAATGGTTAAATGAAAATGAACCATTTGATACGGCTTATATCAAGGCGATGGGCGGACATAAAGTAAGTCATTCTGATCAATATCGCTATTTCGCTATGTCTGAAAGTGCTCAACAGGAATTAATTCACGCCACGAACGAACTGCATTTAATGTATTTACATGCGACAGATAAGGTACTCAAAGATGATAACCTATTGCAGTATTTCAATATTCCGAAGCTCCTTTGGCCACGCTTAAGACTTTCTTGGCAAAATCGCCGTTATCAGACGATTACTGGTCGTTTAGATTTCTGTATGAGTGAACGAGGTTTGAAAGTCTATGAATATAATGCCGACTCAGCTTCTTGCCATGCTGAAGCAGGCGATATTATGAATCGCTGGGCAAAACAAGCTGATTGTGTATTGGGGGAAAATCCATCCGATGGTTTGCGTAATGCATTGGCTGATTGTTGGCAACATAGTCAAGCCTCAAAATTAGTTCATATTCTGCAAGATCACGATGATGAAGAAGATTATCATGCCATGTTTATGCAACAAGCATTGGTACAAGCGGGATTTCAAGCCAAAATTATTCATGGAACAGAAGGCTTACATTGGGATAATCGTGGCCGCCTGATTGATGATGAAAATAACCAAGTTCAAACCGTTTGGAAAACCTGGGCATGGGAGACCATGCTAGAACAACTTCGTGAAGATACAACAGGAATGGAAGTCGCTCCACCTATTCGCACAGGTTATCCTGAAGATAAAGTGCGGTTAATTGACGTACTACTTCGCCCTGAAGTGTTGGTTTATGAACCGCTTTGGACGGCAATTCCAAGCAATAAAGCAATTTTACCGGTGCTTTGGTCTTTATTCCCTAATCATCGTTATTTGTTAGAGGCAAGTTTTCATCTCACACCAAACTTAATTCAAAATGGCTATGCACAAAAACCAATTGCAGGTCGCCGAGGTGATAACGTTAAATTGATTGGTGAAAATAATTCGATGCTAGACACAACCGATGGACAGTTTGGTCAGCAAGATAGTATTTATCAACAACTTTGGTGCTTACCACAAGTGGAAGAGCAATATTTGCAAGTCTGCACTTTTACCGTGGGGGGGCATTATGGTGGAACTTGCCTACGTTCTGATTCGAGTCGAGTGATTGTAGGCAATAGTGATATGCAACCATTGAGAGTGTTGAAGGATAAATAAAACACCTTGTGATATTAAGAATGGGTTTTACGCAATGCTTTTCCAATTAAAATGCTTGCAACTAACATCACTAAAGTCGGAACCAACCAAGCCATTCCTTCAGATGAAAGAGGGAAGTGTTCCAATAATGAATTAATGCTTTCTGGTAACATTTTAACGTTATTTAAGCTGTCACATAAACTAAAACAAACAGTTACGATTAATGTGCTGTTGTATGTAAATTTTATTGATGGAAGTTTTTTGCGTAAGAATTGCAATAATACAAGCACAATAGCTACTGGATAAATTAATAACAAAGCTGGGATCGTTATGCGAAGTAGATCCGTTAAACCATATTGTGAAACAGTGATTGTCATTGCGGTAAAAAGTGCGACCCAAAACGGATAAGAAAAACGCACAGAGAATTTTGAAAAATAGTCAGCGGCAGCACTCGTTACACCAACAAGGGTTGTTAAGCTCGCTAATACAATAATACCCGCCATAATCCAAGTCCCAGCAGAACCGAATAAGACATTTACATAACGAGAGAAAATTTGTCCGCCATTAGTTGCACCTTCTGCAACTGCAGCACTAGTCGCACCTAGATAGAAAAGCGAAAAATATAAACCCGCAAGTAGAATGACTGAAACAAATCCGGCTGAGATAGTGTATTTAACGATATCTTTGGGTTCAGTTACATTTTTTGCGGCAAGTGCGCGAGCGACGATTCCACCGAAAGCAATGGCTGCGAGTACATCCATGGTTTGATAACCACTGGTTAAGCCGATTAATAAAGAATGGCCATTTTCATACGCTTTACTTGGCGCTTGAATTTCAGATAAAGGTGAAATGAAGACAGTGACGGCTACAGCAACTAATAACACAAGCAATGCAGGTGTCATGAATTTACCAACACTTGAAATAATGGTATTTGGGCGAATCATAAAGCCCATCGCAATTAAGTTGAAAATTAATGAAAAGAGGAAACGAACACTCTTATTATCTTCCACTAATCCTAAAGGTAACCACGCCATTTCGTAAGCAACATTCGTGATACGTGGCATTGCAAAGGTAGAGCCAATGGTTAGATAAAGTATAACAAGAAAACCTGCGCCCGCCCATTTAGGTAAATCTTTCGTGAGTTCTTCACCACGACCTAAAATAGATACAATAACAAGTGTAATAAAAGGCATTAAAACGCCAGTTAATACAAAACCAAAGGAGGCTCCTGCCCAATGTTGTCCAGAAGTAAAGCCTTCCATTGGTGGAAAAATGATATTACCTGCACCTAAAAATAAGGCGAAGATCATCATTCCTAAAACGATAATATCTTTACGTGAAAACATAATTTTTTAACTCTAAAAATAAAAAGGCCTGCATTCTACTACAAAGTGTAGAAAATCCCTATTCTGTAAAACTAAAAATGTGAATTTCGTCACAATATGAAGAATCTTATCGACAATTCGATAAAAATCCCTGCAAAATCGACCGCACTTTTCCCTTTGAGGGCAAAAATATGCTAGGATTCAGCCTCTGTTAATTTTTTGTTATTTATTTTTGGAAGGAGTTTGCGTGGTACAACTGATTCAACGTTTTTTAAAATTAGAATCCGCTGGTGGTATTTTGTTGCTTTTTTCTGCTGCAGTAGCGATGTTGCTGGCTAATTCGCCATTAAGCAGTCAATATCATGATTTTTTGAATTTGCCAGTCAGTTTGCAAATTGGCAGTTTCTCTATTAATAAAACCTTAATCCACTGGATTAACGATGGTTTTATGGCGGTGTTTTTTGTGTTAGTGGGAATGGAAGTTAAAAAAGAATTATTTGAAGGTGCACTTTCTTCCTACCAACAAGCTATTTTCCCTGCCATTGCTGCAGTGGGTGGAATGATCGTGCCCGCATTGGTTTATTGGTTTATTGCAAAACAGGATCCTAGCCTTGCAAATGGCTGGGCTATTCCTATGGCGACAGATATCGCTTTTGCACTTGGCATCATGGCATTATTGAGCAAGCAAGTGCCATTGCCTCTAAAGATTTTTTTACTCGCACTCGCTATTATTGATGACTTAGGCGCGATTGTTGTAATTGCGCTGTTCTTCTCTCATGAATTAAGTGTGCAGGCTCTAATTTTCTCAGGTATTTCTATTTTGACTTTGGTTTTATTAAACCGCTTTAGAGTTAGCGCGCTTTGCGCCTATATGGTGGTTGGAGCAATTTTATGGGCGTCTGTTTTAAAATCTGGTGTTCATGCGACGTTGGCTGGCGTGATTATTGGTTTTTGCATTCCATTAAAAGGTAAAAAAGGTGAACGACCATTACACGATTTTGAGCACATTCTAGCGCCTTGGTCATCCTTCGTTATTTTACCGCTCTTTGCATTTGCCAATGCAGGCGTTAGTTTTGACGGTATTGATGTGAGTATGATTTCATCGCCATTATTATTGGCTATTGCGTGCGGTTTAATTATAGGTAAACCAGTCGGCGTTTTCGGATTTAGTTATATTTCCGTTAAGTTGGGATTAGCTAAATTACCGGATGGAATCAATTTTAAACAAATTTTTGCCGTCGCAGTTTTATGTGGTATCGGCTTTACGATGTCAATGTTCTTAGCAAGCCTTGCTTTTAATGCGGATGCTGGAGAAAGTGTCAATACGCTTTCTCGTTTAGGAATCTTACTCGGTTCAACGGTTTCGGCAACTCTTGGGTATTTATTCTTAAAACAAACGACAAAACTAAACTAATCATACACAAAGTGAGGTAAATTGATCTGCAGCCCTAAAAGTTGGACTAAATAAGCGACCGATGACATACAAACTATGTCAAGAAAAGAAAACTATCTAAACAATGCGGAAATGGAAAGTTTATTTGGTCGATTAAAAACGGAATGTTTTTATAGTTGAGAATTTAACTGTAGCGAGGAAATAATTGATACAGTAAGATATTACTATCATTACTACTCCTTAAATAAACATTCCTTTTTAGCAGATCAATTTACAGAACTTTTGTTTTATAAATTCAAGCAAAATGAGATAATGCAATTTCTAATTTATTAGTTGCAATTATTTCGTTGGTTCGAGAATTTTAGTCACCACTTTCAAATACTCAATCGCCAAGCTATGTTGCGCAACACTGGCATTAAAAACTAAGTCTTCGGAAAGTACGCCACAAGGTTGCTCTTTCGGTACCTCGCCATTTTCGTAAGCCTCGAAATCCTCTCGCCAATCCCCTTCGAAGTAATAATGTTCTAAGCTTTTCATCTTGGGTAAAAACACCTGCCATTTTTCCAAAAACTGCTCCGCCTCTGCAAGAAAACCATTTGCCTCATCTAAAATACTTTCCATTTCGACAAGTTGAGATAATCGTTCTTTTGATAGCATGTTTTTCTCCCATTCAATTAAAGTGCGGTTAAATTTTACCGCACTTTTCCCATATTAATATCTTACTAACTCTCGGAAAGCATAGCATAAATAATCTATATTGAATGTAAAGATTGTAAAGTTTGGTAAAGTGATCCCTCCAAAAGTTGGACTAAACAAACCAACAATTTAGGTGCAGATTTTATTATGGGCAAACAAGATAATTGAGTCATTTTATATCCAGACCAAGACTGGCGTATCTGATAATAGCTTATCGTCTAATTTTGGCTACAAATCGCATCATTCCAAAGTATGTCTAGAAAAGGAGATAGTTAATACAGTAAAGGATTATTGGGATTACTATAATCACTAACGAATTCAACTGAAATTAAAAAGGACTGAATACGATACAATATCGTCATCAGTCCTTAAGTAAATATCCCAGTTTTTTTGAACTCAGTTCAAATTTACCGCACTTTTTAACACCTATTGTCTAGCTTGAACTTCTGCGTTGGCGTAATCAATAGTAACAACCTTACCAGGTAATAACGCACCAGATAGAATTTGTTGTGCCAAGCTATTTTCGATCTCTTGTTGAATTGCACGTTTCAATGGACGCGCGCCATAAATTGGGTCGTAACCCACTTCACCAATGAAATCTAATAAAGCATCGGTAAACACCAATTCGTAACCACGAGTTTCCATACGTTTTGCTAAGCGCTCTAATTGAATATTTGCAATCGCACGAATATTCTCTTTACCAAGCGGATGGAATACCACTGTCTCATCAATACGGTTGATAAATTCCGGACGGAAATGCTGGCTCACCACAGACATCACTAAGGCCTTCATTTCGCTATAACTTTCGTCTTTGCTGCCCTGAATTAAATCAGAACCCAAGTTAGAGGTCATAATCACCACGGTGTTACGGAAGTCCACAGTACGACCTTGCCCGTCAGTTAAACGACCATCATCCAACACCTGTAATAAGATATTGAACACATCCGCATGGGCTTTTTCAACTTCATCTAATAAGATCACTGAATACGGACGACGACGAACAGCTTCAGTTAAATAACCGCCTTCTTCATAACCAACATAACCCGGAGGTGCCCCAACTAAGCGAGAGACACTGTGTTTTTCCATAAACTCTGACATATCAATGCGTACCATCGCATCTTCACTATCAAACAAGAATTTAGCCAAAGTTTTGCAAAGCTCTGTTTTACCTACGCCTGTTGGCCCTAGGAACAAGAAAGAACCAATTGGGCGATTAGGATCGGAAAGACCAGCACGACTACGACGAATTGCATTTGAGACGGCATCAACTGCTTCTTCTTGGCCAATCACTCGTTTATGTAGTTCATTTTCCATGCGCAAGAGTTTTTCTTTCTCGCCTTCCATCATTTTTGATACTGGAATGCCAGTGGCTTTAGAAAGCACTTCTGCGATTTCTTCATCTGTGACGCGATAGCGCAAAAGCGTCATTTCTTTTCCTTCGCTGGTTTCAGCTTGCTCAAGTTGCTTTTCAAGAGCAGGGATACGGCCATATTGCAACTCAGACATTTTAGCTAAATCACCCGCACGACGAGCTTGTTCTAGTTCGGTTTTTGCAGTATCTAACTCTTGTTTAATATGTTGAGAGCCAGAAAGCGTTGCTTTTTCAGATTTCCACACTTCTTCAAGTTCGACATATTCACGTTCTTTGTCAGCCAATTCTTTCTCTAACATTTCTAAACGTTTGCGACTTGCTTCGTCTTCTTCTTTTTGTAACGCCTGTTGTTCCAATTTTAATTGGATAATACGACGTTCAAGGCGATCAAGCGGTTCAGGTTTAGAATCTATTTCCATACGAATGCTAGACGCTGCTTCATCGATCAAATCAATCGCTTTATCTGGTAACTGACGATCGGAAATATAACGATGTGAAAGCGTTGCTGCAGCGACAATCGCAGGGTCAGTAATATCTACATGGTGGTGAATTTCATAGCGTTCTTTCAAACCACGTAAGATCGCAATCGTATCTTCGACACTTGGTTCATCCACAAAGACTTTTTGGAAACGACGTTCAAGTGCGGCATCTTTCTCGATATATTGACGATATTCGTCTAGTGTTGTTGCGCCCACACAGTGCAATTCACCGCGAGCTAAACTTGGTTTTAACAAGTTACCGGCATCCATCGCACCATCGGTTTTACCTGCGCCAACCATAGTATGAATTTCATCAATAAAGAGGATAACGCGACCTTCTTCTTTCGAAAGTTCATTGAGTACCGCTTTTAAACGTTCTTCAAATTCACCACGATATTTCGCCCCAGCAATTAATGCGCCCATATCTAATGAAAGTACGCGTTTATTTTTCAAACCTTCTGGCACTTCGCCATTTACAATACGTTGTGCTAAACCTTCTACAATCGCCGTTTTCCCCACACCGGGCTCACCAATTAATACTGGGTTGTTTTTGGTACGACGTTGTAATACTTGAATCGCTCGACGAATTTCTTCATCACGTCCAATCACAGGATCAAGTTTGCCACTTTCGGCACGAGCGGTTAAATCAATCGTATATTTTTCTAATGCTTGTCTGCTTTCTTCTGCATTTTGATCGTTCACGTTTTGTCCCCCTCTAATTTGCTGAATGGCTTGCGAAATTTGCTCTTTTTTCGCACCGCACTTTTTCAGAATATCGCTGATCATTCCACGTTCTTCTAAAGCTGCCAGCAAAAACAATTCGCTTGAAATAAATTTATCTTGGTTTTGCTGTGCAAATTTATCACATAGATTAAGTAAATTAATGAGCTGGCGTGAAAGTTGTACATCACCGCCATTGCCAATAACCTGTGGCAATTTATTTAGTTCAGTTTTTAATTCATTACGCAATAAAGTTACATTTACGCCACTTGCAGTTAAAATTGGTGCAATGGACCCGCCCTGTTGATTTAAAAGTGCGGTCAATAAATGCACTGGTTCAATAAATTGATTATCTTTTCCGATAGCAAGTGATTGTGCTTCGCTTAAAGCGTCTTGGAATTTTGTCGTAAATTTTTCAATGTTCATACACTTTCCTCAATTTAGTTTTGGCTTTCGCCGTTTGCCTAAATTAAGTAAGATCGTTTGAAAAGATTTCAAGAGAAAAAATGAAATATTTTTGATTTTATCTATCAATAAAAATCTAATGATAGGTTTCAGCCCACCAAAATATCGAATAGTGAGACATCCCAATGCTCAGTGGGAAGATTTTCTACTTGCTGACATTGATGCGCTAAACCTACAGGAATAAAAGACTTATTTTGCCAATTCTGCAATGTGCGATCATAAAATCCACCGCCCATGCCAAGGCGATTTCCCTGTTTATCAAAAGCCACTAACGGCGTAAATAAAATATCCAGTTCATCTAATGGTAAAACATTTTGAACATTCAGCTTTGGCTCCCAAATACCAAACTGATTTTGTTCCATTGGCGTATCAGGTAAATAGCGTAAAAACAATAAATGATGTTTAGTAAAAGGGTGTAAAATAGGCAAATACACATTTTTATTTTGCATCCAAAGGGACTGGATTAAGGCCTTTGTAGAAATTTCACCATCAAAAGAAAAATATAATGCAATATTTTTGGCTTGTCGTTGGTCGATAAGATTTAACGCCTGTTGAGTCACTGATTGTTCAGCTTTTTGCTGTTGAAGTGCGGTTAAATTTGCGCGTATTTTTCGAATTTCAGCGCGTATTTGCTGGCGTTTTTGAGTATTCATAGACATGAAAAGAGAAGATAGGACCCAGAGTGCCGCTGCGGGCGGTAGTCCTTGAACCCGACGGTTCAAGGAAATCAGTTGATACCGTTTTCAGGTTTCTTAGCCCAATGAACGAGTCAAAGGTTAAGCCTACACACCAACGATAGGAAACCAATTTATAAGATTTAAAGTATCGGCTCAGGGACATAGCCTACTGACGAACACTCCAGGTAATTCTTATGGGTTTATACTAGCCCAAATTCTCAGTATTGACTAGCATTTATTTATCAATTTTGATGAGTTGATTATAAAACGACAAAACAGGTGTGATAACACAAATTAGTTTTAGGTATTTATTGATCTTGGAGAGGAGAATCTAAAGAATATGGCGGTGACTTAAGTAATTTTTAACTAATTGCGCTGAATTAGCTACATCTTTTAATTTGAAAAAATCTCAGCTCTATTTCACCGCACTTTACAATTTAATATTGTTCTTTATTTACACGAATATTTTCTAACGAATGGTCTAATTGTTGGATACCCGTTCTCAATACCTCTTCAATTTTAGCTGCTTTATTTTTTTCTTGGCTTAATTCAAAACTCAAATTGAGCGCCACAATCGAAAGCACACGCTCAAGCTGAATAAGGCCTGTCTTTTCTTTCATTTCGGAAACCAATATATCTAAATTACGCGCAGCTTGGCGCAATAATTCTTCTTGTTCAATGGGCACGTTTAAACGCAAGACCTGACCCAAAACTAAAATTTCGACCAATTTTAACGACATTTGATTTCCTTAAATTAAATATTTGAGTGGCTGATATTATGCCATAGCAAAAAACGTTCGTCACAAATTTTACATTGAATCCGCCGTTCGCTCATCACCATAAATTACGCTATAATGCCCGCATTTTTCAGTTTAAAACGAGATTTTTATGGCCCAAATTGCAACAAATCCACTTGTATTAGTAGATGGTTCTTCTTATTTATATCGTGCATTTCATGCCTTTCCTCCTTTAACTAATGCCGCAGGTGAGCCAACGGGTGCGATGTACGGCGTGTTAAATATGCTAAAAAGCCTCATCTCACAAGTACAACCCACTCATATAGCTGTTGTTTTTGATGCAAAAGGAAAAACTTTCCGTGATGAAATGTTTGAACAATATAAATCTCACCGTCCACCAATGCCTGATGATTTACGCAAACAAATTCAGCCTTTGCACGATATGATTCGCGCATTGGGGATTCCACTTTTAGTGGTGGAAGGGGTTGAAGCTGATGATGTGATCGGTACGCTCGCACTACAAGCATCTAGTTTGGGTAAAAAAGTGCTCATTAGTACTGGCGATAAAGATATGGCACAGTTAGTTGATGACAATATTATGCTCATCAACACCATGAATAATAGCTTATTGGATCGCGAGGGTGTGATTGAAAAATACGGTATTCCACCTGAACTCATCATTGATTATCTAGCACTCATGGGCGATAGTGCAGATAACATTCCGGGCGTTGCTGGCGTTGGAGAAAAAACCGCACTTGGTTTACTACAAGGCATCGGAAGTATGGCTGAAATTTATGCCAATCTTGAAAAAGTAGCTGAATTGCCAATTCGTGGTGCAAAAAAACTAGGTGAAAAATTACTGGCTGAAAAATCCAATGCAGATCTTTCTTATACATTAGCAACCATCAAAACAGATGTTGAACTTAACGTGACAACAGATGAATTGTTGCTTGGAGAAAGTCAAAACGATCAACTCATTGAATATTTTGGTCGCTACGAATTTAAACGCTGGCTTAATGAAGTGATGAATGGCGCAGACTCCATTACCCAAACCACTGAACAGCCTATGAAAATGAACCAGTATCAGGCGACCTCACCAGCTAAAAATTCTGTGGAAAATAGTGCGGTGGAAAATACGCCTAAAATTCAAATCGATCGTACAAAATATGAAACCTTGCTCACTCAAGCGGATTTAACCCGCTGGATTGAAAAACTCAATGCAGCAAAACTCATTGCAGTGGATACTGAAACAGACAGTCTTGATTATATGTCTGCAAATTTAGTAGGTATCTCTTTTGCTCTTGAAAATGGCGAAGCCGCTTATTTACCATTGCAATTGGATTATTTGGATGCACCAAAAACACTCGAAAAATCGACCGCACTTGTGGCTATCAAACCCGTTTTAGAAAATCCTGATATTCACAAAATTGGACAAAACATTAAATTTGATGAAAGTATTTTTGCCCGTCATGGCATTGAATTACGAGGTGTTGAATTTGATACGATGTTGCTTTCTTATACGCTAAATAGTACGGGTCGTCATAATATGGATGATTTAGCTAAACGTTATTTAGGGCATGAGACTATCGCATTTGAAAGCATTGCAGGAAAAGGAAAAGGCCAGCTGACATTTAATCAAATTCCATTAGAACAAGCCACAGAATACGCGGCAGAAGATGCAGATGTGACAATGAAGTTACAACAAGCGCTATGGTTAAAATTGCAAGAAGAACCAACGCTTGTTGAATTGTATAAAACAATGGAATTACCATTACTCCATGTGCTTTCTCGCATGGAACGTACGGGCGTTTTGATTGATAGTGATGCCCTCTTTATACAATCTAACGAAATTGCCACAAGATTAACCGCACTTGAAGAACAAGCTTACGCATTAGCGGGTCAGCCATTTAATTTGGCCTCCACAAAACAATTACAAGAAATTTTGTTCGATAAACTTGGGCTACCTGTTTTACAAAAAACACCAAAAGGTGCGCCATCAACGAATGAAGAAGTATTGGAAGAATTAGCTTATAGCCACGAATTACCAAAAATTTTGGTCGAACATCGTGGCTTGAGTAAACTTAAATCCACTTACACGGATAAACTGCCTCAAATGGTCAATTCACAAACAGGCCGAGTGCATACCTCTTATCATCAAGCGGTGACGGCGACAGGACGTTTATCATCAAGTGATCCAAACTTACAAAATATTCCAATTCGGAATGAAGAAGGTCGTCGTATTCGACAAGCATTTATCGCGCGTGAGGGTTATTCTATTGTCGCCGCTGACTATTCTCAAATTGAGTTACGCATTATGGCGCATCTTTCGGGCGATCAAGGCTTAATTAATGCCTTCTCTCAAGGCAAGGATATTCACCGATCCACGGCTGCTGAAATCTTCGGTGTATCATTAGATGAAGTCACCAGCGAGCAACGTCGCAATGCTAAAGCAATTAATTTCGGCTTAATTTATGGAATGTCCGCCTTTGGACTTTCACGCCAGCTTGGTATTTCCCGTCTTGATGCACAAAAATACATGGATTTATATTTCCAACGCTACCCTGGCGTACAGCAATTTATGACCGATATCCGTGAAAAAGCGAAAGAACAAGGCTATGTGGAAACGTTATTTGGTCGCCGTTTATATTTACCTGATATTAATTCTAGCAATGCCATGCGTCGTAAAGGAGCAGAACGCGTAGCGATAAATGCACCGATGCAAGGCACGGCTGCGGATATTATTAAACGAGCGATGATTAAGCTTGACGAAGTAATCCGTCACGATCCAGATATTGAAATGATTATGCAAGTACACGATGAATTAGTGTTTGAAGTGCGGTCAGAAAAAGTAGAATTTTTCCGTGAGCAAATTAAACAACACATGGAAGCCGCTGCGAAATTAGTTGTTCCGTTGATTGTGGAAGTGGGTGTTGGACAAAATTGGGATGAAGCGCACTAAGGAATTTAGCCATGAATAAAGTTATTCAAAGTCGCCACTTTACGGCAGAACGTGCCTGGGGAGCCCTTGATATTACCAATATGAATGGTATTTCGGTGCGTCTTCACTGGACAAATAAACCTTACAAATGGCATATCAATGACGGTGAAGAAGTCTTTGCGGTGATGGATGGTACGGTGGAAATGCGCTACAAAGAAGAGGGCCTAAAGAAAGCCGTATTGCTCCATACGGGTGATATTTTTTATGCGAGTATCGGTACCGAACATGTTGCTCATCCACAAGGTGAAGCGCGCATATTAGTCATAGAGAAAGAAGACAGTATTTAAAAAGAATTTTATGAATCAAGAAAGACTCAACGAAATCGAAAAACCATTAATTCAAATTGTAGAACGCGATGTTGTTCCTGCACTTGGATGTACAGAGCCTATTTCTCTGGCACTTGCATCTGCAACAGCGGCTAAACATTTAGGAAAAACACCTGAACGCATTGAAGCCAAAGTGTCTCCTAACTTAATGAAAAATGGATTAGGCGTTGCAGTACCAGGAACGGGCATGGTGGGCTTACCAATTGCCGCAGCGATTGGTGCTTTGGGCGGTGACCCTGAAGGTGAGTTAGAAGTGTTAAAGCACATCACGCCAGAGCAAGTTTCCCAAGCTAAAGCGATGCTTGATAAAAAGCTCGTTAATGTGGATATTCATCAAACCGAGCATATTTTATATTCAGAAGCTGTGTTGTTTACGGATAATGACCGAGTGAAAGTCGCCATTCAAGATCAACACACTAACATCATTTTGATTGAAAAAAATGGCGAGATCATTTTTGAGAAAGAGCATGATGAATGCGCTGATTGTGATCCTTATGATATTTTCAAGCAGGTGAGCGCACGTGAAATTTTTGAATTTTCTTGTGAAGTTGATCTCGATAAAATTCGCTTTATCGAACAAGCTGCCACACTCAATCGAGCACTATCTAACGAAGGATTGAGCGAAAATTACGGCCTACATATTGGTAGAACGCTACGCAAACAAGTTGGTAGTGGCTTAATGTCAGATGATTTACTCAGTAAAATTATAATCGAAACCACTGCAGCCTCCGATGCCCGTATGGGCGGGGCTACATTGCCAGCAATGAGTAATTCAGGCTCTGGCAACCAAGGTATTGCCGCGACTATGCCTGTGGTTGTGGTCGCCGATTATTTAAACGTGAGTGAAGAAAAACGTCTCCGAGCGCTCTTCTTATCACACTTAATGGCCATTTATATCCACAGTAAATTGCCCAAACTCTCTGCCCTTTGCGCAGTAACAACTGCATCAATGGGAAGCTGTGCAGGTATCGCCTATTTGCTTACAGGGAAATTTGAAACCATGAGCATGGGGATTTGTAGTATGATTGGTGACATCAGCGGAATCATCTGCGATGGTGCATCTAATAGCTGTGCAATGAAAGTCTCCACCAGCGTGGCTTCAGGCTATAAATCAGTACTTATGGCAATGGATGAGACCCATGTTACTGGCAATGAAGGTATTGTCGAACACGATCTTGATCGAACCATTGATAATCTCTGCGCTATTGCATCAAAAAGTATGCAACATATCGACAGACAGGTTATTGAAATTATGGTGAGTAAACCTTGTCCTTAATGAAAATAAAGTGCGGTGAAAAATAAAGAAATTTCAATTTCACTCGAATTTATCGTAAACAAAAGGGTTGAGTATAAATTTATACTCAACCCTTTATCTTCATTAAGAGACGATATTATTTATCGCTTTCTTTTTCGTGTGGATTTCCTTTAACACCAATATGAGAAATTTCCCCATTAGCATCAATCAAATAAGCTTGGCCAAAACCTCTCACAAAACGACCTGTTCCAAGTGTAAGTTCAAATAAATCAAAATCAGTAAATTCACGAATCGTTTTAATTCCGCCCACATCATTCATCGTTTCCGCTAATTTATCTAAAACTTTTTCAACAATTGGATCTTCACGAGGAATAAAACGTGCACTTGCTTTATAACGTAAGCGAGTACGCACAATAATTGATTTCGCTTTATTTTCATCTTCTAAAAACATCACTTCCACTTGATTTGGATTGCGTTTTAAATTGTCATAATGCTCTGCAATGGCACTGATATAAATATAATATTTTCCATCAAGCGAAATAATTGGCGCATAAGATGCCATCGGTAAGCCATCTTTATCTAAAGTGGCAAGCACACAGCTTTTAAATTCTTGACGAAATTCATCAATTTTAGCTTTGATACGATCGTAATTTGCAACTGGTTTATTTTCTACACAAAGATTGATGATTGCTTGTTTAATTGAACCTTCGTCAGCTTGTTGTGGAAATTCCACGCGTAATGTTTTTCCACCATTATATTTAAAATCTAAACCACCAAAATCTACATTAACTAATGTCACATCCGTGATTTCCTTTTCGCCACCAAATTTTTTACAAAGAGCAACCATATCATCTTGGTGATGATCATTCATGTGAGTAATAATTCTATTGAAATCCATTTTTGTTCCTTATATTTACGATTAATCTCATTATTCTACAGATTATCTTCCGTAGGGAATAATGCTGAGCATTATACTCAAGTAAAATATATTTAACATATTTTTTACAAAATAATAATATTTCAAATAAAAAGGCCCTTACGAAATAAGGGCCCAAAAAGAACTGAAATAGTATTAATTATTTACCGTCTACACTCACGCCATAGAAAGCATCATAGCCAAATGGGCTTTGTACATAGCCTTTTACGCGTGGACTAAGTGGTGCAAAACCTACAGAGTGCGCAACTGGAATCCAAGGTGCCTGATTATGAATGATGACTTGCGCTTGTTTATAAAGTGTGGTGCGTTCTTCCTTATTTGTTAATCCGATTGCTTTATCTAGTAATGCATCAAATTCTGGATTTTTAAAACGAGCCATATTGGAATTACCCGCATTTGAACTTGCCAATAATGGAGATAAGAAGTTATCAGGGTCACCATTATCACCAGACCAGCCAAAGATACCAGCAGTTAACTCACCTGCTTTCGCACGTTTTTGGTAATCCGCCCATTCATAGGTAACAGGGTTGGTTTTTACACCAACTTTAGCCCAGTCCGCCATGATAAGTTCAGCCATACGTTTTGGATTTGGGTTAGAAGCTCGTACAACAGGTTGAATCCAAAAATCAGTTTCAAAACCATTTGGGTAACCCGCTTCTGCTAAAAGTTGTTTTGCTTTTTCTGGATCATACGGATAATCTTGAACTTCATCGTTGTAACTCCAAATTGTTGGAGGAAGTGGATTTTTAGCTGGTGTACCCGCGCCTTGGTAAACTGCTTCAATAATCGCTTTTTTATCCACTGCGTAGTTCAGTGCTTGACGAACTTTGACATTATCAAACGGTGCTTTTTCGGTATTGAATGCGATATACGCCACGTTCAAACCTTTTTGTTCCAAAAGTTGTACTTTTGGATCTGTTTTCATTTTGACTAAATCCGCTACATTCGGGAATAAAATTAAATCACAAGATCCAGCCTGTAATTTTGCATAACGTGTTGTCGCATCTGGCACAATATTGATAACTAAACGATCCAATGGTGTTCTACCTTTCCAATAGTTTTCGTTTGCTACATACTGGGCTGCCTGATCTGTTTTGTAATCAACAAAAACAAATGGGCCAGTCCCTACTGGGCGATTATCAATTGTTTCTGGCTTACCTGCTTTCAGCATTGCATCAGCATATTCTGCGGAATAAATAGAAATAAAATCCATACCTAAACTTGCCAAGAAAGTCGCATCTTTTTTGTTCAAGGTAATACGAATTGTGTTGTCATCTAGTTTTTCCACTGATTTTAACAATTCAGGGAATTTCATTGCTTTGAAATATGGATAAGTCCCCTTAGATACATTGTGATATGGATGATTTGGATCTAACTGACGTTGGAATGAAAATACAACATCATCTGCATTAAAATCACGTGTTGGGGTAAATTCTTTTGTTGTATGGAATTTAACACCTTTTCTTAGATGAAATGTGTAAGTTAAACCATCATCGCTAATTTCCCAGCTTTCTGCTAAAGCCGGTTCAATATCCGTTGAGCCTTTTTTAAATTCAACTAAGCGGTTATACACTTGTTGTGAGCTGGCATTATAAGATGTTCCCTCCATTACAAGTGCAGGGCTAAATCCTAAAGGTGCTTTTGCTGTACAGTAAACGAAAGTGTTGTTAGATGCAGATTTGGTTTCAGATTGTGCGGTCGGTTTATTTGCTGAACCTGATTGATCGCAAGCTGCTAATACAAGCGTTGCAGCCGCAAGAGTTAGTGTTGCTTTTAGCTTCATGATAGTTCCTCACTTTGTTGGCAAAGATTTATTCGAGCATAGTGATATACCAAAGATGCTAGATAAATCCTATCTAAAATAAATGTTTAATAAGATATAAGCAAATGTCGCTTTTTTTTAAATAAAAAAATTCTATGGATTATAACAAATTAATCTAAGGATTCTTCCGTAAATGATCACCATCATTTTTATGTAATTTCATAAGTGACCAAACTAAGGCGATTGCAAAAAGTGATGAGGTTAAGAAAGTATAGCTAAATGCCTGTTGTAAGCCATCACTTGCGCTAAAGAAATGTCTATAAAGATTTAGAATTATCGATGAAATGGCAATACCAAATCCAATCCCAACTTGCTGCACAATACTTAATACTGTAGAACCTGTGCCTGCCTGTTGTTTTGAAAGATCGCCTACAGTCAACGTATTAATTGAAGTGAAAATTATCGACATGCAAGCACCGTACCACATAAGATTACAAATAATCCAAGTCAGAGAACTTTGTTTATCCAACCAAGCCATGGAAATCACAGATCCCGCCATCAAAAGTGCTGATGAAATTAACGTTGTTTTATAGCCCCAACGATTTAAAATTCGTCCAATTAATATTTTCAAAATTACAGAAATTAACGCAATCGGTGCTAATAGCCAGCCTGACATTTCAGCACTGTAACCGAAAGATAATTGAAACATCAAAGGCAATAAAAAGGGAACGCCAGATGCAGATAATCGGATAAAAATATTGGCAATAATGCCTAATCTAAATGTACGAGTACGGAAAAGGGATAAAGGTAAAATGGCATCTTCATTGTTTTTGGCATAGCTACAATAAGCCACGAGTAACAGAATACCGACAACTAATACGCTATAGGTTGCAATTGGGCTATGCTGGCTTTCACCGAGTAAATCCAAACCAAGCGTGATGCCAACTAACCCTAATGCAAACAGTAAAAAACCTGTCCAATCTAGTTTCTCTGCTTCGCCTTTGATGTTACTCATCACTCTGCCCGATGCCAAAATCCCTAGTGCACCAATTGGAATATTAATTAAAAAAATCCAGTGCCAACTGGCGTGAATGACTAACCATCCACCTAAAATAGGCCCTAGAATTGGCCCAATCAAACCTGCAGTTGCCATTAAATTCCAAGCATTAACTAATTGTTGTTTAGGGACAGCTTGAATAATAGCTAAACGCGCCACTGGCATCATAAAAGCACCGCCTATCCCCTGAATCACTCTGGCTAAGATTAAACTTTCTAAATTAGGGGCCGCGGCACAAGCAACTGAACCTAAAATAAACGTGAAAACTGCACCGCGAAAAACGGTTAATGTCCCAAATTTTGCCGCGGACCACGCGGTTAGAGGAATAAATAATGCAACGGCTAAAGAATAAGCAATAATCGCCATTTGCATTTCAAAGGCGGGCTTATGTAAATCGGAGGATATCGCCGGTAAGGCAGTATTAAGAATGGTGGCATCTAGGCTCTGCATAAAAAGCGCCATTGCTGCTACCCAAGCTAAACCGCGATAAGCATTGGATTCAGTCATCGTGCTCCGTGAAAATGGTGCAACCAATTTTCAATAAAATCGGCAATTTTCGGAATGCGGTTAATATCCAACAAAGTGCGGTCAATTTCAAGGAGATAATTAGTAGCAACCGCCACAACATATTCGTCAATTTCGGGTAAAGGTTTTGCCATTTCTTGACGGTGAAGCAAAATCTTTGGAATAGGCTCTTGTTTAAAGCCTTCCACCAACACTAAATCCGTTAAAGTGTGGTCAAATTGTTGCGCTAAATAATCCAATGAAACAGGTTTTGGCGTTTCCGTCATGATCGCCCAGCGTTCATCATTCGCTAAAATGACTTGAGAAGAACCCACCTCTTTCATACGCCAACTATCTTTGCCTTCTTTATCAACTTGCATATTGTGATGGCTATGTTTAATCACTGAAACGCGAATGTGACGAGCGATAAGCTCTGGGATAAGTTTTTCTAATAATGTTGTTTTACCACTACCGCTATAACCGGTAATTCCAAATAAAGGAATCTGATTGTTCATAAAAATAACCTTAAAAATAACCGCACTTTAGATACCGAAAACCCCGAAAGATCGGGGTTAATAAATTAAGAATGTTTTGCTGCATAATTGGCAAAAATAAGTCCGCCAATAGCAAGAAGAGCAACAATGCCAAGCCCTATAGCAAGCCACATATTATTTTCCCTCCACTAATTGACGAAATTTACGCCCCATCACAAGGCAAGCATAAGCAATAATGAGCAAAAAACTAATATTTAATCCTTTTAGGAAAAGCGGTTGCTCGCCATAAAGTATAACAGGCATTGCTAGAATAGCAACTTTTGCCACATCATCACTAAGTTTTGACCAAGCCTCTAAAGAACTTTTCTCAATGGGTAATTTAAATAAATTCGGCATAGTTTCTCCGATAAATAAAAAAGAAATTTTGCTTAAATAAAAATAGAATTACTCAACTAGCTTTATAGCTTGCGATCTAGATCCAGCAATAATAAAAAGCGAATAAAAACTTAAGATAATATGCGCAATAAAACAGGCTGAAATTCTGTTTGTTGCCCTAATTTTCTGCTATAAGATTTTACAAAAATGAAAGAAAGTGCGGTTAATCCAAAGATTAAAATTGCACGCAAGATTTCATTATGGCTGATGTAATCAGATAACATCGTCGCAATCAATAAGGTCAAAAGCGGTACAACATACATCAATAATGCCGATAACAACATCGACTTTTCTTCTAATCCAATTTCAACAATTTGACCTTCTCGTAATGGCATTAATGTGTCCACATAAAAAATATGCTCGCCACGTTTACCGTTTAATTCGGAAAGACTTGATGTTCCACAACTGTTTTTAGCTGCACATTGGCCACAGGCACTTTGGGATTGGCATTTCACTTTGGCAATGCCATTTTCATAGCTAATAACAACGGCACTTTCTCTTAGCATTGGGATTCTCCCATATAAATATCAAAGCGATGATTTTTCGTTTCACGGCTAAAGTGTGGTTGTTTTCCACAAAGAAATTCTGCATAGTCAGGACGCTTCACGACCACACGTTTTTTAGCGAGTTGTAGTGCAGGTAAAAGTAATTCATCGGCATCTAAATCAGCCCCGACTAAATGCTGGAATACACGCATTTCTTTTTTTACTAGTGCAGATTTTTGTTTATGTGGATACATTGGATCGAGATAAACCACATCGGCATAATCGCTATTAGGATCAAGTTCATTAATATGGTGAACATTCAGCAAGCGCAAATTTTGTTGCAACATCTCACCGATTTCCTCATCTTGATAAGCACGATTTAGACCATCTTGCAGAAGTAAAAAAACAACAGGATGACGTTCTACTAAACAAACTTGGCAACCAATAGAGGCTAGCACAAAGGCGTCACGTCCTAGACCAGCTGTGGCATCAATAATCGTTGGCAATTCCGAACCTTTAATCCCTACTGCTTTCGCTACAGCTTCACCGCGACCACCACCAAATTTACGACGGTGAGCCATTGTCCCACCTACAAAATCAACATAAACCGCCCCGAGTTTAGGTTCGTCTAATTTACGAAGTTCTAAACGTTCATCGGTTTGAACAAGTGCAAGTGGGCTTTGTTCATCATGAATAATGTTATGTTCAGCACAAAGTGCGGTCAATTCTGCTAATGTTTTTTCTGGAGATTCAGAAATTAGTTGAATACCTACTTGCGAATGAGCCATACGCCGCTTTCCATGTGGTCAGTGTAAGGGAATTGGTCAAATAACGCTGCTTTTTCAATACGGTGCGTTTTTGATAGTTCAATAAGATTATCGCACAGCGTATGTGGATTACAGGAAATATACAAAATGCGATCGTAATTTTGTACAAGTTTCACTGTATCAGGATCAAGCCCTGCGCGAGGTGGATCGACAAAAATGGTATTACATTCGTAAGATTTTAAATCAATCCCTTTCAAGCGGTTAAAGGCTCGAACCCCATTCATTGCCTGCGTAAATTCCTCTGCCGACATACGGATAATTTGTAAATTATCAACTTTATTTTCAGCGATATTAAACTGTGCGGCGGCTACGGAAGGTTTGGCGATTTCTGTTGCCAATACCTTGCGGAAATTCTGTGCAAGTGCAATAGAAAAATTACCGTTTCCGCAGTAAAGTTCTAATAAATCGCCTTCGCTATTTTGGGTACAATCAATTGCCCATTCAAGCATTTTACAGTTTACCATTGGGTTTGGCTGGGTAAAACTATTCTCGACTTGGCGATAAACATAATTTCTGCCATTCACAGGTAAAACTTCATCCACATAATCTTGCTCAAAACAGATTTTTTGTTTACTTGCACGCCCGATTATTTGCACATCAAAATCTTGCTTTTCGAGTAAATCTTTTAGATTTTTAGCCGCACTTTCCCATTCTTCAGTGAGTGTTTTATGATAAAGCAAGCTCACAATAATCTTATTACTCAAAGTGCTAAGGTAATCAATTTGGAATAATTTTTTGTGTAGCACTTCTTGTTGTTTTAACAAAGGTAATAAGGTTTGCATCATGCGATTTATCAGCGTGCTAGCGATTGGAAATTCATCCACGCGATAACGCTGCAACGTCGCTTGATCAAACATAATATGGTAAAAATCATCTTGCTCGTGCCAAATACGGAACTCCGCACGCATGCGATAATGACTTGTTGGAGAGTCAAAAACTTGAATATCAGGCGCATTGAAAGGGCACAAAAGTGCGGTTAATTTTTCAAGTTTTTTTTGTAGCAGTTCGTTGTATTGAGAAATCGGTAATTGCATAGAAATTAGTATTCATAGGGCGTATGAAGACGAATCGTTCATACAAAGATAGGAGAATAAAGTTATCAGCCGTGAATTACGCGAGATTTCACAAGCTATCAAAAACAAAAGGCAGACTTCCGCCTGCCTTATTTAACGTCTCTTATTCGCCGGAATAATCTTCACCGCCAGAGGCAGCTTCACTCACATCACCAGATAAGGTGTAAACACGTTTTTTAGTGTTAATACGAGTACGATATTTATTCCAAGTTTTTTCAAAGAAAGTCTCTGCTGCGCGCTCACCACGGCAAAAAGCGACGAAATCTTTTTCTTCTTTAGTCGCTGGCTCACGTTCCCCTAAGTCTAATGCTTTGAACGCTTGGCCATATTGCTCAAGCACCTGTGATTCCTTGATTGTGTAATCACCGTGACGGGAAAAACCACGTGGGTAGTTTTTATCGTCAAAGAAACGACGCGTTACGCTAAAACTTGCAGCCATAATATTCTCTCTTCTTTCATTAATATTTACAAAATAGGGCAGGCATTAAACCAATTTTTCGTTATTTTTGCAATAAACCTTTTACGGTTTGCACATAATCTTTCACGAAATCATCGTAATTTAACCCTTCAGGGTTTACGCGGAATTTTCCATTTACATAAAAATCAGGTACGCCACGCACCTTAAATTGTTCTGCGGCATTTACTTGTTTATTGACCAAACCATTCACGGCAAAACTATTAATGCCGCCATCAAATTGCTCGGCGGTTACACCATTCGATAAGAAAATGGCTCGAATATCATCCATTGATTTCAAGGCATCCTTTTGAGCCGCTTCAAATAATGGTGCCTTTACTTTACTTTCTGCACCTAATGCCATTGCTAACGCCCAAGCACGCGTTAAATTTTCAGACTGGCGACCTAAGAAATTTACATGATATTGTTTAAATTTCACATCTTTTGGTAAAGCATCTGCGACTTGTTGTGGAATTTTGTATTCCATTTCAAAGGCGTAACAATGCGGGCAGTAGAATGAGAAAAACTCAATCACTTCTTTTTGCTGTGAAGCCTGTTGGCTCACTTGAACATATTGTTTACCTTCTTGTAAATCTGCTGCAAAACTATTTACAGACATAAGCGTGCTGATACCTAAACCTAACGCAAGTAATACTTTTTTCATTTGCTTTCCTTCTTATTTAATGATACCGCGAGCACGGAGCAATGCGGTTTTAAAATCTTCTTCGTAATCTTTTTTGAGACCAGGAATTGGCTCATGTTTATCTGTACCATCCATTTTTAACTGATAAATAATCACTTCATCAGTTAATTCATTTAATGGCTTTTGGAAACCTGATTCATTGGCAATTTTTTGCAAAATTTCCATTAAACTCAAATCTGGGTTTTTAGACCAATAAGGCTGTAAAAGTTCCAAAACTTCATTTAAACGCTTACATTTCATTGCTATTTCCTTTTTAATCGTAAAAAATAGGCAAATGATACTTGAAATAACGATAGATTAAAATATGACAATTACAATAAGCGCGGTAATTTTGGCTGGTGGCAAAGCACGCAGAATGGGTGGACAAGATAAAGGATTACAGATTTTAGGTAAACAATCTTTAATTCAGCATGTTATTCATCGCTTGCAACCACAAATTTATCAGATTTCAATTAACGCTAACCGAAACCAAACAGAATATGCAAAATTTGGCGTTCCTGTATTTTCCGATGAACTACCCGATTTCCAAGGGCCATTAAGTGGTATGCTAACAGCCCTAGAAAAGACAACAAGTGACTTCATCCTTTTTACACCTTGTGATACGCCTTTTTTCCCAACTAATCTTTTAGATAAACTCAAAAGTGCGGTTGAAAATCACCACACTTTAATTGCTTATGCTTGCGATGAAGAACGTGAACATCCCGTTTTTTGTTTGATGTCCGTTCAGCTAAAGGAAAAATTGCGACACTATTTAGCATCGGGTGAACGACGCCTTTTACAATTTATGAAAGAAAATGGCGGGATTTCAGTAAAATTCACGCAAGAAGAAGGTAACTTCGAGAATTTTAATACACTGGATGATTTAAAGAAAACAGTCATCTAACCGAACACTAACAAAAGTGCGGTTTATTTTTATTATTTCCGCGCACCAAATATCGCAATCAATTCTTTCACTTTTACGCGTTTTTCTGAATTCTGACTAATAGAACGTTGAACTTTTACCCGTTTAAATTTAGCACCGTTATAAATTTCACGCGTAAATTTAGTATCGTGATTAGAAATCAATATCGAGATTTGTTTTTCCTTTTGTATAGATTTCGCTAAATCAGCCAAAGTGCGTTGTTGCGCTAGGCCAAACTCATTGCCCGCATAACCAGTAAAATTAGTATCTTGTTGTAGCGGAGCATAAGGTGGATCACAATAAATCACCGAATCTTTATCAGCAAATTCAAAAGTTTTTTGAAAATCACAACACAAAAACACCGCACTTTGCGCTTTATGCGCAAAATAACGTAATTCATCCTCTGGAAAATAATGAGTTTTATAAGCTCCAAAAGGCACATTAAATTCATTTTTGCTGTTATAACGGCATAATCCGTTAAACCCAAAACGGTTCAAATACAAAAAAATAATCGAACGTTCGAAAGGATCCGTAGAAGCATTGAATTGACGACGTTTGGCATAGTAATAATCGGATGTATTGGCATCATCAGCGAAAAAGATCAGCTTACAAGCTTCAATATAACCCTCTACATTTTCTTTAACAATATTGAATAGATTGATTAAATCAGGGTTGATATCTGCCAAAATATAGCGTTCAAAATTAGAATTCAGAAATACTGCTCCAGCGCCCACAAATGGCTCAATTAAGCAGTTTTTTTTGTTTGGAAAGGCTTTATTTATTTCGTCCGTTAAACGAAATTTCCCCCCCGCCCATTTTAAAAATGGACGGTGCTTTAACTTGGGTTTTAAAGATTGTTTTTTCGGACGTAACATCTTAATCCGTTTGAGTACAACGACGAATTGCGTTTAACACGAGGGTATGAGCAGTATCATTCGCCACATAGGCTTGGCCTAGAGATTTGAGTAGCACCAGACGCAATTTACCCGCTAGAACTTTTTTATCACGCATCATATGCGGTAAATAGTCCTCCGGCTGCATCGTATCCGGTGATACGGTGGGCAAATTGGCACGAGCAAGTAATTTTTCAAGGCGAGACACATCTGCAATAGAAATATCTCCAAGTTCTTCCGAAAGCGCCGCTGCCATCATCATTCCAGTCGAAATAGCTTCGCCATGAAGCCAGTTTCCATAACCCAAGTGAGTTTCAATAGCATGGCCAAAAGTATGTCCAAGATTGAGCAATGCACGATCGCCTTTTTCTGTTTCATCTCTCGCAACCACATCCGCTTTAATTTGACAACAACGAGAAATACAATATTGAAGCGCCTCAGGATGCAAAGCAACAAACTCATCAATATGTTGTTCTAGCCATTCAAAAAATTCGTAATCTAAAATGGCACCATATTTGATAACTTCGGCAAGACCCGCATTTACTTGACGTTTAGGAAGCGTATTAAGCGTGAGCGTATCAATAATAACCATTGATGGCTGATAGAACGCACCAATCATATTTTTGCCTAATTCATGATTAACCGCCGTTTTACCGCCAACTGAAGAATCCACTTGTGAAAGTAATGTTGTTGGAATTTGAATTAAACGCACACCGCGCTGATAACTTGCCGCAGCAAATCCAGCAATATCGCCAATTACGCCACCGCCCAATGCAATAATCGTGGTATCTCGCCCATGATTACCTTGCAAAAGTGCGCTGAAAATTAAGTTTAAAGATTCAAGCGTTTTGTATTTTTCGCCATCTGGCAATAAAACATGATCGACCACGCAACCACGTTTTTCCAACGCATAGATGACTGTATCAAGATAAAACTGTGCAACCGTGGGATTCGTTACAATCATCACGCGATCCCCTCGTTTAATCGGGTAACTACGTTCATCTTGTAACAATCCGCTACCAATTAAAATAGGATAGCGACGCTCTTGCAATTCCACGTTGACGCACAGCATAATTTATCCTTAGGTGTGTTTAAAGTGCACCATTCAATCCATTCATATTATCAATTAAATCAACAATTTGATTTACCATTACTTTGGCATTTTGCTCATCGGTTGGCAAAGTGATGTCCGCAATTTCTTCATAAAGAGGGTTGCGAATTTTTGCTAAATCTTCCAATACTTGACGAGGATTATCTGTATCTTGGAGCAATGGACGTTTTTTATCACGTTGAGTACGTTGGAATTGTTTTTCCACCGTTGTTTCTAAATAAATCACGATACCGCGTGCAGATAAATAATTACGACTCTCTTTAGAAAGCACCGCGCCCCCCCCCGTTGAAAGTACAATACCTTGCATTTGAGTAAGCTCATTAATAATGCGTTCTTCACGCTTACGGAAGCCTTCTTCACCTTCCAAATCAAAAATCCAGCTAATGTCCGCGCCCGTACGCTCTTCAATCACGGCATCGGAATCAATAAAATCCATATTAAGCTGTTGTGCTAATTGACGACCGATAGTGCTTTTACCTGCACCCATTGGTCCCACTAAAAAAATATTACGTTTTTCCGCCATTGTTCTTTTCTAATTAAATTAAAGGTGAAATAAAAATTTGATCTTTCTAACAAAAATACACAGTCCAAAACAAATTTGACTACTTGAAAGATCTCCCCAAAAATGGCCTAGATTATCGCAATAAACCACCCTATTTTTCAACCTTTCTAGGGAATTTATTTTCCACGAGAAAGCATTCAGGTGTGGAATAATCAAGATTCTCAATCATCTATGACATCTTAAAGCAGCAAACTCATAACAAAAATAGCGCGTTAAGTACGCGCTATTTTTAGTCTATTTTTCAATTTTATTTTTTAGGTAACGCATCACTAGAAGCATTAAATTTCACATTTGATGAAGTGTAAGCCTCAAAGTGCGGATGTTTTTTCATAAATTTAATGAAGCTTTCCGCATCAGGCAAATATGTATCAACACCTTCATATTTAGGATCGTTAAATAATTTACCAAAAGTTTTGTAACCATCTTTACCGCTAGCTACATAGGCATTGGTACCAACAAGATAACGTTTATTATCATCAATTGATTCCCATTGTTGGGTTTGTTTATTCAAGACTTCCACGCTCACTAAGCGTTTACCTTCCGCATTTGGTGTTTCATTCGCTTCGTAACGAATGCCTGCGCCATAAGGGAATGCCCCTGTAGAACCATCAACTAAAGCAAATTGCATCGCATCTTCAAGTACTTGTTTCACTAACGAACCTTCCATTTTATAGGTATATAACGTATTCCCGAAAGGTAAGAAAGTATAAGCATCATTAAAGGTTACATTGCCCGGTAAAATATCTGCGCGTACACCACCTGCATTTTGAATGGTTAAATCCACCGTTTTGAGTTCGTTATACATCGTTTCTGCAATAAAGCGTGTCGCGATAGAACCTTCTGGATTAGAACCCGCTTTATTTGGGATACGGTTTGCTGAACCACCCGGCATTGCAGAGCCAGTGATGACGCCAACAATTTCTTGTGCTAAACGATCTTTTTCGCTTTTATATTTTGAAATAAGCATGTCTGTTTTAGCATCATGATCATCAAGTGAAATACTCTTCATTGATTTTAAAGTATCAAGCGCTTTTTTACGTTCATCGCCTGTTAATTCAGCCCATTTACCCTCCGCATTTTTCACTTGAAGTTTATGAGAACTCATTAACACGTGAGGAATTTTACGAGTAATAGACGCAATACCTTCAGGACTGAATTTAACACCTAAATCCCCCACAACAGCAGAATAAGCCCAACCTTCCATTACAAATACTGGTTCGCCATTCGGATTTTTAAATTCAAGTGGATATTCATAGATTACTGGCAATTTTAAACCACGTAATTCATCGTTTCCGTATAAATAATGTGAATCGCCAGTAACGATCACATCAATATCATTTACTTTTTGAGCGATTTCGATATTTTTTTCACTACCTGCATGTGAAAGTAAAATGATTTTATTAATACCTTGTTGTTTTAGCGCATTTGCCATAATTTGTGCGGTAGCAATTTCATCATAGAACTTCACATCCTTACCTGGTGAAGATGAATTAACCGTTTTATTCACGGTATCTAAACCGATAATGGCAATTTTCTCTCCATCCACAGTGAAAATATCGTAAGGTTTCCATTTGTTATATAAAATTGAATTTTTATCAGGAATAACATTAGCTGAAAGTACTGGAATTTTTAATGGCTCGAGTAGTTTTAATAAACCTTCATTACCAGCGTCAAATTCATGATTACCCAAAGTAAAATAATGGAAATTACCAGCATTCATGACAGCCGCATCAGCGGAACCGCCAAAAAGGGTGAAATACAGCGTACCGGTAATCGCATCACCAGCATGTAGCACTAATGGATTTTTATACTTTTTACGTAACTCATAAAGTTTTCCATTCACAGCAGAAAAACCGCCAATATCAACCTTTGTTTGTTGACCATTTAAATTAATTCTTGCTTCGTGCGGTTCCAAATAAGAATGGTGGTCGTTAATATGTAAGATACTTAACTCCACAGCTTTATGTGCTTGCGGCACTTCTTTAGCAAAGGTTGCACCTGAGCAAAGCATTGCTAACGCACTAACTGCAAAGGTAACTGATTTTTTAGATAAAAACATAATGGCTCCTTGTGAGTAAACGGATTAATTTAAGCCTTCAAGCATTGCTTGGAAAGTCTTATAACGAATAGCATAGTTATTGTGTTGAAGATTTTCACGTGCTTGATCTAAATACGAAAAATCATCAACCTCCACCCCTTTAAATTGGCGAGCAAACATCATATTAGCTAGAGCGAGGCGGGGCTTAATTTCTGAAGAAGGGGTTATCAAACTCACTCGATTCTCGGTAATAGAAAAAGTTGTTTGATTAGGAAAATCTTGACGTATCTGTTCAATAATTTTTTGAAATATGCCTTTAGCATCCAAAGACAATAATATGATTTGATCTGCTTTTGCTCCCCGTTCTCTTAAAGCCTGAACAAATTGCTCCGAATTATCTGTTTGACGAATATAAATTTTTGCCTGCTCATTCGCTAAAAAAGACACCAGTAAGTTTTTCTTCATTTCCTGAATTAAATTAGCATCGCCAGTATTTATCGGTTCAAAGTATAAATAATCAAGAAATTTAGGGGTGAGATTTTTATCTGTTTTAAAAATGCGAGTGAGGATTTTTTCGCTTATTTGGATCTGATTATCTAGGAATTGAGGAGGTAAAGAAAAAAGTGCTGTGAGTTTTTTCTGTAAAATCGAAACTTGTTGCTTTTCTTGCTTAGCCAAAGCGATTGAAAATTGTTGCTTTAAAGCCTCAGCGGACTCAGTAGATACTGATTGTTGAGAAGACGAAGGAGGACTCGCTATCACAGATTGTTGAATGCCAATACATGACGCTAATCCAAGTAACACCGAATGAAAACCGATTTTCATAATAAACCTCATTTAACTGATATTTTATCAATGTAAAATACCGCTTAACGCGTAAACTTGACCTAAAACTGCTTGAGAGTTTCTTACATTATACGTAAAACAAAATTGCATGTGAATGATAATGTTTACCTTTTCAAGAGAATATAACGTACTTATTAGAATGCTCATCAAAAACTTGCAATTTTGCTCAAAAAGTATAGAATTCGCAGGCTTTTTGTCTATATATACAGAGAAAAAAGTAAGCTATATTCTTAAATCGCTTTCGAGTTTAGGAATATTCTTTTAGTAATTAAACATTTAGAGGAAGGTTATGGTAACCATTCGTTTATCTCGTGGCGGAGCTAAAAAACGCCCATTTTATCAAATCGTAGTAGCTGACAGCCGTTCACCACGTGACGGTCGTTTCATTGAGCGTGTAGGTTTCTTCAATCCTATCGCACAAGGTAACGCAGAACGTGTTCGTATCGACCTTGACCGTGTTAACCACTGGGTTGGTCAAGGTGCATCACTTTCTGATCGTGTTGCTAGCTTGGTAAAAGAAGCACAAAAAGCAGCATAATTTTGCTTTTTGATTTAGTTCTTAAACTAAGATAGGTGAGAAATATGGAACAACAACGTATTGAAGTTGTGGGCAAATTAGGCTCAACCTACGGTATTCGTGGGTGGTTACGTATTTATTCATCAACAGAACAAGCTGAAAGCATTTTTGAATATCAACCTTGGTTTTTAAAAATCAAAGGTGAGTGGCAGCCAACAGAATTAGAAAACTGGCGTCATCATAATCACGAAATCATCGTTAAATTAAAAGGCGTTGATGATCGTGAAGCTGCACAAACTTTAGCAAATGTTGAAATTGGTGTAGATCTATCTGTTTTCCCAGAACTGGAAGAAGGCGATTATTACTGGCACGATTTAATTGGTTGCTCAGTCGTAAACCTAGAAGGTTATACAATGGGAACGGTGACAGAGATGATGGAAACAGGTTCTAATGATGTATTAGTGGTGAAAGCCAATACGAAAGATGCTTTTGGAAAACAAGAGCGGTTAATTCCGTTTTTGTATGAACAAGTAGTTAAAAGAGTCGATCTCACCACGAAAACTATTGAAGTGGATTGGGACGCTGGTTTCTAATCTCAAGTATGCACAAACGTAATGTAGTAGGCTTTTTATGTGGATAGGGGTGATTTCATTATTCCCCGAAATGTTTAAAGCGATTACGGAATTTGGGGTTACAGGTAGAGCCGTAAAACATAATCTTCTGCAAGTGGAATGTTGGAATCCAAGAGATTTTACATTCGACAAGCATAAAACCGTGGATGACCGCCCTTATGGTGGTGGTCCGGGAATGCTGATGATGGTGCAACCTTTACGGGATGCGATTCATGCTGCGAAAGCAGAGGCAGGAGAAGGTGCAAAGGTGGTTTACCTTTCGCCACAAGGACGTAAACTCGATCAAGGTGGCGTAACCGAGCTTGCTCAAAATCAAAAATTGATTTTGGTATGTGGACGTTACGAAGGTATTGATGAACGATTGATTCAAACTGAAATTGATGAAGAATGGTCAATTGGCGATTACGTTCTGACCGGTGGGGAATTGCCGGCAATGACATTAATTGATGCTGTTGCGCGTTTTATTCCCGGTGTATTAGGCAAGCAAGCCTCCGCAGAAGAAGATTCTTTTGCAGATGGTTTATTAGATTGCCCGCATTACACCAGACCAGAAGTGTTAGAAGGATTAACTGTACCACCCGTGCTGATGTCGGGACATCACGAAGAAATTCGGAAATGGCGATTAAAACAATCGCTGCAAAGAACATGGCTCCGACGCCCTGAGCTCTTAGAAGGCCTAGCTCTGACTGACGAACAACGTAAACTGTTAAAAGAGGCTCAAGCCGAGCATAACAGTTAGTTTCAGTTACATCTAGGATCAATAAAGGATCAAACAATGTCTAACATTATCAAACAACTTGAACAAGAACAATTAAAACAAAACGTGCCTAGCTTCCGCCCTGGTGATACTTTAGAAGTTAAAGTATGGGTAGTTGAAGGTAGCAAACGTCGTTTGCAAGCATTCGAAGGCGTGGTTATTGCAATTCGTAACCGTGGCTTGCACTCAGCATTTACTTTACGTAAAGTATCTAACGGCGTAGGCGTTGAGCGTGTATTCCAAACTCACTCTCCAGCTGTAGATTCTATCGCAGTTAAACGTAAAGGTGCGGTACGTAAAGCTAAACTTTACTACTTACGTGAACGTTCAGGTAAATCAGCTCGTATTAAAGAGCGTTTGGGCGAATAATTTCGCAAAGAAAAAGGCTTGGAATTCCAAGCCTTTTTTGCATTCATCATATTAATCAGCACTATAATACAATTTTCCGATTTCAATTTTTTGACGACCAGTCTCTTCTCGCCATTTATTACTATCACGTAAAGAATACACACAGCCGCAATATTCCTGTTGATAAAACCGCTCCCGCTTACTAATCTCAATCATGCGTTGCGAGCCACCTTCTTTACGCCAGTTATAATCCCAATAAATAACATCATCATATTTTTCCGCAGCACGATGTCCACAGCCATTGATTTGATTCATATCCTTCCAGCGAGAAATACCAAGACAACTAGTAAATACAGGGAAACCATGTTCATGAGCATATTCAGCAGCTTTTTCAAAACGCATATCAAAACACATAGTACAACGAATTCCCCTCTCAGGCTCCCATTCCATTCCTTTGGCACGATCAAACCAATTTTGACGATCGTAATCTGCATCAATAAATGGAATGCCAAATTTTTGGGCAAAACGAATATTTTCTTCTTTACGAATTAAATATTCTTTGAGTGGATGAATGTTTGGATTATAAAAATAAATCGTAAATTCAATGCCAGATGCAAGAATTGCTTCCATCACCTCACCCGAGCAAGGCGCACAGCATGAATGTAAAAGAAGTTTATTATGCCCATCTGGCAACTCAAGTTTTTCACGAATAAAAGGTGCGTTAGGATCTTTGCGTACCTTTTGTTTACGAGTTTTACCTTGAAAGTTAACCGCACTCTGCTCAGGTTTAGATTGAAATTCTGTATTCATAAAGTTTAATTAAAATTAATGGGTATCAAGTATATAAGCTAAATAAAGGGCTAATAATTTCTATCCACAGACAAATAAGCCAAAGAAATCAACGCCTTCTTATAATCAGTGTCTGGCAAAATTGCAATTGCATCTACAGCTTTTTGAGCTTCTTCTTTTGCACGACTCATCGCGTAATCTAAAGACTTATGCTCAGCCATAATGGCTAATACTTCATCAATAGCTTCACGTTTACCACCTTGCTCAATCGCTTCGCGAATTAAAGCCGCCTGTTGAGCATTACCATGACGCATAGCATGTAGTAGAGGAAGGGTTGGTTTTCCTTCAGCTAAATCATCGCCTACATTTTTACCTAGAGCTTGTGCATTTGCACTATAATCCAATACATCATCCACAAGCTGAAATGCAGTTCCAATATAACGCCCATAATCTTGTAAAGCCTTTTCTTGCACTTCTGTTCCGCCCGCAACAATTGTCGCAGCTTGACCAGCCACTTCAAACAAACGCGCAGTTTTACTATAAATTACACGCATATAATTAGCTTCGCTCGTTTCAGGATCATTAACATTCATTAGCTGCTGAACTTCGCCTTCCGCTAAAACGTTAGTCGCATCGGCCATGATTCCTAAAATCTTCAATGACTCTAATTGTGCAACTAATTGAAATGCACGCGTATAAATAAAGTCTCCTACAAGTACACTTGCAGCATTCCCAAATTCTGAATTCGCCGTAGCGCGCCCACGACGCATATCGGACTCATCCACCACATCATCATGTAATAAAGAGGCAGTATGAATAAATTCAACAAAAGTAGCACAAGTAATTGAACTAGCTCCTTCGAACCCTAAAGATCGAGCTGCGAGAACTGCGATCAATGGTCGGATCCGCTTACCACCGCCTTGAACAATATAAAAACCTAACTGTCCTATTAATGGAACATCTGAATTAAGCTGAGCAAAAATATTTTGATTCACTTTTTGCATGTCGGGATCTGCAAGTTTCTGGATCTCGTCTATGCTCATAAGATCTTGTTTCTTCATTTTTTCATCAATTATTAGCCAAAAGTGCGGTGCATTTTACCCGAATTTTCAGACTTTCTGAAATCAATCCGCAAATGAAGGGAATTTTTTTATTTTATTGTAAATAAATTCTTGCCATAGGTAGGATTTTTCCGTAGAATTTGCGACCTATTTATATGAATTTTTAAGTGTGGACTGCTAAAGAGCAGGGAAACACAATTAAGCGGAGTATTTATGTACGCAGTTTTCCAAAGTGGCGGTAAACAACACCGTGTGAGCGAAGGTCAAGTTGTTCGTTTAGAAAAACTTGAACTTGCAACTGGAGCAACAGTTGAGTTCGATTCTGTGTTGATGGTCGTTAATGGTGAAGATGTTAAAATCGGTGCACCAGTAGTTGCTGGCGCAAAAGTAGTGGCTGAAGTAGTTGCACAAGGTCGTGGCGAGAAAGTTAAAATCGTTAAATTCCGTCGTCGCAAACACAGCCGTAAACAACAAGGTCATCGTCAGTGGTTCACAGAAGTGAAAATCACTGGGATTCAAGCATAATTTCAGAGGAGATCAAGTAGATGGCAACTAAAAAAGCTGGTGGTTCAACTCGTAACGGTCGCGATTCTGAAGCTAAACGCCTTGGTGTTAAACGTTTCGGTGGCGAATCTGTATTAGCAGGTAGCATCATTGTTCGTCAACGTGGTACTAAGTTCCACGCGGGTAGCAACGTAGGTATGGGTAAAGACCACACCTTATTCGCAACTGCAGATGGCAAAGTTAAATTTGAAGTAAAAGGCGAGAAAAGCCGTAAATACGTAAGTATTGTTACTGAATAATTTAAAATCTATTCGATTGAAACGCCCTACAATTTTGTGGGGCGTTTTGTCTTTTTTAATTTCACATAAGCGAGCACGCAATGAAACAACAACCTTTATTAGGCTTTACCTTTGCGCTTATTACCGCTATGGCTTGGGGCTCCTTACCTATCGCTCTCAAACAAGCTTTATCTGTAATGAATGCGCAAACTATCGTATGGTATCGTTTTATTGTAGCGGCGATCTCATTATTAGCCCTACTTGCTTATAAAAAGAAATTACCTGAACTAATGAAAGTCGGCCAATATGCTTGGCTTGCTCTTATTGGGGTAATTGGTCTTACCGGCAATTTTCTATTATTTAGTAGCTCGCTGAATTATATTGAACCTTCGGTTGCACAAATTTTTATTCATTTATCCTCTTTTGGAATGCTTATCTGTGGTGTACTAATCTTCAAAGAAAAATTAGGGCTACACCAAAAGATCGGACTTTTCTTATTATTAATTGGTTTGGGTTTATTCTTTAATGATCGTTTTGATGTATTTGCCGGACTAAATCAGTATTCAACAGGTGTCATCTTAAGCGTAGCAGGATCCCTTATCTGGGTCGCTTATGGAATGGCACAAAAATTAATGTTGCGTAAATTTAATTCACAACAAATCTTGCTAATGATGTATTTAGGTTGTGCCATAGCTTTTATGCCGATGGCTGAATTCTCACAAGTACAAGAACTCACACCTTTAGCTCTGATTTGTTTTATTTACTGCTGTTTAAATACCTTAATTGGATACGGCTCTTATGCGGAAGCACTTAATCGTTGGGATGTATCAAAAGTCAGTGTTGTTATCACACTTGTACCTCTTTTCACGATCCTATTTTCTCATATTGCGCATTATTTTAGGCCAGCAGATTTCGCAGCACCAGAATTGAATAATATTAGCTATATTGGTGCATTTGTTGTAGTATGCGGGGCAATTTTATCCGCAATTGGACATAAATTATTACCGCATAAAACTCATTAAAGTGCGGTTTATTTTGGAGAAGTTTTAATGAAATTTATTGATGAATCCCTTATTCGAATTGAGGCTGGGGATGGTGGCAACGGTTGCGTAAGTTTCCGTCGAGAGAAATTTATTCCGAAAGGCGGCCCTGATGGTGGTGACGGTGGCGATGGTGGCGATGTATATTTACAAGCTGATGAAAATCTCAATACCTTAATCGATTACCGTTTTAATAAACGCTTTGCCGCAGAGCGTGGAGAGAATGGACGGAGTTCAGATTGTACAGGACGTCGCGGTAAAGATATTATTTTACCTGTTCCCGTAGGAACTCGCGCTATTGATAACGACACCAAAGAAACCTTGGGAGATTTAACCCAACACGGTCAAAAAATGTTAGTAGCTAAAGGTGGTTATCACGGTTTAGGGAATACCCGTTTCAAATCATCGGTAAACCGTGCACCGCGTCAAAAAACAATGGGAACACCGGGCGAAAAACGAGATTTATTATTGGAATTAATGCTACTTGCTGATGTGGGAATGCTCGGTTTACCTAATGCGGGTAAATCTACTTTTATTCGTGCCGTTTCAGCAGCTAAACCAAAAGTTGCAGATTATCCGTTTACTACCTTAGTACCAAGTCTCGGTGTTGTGAAAGTGGACGACTCACATAGTTTCGTAGTCGCCGATATTCCAGGATTAATTGAGGGCGCAGCAGATGGTGCTGGGCTAGGAATTCGCTTTTTAAAACATTTAGAACGTTGCAGAGTGCTTATTCATTTGGTCGATATTGCTCCAATTGATGGCTCTAATCCAGTAGATAATGTCGCTATTATTGAATCTGAACTTTTCCAATACAGTGAAAAATTATCAGAAAAACCACGTTGGTTAGTATTTAATAAAATTGATACGATGAGTGATGAAGAAGCTGAAGAGAGAGCTCGAGAAATTGCTGAACAATTAGGTTGGGAAGAAGACTATTACCTGATTTCAGCGGCAACAAGGAAAAATGTTCCACCACTTTGTCGTGATATTATGGACTTTATCATAGCAAATCCACGCGAAGCTGAAACACAACAAGTTGCGCCTGAAGAAGTGAAATTCAAATGGGAAGATTATCATCAAGAACAACTAGCGGAGCATCAATTTGATGATGACGAAGATTGGGATGATGATTGGACCGAAGAAGATGATGAAGGAATTGAGTTCATCTATAAACCTTAAGAAGGTCTGATTTTATAAGCATTAAAAATTCAAAAGCACCTAAACTATTGTTTAGGTGCTTTTATTATATAAAGGAAATACCTTAGATGAAAACTTCTAGTGTTTTACCCGCACTTTAACACTTGATTTATTATTTTTTACCAATTGTAAGTGGAGACCTCGTATAGGTTTGACTATTGGTTTCACACTCTCTGGAAGTTTGCTTTCTACACGTTGTTTAATTTGTGTTGTAGCATCTACTTTAAAATGAAGTTGACGGCTATGAGCATTCTTCATTTCAGTACGGGTTTTGACACCTTTTACTACAACCTGATTATGCTTAGCATTCACCCCAGCATTAGTTGCAGTTTGTTGTTTTTTCGCATTAACTTCAACTTTTGCGTCTGCTTTCACACCAGCAATAGTCCCATTATCCCAATCTTTTTTAGCACTTTCGGCCCATTTATCTACTGTTGGAACAGCGAGTTTTCCACTGCCATTAGCAGAGAGATTGACACTCACTTCATTCACTTTATTTGCTAGTTGTTCAGTGTGAGAATCCCCAGAAATTGTACCGCTTACATGATTTGCATTAACAGAACCACCCACAAATTTAGCGTTACCACCAGCATTAATTGTCGCTGTATTGGTATTCATAGCGGTTTCCGTATGAGTTTCATTACGAATAACATTTACCGATAAATTTCCGCTACCAGATGATGGCGTCCATTTTTGATCATTAACGCTGCCGCCTAATTTTAATCCTACGGATACATCGGTTTTGTTCACATTATCTTTTGCTGCTGTAAGTGATAAATTACCTTTACCTGCATTTAAATTAAGATTTTGAGATTGAGAGTTTACGCCTTGTAAATTCACCCCATTCTGTGCGGTAATATTGACATTCTCGCCGTTTACTGAAACACCAGTATGAGTTTTGCTATTACTAACATTTACGCCAACATTCGCATTAAAGTTAACATTAGATACATCAGCACCAATATTTACACCTAATCCTACGGTAGCTGCCGTATTTTGATTATGATTATTTCCTGCCGTGATATTTACTCGCTTACCCGATAAATTTGCATTTTCTGTAGCCTGTACATTAGTTCCTTGCAAATTTAACACGCCTTGAGTTTGGACATTCACATTTTTACCAGAAATAGAGCCTGTTACTGCTTGGCTTTGATTACCTTGGTTACCATTTGCAGACACACTTACATCAATAGATGGTACTGCAGCTCCCGCCGATGGTACAACCATTGCACCGACACCTAACTTAGCATCAAAACCACCACCAGATTGGTTCTTACTGTTTGTTGCTTGATTAAATTGTGCAGTTTGAGCATTAATATTCACATTTTCTTTTCCATGAATATTTGCTTGGCTATTTAATTTACCTGTGTTGATGTTTATATTTTTAGCGTTAATAGAACCTTGCACTGAATTGCTTTCATGATTGCTTGATTGACTATAATTTGCGCCTACATTAGCGGATACATTAAAACGTTGGAAATCACTCGTATTCGCAGAAACACCCACACTTGCTCCCGCATTCATTTTGTCTGTTGAAGTCTGATTAAAGACAGCAACAAGTTGATGATTTTGTGAGTTAAATTGAGCCGTTTCACCCACATTATATTTCGTTGCATTATCTTGAATATGATTTGCCGTTACATCCACATTTTTACCCGCTTGCAATGCTGAAGCATGATGAGTAACACTTGAGGATGTTTCACGCCCACCTTTTGCAGAAAGATCTGCTTGAACGCTAAATACTTTTTTATTATCAATGCTGGCTGAAACTGTTACTCCTACATTTACATTATTACCAAAACCATTATGGCTATCCTGTGCGGTAGAATGAACAATCTGTTTGGCATTTTCTTGAATATTTCCATTAGCCTGTACTTGTGTACCTTGATGCTCAATACGATTTGCATTAAGTTGAACATTATTTGCAGCGGAAAGCTTACTCACTTGTGCTTTATTATCTACAGATGAATTAAGTGAATGATTCACGCTTGTACCTAAAGTAGCACTGACTTTACTTTCTGTTACTGTACCAGTTAAACCGATATTCACCTCGTTTTTCACACTATTTTGGATAGATTCGTTAGAATCTGCTTTCGTAGAGATGTGATCAGCTTGAATAGTCAAATTACCTTTTGTTGCAGCAACTTCACTACCAGAAATCACCACTTTTTTTCCAGTTAAAGAGACGTCCCCACCTTTTAATGTTGAGGCAGTATGCGTCGTAGCTTGGCTATTTTGACTATTGTTATAGGCATGTAAACCCACATGGAATTTACCTTCTGCTTTTCTCGCATCGGGCTTTTTATCAATACTGATTTCAGCATCAGAATTAATACTTGGTTTACCTTTACTGTTATCTATATTTAAGTTAGCTGTTAAATGCTCATGCTGGAATGTATTTTTTAAGCCATCAAATCTCCCAAAAAGACTAAAGCCCACTTCATTTGAAGATTTTTCAATATGGTTAGTCGCACCTTTAATCTCAATACCGCTTTTCGCAGCAATATCCAGTAAACCAGCAGATTGAACATTTGAGCCTATAATACTGACATTTTTATTAGTAGAAAGCTGTAGGTTTGACTCTGATTTAAGCGTTGAACCATGCGCAGTGGAAGTATGTTCATAACTGCTTTTACGAGCTTTAGTTATATCAAAAATCGTCCCCTGACGAGCATAATCGTTCGAAGTTTTATCGGCATGAGCACTATCAATAGTTAAAAAACCCTCATTTCCTTTTACAACACCATTACCACCAGTCACCACTCGACTACCAGTAATATGGACGCCTCTTTTAGCATCTAATACAGCATCACCTCTTACGGTGAGATCTGAGCCATGAATAATCTCAGCGTTTCTCCCTGTTCCCACAGTTTTAGAACCAGCCAATCCCCCCCAAAAACGCATATGATCATTTAAACTATAATGCTCCGTTGTTTTTTCTGCGTTAAAAGTTAAATCTCCTTCATTTTTAGCTAACAAGTCTCCATCAACCTTAGCAACCACGCCGATAAGATTAACATCACCTTTGCCACCTAAAACAAGATCATTTTTCGTTGAAATTTCAGTTGCAGTATAACGTTGAATATGACTATCTTGATTGCTCGTGCCCGTTTTTAAACGAGCCGTTTCATTTTTGAAATCAGCATAAGCTGATTGAGATTGAGTCGCACTTGTGCCACGTAAAGTTATGCCTTGTTCGCCATAAAGTGCGGTTGTTTTTGCTGAAATATTTGCACCTTCAGTGGTCACTTTACCTTTTGTAGCAACTATATTGATATTGTCGCCTTCGATAGTCGTACGGTGAGTAATTTCTGTTTTGTTGCTATCCAATTCATTACGATACCAACTACCTTTGTTTTGAAACTTGCTGGATTTATTGGCAACAACCGTTTTTTCTGAACCTAAATGAACGCCACCACCATTGATTTGACTACTTTTAGCTTGAATATCGGCACCATTAATATTCAATTGATTAATAATATTAATATTAAGTTTATCTGCTTTAATATGTGTCGCTTGATAATTTTCAGAGGTGCCACTACGTTCTTCACGAACATTAACGGTTCCTACTTTGCCAGATTTACCTGAACTATAACCATCTCCACGACTTACTTTCCCATTTATATTAGCTTGACCAGCTGTAATACTAATTTCTTTTGCACTTAACTCTGTTGATTGAGCTGTAATTGTGGCTCGGTCATCTGCAGAATGAATACGAATTCGGCCAGCTTGAATACTACCAACCACTCTCCCATCTAATACTTGCCCTGTTTTTTCTGTCGTGGTTATTTTTAATGTTCCGTTATCTTCTCGAGTAATTTTATTTTTACCTGCGATAACATTTACCCCTTCACTTGTTGTGATTTGACCAGCAATATTTACTTGTGGTGCAATTAAATCAATATCACCACTTGTTGTAATTTTGCCATTGGTACTCAATTCCTTATCGCCAGTAACATCATAACCATTTAAATTTCCAGCCGATACTTGAGGTTTACCAACGACTAAAGAAGCTCTAGGGGTATTTATAAAATCACCACCTTCAACGCTAATTCCATTTGGGTTAGCCAATACATAATCAGCCTTATCCCCAAAAACTTCTTGTTTACCTGCAATTTTAGAAGGATTACGACTAATCACTTCATTAAGGATAACTTTTGCAGATTGAGTTTTGAGATTTGGGTTAGCATTAAGATCGCCAGCAAGTTGGGACTTTCCATTTTGACGCGCATTGTTTAAAACAGCGCCCGCTTGCTCTACGTTAAATTTATTATATCGGTTATGGGAAAGCCCAGAATTACTTGGATTAGCAATATTGATGATTTCAATATTTTGTTTTTTACTAACTTGAGTATTACTGTCTGCAGAATTGATCTCAGCAAAAGCTGACTGCCCTGCAATACTTAGTGTAATGGCGAGAGAAATTTTACTTAATGAGTAAGATTTAGACATATTATTACCTCTAAGATAAAAAAGAATTCAGAGACACTCACTATGTAGCTATAGCGCCTCTTAATAGTTATGAAAAGTTTTTGTATTAAAACAAAATCAGAGAAGTTCGACCAGTATTTAAAATCTAGAAAATGTGATCTATATCACAAGATTAAGATTTTTTATTAATTACACTAGAACAAATAGACAAAATTCGTTGAAATAAAACGCTCTTGCTTTACTCCATCTGATTTATCAAATAATCGTCCTGTTGCCCATTCAAGATTTGCTTGAAATGCTTTATAAGACCAATTTAATCCTATCGCATAAGCAAGTGCTTTTTCACGTTGATCTTCATTAACAGATTTCTGTACACCTAAATCAAACCCCAAATAAGGCGAAAATGTTCCTATTTTCGTTTGCTTGATCCAAGCAATATCGTTATGTGATACAAGAGTTTTTTCAGCCGATAGATTCAAATCATTTAGCCCACGAACACGATTATACCCTGTTAAATCCTCTTGTTTTACCGATGGTAAATAATGCGAACTATATTGCCCGGTGAGCTGATGAGAGTGACGAAAAAGCTCACTAGCTAACGCTTGATAACGATTAAATTTCAGATCCAAATTCCAACGTTTAAATTGAGATTCAGGTTGTTCTTCCCCTCTGTTGTTTCCCTGTTCGTAACGAATATCGACAACTAAGTTTCCATTTTCAAATAATTGGAGATGATTGATACCAACAGAAATACTAGAAAGTGTCGGACTTTGTAATGCCAACACTACATCTTCAAGACGATGCTTACTATTGAGTTTTTCAAATTGGGTAGAAAATGTAGATATATGATTCCCCCCCCGGTGGAAAACATATTCAGCTGAAATTCCAGCTTGAACAGTACGACCATTTTGCTGTAAAGAAAAGTTTTCCAGTATTAAAGGTGATTTAAATTGTGAGAAAGATGCAAAACTACTAAATGTCCAATATCCATATGGTAAAGAATAATGCAGTAACAAAGAGCGGTTAAATTGATAACGGGATTTTAAAGTATGTGCTCCACTTAAATATAACGTATCGGATAAACCAAACGGATTTCCAATGTTCACAGCAGCACGTGCTTGCCAACGTCCATAATTTTTTGACGCTCGATCATCTATACCAATAGTTCCTGAAATACGAGAAGTTGACTCATTACTAAAAGACAATCTTATTTCACCATTTTTAGCAGGCAAAACATCAACGGTCACATTGTTTCCAGGTATACGATTCGCTTGATCAAGTGCTTGATCAAGATCTTGCACTTTAAGGGGATTACCCAAAACATTTGGTAACAACTGATTTAAATTAAGTTGCTTATCATCACTTTCTAATGCTGTAGTTTTTCCTTCAAAAACATGCAAAGTTAATAAACCTGAGTGATCATCTTCAAATTGGAATGGATTATGAATATATCCCTTATCAATATATTCCTGTGTAAGCTGCTGACTAAGCTGATTCAGTCTTTTCTCATTTATGCACTCTTCTTTCTTTGGTAATAAGTGGTCTGCCTTAACAAGTGTCACGCCCTTAAATTGAATGCCTTGATAATTTAAACACGCTTTTGAAAGAGAATCATTTTTTGATTGTTGAGTAGCAGATTGAAAAGAATGTTGTTGAATCCAACGATTTTGATTCAAAGATTGAAATTCATTGAATTGCTGTTTAGTTTGTTGAAATGATTGAGCCAAATTGTCTGCTAAAACCATAGGTGAAGTAGCAAGTAAAAGAAATGAGAAAGAAAGGTATTTCATATGAGAAAGCTTAATAACAATTACAGTTTATATTCAGTATATCGGAATCTACTTCTTAGTTTAATAAGAGAAGTGCTTATAACTATAATCAAAACTAACGTTCTAATAATACTAAAACGCCATTTATACATTTATGAGTTCAAGATACTGAATCCGATAAACTTTATATAAATGGCGCGTAATGAGACTAAATCAATTTAGTCACTATCAAGAATAAAAATGGCAATTAGCCTTTAATGTATATCACTTCTTGCAAGCTAAGAATCAACGCTCAAAAATTTCAGAATCAGTAAAGAAATAGGCGATTTCACGATTTGCACTTTCCACACTATCCGAACCATGAACCGAATTCTCACGCTGGCTCAATGCAAAATCTTTACGAATTGTACCTTCTGCTGCAATTTCTGGATTCGTTGTACCAATCAAAGTGCGGTAATCTTTCACTGCATTTTCTTTTTCAAGAACAGAAACTACAATCGGTGAAGACATCATATAATCAACTAAAGGAGCAAAAAATTCTTTGCCTTGATGTTCTGCATAAAAGCCTTCAGCCTGCTCACGAGTTAAGCGTACCATTTTAGAAGCTATGATTTTAAAGCCATTTTGCTCAAAACGAGTTAAGATCGCCCCAATTAGATTGCGCTTTACCGCATCAGGTTTAATAATCGAAAAAGTTCTTTCTGTCATCATATCTCCTTACTTCAATGATTTTGATAACATTAAGTTTGCTAAAGTTTGCACACCAATCCCTGTTGCCCCAACAGCCCATAAATCACTACCAGATTTACGATAAGTCGCAGAACAATCAATATGCAACCAATTTTTCTGATAATTTTTTATAAAATACGATAAAAATGCAGTTGCAGTGCTTGCACCCGCTCCAACTGGAACCGAACCAATGTTAGCAATATCTGCAAAAGATGAATTAATTTGTGATCGATGAAAATCTTCAAATGGTAAACGCCAAAAAGGTTCATTTTCTTCTTGTGCTGATTGGAAAAGATTCTTCACGAGATCATCATCCATAGATAATACCGAATGATAGTCGTTTCCTACAGCCACTTTTGCAGCCCCAGTTAACGTCGCACAATCAATAATAAAACCTGGATTTTGGTTATCAGCTTCAATCAATCCATCAGCCAACACCAAACGCCCTTCAGCGTCAGTATTGAGCACTTCTGCTGTCACGCCATTTTTATAAGTAATAATATCACCCAGTTTAAATGCATTATTGCTTACCAAATTTTCTGCACAACATAAATACAATTTAACACGTTGATTTAATCCATGAGCGATAGCAAAACCTAAAGCCCCCGCTAATAACGCAGCACCGCCCATATCGGTTCGCATTGTACTCATTCCATCACTTGGTTTGATGCTATAGCCGCCACTATCAAAAGTAATCCCCTTGCCAACTAAACAAGCTAACACTGGCGCATTCGGATCTTGCGTTGGATTGAAATCAAGTTGCAACATAGCGGGCAAGTTAGCAGAGCCTTTACCCACAGTCCAAATTCCATGATAACCTTGTTGCTCAAGTTCCTCACCAGAAATAATCTTAAAATTTACCGCACTTTTTTCATTATAAATGTCTACTTGGTTTAAGATAAATTCAGCCGCACGCTCCGCTAATTTAACTGGCGTTAAACTTTGTGCTGGTTCATTAATAATTCCACGCACAAAATCACTACATTCGATACGAGCTAACAATTCATCTTGCGGTTCATCATCTAAATGTGGAAACTCAATCGCGTAATCTTGTTTTGCAGTATAAAAACCTTGATAAAACGCCCAGCAAAATTCCAAATTCCATTCTTCACCAATCAACTCCACATCTTTAATCCCCTGTCCACGTAATTTACGTGCAGCTTGTTGAACTAAAGTGCGGTCAGTTTTTTCATTATTTTTTAAATGAATCGTAGCTTTATTAGAGTCAAAGCTCAAAATAGCATTTTTTCCCCAAGCGTCAGAGGCTAACGAATTTGAAATCGTGATTTGCATATCTTCCCCATACATAAAACAAAAAAGGATTAAAAAACTATACCAGTTTTATACCTAATTTCACATCATTCAATCATGAATAACAAGCATTTTACAAATATTTAAGGTAGAATCTACTAAATTTAAGTTTGTACATGCTTTTATTCGTATGATTCAAGAAAAACATCTAACGTTTACAATTAACCTCTTAGTTTCTCTATTTTTCTTAACCGTTTTAATCATTCCAAAGGGTTATAACTATGCACCAATAATATTAAGCGCAATTGGATTGATTTATTTCATACCATTAAAGAAAAAACTATCTTTTAGCTCTGAAGATAAAAAACTGATTTTTTCTTTTTTATTTTATTTCTGCACATTCTTATTATCTATCATTATCAATAAAGATGGGATGAGAGAAATAGATAATCCAAGCCGACTTCTTTTATTCATCCCCCTACTACTTTTATTCAAAAACTTTCCAATAAAAAGGAAAACAATTTTATATGCGATACCTTCTAGTGCATTAATTACTGGATGTGTTGCGTTATTTCAGAAGTTTGCATTAGGATATGAAAAACCATTTCCTGAAACAATGCATATACAAATGGGTGATATCGCCATATCTTTAGCAATATCAAGTCTTATTATTAGTATCTATTTTTCTATAAAAAAAGAATATAAATCAGCACTATTTGGAATGATTGGTCTGATACTAGCTGTAAGTACTAGTGCGCTATCTGGGGCTAGAGGTGGATGGATTGGCTTCCCTATTGTATTTTTTATTGTTTTAGTTCTATATAGAAAATATATTAATAAAAAATTAATTCTATCTTTATTTATAATAACCACCCTGGGATTTTCCACATTACTTTCAAGCTCTAAATTTGGAATTGAGCAACGTTATAATGAAGCAAAATCAGATATCATTAATTACTTTGAAGAAAGTAATAAAGATACATCCTTAGGGGCTCGCTTTGATATGTGGGAAAATGCATTAGTTGCTATTAAGGAAGCACCTATATTTGGTCATGGTAGTGAAGGATACAACCAATTTAGAGATCGACAAGTGAGCTCAGGACAAATGGCTAAAACAACTTTAGGCTTTAAAAGTTTACATAACCAATATTTAGAATCCTGGGTGAAACGAGGGTTAATTGGATTTATAGGATTAATTTTTGTTATTCTAATACCATTATTTTTCTTTATTAAAAATTTAAATACTGAAAATTTAGAAATAAAATGCATTACTATCCTAGGAATTACACATATTATTTCTCACTTATTCTTTTTCACGAGTCAATCATTTTTAGCCCATAATTCAGGTAATATCTTTTATTTTTTTACTTGCCTTATATTTTATTGCCTAATTAAACGAAAACAAACTTAAATAATAAGATATCAGGTATTATCCTCTTTTACTTTATTTTGATTAAGATTTCTATTACACAAGTATAATGTTACCGTCTGACGAAGTCCTTGTTCAAAGGTTATTTGCGGTTGCCAACCTAATTCTGCATGAATTTTAGAACAATCCAATGAATATCGCACATCGTGACCGGGGCGGTCTTTTACAAAAGCAATTAAATCTTCGTAATACTTAATGTGATTAGGCTTATTTGGTGCAAATTCTTCGAGTAATCGGCAAATTATTTTAACCACTTCAAGGTTTGTTTTTTCACAATTTCCACCGATATTATAGTTTTCCCCGACTCGGCCTTTTGTTAAAACTAAATATAAAGCTTGAACATGATCTTCCACAAATAACCAATCACGAATTTGCTGCCCATCACCATAAATTGGCAAAGGCTTCCCCATCAGCGCATTTGAAATCATTAAAGGAATGAACTTTTCAGCATGCTGATAAGCCCCATAGTTATTGGAACTGTTTGTGATAATCACTGGCAAACCATAAGTGCGATGCCAAGCGTGCACCAAATGGTCACTCGCCGCTTTTGAGGCTGAATAAGGGCTACTCGGATGATAAGGGGAATGTTCAGTAAAGGCGGGATCAGAAAGGGATAAATCCCCATACACTTCATCAGTAGAAATATGATGGAATCGAAAGGCTGATTTTTTAGCCTCATCTAAGGTATGCCAATAATTCTTAGCAACTTCTAACAACGTATAAGTACCAACAATATTGGTTTGAATAAAATCAGCCGCTCCTGTAATAGAACGATCAACATGACTTTCTGCCGCCAAATGCATCACTGCATCCGGCTGATATTTGTCAAAAATACTTTCTAGAACCTTAAGATCACAAATATCAACTTGCTCAAAAGCATAACGAGGATTGTTTTCCACCTCTTTCAAAGCTGATTGATTTGCCGCATAGGTCAGTTTATCAATATTAATAACAGAATCTTGAGTATGATTAATGATATACCGAATAAGGGCGGAACCGATGAAGCCGGAACCGCCGGTGATAAGGATACTCTTCATTAATAAGCCCCAGTTTTCTTACAAACCACTTTAACAGTTTTAAGTAAGATCACAATGTCATTCCATAGAGACCAGTTTTTAGCATACCAGGTATCAAAATAAACTCGCGTTTCATAGCTCACATTATTTCGCCCACTGACTTGCCATAAGCCAGTCATTCCAGGTTTTGCCATAAGGTAATAATCAACGTCCTCTTGATAATAAGATAATTCCTTTTTCACTATTGGACGAGGTCCGACTAAACTCATTTCACCTTTAAGTACATTCCAAAGTTGAGGTAGCTCATCTAGGCTTCTCGCTCTTAACCATCTGCCTATTGGTGTAATGCGTGGATCATCTTTAAGTTTGAAGTCTTTTTCCCATTCTAATCTAGCACTTTCATCCGTTGCCAAAATCTTTGCTAACACTTCATCTGAATTATTCACCATTGTTCGAAACTTCAAACATTTGAATTTCTTTTTGTGCTGACCAATTCTTGAATGCTCGTATATGAAATTACCGCCATCTCTTGTGATTATAAAATATAAAGGAATACAAAATGGTAACAATAAAAGTAAGAGAAAAGATGAGCCTAAGATATCAAAGGTTCTTTTAACAATCTTAGATGAACGTTTTGCTAAATTATTATTTACTCTAAAAAGCACCATTTCTTGGCTAAATAAAAAAGACATATCCGTGCCATAAAGTGGAATACCTCGAAAATCAGGAATTACTGAAATAGAACGGCATCCTTTACGAATTAAATAACGTAACCAAAAATCTTGTTTGGCTTTATTTTCTTCATCAATCGCCAGAATAAACTGAGTAAATTCTGGCGACACTAATTTCATTAGCAACTCAGGGTTATGGCGCATAACGGGAATACACTCAATAAATTCTGAATGGTAATCTTCCGTTGTCGCAAACAATTTTATGTCGAATCCTAAATACGATTCATTATTTAAAGCGTTAAATACCTCTTTAGCATTTTTCCCATTGCCAATAATGATAGTTTCTTTTAGATACATTCCGCTTTTTATCAAAAGCTTTTTTACAAGAATCCGGAAAAAAGGAAGTCCAACAAAGATACAAATCCAAGTTACAGACCAAAAATAACGGGAAACATATAGACGAGAAAAGGCAACTATCGCCAATTCAATAATGAAAAGGATCAGTAAGGTCCGGATAATTTCTTTTAATTCAAACCAAAACGGTTTGCGGTAAGTATAGTGCCGTAATCGTATCCAAAACCATAACACACCAACAAAAGATACACAGGCATGAATCAATACATAGTCATTAAATTCTTCCAAAGGAAAATAAAAACGGCCGCCACGAGTGATATCTAACACTTCATAAGCAATAAATAATGAACTAAAAAGTGTTAAAAAATCAGTAGCTAACAAAATAAATTTACACCACGTAATTTTATGCATAGTGAAATCCTTATTTTAAAAATTTCCGTTTTAATAAATTAATCGCTTTTTTTAACAAATTCTCGCCTTCCAAATTAACTACCGGAATTTCACAAAACTTTAACTGATGATGAACCAACCAAACATTGAATAAGCGCTCAGCAATAAAACCAAATACTCTTTTTTGGTAGCTATCATACTGGGTTATATCTATTCGCCTTTCTAATTCAAACAAAATAGGGAAAAGCCATTCACAGTATTCTGATGCTTTCTCTGATGACATGACAAACATATTATAAATATGTATCTTTCGGCCTTGCATAATTGCATCAAAGCTCGTTATGTACTCAGGATGCAATTCAGAAATAATTTCCCTTGTACAATTCAGATCCTTAACATGATGGGCATGTTGGTAGTGAGAATAAATTGATTCAATAAAATAATTTCGTTTTTTCGGTAAAATCGCATCATATTTTTCTAGAAGAGATAGCAACTCTCTTTCTGATGCAATATGCTGTTTCTTCAAACATAACTTTTTACCTGCAAAATAACGGCGATAGTGTACTAACCCAACATATTGGTTATTTTTAAAGATACCATTTTGCCAAGCCCAATAAAGTCCTGTTAATTCACAAAAACTACTATTTTTTTCAGCTATATTCACACCAACACTATCTTGGTAAAACCTTTCATTTTTTAGATCACTTGTAGTCTTCCCTACCACAAACAGCGGGCGATAGCATGCAGAATCTGGAAACTCATAGTCTTTATGTGTGATCACTAATACAGTAAGCTTTTGCATGTTATTTTAAGTAATCCTTGTGATGAGAAAAGTCATTAGTCAGCCCATGCCACATTGCACGCCAAGCAAATAGTAAACGAGAAAAGCTTGGCTGAGTAAATGCATAAAACCAAGTCGTTTTAACAAAAAAAGCCAGAGCATAAATAAACCCTTTATGCTTGGCAAAAGTAGCAATTGTATTACGACAAAAACAATATTGTTTTAAATCTGAATGTGCATTATTAAACCGTAATTTACCAAAAAACATTGGTTCTGATATAGAACTTGCAATAGGATGATAAAATAATGCATCAATCACTGTCAAAATATTGGCACGGCATGCCTCTGCACGCATTGTATATTCTCTCTCATCTCCCCAAATAAAGTATTCCTGCATAGGAAATCCCATTTGTTGGACAAGATCCCTTCCGATTAATGTACCATTAAAAGGCAATACTGTATCCTTAATTTGATTATCTATTTTTAAAGATTTAGGGATATCAGAGTAATGATCAATTACTTGTAAACTATTTGGCAACCGTAAGCTAAAACTTAGTTTTTCCTTGCCTTCACAATCAATCACAATAGGGCCAATATAGCAATTATGAGATACATAAGGTAAAAGCTTTTCCAAACATGTTTCAGCTGGAAATCCATCATCATCCATCAACCAAATATAATCAAAACCTTGTTCAAACGCATACTTGATCCCTTCATGGAATCCACCTGCTCCCCCCATATTTTCGGGCAAGGTGATGAAAGTAAAAGCATCATTATTTGTCCAACCATGCTCACCTAAAAAATCAGCTGTGCCATCAGTACTGGCATTATCAATCACCACAATATGAGATAAAGGATGTGTTTGGGCTTTTAGCGCATTTAAACAATTTAATAATAATACTTTGCGGTTAAACGTTACAACCACTGCACAAATTGATTTTTCAGCATGCATAATCAACTCAATTTTATTTAAACAAAAGCCATACACGAAATCGTATATGGCTTTATTTCTAGACTCGCTATACTTTAGTCCATATTTACATAAAAAGGTTTAAGTGCGGTCTGTTTTTCTAATGATTCTTTTACAACATCAGCTGTTTCTAAAGCTTCTTTAATCGTCACATCCATATCTAAATAACGATAAGTACCTAAACGCCCGACAAAAGTCACTTGCGTTTCCTTGTTCGCTTTTTCAACATATTGTTGTAAAAGAGCTTTATCTTTCACTAAACGAATCGGGTAATACGGAATATCATTTTCACCACATAGACGGCTAAATTCACGATAACAAATTGTTTTCTCGTGTTGTTCCCATGGCGCAAAGTGTTTATGTTCTGAAATACGAGTATAGGGTACTTCTTCATCACCATAGTTAATTACCGCATTACCTTGGAAATCACCCTCATCACGGAATGCCTCAAAATCTAAGGTACGATAACCTAAGCGACCTAACTCAAATCCGAAGTACGCATCTAACGGACCTGACCAGAAAATATGATCAAATTCAGCTTTCATCGATTCAGCAAATGGTGTATTTAAACGCACTTCAATATTTTCATGATCTAAAATCGCTTCCACAATTTGCGTATACCCCTCTTTTGGCATACCTTGGAATTTATGTGCAAAGTAGTTATCGTCATAATTAAAACGCACAGGTAAGCGTTTTAAAATGCTTGCCGGTAACTCTTTTGGCTCAACACCCCATTGTTTTTTAGTGTAACCATAGAAGAAAGCTTTATACAAATCCTTACCTACAAAACGCATTGCTTGCTCTTCAAAGGTTTGCGGATCAGTAATAGACAAATCTGCTTGCGCTTCAATTAAAGCTTTTGCTTCTTTCGGGGAGCACGTTTTTCCAAAGAATTGGTTAATCGTATGCAAGTTAATTGGGAGAGAATATACCGCACCTTGGCTAATCGTTTTTACACGATTAACAAATGGCATAAACTCACCAAAGTTGTTTACATAATTCCATACTCGCTCATTATCAGTATGGAAAATATGTGGGCCATAAACATGCACCATTACATTCGTTTCAGCATCACGTTCAGAGTGACAGTTACCTGCTACATGGCTACGAGAATCGATAACAACCGTTTTATAACCTTTATCTGCTAATTCGCGAGCGATAACGGCATTGGAGAAACCTGTGCCGACCAAAAGAAAATGCTTTTGCAAAGTAATATCCTAAATTAAGCCTTAAAATATTCTACATATAAACGCAACGCATTTGCTAACATTGCTTCTTGTCTATGTGGTTTATCAAAATGTAATGGAATCATAGATAAGAACAGCAAGATTGTTGGTGCAATAATAGCTTTATTTGATAACTCCGGAATTAGTGATTTTTGCATAAACATAGACTGAACTTGTTTCAAACGTGAATCTAAGTTAAATCTAAGTTTTACACCAATCTCATCACTTTTTTCAAGGTGGAATGCATCAGCGATAATAAAGTCATATAAACCAATGAAAGAATGGCAGAGTTTTGCCAAATCGTAACTTTGATTTCCGTAAATAGTTAATTCTTGCTGAATATTCAATCCTCTAGGGTCGATCACTTTTACACTATTGCTGCGAGAATCATACATTACATTACTAAAACATAAATCACCATGCACAACAGCTGGGACTTCAGGTAATGCTAATGAAGCATCAATGCACTCTTGTGCAATTTGGCGTAGAGGTGGCAAGTCTTTTCCGTTATAACGGGTAGGCTTATCTAGATCAATACTTTTCTGTTTTGCATAAGCTTCTAAGCGCTCATAAGTTTTATCTGCGTAAAGAGCGGTCGAATCTTGGTGAATTTTTTCAATAAGCCCTTTATCATCATAAGAAAAATATTTGCGAGATTCATTCATATAAAATGAAATCAAACCAAGCACTTTTTCCCAAAAAGCTACTGGATTTCTACCATGGACGAAAATCTCATTTAATGGCAAGATAGGGAGATACTCAGTTTCATAGAACGGATTACCTTGTTCTGTTTTCCCAGACTGAATTAATTGTGGTGTAAAACGTTTTAATTCCGCAGGTAATTGTTGGAACCAATTTGCTTCAGCCTCAATTTTTCTTGGTGGAGTACCTGATTTCCATACCACACCGTTTTCAATTTTTAATGAATTAAAGGCTCGTTGTGTCGTAATAGTTGAGCGCGATTGGAAATAAGTATTGATATGCCCAAAGTCATACCATGAATCTACGTTCTCATAATCAATGCCTTTCTCTTCTTCATAAATTTTAACTGATTTTACAAAATCTCCTTGAGAAAGAGCTAATGCCCTCACAAAGGCTTTAGGGCTAGAAAATGCAAAGAAACCGCACCATACGGCATTAAAATCTTCAACTTCCCAAGTGTAGTCATCTTGAGGTTTACCTAAACCAACACAATCAATATCTTCAGGAAAGCACCCTAATAACGTATCGCCATGTAGTAATCTTAATGTTTCATTTTCATAACCAATGGCATTTAGGACATAAAGAAGTGCCATTCCCAATGAAATACCGTCTTGAACAAAGATTGGCTCAACATTAAGCTCTTGAAGTAATAATGATTCATCAATGCTTATAGCATAATTACTAGGAAGAGAAACAATAATTTTTTGTGAAAATTGCTTACGTAATGCATTCACTTGATATGAAAGCAATTTCTTATTTCCAATAGGCAAAAAGCAAGGTGGAATTGAACCAAATTCATTACGAAATTCTGCATTCACATAAGCCGCTGAATTAATTAGAATCATATTCACCATCCATTTTTGTTAATTTACGGATTTCATCATAGCTCATTGAAACAAATTCATCGGGGCGAACAGCACGATCATCCACATAAAAGCCATCATACCCGCACCAAGGTTTACCGACATAAATTTCATCATAAGGGACATTATGGCGATCTAGCCAGGTCATAATAATCGGTAATGTATTAACATTGATCTTGCCAACGTTGCCTTCATAAGTTCTCATATTACGGCTTGAGCTAATAACGATTTCAAACCCCTTTGCTTTATATTCGCGTAACTTTTCAATTACCGGAATTATCGGTTTAGCATTTCTATAATCTCCATTCTCCGTAAGAGTAATGGTATTATCTAAATCCATAATTAAACGTTTCATATTATGGCTCCTACTTTATTTAATAATGCTAGATATTCATCTGGTGTTCCACAAAACAGAATTTCATCATTAGGGATAAGATCGTAATAAACAACTTTTCCTTGAGTAATTAAGTCATTATAAAGTGGCGCTATGTAATATTCATTTTTTGTAGTATTACCTGAATGTTTGGCATCTAAAAACAATTTCTCAAATACAGATTTATTTTTAAAATAATATAAACCATCGCTACACAAATCAGAGATTCGTTCTTTCTCAGTAGTGCGAATAACTTTTTTAGACATTCCATCAGGCATAGCAAAAGACCAATGGTCTCCTTCACCTTTAAAAACTTCTAGATAACCATCACATTCATTAACCCAATTTGGTTTCACAAAGTCAATTATTCTAGAATCAATATTAAAAATATAAATCTCTTTATCTTCTTTAATATGCTTGATACCTTGATAAACTGTATCAGCCTGCCCTAAGGTTTCTTCGGGTAAACAAACTAATTCATAATCAGTGATACCTAAGTTTTTGATTTCTACTTCTAGAAAATCCTTAGTTTCATAAACATCACGATAAATAAAAACAAATTTATCTGATTTGAAATATTGCGCAAAAGATTTTACGGACCAAGCAAAAACACTTTCACCGTTCAAATTAAGTTGATATTTAGGTTTAGTATAACCAGCTTTAAAAAAACGGGAGCTTAAGCCCGCCATTGGGATGATAAACATAATGAATTCCTAAATATATCAATTAAAATAATTTAAACTTCAATACAAATTTAGTGATTAATTTTCTAAATTTAGATGGATACCAATAATCTTCAATTGGTTTCACTAACTTCATCATAAAACGTAATAGATTTTTTTTCTTATTACGTGCAACTCCTGCTAGATAATAACCTTTATCTAGAAATTTAGGCTTGGTTAAATTAATGTAGTTATAATACCAATCAGCGAACATGATACAATTCATTGAAGCGAACATTGAATGATAGTCTCGATGATATTTAGGGAAATTAAACCCTATTTGCCAAGGATCTAGAACAACAACCTCACGCGCAAGAAATTCTCTATATGACTCCATCACCTCAATCCGTGCATCATTATGGTATTGAGGAACAACATAACCTAATTTATTTGCATAAGATACTGTCAAGTACTGTTCTACAACTAATCTTGGTAAAAGCTCTCTATCCCAATAGGTACTTCCTTTCGCATAGTCATGAGATAAGTACCATTCAGCATCTTCCCTTGTCAGATGTTCACATCCCCAGTATTCTAACAATCGTTGTGTAGTTCCAAACTGAAACCAATCACTAGTATGAAATGGCATATGATGATAAGTTGTTCCATCAATAGTAAATAAAGAACAAGTTACAATAGTACTATCGCTTCCAAATTTCTTAAAATAGTCTAAAAATCCAGCATGCGTTAGCTCAGCATCTGAGCGCATCTTAACTGCATATTTAGTTTTTGTTTTTAACAATGCATTATATGTAGATACAATTTGTCTATTAATATTATTCTGATGAGCAGGATCTACTCTATGAATACCAATAAATGAGCCAGGATCTTTATTAAATATAATTTCATCTAATTCCCATGAATCTGGAATTATAGATCCCTCCCAAGTAGATAATATTACCTTACAACCCGGAAGAATTTTTTTTAATTTTTTTAAGGTATAATGAAATACAAGCCCATCTTCCGCAGTATATGGTTTTGTTGCACCTTGAAAAATGACTGTGATATCTTTTGGATTCATTATAAATCTCCATTAATGTTATTTATACTAATTCTAATAGTGTTCTGCATATCTCTACTAACTCTCTTAACTCCAAAAATATTATTAATATCAAACACAGACCATTTTATATTTTTTCCATCAATAAGTTCAGTATAGCCTTTAAAATATTCTGCATTAGAATCCACTATTGCATTAATATCTCTAATATTTATTTGGTACTTTAACAACCTTAAAACCAACAAGTTAATTATATACTTTAATGCTTTATAGGTGATTCCATCTCTATCAAATAGAGCTAGATACTTATTTATATATTTAAAAAATGTATGATCGAATCTATGCACTTCAGAAAAAATGTATGGAAGTCCGTTATTCTCTATATTTTTCTTATTCGCAAACGAAGAAAAAATAATCTCTTCTTTAGGATATGGTCTATTACTTTTTAATAAATTAGGATTTTTATCAACTTCTTTAATAAGCTCTTCCAATAATGATATTTCATACATGGAACCTTCTATTTGAGATCCTAGTAAGTGATTATCAAAGAAGTTCATCATAGGAGGATCTCTTAATGCTCTTCTACCTACCCACCAAAATGAATCTTCGATTATAGGACGTAGATTAAAAATATTTTTTCTATTTTTCACATAGTCAAATATACCTTTTTTAACAAGCATGTCATTTGAAGAATGGAAAATAACTTTTTCTGCATCACCTAAAGTTAGTATATAGCGAATATTTTCTAAATGTGCATTTAAAATCCCCCCCCAACTCGTTTCTACTTGTTTAGGATTCACCAACACATTATTAACATTTTCTTTAGATAATTCAGATTTCAAATTATCTAAAGAAAATGCTGCACCTTTTGATAAATGCAAAACAATCATTGCTTCGGGGAAGAACTTATAAAAATTCTTAGCTTGATCAATGATTATTTCTATTTTTTCATGTACGGGGATTGAAATATATATCATTTTATTTAAACAATTTAGAATGAGAGCCGACTCTATATGATGTTATCTCTTTTTTTTCTATATCCCTTTTATATATAGGTAATCAGGACGTCCATAACATTCGAGGTAGCCAATATAATTGCCTATTAAGGAATTTTCTTCATATTCTCTAGGCAGTAAATTACCTGTTTGAAGTAACTCAATAACCTTTAAAATAATGCCTTTAGCCTTTGAGTTATTCTGATATTTCTTCACGTCCTTTTTTGAATTGACTAGTCAAAATAACATCAAAAATAGTGTTACCAACCTAAATCTTTTTTAAGCCCATCAATATTAGAATATCTAGATAAATTAATATTGTTTTCTGCATCATAAATTGCTTGCATTGTTTCAGCATTAGGTTCTACCAGTCCTGAAGGAAGCTCAGCCGTTGGATGAATCTTGTCACGAAAAACATTCATCACTCATTCTTCAAGATTTTCTCGCTGAATACCTGAAACAGACCCATCATCTTCTACCACCGAATAAAATTTTGCCACCTTGGAAATTATCCAAAGTGACAATTTCTTTAGCCAGTTGCTAAGGGTGAATATCATCAGGCTTAAATTCAATTCCTGAATTTTCACCATTTTCTAAAATTTCTTTTAATTCGCCTTTATTTATAGCTATTACCCTGCATAAAGTGGGATCACATCTTCAGCGTTACCACTGGCTCGAACAACGCCTTTATCCAACCAAATCACATTTTGGCAAAGCGCTTTAACTTGATCGATAGAATGGGAAACAAAAAGCAAAGTTGTGCCACCAGAGAGCATATCTTCCATACGTTTTTTACATTTTTCTTGGAACGCGGCATCGCCTACGGCAAGCACTTCATCCACAATTAAAATTTCAGGTTTTACAATGGTTGCCACGGCAAAGCCTAGGCGCGCTGCCATCCCTGATGAAAAGTTTTTAATTGGCACATCCACAAAATTTTGCAGCTCAGCAAACTCAATAATTTCATCAAAATGTTGCTCCATAAAGGCTTTTTTATGCCCTAAAAGTGCGCCATTAAGATAAATATTTTCTCTTGCGGTAAGTTCACCATCAAAACCAGCACCCAGCTCAATAAGAGGAGCAATATTGCCATGCACTTCAACCGTACCTTTGTAAGGCTTTAAAATGCCACAGATTAGCTTTAAAAGTGTGGATTTTCCTGAACCATTGGTACCAATTAAGCCCCAAGACTCCCCACGTTTTACTTCAAGATTTACATCTTTTAACGCCAAAAACTCTTGAAACATCAAATCACCTTTCAGCATTTTGATTATGTATTCTTTTAGCCCGTTGAAGCTTTCTGTCGCCATATTAAAGCGCACAGTAGCATCGGTAACTTTAATCACAGTGTCGTTCATCATATATATAAAATAAATTCATCTTGTTTTTTATTGAAGTACCATGTGCCAAAAATTAACGCAATAAAAGCAACTGCAAAGCCTGCTAGAATTAGTTTCAAGTCAGGAAACGTTGCAGATAAAATAATATTTCTAAATTGTTCAACATATAAATACATTGGATTTAATGCTTTGTAATAAAACAAATATTTCTCAGGGATAATAGATACTGGGTAGAATATTGGAGTACAATACATCCACATAGAAATAAACACTCCCCATAAATACTGAACATCTCTAAAAAATACTGTCACCGCTGCTAAAAATAAGCCAACCCCCAAACTAAAGACAAACACCTGAAAAATAACAATAGGAAAAAATATTAAGGCTAATGAAAAATCAGCCTTAGTTACTATCATTACTAATAATAACGCACCTAATGAAAATACTAAATTAACTAAAGAACTCCCAACTTTTGATATAGTAAATACATATTTAGGCACATAAGTTTTTTTCAATAGCGCAGCATTGCCAGTAATAGATCCTACTGACATATTTGTTGCTTCCACCATGAAATTAAAAATAATTTGCCCAGTTAATAGATAAAGCGGAAAATTAGGAATGTTTGATCTAAAAATATTAGAAAACACAAATACTAAAACCCCCATTAACATTAATGGGTTTAAAACACTCCAAAGATAACCTAAATAACTTCTTCTATACTTTAATTTAATATCTCTTACAACAAGCTGTTTTAATAGCTCATTAAATGCATAAAATCGGCGAAATTTGCCTACAAATTTATTTAGCATAATCTAGTCCTATCTATAATCGGATTTCGATTATACACGAATTCAACGTGATATCACATACAAAAAGTGCGGCCAAAAATGACCGCACTTTCTCATTTAGCAACTAGAAATCTATTGTTTCTTATGCATAATACATCTCAAACTCAACTGGATGTGGTGTCATATTTAAACGTTCTACTTCTTTACGTTTAATACTAATAAATGCTTCGATAAAGTCTTTCGCAAACACACCAGCTTGCGTTAAGAATTCATAGTCTTTTTCTAATGAATTCAACGCTTCTTCTAATGAGCTTGCTACCGCTGGAATATCTTTTAATTCTTCTGGTGGAAGATCGTAGAGATTTTTATCCATTGCATCGCCTGGGTGGATTTTGTTTACTACGCCATCAAGGCCAGCCATCAATAATGCAGCGAATGCAAGATATGGATTTGCCAATGGATCTGGGAAACGCGCTTCAATACGAATTGCTTTTGGGTTGGTTACTGCTGGGATACGGATTGAAGCAGAACGGTTGCTTGCAGAATAAGCCAACAATACTGGTGCTTCAAAACCTGGTACTAAACGTTTATATGAATTAGTACTTGGGTTGGTGAAAGCATTTAATGCTTTAGCATGCTTAATGATACCGCCGATGTAATAAAGTGCGGTTTCAGAAAGGCCTGCATATTTATCACCTTGGAAAATATTTTTACCGTCTTTGCTTAATGACATATTGCAGTGCATGCCTGAACCATTGTCACCCGTGATTGGTTTAGGCATAAAGCAAGCGGTTTTACCGTGTTCTAATGCCACGTTTTGTACCACATATTTATAGATTTGTGTTTCATCCGCTTTCAAGGTTAAGCTATTGAATTTCGTTGCAATTTCATTTTGACCTGCGGTTGCCACTTCATGGTGATGAGCTTCGATGACTAAGCCCATTTCTTCTAAAATTAAACACATTTCAGAGCGAATATCATGAGCCGTATCAATTGGAGCAACCGCACAGTAACCACCTTTTTTCAATGGGCGATAAGCGTTATTGCCTTCTTCATATTTTTTATTCGTGTTCCAAGCAGCTTCTATATCATCAATAGAAAAAGACGCTTTGTTCATTGATACATTAAAACGCACATCATCAAATAAGAAGAATTCAGGCTCTGGGCCGAAAAAAGCTTGATCCGCAATACCTGTTGAACGCATATAATTTTCTGCACGAATTGCAATAGAGCGCGGATCGCGATCGTAGCTTTGCATTGTCGTTGGTTCATAAACACTACAACGAATAGAAAGCGTTGGAATTTGCGCGAATGGATCGATCACTGCAGTTTCAGCGATTGGCATAAGCAACATATCGGCTTTATTAATAGTCTTCCATCCTTCTACAGAGGAACCATCAAACATCTTACCGTCTTCAAACATTTCTTCATCCACAAGGCTTACTGGAATTGATACACCATGCTCTTTGCCTTTAATATCAGTGAATCGAAGAAGTACAAATTTCACATTATTTTCTTCAATTAGCTTAAATACATTGGCGATTGCATTTGCGTTTGGCATTAGGGAGTCCTCTATAATTAGTCCGATTAAAATAAGTTCGCATTATAACGTAACCATACTATTTTTTCATGAGATTTATTTTTCTTATTCTAGTCATAGCAGAAAAAGAAAAATACATGTATAATTTTTGCCCTTTCGACAAATGTAGAAACGCAGGGTGCAACTCGTTGCACCATTTTTTATGTAACGATGTAATAAGAAATTGCATCTCATCTAATCAAAGCATTAAACAATGAAAAACGAAATTGATATTAAAAAACTCCGTAACATCGCAATTATTGCGCACGTTGACCATGGTAAAACCACTCTTGTAGATAAACTTCTTCAACAATCTGGTACTTTTGAATCTGCACGTGGTGATGTAGATGAACGCGTTATGGACTCAAACGATCTTGAAAAAGAACGTGGCATTACCATTCTTGCAAAAAATACCGCGATTAACTGGAATGACTACCGCATTAACATCGTGGATACTCCAGGGCACGCAGACTTCGGTGGTGAAGTTGAGCGCGTACTTTCTATGGTGGACTCTGTTCTATTAGTTGTTGATGCGTTTGATGGCCCAATGCCACAAACGCGTTTCGTGACCCAAAAAGCGTTCGCTCATGGTTTAAAACCTATTGTCGTAATTAATAAAGTTGACCGCCCTGGTGCGCGTCCAGACTGGGTTGTGGATCAAGTGTTTGACTTATTCGTAAATCTTGGTGCAACAGATGAACAGTTAGACTTCCCTATTATCTATGCTTCAGCGCTAAATGGTGTTGCAGGTCTTGAGCATGAAGAATTAGCAGAAGATATGACCCCGTTATTTGAAGCCATTGTGAAACATGTAGAACCACCAAAAGTAGAACTTGACGCGCCATTCCAAATGCAAATTTCACAATTAGACTACAACAACTATGTAGGTGTTATTGGTATTGGTCGTATTAAGCGTGGTTCGATTAAACCAAACCAACCTGTTACTATCATCAATAGTGAAGGAAAAACTCGTCAAGGTCGTATCGGTCAAGTACTTGGTCATCTTGGTTTACAACGTTATGAAGAAGATATTGCCTACGCGGGCGATATCGTGGCAATCACTGGTTTAGGTGAATTAAATATTTCTGATACGATTTGTGATATCAACGCAGTTGAAGCGCTTCCATCATTAACTGTTGACGAACCAACAGTAACCATGTTCTTCTGTGTAAATACCTCTCCATTTGCGGGGCAAGAAGGTAAATACGTTACATCACGTCAAATTCTTGAACGTTTAAATAAAGAATTGGTTCACAACGTAGCGTTACGCGTAGAAGAAACCCCAAACCCAGATGAATTCCGTGTTTCTGGTCGTGGTGAATTACATCTTTCTGTGTTAATTGAAAATATGCGCCGCGAAGGTTATGAGCTTGCCGTTTCTCGCCCTAAAGTAATCTATCGTGATATTGACGGTAAAAAACAAGAGCCATACGAACAAGTAACTATTGATGTGGAAGAACAACATCAAGGTTCTGTGATGGAAGCATTAGGTATCCGTAAAGGTGAAGTTCGCGACATGTTGCCTGACGGTAAAGGTCGTGTTCGCTTAGAATACATCATTCCTAGCCGTGGATTAATTGGCTTCCGTGGTGACTTTATGACCATGACTTCTGGTACAGGCTTACTTTACTCAAGCTTTAGCCACTACGATGAAATCAAAGGTGGAGATATCGGTCAACGTAAAAATGGTGTGTTGATTTCTAATGCAACAGGCAAAGCACTAGGCTATGCATTATTTGGCTTACAAGAACGTGGTAAGTTAATGATTGATGCAAACGTAGAAGTTTATGAAGGTCAAATTATCGGTATTCATAGCCGCTCAAATGACTTAACCGTAAACTGCTTACAAGGTAAAAAACTAACCAATATGCGTGCCTCAGGTAAAGACGATGCGATTGTGCTGACTACACCTGTAAAATTCAGTCTTGAACAAGCGATTGAATTTATCGATGACGATGAGTTAGTGGAAGTAACACCTGAGTCGATTCGTATCCGTAAAAAACTTTTAACGGAAAACGATCGTAAACGTGCAAATCGTACAACGACAAGTACTAGCACGCATTAATAAACAACGCTAGCACGAAAATTTGTAAAAAATTAACCGCACTTTGGGATACAACTAAAGTGCGGTTATTTTTATGCTCAATTTACTAAGGAGAAAGTCTTTCTCTAATCCAATTATCACTTGCCTTGCGATAACGAATGCGATCATGTAAACGGCTTGGTCGCCCCTGCCAAAATTCCACGGTTTCTGGCACAACTAAATAGCCGCCCCAATAATCTGGTCTAGGCACGTTTAATGGATGTTTAGCTGCAACCAATGCTGCTTTTGCTAGCAACGATTTATAATTAGAAATCACCGCACTTTGCTCACTTGCCCAAGCTCCTATACGACTGGTGTAAGGTCGGGTAGCAAAATATTTATCGGATTGCTCTGATGGGATTTTAACCGCCTTACCTTCAATTCGCACTTGGCGTTCCAATTCAGGCCAAAAGAAAGTCAGCGCAACATAAGGATTACGCTCAATACAACTACCTTTTCGACTAAGATAATTCGTAAAGAAGACAAAACCTTGCTCATTGACTTCTTTTAGCAATACCATTCGGCTATTTGGGCGACCTTGTTCATCAACAGTCGCAATATTCATTGCAGTAGGCTCGTTAACTTGCGCATGAATTGCCTCCTTCTGCCACTGTTCAAATTGCGAGATTGGATTTTCATGGCAATCATGTTGTGAAAGCACTCGTTTAGTATATTCATCGCGAATATTGTGTAACTCCATTTTCTCTCCTTTCAAATTTGATGAAAAACGCAAATAGAATAAAGGCTGTAAAATCGTTCGTCAATTTTCATAAAATAAAACTCAAATGACATCGAATCTTGCAATTATTTGAAATATGCGTATTATCTAGCCCCCTATATTCAACCTCGGGTTCCCTAACCCCGATTTATTTAAACTAAAAAGGTACAACATGAAATTAAACTCCCCGATCTTTAATGATCAACAAAAACGTCGTGCAATCATCTGGCTCAGCTTTTTCCACATATTCATCATTGCAGCGAGCAATTACTTTGTACAAATCCCTTTTGAAATCACGCTAAAATTAACCGCACTTGGTGCAGCAAATGATTTTTCTTTCCACAGCACTTGGGGAACGCTCACATTCCCATTTATCTTTTTGGCTACTGATTTGACTGTGCGTATTTTCGGTGCGGAAGATGCGAGAAAAATCATCTTCGTGGTGATGTTTCCTGCACTTATTGTAAGTTATGTCATATCTGTTTTATTCTCTGAAAGCAAATTCCAAGGTTTTGAATCATTAACGCGTTTCAATCTGTTTGTATTCCGTATTGCTATTGCGAGCTTTGCAGCTTACGTGGTAGGACAATTACTTGATGTGATCGTATTTAACCGTTTACGCCAGTTAAAAACATGGTGGGTGGCGCCAACTAGCTCAATGACATTCGGCTCAATGGCTGATACGTTTGTTTTCTTCAGTGTAGCCTTCTACCAAAGTGCAGATCCTTTTATGGCTGAACACTGGGCACAACTCAGCTTTGTAGATTATCTATTTAAATTATTTATAGGAATTATCTTGTTCGTCCCAGCCTATGGCGTAGTATTAAATGTCATTTTACGAAAACTACAAATGCTCGTAGCAGAACGCGTTCCTGCATAAACCAAATTTCTGGCGTATATAAAACAATTAACCCCGCTCTTTTGAGTGGGGTTAATTATTATTACGTTGCTAAAACAGTGTGGTAAAAAAGTATAAATTTATAACCTCACTTTTTTATATCAAAAAAATATATTTTCTAGCTAAAAGTTATTGGCGCTACCTTCTTATTTTTTTAGAAAATACCGACCTACTTAGTTCTAAAAGAGAGGAATATTTATGCTTTTAACCGGATTACTTTGTGGAATTTTACTCGGATTTGTCATGCAGCGGGGGCGCTTTTGTATTACTGGCGCATTTCGCGATATGTATGTCACCAAAAATAACAAAATGTTTGTAGCCCTTTTATTGGCGATTACCGTGCAATCCATCGGTTTCTTTCTCTTAAAAGAAATCGGTGTATTAAATCTGGATCCGGCTGAAAATTTTGCCTTTTTAGCAGTAATTATCGGTGCCTTTGTATTTGGCATTGGTATTGTTCTTGCTGGCGGTTGTGCAACAGGCACATGGTACCGTGCTGCAGAAGGATTAGTCGGCAGTTGGGTTGCTTTATTCACTTATATGTTATTAAGTGCCATCATGCGTACTGGTCCATTAGGGGAATTCAATAAAACTTTACGTAGCATCAATATCGAACAACGCAATATTTATGATACATTCGGTATCTCACCTTGGTGGTTAGTCGCATTATTAACTTTAGTAACAGCCTTTTATGTATACAAACATCTCAGTAAACCAAGCGTAAAAATCGCGGCATTAAAACCAAAGAAAACGGGACTTGCTCACTTATTATTTGAAAAACGCTGGCACCCATTTTTCTCTGCTGTATTAATCGGATTAATCGCACTTGCTGCTTGGCCACTCAGTATCGCTACTGGTCGTGAGTTTGGACTTGGGATCACGGGTCCATCCGCTAATATTATGCAATTCCTCGTTACTGGCGACGGTAAATTTATTAACTGGGGCGTATTCTTAGTTTTAGGGATTTTTATCGGCTCATTCATCGGTGCGAAAGCGAGCAATGAATTTCGTGTCCGCGTACCAGATGCCACCACGATTCTACGCAGCGGACTCGGCGGTATTCTCATGGGTATTGGGGCAACCCTTGCAGGTGGTTGCTCCATCGGTAACGGTTTAGTCGAAACTGCCTTTTTCTCTTGGCAAGGTTGGGTCTCATTGCCATTGATGATTCTCGGCACCTGGGTAGCCGCCTACTTCACCATTATCCGTCCACAACGTTTAAAATTAACAAAAACATCATAAGGAGTTTATATGATCGTTAAATTACCAACACTCGGCCTAGTTTGCCCCTTTCCTCTCATTGAAGCCAAAGAAGCTATGACTAAGTTAAATAAAGGAGATGGCCTAGAAATTGAATTTGACTGCACACAAGCCACCGAAGCTATTCCCGCTTGGGCGGCTGAAGAAGGCTATGAAGTCACAAACTTCGAGCAAATTGATGATGCCAAATGGTCAATTACAGTGATTAAATAACACACAAATCAAATCCTAAATATCTTTTCCATTAGCTTGGTCAGAATAGCTGGCCAAGCACTCAAAAAAGCAAGCAAGCAAGCAAGCAAGCAAGCAAGCAAGCAAGCAAGCAAGCAAGCAAGCAAGCAAAATAATAAAATCAATAAGTTAAAATTACATTGTAAATAAAGTGTAAATTTCTTAATTTTTCCTTCCTTTATTTTAAATTTCAGTTAGAATGCGCGCCTTATCGCCCTGTGCGTACGATTTTCAAACAATAAAATTGCGTTTGATTAGAACCTATAAGTATATTTTAAAGGACTTTATTATGAGACTTTCCAAACTTTTTACTGCAGCGATGGCAGCTTTCATGCTATCTGCTTGCTCATTAAACAACGAAAAATGGTCAAATTTTGATAATCAATCAACGAGTGTGACACCACAAGAAAATCATGCTGGCTTAGTTTTCTATCGCACTGATGCTGGAGCAAACCCAATCGCAGTCAATATCAAAGTAAATGGCGAATACCTGTCTTCTCTTCAAGTCGGGGGATTCACTAAAACTGAAATTTGTGCAAAACCGACCGCACTTGAAACTCACTATGTTGCAATGAAGCCTGCAACAAACTTAACTGTCAATCTCGCGAAACGATCTGTTCATTATTTCTACGTCGATACCTCTAATGCATCAAAACCTCAACTAAAAGAGGTGGATGCAGCAATAGCACAAGAAGCTTTAAAAATGCTTAAGCATCAAGCTAATACTATTTCTCGTGTAAATAACACCGCTTGTGCAACTCATTAATCAATTAAGGGAGATTATTTATGTCAAAAAATATTAGCGTAAAGATTAATAACGGCAATAAAACTATTGAAACTGTCAAATTAAATTCAGCAAATCAAAAAGTTATCATCAAAGCACAACCTCATGTGAACTATGAATTGGTTGATGAAGCAACGCAATATGCCCCTGAAATGATCGACACCAAACGTGTTGGCAACGATCTTCATATTGCCTTTGAAGGCACCGATATCAATAAAGAAAGCGATTTAGTCTTAGAAGGCTATTATGAACATGATAATACTGAATTAGTATTAGGTATGGCTGAAGATGGTCAATACTATGCTTACGTGCCACAAAGTGGCGTGGAAAGCGATGCGGTGACATTGCTTGCAGATCAAGTTTTTGCACCACAAGCATTAGGCGGAAACAGCGTCACAGCACCATTCTGGGCATTTAATCCAAGCTGGTTATGGGTAGCGGCAGGGGTCGCTGCTGTAGGTGGTATTATTGCAGCAGCAAGTGGCAGTCATGGTGGCGGCTCATCAAATAACGCTGCTGACAAACCATCTAATAATAGTGATAAAAATAATGGGGCTGTACTAGATAACGCTAATAACAATGGGAATACTGCTAAAGACACCACTGCACCGGCTAAACCAACTGTTGAAGCGAAAGACAATGGCTCAGTGGACGTAACGCCTCCTGCAGATGCAGATACCCAATCTGTAGAAGTGAGCTACACAGATGAAGCGGGTACACCGAAAACTGCAACCTTGACTAAAGGTAACGATGGCAACTGGACTTCAAACGATCCAGATGTTGCAGTAGATCCTGTTAGCGGTAAAACAACCATCCCTGCAGATAAAGTGAAAGATGGCTCACCAGTGACGGCGAAAGCAACTGATACTTCAGGTAACACAGGTGAAGAAGGTTCTGCGAATGCGGGGAATAATCCTGACACCACGGCACCGGCTAAACCAACTATTGAAGCGAAAAAGAATGGTTTTGTTTATATTACTCCACCTGCAGATGCTAAATCGGTTGAAGTGCACTACATTGATGAAAAGGGAAATCCGCAAACAGTCACAATTACTAAAGATGCTGATAAAGGTTGGGTATCATCTAATCCAGAGAATATCTGGCTTAATTCAGAAACTGGCAAAATAACTCTTCTAGCACATAAAGTGAAAGGTGGCTCTCTAGTAAGGGCCTCGGCAACGGATAATAAAGGTAACACCAGTGAAGAAGCAACGAATACAGGTGAAGAAGCAACGGCAAATGCGGTTGACATTCCAGATACTTATGGGCCAAGCAATCCAACAGTAACTTATTTACAAGATCGTTCTGCAAGCGTAACAATGCCAAAAGAGGCCGAGGTTGGTGATTTTGTTGTAATTAAACGAAAGGCTTATAGAGATTACGATGATTCAGATGGAGAACAAGATGAGATTCATACTGGTGAAACTTTAGCCACCTTGACTAAACAACAGGATGGTAGTTGGATTTCAGATAAACCAGAGAACGTGCCGAATGTTAAGGCAGGCAATGATAATACGATTATTCCAGCGAATAAACTTAAAGGATTCCAAAGTGTAGATGCTTATGCAGAGGATCCTGCAGGTAATTCAAGCCCAGTAAATTTAACTTATGATTTGCCTGAGGAAATGGATTCTCCCAAGGTAACCGTAAAAGATGTTTTTGTGGAAATCACCCCTCCTGCAGATCAAGACCTTAAGTCGATGAAGGTAAGATATACCGATAAAGCAGGGACACAAAAAATCACAATCTTAACGAAAGGTGAGGACGGTAATTGGACTTCGGACAACCCGGATGTGACGGTTGAGCTCGCGACGGGAAAAACGATGATTTCAGTGGATAAAATAAAAGCTGGTTCGACATTAAGTGCGACAGCGTTTGCTAATTCGGGTATAATTAGTAATTCGGATTTCCAGAGAGTAGGTGAAGCCCCTAAGACTCCTGCACCAAGCGCACCGGAAATCATTCCATCGACTACAGATGGTTCAGTCACCGTGAAAGTACCAGATGATGCAAAAGTGGGCGATAAGGTTGACGTAAGCATAGTTCCTGAAAAGTCTGACATATTTTTGAACCCAGAGGATTCTAATATAGGTGTCGGAGTGACTTTAACCAAAAATGCAGATGGTAGCTGGACTTCAGACTATCCTATAATGTTACCAAATATTGCAGCGGGTCAGAACAGCACAACCATTCCACAAGACCAAGTAAAAGATGGTTCTAATGTGACCGCTCAGGCGAGAAATCCTGATTACAACTATAGCGCAAAAGTAACGGCTCAAGCGGGTGAAGATACTGGAGATGCTAAAGATCCTAATGAGGGTGGGGTATCATCTAATACTATAGATAGTAACGGTATGGGCAGTAGTGGTGATGACTATGCAAGCTTTGAGCAAATTGCGGGTACCATTAATATGGGCGCGGGTAATGATATTCTTGAAGCGCGTTCTACACTCTCCCCGTTCAACTATTTATACACATTCTCCAAAGCAAAAGTAGATATGAGCTCTGGCAATGATATCGTAAGAACATCTGGTGATATAGACTCACGAGCATCTATTAATGGTGGTGATGATTTCGATACACTTGAGTTTGTGAATCGAGACGGCAAAGCGATTGCAACCTCGCTTTCAGCGATCTCTAACTTTGAGAAAATTGATATTAAAGGTACGTTAAACAACTCAGTTTTTATCCACAAAAGTGATGTTGAGAGAAACCACAGTGCTAAACCAATGGTTGATGATAGTGGTAAATCTCACAACAATGTGTTAATTATTGATGGTGATGAAGGTGATAAAGTGAATTTAAGTGAGATTAGCAAAGTTGCAAGCTCACAAGTTAATTATGAAGGCAAGACTTATCATGTTTACCACTCTGGTTCTAACGAACTCTGGGTTGATTCAGATGTTGCTGTTGGTTAATTTGTAACGTCTATTAGAAAAACGCACCTTCGGGTGCGTTTTTTATAAAAATCGAGAAAAGCAGGTTATGAAGTCACAAACTTCGAGCAAATTGATAATGCCAAATAGTCAATTACAGTGATTAAATAACAATCAAATCAATGAGTTAAAGCAAGCAAGCAAGCAAGCAAGCAAGCAAGCAAGCAAGCAAGCAAAATAATAAAATCAATAAGTTAAAATTACATTGTAAATAAAGTGTAAATTTCTTAATTTTTCCTTCCTTTTTTTTAAATTTCAGCTAGAATGCCCCGCTTAAAAGTCTACGAGCGTTCAGTTTTTAATCACTCGTGTTTTTTCTAAACTATTTTACAATTATAAAAGGACACTAAATATGAAACTTCATAAATTATTAGTAACAGCATTTGCTGTTTTTGTACTAACAGCTTGTACACTAAGCAATGAACATTGGTCAAACTTTGATAATCAATCAACGAGTGTGACACCACAAGAAAATCATGCTGGCTTAGTTTTCTATCGCACTGATGCTGGAGCAAACCCAATCGCAGTCAATATCAAAGTAAATGGCGAATACCTGTCTTCTCTTCAAGTCGGGGGATTCGCTAAAACTGAAATTTGTGCAAAACCGACCGCACTTGAAACTCACTATGTTGCAATGAAGCCTAAAACAAACTTAACGGTCAAGCTCGCGAAACAATCTGTTCATTATTTCTACGTCGATACCTCTAATGCATCAAAACCACAATTAAAAGAGGTAGACGCAGCAACAGCACAAGAAGCTTTAAAAATGCTTAAGCATCAAGCTAATACTATTTCTCGTGTAAACAATACTGCTTGTGCAACTCATTAATCAATTAAGGGAGATTATTTATGTCAAAAAATATTAGCGTAAAGATTAATAACGGTAATAAAACTCTTGAAAGCGTCAAATTAAATTCAGCAAATCAAAAAGTTATCATCAAAGCACAACCTCATGTGAACTATGAATTGGTTGATGAAGCCACACAATATGCCCCTGAAATGATCGACACCAAACGTGTTGGCAACGATCTTCATATTGCCTTTGAAGGCACCGATATTAATAAAGAAAGCGATTTAGTCTTAGAAGGCTATTATGAACATGATAATACTGAATTAGTATTAGGTATGGCTGAAGATGGTCAATATTATGCTTACGTGCCACAAAGTGGCGTGGAAAGCGATGCGGTGACATTGCTTGCTGATCAAGTTTTTGCACCACAAGCATTAGGCGGAAACAGCGTCACAGCACCATTCTGGGCATTTAATCCAAACTGGTTATGGGTAGCGGCAGGTGTGGCTGCTGTAGGTGGTATTATCGCGGCAGCAAGTGGCAGTCATGGTGGCGGCTCGTCAAATGACGCTGCTGACAAACCATCTGATAATAACGCTAAAGACACCACTGCACCAGCTAAACCAACTGTTGAAGCGAAAGACAATGGCTCAGTATCAGTGACTCCTCCAGCAGATCCGGATACCCAATCTGTAGAAGTAAACTACACCGATGAAGCGGGTACACCGAAAACCGCAACCTTGACTAAAGGTGAAGATGGCAACTGGACTTCAAACAATCCAGATGTTGCGGTAGACCCTGTTAGCGGTAAAGCAACCATCCCAGCAGATAAAGTACAAGATGGCTCTCCAGTGAAAGCGAAAGCGACTGACAATGCAGGTAACACTGGTGAAGAAGGTACTGCGAATGCGGGTGAAAATGCAGATATAACTGCACCTGGTAAACCAACTCTGAAAGTATTAGGAAATTATTCTGTAAGTGTACAAATGCCAAATGACGCTGAAGTTGGAGATTTTGTGATAATTGAAGCAAATGGGCTTCCTTTAGCTACGTTGACTAAACAGCAGGATGGTAGTTGGATTTCAGATAAACCTGAAACTGTGCCAAGTATTGATGCAGGTAAAGATACTACTATCATTTCAAATAATACACTTGGAAAGTCCAGTGGGATAACGGCTGAGGCGAAAGATCCTGCAGGTAATAGCAGCGGAGAAGCATGGGTTTTCCGGGTAACCCCACCTGTACTAATATCTGCTCCAGAAGTAACTGCAAAAACAGATGGTTCTGTAGAAATTACTCCACCAACATACACTACTACGTCTGTAGAAGTGAGCTACACTGATGAAGCGGGTACACCGAAAACTGCAACCATTACTAAAGGTACAGACGGCACTTGGACTTCGAATAACCCAGATGTTGCGGTAGAACCAGCAACTGGTAAAGCGACGATTCCAGCAGATAAAGTGCAAGATGGTTCGCCAGTAAAAGCGAAAGCAACTGATAATACAGGTGACATTAGTAATGAAGGTACGGCTAATGCAGGTAATAATCCTGATACCACTGCACCGGCTAAACCAACTGTTGAAGCGAAAGATAACGGCTCAGTGGAAGTAACTCCTCCTGCAGATGCAGATACTAAATCTGTAGAAGTGAGCTACACTGACGAAGCGGGTGCACCGAAAACGGCAACCTTGACTAAAGGTAATGACAGCAACTGGACTTCAAACAACCCGGATGTTGCAGTAAATCCAGCAACGGGTAAAGCAACCATCCCAGCAGATAAAGTACAAGATGGCTCACCAGTGAAAGCGAAAGCAACTGACACTGCAGGCAACACAGGTGAAGAAGGTACAGCGAATGCGGGTAATAATCCTGATACTACCGCACCAGCCAAACCGACAGTTGAAGCGAAAATGAATGGTTTTGTTTATATTACTCCACCTGCAGATGCTAAATCGGTTGAAGTGCACTACATTGATAAAGAAGGAAATCCGCAAACAGTCACGATCACTAAAGATGCTGATAAAGGTTGGGTATCATCTAATCCAGATAATGATATCTGGCTCAATTCAGAAACTGGCAAAATAACACTTCCAGCACATAAAGTGAAAGGTGGCTCTCTAGTGAAAGCCTCAGCAACGGATAATAAAGGTAACGCAGGTGAAGAAGCAACAGGTGAAGAAGCAACGGCAAATGCGGTTAACATTCCAGATACTTATGGGCCAAGCATGCCAGAAGGAATGGCTTTAGAAGATCGTTCTGTAAGAGTAACAATGCCAAAAGAGGCCGATGTTGGGGATTTTGTTGTAATTAAACGAGTTATTTATAAAGAGCGCAATGATTTGGGTTCGGGACAGCAGGATGATGATAATATTAATACTGCTGAAACTTTAGCGACCTTGACTAAACAACAGGATGGTAGTTGGGTTTCAGATAAACCAGAGAACGTGCCAAATGTTGATGCCGGCAAAGATAGTACTATTGTTCCAGCTAATAAACTTAAAGGATTCAAGAATATATATGTGCAGGCGCTAGATCCTGCAGGTAATGAAAGCGCAGTACCGGCAATTTATCTTCGTAACGAAATGGATGCTCCAAAGGTAACCGTAAAAACAGATGGTTTTGTGGAAATTACCCCTCCTGCAGATCAAGACCTTAAGTCGATGAAAGTAAGATATACCGATAAAGCAGGTACACAAAAAATCACAATGTTAACGAAAGGTGAGGACGGTAATTGGGCTTCGGACAATCCGGATGTGACGGTAGAGCCAGCGACGGGTAAAGCGATGATTTCAGCGGATAAAATACAAGCTGGTTCGGAATTAAGTGCGGGAGCGTTTGCTAATTCGGGTATAATTAGTTATTCGGATTCCCGTACAGTAGGTGAACCCCCTAAGACTCCTGTACCAAGCGCACCGGAAATCATTCCATCGACGACGGATGGTTCAGTCACCGTGAAAGTACCAGATGATGCCAAAGCAGGCGATTCTGTTGAAGTAAGAATAGTTCCTGAAAATTCTGGTATATTTTTGAACCCAGAGGATTCTGCTATATCTAGATACATAACTTTAACCAAAAATGCAGATGGTAGCTGGACTTCCGACGATCCTACAATGTTACCAAACATTGCAGCAGGTAAAAACAGCACAACCATTCCACAAGACCAAGTAAAAGATGGCTCTAATGTGACAGCTCAGGCGAGCAATTCTGCACATGACTCTGGCGAACCGGTAACGGCTCAAGCAGGTAAAGATACTGGAGATGCTAAAGATCCTGATGAGGCTGGGGTATCATCTAATACGATAGATAGTAACGGTATGGGCAGTAGTGGTGATGATTATGCAAGCTTTGATCAAATTGCGGGCACCATTAATATGGGTGCGGGTAATGATATTCTTGAAGCACGCTCTACAGAAATACCGTTCAGCTATTTATACACATTCTCCAATGCAAAAGTAGATATGGGCTCTGGCAATGATATCGTAAGAACATCTGGTATGATAGGATCATCTGGTTATCATGTGCACTCAGGAGTATCTATTAATGGTGGTGATGATTTCGATACACTTGAGTTTGTGAATCGAGACGGCAAAGAGATTATGAGCTCGATTTCACCGCTCTCTAACTTTGAGAAAATTGATATTACAGGTACGTTAAACAACACAGTTAATATCCACAAAGATGATGTTGAGAGAAACCACAGTGCTAAACCAACGGTTGATGACAGTGGTAAATCTCACAACAACGTATTAATTGTTGATGGTGATGAAGGTGATAAAGTGAATTTAAGTGAGATTAGTAAAGTTACAAGCTCACAAGTTGATTATAAAGGCAATACTTATCATGTTTACCTCACTGGTTCTAACGAACTCTGGATTGATTCCGATATTGCAGTTGGTTAATTTGTAATGTCTATTAGAAAAACGCACCTTCGGGTGCGTTTTTTATAAAAATCTAGAAAAGCAGGTTATAAAGTCACAAGCTTTGAACAAATTGACGATGCCAAATGGTCAATTACAGTGGTTAAATAACACACAAATCAAATCCTAAATATCTTTTCTATTAGCTTGGTCAGAATAGCTGGCCAAGCACTCAAAAAAGCAAGCAAAATAATAAAATCAATGAGTTAAAATTACATTGTAAATAAAGTGTAAATTTCTTAACTTTCCCTTCCTTTATTTAAAATTTGAGTTAAAATTCGGCACCTTATCGCCCTGTGCGTACGATTTTCAAACAACAACATCGCGTTTGCTTAGAACCTATAAGTATATTTTAAAGGACTTTATTATGAGACTTTCCAAACTTTTTACTGCAGCGATGGCAGCTTTCATGCTATCTGCTTGCTCATTAAACAACGAAAAATGGTCAAACTTTGATAATCAATCAACGAGTGTGACACCACAAGAAAATCATGCTGGCTTGATTTTCTATCGCACTGATGCTGGAGCAAACCCAATCGCAGTCAATATCAAAGTAAATGGCGAATACCTGTCTTCTCTTCAAGTCGGGGGATTCACTAAAACTGAAATTTGTGCAAAACCAACCGCACTTGAAGCGCACTATGTTGCAATGAAACCTGCAACAAACTTAACTGTCAATCTCGCGAAGCAAGCTGTTCATTATTTCTACGTCGATACCTCTAATGCATCAAAACCACAATTAAAAGAGGTGGATGCGGCAACAGCACAAAACCAGTTAAAAACAATTAAACATCAAGCACACACTATCTCTCGTGTAAACAACACTGCTTGTGCAACTCATTAATTAAGGGAGACTATTTATGTCAAAAAATATTAGCGTAAAGATTAATAACGGCAATAAAACTATTGAAACTGTCAAATTAAATTCAGCAAATCAAAAAGTTATCATCAAAGCACAACCTCATGTGAACTATGAATTGGTTGACGAAACAACACAATATGCCCCTGAAATACACCAAACGTGTCAAATTAAACGATCTTTAAATTGCGTTTGAAGGTTATCATCAAAGCACAACCTCATGTGAACTATGAATTGGTTGACGAAACAACACAATATGCCCCTGAAATGATCGACACCAAACGTGTTGGCAACGATCTTTATATTGCGTTTGAAGGCACCGATATCAATAAAGAAAGCGATTTAGTCTTAGAAGGCTATTATGAACATGATAATACTGAATTAGTATTAGGTATGGCCGAAGATGGTCAATACTATGCTTACGTTCCACAAAGTGGGGTGGAAAGCGATGCGGTGACTTTGCTTGCAGATCAAGTTTTTGCACCACAAGCATTAGGCGGAAACAGCGTCACTGCACCATTCTGGGCATTTAATCCAAACTGGTTATGGGTGGCGGCAGGTGTGGCTGCTGTAGGTGGTATTATTGCAGCAGCAAGTGGCAGTCATGGTGGCGGCTCGTCAAATAATACTGCTGACAAACCATCTGATAATAGTGATGCTAATAACAATAGCAATACCGCTAAAGACACCACTGCACCAGCTAAACCAACTGTTAAAGAAGGTTCAGCAAATGCGGGTAATAATCCTGACACCACGGCACCAAGTGCACCACAAGTAACGCCATCAACCACTGATGGCTCAGTAACCGTGAAAGTGCCAGACGATGCGCAAGTAGGTGATACTGTAGAAGTAACCGTAATTAGCGAAACCTCTGATACCCCCGAAAAAGTCACCTTAACGAAGAATGCAGACAGCAGCTGGACTTCTGATAAACCAGAAATCTTACCGAATGTTGATGCGGGTAAAGACAGCTCCACTATTCCACAAGATAAAGTGAAAGATGCTTCTGATGTAACGGCAGTAGCGAAAGACCCAGCGGGCAATAATAGTGCACTAGTAACGGCTCAAGCGGGTGAAAATGTAGATAAAACGGCACCAGCTAAACCAACTATTGAAGCGAAAATGAATGGTTTTGTTTATATTACTCCTCCAGCAGATGAAGATACTAAATCAGTTGAAGTGCACTACATTGATGAAGAAGGAAATCCACAAACAGTCACGATTACTAAAGATGCTGATAAAGGTTGGGTATCATCTAATCCAGATAATGATATCTGGCTCAATTCAGAAACTGGCAAAATAACTCTTCTAGCACATAAAGTGAAAGATGGATCTCTAGTGAAAGCCTCGGCAACGGATAATCAAGGTAACACAGGTGAAGCAGCAACGGAAAATGCGGTTAGCATTCCGGATACTTATGCGCCAAGCCGGCCGGAACCATTTTCTTTAGAAAATCGTTCTATAGGAGTAACAATGCCAAAAGAGGCAGAAGTTGGTGATTCTGTTGTAATTAAAGGAGTTATTTATATAGATGAAGAGGATTCGGGTTGGGGGAATACCCTTGATAATGCTAAAACTTTAGCTACCTTGACTAAACAACAGGATGGTAGTTGGATTTCAGATAAACCAGAGAATGTGCCGAATGTTAAGGCAGGCGACACTAATACTATTATTCCAGCTAATACACTTAAAGGATTCGAGCATGTACATACTTATGGGATAGATCCTGCTGGTAATAAAGGCCCATCATCAACAATTGGTCTTCCTAGCGAAATAGCTCCGCCAAACATAACCGTAAAACCAGATGGTTTTGTGGAAATTACCTATCCTACAGCTCAAGACCTTAAGTCTATGAAAATAAAATATACCGATAAAGCAGGGACACAAAAAATTACAATCTTAACGAAAGGTGAGGACGGTAATTGGACTTCGGACAACCCAGATGTGACGGTTGAGCCCGCCACCGGGAAAGCGATGATTTCAGCGGATAAAATACAACCTGGCTCACTAGTAAGGGCTAAAGTGTATGATAATTCGGGTATAATTACTGATAATGGCGTGGTAGTCGGTAAAAAACCTGATACTCCTGCACCAAGCGCACCAGAACTTATTCCATCAACTACAGATGGTTCAGTCACCGTGAAAGTACCAGATGATGCAAAAGTGGGCGATACTGTTGAAATAAGAGTAGTCTTTGAATATTCTGACATATTTTTGAACCCAAAAGATTCGGCTATGCCTTTCAACCTAACTTTAACAAAAAATGCAGATGGTAGCTGGACTTCAAGCGATCTTACGACGTTCCCAAACATTGAAGCAGGTCAAAACAGCACAACCATTCCACAAGACAAAGTAAAAGATGGCTCTTATGTGACAGCTCAAGCGAGGAATTCTGCGTACAACTATAGCGAACTGGTAACGGCCCAAGCAGGTGAAAATGCTAAAGATCCTGATGAGGCTGGGGTATCATCTAATACTATAGATAGTAACGGTATGGGCAGTAGCGCTAATGACTATGCAAGCTTTGAGCGAATTGCGGGCACTATTAATATGGGCGCGGGTAATGATATTCTTGAAGCGCGTTCTACAGATTTACCGTTCACCTATGGATCCCTCTATGGAACCTTACAAGCTAGGATAGATATGGGCTCAGGTGATGATATTATAAAAACATCAGGTTCTATTTCGCGTTACTCTTTTTACAAAGAACTATCTATTGATGGTGGTGATGATTTCGATACACTTGAGTTTGTGAATCGAGACGGCGAAGCGATTATTACCTCGATTACATCGCTCTCTAACTTTGAGAAAATTGATATTAAAGGTACGCTAAACAACACACTTAATATCCAAAAAGATGATGTTGAGAGAAACCACAGTGCTAAACCAACGGTTGATGACAGTGGTAAATCTCACAACAACGTATTAATTGTTGATGGTGATGCAGGTGATAAAGTGCGTTTAAATGATATTAGTGAAATTGCAAGCTCACAAGTTAATTATAAAGGCAATACTTATCATGTTTACCACACCGGTTCTAACGAACTCTGGATTGATTCCGATATTGCTGTTAGTTAATTTGTAACGTGTATTAGAAAAACGCACCTTCGGGTGCGTTTTTTGTAAAAATCGAGAACGTTTGACTGCTTGATGCTGAATAAAAAGAGGTATAGCTGAGATGTTTTTAGCGCAGCTTTATGCAATATTTATCTTGAACACTGCCTTTACAAGCGGTTAAATTTTACGAGCAGTTTGCATCTTTAATTATTACTCTTAACTTATTTGAGCTATAATTAAACAGTTAAAAAATTTTATTTTGATTACTCTATAAGAGAGCCTTTCCATGAAACTTGTACATCATAAAATCATTACATTGCTACTCCTTGGTGCATTGCAATCTCCATCTGCTTTTGCAGAAGAACTTGCTGATATTCTTCGCAATGCTTTGCGAAATGATCCTGCATTACTTGAGGCGAGCGCTAATACAGAAGGCGCTTATAATGAAATGGAAGCATCTAAAGCTGGGCACTATCCAACATTTTCGTTAACGGGACAAAATGTTGTCGCCCAGCAACATACTTCTAATAATGCCAGAATGCGTGATGATGTTGGCATTAAATCCCGTTTAAATTTATATGCTTGGGGTGGAATTCAAGCTGCTGTTGAGCGTGATAAACATAAAATGGAATATTATCAACATAAATATTATGAAACGCGCGAAGAATTAGCCAACACGATTAGCACTCTTTATTTAACCGCACTTCGTGCAAAAGAATCCATTGCAGTTGCTAAAAAAAATATTAAACGCCATGAGAAATTCTTAGCAGATTTGCGAGTAATTAGTGAATATGATTCAGGTCGTCGTTCAGAGATGACACAGGCACAATCCCGTTATTTACAAGCACAATCAACAGAAGCGAGTTTACAGAAAACGTTATCGGTTACTTTGAGTAAATTAAACAAATATAGCTCAAAACGTTTAACTGAAAAAGATATCGTCGATCCGTTTAATAAACAGAATTCAGCACAGCTTATTGCACTATTCGATAAAGTGCCAATCACTGCACATCCAAGTGTGAAAGCGCAAGAATCAGAATACAGTAGTGCATTATCGGATGCTGAAGTTGCAAAAGCTTCAAAATATCCCTCTATTAATTTAGAAGGAAGTGCAACTCGCCATGATAGAAGTGTTGCGGTAACGATGACTTGGGATCTTTATAATAAATCTGCTGATTATGCACTGGAGAAGAGCCACGCAGTAATACGCTCAGCCAGAGCGCGTTCAGATGAGTTATTACGTGATATCCAGGAACGAGCAGAAACAGCAAAAGTGGATATGAAGCAAAGTGAGCAACGCGCTAAAATTGTAAAATCACTGATTTCGACACAATCTCAAGTTGCTCAAGACTATGAGCAACAATTCTATATTTCTCACCGCACTTTGCTAGAAGTATTAGATTCTTATGCAGAATTAGCCGCAACGGAGACAAGTTATGTGGAAGCACAAAATGATTACCGCGATGCAGCTGTGGCATATTTATTGGCGAAAGCAAGTTTAGCAAAATGGGCAAAAATCCCGGATTTTAATGCAAATGGTCAGTTCTAAGTAGAAGGCATTTTGTAGATAAATTTTATGAATTCAATTATTAAACATTTAGCTATTGCAACAAAGCTACTCAATCAACCTGTTGCAGAAGAGGCGTTAGCCGCAAATGTCGCAAGGGATCGAAATTTAAATGCGAATATTCAATCACTTAGCGAAGTATTGCGTAGTTATGGATTTGAAAACCATATTTCTCGCCGTAAGTTAGTTGAGATTCCTTCACTAGCGATGCCAGTTATTATTATTTTACATAATGACGAAGCTGCTGTTGTGAGTGAGGTAAAAGGGCGTGGCGAAGAGCGTGTTTATGTTGTTCGCCAAGGTGATGCGCCAGCACATGAGGTTAGCCATAAAGATCTTGAAGCACAATATTTGGGATTCTGCTGGTTTATTAAGCCAAAATTAACTGCGGATCACCGTTCTGAATTACCAGAATATCATTTACCAAAAGCCTGGTTCTGGAAGGTTATTGGTCGCTTTAAAAAATATTACTACCAAGTCATTTTAGCCTCTTTTTTAATCAATATTTTGGCATTGGTGAGTTCACTTTATGTGATGAATGTGTACGATCGAGTGATTCCAAACCAAGCATATTCAACATTATGGGTGTTAAGTATAGGCGTATTCTTAGCTATTACCTTTGAATTTATTGCTAAAATGATACGTTCGCATTTAACTGATATTGCTGGTAAAAAAGCTGATTTAATAGTCAGCTCGGCACTTTTTAGACGAGTAATGGCATTACGTTTAATTGAACGTCCAATTTCTTCGGGCTCTTATGCGAATAATTTACGCGATTTTGAGGCGGTGCGTGAATTTATGACAAGTGCTAGCTTATTGGTATTAGTTGATGCACCATTCTTATTGCTTTTCTTATTTGTCATGTTTGTTATTGGTGGAAAATTGGTTATTGTACCTGCAGTGACTTGTGCTTTAGTGTTGCTAATTTCTTTTGCAGTGCAGCCAACATTAGCAAAACGTATCAATGAAAGTATGAAAGAGAGCTCTCAACGTCAGGGGCTAGCAGTTGAAGCGGTAGAAGGCATTGAAACATTAAAGGTTAATAACGCAACTAACTGGGCTCAGCAGCGTTGGGATAGACTCAATGCTTTAACAGCTATCAGTTCAATGAAAGTTAAGCAGATCAATGAATTTGTTTCTAACTTTACAGTAGGGCTACAGCAATTAAATACCGTAGGTTTAGTTGTATTAGGTACTTATTTAATTCACGATGATGTCGTTGAAGCTCGTATTACAATGGGTGCGGTAATTGCTTCGGTAATCCTTTCTGGCCGCGCACTTTCATCTCTTGGGAAAATTGCAGGATTAGCCATTCGATATCAACAAGCTAAGAATGCACTCAAAGGTGTAAACTCCATTGTTGAAAGACCAATTGAACGAGATCCAGAACGTTCTTATGTAACACTTGATCAAGTACAAGGTCAGATAACCTTTAACAATGTCGTATTTAAATATAATAAAGATTCGCAACCTGCTATTGCAAACCTTAATTTAACCATTCGTCCTGGTGAAAAAGTTGCAATTTTAGGGCGAATCGGTAGTGGTAAAAGTACATTATTAAAATTAGCGAGTGGGCTATATGAGCCAACGGGCGGAAATATCTTGTTAGATAATGTAGATATTCGCCAAATTGATCCGAATTTCCTACGTGATAAAGTCACTTTACTTAATCAATCCCCACGTTTATTCCTTGGGACATTACGTGAGAACTTAGATTTAGCCAGAATGGATGGTTATTCAACAGACCAGGAATTGCTTGGTGCATTGCGTAATTTCCATTTAGATCAGTTGGTTCGTAACCATCCTAAAGGTTTGGATATGCCACTCGGTGAAGATGGTTTAGGGCTTTCTGGTGGACAAAAACAAATTGTTTCATTAGCACGTTTGACTTTACGCCATCCTCGCGTTGTTTTATTAGATGAACCCACAACAGGTTTAGATGAGCAAACTGAACAACAAGCGCTAGGCGTGTTAGCTCAATGGGCTAGAGATAAAACCGTTGTAGTGGTGACGCATCGTTTACAAGTGTTACCAATGGTTAATCGTGTCGTTGTTGTTGATAATGGCCGTGTCGTGATTGATGGCCCTCGAGATGCAGTTATTGCAAAATTGCGTGAAAATGAAGAGCGACAAGCACAAGCAGCACAGGCAAAAGCGCAAAATGTTGCACAGGTTGCCGCTGAGAAAAAAGAAGAAAAAGGTGAGTAATATGTCAAATCAGCAAAGAGAAAATATCAATCAAGAGGATTTAAAGCTGATTAACGATCTAAATGCAGCCTTACAATCGGAAAAACATACGGGTTATTTTTCAATAATTAGTTTATTTTTGTCTTTTATCATTGCTTTTATCATTTGGGCATATTTTAGTCCGCTCGAAGAAGTTACCCAAGGACAAGGACGAATTATTCCAAGTAGCCGTGAGCAAATCGTACAAAGCCTCGATCCAGGAACGATTCAAGAAATGTTAGTCAAGGAAGGAGATACCGTTGAAAAAGGACAAATTCTCTTAAGATTAGATGATACCCGTAGTTCTGCTATTTTACGTGAAAGCCAAGCAAAAGTAGAAAACTTAGAAGCTATGGTAGCTCGTTTACAGGCAGAGGCCTACAACACAAATCTTGTTTTCCCTGACCATATTTCAGATGAATTAAAAAAGCGTGAAGAAGCCGCTTACGTTTCTCGTCGTAGAGCGATGGAAGAACAAGTTTCGGGTTTAAGACAAAGTAAAGATGCGCTTGAACAGCAAATAGCTATAGCAGAACCAATGGTAAAACGTGGCGTTATGTCACAAGTTGATCTTTTACGTATGCAACGTGATTCACATGATTTAGAAGCACAAATTACAGAACGTCAAAACCGTTATACAACAGATGCAAGTAATGAGTTAGTAAAAACAGAATCGGAACTCGCACAGGCTAAGGAAAATATGGCAATGCGAGCTGACCCCGTTGAACGTTCACAAATTCGTGCACCAATGAAAGGGATTGTAAAAAATATTCGCATTAATACGATTGGTGGAGTTGTTAATGCTGGGCAGGATATTCTTGAAATTGTACCGATTGAAGATAATCTTCTAGTTGAGGCTTATATTCGCCCGAATGATGTTGCATTTATCCGCCCTGGTTTGCCTGCAGTTGTAAAACTCACCGCTTATGATTATGCCATTTATGGTGGTTTACAAGGCGAAGTGACTTTAATCAGCCCAGATACATTAAGTGATGAAAAACATAATGCTAGTGAATTAAAGCTAAATATGAATAACGTGTATTATCGCATATTAGTGAAAACGTCAGGGAGCCATCTTGTTGATAAAAACGGGAACGAAATGCCAATTATTCCTGGGATGGTTGCAACAGTAGATGTTAAAACTGGTGAGAAAACAGTGTTTCAATATTTAATAAAACCAATTACGCGAATGAAACAGGCATTAAGAGAGCGATAAATTTCAAAGTGCGGTCAGAAAATATATAAATTTCTAACCGCACTTTTTCTTTAATGAATCGAAATAATTAAATCAATTCTACCGGTACTTTCACCACCAGTTTTTTCACAATAGTAGATTTACCGTTTACGGTGCAACCCGGTTTATGGGGTTCATAAGGGAAAAAGACGGCGAACATTTTTGGTAAAAGTGTCACGGTGATTTTATCTTCAATTTGTGGGGTTAATTGGTAATCATCTGCTTCATGATATTCATCGTATAAGCAAAGATTTGGATAAGTCGCGCTTACTTCAACATTTTCTTCACCACGAATAAGTAATTGAATATCTAGATATTTGTGGTGAAGTTCAGCCTGTTTGCTATCTGCTTCAACCGTATCAAATTCCATGACATTCATATAGACTTGCTCGCTTAAATCATGACGACCATTTTCTAATGCTTCAAGATCTAAAGTATTGAGATGATCGCAAATGTCTGCGATAACTTTTGGTAACCCCACTTTAAAATTTGGGTTATTTAATGCACTGATAATCATAGTATCTCCTTACGTATGTATTTCTATGAGAATATGATAACAAGTCGGTTAAATGAAATAAAGTTACCAATCACACAAAAACCCCTGTATAATGCTTAAGCTTTATTTTCTACATTAGCGTGCGGCTATCAAAAGCAATTTTACTCACTCGAAAGTGCGGTTATTTTTACAAAAGATTTCTTTTGCTAGTCGCAATCTGGAAAATAAGGCATTGTTTTTAATATAAATTTCAAGGAAAACATTGTGAATCCAATTGTTAAACAATTTAAATACGGTCAACATACCGTTACTCTAGAAACCGGCGCGATTGCACGTCAAGCAACGGCTGCGGTTATGGCAAGCATGGACGATACCACAGTATTCGTGACTGTTGTGGCTAAAAAAGATGTGAAAGAAGGTCAAGACTTCTTCCCATTAACCGTAAACTACCAAGAGCGTACTTATGCGGCGGGTAAAATCCCTGGTGGATTCTTCAAACGTGAAGGTCGTCCATCTGAAGGCGAAACTTTAATTGCACGTTTAATCGACCGTCCAATTCGTCCATTATTTCCAGAAGGTTTCTTCAACGAAATCCAAGTTGTGGCGACTGTGGTTTCTGTAAACCCACAAATTAGCCCTGACTTAGTGGCAATGATCGGTGCTTCTGCAGCATTAACCTTATCTGGCGTGCCTTTCAATGGTCCTATCGGTGCAGCACGTGTTGGTTTCATCGACAACCAATTCGTATTAAACCCAACGATGGCTGAACAAAAACAAAGCCGTTTGGACTTAGTGGTTGCAGGTACTGACAAAGCCGTATTAATGGTTGAATCTGAAGCTGATATCTTAACTGAAGAACAAATGTTAGCGGCAGTCGTATTCGGTCATCAACAACAACAAGTTGTGGTTGAAGCAATCAAAGAATTTGCAAAAGAAGCTGGCAAACCACGTTGGGATTGGGTTGCACCACAACCAAACACAGATTTAATCAATAAAGTAAAAGCAATTGCTGAAGCACGTTTAGGCGATGCATACCGCATTACTGAAAAACAATCACGTTACGAACAAATCGATGCGATTAAAGCGGATGTGATTGCACAAATCACAGCAGAAGATGAGGAAATCAGCGAAGGTAAAATCGTAGATATTTTCACCGCACTTGAAAGCCAAATCGTTCGTGGCCGTATCATTGCAGGCGAACCACGTATTGACGGTCGTACCGTTGATACTGTTCGTGCATTAGATATTTGCACTGGTGTATTACCACGTACTCACGGTTCTGCGATTTTTACTCGTGGCGAAACGCAAGCATTAGCTGTTGCAACCTTAGGTACCGAACGTGATGCACAAATCATTGATGAATTAACGGGTGAACGTCAAGATCACTTCTTATTCCATTATAATTTCCCTCCATATTCTGTAGGCGAAACAGGTATGATCGGTTCGCCAAAACGCCGCGAAATCGGTCACGGTCGTTTAGCAAAACGCGGTGTAGCGGCAGTTATGCCTAGCCTTGCTGAATTCCCGTATGTTGTGCGTGTTGTATCTGAAATCACTGAATCTAACGGTTCTTCTTCTATGGCATCTGTATGTGGTGCGTCTTTAGCATTAATGGATGCAGGTGTACCAATTAAAGCAGCTGTTGCAGGTATCGCAATGGGCTTAGTAAAAGAAGAAGAAAAATTCGTGGTGCTTTCAGATATCTTAGGTGATGAAGACCACTTAGGGGATATGGACTTTAAAGTAGCGGGTACACGCGAAGGTGTAACGGCACTTCAAATGGACATCAAAATTGAAGGTATCACCCCTGAAATTATGCAAATTGCATTAAACCAAGCGAAAAGTGCACGTATGCACATTCTTGGTGTAATGGAACAAGCAATCCCAGCTCCACGTGCGGATATTTCAGATTACGCGCCGCGCATCTATACAATGAAAATCGATCCAAAGAAAATCAAAGATGTCATTGGTAAAGGTGGTGCAACAATTCGTTCACTAACTGAAGAAACTGGTACATCAATTGACATTGATGACGATGGTACAGTGAAAATTGCCGCAGTAGATAGCAATGCAGCGAAAAACGTGATGGGACGTATTGAAGAAATCGTTGCAGAAGTTGAAGCTGGTGCAATTTACAAAGGTAAAGTTACTCGTCTTGCTGACTTCGGGGCATTCGTTGCTATCGTTGGAAATAAAGAAGGTTTAGTTCATATTTCTCAAATTGCTGAAGAGCGTGTAGAGAAAGTGAGTGATTACCTTCAAGTTGGTCAAGAAGTAACCGTTAAAGTGGTTGAAATCGATCGTCAAGGTCGTATCCGCTTAACCATGAAAGATCTTGCACCAAAACAAGAAACTGAAATTAACCAAGAAGATTCTGTAGAAGAACAGGAATAATCTTGGAATATAGAATCAAAACTTGGTAGCGTTCGCTGCCAAGTTTTGTTGTTTTCCCAACTTTTAGGCATAAAAAAAGCAAATGCGGTGTTTTCGCTTATCTCGCCATTTTATAGTCTATTTATTTAGCTTATGTGCGATCTTACTCCTTGCAGGCTGTGTTCAGTCTAGGGGCGGTTTTGTGTCTAAAAATCATGTTGTGTTGGCTGAACAAAATCCGAATACTCACTTTGAACAAGAAGTGATGATCGTGCGATTAAGCCAAGTACTACTCGTTGGAAAAATGAGTAATGAAGAACGTGCATCGCTACATTTTGAACGTGGCGTACTCTATGATTCCCTTGGATTATGGGGACTTGCTCGTTACGATTTTACTCAAGCCCTTGCATTACAGCCTAAAATGGCATCTGTGTACAATTACTTAGGGCTTTATTTATTGCTTGAAGAAGATTACGACGGCGCATTGGAAGCATTCAATACGGTGTTTGAATTAGATTCAAGTTATGACTATACCCACCTTAATCGTGGTTTAAATTTTTATTATGTAGGGCGCTACCATCTTGCTCAGCAAGATTTCTTACAGTTCTACCAAGCCGATACAAAAGATCCCTATCGTGTCTTATGGCTATATTTGAACGAACAAAAATTAAAACCACAAGAAGCCCAAACAAACCTTGTTGAACGAGCAAAAGGGCTATCAGAGGACTTCTGGGGTACACATATCGTTCAATATTACTTAGGACGCATCTCTGTAGAAGAATTACAACAACGTGCGAGTGAATTTGCTGAAAATTCACAACAATATGCTGAAATTCTCACAGAAACCTATTTTTATCTAGCAAAACAAAAACTCAATGTAGGGCTAGTAGATGAAGCGGCAGCTTTATTTAAACTAGCTATGGCAAATCAGGTTTATAACTTTGTTGAGTATCGTTTTGCCGCGTTTGAACTAATGAAATTAAAACCGGTTCAAACAGAAGACGAAAAAGAAGAGAAAAGTGCGGTAACAAAAGCGATTGTTTTCTAAAAATCAATCAAAAAAACTTACCGCTCTTTGTAGTAGAACGAATAGAAAAATTCATTCGCTCTGCTCAACTTAATAAACCGAAGGCCTCTTTGAGCTTTCCTTATTTATATTCGAGTATTTTAATGACTGACAAAATTACTTTTAATGACTTAGGCTTACCTGAGTTCATCTTAAAAGCTGTTTCTGACTTAGGTTTTGAAACCCCTTCTCCAATTCAACAAGCTTGTATCCCACATTTGCTCAGTGGCAATGATGTGCTAGGTATGGCACAAACGGGTAGTGGTAAAACCGCTGCCTTTGCACTGCCTTTATTAGCGCAAATCGATCCAAGTGAAAAACATCCACAAATGTTAGTAATGGCGCCTACTCGCGAACTTGCTATTCAAGTTGCCGATGCATGCGAACAATTTGTTAAATATGCTCATGGCTCCCGCATTGTTACCTTATATGGTGGCCAACGTTATGACATTCAGCTTCGTGCATTAAAACAAGGCGCACAAGTGGTTGTGGGTACACCAGGCCGTATTCTTGACCATATTCGCCGTGGAACATTAAATCTTTCAGAACTTCGTTTTATCGTATTAGATGAAGCAGATGAAATGCTACGTATGGGTTTCATTGATGATGTAGAAACCGTCATGGCAGAATTACCAGAAAATCACCAAACAGCGTTATTCTCTGCAACAATGCCTGAACCGATCCGTCGTATTACGAAACGTTTTATGAATGATCCGAAAGAAGTGAAGATCAAAGTTAATAACGAAAATGCCCCAGATATCGACCAAAGTTGTTGGTATGTGCACGGTGTGCGTAAAAATGAAGCTCTTCTTCGTTTCTTAGAAGTGGAAGATTTTGATGCAGCGATTATCTTTGCTCGCACTAAAACTGGTACTTTAGATATTACAGAACTACTTGAAAAAAATGGTTTCCGTTCTGCCGCACTTAATGGTGATATGACACAACAATTGCGCGAACAAACACTCGATCGCTTACGTAACGGCAGTTTAGATATTGTTGTGGCAACCGATGTAGCCGCACGCGGTATTGATATTGAACGTATCAGCCTTGTGGTGAACTACGACATTCCGCTTGATGCAGAATCTTATGTACACCGAATTGGCCGTACTGGTCGTGCAGGTCGTTCTGGTCGTGCTTTATTGTTCGTTGAACCTCGTGAGCGTCGTTTACTTCGTAATATTGAACACCTAATGAAAAAAGGTATCAATGAAGTAGAATTGCCAAATCATCTTGTGTTACAAGAATGCCGCCGCAAAAAATTCGTTGCAAAAATTACGAAACAATTAGAACATCACGATTTAGAACAATATCGTAGTTTATTAGAAGACTTATTCACAGCCGATCAGGATCAAGAAGATATTGCTGCAGCAATGTTAATGTTGCTACAAGGAAAACAAAAATTAATTCTTCCACCAGATCCGCCAATGGAAAAACGTCGTCGTGAACGTAATGAACGAGATGATCGCCGTGAAAATCCACGTTCAGCTGAACGTCGTGGCGAACGTAAAGGCTACGGAAATCCACAACCAATGGATTTATATCGTATCGAAGTCGGTCGTGCAGATGGTGTGGAAGTTCGCCATATCGTTGGTGCGATTGCTAACGAAGGTGATATCAATAGCCGCTATATTGGCCATATCAAACTTTATGATGACTACACTACCATTGAATTGCCACAAGGTATGCCGAAAGAATTATTGCAACAATTCGGTAAAACACGCGTATTGAATAAACAAATGCAAATGTCTTTCTTAGGTTCAGTGAAGTCTGATAGTTCGCGTGGCGGCGATGATTTTAACGGTAAACGTAAAGGCCGTGGTGGCGATTTCCGTGGAGAACGCGGGCGTAATGAACGCAGTGGTGACAATCGTGGAAATCGTAAATTTAATGAAAAAAGTAACCGCTCTTTTAGCGATAAACCACGCCGTGATCGCAGAGGATAATATCCTTACGATATAAAGAATAGTGTTATTTCCTAATGTTTTTGCATCATTTAAAATTTAGCACTACTCGGTGAACAAAATTTAGCCCCTTGAACCTCAAGGGGCTTTTTATTGTCTATTGCTTAAATTCTGGCTACAATCCCGCAAAATTTTTATATAGGAAAAATCATTGAAAGGTCTCTTTTTACGTATTATTACTGCCTTGGCTTTATTACTTTGGGCTATTGATATGGTATTCCCATGGCAATTTCTACTCCATGCTGAAGAAAACCACTATATAGCAATTCAAGAACGAGGCTCACTCATTGTGGGCACAATGAACAACCCTATTTCTTATTTTATAAATAAAGATGGTAAACGCGGTTTTGAATATGAATTGGCTAAAGAATTTGCTGATTCACTCGGTGTAGAACTCGAAATTAAAACTTTCAATAATCAAGAACAATTATTTAATGAGTTAGATAAGCATAATATTGATTTAGCTGCGGCTCACCTTTTATATCATCCTAATAATGCAGAGCGTTTCCAAATTGGCCCAGCATATCATTCAGCTTCATGGCAATTAGCTTATCGAAAAGATGAACAACGCCCTAAAAATCTAGGTGATATTAAGAAAGAAATTTATATCGCTAACAATTCATCATTGGAAGAAACACTAAAAGAATTACAAAAACAATATCCACAATTAACTTGGAAAAGAAATCAAGCGTTTACTCAAGAAGAACTATTACTACAGCTGTCTGAAGGAAAAATTCCTTACGTCATTGCTAATTCCATTGATATCGCTGCGATCCAACAAATCAAACCAGAATTAGCCATTGCCTTTGATATTACTGATGAAGCAAATATTCACTGGTATTTACCAAATAATGCCTACAATGATCTGCAAGCTGCCTTACTCAATTTTATGAATAACGCACAAGAAACAGGGCTAGTAGATAATTTAAAAGAAAAATATTTAGGGCATATTTCACAATTTGATTACGTGGATACGCGCTCTTATATGAACGCAATTGAAAATACACTGCCACAATTCTCACCGCTCTTTGAAAAATATAAAGGTAAATTAGATTGGCGATTACTCGCAGCAGTCGCTTATCAAGAGTCTCATTGGAATCCAGATGCAACATCACCTACGGGCGTGCGTGGCATAATGATGCTGACGAAAGATACCGCACAACATATGAAAATCAGCGATAGAACAGATCCTGAACAAAGCATTAAAGCGGGATCAGAATATTTACACTGGCTGATTAGTCAAATTCCAGAAACCATTCAAAAAGAAGAAAAAATTTGGTTTGCCTTAGCTGCCTATAACATGGGGCTGGGACACTTAATTGATGCACGTCGTTTAACTAAAAATCTTGGAGGAAATCCAGATAATTGGCTCGATGTGAAAAAAAATCTGCCTTTATTAGCAGAAAAACGCTATTATTCCCAACTCAAATACGGCTATGCGCGAGGCTATGAAGCCCATCAATATGTAGAAAATATTCGCCGCTATATGAATAGCATTGTGAATTATCATCGAGTCCAAGAAAATCAAACAACGAATGATAATGCAAACAACGAAAGTGCGGTCAAGAATTCAGAAGAAATAAAAGAAAAAAAGGATAAATAAAATGTTAAAACGCAAAACTTTTCTTAAAAAGAAAACCAATTTACAACAAACCTCTTTATCACGTAATCTACGTTTGAGACGCTTGAAACACCGAAAACAACAGCAATTTGCGAGACATTCATTACAATTTGTCGTACAAGAAATTTGTTGTTAATTAAAGCATCTCTATCTAACAAAAAAACGGGTTAAAACTTATAGTCTTAACCCGTTTTTTATCAAAATTTATGCTGTTTAGCTTAAGCTAGAGGAATCTCCGCATCTGGCTCGCCAGTTAAGCGATTACGTAAATCTCGACGAATAACCTCAATAGTCCAGAACCAGAAAATATGCCCAACTAATTCTGAAATATGTTCATATAGCGGCCATTCTGCAACTGGTGGGGCTAAACCTAGTGTGGGGAAAGTGATATAGTGCACGCAAATATTAGCAATAATCCCTGCTCCAATACCTTGCCAAAACTTAATTTTTGGAAAACGCTCTGCGACTAAGCAATAACCAATTGCAAAAACTAAAGAAAAGATCATATGGATAACACCAATCCAATTGAATTCATGATCAGCAAAGGTAAATGCCACATCTGTTGGATTAACACCTAAATATAGGTAGTGTACTAAAATAGTTTGTGGATGAGTCAAGTTATTATTCTGATTTCACATCAAGGTTCCCAATTTTTACGCCTAATAATCCAATAAAAATAGGATCGAAATAATCACTCAGAAATTTGAATAACTCATTTAGTTCTGTAAAAGAGCGCTGAATTTTTATTTGATCTTCTACTTTACGAACGAACTCATAACGTATTCTATTTTCTTCAAAATATGCAGTTAAAGTGAGGTAGATAGTTTCAAAAAAATGGCTTTTTGCCCCCTCTTCACCAGGATCGCTAATGCGTACATTCCATGTATTATTAAACAGGACTTGAGGCTGATTTGACATTTTATACTCCTTTTTACTATTTTTAGCCTAAGAAAAACCCGATTATAAAGTTTCTGTAATCAAAAAATTTATAATCGGGTTTTTCAAACATTTTCCCTGCGTGTTTCGCTTTACGTTGGTAACTACCTTTCCCTTTACGTTTTTTCTCAACACGTTGGCGAAATAATTTATCATGCAATAATGCCATCACTGCATTATCTTTGATCACTCCTCGAGTGTGCTCATAAACGGTTTCATTTTCAACCGCACTTTTTTGTTGCTTTGCCATAATTTTTCCTTAAAAAAGCCGCGGAAGGATTTCCACGGCGGGAGTATTATACGCGCAAACGTTTAAATTACAAAATCTCAAGTACACTTTCTGGCGGACGCCCGATTTTAGCTTGATTACCATTGATAACGATTGGACGTTCAATAAGCGCTGAATGTTCACTCATGGCTTTTAATAATGCAGCTTGAGAGAGATCTAAATTATCTAAATTTAAGCTTTTATATAAATCATCTTTCGTACGCATCATTTGACGCACATCATCAATCCCTAATTTTTGGGCAATGCTTTGTAATTCATCAATGGAATATTGCTTTTGCAAATACAATTCAACTATTGGCTGAACTCCTTGATTTTCTAATAATGCTAGCGTTTCACGACTTTTTGAACAACGAGGGTTGTGATAAATCACGACAGACATAGGATTTCCTCTTAGTAGCTATAAAGACTATAAATTTTAACTTATAATGGCGGAAAATACTTATAGGAAAAGAAATTATGCTAGAAATGTTGAAAAGCTGGTACTCGCGTCGCTTAAGCGATCCACAAGCGATGGGGCTATTAGCAATATTATTATTTGGCTTTATCTCCATTTATTTTTTTGGAGATTTAATCGCGCCGTTGTTGATTGCTCTAGTACTATCCTATTTACTAGAAATGCCGATCAATTTTTTGCATCAACATTTAAAATGCCCAAGAATGTTAGCGACAATCATCATTTTTGGTGGCTTTATTGGACTAGCGACAATCTTCTTTTTAATCCTCATGCCAATGCTATGGAATCAAACTATTTCCTTATTAAGTGATTTGCCCGCAATGTTTAACAAGCTCAATGAATGGTTACTAAACTTACCAGAGCATTATCCTGAGCTCATCGACTATTCAATGGTAGATTCTATTTTCAATTCTGTGCGAGAAAAAATCCTTGGTTTTGGTGAATCTGCTGTAAAACTTTCTTTAGCCTCTATTATGAACTTGGTTTCTTTAGGGATTTATGCCTTCTTAGTGCCATTAATGATGTTTTTTATGTTGAAGGATAAATCAGAACTTTTACAAGGTGTGAGCCGTTTCTTACCGAAAAATAGAAACTTGGCCTTCAAAGTATGGAAAGAAATGCAACAGCAAATTTCCAACTACATTCATGGAAAATTATTAGAAATACTGATTGTCACGCTCATCACCTACATTATTTTCTTAATATTCGGGCTAAATTACCCGCTCTTATTGGCTTTTGCGGTGGGGCTTTCAGTTCTCGTTCCTTATATTGGCGCGGTAATTGTTACGATTCCTGTTGCATTGGTTGCTTTATTCCAATTTGGAATCAGCCCAACATTTTGGTATATCATCATCGCTTTTGCTGTGAGCCAGCTCTTAGATGGAAACTTACTCGTCCCTTATTTATTTTCTGAAGCAGTGAATTTGCATCCATTGATTATTATCATTTCAGTATTAATTTTCGGCGGTTTATGGGGATTTTGGGGCGTATTCTTTGCCATTCCTTTAGCGACTTTAGTGAAAGCCGTTATAAATGCCTTACCTCAAGATTAAAAGCCTAAATTAAAAAGTGATACAAATAAAAAAAATAGTTAACCATGAATTTTTGGTTAACTATTTTTTATTGAAGTTTATTCTAAGAATAGAATTTAACTAAGGTAATTCGTCAATTTCCTTATCTACTTTAGGCGGGATCATATGTTCACGGCGTAATCCAACATCATATGCAATTGCGATTGCAATAAAGATTGAAGAATATGTACCAAATCCAATACCCACAAGTAACGCTAAAGAGAAGTTGTGAATTGATGGACCACCAAAAAAGAACAATGCAATAACAACAATTAATGTTGTTGCAGAGGTCATGATGGTTCTTGATAAAGTTTGAGTTAAAGAAACATCAATAATATCAATCGTATCTAGACGTCTTATTTTTCTAAAGTTTTCACGCACACGGTCAAAAACCACGATACTATCGTTAATAGAATAACCCACAACAGATAAAATCGCTGCAACGAAGGTTAAATCAATTTCGATTTGTAACGCTGAAAACACACCAAGAGTAATAATTACGTCATGCGCAAGGGATGCGATACCGCCGAAACCTAAACGCCATTCAAAACGAGAACCTACATAAACTAGCATCATCGCTAATGTTGCTAATGTCGCATATACCGCGCCTTGAGCCAATTCTTCCCCTACGTTTGGTCCAACGAATTCAACACTACGAATCTTAATGCCAGAATCTACTTCTTGGAGCATTCCTTTTACGCGATCACCAATGCCTGAATCATTGTCCGTAGCTGGTAAACGAATCATGACATCTTGAACAGAACCGGTTGTCTGCACAATTGGGCTTTCAATACCATTTTCATGGAGCTTACCACGGATTTTTTCTAAGTCTGCAGATTGTGAAAAATGGGTATCAAAAACAACCCCACCGGTAAAATCCAATCCCCAGTTAAAGCCTTTTGATACGATAAAAAATAGCGAAACGGCCATTAAAAGTGCGGAAAAAACATAGCCCCATTTACGCATTTTCATAAATTCGGTCAATGGGAACGGGAGTTTAATCCCATTGATTTCACGGATAAAATGTCCGTCTTTATCTTTTGCAAAAATTTTCATCGTTCCCTACCTAAATTGATAATTTCTTAAGTTGTTTGCCGCCATAAAGCGCATTAACTAATGCACGTGTTCCTGTAATTGCGGTAAACATTGAAATTGCGACACCAAGTGAAAGCGTAATCGCAAATCCTTGAATTGGGCCTGTCCCCACAGCATACAAGATAATTGCAGTTAAAATTGTCGTTAAATTCGCATCAAAAATAGAGGTAAACGCCCCGTTGTAACCTTCGTTAATTGCTTGTTGAATTGGACGACCATTACGAATTTCTTCTTTAATACGTTCAAAAATCAACACGTTTGCATCCACCGACATACCTAAGGTTAATACAATACCGGCAATCCCTGGCATAGAAAGTGTCGCACCAGGTAAAATAGACATTAAACCGACTAACAACACAATATTAATGACCAAAGCAAAACTTGCGATAATACCGAACATCTTGTAGTAGAACAGCATAAAGACAATTACAGCAATGAGTCCCCAGAAACTTGCATTAATCCCTTGCTCCACATTTTGTGCCCCCAAAGATGGGCCAATTGTACGTTCTTCAACAATTTGAATTGGTGCAATTAATGCCCCAGATTTCAATAAGGTAGAAAGATTGTGCGCTTCCGCGATACTATCAACACCGGTAATTTGGAAATTAGAACTGAAACGACCTTGGATCGTCGCCACATTAATCACTTCCTCATGTTTTTCTAAAATAGTTTTACCATTTTCGTCTTTTTTACCGTTATCTTTATATTCAACATAAAGCGTCGCCATTGGTTTCTTGTAATATTTTTTGGTGGTTTGAGACATAATCTCACCACCTTCACCATCCAAGGTTACGCTCACTTGCGGGGTGCTTGAATGCTGATCTAAACCAGAACTTGAATTAATGATATGCTCACCACCTAATACCGCGCGTTTAAATAATGCAACAGGATGACCTTGGCGATCATATTTAACTTCCGAATCAGCTGGCAACATATTACGAGAAATTGCATCGGCCGTAACATTTTGATTTACGATACGAAACTCAAGCGTTGCAGTTGCCCCTAAAATTTCTTTTGCGCGAGCAGTATCTTGAACACCTGGTAATTCAATTACAATACGTTCAGCGCCTTGACGTTGAATGACCGCCTCAGATACCCCTAGTTCAGCAACACGTTTACGCAAAATCGTTAAGTTTTGCTCAATTGCTAAGTCGCGTGCTTCATTTAATGCTGAAGTTGAAAGACCTAAATTGATACTATCATTATCCAACTCTGTGATATCTAAGGTTGGATGCAACTGATGAATAATACGTTCCGCTTTAGAGCGTTGACTTGCATCGGCCAATGTGACCGATGTACCAAAATGCTCAGTATTTTTAATTGCCGTATATTGAATTTTTTCTTTACGAAGTTCGTTACGTAAACTGTCTTGTAATTGTTCTTGGCGTTTTACAAGTGCAGCATTCATATCAACTTCCATCAAAAAACGAACCCCACCTCGTAAGTCCAACCCCCATTTCATTGGGTTAGCACCAAACATGCTTAACCAAGCTGGGGTGGCTGGAGCAAGATTTAATGCGGTGGTGTAATTATTGCTAAGACGTTCAGCAATTTTATCTTTAGCGAGGAGTTGATCATCGGTATTAGTAAAACGAGCTAGAATTGAGCCGTTCTCAAGCACGATAGATTTGGTTGGAAGATTGTTGGTTTTAAGCACATCTTGAACTTGTCCAAGCACGCTAGTATTCGCTTCTTGACCGCGCGTACCAGAAATTTGAACCGCAGGATCTTCACCATAAATATTTGGAAGAGAATATAAAATCCCGATGGCCACAATAAAAATAACCATCAAATTCTTCCATAATGGATAACGGTTTAACATAGTTTTCCTTTTCTTTTCTAACGCACAGAGCCACAATTCGTGGCTCTGGAAAATAATTTAACGTTACTCTTAAAGTGATTTTAATGAACCTTTAGGAAGAACGCTCACAATGTAGTTACGATTAATCGTAATTTCTGTCGTGTCGTTTAACGCAATCACGATGCTATCGCTACCTTCGGTTACTTTAGTAATTTTGCCGATTAAACCACCAGCAGTTAAAACTTCAGTACCTTTTGCAAGCTCAGACATCAATTTTTTATGTTCTTTATTGCGTTTAGCTTGCGGGCGATAAATCATAAAGTAAAAAATTAAACCAAAGATCACGAAAATAAATAACGTGGACATCGGGTTTTGTGCTTCCATTGTATGTTTTCCTTGTTAATTTAAGTTAAAAATTGCGCTTAAAATACCATAAATTGGCTCATTGGGAAAGGTGAACCACGCCCAATATCCTACGTTATGGCGATTAATTTTATTTTTTCAAGATAACGATAAATTCTTTTTCCGAAGCATAATATTGCTCAACCAAAGCAACAGAATTTTCCTCGGCAAAAATAGAAAAATTTCCCACCGCACTTTCAAGGTTTAAGATCAACATTAGCTCATCATTTTTATCCAAATTTTTTAAGGCTTTTTTGGCACTTAAAAGAGGAATTGGACATCGAAGTGCGGTTAAATTGAGCTGATATTTCATTCTTTAATTTGACGACGAGCACTCATTCTCTTGCCCATTTCAGCCAAAATATCTGCACTTAAGCATTCACGCCCCATTTCAAATAATGGTTCTTCTAACGCAATATGACGATCATAACCTTGAACAAAGCATTCAATTAAATGTTCATCAATATTTTGACGTTGTTCAGAAATAAGCTCTTCTAACTGCGCAGATAGTGCATTCCAATTTTCATGCAAATATTCGTGCTGTTTTTCTAATTCATCAATGAAGCTTTGTGCTTGCGGAGCCACTTTGACTAATTGAGGGAAAAAATCTAATTCCTCATCCTCATGATGTAGGGGAGCGGCACGATTGAAATAAGTTAAAATTTGCTCAACATCATTTAATACAGCCTGAGTATATCCGTGTTTTTCTAGATAATCAGGTAAAATGCTTAACTGGCGACAAAAACGTTTTACCTTACTATGACAGGCATAAAGCATTTCAATAGGTTCATTCCATGTGGCGAATTGTTGAGGTTCAAGAATTTGCATAAGGTTTCCTTTGTTAAAAAGTGCGGTCAAAAAACATTTCATTTTTTACCGCACTTTTATCAATTATGATTTATCCGCTAATTGTAATGGGGGAACAGGTTTGCCCATGCGAGCATAGAATTCCACCACAAAATCATCAAAACGATCTTCTTCGATAGCTTGACGAATTTCCGCCATTAAACGTTGATAATAGCGTAAATTGTGAATGGTATTTAAGCGTGCACCTAAAATTTCACCGCACTTATCTAAATGATATAAATAGGCCTTGGTATAGTTTTTACAGGTGTAGCAATCACATTCAGGATCTAATGGGCTCGTATCATCGCGATATTTTGCATTACGAATTTTAACAATACCGTCAGTCACGAATAAATGACCATTACGTGCATTACGGGTTGGCATTACGCAGTCAAACATATCAATACCACGACGTACGCCTTCTACTAGGTCCTCCGGTTTACCTACGCCCATTAAATAACGAGGTTTGTCAGCCGGGATTTGTGGGCAGATATATTCTAAAATGCGGTGCATGTCTTCTTTTGGTTCGCCTACCGCTAAGCCGCCCACCGCATAACCGTCAAAGCCAATATTCACTAAGCCTTCTAATGAGACTTTGCGTAACTCTTCAAATACTCCGCCTTGAATAATACCGAATAGCGCATTTTTATTGCCTAATTCATCAAAGCGATCGCGGCTGCGTTTTGCCCAACGAAGAGACATTTCCATGGATTTTTTCGCATAATCGAAAGTCGCAGGATAAGGCGTACATTCATCGAAAATCATCACGATGTCAGAACCTAAATCATATTGAATTTCCATGGATTTTTCAGGCGAAAGGAAAATGCGCTCACCGTTAATTGGGTTTTGGAATTTCACGCCTTCTTCGGTAATTTTACGTAATTTACCTAAACTGAATACTTGGAAACCACCACTGTCAGTCAAAATCGGGCGATGCCATTGCATAAAATCGTGCAAGTCACCGTGTTTACGCATCACTTCTTGGCCTGGACGAAGCCATAAATGGAACGTATTGCCAAGTAAAATTTCTGCACCTGTCGCACGCACTTCTTCTGGCGTCATGCCTTTCACGGTGCCATAAGTACCCACAGGCATAAACGCAGGGGTTTCTACACTGAACGTGCCTTGTGGACGTTCAAATACCAAGCGACCACGACGGGCATTGCCGCTTGTTTTATCTAATTCATATTTCATTTTTTTCCTCAACGAATAAACAGTTCGAAGATTTTTGTAAATAAAAAAGCCTGTTATAACAGACAGGCAAAATTTGATAAAACTCATTAAACAGACGCAGATTTAAAAATAATCTGCCTCAAAAGAGTTTAGATATTTCGTACTTAACACTACAAAACAATAACTAAGTACGACCTTTTTATTGTAAGTTCTGTGTACTTACAAGTCAAACGACTCATTCTAATCCTAGAACATTAGGGTTTTTATTGATAAACATCGCATCACCATAACTAAAGAAACGATATTTTTCTTGCACTGCATACTTATACGCATTCATAGTATTTTTATAACCAGCAAAAGCTGAAACTAACATTATCAATGTGCTTTCAGGTAAGTGGAAATTAGTAATTAAACAATCCACCACTCGAAATTTTTTTCCTGGATAAATAAAAATAGAGGTATCAGAAAAATAAGGCTCAATTAAATCTGGATTGCCAAATTCTTCCGCAGAAAGCGCCGCACTTTCAATAGAACGAACAGAAGTGGTTCCTACTGCAATAACACGTTTACCCGCTTTTTTTGTTGCAATAATAGCATTACAAACTTCTTGAGAAACTTCTACGTATTCTGCATGCATCACATGATCTTCAATATTTTCGACACGAACAGGCTGGAATGTTCCTGCGCCCACATGCAATGTGACAAATTCAAAATTGACACCTTTCTTTTTAAGTTTTTCAAGCAAGGGAGCATCAAAGTGTAAGCCTGCTGTTGGTGCAGCTACAGCTCCCGGTACTTTACTATAAACGGTTTGATAACATTCTTGATCAGCTTCTTCATCTGGACGGTCGATATAAGGCGGCAATGGCATGTGTCCAATGGCTTGCAACACATCTAAAAGAGCGGTTGATTTATCACTTAATTCCACTTCAAACAATGCGCCATGGCGCGTTGTCATTACCGCTTTAATTCCATTATCTTCGCCTAATTTATCTTCACCTAAAAATAATTCAGTCCCTTCTTTGGGTGACTTCGATGAACGGATATGCGCTAAGAAACGATGCTCATCTAACATGCGTTCAACTAAAACTTCAATTTTCCCACCGCTAGCTTTACGCCCAAACATTCTTGCAGGAATGACGCGAGTATTATTGAAAATCAATAAATCGCCTTCATTAATTAAATCCAATACATCTGAAAAAGTGCGGTCAATTACCTCGCCATTTTCCCCATTCAAATGTAATAAACGGCAAGATGATCTGTCCTCTTTTGGATAACGAGCAATAAGTTCATCAGGTAAATCGAAATTAAAATCTGAAACACGCATAATAAAATTTAGGTTAAATAAAATAGGCGGTAAGTCTAGTTTGAATCGAGGATGATCTCAAGAAAAAATAAAAATCTTATCTTCTATTTGTAGTTAAACTTTTTTATTTATCTATCTATTCAAGTGATGCAAGTTAAGAAGTATTTAAGATAGAAAAATGGCTAGCAATTACGCTAGCCATTTTGATGAATTACAAATTTGCTTTTTTAGTTGCTTTTGCGTTTACATCACAGTTTTTGATGATGATCTTATCGCTAGTTTTGCCTTTTTGAATTAAATTTACTGGCACAACAGAATCAAATTTATCTAAAGTTAAACCACTATCTACATTCCAAACATAGTCACCAGAAGTGAAACTTGTAAAATCGTTTTGTGATTTATCACGAGCAAAATCTTTTGCAATAATTTTGTTACCTAAACTAACCATTGCCGCAACTGGCTCTTGGTTTTCAAATTGATACACTGCAGTCACAGTTTTTTTATTGCAAGAATAAACTACTGTTTTGTCAGTAATAGTTGACGCAGTTTGAGCAGCCATTTGAGTCGATGCATTTTCCATTATTGGCGCATCTTTTGCACATGCAGATAATACAACAGCGGCAGCAAATGCTGGTAAAACTTTAGTAAAGTTCATTATTAAATCCTCTTAATTAAGCCCCAATCTGAGGCGCTACTTAGATACGTTAAATAAAATAAAGTTCTATTTTAAAGTAAAAATTTGTTGAGATAAAAACTAAACAACTCGTCAAACAAATCAACCTATCTACGAATAATGTTTTACCAACGATAACCTAATTTCAAGCCTATATTTTGCTGTTTATCTAATTGCGAACCTTGTGATTGTGAGATAGCAGCAGAAAATTGGAAATGTAAAATTTCCGTACTTAATCCAACCTCTTTTTGCCAATAACGTCCAAATGGCTGTTGTAATGTAGCACTATTCACTTTGATTTGCATATTGGCATTAGATGCATCAACATAATTCACTGAGAAATAAGGCTTAATCGTGATGTTATTAGTTGGTGTAAAAGTATAATCGAACCGTACACCTGTATTATAGCGATTAAATACAAGGCTAGGTGTTTGAATTCTCACGCCTTCCGATTGATAGTTTTCACGTTCAATAAAATAGCGATTCCCCCCCAAATAAGGCTGAATACCTAATTGCCCTAAGCGGAACTGATAACTTGCATTTACACCATAATTTACCACTTTACGATAAACTTTTCGACTTTGTTCTCCTGCGGTTTTACTTACACTGCTCCCCATTCCTACGCTTACACCGAACTGGAAATCCTTCCATTGATATTGAGCAAATCCCGATAGCATCATCAGTGTAGTATAATTTTTAACTTGCTCATCAAAGGTATTATCCGAACGGCTATGTGAGAAAACTGCCCCAATTCGTCCATTACCTAACACTTTTTGCATCCCAATTTGACGCAAGTTAGTTTTCTGCTTATAAGCACGGAACGCATCAGAATCATAGCGTCTTTTATCCTGTGCGATATTTGTCCACACCATAGGCTGCGTTTGCTCCACAAAAAGACGATCCAATTCATCTTGAACGGAAAGCATACTATTTACGGTAGCAGACAATTCCGATAACGCATTGTTTGAGTATTTGCTAATTAAATTTTTTTGTTTGAGCTGTTTTTTAGCTTCTATTCTTGCTTGCTCTTCTTGAGCTTTACGTTTCTCGGCTTCAATACGCTCTGCTTCTTCTTGAGCTTTACGTTTCTCAGCTTCAATACGTTCTTGCTCTTCTTGAGCTTTACGTTTCTCAGCTTCAATACGTTCTTGCTCTTCTTGAGCTTTGCGTTTCTCGGCTTCAATGCGCTCTGCTTCTTCTTGAGCTTTACGTTTCTCAGCTTCAATACGTTCTTGCTCTTCTTGAGCTTTACGTTTCTCAGCTTCAATACGTTCTTGCTCTTCTTGAGCTTTACGTTTCTCGGCTTCAATGCGCTCTGCTTCTTCTTGAGCTTTACGTTTCTCGGCTTCAATGCGCTCTGCTTCTTCTTGAGCTTTACGTTTCTCGGCTTCAATGCGCTCTGCTTCTTCTTGAGCTTTACGTTTCTCAGCTTCAATACGTTCTTGCTCTTCTTGAGCTTTACGTTTCTCGGCTTCAATGCGCTCTGCTTCTTCTTGAGCTTTACGTTTCTCAGCTTCAATGCGCTCTGCTTCTTCTTGAGCTTTACGTTTCTCAGCTTCAATACGTTCTTGCTCTTCTTGAGCTTTACGTTTCTCGGCTTCAATGCGTTCTTGCTCTTCTTGAGCTTTACGTTTCTCTGACTCAATACGATCAGCTTCCGCTTGTTTTAATTCTGCTTCTTTAATTGGGCTGTAAAGTCGATATTGATTACCGTCTTTAATTAACTCGTAACGCCATGCCCCCGCATCAACATATTGATTGGTTAATGAAACATCTAATCCAGTCGTAGGCATTGTTTTTAGTGAGATGAGAGTGAGGTGAGCAAGTCTCGTTGGTTCAGCACCTGTATTACGAACATTGAGTTTAAATGTCCCTTGTGCTTGCCCATTGACCTGCAACTTATCTCCTAAATATTGATCCAAATGAGTAGGATAATTAAATGTCCCAGAACCATTTAAATCACCATTAACCGTTAATGTATTAAATTGGTTACGGTTAGTTTCTTTCGCAAAATCAGGATTTAATGTAACCTCACTTCCATTATTTAATGTCAAACTGCCTAAAGTGGTGCTAGTTGGCATTGTCCATTGTGATTGATTTAAGGTCACATGGGTGGCATTTTCACCTGTGATTTGGTGATCAAATCTTGAATTGTTAAATTTAAGCTGTGCAGAATTAGTTAATTGTGCATCACCGATTAAATTAGCATCATCTATGGTAGAATCGGCTTGATCTCGCAAAATTAAATTACCTTGATGAGTGGCTTTATTGATTAAACGGTAAGTCGAATATTCTTGTGCGGTTAGATTGCCCGTTAATTGAGAATGATCCATCGTCATTACACCAATATTCGATAAGCTAACTGAACCATTGATTTGAGATGCGTCATTAACATTCACTCGTCCAGTTGAGCGAACATTACCATTGATAATTGATTTGGTGATATCTGCAATAGAGCTATCCGTAGCAAGATCAAGTAACCCATTTAAGCGGGCATGATTAGAAAGTGTGATTCTATTGTTGCCTAAAGTGCTTAAATTACCCACTTGTACTGCTTGGTCTTTAAGTGTGTAGGTAGCATTTTTATTCAAAGTGACATTGCCATTAACTTGAGCACTATTTGTAACAGTTAATTCATTATCCTTTATCGCTTGAAGGTTTCCGTTCACGGTGGAAGAGTCGATATTTAAATTCGCATTATCGGTAATTTGAATAGATCCATTTGTAGTGGAGTGGTTAGCGATACTAATGTTAGTATTATCAGAAGCAATCATATCTCCCGTCATAGTGGCATCATTAATGCGCGCTTGAGCATTGTCTTCAAGATGAATATCGCCTGCTTGGTTAGCTTTATATGTTAAGTGATATTCACTGTCAGAGTGAGCGCTAATAGACCCATTAAGGGAAACTAATCCATTCACATTTAATCGAGCATGATCGGATAGTGAAATATGTCCATTAACTTGTGTAGTAGGAATAGATTTAATCACAGATGGCTCGGTAAGATTAACGGATTGACAAGTTGTTGCGCCCGTCCAATCAGAACGTGTGCAAATCGTGTTTTCTTTATTTGGGATCACGCCAAAAGTAACAGATGCATTATTGCTAATGTCCCATCCACCTTTAATAGAAGAAACATTGCGAGAAATAAATGTATTACCATTCTGAATGTTGAAATTTTCAGCAACAAAAGAACGATTAATCCAATCATCATCCATTACTACTTCACCGCGTTTTGTGCCTTCCATTTTGGCATGGTGCGGATTTAAATGGTTATAAGCGTGTGGAGTAGGGCGACCGCTGAAAATTAAGTTGCCCCCGTTTTGGGTGATATTACCTTTTAGATTGGTGCCACCAGAAAGTAAAAGATGATTTTCTTGATTGGTTGGAGAATAATGAACATTTAAGCGACCCACGTTTTTTGTATCATCTTTATCGCCAAACCATCCATTAAAGGCAATATCGCGTTTATTAGTAAGATCATTCTCTTTATTATTAATGATGTTGCTTCCCGTAATAGTAATATTGGATTCTTTGTTGGCATTATGGTTGACTAACATCGCGCCTTCATCGACGTTTTGAATACGAGTAAAGGTAAGGTCGTTCCCGTTTAAATCCAAGCGTCCACCACGGAATCCAAAATAGATATTATTTGGGTCGACCTGATCGGCGCTATTAAGTCTTACGGTTGCTCGACCACTCACAATCCCCACTTCTTTGAAGGCTTGTTTCTGACCATTTGCATCTGCTTTTTGATCTAAAATAACGGTTCCGTTACCAACACTAATGTCACCCAAATTTTTCCCTGTGCCGTTTACAAGTAGTGTGCCGATCCCAAGCTTAGAGAGACGATCACCTTCGGGGTTTTTTACCTGCCATTCAACGGTGGCGTCTTCCCCAATAGAAACACCTGCGCCCTGCCAAGTCATATTATTTTCACTTGGTTTAACGGTGAAATCTCCTTCAAAGTAAATCCCGCCGGCACCTTGATTGACATTATTTGCAATAGTAAGTATGCCTTTCCCCATGTCGCCTAAATAAATAGTTTTACCATTATGTAACGCAGGAGACCAAGGATTCGGTCCACCATAACTTGGGGATATATCGCCATTTTGATCTCGGGCTTTCTCGAGAAGAGTGCTTTTATACAGCCCCACTTCTTTAGGGTTTCTTCCATTTTGAGAGATGGTACCTTTCCCGTCCTCTACGGTTTTAAAGACGTAATGGGCATTATTGGCAAATTCTCTTACCGTTGTGTCATTATTTTGCACTTCTTCAAGGTACTCTTGGCGAGCAACTTGGTATCCATTGCCTACCGCTGCGTAAGGGTGTCCTTCGCGCAACACGCCATTTAATAACCACTTGCCTTTATCTTTATCATAAATAAACATAGGGGATCCGCTATCGCCTTGTGCCCCTGCAATCGGTAATGGTCCATATTCATTAGGGTTTTGTACACGTCCATTAAGATAAAGATCGCCGTTTCTTGTACTGCCATCCATAAAGGTATTACCGCCTGTCAGCCATGAACCACCATAAGCTAAGTCACCATTGGTTTCATTATTATCATTCTTCCAATATTGGTGTCCGCTTCCTGCGCGTACTCGCATAGGATATTTTTTTAAGTCGGTGTAAACATTACCGTGAGTGTTTGTTACCATCTCAATCGGTGCGACTTCTGTTACAAACTTGGCCAGACGAGGATGTTGGTAATCCGTCATAAATGGATGTCGAGCATCATTGATATAGTTATATCGTTTAACAACTAAATATTTATAGTTATGTCGATCGGGATTGCGTCCAAACTCACCAAAATCGACATCTTGATATCCCACGTTGTGTGCCACACTCACTAAATGTTGATCGCCCACTAATGTGGCATATCCACCTTTTGCAAGTGCTGATAAATCAGGCATTGGCACATTTTTCATCATTGTGCCAATCATTTCACCTTTTTTGTTATAAATATCAATATTTTGCGCACCCACCGTAAACTTGCCTTTATTTTCCGCGAAGTCACGATAGTATTGGTAATTAATGCCAAAATAAGTATGTCCTGCCCAGGCTTGCGATACTATCCCTAATGAAATGCAAGCAGTTAAAAAATTAAAACGAAATATAGTTTTTTTCATAAGACTTACTCAGTAAACAATTCGTTATGTATAAAACTTATAGTTAAACATTAAAAATGCGGTAATTTTCTGAAAAGATTTCAGATAAAAACTGAAAGGTTTAGGAGAAAATGAAGGTTAAAAATTATACATTATTAAATAAGCAATCGCCAGGAACTTTGGTTACTGATTGATAGGTAATATTATCGCCCTATATAATATTGGGAATAAGTTTTACAAATAGGGATTAAATTAAACCTACGTATAGAAAATAAAATCACCGCACTTTATATCTACGTTCCATAAAGTGCGGTAATTTTTAACGTTTTTCCAAAATTGGTTTAAGGAATCTGGCAGTGTGAGATCCTTCGACTTTAGCGACTTCTTCAGGAGTCCCAGTAGCAATAATTTGTCCGCCACCGCTTCCCCCTTCAGGACCAAGATCGACAATCCAGTCTGCCGTTTTAATCACATCAAGATTGTGTTCAATGACGACAATAGTATTTCCTTGATCGCGTAATCGATGCAACACTTCAAGTAATTGCTTAATGTCAGCAAAATGCAAACCAGTTGTCGGCTCATCTAGAATATACAAGGTTTTGCCTGTATCACGTTTAGAAAGCTCAGTCGCTAGCTTAACGCGCTGTGCTTCGCCGCCCGAAAGTGTTGTGGAAGATTGACCTAATCGAATATAAGATAATCCCACATCCATCAAGGTTTGTAATTTTCTTGCAATCATTGGAATCGCATCAAAAAACTCGCGAGCCTCTTCTACCGTCATATCTAAAACTTGATGAATCGTTTTCCCTTTGTAACGAATTTCTAAGGTTTCACGATTATAGCGTTTACCTTTACATTGGTCGCAGGGAACATAAACATCCGGTAAAAAATGCATTTCAACTTTGAGTACACCATCGCCCTGACAGGCTTCACAGCGCCCACCTCGTACGTTAAAGCTAAAACGTCCTGGATTATAACCACGCGCACGTGCCTCTGGCACGCCTGCAAAAAGTTCACGAATCGGAGTAAATAAGCCTGTATAAGTGGCTGGATTTGAACGTGGTGTGCGTCCAATCGGGCTTTGATTAATATCAATAACTTTATCGAAATACTCTAATCCCTCGATAGACTGATAAGGTGCGTAATCCGTCTTTTCTGCTCGATTTAATGCATTTTGCGCAAGTGGAAATAAAGTGTCATTAATGAGTGTTGATTTTCCTGAGCCTGATACACCGGTTACGCAAGTAAACAAACCAACGGGAATATCTAAATTCACATTTTTTAAGTTATTGCCTGATGCTCCTTTAAGTTTGAGCCATTTTTTCTTATCAAGTGCGGTGCGTTTTTTAGGAATTTCGATTTTATCTGCGCCCGATAAAAATTTTCCTGTGATGGAATTTGGATTCAGCATAATTTCATCAGCGTTTCCTTGCGCAATAACTTGCCCGCCATGCACGCCTGCTCCAGGTCCAATATCAATAATATGGTCAGCTGCACGAATCGCGTCTTCATCGTGTTCCACGACAATTACCGTATTACCAAGATTACGCAGATGAATTAACGTGTTAAGTAAGCGTTCATTATCACGTTGGTGCAGGCCAATAGAAGGTTCATCTAATACATACATCACACCAACAAGCCCCGCACCAATTTGGCTAGCAAGGCGAATACGTTGTGCTTCACCGCCTGAAAGAGTTTCAGCTGAACGAGAAAGAGAAAGATAATTCAAACCAACATTGACTAAGAACTGCAAACGCTCACGGATTTCTTTAAGAATTTTTTCCGCAATTTGCGCTTTTTGACCAGTGAGAGAAAGTGCGGTGAAAAATTCGAGCGTTTCACCAATACTTTTTTCCGCGATCATCGGTAAATTCGTTTTTCCGATATACACATTACGCGCTTCTGGACGTAAACGAGATCCGCCACAGTCTGCACAAGGTCGATTGCTAATATTTTTCGCCAATTCTTCTCGCACCGACATTGATTCCGTTTCTTTATATCGGCGAGCCATATTATTCAAAATACCTTCAAAAGGATGCTTGCGAATAACCATATCGCCACGATCATTCATATATTGGAATTCAATTTCCTCTTTGCCAGAACCATGCATAATGATGTGTTGAATTTTCTTTGGCAAAGATTCATAAGGGGCTTCAACATCAAAATCATAATGTTTCGCCAATGAGGTGAGCATTTGATAATAATAGAAATTACGACGATCCCAACCTTTCACTGCTCCACCAGCAAGGGAAATCGTTGGATTTTGCACCACACGATCTTCATCAAAATATTGTTGCATACCCAAACCATCGCAAGTAGGGCAAGCTCCGGCTGGATTATTAAAGGAAAATAAACGAGGTTCTAATTCTGGTACAGAATAACCACAATGCGGACAAGCAAAATTTGCCGAAAAAACTAATTCTTCCGCTTTCGGATTATCCATATCTGCCACAATCGCAGTACCACCTGAAAGATCTAATGCGGTTTCAAAAGACTCTGCTAAACGTGTTGCTAAATCTGACCGCACTTTAAAGCGATCCACCACCACTTCAATAGTATGTTTTTTCTGTAACTCTAATTTTGGTGGATCAGATAAATCACAAATTTCGCCATCAATACGCGCTCGAATATAACCTTGCGCTGCAATATTTTCTAAAATCTTAACGTGTTCGCCTTTTCGTTTTTTTACAACTGGCGCAAGTAACATCATCTTACTGTCTTCTGGCAAACTTAATACTTTATCCACCATTTGACTAATCGTTTGTGCGGTTAATGGAACATCATGATCTGGACAACGCGGTTCACCTACTCGGGCAAACAATAAACGTAAATAATCGTAAATTTCCGTAATTGTTCCCACCGTAGAACGTGGATTGTGCGAGGTAGATTTTTGTTCAATCGAAATTGCAGGGGAAAGTCCCTCAATAGAATCCACATCAGGCTTTTCCATTAAAGATAAAAACTGGCGAGCATACGCCGAAAGAGATTCAACATAGCGGCGCTGCCCTTCTGCATAAAGTGTATCAAACGCTAAAGAGGATTTTCCCGAACCTGAAAGCCCAGTGATCACCACAAGTTTATTGCGTGGAATAGTTAGATTTATATTTTTCAGGTTATGGGTTCGCGCCCCGCGAATATCGATATTTTCCATAAAATAACTCAAAAGAATGAAATAAGTTTAAATTCTGCGATCATTATCGCATATTTTAATATCTGTGCAAATATCCAGTTAAAATATATAGATCTTTTGAAAAATTTCAGGCAAAATAACCGCACTTTTTTAGATAAAAAATGAGGTTTTTTATGGCTGGAGTAAATAAAGTCATTATTGTGGGTCATCTAGGCAATGATCCTGAAATTCGTACCATGCCAAATGGCGATGCCGTAGCAAATATTAGCGTAGCAACAAGTGAAAGCTGGAACGACCGTAATACTGGCGAGCGCCGTGAAGTAACGGAATGGCACCGTATTGTATTCTATCGTCGTCAAGCGGAGATTTGCGGTGAATATTTACGCAAAGGCTCTCAAGTATATGTGGAAGGTCGTTTAAAAACGCGTAAATGGCAAGATCAAAATGGTCAAGATCGTTACACCACAGAAATTCAAGGTGATGTAATGCAAATGCTTGGTGCGCGCAATCAAAACGCAGGTGGTTACCCTAGTGATATGGGAGCTGCACCACAACCTTCTTACCAAGCTCGTCAAACTAACAATGGTGGTAGTTACCAATCATCTCGTCCAGCGCAACAACAAGCTGCACCACAGGCTGAGCCACCAATGGACGGATTCGATGACGATATCCCGTTCTAAGTCATGATCACACATATGGATTTTGTAAAAAAATCATAAGAAAAAAGAGATTCCTTTTAAAATAAAGGATCTCTTTTTTATGTCTGTCTTCACTTTGAATGTGTCAATAATATTGTTTTCTAATTTCTTAAAATTCACTACCGTTTACTACAATTATATTTAGGTCTTAATCATTCAAAGAAATTATCCGTGAACTAAACATGCGCTTTACCCACAATAATTATTATGGACCTGATATAAAGGAATTTAAGTATTTTTGTATTCCCTAACCTGGAATATATTTTGTCAAAATATGGTTAGGGAATGGAGATTTGAATTCTATACTAATAATATCTAAAAGATTACTAACTTTTAATTCTTGAATTTATTTCTCAGCAATCTAACACAAACTACAACTTTTTATTTTCTGCATTTTCTGGCTCTAAATCTAATTTAGCCATCAATAACTGATCACCATCTTCTTCTGGGTTACCTGTAACAAGTAATTTATCGCCATAGAAAATCGAATTTGCACCAGCCATAAAACACATCGCTTGCATTTCTTCACTCATACCACTACGGCCAGCAGAAAGGCGAACATAACTTTTTGGCATGGTAATACGTGCAACAGCAATTGTTCGCACAAATTCAGTCCAATCTAATTCTTCCGCATCGGCTAACGGCGTACCTTCAACCTTAACGAGTTGATTAATCGGCACTGATTCAGGTTGCGGATCAAGATTTGCAAGGCTCGCGATTAATCCAGCCCGTTCTTTGCGAGTTTCATTCATTCCCACGATGCCGCCACAACACACTTTTAATCCAGCTTTGCGTACTTTTCCTAACGTGCTAAGGCGATCGTCAAAACGTCGTGTACCAATCACTTCTGCGTAATGTTCTGGCGCTGTATCAAGATTATGATTGTAATAATCTAATCCAGCTTCTTTTAAATCTTCCGCCATACCGTCTTGCAATAAACCAAAAGTGCCACAGGTTTCTAAACCAAGCGATTTCACCGCTTTAATAATTTCTGTGACTTTCTCAATATCTTTTGGCTTAGGTCCTCGCCAAGCTGCGCCCATACAAAAACGCCCTGCTCCACGTGCTTTCGCAATTTTTGCTTTCGCGACGATCTCATCAACATCTAATAACTGTTGATTTTGTACGCCAGTATGATAACGGGCTGATTGAGGGCAATAGCCACAATCTTCTGGACATCCACCCGTCTTGATAGACATTAACGTGGATAACTGAATCGCTCGAGGATTAAAATGCTTGCGATGGACTTGCGCAGCGCGGTAAACTAATTCCAAAAATGGCGTTTCAAATAACACCTCAACTTTGCAAACAGACCAATATTCAACGCTTGGATGTGGTGTAATGGAGTTAATTTGTAGTTTTTCAGTTAACATATTTTTCCTTTGAAAGTGCGGTGAATAATAACCGCATTTTTGTATCTTATATTCATTCAGTTTATAGGCTGCCATCAATAGCCATTGAACCGATTCATCAGTTATAAAATCTATATAATTTTACGTCTCTTTTTGCAATTGACTTATCTGACCATTTTCCACCAGCAATACTCGATCTATCGTACCAACTAATTCCGATGGTTGGTGAGTAACAAGTAACAAGGTCAGATGTTTCTCATCACAAAGTTTGGCAATTAAAGCAAGCATTTCTACACGAAGTTTCTGATCTAATGCGGAAAAAGGCTCATCTAATAACAAGATGGGTTTATCTCGCAACAAACAACGCGCCAATGCCACTCGTTGTTTTTGCCCCCCTGAAAGAGAATTCGGTAAACGTTGTAAATAATCGCCCAATCCTACAGAACAAGCGACCTGTCCAATTTTTTCCTGTTCAAGTGCGATTAATTTTAAAGAGGGTTTTAAACCCAACGCAAGATTTTGCTGTACGGTTAAGTGAGGAAATAAATTATTTTCTTGAAATAGCATGGAAACCGGACGCTCGTAAGGTGCACTACGCGTATGATCTTTATCGTTTAACCAAACTTCTCCTTGATGAGGAAATTCAAATCCAGCAATTAAATTCAATAATGTACTTTTCCCCGCCCCACTTTCGCCAATAATTGCAACACGTTCGCCAGCATTTACGCTCAAATTAAAGCACATCGGTAAGGTTTTATCATTCAAAATCACATTATTTAGATAAATCATCAGCATCCCTATATGTGTGAATAAAGGCAAACAATATGCCACAAAGCAATAATAGAATCCCTGCGGTTACTGCAGCATCTTGATTACGATAATTACCTAACTGCTGATATAACAAGTGCGGTAGGGAAGTAAACTCTTGATTGCCAAACAACGCAATAGCCGTAAAATCCCCTAAAGATAGCGCCAAGGCTAAAGCAAAAGCATAGCGCAATGGCGCACGTAAAATTTGCCACTCAATCAGATAAAAACGTTGCCACCCCACAATTCCCAAACTATTACACAGATTTTCGTAATAACGCATATTGTTATGGAAAGGTGTGCTCAAAATACGTAAAACAAAAGGCATTGCACTTAACGCATTGCAAAATACAACTATGGCAAACAAATCAATATTCGAAAAATCACGCTCTTGTAATAATAAAAATAACCCCATTGCGAGTACTAAAATCGGGATTGCCAAAATCACCATTCCTGCATTAATAATAAATTGAGCGATTTTCTGATAATGCAACCATTCTAAACGGCGTGATAAAAGTAGCAAGGCAATTGCCATCGTTAATGCAAGTAATGCGGATAAGGGCGCAATAGAAAGAGAATAGTCTAACGCACGCCAGAGCTGAGAATTATGCCAAACTGTGAGCAAACTAGGTGAACTCAATGCGCTGATAAGAATGTTCAATACTGGCGAAAAAAGGAAAAATACGAAAACAAGCAAGACAAAAACATGGAAAATTCTGACCGCACTTTTAGGCTTCTCAAACCAAGGATTACTATTACTCAAGCTATTTTGATTAGAGGGCGAAAAACGCGATGTTAAGCTAAATAAAACTAAGCAAAATACAAATTGCAACATAGCAAAAAGAGCAGCTTTTGGCAGATCAAATTCAAATAAAATCGCTTGGTAAATTGCGGTTTCTAATGTTGTATATTGAGGCCCACCACCTAGCGTAAGAACAACAGTAAAACTGGTGAAGCAAAGCATAAAAATCAAGCTGAATGTAGGCAAACATTGCTGACGAAAAACGGGCCATTCCACCAATTTAACGAATTGCCAGCCTTGCAAATTGAGTTGCGCAGCAAGCTGACGTTGCTGATAAGGGATACTTTGCAAACTTTGTAAGAAAAGTTGCGCAGCCAGTGGAATATTGAAAAAAAGATGGGCAATTAAAATACCCGAGAGTCCGTAAATATGACCCTGCCATGACATTCCCAAAAAGTTAGCAAACCAAGCTAACCAACCGCTTGAACCATAAATGCCAATCAAACCAAAAATTGCTACTAAAACAGGTAAAACAAAGGTCAGCGACATTAATTTTAATAGCCACTTTTTTCCTGAGAATGGTTGATAAAACAATGCTCGAGCGAGGAGCAGACCAAAAAAAATAGATAAAACGGTAGAAAATAAGGCTTGCCCAAGACTGAAAAGAATCAGATGCTGTAGGTAATCATCCGTTAACCAAGATCGCCATTGCAATTCATCGCCAAATGCAAAGATTGAACTTAATGCGCTACCATAAAAAAGAGTAATGAAACTAATAACAACAACGCCGCCCACATAATGACGAGGGCGGAGTTGTGGATGATGAAATAACGAAAACATCAAACTATTTTGTTAATGTGGTTTGCCAAGTGCTAATCCAATTTTTTAAGTGTTCCGCATTCACCATTGGATTGATTGGAGTTTGAGTTTTTTGTAGAGCTTTAAGTGCATCAAAGTGCGGTTCAATTTCACCTTGAATAACTGGCAACATAATATTGGCTGTCACAATATGTTTTTGTGCCGTAGGTGAAATTAAAAATGCCATAAAATCATCCGCACATTGATTTGGATGGTTGGCGACTCGAGCCGCTAATTCCACTTGGGTTATATGCCCTTCCGAAAAATCTGTCGCTGCATAATTATCTTTTTTCTCAAAAAGTTGGTGATAAAGTGGTGATGTACTGTAACTTAACACTAAATCAGCTTCGCCTTTTAAGAATGCACCATAAGTATCCGACCAACCTTTACCCACTGTCACCGTATGCTTATCCAACTCTTTCCAAGCAGATTGAATTTTGTCTGCAGGATAAATCGCATTCATCCAAACCAATAAACCACGCCCCACACTACTGGTGCGAGGATCTTGATAAATTACACGGATATCTTGGCGTTCAACCAATTCTTTCAAACTTTTCGGCGGATTTTGTAATTTAGTTTTATCGTACACAAAAGCATAGTTACCAAAATCGAAAGGTAAGAATGTTTTATTCGTCCATTTTGTTGGCAGATCAAGTTGAGTTAAATCTACTTTATTTGGCGTGAAAATACCTGTTTTTTCAGCTTGTTCTAAAACAAAGTTATCTAAACCTAGCACAATATCGGCTTTGGTTTTCTTTCCTTCCAAGCGAACTCGATTGAGTAACACGCCACCACTTTCAAAAGGCGTAAAATTAATAGCGCATTGTGGGTGCACTTTCTCAAAATCTTGTTTTACTTTTGGACCCGCTCCCCACTCAGACGTGAAAGAATCATAGCTATATACGTTAACACTTTGCTGTGATTGGGCTAATGCCGCGGTGGAAAAAAGTGCGGTAGAAATTAAGGTTAATTTAAGAAGTTTCATTATTACATCCTTATTTATATCAAAAGGCAGCAATAATGACGGGAAGGAGATAAGGTTGTATTCCTAGTTTCCTACGTCAGTATTAACTGTTTCAGGTTCACGGGTATGATCTCAGCATATTGCACCCCGACTAGGCTTTTTAGTGTATTAAAATTTATTAGGCTTGCCAACGGATTTTTAAAAAGAAATAAACTTTCTACATTTTCTGAAAAAAATAAAAAAGCCCTGTCAAACAGGGCATCCATAAGAGGTTTTAAAATTAAAAAGTGATTCGATTGGGCTTTCAATGCCTAAATCTGTCTGATCAATGACTTCAAAACCGAAATCACCTAACACATCTGCCATTTCTTTTACTTTGCCTTTATTGCCCGTGGCAAGTACAATTTTTTGCTTCGTGATGCTGTCCCTCATATCAAACATTGTCTTATTTTAGAATCTCACCAAAAATTTTCGGAATAAGTATTGACTTTAACCTTAGGTCAAGGTTTATGATTTGTGCTCATTCAGTTATCACATAGGAGAAAAACATGAAAAAACTTATGACTTTTATCACACTTAGCGCTGCTGCAGTTTCAGTTTGTGTCCAAGCTAATGAACAACCGCATCAAGCACACATGAATATGCCAATGTCGACAGATTCTGCAATGCAACAAGAATTAATGCAAGGTATGAATCAAATGCATCAAGACATGATGGCAGCCTCACAATATAAAGATCCTGATGTTGCTTTTGCAGCAGGTATGTTGCCACACCATATTGGCGCAGTAAAAATGGCGGAAGTTGAATTAAAATACGGAAAAGATCCTGAGATGCGTAAGCTTGCTGAGAATATTATTCACGCACAACAAGCGGAAATTGAACAAATGCAAAAATGGCTTAAAGTGCACAATAAAAAAGCCCTGTAAAACAGGGCATCCATAAGCGGTTTTAAAATTAAAAAGTGATTCGATCACGGTTTCTTTCAAGCGTTGCCTTACCAATCCCTTGCACTTCTAATAGTTGTTCAGCACTCGTGAAATTACCGTGTTTTTCACGATATTGCACAATAGCTTCTGCTTTTTTAGCGCCGATCCCTGTTAAGGATTTTTGAATTTCACTAACGGTTGCCGTATTGATATTCAATTTATCGCTCACAGTAGCCGGTGCAACTTGAGCCTCAGTTTGAGTAGCCACAACAGGTTGAACAGCCTGCTCTGCAGCTTTTTCCTCAGCAAAGGCCGAAGAGGCAATCAGCGCGCCACACAATACAACTGAAGTAAATAATGTTTTCATTAATTTCATAGAGGTTTCCTTTTAATATGAACATGTTGATGAGCATATCAACAGAGCCATTTTTTATGCTTTCAAGAAAACGCTCAAGATTCTTACCGCACTTCTGCGATTCAGATCGCAAAAATTCTTAATTTGAATGAAAAAACAAAGGGCTTATCATTTACGACAAGCCCTTAGCATTAGTTAACTTCTTTTATTCTCAGCTCTTTTGGAACTTCAAAGAACATATTTTCTTCTAAACCTTGCAGTTCTTCTATAGTATTCGCACCAAACTCTTTTAAGCGGGAAATAATCGATTGGACTAATTCTTCTGGCGCAGACGCTCCCGCTGTAATTCCAATGGTTTTCACATCATTAAACCAGTCAGCTTGAATATCGGAAGGATCATCAAGAAGCTGTGATTTAACCCCCATACGAGAAGCCAATTCAGCTAAGCGATTTGAATTTGATGAATTTTTAGAACCAACTACCAATACCAAATCAGATAATTTTGCCAATTCTCGCACCGCTTCTTGACGATTGGTTGTCGCATAACAAATATCGTTTTTGTGTGGGCCTTGAATAGCGGGATATTTTTCCTTTAATGCTGCAATGGTTTCAGCCGTATCATCTAGCGACAAAGTTGTTTGCGTCATAAAGGTTAAATCATCATTTTCTTGCATTGGCAAACGCGCAATATCTTCTACTTTTTCAATCAGGAAAATACCGCCGTCTTCATTGCTATACTGCCCCATCGTGCCTTCAACTTCAGGATGCCCTTTATGCCCAATCAAAATCGCTTTTGTTCCCTTTCGACTTGCACGAGCAACTTGCATATGCACTTTTGTTACCAAGGGACAGGTTGCATCAAATACTTTGAGATGACGATCTTTCGCTTCTTGTCGTACGGCTTGAGATACACCATGCGCAGAAAAAATAACGATAGCACCATCAGGCACCTCGCTTAATTCTTCCACAAAGATCGCACCACGATCACGTAATCCGTTTACAACAAATCGGTTATGCACCACTTCGTGACGAACATAAATCGGTGCGCCATGAATTTCTAAGGCTAATTCAACAATACTAATGGCACGATCTACACCGGCACAAAATCCTCGTGGATTCGCTAAAATTATCTTCATTTCTGACCGCACTTTTCTGCTTGTTTATCTTGTACTTTTTTCTTTTCGTTATTAAAAGCATCCAATGCTAATAACCCTGCACCAATACAAATGGCAATATCGGCGATATTAAATACTGGATAATGGTAAATATCCCAATAGAAATCAAAAAAATCCACGACAAAACCATTGTAAGCACGATCCACCATATTCGCTAACGCCCCACCAATAATGAGTGCATAAGCAGAATTTGGGATTTTTTGTTGAGCATTATTTTTTGCTAAAAAATAAACCAACATGCCAGAAATAGCTAATGCTAACAAAATAAAGAAATATTGTTGCCAGCCACTATGATCCGCTAAGAAACTAAATGCCGCGCCATAATTGCGAACATAGGTGAGATTGAAAACAGGCAACACATTAACACTTTCATACAAATCAAATTTTTGCACCACAATATATTTAGTGAGCAAATCAATCACGAAAGCGACCGCACTTAACCATAAAAATGAAAGCCCTGATTTTTTGGACATAATATTTCCCTTTTAAAAAAATTCCGTTAATTCTAGCATAGGCCGATAAATGATAAAGCACGATCTCATTTACTGAACGGATTCTGGTAATTTTGCTGGATCATTAGCCAACTCTTTAACATTCACCACTTTCTTCCAATCAAATACCTTAATTTCCTGTTTTTCAGGACGGAAGAAATCGACGCCTTGTAAATGTTTTTCCTTAATCCCCATCCAATCAGCAAAACCATAAACAAAATTAAATGCAGATTGCGGTGTTTTTATTTTTTCTACCTTTTGGCTATTACTCGAAAACATAACGAAAGGAATTTCATAATCTTGTTTATAAAGATTATTTGGATGCAATGATAAACCTTTAGAATCCTCATAATGAGCAAGCCCATGATCAGAAAAGTAAATCACCGAATAGGGCTCATTTTGTGCCACTAATTGTGAATTTAATTTTTCTAAAAACTGATCGGTATATTTAATCGATTCTAAATAACAAGACATAGATTGATTAATAAAATAATTTTTAACCTCGTACGGAAGACGCTCACAAAAGGCGGGATGTGAGCCCATTAAATGAATCACAATTAATTTTGGATTCGTAATATTTTCTTTTAAGGCTTTATCTAATACAGGTAACATTTCATCGTCATAAACTTTTTTAGAGTTATAACCTAACGGCTTCATAAAAATTGTTTCATCTGCACTTTGACCAATACGAGAGGCCATCGTATCAAATTCCCCAATTTTGCCTTGATTAGAAATCCAATAGGTTTTCACGCCCGCTTTTTTGGCTAAAGAAATAATATTATCCGTATAAACCGTTTCCCCTTTTTCTGCTCGATATAAGGTGCGTTGTAAAGACGGTTGCGTATTTGGTGCCGCAGAATAATAATTTTCAAAAACTGTGCCTTTCACACTTTCTAAAAATGGCGTGGTTTTCAGTGGAAAGCCATATAATGACATATAATCTTTTCGCATGCTTTCACCGATAATCAAAATATAATTTTTATACTTTGGCGTGAAAGATTGAATATCCCATTGAGAAGGCGCATTAACGGATTGATTTAGAAAATCTCGTTGTTCTAAATACAGATCATTCATACGATCAAATTCTGAGTAAAACAGAACAGGATAAAAACGGAATTTATACGCATAGTTCCAATCAGAAAATTGATTGTAAGAAAAAACTAATAATATGCCGATAACACCCGTATTCAGCCATTTAAATGCTTGTTGTTTAGCATGAAAACTTAATTTCATTAAAGCAATAAACAGAATGAGATAACTAGCTTGAAATAAAAATATCCAAAAAGGAATAGTTGTGTAGTATTCCAAGGTTTCATTAATATTCGTTTCATAAACAGAAGCGATAATACCCAAAGATGGAATACCATAGAAAAAACCAGCAGAACAATAAAATAGCGAACTGAGGAACAATACAGTAATTAATATTCGCCCAACCCAAGGGGTGAAATAAAAAGAAATCGCCGTGATAACAAATAAAATTGCGTAATCTGAAACAGGAATATTCTCACTTAATACATTACCCAACCCCATATTGGTAAAAATGGAGAAAATAACCAATAAGAGATAAAACCACATTGTTTTTGAGCGAATCATTTTTTTCCCTAACATCATCTCTACTTCCTTTTGTACAAAAGTAAAAAAGTGCGGTTAAAATCAACCGCACTTTTCTGTTTTACAACGAATTTAATTATGCAAAATGGCGTACTTCACCATTACCCGCCACATTTTCCACACAACGTGGACAAAGTGTTGGGTGTTCTGAATTTACACCAATTTTGTCAGAATAATGCCAGCAACGCGGACATTTTTCACCGTTAGAACGAGCTACGCTTACTGCAATTCCCTCTAACTCACCCGCAGCTACATCTGCAGGTTTGTCTGCTAATGCTTTCACTTCAGCTTTTGAGGTGATTAACACGAAACGTAATTCATTGCTTAATTGTTCTAACAATGCACGATATTCGTCATTCGCATAAACGGTCACTTCTGCTTCTAAACCGCCACCAATCACTTTATCGTTACGCGCAACTTCTAATACGCGGTTCACTTCTGAACGAACTTTAATCAGTTGTTGCCAGTAAGCATCGTCTAATTTTTCATTCTCGCCTAAACCAAATAAGCCTTGATAGAATTCTTCAGTAAATACGAATTCTGCACGAGCATTTTCGGTTTGTGGCAAGTGTTGCCAAATTTCATCGGCAGTGAAAGATAAGATCGGTGCCATCCAACGAACTAATGCTTCAGCAATATGCCATAACGCAGTTTGACAGCTACGACGAGCAAGGGTATCCGCTTTAGTTGTATATTGACGGTCTTTGATAATATCGAGGTAGAACGAGCCCATTTCCACAGAACAGAAACGCATTAAACGTTGTACCACAGTGTGGAATTGATAGTTATCGTACGCCTCTTTGATTTCTTTTTGTGCATCTAATGCACAAGCCACCGCCCAACGATCTAGGCTAATCATTTCTTCTGGTTTGACTAAGTCACATTTTGGATCAAAACCATTTAAGTTCGCTAATAAGAAACGTGCGGTGTTACGAATACGACGATAGCTATCCGCTGCACGTTTTAAGATCTCATCCGAAACGGTCATTTCACCAGTATAGTCGGTAGATGCAACCCACAAACGTAAAATGTCACCACCGAATTTATCCATCACTTCTTGTGGTGTCACGATGTTACCGATAGATTTTGACATCTTACGGCCTTGACCATCCACGGTGAAACCATGGGTTAATACTTGTTTATATGGTGCTTTGCTGTCTGTTGCAGTAGAAAGCATTAAAGAAGACATAAACCAACCACGGTGTTGGTCAGAACCTTCTAAATACATGTCGATATCTTGGCCGTTAAATTCTGGACGATTCGCGACAACAGAAGAATAGGTTGATCCTGAATCAAACCATACGTCAAGGGTATCAGGCACTTTACGATAAGTTTCTGCATCCGCGCCTAATAATTCTTTTTCGTCTAAATCCCACCATGCTTGAATACCGGCTTTCTCTACACGTTTCGCCACTTCTTCAAGTAGCTCTAAAGTACGCGGATGAAGTTCTTCGGTTTCTTTGTGCACGAATAGGGTCATCGGCACACCCCAAGTACGTTGACGCGAAATACACCAGTCAGGGCGGTTTTCAACCATTTTCTCGATACGTGCTTGACCCCAATCTGGAATCCAACGAACTTGTTTGATTTCGCCTAATGCTTGTTGGCGTAGACTCTGTGTTTCCATGCCGATAAACCATTGCGGAGTCGCGCGGAAAATAATCGGGGTTTTGTGACGCCAGCAGTGTGGGTAACTGTGTTTGATTTTCTCAACTTTTAATAAGTTGCCCACTTCTTGCAATTTTTCAACAACCAATGGGTTCGCTTCAAATACGCCTTTGCCTGCAAAGAATTCAGTCGTTGAAATAAATTTACCGTCATTCGATACAAGACCCGCCATTGGTAAATTATATTTTTGTCCTACAATAAAGTCGTCCAAACCATGATCCGGTGCAGTGTGTACTAAACCTGTACCGCCATCAGTGGTCACGTGATCACCTAAAATCACTGGTACAGTGAAATCATAGAACGGATGGTTAAAGCGTACTAACTCAAGCGCCTGACCTTTTACTGAACCTAAAACTTCAACTTGTTCTACGCCCACGGCTTTCGCTACGGATTCAACTAATTCAGCAGCTAAAATCACACGCTCATCGCCAAGTTGTACTAAGTGGTATTCTAAGTCTGCATTTACCGCAATCGCACGGTTAGATGGCATTGTCCAAGGTGTGGTTGTCCAAATCACCGCAGATAATTTGCCATAGCCTTTACCTACTGCGTTAAATTTCTCTTCAATTTCAACCGCACTTACTGCAGGAAAACGCACATAGATAGATGGAGAAACTTTGTCTTCATATTCCACTTCTGCTTCTGCTAAAGAAGATCCACAATCCAAACACCAGTGCACTGGTTTTGAACCTTTGTATAAATGACCATTCGCAATCACTTTACCGAGTGTGCGGATGATGTTTGCTTCAGTGTTGAAGTTCATCGTTAAATAAGGATTATCCCAATCGCCTAACACCCCTAAACGGATAAAATCTTTTTTCTGCCCTTCTACTTGCTCTGCCGCATATTCTCGGCATTTTTGGCGGAATTCAGCTGCAGTCACTTTCTCGTTTGGTTTACCCACTAAACCTTCTACTTTTAATTCAATTGGCAAGCCATGACAGTCCCAACCTGGGATATAAGGCGAGTCAAAACCTAATGCGGTTTTGGATTTAACAATAATATCTTTCAGAATTTTATTAACGGCGTGACCGATATGAATATTGCCGTTCGCATACGGAGGGCCATCGTGCAAAATAAAGGATTTTTTACCTTTAGTCGCTTGGCGGATTTTTTGATACAACTGTTTGTCATACCAATTTTTTAACATTACAGGTTCGCGTTTGGCTAAATCGCCACGCATAGGGAAACCTGTTTCAGGTAAATTTAACGTGTTTTTGTAATCAACTGTCATGTTATTTTCCAATTTTATATTTCAATATAATTCTATTTTACAAAAAATGCTTTCGCTGTTTTTACGTCTTGTTCAATTTGAGCTTTCAACGCTTCAAAAGAAGGAAACTTTATCTCATCGCGAATCTTATGGCTGAATTCCACTTCGACCATTTGCCCATAAATATTCTTAGAAAAATCAAATAAATGGACTTCTAATAATTGTATCGTACCGTTAATGGTTGGGCGTTTTCCCATGTTGGCGACGCCGTTAAAAATCTCGCCCGATTTTAACCGAACTTTTACCGCATAAACCCCTTTTACTGGGTTCACTTGGCGATGTAAGCGAACATTCGCGGTAGGAAAACCAATGGTTCGCCCTAATTTATTGCCGTGGATCACGCGACCAAAAATACGATAAGGCTTACCGAGTAAATTTTCCGCATGCTGTAAATCATCTTTAGCCAATGCTTCACGGATAGCGGTGCTACTGATACGTAACTCATCTAAACAGAAGGTGCGACTGTCTTCAACTTCAAAACCAAACTGCTTTCCTGCTTGTTGCAACATCGCAAAATTGCCTAAACGTTTCGCACCAAATTTGAAATCGTCACCAATGCTGAGAAACTTCACATTTAATTTGCGCACAAGCCAATCTTCAATAAATTGTTCTGCTGGAAGATTAGCAAAAGTGCGGTCAAATTTCGCGACGATCACCACATCCACACCCGCATCAGCTAAATAATGTAATTTATCTCTTAATCGCATTAAGCGCGCGGGGGCTCTGTCACCCATAAAATATTCGCGCGGTTGCGGCTCAAAAAGCATCACCGCCATGGGTAAATTCAGCGCATTCGCTTTCTGACGAAGATGACGCAAAATCGCCTGATGCCCCAAATGCACCCCATCAAAATTGCCAATGGTTAATGCGCACCCTGACAAATATGGCTGTGAATTATGAAGCCCACGAATTAATTGCATTACATCTTATTCCAAAAAACGAAAAATAATCGGTGCATTATAGCGGTAACTTAATGTTTTGTCAGTAAATGGTGTTTACGAACACCCAAGAGCACCAATACGCCTAAATAAACAACCGCTGCCAGTCCAATTAACCAAACCAACCAATAGATACGCATTAAAAATGTCATAGCTGCCCATTCTTGAATCGGTGGGCAGTTATACCAAACCAAACCGCCCATGGCTAAGGCTGCACCTAAAACTTTCAGAAAAAAGACCGCACTTTTACGTGAAAAATGATACACATCCGCTTTGGCTAAACCTCGATAAAGTAAATAAGCATTTAAGGTTGCCGACATCGCAGAAGCAATCGCCAACCCCACATAACTAAATGGAATCGCCAATACGTTAAAGCCCATATTGCTTACCATGGCGATGATCCCGATTTTCACAGGGGTTTTGGTATCTTGACGTGCGTAATAACCATTAGCCAGGATCTTAATCAGCATAAAGCTAAGCAAACCGGCATTGAATGCCCATAAAGAATAAGAGGCTGCATGCACATCGGTTAAGGTAAAACTGCCACGCATAAACAATACCAGTAACATCGGCTGGGCTAACACGGCAATACCAATCGCGGCTGGCACACCGAGTAATAAAATCATTCGTACGCCCCAGTCCATTGTGTTGCGAAAATCAACCGCACTTTGGGAAGAATTATCTTCACGATTTACATGATGGCGAGCAAGCGTTGGTAAAATCACAGTGGAAATCGCAATACCAAATAGCCCAAGTGGAAACTCTAATAGACGATCAGAATAATAAAGCCAACTAATAGATCCCGTCATTAAGAAACTGGCAATGACTGTGTCAAGCAATAAGTTGATTTGACTCACAGAAACCCCGAACAAGGCAGGAATCATCAATCGACGGATTTTGGCTACCCCTTCATCATGCCATGCCCATTTTGGTTTTACGAGCAAGCCTGCTTTCTTCAAGAAAGGGATTTGAAATAAAAATTGTAATAAACCGCCTAAGAAGATCCCGATAGCAAGGGCAAGATCGGGATTGTCTAATCTTGGTGCGAGGAAAAGTGCGGTTGCAATCATGGCGATATTGAGTAAAACAGGCGAAAACGACATCACGCCAAATTTGCCTATCGTATTTAAAATTGCCCCAGAAAGCGCCACAAAGGTGACAAACCATAAATAAGGAAACGTAATTTTTAAGAGTAAAGACGCTTGTTCAAATTTGTGCGCATCAGGTCCGTCATTTAGCCAATCAGTAAACCAGCCCATCCCAAAGATCGCTGCAACAACAGGCGAGCCCACCATGGCAAGCAAAGTAACAATACTGACTAAACCGCCTAGCGTGCCTGATACTTTTCCGATAAATTCGCGGGTTTTAGAAAGATCGCCAGATTTTTGATATTCGGCCAATACGGGGACGAAAGCCTGAGAAAATGCCCCTTCCGCAAATAAACGACGTAAAAAGTTTGGGATACGGTTAGCGAATAAAAACACGTCTGCTGCCGCGCCTGCACCGATTAAATGGGCAATCACCACATCACGGACTAAACCTAACACACGGGACACTAATGTCATCCCACTCACGATAATGCCGGATTTTAAAAGTCGTTTACTCAAAATAGGGGTCTCTTCAAAAAAATTTGCCTTAATTGTATAGAATTTTTGTTTTTACGCTATATTCCAACGAAAAAAACTGATAAAATCCTGCCCACATCGTTTGTGTGAGCCAATAGAAAGCGCTTTTTTAAATAACGATGCTTACTTTCGGTTGTGTCTCACCGAAATCAACACAAATTTTCCATTGACAAAAGTATAAAAAATCGGCATATTGACGCCCTTTATTTTGTCTATCAATCAACAGAAATTTTAGGAGTTTGACCTTGGCTAATATCAAGTCAGCAAAAAAACGCGCGGTTCAATCTGAAAAACGCCGCCAACACAACGCAAGCCAACGCTCTATGATGCGTACTTACATCAAAAAAGTATATGCTCAAGTAGCAGCAGGTGAAAAAGCAGCAGCTGAAGCAGCATTCGTTGAAATGCAAAAAGTTGTTGACCGTATGGCTTCTAAAGGCTTAATCCACGCTAACAAAGCAGCAAACCACAAATCTAAATTAGCTGCACAAATCAAAAAATTAGCGTAATTTTTAGCTAGAAAGAATAAAAAATAAAACCGCACTTTAAAGTGCGGTTTTTTATTTCATCGAATTTTAAACTAAAGTAATAACATCGATCCCCATTTAATAATATCAAAGAAGAATTTATTTTCATTCGTCGCGATACCATCAGGATTTTTCGGTGTGCCATCTTCATTTTTCTGCACTTCCACCATGCCATTTTTATATTGACCTTTCACGACGGCTAAATCATCGCGCGCTTCATTACGTAATTTTAAACACGCCTGTTCAGTTAGAGGCTCAACATTTCCCACTTCGGTACGGAATTTTTTAAACTGATAGCTTGCATAATTCATCGATTTTTCATCACCTTGAATAATCTTCACATATTGCTCGCCAATAATTTTTTCCAATGGGTAGAAAAAGACATATTGTGAGTGAATATAGCTATCCTCTTTAGAAAAATGCTGTTGCAAAATTCGAGTTAAATTTGGGTAAACGCATTGTTCTGCTTGCTTACTTGCAATCGCCCATTGTTTTGCATCTTGATCGGAAAGTTGGTAATCCGCACCCGCAAATTCACCTGGGATTGCGGATTGTGAGTTTCCAAAAATTGAGCAGCCAGACAGCAATGCTGCCATACCTAAGGTTGCAATTAATTTCACATTTGATCCTTATAAAAGTGAGAATGCGCAAAATTCTAGCAATATCTTCACAACAGATAAAGCAGCAAATGAATTTAGTTTTCCTGATCCGAAAAACTTCCGCTATAATGACCGCACTTTTTTACGTTAATTAAAAGGAATTCTCATGCAAAATCCAAAAGATGATGTGTTATATGCGCCTGTTGAATGGGTCGATCACAGCGAAGGCTATAACGACATTCGTTATCATAAATCCACTGATGGTATTGCTAAAATCACGATTAACCGCCCAGAAGTTCGTAATGCGTTCCGCCCACAAACAGTGAAAGAAATGATCACTGCATTTTCCGATGCACGTTTCGATGAAAATATTGGTGTCATTGTCTTAACCGGCGAAGGCGAAAAAGCATTCTGTTCTGGTGGTGACCAAAAAGTGCGTGGCGATTACGGCGGTTACAAAGATGACAGCGGTGTACATCACTTAAATGTATTAGATTTCCAACGCGATATTCGTTCTTGTCCAAAACCAGTTGTAGCAATGGTGGCTGGTTATGCAATTGGTGGTGGCCATGTATTACATATGCTTTGTGACTTAACAATTGCAGCAGAAAATGCCATTTTCGGGCAAACTGGGCCAAAAGTCGGTTCATTCGATGGCGGTTGGGGCGCAAGCTATATGGCTCGTTTAGTGGGTCAGAAAAAAGCGCGTGAAATTTGGTTCTTATGCCGTCAATATAATGCACAAGAAGCATTAGATATGGGCTTAGTCAATACTGTAGTGCCTTACGCTGATCTTGAAAAAGAAACCGTACGCTGGTGTCGTGAAATGTTACGCAATAGCCCAATCGCAATTCGTTGTTTGAAAGCGGCATTAAATGCGGATTGTGATGGCCAAGCTGGTCTTCAAGAATTAGCGGGTAACGCAACAATGTTGTTCTACATGACTGAAGAAGGTCAAGAAGGTCGCAATGCGTTTAATGAAAAACGCGCTCCAGACTTCAGCAAATTCAGACGTAACCCTTAATTTATCGTTCTAAAGTGCGGTTAAAAATCTTCGTGAATTTTGACCGCACTTTTGTATTGGGAGCAAGCATGGCTGAAAAATCATTTAATCTTTACCGTTATTCCATCCCCGTTGATAGCCAACTTATTCTGCGTGATCGTTTTTTAAAACGCCGTGAAGGCTTAATCGTAAGAGTGAGTTGCAGCCGAGACGGTTGGGGAGAAATCGCCCCGCTACCTGGTTTTAGCGAAGAAACCTTAGACCAAGCTCAAGAACAAGCAATTGAATGGCTAACAACATGGTGCAATGCCAGCTGCGATGCACCTCGAATACCATTAAATGGCACCTATCCCTCCGTTGCTTTTGGTATCAGTTGCGCAATGGATGAAATGAAAGGTTATTTACAAGCTGAAGGCAATTATCATACTGCACCACTTTGTTATGGCGATCCAGATGAGCTGTACGCCAAACTTGCAAGCATGGAAGGCGAAAAAGTGGCAAAAATGAAAGTGGGCATATACGAAGCCAATCGCGATGGATTAATTGCCGATATGTTTTTAGAAGCCATTCCCGATTTACAATTACGGCTTGATGCAAACCGTCATTGGTCGTTAGAAAAAGCGTTACAATTTGCCGCTAAAGTCAAACCGCAACATAGAAAACGTATTCAATTTTTAGAAGAACCTTGTAAAACACAAGAACTCAGCCGTGAATTTGCTACTCAAACCGACATTGCGATTGCATGGGATGAATCCGTGCGAGAGACTAATTTTTGCTTGGGAAAAGAACCGCACTTATCGGCTGTCGTAATCAAACCCACTTTAATTGGTTCAATTCAACGTTGTGCAGAGCTCATTAACCAAGCACATTCGTTAGGTCTAAAAGCGGTTATTAGTTCAAGTATCGAAAGCAGTTTAGGGCTCTCTCAGCTTGCACGAATCGCACAACAATACACCCCGAATGTAACTCCAGGCTTAGACACTTTAGATTTGATGGAATATCAAGTACTACGCGCTTGGCCTGGTTCTAATTTACCTATTGTTGATTTAGAATCTGAATTTATCACTAAAATTATCTGATTCGACCACCAAAAATCGAAAAACCAGTATAATGCGCCACACAAAAAGGATTAAAAATGTCGCAAACACACAGAATTTTGCTGTTAAATGGCCCGAACTTAAATATGTTAGGGGCTCGCGAGCCAAAACATTATGGCAGTATTTCTCTTGAATCCATTGAAGAAAAAATACAAGCTTTAGCCACTCAGCACAATGTAAAAGTGGAATGTTTTCAAGCCAATAGTGAAGAAAAATTAATTAATAAGATCCACGAAAGTTTTCAACAAGTCGATTTTATTTTAATTAATCCTGCGGCTTACACCCATACCAGTGTAGCATTGCGCGATGCACTTTTAGCTGTTTCAATTCCTTTTGTGGAGATTCATTTATCTAACGTGCATAAACGTGAACCATTTCGTCATCATTCTTATTTTAGTGATGTGGCTGAAGGCGTTATTTGCGGTTTGGGCGCAAAAGGTTACGAGTTTGCCTTTTTATTTGCTATCGATTACCTTGCTAAAAAATAAGAAAATCAAGCATTTTTGGCGAAATTCACAGAATTTTATCGCAAATTTGCAAAATTTAAGGTAATCTTTGCAACACAAAAATAAGTTTATTCATAACCGCACTTTTTCGTTTAAAAGTGCGGTTAAAATTTCAATCTTTTTAGGAAGAACGTATGGACATTCGTAAAATCAAAAAATTAATCGAATTAGTAGAAGAATCTGGCATTACTGAATTAGAAGTGCAAGAAGAAGAAGGTACAGTACGTATTAGTCGTGCAGCGCCAGCAGTTGCTCCAGCAGCAGTTCAATACGCTGCAGCACCAGTAGTAGCGGCAACACCAGCCGCCGTACCAGCTCAAGCGCCAGCAGCGGCAACACCAGCACCAGCTGCATCTGATGAATTATCAGGCCATCTTGTACGTTCACCAATGGTGGGAACGTTCTATCGCAGTCCAAGCCCAGAAGCAAAAGCATTCGTTGAAGTCGGTCAGTCTGTGAAAGTTGGCGACGCGCTTTGTATCGTTGAAGCAATGAAAATGATGAACCGCATTGAAGCAGACAAAGCTGGCGTAGTAAAAGCAATTCTTATCAACGACGGTGACGCTGTTGAATTCGACGAACCATTAATCGTTATTGAATAATCTCCAATATTTTCGTCGGGCGGACTTTAGTCCGCCTATTTCATATACAAACAATTAGAGCGAATTTATCGTAGGCAATATAAATTGAAATCTGTTCACACCAAATTTTATAGGGAGAACAATATTTCAAAAACCTACATAAAAATTCACGTCTATCTGACTAAACGGACTCTTTTATGTTAGAAAAAGTTGTGATTGCTAACCGCGGTGAAATTGCACTACGCATTTTACGTGCTTGTAAAGAATTAGGTATTAAAACAGTGGCGGTTCACTCCACCGCTGATCGTGATTTAAAACACGTTTTACTCGCTGATGAAACCATTTGTATCGGTCCAGCACCTTCCGCAAAAAGTTATTTAAATATTCCAGCTATCATTGCTGCTGCCGAAGTAACAGGCGCGGATGCAATTCATCCAGGATACGGGTTTTTATCTGAAAATGCAGACTTTGCTGAACAAGTTGAACGTTCAGGTTTCACTTTCATCGGCCCAACTGCGGATGTCATCCGTTTAATGGGCGATAAAGTTTCAGCTATTAAAGCAATGAAAAAAGCGGGTGTGCCTTGTGTACCAGGTTCTGATGGCCCTGTAAGTAACGACATTGCTAAAAATAAAGAAATTGCCAAACGTATTGGCTATCCAATCATCATCAAAGCATCAGGCGGTGGTGGCGGCCGAGGAATGCGTGTTGTTCGTGGCGAAGACGCATTAGAAGAATCTATCGCGATGACCAAAGCAGAAGCAAAAGCTGCATTCAACAATGATATGGTCTATATGGAAAAATACTTAGAAAATCCACGTCACGTAGAAATTCAAGTGTTAGCAGATACCCATGGCAATGCAGTTTATTTGGCTGAACGTGACTGCTCAATGCAGCGTCGTCACCAAAAAGTTGTGGAAGAAGCGCCAGCTCCAGGTATCACAGAAGAAGTACGCCGTGATATTGGCTCACGCTGTGCAAAAGCTTGCGTAGAAATCGGCTATCGTGGAGCAGGTACGTTTGAATTCTTATATGAAAATGGCGAATTCTATTTCATTGAAATGAATACACGTATCCAAGTGGAACACCCAGTAACTGAAATGATTACAGGTGTAGATTTAGTGAAAGAGCAATTACGCATTGCAGCAGGCTTACCAATTTCCTTTAAACAAGAGGACATCAAAGTTAAAGGCCATGCAATGGAATGCCGTATTAACGCAGAAGATCCAAAAACATTCTTACCATCTCCGGGTAAAGTAAATCACTTACATTCACCAGGCGGTTTAGGCGTTCGTTGGGATTCTCATGTTTATGGCGGCTATACGGTGCCTCCACATTACGACTCCATGATCGCAAAACTAATCACTTATGGCGATACGCGTGAAGTTGCAATCCGCCGTATGCAAAATGCATTATCTGAAACAATTATTGATGGTATAAAAACCAATATCCCACTTCATGAATTAATTCTTGAAGATAAAAATTTCCAAAAAGGAGGAACAAACATCCACTATTTGGAGAAAAAATTAGGTATGCATGATTAATTTATAAGTTATTAAGGTAAAGGCAGACATTGTTTTTACCTTATTTTTTATAGATTTATACATAATAATATTAATTTTATGGTAGGATGAAAGTCTACATAAATTTATTTTATGTATTTGTATTAAGTGTGTCTAATAAAGAACTTAGAGGTAAACTATGAAGAATACGATTTTAAAGTTTAGTTTAACAGCTTTAGCTACATTAACTTTAGCTGCTTGTGGAAGTAGTGGCGGTGGTGATAATTCAACACACTCAGCTACTTCAGAACAACCAGTTACTCCAGCACAACCAGCTACTTCAGCACAACCAGCTACTTCAGCACAACCAGCTACTTCAGCACAACCAGCTACTTCAGCACAACCAGCTACTTCAGCACAACCAGCTACTTCAGCAGAGGCAGGGAAAGGCAAAGACCCCTTATCAGATAATTATTTTCCATCAACAGGGCAAGTATCAGGTAATCATTTAAACTTATCAGTAAAAGAAGTTAAATCAGTTGATATTACAACGTTCTTAAGTAATGAACCTGACGAAGTTAATAAATTAATTGTTGAAGGGAAAGCAATTGATATTATTCCTGGTAACCTATCTTCAGGCAAATATATACTAACAGATGCGAAGAATGAAATACGCCTTGTCGGTGGAAGACAAAATATTCGTTGGGGATATGTTGGTTCTTCTCAAACAACTGAGCATTATGTTGTAGCCCAAGGTACATACGCCACCAGTAAAAGCGATATGGACAAGATGGCAGGAGTAATTCAATATTCTGGTTATGCTGCACATTTATATAACACCGTTCCAAGAAACCCTGGAGTTGATAAGGTTGTTCCTGGTAAAGTGAATATTAATGTAGACTTTGGTACTAAAAAATTAGCTGGTAAGATAGTTGCTACCGATAATTACCAATTTGGCGCAGACTCAGTCGTCAATTTATCTGCTGATGTTAAAGGAAATAAATTTGAAGGTTCGCTAAACGGCACTTCAACAGAAGGAGCCTTCTATGGTAAAGATGCTGCTGAATTAACAGGATATTATGTTAATCCTGATAAAAAATATTTAGGTGTTTACGGCGCATCTAAACAATAATTTTTAGTATTCCTTAATAAAGCAAGCTCAGGCTTGCTTTATTCTTTACCAATAAGGATAAAAATGAATATACGAACTAAATTTATTTTATTTCTCGGCTCATCATTATTTCTTACGTCATATTCTATTGCCGAGGAAAAATCTCCACAACCACATGATGGGCGTTTAGATGAACAGCTACATTTGGCTAAACCAAATTTACCACAAAAAATACCCGCACTTTTGACCAATAATAATCCATCAAAGTTATCGATTACAAAAGAAGAATTAGCCAAACACCCAGACTTGATTATTCGCGGTCTTATCCCTGCAGTATTACAAAATAATGGCGAGGCGGTACAGCTTTTATTGCCGCTATATCAGCCTTTACCTAAAAAAGATCCGTTTTTATTAGAATGGGCGGAAGCAATTGACTTACGAGAAAAAGGGCATTTTTCTGATTCCGTTAAAGCCTACCGACACTTATTTTCACAAAAAACTGATCTTTTACCTTTACGCTATCAATTAGCTCAAGCCTTGTTTCTGAATAATGATAACGAGGCGGCAAAAGATCAATTTCAAAAGTTAAGAGCAGAGCAAGTTTCCCCTGATTCTGTAAAAATAATTGAACAATATCTTTCTGCATTGAACCAACGAGATCAATGGAAAATCCAAGGTGGATTTAGTTTTTTAAATGAAAGTAATATTAATAATGCACCAAAAGCCGGCACCAAAATTGGCAACTGGACAGCTTGGGAAAAAGAAAGTGCCAGAGGATTTTCGTATTTTGGGAATGCTGAAAAGAAATGGTCATTACCTCACAACTACTTTATAAAATTGTCCTTGGAAGGTAGTGGAAAATATTATTGGGATAACAAAAAATATAATGAATTTAACGCGAGAGCTGGTGTGGGTCTTGGATACCAAACTGCACGATTTGAACTATCATTAATGCCATTTACAGAGAAGCGCTGGTATGCAGGCGGCTCATCTGGTGGAAATGCGATGAAACAATACTCTAAAAATTCAGGTGCTAGATTGGATTTATCCAATTGGCTAAATGAAAAATGGCAAATTTCGACCGCACTTGAGTATGGTGAACAACGCTATGAAACTCGTAAACATCTCAATGGAAATAACTATCTAGCTTCCGCTACACTACTTTACCTAGCGAAAAATGGACAGTATTGGTTTGGTGGAGCTGATTATAATCGCGAAAATACTCGAGATTTAGATAACGCTTATCAACGAAAAAATGTCCGATTAGGATGGGGACAAGAATGGAAAGCGGGTATATCAACTCGTTTAATCCTGAATTATGCACAACGTGCCTATAAAGAAAAAGATCTTATTGGTATTCGCCAGAAAAATAAGGAATATGCATCAGTATTTACTATCTGGCATAGAAACTTTCATATTTGGGGAATCACACCGAAATTATCTTGGTCGTATCAAAAGGTAACCAGTAATCATCCTTTTTATGAATATGATAAAAATAGAATTTACTTAGAAATCAGCAAAACATTTTGAATTTTTCAAAAAAGTTGTAAGATTAGCAAACATAAGGGGCGTATGAAATATACGCCCCTTATACCATCAAAAATATACTTTCACTTATAAAAATTTTAAGGAAGAAACATGACATTAAAACAACGTTATCAACAAGCGGCCAAGGAAGCTAGTTGGGCATTAGGTCTATCTATTTTATATGTGATAGGTTGGTGCTTATGTGCTTATTTACCTAAAGAAACTCAAGGGCCGATTGGTTTCCCTCTCTGGTTCGAGCTCTCTTGTATTTATTTACCTATTCTGTTTATTGTAATTGGCCATTGGATTATCAAAATTATTTATCAAGATATCTCTCTTGAAATCAAGGATGAGGAGAATCAAAAATGAATTTAGGTATTATTCTCCCTTTAATTATTTATCTTGCATTTATATTTGGTGCTGCGATTTTCGCTTATGTAAAACGAACCAAAGGCGATTTCCTAACGGAATATTATGTAGGTAATCGCTCCATGACGGGGTTTGTGCTCGCAATGACAACTGCATCAACTTATGCCAGTGCAAGTTCTTTTGTCGGAGGGCCTGGTGCAGCTTATAAATACGGATTAGGCTGGGTATTACTGGCGATGATTCAAGTCCCTGCTGTGTGGCTTGCATTAGGTGCATTAGGTAAAAAATTCGCGCTACTATCAAGAGAAACCAATGCGTTAACGATTAACGATCTTTTCCTTTATCGTTATAAAAACAAATATTTAGTCTGGCTATCAAGCCTTGCTCTTCTTCTCGCATTTTTTGCAGCCATGACCGTGCAATTTATTGGTGGTGCGCGTTTATTAGAAACAACCATCGGTATTTCTTATACTCAAGCATTGCTCTTATTTGCTTTAACGGTAGGTATCTATACATTTATCGGGGGATTCCGTGCCGTCGTACTCACGGATACCATTCAGGGTACCGTCATGATTTTAGGTACTATTATTCTCCTTGTAGGAACCATTTATGCGCTCGGTGGTGTAGAAAGTGCGGTTAATAAATTAACAGAAATCGATCCTGCATTAGTCACGCCTTACGGGCCAAATGGAATGTTAGATTTTCAATTTATGGCTTCCTTCTGGGTACTCGTCTGTTTCGGGGTCGTCGGTCTTCCACACACTGCTGTTCGATGCATGGCATTTAAAGATAGCAAAGCCTTACATAGAGGGATGCTGATAGGAACAATTGTACTTTCCATCATTATGTTCGGGATGCACTTAGCTGGAGCACTTGGTCGTGCAGTTATTCCAAATTTAACCGTGTCAGATCAAGTGATTCCAACTTTAATGCTAAAAGTATTACCACCTATTATTGCTGGTATTTTCTTAGCCGCACCAATGTCAGCAATTATGTCCACAATTGATGCGCAACTTATTCAATCGTCTTCTATTTTTGTAAAAGATTTATACCTTTCTACAAAACCAGAAGCCGCAAAAAATGAGAAAAAAGTAAGTTATTTTTCATCTATTATCACGCTGATTTTGACCGCACTTTTAATCTTTGCCGCCCTCAATCCACCAGATATGATTATTTGGTTAAACCTATTTGCCTTTGGCGGACTGGAAGCCGCATTTTTATGGGTGATTGTGCTGGGAATTTACTGGGATAAAGCAAATGCTTATGGTGCGTTAAGCTCAATGATTATCGGCTTGGGAAGTTATATCTTGCTCACTCAACTTGGCATAAAATTATTTAATTTCCATCAAATCGTACCATCATTAGTATTTGGATTGATTGCCTTTTTAGTGGGTAATAAATTGGGCGAACGTCGTATTGAAAAAACTCAATTAAAAGTTACCGTACTTTAAGCATTAATCAATATGCTATCACCTTCTTCTAAATGAGAGGAAGGTGATATTTAATTTTCTCACTTTCAGCAATTTCTACGCTAAAACATAGAATTGAAACAATTCACAGGGATACATCAATGCTCTATCAAATTCTTGCACTACTTATTTGGAGCAGTTCATTAATCGTCGGTAAGCTCACTTATTCGATGATGGATCCTGTGCTTGTTGTGCAAGTGCGGTTAATTATTGCAATGATTATTGTCATGCCACTCTTTTTACGTCGTTGGAAAAAAATTGATAAACCAATGCGTAAACAGCTTTGGTGGTTGGCATTCTTTAACTATACCGCCGTATTTTTATTGCAATTCATCGGGCTAAAATATACATCCGCCTCCAGTGCAGTCACCATGATTGGGCTAGAACCGCTGCTCGTTGTATTTGTCGGGCATTTCTTCTTTAAAGACAAAGCAAAATGGTTTCACTGGCTATTCGGCGCAATGGCATTTATTGGCGTGGCAATTTTAATCAATGGCGGAAAAAATAATGAAGGCATTGATAACATCAGTTTATTCGGCTGTTTATTAGTACTAAGTGCAGGGATCATTTTCGCAGCCGTGTTACGTTGGACACAGCGAATTGTGGCCAAAGTCTCAACGCAAGCTTATACCTCCGTCAGCATTGTACTTGGAACCATCACAACATTGCCATTTACGGTATTACTCACAGAAAACTGGCAAATATCATTAAATTCTACTGGTATTGCAGGTTTATTATATCTTGCCATTGGCTGTAGCTGGCTTGCCTATTGGTTATGGAATAAAGGCCTTAATAGTGTAGATGCCAATATCTCCGGTATTTTAGTCGCACTTGAGCCGCTATTCGGCATCTTATTTGCCGTATCATTACTTGGCGAAACACTGTCATTTTCAGCCGCACTTGGTATAACAATCATCATGCTCGCGACACTTGGCTCGACTTTACTGCCGAAACTTTTGAAAAAATCGGTATAATACGCCCCATTTTATGAAATAAAGGAAAAAACAAATGGCTTGGATTCAAATTCGCCTAAATAGTACCAATGAAAAAGCAGAACAAATGAGTGATTTTTTAGAAGAAATCGGCTCCGTTTCTGTGACTTTTATGGATAGTCAAGATACACCGATTTTTGAGCCTTTGCCTGGTGAAACTCGTTTATGGGGCAACACCGATGTTATTGCGTTATTTGATGCAGAAACAGATATGGCAGAAATCGTCCGTTTATTAAAAGAAGCGAAACACTTAGATAGCAATACCGCATACAAAATTGAACAAATAGAAGATAAAGACTGGGAGCGCGAGTGGATGGATAACTTCCACCCAATGCAATTTGGTAAGCGTTTATGGATTTGTCCAAGTTGGCGTGATGTGCCTGATGAAAATGCCGTCAATGTGATGCTTGACCCAGGTTTAGCGTTTGGTACAGGTACTCATCCTACAACCGCACTATGTTTAGAATGGCTAGATGGCCTAGATTTAAAAGATAAAACCGTCATCGATTTTGGTTGTGGTTCAGGCATTTTAGCTATTGCCGCATTAAAACTTGGTGCGAAAAGTGCGGTGGGAATTGATATCGATCCACAAGCAATTCTAGCCAGTCGCAATAATGCCGAGCAAAATGGCGTTGCAGATCGTCTACAACTGTTCTTATCTGATGAAAAACCCTCTGATTTAAAAGCTGATGTCGTGGTGGCAAATATTCTTGCTGGCCCTCTCAAAGAACTTTACCCAATCATTAGTCAACTAGTTAAACCGAATGGCGATCTTGGTTTATCGGGCATTTTAGAAATTCAAGCGCAATCGGTATGCGATGCCTATACGCAAACATTTGCGTTAGAGCCAGTCGCGGTCAGAGAAGAATGGTGTCGAATTACGGGTAAGCAAAAAACGCTTTAATTTCTTTTTGTCAATCAAAAAAAGTGTATTTTTTAAACAAATTTTACTTTGCAAAGTAAGGCAAAATGCGTATTATAGCCAGCCTTGTCGGTCGTCGACCAGTTCGACACTAATTAGATTTAGGCTTGCTAGGAAGGTAACGTAAAATGCGAATCGGTTCATACCAATTAAAAAATCGTGTTTTACTTGCACCAATGGCAGGCATTACCGACCAGCCTTTCCGTCGTCTTTGTGCATATTATGGTGCTGGGCTCACATTTTCAGAAATGATGTCCACAAATCCTCAAGTTTGGCATACCGAAAAATCCAAATTGCGTTTAGCACATAGCGAAGATGTAGGTCTCAATGCCGTGCAAATTGCAGGTAGTGACCCACTCGAGATGGCGCAAGCCGCTGCTATCAATGTGGAATATGGTGCTCAAATCATTGACATTAATATGGGGTGCCCCGCCAAAAAAGTAAATCGCAAACTTGCAGGCTCTGCATTGTTGCAATTTCCAGATTTGGTGGAAAAAATCTTGCGAGAAGTAGTGTCCGCCGTCAATGTGCCGGTGACCTTAAAAATTCGTACAGGCTGGGATAAATCTAATCGAAACTGCGTTCAAATCGGCAAAATTGCAGAACAATGTGGCATACAAGCATTAACGGTGCATGGTCGTACGCGCGCTTGTCTTTTTGAAGGCGAAGCGGAATATGACAACATCAAAGCTGTTAAACAAGCGATTGCCATACCGGTTATAGCCAATGGTGATATTGATTCTGCTCGGAAAGCAAAATTCGTTCTCGATTATACTGGAGCGGATGCCATTATGATCGGTCGTGCTGCGCTAGGTAACCCTTGGCTATTTCAAGCTGTGGAAAACCTAATTGAGCATGATTCGATAAGCCAAATGCCAAGTTTAAGCGAAAAGTGCGGTCAAATTTTGCGCCATATTCAAGAATTACATCAATTCTATGGCGAACAAAAAGGCTATCGCATTGCGCGTAAACATGTGGCTTGGTATTTACAGGGAATTCAACCTGATTCCGTTTTTAAACAGACTTTTAATGCAATTAGTGATCCAAAAGGGCAACTCATTGTATTAGAAGATTTTTTCAATTTAATTTTGGATAAAGAAAAATGTTAGAACAACAACGTAGTCCTGCTGATGCTTTAACAGTATCAGTATTAAATGCGCAATCACAAGTGACCAACAAACCATTACGCGATTCAGTAAAACAAGCATTGCGTAATTATTTAGCGCAATTAGATGGTCAAGATGTGAATGATCTTTACGAATTAGTATTAGCGGAAGTTGAACACCCGATGTTAGATATGATTATGCAATATACTCGTGGTAATCAAACCCGTGCAGCAAATATGCTTGGTATCAACCGCGGTACATTACGTAAAAAACTAAAAAAATACGGTATGGGCTAAATTGACCTCATTTTAACCCTAAAAAGGAAGCTAACGCTTCCTTTTTTAGTTGAAATGTATTGAAAGAATTTTAAGAATTATTATTTAACGTTTCTTCAGATTCCTCAATCAATATTCCTGCAGTTTCATCATTTAATGCTTGAGCATCGACATGAGGTTTAATGAATGGTTTTGGCATCCAATATTTTTTTAAGATTTCATTAGAAAAACCATGTAGAACTTCCTCGTTTAGACGTTCTTGATCTAATGCTCTAACTTCTTTAATAACTTCATCAGCCTCAATCTTATCAATACCAAGTTTCATTAATGTTGCTTGGCTAAGTGCAATGGCGGATTCAAAAGTTTCACGTACAATAAAATCCACATCTTGCTTAATTAGGCTCACCGTCGTTTTTCTATCATAAGTGCGGGTTAAAATCGGCAAGTTTGGATAAGCCCCTTTAAGTTGGCTCACAATCGTTTCAATGCGATCTGTATCATTAATACCAATCACCACACATTTAGCTTTTTCAATTCCCGCGGCGTAAAGTACATCCAAACGAATACCATCACCATAATAGACTTTAAAACCAAATTTTGCCGCAGCACGGATATTTTCTATATTACGATCAATCACTGAAACGCTGATGCCACGGATTAATAATGTTTGACATACGATCTGGCTAAAACGCCCAAAACCAATTACAAGCACGTTATCTTCTAAATCATCAATAGGGGACAAATCGCTCGTATCTGGTTGATTCGCTGATTTTCTCTCTCCACATTGCGCTAATTTACGCGTAATTTGTGTAATAAATGGAGAAAACAACATGGAAATAATTACCGCCGCAGTAAAAGTGGCATTTTCATGGTTGCTCATTACGCCTGCTGTTGTTGCGGCAGAGAAAAGTACGAAAGCAAATTCACCACCGTGCGCCAAGAGTGACATTCTTCCCACTGCTTCCCTATGTTCTAAGCGAGTAATTCGAGCAACGACATACACAGAAAGTCCTTTGCCAATAATATAAAGAAATACAATTCCGAGTAGTAATAACCAGTGATTAAACACTAACCTCAAATCCAATGACATGCCCACACCCATAAAAAACAGGCCAAGCAATAGACCACGAAATGGCTCGATATCCGCTTCTAATTGATGGCGGAACGAAGATTCTGACAGCATGACTCCCGCTACAAACGCCCCCATTGCCATTGAAAGTCCACCTATTTCCATGGCTAATGCTGCGCCAAGTACAACTAATAAAGCCGCCGCTGTCATCATCTCGCGAATATGTGCTTTAGAAATTAATCGGAATAACGGATTCATTAGCCATTTGCCCGCAACAATCAAGCCGATTACCGCCCCTAATGCGATGCCGATTGACATCCAATCGGTATGGGTGCTTTCTTCAGAATGAGGCGCAAGAAACGCCACTGATGCCAATAATGGCACAATAGCAATATCTTCAAAAATTAAAGTCGAAATAATTCGCTGACCTTTAGATGTGCTGGTAATGCAACGCTCTTCTAGAGTTTGCATCACAATGGCGGTTGAAGAAAGTGTAAATCCCATGCCGGCTATAAATGCAACTTCTTTCGGTAAATCAAGTAAATAAATCCCCGCAAAAGTAAGCAATACACCACAACCCCCAACTTGCAACAAGCCCCGACCAAAAATTGCTTTTTTCATAGACCAAAGCCGTTCAGGGTGCATTTCAAGCCCAATAATGAACAAGAACATCACGACACCCAATTCAGCCAAATGCACGACTGAAGCCGGTTCTTGAATAACACCGAACACTGAAGGACCAATCATACAGCCCGCCACTAAATACCCTAGCACACTACCAAGCCCTAGGCGTTTAAATAACGGTACAATAGTCACGCTCGACGCAAGCAAAATTACGGTTTTAATCAGATCTGAATCGGCAAGATGGGACATTAATAGCTCCAATGATGAAATGGAATATAATTGTATTCTAACTAGTTTCCTTTAAATAAAAAAGTGAGCATATCTCATATTATGCTCACTTTAGAAATGGATAAACCTAAGTTCAATTAATTAACTCAGAATGTCTTTTCAAACAACATATTCACATTCTTCTGTGTATAAGAATACATTTCTGGGATATTGCTATCTTGTTTACGCCAGCTTAATTGGAGTTTTGGTGTAATTCCCCAAATATGCCAGTCTCGTTTCCATAGGGATAAATTTATGCCGTAAATTTTATCTTCTCGACGTTTTCCAAAAGAAAACAAATTGAGATTACCAAGTTTGGCAATATCTTTAAATTCACGTTTCATTATGGATAAGCCGAGACGTGAGGAAATGCCCCAATTCCATTCTTGTCCCCAACCTAAACGTAAGCTTTTACTGTCTGAACCATATTGACGAACCTTCGTTCTTTCTGCCATAAAATCAGAACCGAGGTAGAAAAACTGTTTCGGTGTTCTTGCCCACAGTAAGGTTGCGGAAATCAATTTGTTATTACCGTTTTGTGATGTACTGTCTAAATAACGTTGTTTTGAAAATTCTCCCGCCGTAAAAAGTTGCCAGTTTGGACTTAACCAGCGAGAAAATTCCACCCTTGCCCCATTAGACCAACGGTAACTTTCGCCGCCATACCAACGTTTTTCATAAAAGGGTTTAATACGGAAATTTTGCTTTGCGGTTTTATGTGCATAGCCAACAAAAGTGCGGTTGGAAATATCATCAAATTTATGATTATCCCAGTAGCTCTTTCCCCCAAACTCATTGCCCACCGTGAGGTAATTAGAGCTCCATAAATTGAAATCTCTCGAAATATCGAGTGAATACGCCAAACCGTGTGCTGTTTGTGGCATCATCGATTCGGAACGTGTTAAGGTGCCACCATTATTTAATGCGACCGTTTTACCCTCGCCGACATTGTTGACATTGGTATCACGTACATAATTAAAAGAAAAGTCCACATTCCAGCTATCACGTTCTTTTAAAGCCTCTAAATAAGCATCAATTAAACGCTTAACTTGAGGCGGTAAATCCTCTGCGGTTTGTGCTTTTTCAAATTGGTCTTTAGCAGCACCGTCTTGTTTTTGATTGAATAAAGCGATAGCCAGTTCAATTCGTACAGGGTTTAAATTTGGATTTTTGGCTAAAATTTCGCGATATTTATCAATAGCTACAGTATAGTTTTCCGTTATCGCAGCCAATTTTCCTTCCGCAAAGCGTTCCATAATCGGGTCACGATTTGGAAAAGTGCGGTAAATTTCCAGCAATTTTTTTATCATTTCTGGATTGCGTGCGTAAATGGCACGGCTTAATAATTCGTGGGTTAAAGCGGGGTTTTGTTTAAGTTGCTCAAGGGTAATTTGAATTTGTTCGACTTGCTCTGTGCCTAAGGGCGGTAAATTTTGTTCGCGTTTTTCAAGTTTGGCGACATTAATTTGTGGTTCAAGTTCGGTTTTAATTGGTGTTTGACGAATATCTAGTGCCGTTGTTTCTGCTAAAGCAAGAGCGGGGAAAAGTGCAGTAAAAAAGAGAGCAATACTTTTCATAAAATGAGTAACTTTAAGTAAATATTTATAAACAAACAATAAGTTGAAAAATGGCGGACAAAAATCCGCCAAATATTGTTTTATAACGATTATTTAGGTTGAGGTTGTTTGGTTGCATCAAAAAAGGCTTCATAGCCAAAAAGATATTTTATTGCACCATCTTTGCCTGCAACGGTTGGATACATACCAGAATCTGGATCAAAAATATAGTTCACACGTCCAACTATGTCGCTACCATCTTTTGAAATAGTAGCAGAATAACTACCTGTAGCCTCATCCCCAAAATCTACATGACCATTATTCACTTTATTTTCTGTAATCTCTTTTTCTCCCAACGTAACTCTACCTACGGTTGTACTATCGATAGTTCCCGACATTTTAAATTTATCAGAAGAATTTTTTTGAACATTAAGTGTAACATCACCGTCTTCACCTGTCGTCGTTCGTGCGTAGCGTTCCTCGTCAGAGTTACTAAGCTTAACTTTTGCAAATACTTTACCGTTATAAGTTGCATTAACTAAATCGCTAGATTTACCAGCTACTACAGGTTGAGAAAACAGCGTTTTAAGATCATCGTATGAAGATGCTGCTGGTTTAGCTGCTGCTTCTGCTTTAGCTGCTTCTTCTGCTTTAGCTGCTTCTGCTTTAGCTGCTTCTGCTTTAGCTGCTTCTGCTTTAGCTGCTTCTGCTTTAGCTGCTTCTGCTTTAGCTGCTTCTTCTGCTTTAGCTGCTTCTGCTTTAGCTGCTTCTGCTTTAGCTGCTTCTGCTTTAGCCGCTTCTTCTGCTTTAGCTGCTTCTGCTTTAGCTGCTTCTGCTTTAGCTGCTTCTGCTTTAGCTGCTTCTTCTGCTTTAGCTGCTTCTGCTTTAGCTGCTTCTGCTTTAGCTGCTTCTTCTGCTTTAGCTGCTTCTTCTGCTTTAGCTGCTTCTTCTGCTTTAGCTGCTTCTGCTTTAGCTGCTTCTGCTTTAGCTGCTTCTGCTTTAGCTGCTTCTGCTTTAGCCGCTTCTTCTGCTTTAGCTGCTTCTGCTTTAGCTGCTTCTGCTTTAGCTGCTTCTGCTTTAGCTGCTTCTTCTGCTTTAGCTGCTTCTGCTTTAGCTGCTTCTGCTTTAGCTGCTTCTGCTTTAGCTGCTTCTTCTGCTTTAGCTGCTTCTGCTTTAGCTGCTTCTGCTTTAGCTGCTTCTGGTTGAACTGGTGTTGGACGAGCATCTCCAGAATTTGAAGTAGATTTACAAGCAGTCAAACTTAGTGCAATACACATCGCTAATGCGGTTGTTTTTAACGTTGGTTTCATAACTTTTCCTTTAATATAAAGATATAGACTAACGCTTTCATTGAAATCATACTGACTACATGATGCCTCATTAACAATGAATTCCAATAAAAACGCCCAGTATGATAAATAAAAAAAACAAAAAAATAAATGAAAACTATTAACATTTGTTGATTCTAAATACAATTTTCTAAATAAACGGCGTGTACAGTCATTCCATGTATTTTCATGATAGAATGCTGCTTAAAATTTTTTTCACCGCACTTTTTAAGTATGTCGTTACAATTCAATATAATCGCCTTGTTATTGGTGATTTTAATTATTCTCGGGTTACTCAGTCACAACAGCGCAATTACCATTTCTGCTGCTGTATTACTTATCATGCAGCAAACTTTTTTATCTTCACACATTCCTTTGCTCGAAAAATATGGCGTTAAAATTGGTATCATTATTTTAACCATTGGGGTTTTAAGCCCCTTAGTTTCAGGAAAAATTCAGTTGCCTGATTTATCAGATTTTCTTCGTTGGAAAATGGCACTTTCCATTTCTGTTGGTGTGCTTGTGGCATGGCTTGCCGGCAAAGGTGTTCCTTTAATGGGCGAACAACCGATTTTAGTCACTGGCTTGCTTATCGGCACAATTATTGGTGTAGCATTTTTAGGTGGAATCCCTGTCGGCCCACTTATTGCTGCAGGTATATTAGCTTTACTTTTAGGGAAAATTTAAATGAAAAACAAATACCTTACTCTTGCTGCTTTAAGCGGTTTCTTCTGTGTCGCACTAGGCGCATTTGCAGCTCATGGCTTAAGCCATATATTAGAAGCCAAAGCATTATCATGGATTGATACGGGTTTAAAATATCAAATGTTCCATACCATTGCAGTACTTGCCGTTGCATTATCTGCTTTAAGTGACAACAAATTCGCCCGATTATCCATGTCTTCTTGGTTAATTGGAACCTTATTATTTAGCGGAAGTTTATACGCACTCGCTTTCGGAGCAAGCAATGCAATAGTGTGGATTACGCCTATTGGCGGAACTTTATTTTTAATCGGATGGATTAGCTTAGCTTACGGAAGTTTCAAAAATAAATCGCTATGAAAAACAGATCGGCAAAACACGCATTAACTCCTTTACAACAATCTCTTTTTTCTCAATTACATGACATCATGTTGGTAGATCAACGTCGCTTATCCGCCCGCATTCATGGTATTGGAAAAATTAAAAGCCAAGAGGCTCAACAAGCCGTTGCAGATGAAATCCAACAGCAAATTGAACAAACAAGATTACGTGTAGAACAACGGAAAAGTGCGGTTAAAAAACCGATTGTTTTTCCAGAAAGCTTGCCCGTTAGCCAACGCAAAGCAGAAATTCAAAAACTGCTTTCTGAGCATCAGGTCATCGTGGTGGCTGGTGAAACGGGATCGGGAAAAACAACTCAATTGCCAAAAATGTGTTTGGAATTAGGTTTCGGCGATCTGGGTATGATTGGTCATACTCAGCCTCGTCGTATTGCTGCTCGTTCGGTTGCAGCGCGTATTGCTGAGGAGTTGAAAACGGAACTTGGCGGTTTAGTTGGTTATAAGGTTCGTTTTAACGATCAAATCAGTGATGATACGCAAATCAAGTTGATGACCGATGGGATCCTGCTAGCAGAAATTCAAAACGATCGTTTCCTCAACCAATATTCTTGTTTGATTATCGATGAAGCCCACGAACGCAGCCTAAACAACGATTTTATTCTCGGTTATCTGAAACAGCTTTTACCACGTCGTCGTGATTTAAAACTCATCATCACTTCTGCAACCATTGATGTGGAACGCTTTTCTAAACATTTCAACAATGCCCCGATTATCGAAGTCTCGGGCAGAACCTATCCCGTTGAAGTACGCTATCGTCCCGTAGTGGAAGAAGAAGATCAAGATCAGCTACAAGGCATTCTTAATGCAGTGGATGAACTGCAAGCAGAAGGTCGGGGCGATATCTTGATCTTTCTGAACGGTGAGCGTGAAATTCGCGATACGGCTGAAGCTTTACAAAAACAAAATCTAAAACACACGGAAATTCTACCGCTCTTTGCACGCTTGTCTGCGCAAGAACAAAATAAAATTTTCCATCCGAGCGGATTAAATCGCATCGTGTTGGCGACCAACGTCGCAGAAACTTCATTGACTGTGCCAGGCATTAAATATGTGATTGACCCAGGTACTGCGCGAATTTCCCGTTATAGCTATCGCACCAAAGTACAACGTTTACCGATTGAACCTATTTCACAGGCATCTGCTAATCAGCGTAAAGGTCGTTGTGGTCGTGTGAGTGAAGGGATTTGTATTCGTTTATATTCGGAAGAGGATTTTAATTCTCGTCCAGAGTTTACCGATCCTGAAATTTTACGCACCAATTTAGCCTCCGTTATTTTGCAAATGACAGCATTGGGTTTGGATGATATTGAAGCGTTCCCATTTGTTGATGCACCGGATAAACGCCATATTCAAGATGGGATAAAACTGTTGGAAGAATTGGGCGCGTTTGAAATCGTTCGCACCAAAGCGGGCGAGAAGCGTCAATTAACGGCTGCAGGTCGTCAATTAGCTCAACTCCCAGTGGATCCACGCTTGGCGATAATGTTGTTGAGTGCTGTCTCACAAGGTGCGTTGCATGAAGTGATGATTATTGTCGCTGCATTGTCTATTCAAGATCCGCGTGAACGCCCACAAGAAAAACAGCAAGCTTCCGATGAAAAACATCGTCGTTTTGCCGATAAAAAATCAGATTTCTTGGCTTTCCTCAATCTTTGGCATTATCTACAAGAACAACAAAAAGAATTGAGTAAAAACCAATTCCGTCGTCAATGCCAAAAGGATTTCTTAAATTATTTACGTATTCGTGAATGGCAAGATATTTATCATCAAATTCGTTTAACCGTCCGTGAAATGGGCTTGCCGATTAATTCCGAAAAAGCAGAATATCAGCAAATTCATACCGCACTTTTAAGTGGCTTGCTTTCTCATATCGGTTTAAAAGAAGCGGAGAAACAACAATATCTTGGCGCACGTAATGCCCATTTTGCAATTTTCCCCAATTCTGTACTTTTCAAAAAACAACCGAAATGGGTGATGGCGGCAGAGTTAGTGGAAACCTCCAAACTTTGGGGGCGTATGGTAGCGGAAATCGAGCCAGAATGGATTGAGCCACTAGCCGAGCATCTAATTAAAAAATCCTATTCTGAACCGCGTTGGTCTAAATCTCGTGGGGCGGTGATTGCCGATGAGAAAGTCACGCTTTACGGAGTGCCGATTGTAGCAGCGCGACCAGTGAATTACGGTACTATTGATCCAACGGTAAGCCGTGAGATCTTTATTCAATCTGCCTTAGTAGAAGGGGATTGGAATACCAAACATAAATTCTTCAAAGAAAATCAACGACTCGTTCGAGAAGTGGAAGAGTTGGAACACAAAAGTCGCCGCCGTGATATTTTGGTGGATGATCGCACGCTTTTTGAATTTTACGATCAGCGTATTGGCACGGAAGTGGTTTCCCAAAAACATTTTGATACCTGGTGGAAAAAGGCGCAGCAAAAAGATCCAGAATTGCTTAATTTTGAACGTTCATTCTTGATTAATGATGATGCGGAACAAGTGAGCAAGCTCGATTTCCCGAATTTCTGGCATCAAGGCAATTTAAAACTCAAATTAACTTATCAATTTGAACCGGGTACCGATGCGGACGGCGTGACCGTGCATATTTCGTTGCCATTGCTCAACCAAGTGGAAATGACCGGCTTTGACTGGCAAATTCCAGGCTTGCGTGAAGAATTGGTGATTGCGTTGATTAAATCGCTGCCGAAATCTTATCGCCGTAACTTCGTGCCTGCACCTAATTATGCTCAAGCTTTTTTAAGTCGAGCCGTGCCGTTGGAAAAACCGTTATTAGATACGCTGATTTATGAATTGCGTCGTATGACGGGCGTCACCGTAGAAGCGGAACATTGGAATTGGAAACAAATCCCAAGCCATTTGAAAATGACGTTCCGTGTGGTGGATGAAAACGGCAAAAAAATTGCCGAATCCATGAATTTGGATGAGCTGAAATTCAATTTAAAAGATCGTGTGCAGGAAAGTATTTCTGCTGTGGCAGATGATGGTATTGAACAAAGCGGACTGCATATTTGGAGTTTTGCAGATTTACCACAATGTTACGAACAAAAACAACGTGGTTTCAGCGTCAAAGCGTTCCCAGCCATTGTAGATGAAAAAGATGCCGTAGGTATTAAACTATTTGAAACAGAATTTGAGCAAGCGGTGGCGATGCAACAAGGTTTGCGCCGCTTGTTGTTGCTCAATGTGCCGTCACCGATTAAATATCTGCATGAAAAATTGCCGAATAAAGCCAAATTGGGGCTGTATTTTACCCCGTTCGGTCGTGTATTGGATTTGATTGACGACTGTATTGCTTGTGCGGTGGATAAACTGATTGCTGATTTTGGCGGGTTTGTATGGGATGAAGCAGGCTTTGAAAAATTACGAGATTTCGTGCGAGAAAACCTTAACGAAGTGACCGTGGATATTGCGCAGAAAGTGGAACAAATCCTATCCCTTAACCATGCCTTAAACCAACGTTTAAAAGGCAAAATGGATTTCACCATGGCCTTTGCCTTTTCTGATATTAAGGCACAACTAAGCGGGCTGATTTATCCAGGTTTTGTGCAAAAGAGCGGTTATGATCGCCTACCGGATTTATTCCGCTATCTGCAAGCCGTTGATAAACGTATCGATAAACTGGCTCAAGATGTGAATCGTGATCGTGCGGCTATGCTACGCGTAGAACAAGTACAACAAGCTTACCAACAATTGCTCGCTAAACTGCCGAAATCTAAACCGATCTCTGATGAAGTGGCGGAGATTCGTTATATGATTGAGGAACTACGCGTGAGCTTATTTGCGCAGCAGTTGGGAACGAAATATCAGGTATCTGATAAGCGGGTTTTGAATTTGATTGTAAAGTGATAGAAGATCTTCGTAGAAATACAATAAAATAGTTTCTAAAAGTCATTTATTTATTCCTGAAATTGTATAAATTTTAATTTGATATTTAGAATATAGACAGGGGGCTTAGAGCTTTGCTAGACTAAAAAAAGTCTAAGGATATCATACTAAAAAGGGTGAGTAATGTATAAAAAATTTAATTTAAATTTAGATGTATTAAGAAAAATTAAATCTTCTTATGATAGAGATTGGATAGATTTAGTTTGTATTGGACGTTCAGACTTTGAGAGTCGTCAAAAATTAGTGGAATGTGATTTAAATAAATTTGCTAATCCTGATGGTTCCTTGCAGGCTGAGGAGATTATAAATAGCTGGTTCCCATCTATAGATGCGGATATATTTGTATCTCATTCTCATAAAGATGAAGAACTCGTGCTTGGATTAGCGGGGTGGCTAAAGAAAAATTTTGGACTTACTACATTCATCGATTCTGTAGTTTGGGGATATTCAGATACTTTATTAAAAGTAATTGATGATAATTATTGCCAAAATGAAGACCATAGTGCGTATGATTATAAAAAGAGAAATCGTTCAACTAGTCATGTGCATATGATGTTATCCACAGCATTGATGCATATGATTGATCGATGTGAAATGTTTCTTTTTATAAAAACACAGAATTCATTTAAGCCTTTAGAATACTTTAATTCTAGTGGGGAAACAGAATCCCCATGGATATATTCCGAATTATCTTTAGTAGATAAACTTAGAGAAAATGAACCAAAACGTATTCAGGAAATAACTGAAGCTAGAAATTTAGATTTTTCAATGGAGAGTTTAAAAATAAAATACCCAGTCGATGATTTTGGTTTTATTCCTTTAACATTTGATAATTTGATTGAATGGAAAAGTATAGGAGTTGAATCGTATAAGTCTAGAAATTTAGATAAATTATATAATATGATTAAAGGTTAAAATATCATGAATGAATATAAAATAGCTCATTTGGAAATGATTCAAGGGGTAATTAATCGTATGGGAAATAATTCTTTCATAATTAAAGGTTGGGCAGTTACATTAGTATCAGGGCTGTTTGCGGTGTCTATTGAAAATTATAAGATTGCATTTATATCCTTAGTGCCTATATTTTTATTTTGGTGGTTAGACACATTCTTTCTATATCAAGAGAGATTGTTTAGAGAATTATATAAAGATATAATTTTAAAAGATGATTCAAATTTTAAATTTTCGATGGAAGTTAGTGGTTATTATTCTAATATAGACTCATTTTGTAAAACATTATTTAGTAAAACACTTTGCTACTTTTATGGAAGTATATTGTTAATTGCAATTATTTTTATTATTTATTTAAATCCTATTTTTGAGCATATAAATATATTTTTTCTTGATAATTTTTATCTTTGTATTAAAACTAATTAGAATTTCTCCAAGATAGCGCAAGCGTCCACGCTTGTGCTTATTTGGTCCAAGCGAGGACGCTTGAACCGTCGTTCTGTTTTTAAAAAGTGCGGTCATTTGTTCAAACGTTTTTTAACCTCAAAAACACGTTCAAAATCTACCGCACTTTTTCTTATCGAAACTCCACATAAATCTTCTTTCCTAATCCTTCTGCAATACGTTGTAAAAAGGCAAGTGACGGGTTGTGGTTACCTGACTCAATACGGTTAATAGCACTTTGGTCGATGCCGTTTTTTCTGCTAAACCTTTTTGGGTGATTTGCTACTCTTGGCGTAATTTAATGATTTAACGAATAAATTTAATACGTGACAGAAAAATTACGAGTCAGTTTATTTGCTCAACAGCTAAGAACAAAATATCAAATATAAAAGAATAGCAAATATTATTAGTCAATATTAATGATAATAATACTCAAAATTAAGGCGGTATAAACCGCCTTAATTTATTCCAAATAACATATACCTCTTTGTAAGTATTTTGAGAAATAAAGTTGATCAATCTCACATTTTTTAGTTATACGAGTGGAAAAACTTTTTTCTTTTGGTATCTTACGCGCGAATGAAACTATATACCTACGTTTCATGTGGATATTAAGAATAATTCTCAACTTTCTACTTAACCTAACCTTTTTATTACAACAAATGGAGTGATTATCGTGAACGCATTCAAAAAAAGCCTTATTGTGGCAGCGTCTTTCGCGAGTTTAAGCTTATTTAACTCAGCGGTAGCTGATATGGTTTATAAGCCATTAGAACAACCTGTTGAACCAGTAAAACCAGATTTGAAAATTGAATCTGTAAATGAAAAATTTGCAGAAAAATATCCAAATCAATATAACAGCTGGCGTTCAACTGCAAACGGCAACGGCGAAAAAATTATTTATGCTGATGAAGAAAATCCACGCTTAATCGTTCTTTGGGGCGGTTATGCATTTGCAAAAGAATATAACGCGCCACGCGGCCACTTTTATGCAGTCACTGATGTTCGTAACATTCTACGAACAGGTGCGCCAAAAACAGCAAATGATGGTCCACAACCAATGGCATGTTGGACATGTAAAGGTCCTGATGTTCCACGTTTAATCGCGGAATGGGGCGAAAAAGATTATTTCAATGCGAAATGGGCAAAAGGCGGTCCAGAAATCGTGAACACAATCGGTTGTGCTGACTGTCACGATACTACCTCTAAAGATTTTGCAGAAGGCAAACCAGCATTACGTATTGCTCGTCCACACGTATTACGCGCGCTTGATGCTTTAGAAAAAGCAACTGCTGAAAAAGATAAAGCAGAAGGTCGCCCACATAACAATTTAAGCTTCAATACTGCTGCTCGTACTGAAAAACGCGCTGAAGTTTGTGCAAACTGTCACGTTGAATATTACTTCGCAGGCGATATCAAACAAGTCACCTTCCCTTGGGATAAAGGTCAAACCGTTGATGATATTGAAAAATATTACGATGAAATCGGCTTCAGCGACTGGACTCATAGTCTTTCTAAAGCGCCAATGTTAAAAGCGCAACATCCTGATTTTGAAATTTGGTCTTTAGGTATGCACGGTAAAAACGGTGTAACTTGTGTAGACTGTCACATGCCAAAAGTACAAGGTAAAGACGGTAAAGTTTATACTGATCACCAAATCCAAAATCCATTCGATGCATTTGACCGCACTTGTGCAAACTGTCACGATCAAAGCAAAGAAAAATTACGCGATATCGTCACTTCACGTAAAAAAGAAGTGAAAGATGTAATGGGTCGTTTAGAAGAGCAAGTTGTTAAAGCTCACTTTGAAGCGAAAGCAGCTTGGGATGCAGGTGCAACTAAAGAAGAAATGGAAGCGGCATTAATGGATATTCGTCATGCTCAATGGCGTTGGGATTATGCTGCAGCCAGCCACGGCGGCCATATGCACGCACCTGAAGTAATGCTTCGTGTATTAGGATCTGGCTTAGATAAAGCGGCTGATGCTCGTACTAAACTTGCAGCTATCTTAACTAAACACGGTGTGAAAACTCCAGTTCAAATCCCAGATATTTCAACAGCTGATAAAGCGTGGAAAGTAATGGGTATTGATATTGAAAAAGAACGCAAAGCTAAAGAAGAATTCTTAAAAACTGTGGTACCACAATGGGAACAACAAGCTAAAGAAAAAGGCTTATTAGTTGATCCACCAGCACAAAAATAAATGAAAAATCCACCGCACTTTTAAGTGCAAACTGGAAAGTGCGGTGATTTTCAAGGTCAAATTTGAGGTAACCCAAATGAATTTAACTTCTTTAATCAACAAATCTGCAAAAGCGTTAGCGTTAAGTGCGGCATTTGTAGCAACGCCATTTTTGGCTCATGCTGATGATGCACAAAAACCTGCGGATCATTTTACTTATGAACCGCAATTAGATAACCAACGCGATCCTAATCAATATTGTGCTAAATGCCATAAATTCGACAAAGTAGATAAAAACCAAACTGTAGATCAGTCTGGCGGCGAACTCCACTTTGGTAAATTCCATGGCGCACACTTAGATAAGAAAAATCCAAATAACGGTAAAGCAATTACTTGTGTAAGCTGTCATGGTAACGTTTCTGAAAATCACCGTCGTGGTGCTAAAGATGTCATGCGTTTTGAAGGGGATATTTTCGGTAATAAAAAACCGATGTATTCAGTTCAAGAACAAAACCAAGTTTGTTTTGCTTGTCACCAACCTGACAAACTTCGTGAAAAACTATGGGCGCATGATGTACACGCAATGAAATTACCTTGTGCAAGTTGCCATACGCTTCACCCGAAAGAAGACGCAATGAAAGGTATTCAACCAAAACAACGCGTTAAACTTTGCGTAGATTGCCATGGTGAACAACAAAAACGTAAAGCAGAACAAGATAAACTAACCGAACAAAAGGATAAAAAATGACAGCCTGCTCACGCCGAAACTTTGTTTCCGGCATGGGGGCAGTGATCCTTATGACGGGAACATCTTTACCTTCTTTTGCGAAAGAAGACAAGGCGGATAAACCTAAACGTTACGCAATGATACACGATGAAAATTCGTGTATTGGCTGTACAGCCTGTATGGATGCATGCCGTGATGTAAACCAAGTGCCAGAAGGCGTTTCTCGCTTAGAGATTCTACGCAGTGAACCTTACGGTGAATTTCCAAATCAGGAATATGAGTTCTTCCGTCAATCTTGCCAACATTGTACAAATGCACCTTGCGTAGCAGTTTGTCCAACTGGTGCATCTTTTATTGATAAAGAGACTGGCATTGTAGATGTACATAAAGATTTATGCGTAGGCTGTCAATACTGTATCGCAGTTTGCCCATATCGTGTACGTTTTATTCATCCAGCACATCGTACCGCAGATAAATGTAACTTCTGCCGAGATACAAATTTAGCCAATGGTAAACAACCGGCTTGTGTGGAAGCGTGCCCAACCAAAGCATTAATCTTTGGGGATATGAATGATCCGATGAGTGCAGTTTCACGTAAAGTGAAAGAAAAACCGGTTTATCGCACTAAAGTGGAGTTAGGTACACAACCAAACTTGTACCACATTCCATTCCAACATGGGGAGCCTAGAAGATGACATTAGATTATCCAGTTCCATTTCATACGCCTAATCTAGTGTGGGATTCTACCATTGCGATCTACTTGTTCTTATTGGGGATCTCATCTGGTGCGGTACAGTTAGCAATTGCGTATAAACGCAGTAATAAAATAGAAAATCTAAGCCAAAACTGGATTATTCGATCTGGGGTAATTTTAGGCTCTGTACCAACATTAATTGGTTTAACGCTATTAATTTTCCACTTGGCTCGACCTTGGACATTCTGGAAATTGATGTTTAACTATCAATTTAATTCCGTAATGTCGATGGGTGTCATGCTATTCCAAATCTATATGTTGTTTTTAGTGATTTGGGGAGTGGTGATTTTCAAAAAAGAAATCGAAGCATTAATTAATCGCTTTATGCCAAAACTGCAATTTGTGATGAAACTCATCGGTATTGCAGAACGTATTGCAAGTCCAGTCGAAGTTATTCTTTTCGTATTGGCTGCAGTGCTTGGAGCATACACAGGGTTCTTACTTTCTGCATTGATCAGCTATCCAATGTTGAATAACCCAGTATTACCAGCATTATTCTTAGCTTCTGGTACATCATCTGGTATTGCTGCAACCTTCTTAATTATCTTGATTGCAGGAAAATTAAAAGGTGATTCTCACGAATCACACTTCATCCACAAATTTGAAGTACCAATTATGGTGACAGAGCTTGGTTTGCTTGTGTGTTTCTTCGTTGGCTTACATTTTGGCGGCGGCCAAAAAACAGTTGCCTTACATAATGCATTATCTGGTTTCTGGGGTGCGATATTCTGGATTGGGGTATTCTTTATTGGTATCTTGATCCCATTAATCGCCAATATGTTTGTTAATGACCGTTTAAAATACAACCGTAACTTTATTATCTTAGTGTCAATTTTTGACTTAATTGGGGTATTCTGTTTACGTTTCTTTGTTTTATATGCGGGACAATTAACAGTGGCATAAATCAAGGTGAGGTTGTAAGTAGGTTATTAATAGATTCTCTAACTTAAAAACTACCATAATTTAACTCAGGGACTAAATTATGTAATTCACATAATTTAGTCCTTTTAATTTGAATATATACCTGCCAAGGAATAAATAATTTTTTAGTTATGTAGAATATGCTACTTATACAAAACATTACTTATATTTAAGCTCGTATATGAATTTGGTTTTAAAAACTAAATGGTGATTATTTTTTATTAACATATTGAATTTATTTTATTCTTTTAACTCACCTAAAACTTCAGATAATTGCGCCCCGACCAACACAACTAGCCAACTAATCTGAATCCACAATAACATAATCGGTAATGTTGCCATTGCACCATAGATTAGTTGATAAGAAGGGAATGTGGTGATATACCAAGTAAAGGCTTGTTTACCGAGTGTAAAGAAAATAGCGGCAATAAGCGCACCACAAGCAGAATATCTGATATCCACTTTCTTATTTGGCACGATGGTATAAATTAATGTGAAAATAAACCATGTGAAAAAGAATGGGAGTAAACTGAGCAATTTTACACCGAGTGAAAGCGTTTCCGATTGTTCAAACATGACTTTTATATAAGAGCTAATCCCTATACTTGTACCTATAACGAGAGGTCCAAAAGTCAGAATCATCCAGTAAATCGCGAAAGAGGTAAAAATAGGGCGAACACTTGTATCATGCCAAATGCTGTTGAGGGTTCGGTCGATGTTATTAATTAGTATCAAGGCAACGGCAATTAAACTCACAATTCCCACAGCACTCATTTTCTTTGAGTTCGAGACGAATTGATCGATATATTCACCCACCATATCACTTGCTGATGGCGCAAAATTGGTGAAAATCATTTCTTTCAATTCTCCAGTGACTTCATTGAATACAGGAAATGCAGAGAATATAGAAAAAATTACCATCACCATTGGTACGATAGCAAGCATCGTGCTGTAAGTTAGTGCGCCAGCAGCTTGGTTGAGTTTATTTTCTGAAAAACGTTTACAAAAGAGCAGGCTAAATTGTTTCAATGAAATCATAAAAATCCCCCACAGCAATGTTTAAATTTTTTACCAGAACCACATACACAAGGTTGTTTCATTGTAGGCAAGGATACGGTCGGATCCACAAAATACCAACTGTTTTCAATTTTTACAAAAATTGACCGTTCTTGATGGGCTAGTTCTCCCTCTTCGCCCTGAAAAATAGCTTTAAATTCCACCGCACTTTGAGTTTTTGTGAGGTTTTCTGTTTTTAGGATTTTTAATCCTAGCCATGTCGTGTTGTCAGCCCATTCTTGCAATAAATGAGTCTCTAATAAAGTTTGTTGGCTTGGCACAGTTGTTGCAACAATATAAGGTATATTTTTTAAAACATAAGCCGTATAACGTGAACGCATGAGTTGTTCTGCCGTTTCGGGAAATGCTTGTCTCAAATGAAATTTGCCACAACAATCTGCGTAATGATGACCAGATTGACATGGACAGTCTTCTGAAAGAGCGGTTGAAATTTCTGACATATTTATCCCTATTGTTTGAATTTCGATACTTGCGATCGAATTGAGCGTTTAAAGGCTTCAGCTAATACTTCAATATCTAATGCTGCTTCTAGTTCAGCTTCATTTTCGGGTGCGGATAACAAGCGATTTAAATGGCGAATTGTTACTTGCGGATAAGGACGAGTGAGCAATTTTAGTTCATCACCTTGTCTAATTTCTCCCGTTTCAATGACGCGAACATACCATCCACTGAGCCCAGTTTGATAAACAATATCGCGAGTCTCTTCGTTTTCCGTATTTTTTGATAAACGCTCACAAGGTTTACGTGGCTGAGATACTTCTAAAATGGTTGAGCCAATTTGATAGCGATCACCAATACAGACATTGTCTTCATTCAAGCCTGACACGACAAAATTTTCTCCGTAAGTGGCGGTTTCCATGTAAGAAAAATCTTTATTTAATAAAGCATTTAATTCATTAAAAGAATCTGCCGACATAAAAAAGAGAGATTTATCCACACCACCATGATGTTTTTTTAAACCCACATCGTTTCCTTCTGCACCAAGAGAATGAATTTTTACCGATGGCACTGTTTTCTTACGAATTGCGCTTTCGTATACGCTTCCATCTGAAAAGGTTAGGGTTTGAACTTCCCCTACTTTTATGACTAAAATTTTTGCATCCATTTTGCTTTTTTATTGTTCTAGAAAAAATTTTCGTGGAATTATAACCGAAAACGTTTAACTTTTTGACCGCACTTCTTTTTTTACTTATTATTCGTTACAGCAAAAAACAAAAGGATATTCATTTATGCAATACGCTCTCTCTCGCACAGAACAAGGTAAAATCCTCGGCATCACGGCCAAAATGGCTAACCGCCATGGCCTTATTGCTGGCGCAACAGGTACGGGTAAAACTGTCACATTACGTAAAATGGCAGAAGCCTTCAGTGATGATGGGATTCCAGTATTTTTAGTAGACGTAAAAGGCGATCTTTCTGGCTTAGTAAAGGGCGGTCAATTTCAGGGCAAAATTGCGGAACGAATTGAGCAGTTCGGGTTAGGTAATGAAAGTTATCTCAATGGCTATCCTGTTTCTTTTTGGGATGTTTTTGGTCAAACAGGCATTCCTCTTAGAACAACTATTTCTGAAATGGGGCCGTTATTGCTTTCTCGTTTATTGAATCTAAATGCTACGCAAGAAGGATTGTTAAACCTCGTATTTCGTGTGGCAGATGATAAAGGTTTATTGCTCATTGATTTAAAAGATCTTCGTGCAATGCTGAAATATGTTGCAGAGAATGCGAAAACCTTCCAAGTTGAGTATGGCAATGTTTCGACCGCAAGTGTTGGCGCAATCCAACGAGCATTACTGACGCTTGAAAATGAAGGCGCTACAAATTTATTTGGTGAGCCAGCATTAAATCTAGATGACTGGATGCAAACTCGCGATGGGCGAGGGGTGATTAATGTACTCAATTCTGAAAAATTGATTAATTCCCCAAGAATGTATAGCGCATTTCTATTATGGTTGATGGCAGAACTCTTTGAACAACTGCCAGAAGTGGGTGATCCTGAGAAACCTAAATTTGTTATGTTTTTTGATGAAGCACACTTATTGTTTGATGGTGCGCCGAGCGTATTAGTGGAAAAAGTAGAACAAGTTGTGCGTTTGATTCGTTCTAAAGGTGTGGGAATCTATTTTGTCACGCAGAACCCGCTTGATTTGCCAGATACCGTATTAGGGCAGTTAGGTAACCGTGTTCAACACGCTCTCCGCGCATTTACTCCGCGAGATCAAAAAGCCGTAAAATCGGCTGCAGAAACTTTCCGAGCAAACCCTTCAGTGAATGTCGTCGAGACCATTTCAACCCTTGGAGTGGGCCAAGCATTGGTATCATTTTTAGATGAAAAAGGCATGCCTACGCCAGTTGAAATCGCCTATATCTATCCGCCAAAAAGTCAGCTTTCACCATTAACCATAGACGAACGTAATGCTTGGGTGAAAGATGATGATCTTTATGTGTATTATAAAGAATACGTGGATAACGAATCGGCCTTTGAAGTATTAACTGCTCAAGCGGATTTAGCTGCGGTACAACAAAAGCAAGCAGAGCAAGCCCAAGCGGAAGAAGAAAACGGATTCTTAGGTAGTTTGAGCCGAATGATTTTTGGTACGCAAAAGCGCGGTGAAAAATTATCACCAACTGAGCAAATTGTACATAGTGTTGCGCAGTCTGTAGGGCGAAATATTCGAAATCAAATTACCAAGCAAATTATGAGAGGCATAATGGGCGCGCTCAAGAGATAAAGTTGTATTTTCGAAAAATACTCTCGTGCTTTTATTTATTCAAAAATCTGATTTCGCCTCAGGGTGAAATCATCACGTTAAATGGCAACAAGGAGATTTATTATGTCAGACGTATTCCACCTAAACCTCACAAAATCCCAATTGAAAGGGGCAACACTCGCTATTGTTCCTGGCGATCCTGCGCGTAGTGAACGTATTGCTAAACAACTTGATAATCCCGAGTTCCTTGCTAGCACGCGTGAATTTACTTCATGGTTAGGCTACCTCAATGGACAATCTGTTGTGGTATGTTCTACGGGTATTGGTGGGCCATCAACATCAATTTGTGTAGAAGAACTTGCTCAACTTGGTGTTCGCACTTTCTTGCGTATTGGCACAACGGGTGCAATTCAACCACATATTAATGTAGGCGATGTTCTTATCACAACCGCTTCTGTTCGCTTAGATGGCGCAAGCCGTCATTTCGCACCATTAGAATATCCAGCTGTAGCAAACTTTGAATGTACAACCGCACTTTATAATGCAGCGAAAGCAAAAGGTATTGAGCCTTATGTAGGCGTAACCGCATCATCTGATACATTCTATCCAGGTCAAGAACGTTATGATACCTATAGCGGAAAAGTGTATCGTGATTACCAAGGTCTGCTTAAACAATGGCAAGATTTGAATGTGATGAACTACGAAATGGAATCGTCAACACTGTTTACCATGTGTAGCGCATTAGGTTTGCGTGCTGGGATGGTTGCGGGCGTGATTGTAAACCGCACTCAACAAGAAATTCCAAATGAAGCAACAATGAAACAAACGGAAGAAAAAGCTGTGTCTGTTGTGATCGCAGCCGCGCAGGCGTTGTTAAGTTAAGTTTTTAATTAAAAGAATAAATCTGCGCACCAAAAGTCTGGATTATCCATCACTGATTAAGGCGCAGATTTTTGCAACTGAATATAACTAGCCTTTTTAAACAACTCAAACTATCTATTTTTTATTAACAATAAAAACTGTTCAGTCCGAAATATGTTTTCTTTTTTAAATAAAACACATTAATTGTGAATGATTGCTAAGCCTAAATTAGGCTCAAACCTAAAGAGATTTTTAAGAAAAACCTTGAGTCAACATACAAAATCAAGAAAAATAGCCACAAATTTTGATAAATAATAATTTCACATTATGGCTATATTAATAATTTCAAATAACTGGAAAGCCTAGCTAATAATTATATTAAAAAAGGCTTAAAAATATTAACCCAATTAAAATTACAGAATCTATTCCTTAAATTAATTTTTATTAAAAGAATGCTGAGTTTTTACTTATCTTGCAATCAAGTTACTAATTGCTTGGTAAATTCTCGCAGCTGAATCGCCAGACAATGCCTTACCTTTTTCATCAGAAATGACAACGGAGCTTTGTCTACCATGATCAGATATTTGCATTTGGTAAGTACCGTTTTCAAGTTCTGGAAGCTCAGTTCCCATGCGCAACCAATCTTCTTTTTTTAATGCTGAATATTTTAATTCACGATAACCTTTACCCGCAGTTTCAGATTTGATCGCAAAACCTACTTTAGGTAAAGCTCCACCTAATTTTTCCCATGCTTGACCAAAATTAACATTCATCGCTAATGCAGTTTGACCATTCAAATCCTGAATAATTTGCGATGCTACCGCACCCACAGAAGCGCCAGATAAATCTTGTTGCTGTTTGTTATAAGCAGAAGTTAATGCAGACACAATGCGGTTTAAGCGTTCAGACGTATAACGTTGCTTATCAGATACACTTGGAGTGAAAATAACGCCATCACGACGCATTTGTAAAACAGATACTGCTAGTGCACTCGCATCTTGAGCCATAACTTGTTCTACTTGATATTTAATCTCAGTGCCCGATTTATCACCAATTCTTCCTGTTGGCGCCCAGTCCGTTGTTAAAATCGCACCATTAGTTGTTGATGAAATACCGTCTTCTTTTAATAAGCGTTCAACTTGTTGGAGGTTATACACATTTGCTTGCTGTTCTGGATACACGATTAATGCACGTTCACCATCGAATTGTGTTAATGAATTTTCAATAATCGCTAATGGTGTTGATGGAGGACGAATATCAATATTTTCTCCCTTTTTCACAGCAATATTAGGCAACGCATAAGTATCGTCTGCTTTTGGTAGCATTACACCACCGCTTGCCAATGGTGAGAATCCAGGGATAGAAGCCTCTGATTTTTGGAAAGAATCATTAGCAGTCTTTAATGCTTCAGGATCAGACGAACAACCAGACAATACGATAACCGCCGCTAAACTCAACATTATTTTTTTCATATTTGAACCTTAACTAAATTGAAAACTTTATGAATTTTGACCGCACTTCGACAGTCTATAATGCAAAAAGTTTAGGGGTAATGACTTACCCCTGATTTTTATAATAATTCTGCGATTTTCAGTGCTTCTTCTACTTTTAGTTGAACCTCTTCGCTTAACACCGTCAATGGCAAGCGTAAATGTGCTGACTTAATTAAACCTAAACGATAAGCCGCCCATTTCACAGGAATTGGGTTCGATTCAATAAAGAGATCATGGTGTAAACGCATTAAGCGAGCATTAATTTCTTCGGCTTTAGCAAAATCTCCCGCAAGGGCATAGCGACACATATCAGCCATATCTTTCGGTGCTAAGTTATTCGTTACAGAAATCACGCCCTCTGCACCGAGTTTCATCGCATCCAAACTCGTTGCATCATCACCACTTAAAACGATAAAATCCTTGCCTGCGAGTTCTTTAATTTTGGTGACACGACTGATATCTCCAGTTGCTTCTTTAATACCAACAATGTTGTTGATTTTCGCTAAACGAGCAACAGTTTCTGGCTTCATATCGCTACCGGTGCGACCTGGTACGTTATAAAGAATTTGCGGTAAATCTGTACATTCAGCAATGGCTTTAAAGTGCTGGAAGATTCCTTCTTGGGTTGGTTTATTGTAGTAAGGTACAACAGATAGACAACCCGCAACGCCGCTATCGCGTAATAATTTTGTCATTGTAATTGCTTCACTCGTCGCATTTGCGCCTGCACCAGCAATCACAGGAATACGTCCCTTGGCAAATTCAACCGTCTTCTCAATAACCTTTACATTTTCTTCAATACTTAATGTTGCTGATTCACCCGTTGTTCCCACAGAAACAAGCGCATTAGAACCTGCCTCAATGTGATATTCCACCAATTTTTCTAAACAAGCGAAATCTACTTCGCCGTAATTATTCATAGGTGTAACAAGTGCAACAATACTGCCTGAAAATAAAGGATTTTGTGCTGACATAGAACCTCCGTTGGTTTTTTAATTTTATTATTTGGTATAGCTCGTTATAGTCGCTAAAATGACTTGAATTTGCAAATATTTTTTCATCAAAGGAGCTTTTTATGAATCCATTATCCGTTGGTAGCCAAGCACCCATTTTTACGTTATTAAATCAGCAAGAACAACCCGTTTCTTTAAATGATTTTCGCGGTAAAAAAGTATTAGTCTATTTTTACCCGAAAGCACTCACGCCTGGCTGCACAACGCAAGCATGCGGATTGCGTGATAGTAAATCAGAATTAGATGAATTAGGTTTAGTTGTACTGGGTATTAGCCCTGATACACCGAAAAAATTAGCTCAATTTATTGAGAAAAAATCACTTAATTTCACACTACTTTCTGATCCTGATCACAAAATTGCAGAACAATTTGGCGTATGGGGTGAGAAGAAATTCATGGGGAAAACTTTCGACGGTATTCACCGAATTAGTTTTTTAATTGATGAAAACGGAAAAATTATTCACGTATTTGATAAATTCAAAACAACAGAACACCATCAAGTTATCGTTGATTATCTTAGATCCCTATAACCCTTCAAAAATTACCGCACTTTTCTATATAAAGTGCGGTAAAAATTCATTATTTTTCAGTTCGATATTTACGCGTTATTCCGCCTTTGCTAGAATTTATCCTTGATTGAAATTCATTCTCAATTATATCCCCAAGATATTTCTCAAATAATAAGGACAGAAAAAAATGATGCAGCTTTTTGATTTTTTACAACAGTACAGTGACTACTTTATCATCGGTTTATTATTACTGATGAGCATTATTATGCTAGCCATGGTAATTGAACGTTATCTTTTCTTAAGAAAGGTAAACGTCGCACATTATTCCACTATTCACGCATTAGATATCGATTTAAATCGCAATATGACCATGATTTCTACTATTGGTGCAAACGCACCATATGTTGGTTTGCTTGGTACAGTTATCGGGATTTTATTAACATTTTATCAAATCGGTCATGGCGGTGGCGAAATCGATACTGGCGTGATTATGATGCACTTATCTTTAGCATTAAAAGCGACAGCATTAGGTATTCTTGTGGCTATTCCATCTATGGTGTTTTATAACGGTTTAGGTCGTAAAGTTGAAGTTAATCGTTTGAAATGGAAAGTGTTAAACGAACAAAAAGATAAGGAATAGTCTGTGAAAAAATTCGATGAAATCAACATTATCCCTTTCATTGATATTATGTTGGTGTTGCTTGCTGTAGTACTTATCACTGCGTCTTTTATCTCTCAAGGTAAAATTCAAGTTAACGTACCTAAAGCCAGTACAGCCGTTGCATTTAAAGCTGATGAGCTTGCTAAATTATTGACTGTAACAGCGGATAAACAACTCTATTTCAATGATAGACCTATTACGCAAGAAGCCCTAGAAGCAGAAATTGCCCGATGGAATAAAGATCAAAAAGTCACATTAAAAATTGATGCTGAAGCCTCTTTCCAAGATTTTGTTACCATTACAGATATGCTCTCTAAAAATGAGATCAAAAATGTAGCTATTGTTTCTATGAAAGATAAGGGTAAAAGTGCGGGTAAAAATCCTCAAGAATCTGCACCCGCTCAATCTGTGCCAACGACGCCTTAAGGAATAATTATGCAGCAAACAAAACGTTCGCTATTAGGTTTGCTTATTTCTTTGATCGTACACGGCATTGTTGTAGGGTTGATCTTATGGAGTTGGGATAAGCCAAGTGATAGCGCCAATAGCGCACCAGGCGACATATCCACAAGTATTTCCATGGAGATGGTGCAAGGCATGGTGATGGAAGAACCTGCTCCTGAGCCAGAAAATGTACAAAAAGAGCCAGAACCAGAAAAACAAGAGGTTGTGGAAGATCCAACGGTGAAACCTGAGCCACAAAAAATCAAAGAACCGGAAAAAGAAAAGCCAAAACCAAAAGAAAAACCTAAAGAAAAGCCAAAAGATAAACCTAAAAAAGACGTTAAACCACAGGAAAAACCAATCAATAAAGATCTACCAAAAGGTGATAAAAATATTGATTCAAGTGCAAACGTGAATGCTAAAGCGACCACAACTGGCGCCACCAATAGCAATGCACAAGTAGCCGGTAGTGGAACAGACACGAGCGAAATGGCAGCCTATCGCTCCGCAATTCGTCGTGAAATTGAACGTCATAAACGTTACCCTACTCGCGCAAAAATGATGCGTAAGCAAGGTAAAGTCAGCGTGTCCTTCAATGTAGGCCCTGATGGCTCACTAAGTGGTGCTCGCGTTACTCAATCATCAGGTGATGAAAGCCTAGATAATGCAGCATTAGAAGCAGTTAACAGTGCAAGACCTGTCGGTGCAAGACCTTCAGGATTCCCTTCTGGGTTAAATGTGCCGATTAGTTTCACGCTTCAATAAAAAAAGTGCGGTTAATTCTCTTTGAGTTTAACCGCACTTTTCTTTGGCTAGATTTAATTAAGCTACCCAATTACCTAAGGTACCATCATCAATCGCTTCTTTCGGAGTACCTACCACTTCAGCAATTTTGTCCCCGTTCTTAAAAAATACAAATCCACCATTTTCCATTTTTGTCCAATTTTCATCTTTGGTTAATGGAAAGGTTGTAATGATATTCACTTTATCGCCTTCCTTTGCATAATCACTAAAATCAATGACACCATCATCATCAATTCTGTGTGCTTTACCAAAAGGTGCTTGTCGCATGACATAATGTAAATTCGTTGAACAATGGGCTATCATCCATTCGCCATTAGACAGAATAAAATTGAATGTGCCGTGTTGAGCAAGCTCTTTTGTTACTTTTTGAATAGCCTCAAAAATTTCCATTTCACTCGGTTTTTTACGAAAAGTATTTTTAAGATATTCCGCCATATAACAAAACGCAGCTTCAGAATCTGTAGAACCTATTGGCTGCAAAAAATGTTCTGTCATATCTGGTAGATTTTTCAGATTACCATTATGCGCAAAAACCCAGTTCTGCCCCCAAATTTCACGAATAAACGGATGAGTATTTTCAATATTCACTTCGCCCTGAGTCGCCTTACGAATATGCGCAATAACATTCAAAGATTTGATTTTATATTGCTTCACACAATCAGCGATGGCGGAAAGGCTAGCAGCTTGATTGTCGCGAAAAATACGCACTCCACGCCCTTCAAAAAAAGCGATTCCAAAGCCATCTGAATGACAATCAGTTAAACCAGCACGACGACGAAAACCTTCAAAAGAAAAGACAATATCTGTCGGCGTATTACAATTCATTCCGAGTAATTGACACATAATTTAAATAAGATATAACCTCACAATATGTGAGTGATTTAACACCATTACGAAAGGAATATCAAGAGTAATTCTATGGATTTTTCATGTCATATTGATATTAGATCTCCCAGCAATGATGCTTTTAGTTAACACATCATTTTCTAGAAATCGTTACTGATTATTTCTAATAAGAGTCCGATTCAAAAAATAGGATTTGGAATGAAAGTAATAAATATCGATAAAAGAAATGAATCTAAGGAAGTTTAAAGGGTATAGAGAGGGAAAATGGTCCCCCCTGCCGGACTTGAACCAGCGACCAAGCGATTATGAGTCGCCTGCTCTAACCGACTGAGCTAAGGGGGGAAAGTGCGGTGATTATAGAGAAATAATCGCTTGAAGTCTATAAAAGAAGGGATGACTGATGAAAAATCAATCATCCCTTTATCATTATTGAATCACTGAAATATCAGCAACTTGCAAGAACAAGCCTTGCAACGTATTTAAAATCGCTAAGCGGTTTTGGCGTAATGCAGGATCTTCAGCATTCACCATCACATTATCAAAGAAACTGTCCACTGGTGCACGTAAGTTCGCTAATTTATCTAATACTGCCGTGTAATCGCCTTGTGCGATAAGCGGTTGTACTTCAGTGCGTAATGCAAGTACCGCTTCTGCAAGGGCTTTTTCTGCTGGCTCTACGCAAGCGGTCAAATTGATCTCGCCAATTGCAGCATCTGCTTTGGCTAAGATATTGCTGACGCGTTTGTTTGCTGCTGCTAACGCTTCCGCTGAATCTAAAGTTCGGAAGTGTGATACTGCACGCACGCGCGCATCAAAATCAGCTGGACGAGTTGGACGACGAGCCAATACCGCTTGAATTACATCCACCGCAATACCTTCATCTTGATACCATGCACGGAAACGACCGAGCATAAAGTCCACCACATCAGCAACCACGTTTTTATTCGTAAGTTTATCGCCGAAAAGTGCGGCTGATTTTTTCACTAAATCTTCCAAATCCAGAGATAAGTTTTTCTCTACGATAATACGCAATGCCCCTAATGCCGCACGACGCAATGCAAATGGGTCTGCGCTACCTTTTGGTGCTTGACCGATGCCGAAGATCCCCGTTAAGGTGTCAAATTTATCTGCTAAAGCGACCGCACTTGCAACGAGTGATTTTGGTAGTTCATCACCCGCAAAGCGAGGCATATATTGTTCATTTAACGCCACCGCCACTTCTTCATCTTCTCCATCATGACGAGCATAGTGCATCCCCATTACGCCTTGCGTATCGGTGAATTCAAACACCATGTTGGTCATCAAGTCACATTTTGATAGTAAACCCGCACGTTTTGCTTTCGCTTCATCTGCACCGATTTGTTTTGCAATTTCGCCTGCCAGTTGCTCAATTCGGTCAGTTTTGTCTTTCAATGTACCGAGTTGTTGTTGGAACAATACGGTTTCTAAGCGTGGTAAACGATCAACCAGTTTTTGTTTTAAGTCAGTTTTGAAGAAGAATTCCGCATCGGTTAAACGTGGACGAACCACTTTTTCATTCCCTTCGATGATTGCAGTTGGATCTTCCGGGTTGATGTTCGATACGAAAATAAAGTGCGGTAATAATTTGCCGTCTTTGTCATAAATCGGAAAATATTTTTGGTCGCCTTTCATGGTGTAAACCAATGCTTCCGCAGGCACTGCTAAGAAACGTTCTTCAAATTTTGCCGCTAAAACGTTTGGATATTCCACCAATGAGGTCACTTCTTCAAGCAAGCTTTCTTCAATATCAGCCACTCCACCAAGTGCGGTCGCTTTTGCTTGAGATTTTGCAAGAATTTCTGCTTTACGTTCGTTGAAATCAGCCACTACAGAACCTTTTTCACGCAATAATTGCGGATATTGGTCGGCATGTTGAATTTCAAACTCTTTCTCACCTAAGAAACGGTGACCGCGAATAGTGCGTGCACTTGCCACACCTAAAATTTCGCCTTCAATTAACTCGTCACCCAATAACATAGTCACAGTATGAACCGGACGGATAAATTGCACGGTTTTATCTGCCCAACGCATTGGTTTTGGAATTGGCAATTTCGCCAACGCATTAGCCACAATGCCGTTAAGCAAGTTTTTGGTCGGTTGACCTTCAATTTTTGCACGATGAACAAGCCATTCGCCTTTATCGGTCGCAATACGTTCCGCTTGATCAACAGTAATGCCACAACCACGCGCCCAGCCTTCTGCCGCTTTAGTCGGTTTACCTTCCGCATCAAAAGCGGCTGACACTGCCGGCCCGCGTTTTTCGATTTCTTTGCTTGGCTGTTGTGTGGCTAAGTTCAACACTTTCACTGCCAAACGACGCGGCGCCGCAAACCATTCGATTTTATCGAAGGTTAAACCCGCTTGGTTTAATTCCGCCTCAACGTTATCCGCAAAAGAGGTCGCTAATGTTTTGAGAGCTTTTGGTGGCAGCTCTTCAGTGCCGATTTCTACTAGGAAGTTTTGGGTTGTCATTTTGTTTCTCTTATTTAAAAATTCTGTAGGTTTAAATTCTTATTTTATTCGTTATCACTTCTGCCAAATCTCCCCTACCCCTCTTTGCTAAAGAGGGGATTGGATCTTTGCAGAGTTAAATATCTATGTTCTACTTTAGCGTTTTTTGAAAGCAGATAATTTAATCTCTATTGAAATTAAAATGTTAATGAGACAATTACTATCAATTTACTCAAGAATTCCCCCTCTTTAGCAAAGAGGCGTAAGGGAAGATTTAGCTGATGTTACTTCAACCTCATACTCAACAATCCCTCATATTCTAAAATATAAATAGCCCGCTACTGTCAATTTACTCAAGAATCCCCCTCTTTAGCAAAGAGGGGAAGGGGAGATTTGGCAGAAGTTAATCCAACCTCATACTCAATCAGTCCTCATATTCTCAAAATATAAATAACCCGCTACTATCAATTTACTCAAGAATTCCCCTCTTTAGCAAAGAGGCGTAAGGGAAGATTTAGCTGATGTTACTTCAACCTCATACTCAATAATCCCTCATATTCTAAAATATAAATAGCCCGATTCTATCAATTTACTAAAGAACTACCCCTCTTTAGCAAAGAGGGGTTAGGGGAGATTTGGCAGACGTTAATCCAACCTCATACTCAATCAGCCCTTACATTCTCTAAAAACAAATAAATCTGCTCTACCACCGACTCAATTTCACGCATTACTTCATCATTGCTAAATCGCATTACCGTAAAACCAAGTGAATTTAATTCTGCATCTCGTAATGCGTCTTTTTCCTGATAATCAGGTTCATAATGCTGACTACCATCTAATTCAATAATCAGCTTTGCTTTTGCACAATAAAAATCAACGATATAACTTAAAAGTGGCTTTTGTCGATTAAATCGAAAACCTAATAATTGATCTCGATTGATGCGTTGCCATAGCTTTCTTTCCGCATCAGTTTGATCTACTCGCAATTTCTGCGAATTCTCTTTTAAGTATTTTTCATAGGGTTGCATGAACGCTATTTTTTGCCGTTCTCAATCCCTTCACTCAACACCTTTTGAAACTGCTCATAATCACAAAAACCATGTTCATCTTTTTCACAGCCTTTGAGGGTTAATGCTGTTTGGTTTGGTGGTGTTGATAAACTTAATGGTGTGATATTAATCAGCTGTTCAGTGGTTTGATACACATAATCCAACTTAAATTTGAGCTTACCACTGGGTTTGTGTTTCCACACTTCAAATAGTAACTTGCCACCGATTGGGATATTTTCTAATGAATCATTCAATTCATAAGGCTCAACACCTAGTGCTGCAAGCAGAGCGACGATATTAGAATCGTGTCCAACCAATAAGTTAATTTTGTTTTCACTATTTAGCTGTTGCTGAATAAATGCTAACAACGGATATGAGGCATTTTGTGCTAACGTTTCGTTGTTTTTAAATAACGTGCGGTAATATTCGTTTTTAATTTCGTTAATTGCACGCCATTTTTCTTGGCTATCCACACGACCGTTTGCGATTTCAGAATCAGGCTTGCCCACATAATGGGCGAGCAATAATGCACTAACTATTTTCTTTCCTGTGCTGATAGAACCAGTAATCTTGACCGACTTACCGTCTTTAATACTGTATTCACCGACTTTTCCACCTAAATCACACTCGCCTTTTTGCAAGCAGTTTGGTGAGTTTTTATAATCGATGATTTCACTCAATAGCGCATAATTTGGTGCTAATTTTTGCTGTAAAGCGGTTAAATCAATCTTATTTTTTGCAGATTCGATCAAGGCTTTGCTTGGATTATGCGCTTGTGTATTAAAAATCGGATCTTTTTCTGAACCAATTTTACCGTGATGTTGCAGTTGAACATTACAGCCTGCAAATGCACCTGAAACAATCGCTTGCCCTGTTGCAATGGTGCGTTGCACTCCATTCGCATAAGCGAAAATGCCTTCACCCGATGCACAACGTTCTGTCGTTAATAACCCTTTATCTGCAAGCCATTGACCTAAATACTGTCCGAAATAGGTTTCTAGTACCGTTCCTTTTGCAGTGAGATAGCCAGATGGTACATTCCATTTTGCCCATTCATAAGGGGAATATTTCGCCATTTCTTGCGGATCTTTTTCCACTGGTGAACGCAATCCGTGTCGGCTGAAAATCAATACTTTCTCTAATTCATAATCAGAACTTGAGGAAGTTTGACCATTTTCTGTTGCAAACGCACTACTTGCTAAAGTTGAGCCAAGCAAAAGTGCGGTGAATTTTAGGGTTATTTTTTTCATATTCGAGACCTAATCATTTAATGTTGAAATTGAGCTATAAAAATTCAAGGCATATTTGGTGCCGTAAACTAACACCATAAATACTGCAACAATATTGACTACCGCAAAAAAGATTAGTTGTTTACTGTTGCTCTCCACCCAGAGCATTTTAAATAATGCGAGCGTACCAATATTTTCATCAAGTTCGCTCTCTCCGCTTAGTGTTCTTAAGGTTTTCAGCATCTCGCGTACAAAAGCGACAGTATTTATTGCCATGACGCTGAGTGCAATAAATCCTGAAGCCAAACTTAAAAACAGCACTAGCACATTACTCCACGCCCAATGTGTCCAATTCAGCTCAGAATACATAAATAACGCGAGTGATAAAAACAACACAGCGGGTGTTAAATTTCGCAAAAACATTAAATAGTCATCACCAATTCTAAATAAAAATTGCAAAAAACTGACTTTCTTCATTACTTACGAATTTTCCAACTTTTCTTGGTTTTCATTAAACGCACTTTGCCATCTTTTGAGACATATCCGCCTTTTACCACATCTAAAATCGTATTTTCAGGCAAATCAGAAGCAAACACTTCAACCTGTTGCTTATCTTCCGAAAGAATGCCACAAACCGCTTGGGTTTTATTCGCAGGATCGTCTAGCTTAATATCTGCCACATCAAACACTTGTACACAGGCTTTTTTCAAATAAGAATAAGACTGTCCCGCACTTGGTAAGCAACCGTGAGCATCTGTTTCACCGCCCACAGTTGGCATTTCAGCTTGTGGTTGCGCATTGCTACAAGCGGTCAAAATCATCGCTGAAGTTGCAAGAGCTAACGTTTTTTTTATCACTTTAGAAAATCTCTTTTAATTTGGATTCATCTAAAACAACATCGCCATTTAGTAATAACAACGCAGGAATACCTAAATAGCCATTTGTTTTCGAGTTATCAAATTCTGCATTACTATCGCGTAAACGAATAAATTGTTTGAGATTAGGTAATGAAGTCATAATTTCTACTTCATCGTAATCCACGCCTAAGCGATCCAACTCCGCGACAAATGGTGCGGTATCTGGGCATGTTTCTGCATAAAAAAGAATTGGTTTGCTCATTTTGCTCTCCTGAAGTGCGGTCAAATTTCACCGCACTTGTGTGAATTTGTTTAAGCCTTATTTTTTACAACCAGGGAAACCTAAGGCTTCACGGCTTGCATAATAGGCTTCCGCCACCCCTTTGGTTAAGGCACGAATCCGTAAAATATAGCGTTGGCGTTCGGTGACCGAAATTGCTTTACGTGCATCTAACAAGTTAAAGCTGTGTGCTGCTTTCAAAATGCGCTCATAAGCTGGCAATGGTAACGGTTTTTCTAAGGCTAATAACTCTTGTGCCTCTTTTTCGTATTGATCGAAGCAGTAGAATAAGAAATCTGTGTTTGCGTGTTCAAAGTTATAGGTTGATTGCTCAACTTCATTTTGATGGAAAACGTCGCCATAAGTAGTTTTGCCTAATGGGCCGTCAGACCAAACTAGGTCATACACAGAATCTACTCCTTGAATATACATGGCCAAACGCTCTAAACCGTAAGTCACCTCGCCCGTTACAGGTTTACATTCTAAGCCGCCCACTTGTTGGAAATAGGTAAATTGAGTCACTTCCATGCCGTTTAGCCACACTTCCCAGCCCAAGCCCCATGCGCCTAAGGTTGGGTTTTCCCAGTTATCTTCTACGAAACGAATGTCGTTTTTGGTCGGATCGAAGCCAAGCATTTCGAGCGAACCTAAATAAAGTTCTTGAATGTTATCTGGAGAAGGTTTGATCACTACTTGGAATTGATAGTAATGCTGTAAACGGTTTGGGTTTTCGCCATAGCGACCATCGGTCGGACGACGTGAAGGTTGCACATAAGCAAATGCCATTGGCTCTGGGCCTAATGCGCGCAATGCAGTCATGGGGTGAGAGGTACCTGCACCCACTTCCATATCAAAAGGTTGCACAATCGTGCAGCCTTGGTTTGCCCAATATTCTTGCAGGGCTAAAATCATACCTTGGAATGTTTTTACGTTAAATTTTGTGCTCATAATCGTTGATCTAATGTGATTAAAAATGTTCGCATTATACTTGAAAGCGCAAGGCGGATAAAGGCGAAAAAGTGCGGTCAAAAAACGAATTTTTTTACAAAATAAACAGAATTTGTAAAGTAAATGAAAATTCTCAACTAGGAAATGAATGTCTATTGTGCCAAAATAGCGCAATTTTTAAAAAGAGGAACCAACTTAATGAAAACTAACTTAATTACTACCGCACTTTTATTGAGTGCATCGGCTTTTGTACAAGCTGAAACTAAAACCGAGCTTGAGCCGATCAATGTGTATTCGGCTTACGCAACGCCTGTAAACCAAGATCAAACTGCATCATCAGTCACCGTATTAACAGAAAAAGATTTTGCTGAGCGTAATGCAACTTATGTGAGTGATGTATTGAAAACTGTGCCGGGTGTGGCAATCGGGGCAACTGGAGGCCGTGGTGCGGTAACTAGTTTATTCTTACGTGGTGCAAATTCTTCTCAAACAGCCGTTGTTATTGATGGTGTGAAAATGAATCCTGCAGACACCAATTTTAGCTTTGGAGGTTTAGCCCTAAGTAACATTGAACGCATTGAAGTTTTACGTGGTGAACAATCAGCACTTTGGGGTTCTGATGCAATGGGGGGGGTGATTTATATCACGACTAAAAGTGGACTATATAAAGATAAACCTTTCAATGTAGATTTTGATTTTGGTACTGGTTCGCATCGCACCCGTGATGGTTCAGTCACCGTTTCAGGGCAACAAAATAATTTCTACTATTCCCTTCATGGCGATAGTCACCGTACAAGCGGCATTTCTGTTGCAAGCAAAAACACTTTCCGTTACACCTCAACTCAAGGTGATGAAATTCGTACTGGTGGGGCTATTGAAAAAGACAAATTCCATCGTGATGGTACCTCACTTCGTTTTGGTTATGATGATAACCAGAAAGGGATTGATTTCTTAGCTTCTCATTCCTCACAAACGTTTCATAACGATAGCATTACTTCAGGACAAGATACCCAAGGCTACACAGCATTTGAAAATTTAACGCCTACTTATATTCGTACTCGTGAAACCTTGTTTAAATTAGGGGGATACTTAGGGAGTGATGAGGAACTATTTAAACATAAAGCTAGCGTGAGCCACTTGAAGGGAGATAGTGATACTTTTGGTTTAAATGCAACCAATAAAGATTGGAAAAAACTGAATGCCAATTACCAACTTGATGTAAATTTTGACCGTGAAGGTAGCGTGACTCAAGCGGTAAGTTTATTAACAGATTACCATCGTACTAGCTTTACTTCAAAAAATTATAACGGTGTAGAAAAACGCTTAACGGAGAAAAGTGTTGCGGCAGAATATCGTTTATTCACTGAATCTGATCATAGCTTATCCTTGAGTGGTCGTTTCACAGACAATTCGCAATACAAAAATGCATGGACAGGACGTGTAGCAGGTGCGTATCGTTTATCTTCAAACTTCAAAGCGCACGCGGGCATTGGTTCGGCAATTCAAAACCCAAGTCTTACCGATTATTTTGGTTGGGATAGTAAAAACATCGGCAATCCGGCGCTTAAACCAGCGAAAAGCATCGGTGGTGAAATCGGTTTATTGATGGAAACGACGAATAAAGCTCATAGCTTAGATGTCACTTACTTTGCTCGTAACGTAAAAGACTATATTGATACTAAATATGGCGTAGTTAATCAAGCTTACAACCGCGATGACAAAACACACATTAAAGGCATCGAAATCGTTTATAACGGCAAATTTACTGATGCGCTGACTGCCTATGCAAACTATACCTACACCAACATTCGCAGCGATAAGCAAAAAGACCAATACGGTATGAACTACTTACGTCGCCCAATGCACACAGCTAATGCTGGCGTGGCGTATCAAATCACTGAAAAATTAGGCTCAAGCGCAAATATTTCTTATGTGGGTAAACGTTATGATATGTACTATGGACCATACTCAATGGTAACTTATAGCTCATATCAAAGTGACGTAAAATTACCGTCTTACACCTTAGTTAATCTTGGTGTGAACTACCAACTTGTTCCAAACTTAAATATTTATGCGAACTTAAACAACGTATTCAATAAAAAATACGAAAACGTACTGGGCTACGGCCAAGACGGACGTAATGTTTACGTTGGGTTGAAAGGATCGTTCTAATTATTACTCACTGATAAGGGCGTGCTTAGCACGCCTTTTTACATTCTTGATGGCGTAGCGTATTATTATCTATATGCAAAAAACTCGTTTAATTTTAACCGCACTTTTCTTGCCCTTGACTTCGCATGCGTCGGAGCAATTTGTCTCGCTTACGCTTTGTAGCGATCGTCTTTTGTCGGAAATTGCGCGTCCTGAGCAAATTGCCGCACAATCTTCTTATTCTAAAAATCCCTTGATGATGTTGGATAAACTCAATGTGGATAAGCCAACCCTTGAACCACAACTCACCGCATTATTGCCCTATCTCGATAAAACGTTTCTTATCAATGAAACCTTTTATCCACAACTTGTAGCAGATTTAAAAAAACTCGGGGCAAAAATTGAACCAATTAATGACACGCCACAAACGGCAGAAGAATTATTTGGGCTAATATTGCACTTGGGCAAACTTACGGGTAACGAAACGCATACGGAATCTTTGGTTAAAAAACTTAAATTACAAGATTCTCGGCTCAATCTATCACTCACTGACACATTAATACTTTCAGATACAGGCATTGTAGAAACTTATACGCCACAGTATCCTACTTTACTTAACTTACTAGGATTAACCCCGCTAAAAACACCGCTTACGGCACAAAATTTTTCTCTTGAAAAAGTGTTACGAGCTGAACCAAACGTGTTGATTGAAATCAGCGACCAACAAAGTTATAACGAGCAAGCGGAATTGCTTAAACATCCGCTTTTGCAAAATCTTTTTAAAAATCGACCGCACTTTCGTATTCCAATGAAATATACTTATTGCTTTGATCACGGCGTGTGGCAAGGGGCGGAGAAGATTTATCAACAATTAAAATGATATTTGGATTACATAGGAAATTGTTCATTGACCAAAACACTAAAATTAAATACCGCACTTTTCTTAGCGTTGCTGTTAATTAGCGGGTTTGCAATTTATCATCAGCTCGGCGATTTTGCTCATCTCAAAAATGCCGATGGTGTGCTCACGGATATGCGCTCACTCGTATTGCTTGATATTCGCCTACCACGCCTTGGATTAGCCATTTTAACTGGCGCAAGTCTTGCCTTAGCGGGCAATGCAATGCAGGGGATATTTCAAAATCCACTGGCAAGTCCCGGATTATTGGGCAGTAGTGCTGGTGCAACCACCACCAGTGTCTTTTTGCTTTACTATTTTTCCGTACCCTTAAGTCTATTGTTAATTGGCGGTGTGACTGGCGCATTATCTAGTTTTTTATTGGTTTATTTAATCGCTAAAAACCACGGTACAACGGCGATGATTTTAAGTGGTTTAGCAGTCAATATGTTGCTCTCTGCTGCCGTCGCATTGCTACTTTCGAACGCAGAAAGCCCGTGGGCGTTAGCTGAACTCTACCGCTGGCTACAAGGTTCTCTTGTGTGGGCAAAACTTGATACGCTACTCATTTCACTTCCAATCGTATTATTGGGATTGTTCTGTTTATATCGTGAACACCGCTATATTGACTTGCTCACTTTCGGTGAAGAAACCGCGAGCACAATGGGCGTAAATCCTAAACGTAGCTTTTTCGTCACGACCTTTGGCGTGGCATTATTAGTTGGAGCAACGATTCCACAAACAGGCACTATCGGTTTTGTTGGCTTAATCGCACCGCACTTTGCTCGCCTATTGCTAAAAAAACGCCCTTCGCAACTTTACATCACCAGTGCATTACTTGGCGCATTATTGCTACTTATTGCGGATCTTTGCGTGCAATATATTCCTGTCTTTTCACATATTTATATTGGCACACTCATCGCAATCATTGGCGCACCTTGCTTAATTTGGATTTTAATTACGGAGCAACGCAAGTTGGCAAGATAATGATTAGAATCGAAAACCTTTCTCAGCCTTATGGCTTAAACAACATCAGCTGCACGCTTCCTAAAGGAAAACTGATCGGCATTATGGGCGCAAACGGTGCGGGCAAATCAACTTTGCTAAAAACAATTGCAGGAATTTTACCTATTGCAAAAGGTGAAATTTATTTTGGAAACAGCCCATTAAGCAAAATAAGTACAACGGAAAAAAGCCAGCAACTCGCTTATCTTGCGCAAGATACCAATATCCATTGGGATCTATCGGTTTATGATGTCATTGCTCTTGGCCTAAATTCTCCCTTATCATCGGCAAAAGAGCTGTCAAAAATTACGGAGATTTCACAAAAATTTTCAATAGAACATTTGCTTAATAAATCCTTTCAGAAACTGTCAGGCGGGGAAAAAGCCCGTGTGCAACTCGCTCGTTGTTGTATCAAAAATGCGCCGCTATTGCTTGCCGATGAACCTATCGCACCACTCGATCCCTATTATCAAATAGACATGATGGAACAATTAAAATCACTCACGCCACAGCATACTTGCGTTGTAGCGATCCATCATTTATCCCTCGCATATAAATACTGTGATGAAGTGATTTTGCTCGACAAAGGCAAAATCATTGCGACTGGTAAAACACAAGCGGTGCTAAATTCAGCGAATCTTGCTCAAGCCTTTGATATAAGCGTGAAATTTGATGTAGAAAGAAGAGAGATTTATGGAATAGAGAAATTGGAAACCTAATTCCAATTTCTCATTTTTCTGAAAGTAAAAAATTAATATTGCCAAGTGATGTTTTCCCTAAAAAAACTTATGCGAGAAATGAAAATATCTCTTAGATGTCCTATCTGAAATGTGATCCAAGTCAAATTTATTTTCTCTGTAAATTCCTATAATTACCTCAAATTAATTAACAACCAAAAAGGTGATTAAAATGACTCAATTTAGAAAAGAAGTAGATTTACTCGGTGAACGTGATGTACCAGCAGATGCGTACTGGGGTATTCATACATTAAGAGCGGTCGAAAACTTTAATATTTCTAATGTAACCATTTCTGATGTACCGGAATTTGTACGCGGCATGGTAATGGTAAAAAAAGCAACAGCCTTAGCAAACGGTGAATTAGGTGCTATTCCTGCTGATATTGCAAAAGCGATTGTCGCAGCTTGCGATGAAATCCTTACCACTGGAAAATGCTTAGATCAATTCCCATCTGATGTATATCAAGGTGGTGCTGGCACTTCTGTCAATATGAATACCAACGAAGTGGTCGCTAACCTCGCGCTTGAAAAAATTGGTCATAAAAAAGGTGAATATAATGTTATTAACCCAATGGATCACGTTAATGCAAGCCAATCAACCAATGATGCGTATCCTACCGGTTTCCGTATTGCAGTGTATAACAGCATCTTAAAATTAATCGATAAAATTCAATATTTACACGACGGTTTTGATAATAAAGCAAAAGAGTTTGCGAACATCTTAAAAATGGGTCGAACCCAATTACAAGATGCAGTTCCAATGACTGTTGGCCAAGAATTCAAAGCTTTCGCCGTATTACTTGAAGAAGAAGTACGTAACTTAAAACGTACAGCAGATTTACTCCTTGAAGTAAACCTCGGTGCGACTGCAATCGGTACTGGTTTAAATACTCCACAAGGCTATACAGAATTAGTTGTAAAACACCTTGCTCAAGTGACTGGATTAGCTTGCGTACCAGCAGAAAACTTAATTGAAGCAACATCTGACTGTGGCGCTTATGTCATGGTTCACGGTGCATTAAAACGTACTGCTGTTAAACTTTCTAAAGTATGTAATGACTTACGTTTACTTTCTTCTGGTCCACGTGCTGGTATTAAAGAAATTAACTTACCTGAATTACAAGCTGGCTCTTCTATTATGCCTGCAAAAGTAAACCCAGTTGTTCCAGAAGTAGTGAACCAAGTATGCTTTAAAGTAATTGGTAACGATACCACTGTGACTTTCGCATCTGAAGCAGGTCAATTACAATTAAACGTAATGGAACCCGTGATTGGTCAAGCAATGTTCGAATCTATTGATATCTTAACGAATGCTTGCGTAAACTTACGCGATAAATGTGTAGACGGTATTACTGTAAACAAAGAAATTTGTGAAAACTACGTATTTAACTCAATCGGTATCGTGACTTACTTAAATCCATTTATCGGTCACCATAATGGCGACTTAGTGGGTAAAATCTGTGCGCAAACAGGTAAAGGCGTACGTGAAGTTGTGTTAGAAAAAGGTTTATTAACAGAAGAACAATTAGATGACATTCTTTCTGTAGAAAACTTAATGAATCCAACTTACAAAGCGAAATTAAATAAATAAGTCTGAATTATTTATTTAGTCCTCGAATAGAAATAACCGCACTTTGATTACTCAAAAGTGCGGTCATTTTTAATATTGAATGATGGATTAAAGTTTTGCTGAAAGCATGGTTTCCAATTTTTCTTGGTCAACAGCAAATTTACGAATACCATCTGCTAATTTTTCAACAGCCATAGCATCGCTGTTATGTTGCCAGTAGAACTCAGCTTCTGTTAATGGTTGTGGTTTCGCTTTGACTTCGCCTTTGTATTCTAGTTTGCGTACAAGTGCGGTTGAATTTTCTTGTAATTCTTTCAGTAATGCAGGTGCAATAGTTAAGCGATCGCAACCTGCAAGTTCAGTAATTTCACCTACATTACGGAAGCTCGCGCCCATCACAACGGTGTTGTAGCCATATTCTTTGTAGTAATTATAGATTTTGGTGACAGAAATTACGCCTGGGTCTTCTGCTGGCGCATATTCTTTTTTGTCTGAGTTTGCTTTGTACCAGTCTAAAATACGACCTACAAATGGAGAAATTAAGTAAACGCCTGCTTCTGCACAAGCACGAGCTTGCGCTTCAGAGAATAATAAGGTTAGGTTACAGTTAATGCCTTCTTTTTCAAGGATTTCTGCAGCTCGGATACCTTGCCATGTTGAAGCAATTTTAATCAAAATACGGTCGTTTGAAATGCCTGCTGCATTATAAAGTGCGATTAATTTACGCGCTTTTTCAACCGTTGCTTGAGTGTTGTAAGAAAGACGTGCATCCACTTCAGTAGAAATACGTCCTGGAACGATTTTTAAAATTTCTAAACCAATATTTACCGCTAATTTATCTTCTGCATCAATAAGTTGTTGTGCTTTATCATTGCTTTGAGCTTTTGCATAAGCGACAGCTTCATCAATTAATGGCGCATATTGTGGAAGTGCAGATGCGCTTAGAATTAATGATGGGTTAGTAGTCGCATCTTGTGGTTGATATTTTTTAATCGCGTCGATATCGCCGGTGTCTGCGACCACAACGGTCATTTGACGAAGTGAATCTAATTGAGTTGTCATTTGTATCTCCTATTCGAGTGAAATGGAATGAATAATGTCGGCTACGATAGCATAAATTTAATCTTAAAAGGAAAAATTTTTCGATAGAAAAAATAGGCGCAGGCGTTGAACTGCGCCATTGTTTTAAAGTTTGAGGGTGTCTTTTATGGTGAAAGTTATTTCATCTAACATGGCATAGCGTTTACGATACATGGAGCGTTTTTTACTTGGAATATCATCCAGATTTCTATCTATTTCTAAAGACAATTCCCAGTAATCTTTTAATTCTCCGCCCGATTCACCAAAAATTGCATCATAATCCACCGTATATTGTTTGCTTTGGATGAAGCGAGATTTATTTTGGTATTTTTGCGGAATGCCAAGCAATTTATCGTAGCCTAGAATTTTCGTGAGTGATTTCATGGTTTCAACCATTAAATAGGCAGGGCGCAAACCGTGACATGATTTGGTTAATTGTTTCACCATTTCCTTTGAACCTTCAAAATTTGGTCCTTGTACAACAGCAATGAGTAGAGCATCGCCCAATTTGGCAAAGGTAAGCAAATAGACTAATTCATTTCTTGGTTTATGCCATAGCTCTAATACCCAATATCCTTCCATCGGTTGATGGGTTGTCATGCTTAATGTCATTTCAAAATCAGGAATGACTTCGCCAAAACTTAATGGTTTTTCCCATAATGGCGTAGAAAGTGCGGTAAGTTTTTTGGGTAAAAATAAAAGGTTATCACAAACAGCATTAAAACGTTGTGATGCGTTGAAGCGTTTATCCAGAAAACGACAAGCAACGGGATAACTATAATCCAAGTGCGTATTAAAAATACCGACGAGAAAAGGATGTTGATTGATAAATTGTTCAAAGCGACGAATTGAACCACGATTTAAAAAGCTACGTAAGTTATAACGCCAATGTTTTGGTGCATCAAAACGCCCTGGTCGATATGGATAAATATCCTTAGATTGAGGCCATTGGTAAGTTGTTTTTGTTGTCATCTGAATTGCCATGAATTGGTTATAATTTTGGCGCGAATTTTGACATAATTTCAGGAAATTTTCCATTTATGCTATTCTAAGCGCAATTTTAAAAGGAATCCTTATGTCTGAAATTAAACTTAATTACCATAAAACTGACTTTTTAACGAGTGCGCCGAATATTCGTTCTATTCCTGAAGATACTGGCATTGAAATTGCGTTTGCGGGGCGTTCAAATGCAGGAAAATCGACCGCACTTAATGCATTAACCAATCAAAAAAGCTTAGCCCGCACCTCAAAAACGCCGGGGCGCACACAATTAATCAACTTATTTGAAGTTGAACCAAATTGTAAATTGGTGGATTTACCGGGTTATGGTTATGCTGCCGTGCCAGAGCAAATGAAAATCCAATGGCAAAAATCCTTAGGTGAATATTTGCAAAAACGCGAATGTTTGGCAGGATTAGTTGTGTTGATGGATATTCGCCATCCACTTAAAGATCTTGACCAACAAATGATTGAATGGGCGGTTTCTGCAGATCTACCAGTACTTTTATTGCTTACTAAAGCCGATAAATTGAGCCAAAGCGCACGTAGTAAACAAGTAAAAATGGTGCGCGAAGCGATTCTTCCATTCCAAGGCGATATTCAAGTAGAAGCCTTTTCTGCACAAAATAAAATTGGTATTGATAAACTTGCAGCGAAATTAGATTTTTGGTTTTCGCCACTTTTTGCGGAATAAAATATAAATTTTGCGATCTAGATCGCAAAAAAAGCACATGATGAATGATTTCATTATGTGCTTTTTTTATAGTGCAAAAACTATCTTCATTTTTACCGCACTTTAAGGATTATCATGTCCCTTGCTATTGTTTACAGCCGTGCCTCTATGGGTGTGCAAGCGCCGCTTGTCACCATTGAGGTGCATTTAAGCAACGGAAAACCAGGATTTACACTTGTTGGTTTGCCCGAAAAAACAGTGAAAGAGGCGCAAGATCGGGTGCGTAGTGCATTGATGAATGCACAATTTAAATACCCAGCCAAACGCATTACCGTGAATCTCGCACCTGCAGATTTACCGAAAGAAGGTGGACGATTTGATTTGCCTATTGCCATCGGAATTTTAGCCGCATCGGATCAGCTTGATGCGAGTCGATTAAAGCAATTTGAATTTGTGGCGGAGCTTGCGCTGACGGGGCAATTACGTGGGGTTCATGGTGTAATTCCCGCTATTCTTGCTGCGCAAAAGTCAAAACGAGAGTTAATTATCGCGAAGCAAAATGCGAATGAAGCCTCGCTCGTGTCTGATCAAAATACTTATTTTGCGCAAACGCTTTTAGACGTGGTGCAATTTCTTAATGGTCAAGAAAAATTACCCCTTGCCACTGAAATTGTGAAAGAAAGTGCGGTAAATTTTTCGGGCAAAAATATGTTAGATTTAACGGATATTATCGGACAACAACACGCCAAACGAGCATTGACCATTGCCGCAGCAGGGCAGCATAATTTGCTCTTTCTTGGTCCGCCAGGTACAGGGAAAACCATGCTAGCTAGCCGTTTGACGGGGCTTTTACCTGAAATGACAGATCTAGAAGCGATAGAAACGGCATCTGTAACGAGTTTAGTTCAAAATGAGTTAAATTTTCATAATTGGAAACAACGTCCTTTTCGCGCACCACATCATAGTGCATCAATGCCAGCTTTAGTTGGCGGTGGGACGATCCCTAAACCTGGTGAAATATCCTTAGCAACAAATGGTGTACTTTTTCTTGATGAACTTCCAGAGTTTGAACGAAAAGTATTGGACGCGCTACGTCAGCCTTTGGAAAGTGGTGAGATTATTATTTCTCGTGCTAATGCCAAAATCCAATTCCCGGCTCGTTTTCAATTAGTGGCAGCGATGAATCCAAGTCCGACAGGCCATTATACTGGGACACATAACCGCACTTCACCCCAGCAAATTATGCGTTATTTGAATAGACTTTCAGGGCCTTTTTTAGATCGTTTTGATTTATCTATTGAAGTACCTTTACTGCCACAAGGCAGCTTACAAAATACAGGTGATCGTGGTGAAACCAGTGCTCAAATTCGTGAGAAAGTGTTAAAAGTGCGTGAGATTCAAATGGAAAGAGCTGGGAAAATTAACGCGTATTTGAACAGTAAAGAGATTGAACGTGATTGCAAGTTAAGTGATAAAGATGCCTTTTTCCTTGAAAATGCGCTGAATAAACTGGGGCTTTCTGTACGGGCTTACCATCGTATTTTGAAAGTTTCTCGAACCATTGCTGATCTACAAGGAGAACAACAAATTTCTCAACCGCACTTAGCGGAAGCTTTGGGGTATCGAGCAATGGATCGTTTGTTGCAGAAATTGTCTAATATGTAAAAACGCGTGGTGAGAATACCACGCGTGAAAGGATTAGTAAGTGCTTTGAGTGTCTTGCGTACCGCTAATAATTGCAATGCCTGCACTTGCACCAATGCGTGTTGCACCCGCTTTAATCATTACAAGTGCTGTTTCAGTATCACGCACACCACCTGATGCTTTAACACCAATATTGCCGACCGTTTGTTTCATCAATGCAACATCTTCTACAGTTGCACCACCTTTGTTAAAGCCTGTTGATGTTTTAACAAAAGCCACACCGATTTCTTTACAAATTTCACAGGCTTTCACTATTTCATCTTTAGTGAGCAAACAAGTTTCTAAAATCACTTTTAATGGCGTGCCATCACAAGCATCAAATACAGCTTGAATATCTTGTTTTACTGCATCCCATTTTTGCGATTTTATCCAACCTACATTAATCACCATATCAATCTCATTTGCACCCGCTTTAATAGATTCTTGGGTTTCAAATGCTTTGACTGAGGTTAAATTGGCACCTAAAGGGAAGCCAACTACGGTACAAATTTTTACATTTGAGCCAGCAAGTTTTTCTTTAGCGAGTGGAATATAACCAGAATTGATACATACAGAATAAAATCCGTGTTCAATCGCTTCATGACAGAGTGTCAAAATATCTTGTTCATTTTTTTCTGCGGTAAGTGCAGTGTGATCGATATATTGAGCAAGTTGATTCGGTGTCATTATTTTCCTCCTTTATTTATGTTTTACCTATTGTAGCAAAAATCCCTTGTTTTTGACTGTGCTTTTATGCTTGATTACAATCATCTCAACGAGATAAGGAATAAAGAAAATGAAGATTAAAAAACTACTTAAGAATGGATTATCCCTCTTTTTAACGTTTATTGTGATGAGTAGCATACTGGATTTTGTTCGTCGCCCTGTAGTGCCAGAGGAAATAAACAAAATCACGTTACAAGATCTTCAAGGGAATACGTTCTCTCTTGAAAGTCTCGATCCAAATAAACCTACGCTGCTTTATTTTTGGGGAACCTGGTGTGGTTATTGTCGCTATACTTCGCCAGCAATTAATTCTTTAGCAAACGAAGGCTATCAAGTTGTATCGGTGGCGTTACGTTCAGGCAATGAGTCGGCAGTAAATGATTATTTAAGTAAAAATGACTACCACTTCACTACGGTTAACGATCCTAAAGGGGAATTTGCAGAACGATGGCAAATTAATGTGACGCCCACAATTGTGCTGTTGAGTAAAGGCAAAATGGATCTTGTTACGACCGGCCTCACGAGTTATTGGGGATTAAAAGTGCGGTTGTTTTTCGCAGAGTTTTTTGGCTAAGCGGTAGAAAATCTATTACAATACGCAGACTTATTTTAAAGAGGACAGAATTATGATTATCGTAACAGGCGGCGCAGGTTTTATTGGCAGCAATATTGTCAAAGCATTAAATGATTTAGGGCGCAAAGATATTTTAGTGGTAGATAACTTAAAAGATGGCACGAAATTTGCAAATTTAGTTGATTTAGACATTGCAGATTATTGTGATAAAGAAGATTTCATTGCTTCTATTATTGCAGGCGACGAATTTGGCGATATTGATGCAGTATTCCACGAGGGAGCATGTTCTGCGACTACGGAATGGGATGGTAAATACATTATGCACAACAACTACGAATATTCTAAAGAGTTGTTGCATTATTGCCTTGACCGTGAAATTCCTTTCTTTTATGCCTCAAGCGCAGCAACTTATGGTGATACCAAAGTATTCCGTGAAGAACGTGAATTTGAAGGTCCGTTAAATGTTTATGGCTATTCTAAATTCTTATTCGACCAATATGTACGCAACATTTTGCCAGAAGCAAAATCGCCAGTATGTGGTTTCCGTTATTTCAATGTTTACGGGCCGCGTGAAAATCATAAAGGTTCTATGGCGAGCGTAGCATTCCACTTGAATAACCAAATCTTAAAAGGTGAAAATCCAAAATTATTTGCAGGCAGCGAACATTTCCGCCGTGATTTTGTTTATGTGGGCGATGTTGCTGCAGTGAATATTTGGTGTTGGCAAAATGGTATTTCAGGTATTTACAACCTTGGTACAGGAAATGCAGAAAGTTTCCGTGCGGTGGCTGATGCAGTAGTGAAATTCCACGGTAAAGGCGAGATTGAAACCATTCCATTCCCAGAACATTTAAAATCTCGTTATCAAGAATATACTCAAGCAGATTTAACTAAACTTCGTTCAACAGGCTACGATAAATCATTCAAAACAGTTGCGGAAGGCGTGGCTGAATATATGGCGTGGTTGAACAGAAAATAAACCGTAGGTTTGCCTACTTCCCATCAACAGAGTGCGGTTAAAAATCTCGGTATTTTTGACCGCACCTTTATCTGAAAGACAGAAAATGAATATTCTAATTATTGGCCCTTCTTGGGTTGGCGATATGATGATGTCGCACAGTCTGTACCAGCAACTGAAAATTCAATATCCAAACTGCAATATTGATGTGATGGCACCGAATTGGTGTAAGCCTTTGCTTGCGCGAATGCCAGAGGTGCGTAAGGCGATTGAAATGCCATTAGGGCACGGGGCCTTTGAATTGGGAACGCGTTATCGTTTAGGAAAGTCTTTGCGTGAACAATATGATATGGCGATTGTTTTACCTAATTCATTGAAATCTGCGTTTGTTCCTTTCTTCGCAAAAATTGCTCATTGTCGGGGTTGGAAAGGCGAAAGCCGTTATATTTTATTGAATGATTTACGAGCCAATAAAAAAGATTATCCAATGATGGTGCAGCGTTATGTTGCATTGGCTTTTGAAAAAGATGCTGTACCAAAAGCTGATGATATTCCTGTCTTGAAACCCTATTTGACGGTTGAGCCAGCACAACAAGCTGAAACCTTAAAAAAATTTGAAAAACAAACCGCACTTTTAGGCGAACGTCCAATTATTGGTTTTTGTCCTGGTGCAGAATTTGGCCCAGCAAAACGTTGGCCGCATTATCATTATGCTAAATTGGCAGAAATGCTCATTGAAAAAGGCTATGCGGTAGAATTATTTGGTTCACCAAAAGATGTGGAAGCGGGTGAGCAAATTCGCAATGTATTGCCAGCAGAACTGCAACCATTCTGTTTGAATTTGGCAGGGCAAACGAATCTTAATCAAGCGGTGGATTTAATTGCCAACTGTACGGCAGTAGTGAGCAATGACAGCGGCTTAATGCATATTGCCGCTGCGACAGATCGTCCATTGGTTGCACTTTATGGTCCAACGAGCCCAACTTATACGCCACCATTATCAGATAAAGCCGTGATTATTCGTTTAATTGAAGGCGATTTAATTAAGGTGCGTAAAAGTACAGATAGCTCGGAAGGGTATCATCAAAGTTTGATTGATATTAAACCTGAAAAAGTGGCAGAAAAACTGACCGCACTTTTAGACGTTTAAGAAAGAGAGAATATAAAATGGAAATAACCTATCAATCCGTATTAGATAAAAATAATGCCAAAGCAGCCCGTAAAATCAGTCGTGAAATTTATAAGCATAATAAATTTCGTAAGATGATGAGGCTTGGCGATTTTTTATTATATTTATTCTTCTTCCTGCCAAGTATTTTTCTTGCTTTTGAACTGATGGATTGGGGAGAGTATTTGTATGATTGCTATGAAAATATCTTAGCCAATTATGCAGGACATATATTATTGCTCATCTCAGTATGTTGTTTTTTCTATGCTATTTTTCTACGACCTTATTTAAATACCAAAGCTTTTCAAAGCCAAGTATTTGAGGGCGCTAATAAAAGTACAACCGTACAAATTCAAGAAAATGGTTTATGCACGAAAATAGATTCCTGCCAAGTCTTGCATAATTATCGCTACATTCATCATATCGAAAATCATTATGGATACCTAACGATTAGAATTGGTGGTGGACAGTTTTTATCTATTCCTTATTCAGCCTTTCAAGATGATGCTCATCGAGAAGCATTTGAAGCCGCTTTACGAGAAAAAATAAAAGCTTACCAAGCAGAGCCTTTAAGTAAATAGAAAAGGCCTAATAGGATATGTTAATGATATGAATCCTCTCCGTATACACTTACAATTAATCGGAATGGCCATTTTATGGGGCGCCTCTTGGCCTTGGGGACGAGTGGTTGCCCAAGCTATGCCGACATTTATTGCTTCAAGCGTGCGCTTTTTTTTCGCCATTATTCCACTCATTATTTGGCTATATGCGGCGAATCGTTTCAAATATGCTAAACAACTGCGACCTAATCAATGGGTGGGGTTATTGTTAACTGCTTTGCTTGGGATCTTTGGTTATTCGACTTTCTTTATTTGGGGTTTGAAATATGTTCCAGCAGGGCAAGGAACGATGGTCGTTGCCTCTAATCCCGTCTTTACGATGTTTTTTGCTATTTTATTATTTAAAGAAAAGTGGAATCGCTGGGTTGTATTAGGGATGATTATTGCCATTAGCGGTTCTTTGTTAGCCATGACAAAAGGGAATCCAACTAACCTCTTACAAAATTTTGGATTCGGTCAAATGTTATTGCTTTGTGCTTTAGTTTGCTGGGTTGCTTATACTTTATTGGCTCGTAAAGTATTAATCGGAATTGATTCTCTCACCGCTACCACGATTTCTTCTACTTTTGGTTTTTTCATGCTGACGTTGGCAACATTATGGACGGAAAGTGCGGAAGATTGGGTAACCGTATTTCAATTAAATGGATCGCAATGGTTTAGTTTACTTGGTCTTGCATTTGGCTCAACGGTATTGGCTTATGCATGGTATTTTGATGGAGTGAAACACTTAGGGGCAGGCAATGCCTCGGCTTACATTATTCTTGTGCCGATTTTAGGTATTTTATTTTCAGCCGTTTGGTTGAATGAACAGGTGGATTCCTCCTTAATTATTGGGGGCATTTTAGCCGTATCTGGGCTTGGAATTATGCATTGGGGAAGAAGGTTAATTAAATGAAAGTATGTGTGATTAAAACTTCCTCTATGGGGGATGTTATCCACACTTTGCCTGCCTTGACTGATGCACAAAAGGCGATTCCTAGTTTAAGTATTGATTGGGTGGTGGAAGAAAACTTTGCAGAAATTCCACGTTGGCATTCTACCGTAAATCGCGTGATTCCTATTGCTTTGCGCCGTTGGCGTAAATCACCTTTTTCCATTCAAACAAGAAATGAGTGGAAAAATTACCGCACTTTGTTGCAGGCTGAAAATTATGATGCGGTAATTGATGCGCAAGGGCTCATTAAAAGTGCATTATTTGCAACTCGTTTTGCCCAAGGTATGAAACATGGCTATGATCGTCAAAGTATCCGAGAGCCGTTAGCGTCTTTTTTCTACGATAAAAAATATTCTATTCCCTATCAACAGCATGCGGTGGAACGAATTCGTCAGCTTTTTGCCCAGAGTTTAGGTTATAAATTACCTCAGGTTCAGGGTGACTATGGTATTGCTCGCCATTTTCTTCATCAAACTTCAGAAAAAAACTATGTGGTATTCATTCATTCTACAACTCGGGCAGATAAGCATTGGGAAGAATCAGAATGGCAAAAATTGATTGAAAAAATTACCGCACTTTCTGATTACGAAATTCGCTTGCCTTGGGGAAATAAACAGGAAAAAGCGCGAGCAGAGCGTTTGGCTCAAGTTGATTCTAAAGTGATTGTATTGCCGAAATTAACTTTAACGGAGCTTGCAAAACAGCTTGCGAATGCAAAAGCCGTTGTGTCGGTGGATACAGGCTTGGCGCATTTAACTGCCGCTTTGGATAAGCCCAATATTACGCTTTATGGCGCAACGGATCCTAAATTGATTGGCTGTTATGGTAAAAATCAGCATTACTTATCGGCAAGTTCAATGAAAGAAATTTCAGCTGAACAAGTATCCTCACAATTGCTTACTTTTATTTCATAAAAAATGCTCGCACTTGGCGAGCATTTTTATCTTTTATATTTTCTTAGTCTAAGGCTTTACCTTTTAATTCAGGGATTAAGAAAATTGTCGCTAACATATCAATTACGTAGATAATCGCAAGTAGAGCGATGGCCGTTTGGAAAGAGTAGGCGAGTACAACAGCGCCCACAACCACAGGTCCAAATCCACCTACGGCACGACCAATATTGAAAAGTACGTTTTGTGCCGTTGCTCGAGCTTCTGTTGGATAGGCTTCTGCCATTAATGCACCGTAACCTCCCATCATTCCGTTCACAAACATACCTAAAAATGCCCCAGCAAGAAGCATGATGTCAGGATCGGTAAGTTGTGAGTAAACCACGATACTTATCACCGCGCCTAATTGGAAAAGTAAGAAACTTGGTTTTCGTCCTATTCGGTCGGCGAGTTGTCCGAAAATCCAAATCCCAGCCATCATGCCGCAGACGGTAACGGCTGTCCAAAGTCCAGATTTAGTTAAACTGAATCCAAGTTGTTTTGATAAGAAATTAGGTAACCAAATCATAATGCCGTAATAACCGAAGTTTTGTACGGAGGTGAGTACGATGATACCAAGGCTAATTTTGTTCGTGGCTTTATCTTTAATAAGAAGCTGGAATGAACGTAATTTATCAGTAAAACTGGATTGAGTTGAAAGTGCGGTTTGTTTTTGAGTGAAAATTTCAGGTTCGTGTAGATGAGAACGTAAGAACCAAGCGACAAATGCAGGGAAGATACCCACCAAGAACATTCCACGCCAGCCAATATGCGGGAGCAATAATGGTGTAAGTAATGCGGCACCTAATACACCAGCTTGCCAACCTAATGCAACATAAGATGCTGCTTTCGCTCGGTGGCGTGCGGGCCATGCTTCTGCTGCTAGAGCCATCCCAATTCCAAATTCACCGCCTAAGCCAATGCCAGCAATTGTGCGATAAATCAGTAAGTCCCAATAACCTTGTGCAATCGCACATAACCCAGTAAATACTGCAAAGAGAAGAATGGTCCAAGTGAGTACGCGTACACGACCGTATTTATCGCTTAATGCGCCAAATAAAATACCGCCAAATACGGCACCAATAAGCGTCCATGTTACGAGAGAGCCACCTTGGGCGGGTGTTAGATTTAAGTCTGCGGAAATTGCACTAAGCATGAAACCTAAAATGAGAAGATCGAAACCGTCCATTGCATAGCCGACGGCAGAGCCAATTAAGGCTTTCCAGCCATAACTGTTTACTTTGTTTGTCATGATGTGTCCTTTTGTTACTCGCGGGTAACATTTAAAGTGAAAAGAAAGGTGATTAAAAATCGGTGGCTAGTTTACTGCATTGATGAAAAAATTCAATGAACAGAGTACAAAAAGAAGAATAAAAAATTGATTTTGAATGAGAAGGAAAATAAGGGAATAAAATTAGGATGGCGGTGAGAAAGGGATTTGAACCCTTGATGCAGTTTCCCACATACACGCTTTCCAGGCGTGCTCCTTCAACCACTCGGACATCTCACCGTAAAAGGTGCGCAAACTATAAAGATTTGCTCCAGTTTAGTCAAGTTTTTTGCGCTAGAACATAAAAAACTTTTAAAAGTTTCGCTAGAATAACCGCACTTTATTTATCGTTTGTAGTTTTTTTATGCATATTAAAGCGTTATTTTCTAAAAATGTTTTTTTAGCCGT